>JARBTR010000009.1 GCA_029240105.1 Caryophanales bacterium | reverse complement strand
CGACACATTATGCTATTGTGAAAGAATGTCTAGAGGCTGGAAAAGATGTGTATGTGGACAAGCCACTAGCCGAAACAGTAGAACAAGCAGAAGAATTGGTTCAAATAGCTGAAACCCAAAATAGGAGACTCATGGTTGGATTCAATCGTCGCTTTTCCCCACTCTATAACGAGTTAAAAGAGAATTCTTCATCCGCAACATCCTATCGTATTGAGAAACATAGAATGGACAATGTTGGGCCGCAGGATTGGATCTTCACTATGTTTGATGATTACTTACATTTGGTTGATACTGCTCGTTGGCTTAGTGGTGACGAATTAAAGATGGTTTACAATAAAGTGGTCGTAGCAAATGATGGCAATTTATTATCCGCACACCATGTTTTTGAAACGCCGAAGATGATCACGATTACAACAGAAATGCATCGAAATGCTGGTACTCGACTAGAAGAGGTTGCGGCTATAACGGATGGACAAATTATTCGAGTAAAAAATCTCAATACTATTGAATATGAAAAAGAGAATAAATTATTTGTTCAGAATCCTGATGAAAAACAATCTGATAACTTTTACAGAGGATTTGAAGACTGCATTCAGTATTTCATTGATTGTGTTGCAAACGATAAAATGCCAGTTGTGGATGGTTTCGAAGCGTTGAAATCACAACAACTTGTTGCTGATATCATCAATTCTTTTCCAAAGAGAGATTTTTGTTAATGTCTAAATCTGCGATTTATGTATATATACCAATGTGTGGAACCTGTAAAGTGGCTAGCAAAATGATACAAGTTTTACGAGAGTTAAGGCCGAACTTTTTGATAGAAGAATATAATTTAAATTTTCATAAAAATTTAGCAGAGAAGTATTATATTGAAAGTGTACCTTGTCTTTTAATTTTTGAGGAGAATCAGTTACGAGAAAAAATCTATACTTTTAACTCTGTACCATATTTAATAGAAAAATTATAAGTTTTAAATGGGGAGTAAATACAAATGCAAAATAAAAAAATTATTGGAAAGAAAAAGAAAATAGCACTTATTGCACATGATGGTAAAAAGGCTGAAATGATGGATTGGTGTGAGAAAAATAAATCCATCCTTGAAAAACACTTTTTGTTTGGAACGGGTACGACTGCTCATATGATAGCAGCAAGAACGGGTTTATATGTAGAGGGTTATAGCAGTGGCCCCCTTGGTGGTGACCAACAAATCGGCGCGAAAATAGTGGAAGGAAAAATTGATTTTATCGTATTTTTTTCAGATCCCTTAAAAGCACAGCCACATGATCCAGATGTAAAGGCACTTCTAAGAATTGCTCAAGTTTACGATATTCCCATGGCGAGTAATATCTCTTCAGCTGACTTTATGATTACCTCCCCTTTAATGGATGAAGATTATGAGCACCATGTGGTAGATTACGCTGCCATTGTTAAAAAGCGAGCAGAATCGTTATAAGTATTTAGTTACTTTTACAGGCAACCCAGTTGTTTTAGTTCAACTGGATTGTCTGTTTTTTGTTGTAAAAATAAATTTGTTGCAAAAACTAAAACTCAAGAATATACTAACTGTAATAGCATTGTTAGTACAGTTGATACAGGTAATACAGATACAAGCTTAAAAAGAAAGGAGATGATAGCAGATATGTTTGAACTCGATTTAAGAAGTCGTAAACCAATTTATGAACAACTCGTAGATAAACTGAAGGAACTTATAATCAATGATATCCTAAAACCAGATGAACAGCTTCCATCCGTTAGGCAACTAGCATCAGAAATTTCTATTAATCCAAACACCATCCAAAAAGCTTTTCGAGAGTTGGAAAACCAAGGCTATTCTTACACGGTTCCTGGTAAGGGGAGTTTTGTTAATTCAGATTTGCAAGAGAAAAAGGCTATAAAGATAGCTCGGATAAAAGAAGAAATATCGAAACCGATTGCTGAAGCTCTTTTTCTTGGTGTTACAAAAGAACAAATGATGCAATTCATCACAGAAATTGAAAATGGACTCGATAATGTGAGTCAATCCCAAAGTCTAAAGGAGGGGAAGTAAACATGATTCAAATGAATAATGTTTCCAAAAAATACGATAATCAATATGCACTCTCGAATGTTCATTTGCAAGTTAAACAAGCATCTATTTACGGACTGTTGGGATCCAATGGTGCTGGGAAAACAACTCTTCTAAAAGTTTTGTCTGGGATCTACAAACCAACCCACGGAAGTGTACAAATTGCAGGGCAAGAGGTTTTTGAAAACATAGCACTCAAACAAGATATTTTCTTTATTCCTGATATACCGTACTCATTACCTCAATACACAATTAAACAAATGGCAAATTATTATAAGAGCTTGTACGTAAATTGGAGTGATGAACGGTTTGAGCAACTTGCCAAAACAATTAAAATTGATGTGAACAAGAAGATTCATCGTCTGTCAAAAGGGATGCAGCGTCAAGTTGCCTTCTGGCTAGCTTTTTCTACGATGCCGAGAGTACTTCTACTAGATGAACCAATGGATGGACTTGATCCTGTTATGCGTCACCATATCCGCCATCTCATAATTGACGAAGTAGCAGAACGGAAAATGACCGTTATCATCTCTTCTCACAACTTAAATGAAGTGGAAGATATTTGTGACACTGTAGGAATTTTACATGAAGGAAAAGTTCTATTAGAGAGTGAATTAGATGATTTAAAATCCGATATTCATAAAATTCAAATTGCTTTTAAAGGTGAAATTCCGGAGGGTATTTTTGAAAAAATTGAGCTAAAAAGTCAAGAAAAACGTGGAAGTGTCATTCTATGCGTGGTTCGTGGAGATCTTGAAGAAATCAAGCGGACACTTGAATCTTTCAACCCCGTTTTAATAGATGTACTACCTTTAACACTTGAAGAAGTGTTTATCCATGAAATGGGAGGTGTTGGCTATGAAATTACGAACAAAATGGATTAATGGAGAGCTTGTAAAACAAATTCTAAGAAGAACAGGCTGGGTAGGAGTAGTACATTTTCTTATTCTGTTTCTTGCAATGCCTGTTGGACTTTATATTCAAGCCTCGATGTTCGGTGTGGATGAATTCTCTAATATTAAAGCAGGTCCAAGTTATGAAGATATTTTACATCTTGGTATGGAGTATCAAGGGTTCATTTACTTAATTTGCCCAATCCTCCTCACTTTGTATTTATTTAACTATTTAACAGATAAGTACTCAACAGACTTTATTCATTCTGCACCTATTTCGCGAAAGTCACTTCTGGCTCATTACCTTGGATGTGGGACGATCCTTCTTGTTGGTTCAATACTTTTAGTGGGCTTAACAACGTATGTGTCTCAACATTTAGCTGGTTTGCCAGAATTGTTTAATGGTAATGACTACCTGTATTGGTTTGCCCGAACAATCATGTTTACCTTGGTTTTATTTTATATAGGTGCGTTTGTCGGGATGATTACCGGAAACCCTCTATCCCATGGTTTTGTAACATATTTTATTTTGTTAATACCTTACGCAATTTTTTATCTAACTTTTAACCTGCTTCGTCACTTGCTTTATGGTCTATCCTCAAAGTATTTATTAGAAACAAGTACGGAGCATCTTTCTCCAATTACTAGTTTTTTTGTTACAGATATTTTAACCGTCGAGTGGATTGTCTACAGTGCACTAATCGTGATTTTACCGATTTCGACCTATTATCTATATAAAATTCGTCCGAGTGAAGCATCTGGAAAAGCATTTATTTTCAGAATTCTTCCACCTGTGTTTAAATACTCCTTAACATTTGTCGGTATGGTGCTTGGAGGAACTTTCTACGAGGGGTTTGCTAGAGGTACCGAGTGGATGTATTTTGGATTGTTCATTGGTACATTCTTTGGTTACTGGATTGCAGAAATCCTAATTCAAAAAACATGGAGAATTAAACAATGGAAAGGGTTTGCTATTTTCATTGTAATTATGGTTGCAATTGGCGGATTTATTAAACTTGATCTCTTTGGATTTGTGGAAAAAGTACCACAGCATGATAAAGTTCAAAGTGTTGCTATGACAGATGGAACGAATTTTTTAGGAAATTTACCGAATAGTAGCAATGGCATCACTACGTTTAAATCTGAAGAATCCATTAAAGAAATCATTGATTTGCATAAACAAATATTAAAAGAAAAGCCAGACTTAGCAGTTTCTTTTTCAACAAACAATTTAAAAATTGCATATAACTTAAAAGATGGATCTAAGTTGGTTCGTGAGTATAGCATCGGTTCCAATACGGAATTGTTTCAGAAGTCTAGAGAAATTCTCCTCTCAAAAGAAGCTGATTTAAGTTATGTGAATTATCTAGAATCTACTGTATCTAAAATGAAAAACGTTAGTTTGAACGGTGTGTTTCATGCAGAGCAGCCTCAAGTAATGTTAGGAGATTCAGAAGCAATTAAGGGATTGTTATATTGCATCAAAAAGGATATCGAACAAGAAAAAGGTAATATAAATGAAAAACCATCTTACAATTTAATCACTTTAACTATCGAATATTCACCATATATGCCAACAATTCAGTTTAATTTACCATCTCGATACGATAACACAATGGCTTGGCTCAAAGATAAAAATTACCTTGATCGTCTCGTGTTGAATTCTCAACAAGTCAGTAAAATGACGATTGTTCAAGCAGATGAAAATAATTCTGAGCAAAGTAAGTTAAACATGCTAGAGACAAATTCTCCAGTTCCTGGCGCTTATAGAAGTATAAAGAGTGAAGTTCAAGGTGGAAAAAGTATTTCTGAAATTTTTGACACGCCAAAAGATAAAATAATCGTGACCGATAAGGAGCAAATCGAGAAGTATCTACGCAGTCCAGAATTTGCAACCGAAAAACACATTTATTATGTGAAAATAGATTTAAGTGATAACACGTACCAGATTTGGACTGTCAACAATACTCGTAGAATTGGTTTTCAAATAGATTATATGGCCCCTTATAGTTTTAAAGAGTAACTTAAAGAAATAATTGATTAAACTAAAGTATCAGTTAAAATATTTATATTTACCCAAAAAAGTGGCTTACCTCTAGAGGTAAGCCACTTTTGACTATTATTCCATTATTTATTTTAACTACTTTTTAATCTTCATCAAAATTAGATAAAAAATAACTATAATAACTGGCAATAATACAAGAGCAAGAAATACGATATCGCTTATGCCCATACCAATAAAGAAAAGCATAATTCCGTATAAAAGACTAATGATAGGAGCTAAAATAAACTTCATTATTTTTGTTTTTGTTATTGTAAATATGAAATACGCTACAAAAGCCATAGTGATTAAAATAATCAGTCCAACCATGTTCTATACTTCCTACCTTTCTATAAATTCTTATACCTTATATATACATATAAATTAACGAAATAATCAACAAATGTTTCTAAATAGTCAAATGAAATTACGACTGAAAAGGCTAGTACATCAAGCTAAGCTAACCTATAATGAAAGTAGATTTATTAATTTTTTGAAATGACGTGAAAAGATGAACAAAATATTAGTAGTAGAAGATGAATTTCCGATCTTAACTTTGTTGAAATACAATTTAGAACAGGCTGGTTTTGAGGTGCAAACTGCAGATGATGGAGTCGTTGGACTTGAAATTGCATTGGTACAAAAGTTTGATGTCATTTTATTAGATATCATGCTTCCGTCCATGCTAGGAACTGATATCTGTAAAAATCTGCGTGAAAGAAAGAATTACACACCCGTTTTAATGCTTTCAGCATTAGGAGAAGAAACAGATAAACTAAAAGGGTTAGACATTGGCGCAGATGATTACATGACCAAACCTTTTAGTCCGCGTGAAGTTGTTGCTAAGGTAAAGGCAATGATTCGTAGAACGGAATTTTCTACTCTAGATGCATCTTCACAAAAGAAAAGTAATGTAAATCCAAATCACAAGAATGGGTTAACTATTGGTGACGTTGAAGTAATTCCAGATTTGTTTGAGGCTTATTTCCGAGGAAATAAAATGGACTTAACGAAAAAGGAATTTGAGCTCTTATTATTTTTGATGCGACAACCAGGTGTTACTTTTAATCGTGAAAAGCTACTTAAGGACGTTTGGAATTACGATTTTGCTGGAGATACAAGAATTGTGGATGTTCATATCAGCAATCTACGCGAAAAAATAGAGTCAGATACAAGAAATCCTAAATACATTAAAACGGTTCGAGGTTTTGGGTATAAAATGGAGGTTCCATTATCATGAAAAAACTTCAGGTTAAATTGCTAATGGAGATTGCCGGGATTGCTTTTTTAGTTTTCTTAGGCATGTTTCTTGTCAATTGGGTAATGATTGAATTATCTTTCGTAGATAAAAATAACTACATAGAGATGATATGGATCTCCTTAGGATTAGGTTTTATTGTATTGGTTGCAACCCTGTTTTTTTCGATTCGGTATTCTCTCCGCCAATTTATGAAACCTATTAAAGATGCTACTGAAGTAGCGAATCACTTACTTCAACATATTTCAGGTTCGAAAATTGAGGATCTCTATTCTGATAATGAAGTGCATTTTACAAATTCGATTTCTCATTTAACAGAAATGCTACATAGTCTTAAAAATGTAAATGATACAGAAAAAATACGTTTAGAAACACTCATTGAGAATATTGGTTCTGGTCTTGTGTTTATTGATGCTCAAGGAAATATTTCACTTATAAACCGTACATTTCGTAACCTTTTTAATGTAAATGAGATTGACTTACTGAACAAACCTTATTATCAAGGGCTGCAAAGCCCTGATATAAAAATGTTAATAGACACAGTTTTTATTACTGAAAAAAGTGACAAAATTACAGTTGAAATACCTTTTGAATTAGAAAACAAATCATTTTATGTTGCAGGTGAGCCCATATTTTCAAAAGATAATATTTGGAAGGGTGTCCTAGTCGTATATCATGATATATCTGAAATAAAGCGACTTGAAAATATCCGAAAAGATTTTGTTGCAAATGTTTCTCATGAATTAAAGACCCCAATCACTTCACTTAAAGGTTTTGCCGAAACTTTATTAGACGGAGCTAAAAATGATCCGGAAATCTTAGAGCAATTTTTACAAATTATCCATTCCGAAAGTGAACGTTTGCAACGAATCATTGGAGATTTATTGGAGCTTTCAATTGTTGAAAAAGACGGGTATCAGCTTGATATACAAGAAGTAGAAGTTGTTTCAATTGTAAAAGAAACGTTTGCTATTCTTCACAAAAAGGCGGAAAAAAGAAACGTCGCACTTGTAATAGATAGAGAAAAAGAAAAAATGTTCTGTAAAGCAGATCCATTCCGAATGAAACAAGTTATCATAAATTTGGTATCCAATGCAATTTCCTATTCATTTGAAGATTCAGAGGTCATTGTGCATTTAAATGAAACAGAGAAGTTTGTGACAATTCTCGTTCAAGACTTCGGAATTGGTATTGAAGAGTCAGTAATTCCTCGTGTTTTTGAGCGCTTCTATCGAGTTGATAAAGCGAGAAGTAGGGCTCAAGGTGGAACAGGACTAGGTCTTGCAATTGTAAAACATATTATGGAAGTACATAATGGTCAAATTTCAGTTGAAAGTGAAGTAGGAAAAGGCACGACATTTAAAGTGAGTTTTTCGAAGTAAAAGAATAATATCTTACATACATAGAGGTAGAAAATGATAAAAAAATTAGTTTTGATAGATGGATTTAGCATTGCTTTTCGCGCATTTTTTGCTATGCCACTACTAAGCAACCATAAAGGCATTCACACAAATGCTATTTACGGATTTGCGAACATGTTAAACAAGATATTAAAAGATGAACAACCAACACATGCATTGGTTGCTTTTGATGCGGGAAGAACTACATTCCGGCATGAATTTTTCGAAGAGTATAAAGGCGGCCGTCAACAGACACCACATGAACTAACAGAACAATTTCCATTCATTCGTGAGATGCTTACTGCGCATGGCATTGAACATTACGAACTTGAAAATTACGAAGCGGATGATATCATCGGTACTTTGGCACGACAAGCTGAACAAGATGGGTTTGAGGTCAAAATCGTTTCCGGTGATCGAGATTTGACGCAGTTAGCTACAGATAAAATCACCGTATCTATTACGCGTAAAGGTTTAACAGAAACGGATGATTATACTCCAGAATTTGTTCGTGAAAAATATAATTTAGAACCACTTCAGATTATAGATTTAAAAGGTTTAATGGGAGATACATCAGATAATATACCTGGAGTTCCTGGTGTTGGGGAGAAAACTGCCTTGAAACTTTTACATGAGTATGGGTCAGTTGAAAATGTTCTGAATTCAACAAATGCTATCTCAGGAAAAAAACTTGTTGAGAACTTAACAACGTTCCGCGATCAAGCCATTCTTAGTAAACGTTTAGCAACTATTAAGACAGATACACCATTAACAATTGAATTAGACGGTATTCACTACCATGGCGTGAATAAAGAAAAGTTACGTGCCTTTTATAAAGAAATGGGCATGAAATCATTTATTGCTCGACTTGATGCTGAGCTAGCAGATGTAAATATAGCTTTTGATTTGGATGGTAACGGTGAAAGCACGACTTCAAGTCAATCAGCACCTATTCATGATTTTTCATATGAAATTTGTTCCGAAATGAAACCAGAAATGTTTACAGATAGGATGACAATATTTGTTGAGTTTTTTGGTGAAAATTACTTTAATAGTGATGTTATAGGGATTGGTTTAGCTTCTGATAAGGGCTGTTTTTATGTCCCAATTGACGTTGCAACAAGTTGCGATCTTTTCAAGACATGGGCACTTGATGAGAATAAAAAGAAATCTGCTTATGACGCAAAAGCGACAATTGTTGTCTTGCGCCGTCATGGGATTGAGATGAAGGGAATCGAATTCGATTCAATTTTGGCTTCCTATATTATAAACCCTTCTGAAAAAGACGATGATGTGGCCTCTGTGGTTCGCAGTTTTAGTGATGTCCCATTGAAATCAGATGAAGATTTTTATGGAAAAGGTGTAAAAAAAGCTGTTCCTGACAGTGAACAATTAGCAAGATTTGTAGCAGAAAAAGCGAGAATTTTACACGATATAGTACCTAAAATAGTAGCGGCTCTTAAAGATAACAGCCAATACGAACTACTTATGAATTTGGAATTGCCCCTTGCAGTTATTTTGGCGGACATGGAATGGACAGGTGTTAAAGTAAACGCAACCCGCTTAGAATCTATGAGTTCAGAATTGCAAGCAAGTTTAGTTGAAATCGAATCCGAAATTCATACTTTAGCAGGAGAACATTTTAATATTGCCTCTCCAAAGCAATTAGGCGTTATTCTTTTCGAAAAACTTGGAATTCCATCTGGTAAGAAGACGAAAACAGGATATTCCACTGCTGCTGATGTTCTAGAGGAATTGGCACCAAATTATCCGATTGTTGAAAAAATCTTGCATTATCGTCAGCTTAGTAAACTGCAATCGACGTATGTCGAAGGTTTGCTGAGAGTGATTCATGAAGATGGAAAAGTTCATACGCGATTTAATCAAGCATTAACACAAACAGGAAGACTAAGCTCAATTGACCCGAACTTACAGAATATCCCGATTCGACTCGAAGAGGGTCGTAAAATTCGTGAAGCATTTGTACCGTCTGTTGATGGATGGAAAATCTTTGCTGCGGATTATTCACAAATTGAATTGCGTGTGTTAGCACATATTGCTGGTGACAAAGGGCTTGTAGAAGCTTTTCAAAAGGGGATGGACATCCATACAAAAACTGCAATGGATGTATTTGGAGTGAAAGCAGAAGAAGTGACTCCAAATATGCGTCGCCAAGCTAAAGCTGTAAACTTTGGTATTGTTTATGGTATTAGTGATTTTGGTTTGTCACAGAATCTTGGAATTACACGCCGCGAAGCGGCTTCATTTATTGAAAAGTATTTCTTAAACTTCCCAGGTGTTCAGGACTACATGAAAGACATTGTGGTGGATTGCCGTCGTAATGGTTATGTTGAAACCCTGCTGCATCGCCGACGATATATTCCAGATATAAATAATCGTAATTTCAGTTTGCGAGGATTCGCAGAGCGAACTGCAATGAATACACCAATTCAAGGAAGTGCAGCTGATATTATCAAATTGGCTATGATTCGGATGCAGAACCGTCTGTTGGCAGAAGGCTTACAAGCAAAAATGCTACTTCAAGTACATGACGAATTGATTTTTGAATGCCCTGAGTCTGAAATTGAAATTTTAAAAGTCATTGTTCCAGAAGAAATGGAAAACGCAATTGAACTAAATGTCCCTCTAAAAGCAGATTTTGCTTTCGGAAATACTTGGTACGATGCAAAATAGAAATGTAAAAAAGCTTGATAAATTATGAGGTATTCAAACTTGAAGAAATAAAGGAATAATTTTCCGAAGAAGAGGTGTTCAGTTGGAGTCGATCTTAATTTTATGGTTAGTTATAGTACCTTTTTCAATTATTTCGATAAAATGGGGAATGAATGTATATCGTGAAAGATTTTATTATGACAAAGATTGGAAAGCTTCTTTTATTAATATTTGGTGGATGCGGATATCTTTAATTATATTTATCGTAAGTGTACTTTCTCATTCATTAATAGGGTCGAAAAGTAAATGGTTATATAAAATTAGCGATACTCTAGCATTTCTTGGCTTCATTTCATTCGTTTTATGGTTTGTATATAATTATATAAGTGGAGTAAGGTCAAGAGAAAGAAGAAAAATAATTAAAAATAATATTAAAATCTAAAAGAACTTCAGTCGAAGTTCTTTTTTTATGGGCTTTGATAATGTATTACTACTATTAAAAAAATGAAAGAATGTTCCTCCATATTTTTGGAACAATACAATTGATTGTATTAACGAAAAAGGAGGTTAATTAGAAATGGAAAATCAAAAATTAGCTGATCATGAATCATTGGATTTACATGAGATTATTAATTTCAAAACTCTTTGCTTAGCAAAATCAAAACTAATGCAAGGATTGGTATTTGATCATGATTTGAGAGCATTAATGCAAAAAGATGTTGAACAATCCATGCAGGCACTTGGTGAATTACAGGCAGTTTACAAACGTGCACCTTTTGAGGCTCCTGTTCCTCAAAACCGTCCAACACCAATACTTAATTAAAGAGGAGGCAAATTCATTGAACCATGACTATTTAGATCCTATCAACTCGCTACACATGCCAGAGCTAGCCGATACCACATTTGCGATGGATTTACTTCTTCGTGCCAAAGAAGGCGTGAGAAATATTGCTGTCGCATTAACGGAGTCTGCATCACCTGATGTTAGAAATCTCTTACGAAATCAGTTAATGCAAGGTATTGCCATGCACCAAGAAATTAAAGAATTAATGATCAATAAAAAATGGTTCCATCCATACGAACTAAGTGAACAGTATAAACTAGATCAACTCTCTGCCAATAATACATTGATGATTGGCAAAATGAATCTATTCCCTGTTGATACCAATAGAAAAGGTATGTTTGACCGGACACCTGATGATCACTAACAATGGAGGCTGTAACCAATGAAGGCAGTAACGTATCAAGGTATTAAAAATGTTGTAGTCAAAGAAGTTCCAGATCCAAAGATTGAAAAACCAGATGACATGATTATTAAAGTAACTAGTACAGCTATCTGTGGGTCTGATTTACATTTAATTCATGGCATGATTCCTAACCTGCAAGAAAACTATGTAATTGGTCATGAACCAATGGGAATCGTGGAAGAAGTTGGTCCAGGTGTGACTAAACTAAAAAAGGGAGATCGAGTCATTATTCCTTTTAATATAGCATGCGGTGAATGCTACTACTGTAAAAACCATTTGGAAAGTCAATGTGATAATTCTAATGATAATGGTGATATGGGTGCCTATTTCGGATATTCTGGTTCAACGGGCGGCTATCCTGGTGGGCAAGCTGAATATTTAAGAGTGCCATTTGCCAACTTTACTCATTTTAAAATTCCGGAGACTTGTGAAGAACCAGATGAAAAGTTAGCAGTTATTGCCGATGCGATGACAACTGGTTTCTGGAGTGTTGACAATGCAGGCGTTAAGGGTGGAGATACAGTTATTGTTCTTGGCTGTGGTCCAGTTGGTCTTTTTGCTCAAAAATTCTGTTGGTTAAAAGGAGCAAAGCGTGTCATTGCCGTGGATTATATAGACTATCGTTTGCAACATGCCAAACGTACCAACAAAGTTGAAATTGTAAATTTCGAACACTTTGAAAATGTTGGAATGCATTTAAAAGAAATGACGATGGGCGGAGCTGATGTTGTCATTGATGCAGTTGGTATGGACGGTAAAATGACTGATATGGAGTTCCTTGCGAGCGGAATGAAACTTCAAGGGGGAGCGTTAGGCGCGTTTATCATCGCTACACAGGCAGTTCGAAAAGGCGGAAACATACAGGTCACAGGCGTTTATGGTGGTAGATATAACGGATTTCCAATGGGAGATATTATGAACCGAAACGTTAATATCCGCTCTGGACAAGCACCAGTGATTCACTATATGCCATATATGTTTGAATTAGTTTCTACAGGAAAAATTGATCCAGGAGATGTCGTAAGTCATGTACTTCCGCTTAGTGAAGCAAAGCGTGGTTATGAGATTTTTGACGCAAAATTGGATGATTGTATAAAAGTCCTGTTGAAACCTTGAGGAAGGAGGTATAACAAATGAACTACGCCTTACATGAAGTTCTAGAGGTCCATGAGCTGGCTGCATTTAAGACCAATTGTTTAACTAAATCCAAAACGATGAAAGCGTTAGTTTCAGATCAGTTATTAAAAGATATTATGCAGCAAGACATAGATGTATCTACGAGACAACTACAAGAGTATGCTTCTATCCTTTCCAATGCTAAACAGTAAATTAGGAGATGAATAAAAATGAATCTTATCATAGAAGCTTTAACTGGCATGGATGCACTATCGGATCAAGTCGTTGCAATGGATCTCCTTATTTCAGCTAAAAGTGGAATTAGAAATTATGCCATGGCAGTTACGGAGTCTGGAACACCGGAAATAAAAGAAATGCTCACTCGACATTTAGAGGAAGCTCTTGATTTACATGAACAAATATCCGCATATATGGTAGAAAAAGGATGGTACCATGCATGGGATACAAACGAACAGATTAGATTGGATTTAAATAATATAAATACAGCATTGAATTTACCAATATTATAAAAACTTCCAAGGAACAGTTTAACATTCGTCAAATAAACTGTTCCTATTAAACCATTTTGAGTTTTTCTTGCTGAAGTAAATACTTATCCAATGTTTGTCCTACTATAATACTAATATAGCTCTAAAAAGTGACTTCTTCGTCGAGAATAATCTTAGTTCTCTTTTCCTCGCCCAGTTTCAAAAGCATGAGATTCTCCCAATCCTTACGAATAACATCTCCGGAAGGGTGAACGTATAATTTCTTTCTGTGGAGTGCTATCCTCACACCGAGGCTACGTCCTCAAAAAACAAACAAAAAAATTCATAATAAATCATCATAAGCTTTAATTGAGCCAATTAAAAAAGGATAGGGTAACCATCATACTTTTTCACTCTACGAAATTTTGTCACCAAGCAAGTCTTTCATCTAGATAATCAGGTATTTATCAATTATTTGATTTAACCTATACTATAGAAAAAGGAAGATTTATTCTTTTTTTGATAATGTATTATTTGGTACTTGAGTATATTCGTGTGTCACGTACAATTTTTAATTATTAGGTTCTCAAAACTTTTATAAATTTAGGATTTATAGCATACTTTTTTGTACATTTTAAAATAGTGAAATTGTTAAAAAGCAGTTTGCCTTCGTTGTAAAAAATGAAATTTAAACAAAGAGAGTAGAAGCATGCCAGAACTACCAGAAGTTGAAACTGTTCGTAGATCCCTTGAAGTAACTATAATTGGAAAGAAAATTAATAACGTTGAAGTTTTGTGGAGTAACATAATCAAGCTCCCAGGCGATCCTTCTGAATTTGATATGCGTATATCTGGTCAAACCATTCGAAAAATGGGTCGACGAGGCAAATTCTTGTTATTCTATTTAGACACTGATGTACTTGTTTCACATCTTCGTATGGAAGGTAAGTATGGAATACATGATGAATCTGAACCAGTGGACAAGCATGTGCATGTCATCTTTCACTTCACAGACGGAACGGCACTACGTTATAAGGATGTTCGATACACATACAAGCATTTACGTGATTCTCTAAGAAAAACAAGTAGACAAGTGAAGCCGGCTTTATTAGATCAAAAAACAGTAACCGGTTTAGGAAATATCTATGTGGATGAAACCTTATTTCGTGCGAGGGTGCATCCAGAGCGTATTTGTTCGACACTTAGTGATAAAGAAATTCGCCGAATTCACGATGAATCCATAAAAACATTATTTGAAGCAGTAGAGGCCGGAGGTTCGACGATTCGAAGTTATATCAACTCATTAGGACAAATTGGACTTTTTCAGTTGCAAATTCTTGTTTATGGTCGTTCAGGGCAACCCTGTGTAAAATGCGGGACAGAATTACAAAAGCTCCGAGTCGGTGGTCGCGGGACAACAATTTGTCCAAAATGCCAGAAGAAAAAATAACAATTCTTATAATGTAAAATGGATGATCAACATTAACTTATTCCGTATTATATAAAAAGGTTATCTAGGCTCCATTTAGAGGAGTTTAGATAACCATTTCGTTTTATATTGTAGAAAATTCGTATTCAAACCATGTTTTAACACATTCTTTTTTCAAAAATTCAACCATAGGATCAATATCCTCGTTAATATCAAAGCATTCCAGAGCCTTATAGAATTCCAGTTGATCCTCTTCGTAAATAATGATAGGTGGATGATCGTTAATCATTAAAAAGTAGTTCATTAACATTCTTCCTACACGTCCGTTACCATCTGTAAAGGGATGTATCTGCAAGAATACTAAGTGTAAATACACTGCAACTTTTAAGACATCCTTCTTACAATAAACATGAACATCATTCAGTAGTTCTGTTAGTTCATCACCAACATTATCAGCGACAGAGCCCACTTCGTTTCTGCATACAATATAATCATAAATTTTAAATTCACTGGCGCGTCTATTATCTAGAAATGGACGTTCATCATAAGTTCCCTTTGTTAATTCAAAATGAATGAGTTTCATTAAATCGATAGAGAGAGGTTCTTTCTCAATGATTTTTGATTTTAAAATGCTGTAGCAATCCTTTTGATTTTGTTGCTCGAACAAAGTACGAACGTCTCCAGAAAAAGAGTGTACTTTCCCGTTTTCAAAAATCCCTTTTGTATCGACTAATTGAAACTCTTTGTTTTTCATTTTTCCAGAGTTATACGCAAATAAAATGCTAAAGTCATGGAGTTTTTTATCAAGGTCAGTTTCTGTCTGTATCCGTAAATCTTGCCAATTTTGAAGAATGTCTTTGTATGCCATAGGATGCACCTCTGCATGTTTTATGCAGAAATTATACCATTTTTTAGCTGTGGATAAAAAGAATACGAACTGTACTGAATCGTTAAACTATTTTAGTAATTTGAACACACAATTATATTTTGAATGAAAATCCACTAGCTTTCCTGCATGCGAGCGCTGAGTCTAGGGTCTCAGCTTTCTCGTTTTCATGCGGGAGTCTAGTGGTTTTCATTAACAAAATATCCAAGTATTTTTATAATCACAAAAATTTTACGCAGGAGAGCTAAACTTTACAATTAATTTGATACACAAACAAAAAAGGAGAATGATCTCCTTTTTTAAAACTTATAAATTTCCGTATGCCTGCTTCCAAATGCCATTTGAGAATACATCGGCCATTTCTAATAAATGTTGCTCATTTAAATCAATAGTTTGAATTTCTGCAGCATAGTTACCTTGCATTCGATTAGTAACACCTTGTTTAATCAAATTTAAATGTTTGTACAGCATGTTTTTCATATCTTCCTGTTTCCAGAAAGGGTTAATAGAAGCAAAGGTAGCTGCCATTTTATCAGCATTCATAAACAACTTTTTATCTTCTTGTGACGCCTTGGCAGTATCCCCTGCTTTTAATGCCTTAACCAAATCAGCTGCAACTACCAAATGTTCTGTTAAAAGGTCATTCACTTTTTTTCCTACTGCGTCACCATAGTATTGGCCAAATAATTGACCTAGATCAGCTGGATTGCGCAGTAGTCGTTGTGTTACGAACCGTTCATCCGGTAAACCAGCCAAAGTACTCACAATAAATAGTTGAGTCCAAGCTACATGTTGTTCCCAGAGTTTTCTCATTTCATCCCGTAATTTAACTTTTGCGAAACTCATTTTTACATTTTGAGCCCCAGGAGCATTTAATTTTATCCGATAATCTTCGCCAGGAACAATGGTAAGGACATCCCCAACATACAAGTTGTAAAAATTTAATCCAGGATTTGCTGCTACGATCTCACGCATAGATGTTTGATATTTTTTGGCAATGCTGTTTAAATCTTCTCCATTTTGAATAATATGTGTCAACATAAATGGATTGCTCACGATACACCTCTATTTTAGGTGCTGAACCAAACCTATTTCTCTGAACACTGAGATGGTCATACTTGGATTAAATTAGCTCTTACTTTTACAATACGGCTTACTAGAGCGAAATTATATCCAAAAATATTCCCTTCACGAACTAAAATTTTTATGTCTTAGAGTGTCAGTTAAAGAAATTGGTCGGAAAAGCCCTTTTACTTTTTTACATAACCAGTACATAGTTCATGTTATGTTCCCTTTTTGTCCAAGGTACTTAACGAGACAACACATATTGTTTTTCAATGAACACGAACTAATAGCCCTTCATAATCTAAAGCGATGGATTAATTCTCAATGTAAGTACTGATCTTACTGACAGATTTATAGTAAGGATTATTTACACAAAAACGGAGATTAGAAAAGCGATAGTTTTAACGGGGTGCTTTTATGTTTTTTTCGTACTCGATTTTCTTCCTTGGATTGGCCGTAAGTATTGATAATTTTAGTACGGGGATTGCGTATGGTCTACGAAGTATACAAATTTCCTGGAAATCTTCTTTTATTATTGGTTTTTGTTCAGCTTTAACTTTATTCATGGGGACCTTGTTTGGAATGGCAAGTACACACTTATTAAGTGGAAATTTTACTACTCGATTAGGTGGTATAATACTAATTGGTATAGGAATTGTAACATTGTATAATTTCTATAAAAAAGACAGTTCCTTACAACCATGTGTCATGGATAAACCTATATTTCATTGGGAAATTAAGTCAATCGGTGTCGTTATTGAAATCATGAGAAAACCAGATGCAGCAGATTTTGATCAATCTGGATCAATCAATGGCCTTGAGGCTTTCTTTCTTGGGATTGCTTTATCCCTAGATGCATTTGGGGTTGGAATTAGTGCTGCAATGATGCATGTTTCTATTTTACCTCTCATGTCCATTGTTTTTATAATGAGTGCATTCTTCTTAAAATTGGGTATGGTGACAGGAAGTTCATTGTCTAAATATCGATTGTTGCAGAACATTTCATTCTTGCCAGGAATTGTATTAGTTTTAATTGGACTATTAAAAATCATTTAATAAGGTGTACACACATGAAAATAATTGGACTTACAGGTGGAATTGCCAGTGGGAAGAGTACGATTTCAAATCGATTACTAGAAAAAGGTTACACAGTCATAGATGCCGATATCGCAGCCCGAAAGGTTGTCGAAATCGGCACTCCTGCATTGCAGGAAATCCGAGATTTTTTTGGAAAAGATGTCTTACAAGAAGACGGGACTCTTAATCGAAAGAAACTAGGGGAAATTGTTTTCGCAGATGAATTTATGAGAAAAAAATTAAATGAACTTACACATCCGCGTATTCGCGAATGGATGTTGAATCAAGTGGAACAGGCAGCAAAGAATGGTGCAGAATTAGTATTCATGGACATACCTTTGCTTTATGAAAGTGAAGCGCTTCATTTAACCGAAAAAGTGATTGTGGTTTATTTAGATGAGGAAACTCAAATTCAAAGACTTATGGAGAGGGACAAGCTTACTAAAGACCAAGCACTCCAAAGAATTCGATCTCAACTTTCAATGGAAGAAAAAAAAGCTCGAGCTGATTACATTATTGATAATCGTGGCACAAAAAAGGAAGCATTGTGCCAACTTGATAAAATTCTACTGCAAATTAAAGGTGAATAAAATTTTATTAATTTAGTACATATTTTTTTACCATTTTTGCCATAAATATGTTCTACTAACGGTGACAAAATCACGAATTGTGTTATACTTAAATTGAAAAAAAACACACGAGGTAGGACTATGAAAACAAGAGTAGCAATAAATGGATTTGGTCGTATTGGCCGAATGGTTTTTAGAAATGCCATTTTAAATGACGATATTGAGGTTGTTGCAGTAAATGCAAGCTATGCACCTGAAATTCTGACACATTTGATCAAGTACGATACGACACACGGTAGATTCAAGGGTACAGTTGAAGCAACTGACAAAGAATTAATTGTGAATGGCAAAATTGTAAAATTAACAAATTCACGTGATCCTAAGTTATTACCATGGAAAGAAATGGGTATCGATATTGTTATTGAAGCAACAGGAAAGTTCAATAACAAAGAGAAAGCGATAGGTCATATCGAAGCTGGTGCGAAAAAGGTACTTATCACTGCTCCTGCTACAAATGAAGATATCACAATTGTAATGGGTGTTAATGAAGATCTATTTGATGTTGAAAATCATCATATTGTTTCAAATGCATCTTGTACAACAAACTGTTTAGCTCCTTTAGCGAAAGTTTTAGACCAAGCGTTTGGTATTGAAAACGGATTAATGACAACGGTTCATGGATATACAAATGATCAAAACAACATTGACAATCCTCATAAAGACTTACGCCGTGCAAGAGCATGCGCGCAAAACATTATTCCTACATCAACTGGTGCAGCAAAAGCATTATCTCTTGTATTACCACAATTAAAAGGGAAAGTTCATGGTATGTGTCTTCGTGTTCCAACAGTTAACGTTTCTTTAGTTGATTTGGTAGTTGACTTAAAGCGTCCGGTTACAGTTGAAGAGGTAAACGCTGCTCTTAAAGAAGCGGCAAATGGACCAATGAAAGGGATCCTTGATGTTACAATGGAGCCATTGGTATCAACTGACTTTATGACGGACTCGCATTCATCAATCATAGACGGACTTTCAACAATGATGATTGGCGACCGTAAAGTTAAAGTACTTTCATGGTATGACAACGAATGGGGCTACTCAAATCGTGTTGTAGACTTAGCACTATACATGGGTAAGAAAATGATTGAAAATAATAAGGCAGTAGTGAATGTCTAATTAAGATTAAATTCATATTTTAATAAGTTGATAAAAAATACTGAAAAATACAAGTCTTGATGCAAATCGGATACTATTCCGGTTTTATCAAGGCTTTTTCCATTTAAAATGTAGATAAATACGTTCACCTTTAAACCACACTAGATACATATTTAAAATAAATCTCTATATTTAGTGTTTTTCCTATAAATTTACCTTGTTGAAATGAAATAAATTTTTTAAAATAGAGAGATAAAAATAATCATAGATTTGAACTTAGCACCCAATCCTTGCCCATCTGTACGTGAAGAAATATTAAAATTAACCTTTTCATCACTCAGTTGGCCCCAAAACATTCTGTTTTGCTTCAAGGTTTACAACTCCCTAAGCTTCAAAAATTAGAGGTATCTAAATGAAATGTCCTGAATGTGGTCATGTTGACTCAAAGGTTCTTGAGTCGCGTTCGATTGAAGAAAACACTGTAATGAAACGCCGTCGTGCTTGTATAGAGTGTAGTTATCGCTTTACTACATATGAAAAATTAGAAACAACCCCAATTGTTGTAATTAAATCAGATGGCTCACGTCAACTCTTTAGTAGAGAGAAGATTTTACGAGGGTTAAGTTTGGCTACTCCTAAACGTCCAGTTACTTTTGAACAAATTGAAAAAATTACAGATACAGTAGAACAACATATTAAAAATCAAGGTCTTAAAGAAATTGAAAGCAAGCAAATTGGTGAGTTTGTTATTGAACAATTAAAAGAATTAGATGATGTTGCTTACGTTCGTTTTGCCTCAATTTATCGTCAATTCAAAGACATAAACAGCTTCATGAAGGAAGTTGAAACTTTGCTTAAAAAGTAAAGTTGATTTGTTTTTATATCGCCATCAATTAACACGAAAGATTGTGAAATCATGCTTAAATCGCGTCCAGAGGTGTCCCCGAACGATAAATATTGGGTTCACAATTGTCATAAATTAACCGAAATCGATCAACGTATGATTCATCTGTTATATCAGCCACTAGTGGGGAGTTCAGCAATTAGTCTGTATCAACTACTATTAAGTGAGGTTTTTGCTGACCAAATGTGGTCAAAGTCAAAATTTCATTCTTGGTTGCTTGATATCATGGGTTGTCAAATTGAAGAATTAATAGCTGATCGCAAGAAATTAGAAGCGATTGGTCTACTTCGTGTATGGAAAAAAGATACTGATGCAAATGATGAATTCTTTTATGAGATTCAGTCACCTTATTCTGCAGAGGTTTTCTTTAAAGATGATATTTTACCGTATTTCTTACGACAAAAAGTTGGAGATGAGCATTTTAAGAGATTACAAGAAATGTTCACTGGAAAGAAGATACCGAAAGATTATAAAGAAATAACTGTGAGTTTTGATTCCGTTTTCGCTTCCTTAAAGCCGGATACTGAAGGTTTGGCAATCGTAGATGAAAAGAAAAAGAACTTGTCAGCAGGGAAAAGATATTTCACGAAATCTGAACCTGAAAACCCGAAAAAAGTGGATCATGAGTTTGATTTTAATTGGCTATTTGATGAATTAAAAGGTAATTTCTTTGATCGCAAATTATTTGGGGAAGAAGAAAAACATGTGGTAACTGTTTTAGCATACCTGTATACATTTAACGAAGTTGAAATGGCGGGTTTGATTCATCTTTCTACAGATCCAAAAGGCAAGTTGGATCTGGAAATTTTACGAAAAAAAGCAAGAGAAAAATATACCTTCAATAATCTAAGTGGTCTACCAGTATTAGTTGAACGTGTTCAACCGAATGGTTTAAGAACTATGAGCGATCCTCAAACAGAGGAAGAGAAGAGAATCGCATTATATGAAGGTATATCTCCATTAGGATTTTTAAGGGAGAAATCAGATCAATCAGAACCAGCACAGGCAGATTTGAAGATTTTAGAAAACATCATGATGAAACAAAATCTTAATCCAGCCGTTGTGAACGTATTGATTGACTATGTCCTGACTAATTTTGATAATCGATTGCAACCGGCTTTAATCGAAAAAATTGCAGCCGAATTGGCTCGTAAGAAGGTTAGAACGGCTGTCGAAGCGCTGACTCATTTTGAAACTCGTCAAAAGGAAATGGAAGAAATCAAGGATAAGCCAAAAGCGACCCGTAGAAATTATAATGGGCGTACAGAAATTGTTCCTGAATGGATGAAAGATTCTACTGTTGGAAAAACAAATGAAGTTAAACAAGGTGTTCAAAATTCCAAGGGAATTGAAATAGAGTTAGAGAGATTGTTGAAGGGGGGAAAATAGTTTGGAAAAGATGGGAAGCTTACTTCCAACAGAACTTAAGGGAAATGTAACAGAGTTTAAAAAAGAACTTTTAAGAAATTCCAAAATCCAAACGTTTTTAAATCAACATTCGAGTCAAATATCTGATGACATTATTCATCGATCTATGTCCAGATTGAATGAGTACGCTGAACAAAATCATGACTGTTCATGTACCTCCATTTCTGAGTGCACAAATCTAATTAAAGGATTTCAACCGACTCTAGTATTAGAAAATGGCATGATTAGTGTACATTACAAACCTTGCGAAAAAGAAATTATTGCTGAGTATAATCGAAAAGTGCAATCTCTAGTACAAGCTTTTCATATTCCAAAAGAAATAAGAAATGCTAGTTTTGCTCACTTGGAGAAAAAGGAAGATGGAAGAAATCCAGCGATATTAAAAGCTGCTGCATTTTGTGGAAGTTACAACGGTCATCAGTTTACTAGGGGTCTATACTTACATGGGTCGTTTGGTGTTGGTAAAACCTATTTATTGGGTGCAATCGCAAATGAGTTAGCTTCAAAAGGAGTTCCTTCCTGTATTGTTCACTGGGCTGATTTCCTGCGTGAACTTAAGGGGTCTTTTGAGGATAATACAACGAATAAAAAAGTGGAAGCATTGAAAACTGTACCTGTACTTATGATTGATGACATTGGTTCTGAATCAGTTACGGGCTGGGTGCGTGATGATGTTTTAGGATCCATTTTGCAGTTTCGTATGCACGAAAACCTATCGACTTTCTTTACTTCTAATTTTAATTTGAATGAGTTGGAAAATCATTTTGCTCAAACTCAAAACGGTAGTGTTGAGAGTGTAAAAGCAAAACGCATTATGGAACGAATCAAATATTTATCTGAAGCTGTTAATGTTGCAGGGAAAAATCGAAGAGAGTAAATTTTGGTTATGTTAAATAATAGTTTAATTAAAAATTAAGGAGGTGCAGTAGCACCTCCTATTTTATTACTAAATAAGAATTTTAAAATAGTGACTCGATATTAGTTAATCTATCTACATTATCTTAATGATTAAAAGTCTATTAATCCTTCTGTATTACGCAAAAAAGGTTCCCATCTGGGTCTTCCAATACAATAAAATCATGATCTTCTCGATACCTCCAAGGATAGCGCGTCGCTCCAATGCTCACTAGCCTTTCAACCTCCTCGTCTCTTCTGTTTGAATAGAGGTCAAGATGAAGTCGGCTTCTTTTACCGGTACGTTTTTCTGAAACTTTTTCCAACGATATATTTGTTCCTACACCTTTAGGATCGCAAAGAACTACCCAACCTTCTTCTGCAGGCTCCCTAGGAACATAGTGCAACGCTTCTTGCCAAAAAGCCATCATTTTATCAAATTCAAAACATCTAATGACAATTGATCCAATTTTCATAACTATCTCCCCAAAATATGTAATGGATTGTTTCACATATAACAGCATTTTATTAAATTAAATGGCTCATTAAAATGTTTTAGTCATCAATCGATGTGGAATTCCTGCATCCATAAATTCTTCAGAACAAATGTCATATCCTAATTTTTCATAGAAAGGAATCGCATGGACTTGCGCTTCAAGTTTAACCGTTTCCATGTTTATTTCTTTTGCGTAGTCTTCGATTCTGGCCATTAATAAGTTCCCGATTTTACGGCCTCGTTCTTCTTTTAAAACGCAGATTCGTTCAATTTTCCCATATCCATCTTTAATTCGGAAGCGACCAGCACCCACTGCTTTTTCTCCGTCTATAACAAGAAAATGTGTTGAAGATTCCTCTAGGTCATCAATTTCCAAATCTTCCGGTACCTGTTGTTCCTCAATGAAAACGGTTCTTCGTATTTCATACACTGATTTTAGTTCTTCAGGTGTTGTGGCTATTTTTGCTATCATATTAATCTTCTTCCAATCTCATTTTTATAAACTTCAATATAGACGATTTCAACGTAAATGAAAAGTTAGAAATCGATTCTTATAGTAGCTGTATTGATTCTTTTTTGTGGTAAAATGCAACTAAAATAACGGCTCACAAAGAGGTGTTTTGAATGAAAAAGTATGTTTTAGCAATTGATCAGGGTACTACCAGTACTAGGGCTATTTTATTTAATCAAAAAAGCGAGATTGTTAGTATAGCTCAGGAGGAGTTTACTCAGTATTTCCCTCAGTCAGGCTGGGTTGAGCATGATGCGGAAGAAATTTGGGAGTCAGTAAAATCTGTAATTAGTAAATTGCTTATGGATTCAGGCATTTCCCCAAATGAAATAGTTTCCATCGGCATTACAAATCAACGAGAAACAACAGTTGTTTGGAACAAAAAAACAGGAAAACCGATATACAATGCAATTGTTTGGCAATCAAGGCAAACAGCTGACATTTGTGATGAACTTAAAATATATAATGAACTTTTCCGTATGAAAACGGGCCTTCTTGTAGATGCATATTTTTCTGGAACTAAGGTGAAATGGATACTCGATCATGTGCCGGGGGCACGTGAGTTGGCTGAACATGGAGAACTTTTATTTGGAACGATTGACACTTGGCTCATCTGGATTTTGACTGAGGGTGCTGTCCATGTAACGGATTATTCAAATGCTTCCCGAACCCTTATGTACAATATTCATGCATTGAAGTGGGATGAAGAATTGCTTGAATTGTTAACAGTCCCCGCGCAAATTTTACCAGAGGTAAGAGAAAGTTCCGAAGTCTATGGCTACACTTCTGAATCTCTCTTTGATGGTCATAAAATTCCAATTGGTTCAGCGGTTGGAGACCAACAAGCTGCATTGTTTGGGCAAGCATGTTTTGAAATCGGTGAAGTAAAAAATACATACGGAACTGGTTGTTTCATGCTCATGAATACGGGTGAGAAACCTGTTAGTTCAGAAAATGGTTTAGTTACAACAATCGCCTGGGGTTTGAATGGAAAAATAGAGTATGCATTAGAGGGAAGCGTGTTCGTAGCTGGTTCAGCCGTTCAATGGTTACGTGATGGGCTACAAATGATCAAAACAGCCCCAGAAAGTGAAGAATGGGCAGATTCTGTTGATTCAACTGAAGGTGTATATGTCGTTCCGGCATTTGTCGGATTAGGCGCTCCACATTGGGATAGTGATGCTCGGGGATCTGTCTTTGGATTGACCCGTGGGACCTCGAAGGCTCATTTCATCCGTGCAACATTAGAATCACTCGCTTATCAAACAAAGGATTTAGTAAGTGCGATGGAAGAAGATTCAGGCGTGCTATTAAGTGCTTTAAAAGTAGATGGCGGGGCAGTTTCAAACAAATTCCTTATGCAGTTTCAAAGTGATCTATTGGGTGTTCCTGTTAAAGTTTCTGGAATTCAAGAAACTACCGCATTGGGAGCAGCATATTTAGCTGGACTTGCTGTTGGTTTTTGGAAAGATCAAAAGGAATTGATAGGAATGAAATCAGATTCTATAGTTTTAAAACCTTCAATGACAGAAAAGCAAAGAGAAGAATTATATAGTGGTTGGCAGAGAGCTGTGCAGGCTGCGAAAGTTTTTAAATAAAGGGTGGTAAATGATGAGTGCATTTGAGGTTATTCAAAAATTAGATGATTTGGAAAGTGAGTTTTCATCAAAGAAGAAAAAGTTATCTAAATTAGAAAGCGAACTTAATCAAGCAAAGATTGAATTGGTGGACCATAAAAAAGTCTTAATGAAAGAACAGAATGATGTTGATAAATTAGATGAAGCTAGGTTAAGTCATGTATTTATCCGACTTTTCGGTAAAATGGATGAAAAAATAGAAAAGGAGAACCTAGAACTTCTTCAAGCAAAAGTTAAATATGATGAACGAGTAAATGCAGTCGCTCAACTAGAATTGTCTATTTCTGATATACAACATCGACTTTCATTCTTAAAGAGTGAGATATTGGTTACTCGTGAAGAGGGAGCTAAACTTTATACAGAAGTTCAGAGACGTAATAATCAACTAGATAATAAAATAGTAGAATTAAAGTCAGAAATATTGGAAGTTGATCAGGCACTTCAAGCGGGAAAAGATGTCTTATCAGTTTTAGAGGAAACAAAAGGGGAACTGAGAAGTGCTGAGGGTTGGTCAACATGGGACACATTTGCTGGTGGTGGAATAATCAGCGATATGATGAAATATACCAAAATGGATAATGCTCAAGTAGCTATGAATCAACTTTCACAAGCTATTCGTATTTTTCGAGTAGAATTAAAGGATGTTTCTACAGATGTACCCCTAAATTTTATTGGAGTTTCTATGGGAACAAAAACCTTAGACATCCTATTTGATAATATTTTTACTGATTGGAGCGTTAGGTCAAAAATACAAGAAAATATTCGTCAATTAGACCAAATGGAAAACCAAATACAGCCTATATTTACAATACTTAAAAAACGTAGAACTGATATTCAAAATACATTGTCTGAAATTGAAATAAATTAGCTTAGTTATATTAGTCAACAATACTTACTGTTAATAGTATAAATATGTTTGATAATCAATTGTTTGATAGTGAATTAAATGAATAGCAGAAATTAAAATTTATCTAAATCAAAACATAGATTGAGCCTTTCAAACAGAAAGTAATTTAGTTTTTGAGTAGTAATTTGAAAAAACACCTTAAAAGGTATACAAAATCTCATGGGATTTCGTATACCTTTTTTATTTTGTAATGATAACCCATCGAATGATGGATTTGCTTTGATGTTCTTATGTAGCAACTTTTAGTGCATGTAAGCATATGCTTATAAAGCAATTACTTAATAAAGCAGATGCTTGAAAGGGGTGTTTTTTTGAACGATGTATTTAAGGCACTTTCAGACCCAACTAGAAGAAAAATTCTCGAAATGCTAAAGGAAGAGGAATTGACGGCTGGGGAGATATTTGAAGCTTTTGAAATGACTAACCAAGCAATATCTCAGCACCTAAAAGTGCTAAGAGAAGCAAACTTAGTTACAAGTTTTAAACACAAACAATTTGTTTACTATTCATTGAGTACCACGATGATGGAAGATGTAATTGCATGGTTTTTTTCATTTAGAAAGAAAAAGGGAGATAAATGATGATGTCTACTTTTAAAGTTTTAGGAAATGTAAAAAACGAAATTGTTACAGAACTAGAGAGAGCAAAAAGCGATTTTGCTACTGAAATCGAGAAAACAGAAAAAATACTGAAGTGTATTGATGTAAGAAAAGTTGAGCCTGGGGCACCTGCATATGGTTTTTTTAGTGCCAACAATGACGCAGCCGTTCACATTTTCATTTATGAAACAGATAAAAATCTGTATGTTCTTATGTGTAATATCTTGGGCCAAAAAGTAAAACATGTAAAATTAGAATTCTCTGATCTAAGGCTTGAAATTATTAATGGACAATCTAATGGAAAAATATTTGAACTAATTGGAAAGGATGGTTGGTATATAAGAGGTAGAATTAACACTAAATCTCGGTTTGAACTTCAAGATTTGGCAAGTAAACGTAATATTCCAATCAGTTTTAAAAAAGAAGGATATTTTAAGACGTTTTTTCCAAATCCAATACTTTTATTATGGTGGTTATTTTATTTGGGGGCGGCTATAGCTGCGTTTTTCGTTGCAATGGAAACGATAGCTAGTTTATAAGAAGTGGAATCAACATTAAAATTTTGGTTTGATGACCTCTGACAAGAAAATCAACCATAATATTAAAAGAATGAACCCAGTTGCAAAACAACTGTAAATTATACAAATTAATATGATTTGTATTACGGAAATAAAATAAAAAAAGCAGTCCGTTTTGGAGTGTTATTTTACATTTTGCACTCCAAAACTGAACTACTTGTTTCAAACAGAGCTTGTCTTTTTGTTTATATGAACCTTTGAGATTTAAAATTGTGCAGTTCATTTTTTTTTGCGTTAAGATCTGTCTTTATATGCTACATAAGATTCTTATTCAACTAAGGCAACCGTTAGTTTAATAAGATGGCTAATAAAATTATATAGTCCATTTAGAGAGGGATAGTACTAACGATAAATTGGAATTTATCGAACTTTAATTTTACTCCTTTTCTACAAATATTCTTCCTTCAGTATCTGACTAATTTTCTCAGAACTTTCATCAACAAACCTATTCATCTCTTCCTCTTTTAAATATGTATATTCTCGTTCCAAATTCTCTCTTACACCACCATAAAAACCTGTTATATAATTTCTTCGATTGTCAAATGCATCATTACTAAAAAAATCAATATATTCATTTTTGAATCCAACTGCGTTCTTATAAATTAAAAAAGATCTAAAATTAGGATTTTTTTTAATATACAGAAAATCAAGGTCATACCAATCTTTCTTTAATGTCCTTACCCACTCAGTTCTGTCTTTATCATGTAAAGATTTAAATTTATCTTTACTTGGCCGAACTATACCATTTCCCCACAAAATATCAGTTAATAAATGAGTCAAATAGCCAAGATAAAAAGATTTCTGTTTGTCGCTATATCTTTTTCTCTGCTCCTCTGTAAAAAAAAGTTCCACATATTCGTTTAAATGAATATCTCTTAAACCATCTACATCTGTTGTTTTAAAATGCGAAACATCACCACTTGGAGTAAAAGCTGACCAATCATCGTTGGGTACACCACTATCAGGTGCTATATTCCCAACTACAAACTCTGTATAGGAAAGATTGGATATTTCATTTATCAATTTGTCTGCAATTCGAAGATGTACCATCCAAGAAGCCATTTGAATCTCCTTTTAATATATAAAATTATCAGTTTAACAAATTACAATTTATCTGTTAGTTAAACAAATATTGATACTTCGCAATATATTGTTAATCATAAGTTCTCCTAGTAAGATTATTTATTTCTAAATTTAATCTTACTACAAAATTCCAGTTAGTGGTAAATCCTTATGCAACTAACCTGCCCGGTTATTTCACTAAGAAAAATGCCTTGCTTCTATTGAAGCAAAGCACCCGCTATCTGAATAAGCATTAGTCCCATTCGAATTTATTCCACTCATTTTCTGGTATAAATCTGTTGAAATAATCAGTGGGTATAACATCGCTGCCTTTAATTCTGAAAGTAATTATCTCTTGTAAATAAGGTGGGTTATGTGGCCCATGGA
Source organism: Caryophanales bacterium (assembly GCA_029240105.1). Classification (GTDB taxonomy): domain Bacteria; phylum Bacillota; class Bacilli; order JARBTR01; family JARBTR01; genus JARBTR01. The sequence continues at coordinate 96,243 of JARBTR010000009.1, read as the reverse complement.
AAGTTACTACTTGAACTGTAACGTAAATTACATCTTTGTTATGGTCATCGTTTTTTATTTCTAAAATTTTTTCATTGCCTCTAAACCAATCTGTACCCACGACAGAGAAAATTGGCTCCTGTAATTTCTTTATTAAGGCTTTTTCCAACATATTTTGAGGTAATTCAACAGCATATGAGGAATTGGGAAAAACATAAATCATAAAACATAAAACGTTAAAGAAAGTTATTAGCTTTTTCATATGAACACCTCAGTATTAATCTTCCCTCACTGATGTTCATTTATTTAATTTCCTTTTTATTCTAATTGGCCTCGTTACTTCAATAACAAAATGCCTTACTCCTATTTCAGCAACGCACCCGATGGTTGCATAATGAATTGTTATTTTTTTAAAGTTGATAGTATCTTTTGTGCTTTATACTCGTCTTCCTTTTTTACATAAAAATCATATATAACTGGAGCTCTCAAACCAGTTGCATAAAAATTAGGTCCAGGAGTAGAGCTATTTCGAGAACTCGGTTTGACTTTGTACTTTAAGCCATCATTTTTAAATGCTTGAGAAACATTAAAATAATCAACATCTTTCACAGATGTATAAACTAATACGTTGTTAAACAGAAAGTCAAATAGTGTCAAAGTGTCCTCTCCTTTAGTTCCCATCTATTTTATAAATCTTTTTCATATAAGATATTTACTTTTTTAAATTCAAATTCCTTATTCAAATAACCCTTACCGTTAGTTAGTTAAGATAGTCAACCTTTATTTCTAAATGTTGATTTCCAAAGGGTTTGGCACCCAGTGGTCCCGATAGGGTTCGAACCTACGACCCCCAGCTTGTCGAGCTGGTGCTCTCCCAACTGAGCTACAAGACCACGATAAGAAATATTAGATAAAATACAACTCCATTCATAGAGTTATACATAATAGAATATAACTTTTTGATGTGATTTGTCAAAGGGAAAGTAATGTAAAAATAAAGATATAACTTAAAAAGAGCGTACTTTAAATTTAAATAGATTTTAAAAGGATTGGTAAAAACACATTCGTGTTATTACCAATCATTTTGTTTTTACAGAGTTTTTGAATCGAGATATGACGTTAAAATTACAATTTATTTAATTACATATTTATTCTTAAAAAAAAGCATATAGATGAGTTAATAGTGCATCAACAAAGTGAATATCTATATAGAGAAAGGAGGACAAGAATGAATATTTTATTATGTTGTGCTGCAGGTATGTCAACTAGCTTACTTGTAACACGTATGGAGAAAGCAGCAGCTGAACAAGGTTTTGAAGCCCGTATTTGGGCGGTTGGTGTGGACGCAATACGCGCTAATTTAGATCAAGCTGATGTTCTTTTGCTAGGTCCGCAAGTTCGTTACATGCTTAATGAACTGAAAACTCTTGGTAATGAAAAAGGGATTCCCGTCGAAGTAATTAACATGATGCATTATGGAATGGTAAATGGTGCAGAAGTGTTTAAACAAGCAGTTACGATGTTTAATAACAAATAGGGGTGAGAGTAATGGGCGGTTTTACACGTTTTCTTGAAGAAAAAGTAATGCCAGTCGCTGCAAAGATTGCTGCACAAAGACATTTACAAGCACTACGTGATGGCTTGGTTTTAACAATGCCATTAATTATTGCTGGTTCACTTTTCTTAGTAATCAGATGGTTACCATTTGATTCTTGGCTTGATTATATGGGTTCTGATAAAAATTTATGGGGAGAAAGACTTTCTTACCCAGTTGGTGCAACTTTCGATCTAATTGCACTAATTGCTTGTTTCGGTATTGCGTATCGATTAGCTGAAAAGTATGCAGTAGATGCACTGTCTGCAGGTGCTGTTGCGGTTTCTGCATTCTTATTAACAACACCATTTTCAACAACAATTACAGTTGAAGGAGTTAAAGAAGCTGTAAATGTTGGAGGCGTTGTTCCAACAACATATTTAGGCGCTGGTGGTTTGTTTGTTGCTATTTTAATTGCACTCCTTTCAACTGAAGTTTATCGTTTTATAATCCAAAAGAAAATTACAATCAAAATGCCTGATGGCGTTCCTCCATCAGTTTCTAAGGCTTTCATAGCTTTAATCCCTGCATTCTTTGTTATTACAATTTTCTGGTTGGTTAAAATCTTTTTCGAAGGAACTGACTGGGGCAACATTCACGCAGCATTCAAGGACATTATTGGTGGTCCACTAGAAAACCTAGGTGGAAGCTTGGGTGGAACGCTTGTTGCAGTTATGGCAATTCAATTACTATGGTCTTGTGGTCTTCATGGGGCATCAATCGTTGGTGGTATCATGGGTCCAATCTGGTTAAAGTTTACTGCCGATAACCTTGCAGCATATGAAGCAGGTAAGGAAATTCCAAACGTAATCAGCCAACAATTCATCGACTTGTTTGTTTACATTGGAGGTTCTGGTGCGACTTTAGCTCTTGTATTTGCAATGATTTTCTTCGCAAAATCAAAGCAAATGAAAACACTTGGTAAATTAGCTCTGCCTTCTGGTATCTTTAACATCAACGAGCCGATTACATTCGGTATGCCAATTGTTATGAACCCGATCATGATGATTCCGTTCATTTTGACTCCGATTGCAATGACAATTGCCACTTATATTGGTATGGAAACTGGTTTCGCACCAAAAACTGCAGGTATTGCACTACCTTGGACAATGCCAGTAGGTTTCGGTGGATATATGGTAACAGGAAACAAAATTATGGGTGCTGTAATGCAATTAATTAACTTTGGAATCGCATTCGTTATCTACTTCCCATTCTTCAAGATGTGGGATAATGTGAAATACAAGGAAGAGCAAGCAGCAAAATAATTATTGATCATTCATTTAACCCCCTTGGAGGTAATTCATATGGCGAAGCTTATTATAAATGCAGATGACTTTGGATATTCAAAGGGGGTTAATTACGGCATTATCGATGCTTATCAAAATGGCATTTTAACGTCTACAACGATGATGACAAATATGCCTGCCGCTGAGCATGCAGCAAAATTAGCATTTGAAAATCCTGACTTAAGTGTAGGTATTCACTTTGTATTAACATGCGGGGCACCAGTTTCGACTGGTGTTCCTTCTCTCGTTGATGAAGAAGGGAATTTCAAAAAATTAGCTGTTCTTGAAAAAGACAGTAGCATTAATCCTGAAGAAATTGAGAAAGAATATCGAGCACAACTCGAAAAGTTCCTGTCCTTTGGACTAAAACCATCTCACTTTGATAGCCATCACCACATGCATATGCATGACTTGGTTTATCCCATTTTTGATAAATTAGCAAAGGAACAAGGAGTGCCCATTCGCATTTCTTCACCTGATCCAAATCATCCGAGTTATAAACTAAAAACAACCACATATTTTGATTATTCTTTTTACAACAGTGAAGCTAATGCTTTAAGTGTGGATTTACTAATTAACATTCTAAAAAAATGTAGTCAATTTGAAACGTCGGAAATCATGAGTCACCCAGCTTTTCTTGATCAAGCCTTATTAAATGGAACTTCTTACGCGATTCCGCGTGCATTGGAACATCAAATCCTTACTTCTAAAGAGGTAAAAAAAGCAATTGAAGATTTAAATATTGAACTAATAAATTATCGACAACTTTAGTACATAACTCTGTTGGATATGAGGAGCATCATTATGGAAATGGAAGAAATGATATTTACATTGATATTGCATGGTGGAAATGGCAGAAGTTCTGCTATGGAAGCGATTTACGCAGCTAAAAAAGGAAACTTTGAAGAGGCACATGCAAAAATTCAAGAGGCCAAAGACTCACTCAATGAAGCGCATCATATCCAAACAGAACTAATAAAAGATGAAATTGAAGGTAGAAACATAGAAATTTCATTATTAATGGTTCATGCACAAGATCACTTAATGAATGCCATTACAGTAAAGGATTTGGCTACTGAAATGGTTGACATGTATAAAAATTTCAGTAAATAAAAGAATGGCACAGTGCCATTTTTTTAATTAGGGGATTGTGCTAAAAAAGGGAAGGGGAAATACAAATGGCGTCTGGTTTAAAAATCGTTACTATTGGTGGTGGCTCCAGCTATACCCCTGAGTTAGTGGAAGGGTTTATCAAAAGATATGATGAGCTACCAATACGAGAATTATGGCTGGTAGATGTAGAAGCAGGCCGTGAAAAACTAGAAATTGTTGGGGCACTCGCAAAACGTATGGTAAAAAAAGCGGGAGTTCCGATGGAAATCCATTTAACACTAAACAGACGTGAAGCATTAAAAGATGCGGATTTTGTTACAACGCAAATGCGTATTGGTCAACTTGCAGCCAGGGCAAAAGATGAACGAATCCCATTAAGTCATGGTGTGCTTGGTCAAGAAACCAACGGTGCTGGTGGACTTTTTAAGGGTCTTCGTACAATCCCTGTTATCCTTGAAATTTGTAAAGATATCGAAGAATGTTGTCCTAATGCGTGGTTAATCAATTTTACGAACCCTGCTGGTATGGTTACAGAAGCAGTTTTACGTTACTCCAATATCAAAAAAGTAATGGGTTTATGCAATGTTCCAATTGGTATGGAAATGGGTATCGCAAAATTATTAGAAGTTGAACATTCACGTATTCGAATTGATTTTGCTGGTTTAAACCATATGGTTTATGGTCTTGATATTTATCTTGATGGCGTTAGTGTAAAAGATCGAGTAACTGATTTGTTAACAGATCCAAATAACTCGAGCTTTGTGAAAAACATTCAAGGTGAAGAATGGGCTCCCGAATTTTTACGTACAGTGGGCGCACTTGCCTGCCCATATCATCATTATTATTATAAAACACCTGTTATGGTGGCAAAGGAACTAAAAGAATTTGAGTCTAACGAAACACGCGCAGAGGTTGTTCAACGTTTAGAGGCTGAATTATTTGAACTTTACAAAGATGAAACATTAGACATAAAACCTCCTCAACTTGAAAAACGTGGTGGAGCCTATTATTCAGATGCAGCTTGCCGACTCATCAATTCTATTTATAATGACAAACGTGATATTCAACCGGTTAACACCATGAACCGTGGTGCCATTATCGGTCTTCCGGCAGAATCTGCTGTTGAAGTTAGTTGTGTCATCACGAAAGATGGACCAATACCTCTTGCTATGGGGGAACTCCCTGTGCCTGTTCGAGGATTAGTTCAAACGATTAAATCATTCGAACGCGTGGCTTGTGAAGCGGCTGTTGAAGGTAGTAGAGAAAAGGCAATTCTAGCCTTAACAATAAATCCATTAGTTGCATCAGATCAATTAGCAAAAACGCTAGTTGATGAGATGATTGAAGCGCATAAAGAGTACTTGCCTTTGTTCTTCAAATAAACAAATAGTACCTCTAAAAAGCGAAATCATCGCTTTCTAGAGGTATTTTTAGAAATTGAGTACAAGAGTCTGCGAAATATTTCAGGTTTGAGTACAAACGTCGGTGAAACATTTTATGGTCGAGTACAAGGGTATGCGAGACATTTATGGTTTGTTGAGAAGCAAATCTAAAAACAAAAATTTCAGACTTCGAAACTTCCGAACCAATAGTTTTTACAATAAGGTTGCAACCGTATAAATAAGATAACAATCAATTAAAGCTAAAATCGGGAATAATGTTCTAAAGTGCCATTTGTTTTTTTTGTGGCCGTTAATCCACATGGATAGTGTGCCGCCAATTGCACCACCACCAATTGCAAGTAAAAGTAAAGTAAATTCAGAAATGCGCAAACTATTAAAATATTTTCTTGTTTTATCAATATTCATTTGAATATACAAACTAAAATTTATAAAAGCAAAATAGAAAAGCATCATTCCAATATTACTCATAATAACCTCCGTATTTTAATCCCTATGATAAGGACAAGTATATTGAAATATATGGGTATTACATAAAAAAATGAATAGTAGATTCTTGAAAATAAATAAAAAGGGGTGTTTTCGTTGATTCATGATAAATTAAAAGCATTTCCAAAAGACTTTCTTTGGGGCTCGGCATCAGCTGCCTATCAAGTTGAGGGCGGTTGGAATCAAGATGGTAAAGGAAAATCGAATTGGGACGTTTATGCGCATTTTCCAGGTACAACATATAAGGGTACAAATGGGGACGTAGCTGTAGACCATTATAACCGATGGCAGGAAGATGTCGCGTTAATGGCAGAAGTGGGCCTTAAAACATATCGTTTCTCTGTTGCATGGTCACGAATTTTTCCAGAAGGTAAGGGGGAGGTAAATCAAAAGGGGCTTGAATTTTATAATAACTTAATTAATGAATTGATAAAAAACAAAATCGAGCCTGCGATCACTTTGTATCATTGGGATTTACCTCTTGCCCTAGAGGAGGAATACGGTGGCTGGGAATCTAGGCAAATCATTGAAGATTTTACAAATTATGCAGTAGTACTTTTCAAGGCTTTTGGTGATCGAGTTAAGTACTGGATCTCCCTAAATGAACAGAATATTTTCACTGGTCATGGTTATAAATTTGGTTTGCATCCACCTGGTGTTACGGATGATAAGCGTTTCTTTCAAGTGAATCATATTGCTTCTCTTGCAAATGCGAAAGCAATTGTAGAATTTCGCAAGTTGGTTCCAAATGGTTTAATCGGACCAAGTTTTGCGTATTCACCGGCTTATCCCTTAACATCAAAACCAGAGGATATTATTGCAGCCGAAAATGCTGAGGAATTCATTAACCATTGGTGGATGGATGCGTATGTATTTGGCAGATATCCTCAGATGGTACTCAATTATTTAATCGAACAGGGTATTGCACCAATTATAGAGCCAGGAGACATGGAACTCCTTGCGCAAGGCAAGCCGGATTTCATGGGAGTCAATTACTATCAAACAACTACTTATGAATCAAACCCACTTGATGGTGTTGGTTCTGCAAAATTCAATACAACGGGCAAAAAGGGAACGACTCCTGAAACGGGTATACCTGGTGTTTATAAAACAAAACCAAACCCTTTTCTACAAGCGACTGATTGGGATTGGACTATTGATCCTGAGGGACTTCGGATTGGACTTCGCCGAATTGCGAGTCGTTATAACCTTCCTGTTTTCATCAGTGAAAATGGTTTAGGGGCTTTTGATACACTTGAAGAAGGCGATATTGTTAATGATGATTATCGTATTGCCTATATTTCGGAACACATAAAGGCCATTCAAGAAGCAATTTCAGACGGGGTAGATGTAATAGCTTATTGCACCTGGTCATTTACTGACTTGTTAAGTTGGTTAAATGGATTCCAAAAACGCTATGGTTTTGTCTATGTGAATCGTGACGAGGAATCAGAGAAGGATCTACGTAGAATTAAAAAGAAAAGTTTCTATTGGTATAAAAAAGTAATTGAAACGAATGGTGAAGTGAAATAGTACTTAGATTAATTTCAATTTACTTAAATTTGAATTAGAAAATTATAGTTTCAAGAAAAATCATACAGCTTCCTTGTGATTCATAAAAATTTTGTAAAAAATAAGCAAAGTACTTTAATCAAGAAATGGGGATACCTAAAGGGTATCCTATTTTTATTTCCAAAAATCTTTCGTATAACGAAATATTTTTGTTTTTTTACTCGTAAACTAGGTGTAAAATAGTTTTGAAAATATAAATTAGAATCAAGGTGTTTAAATGGAACTTGCTAGTTCAAAGCCTGCTGAAAAACATAGTTTTATTACAAGAGATTTTATCTTAATTTGTGCTTCAAACTTTTTTTTATTTTTAGGCTTTCAAATGACATTGCCAATGTTGCCTTATTTTATAAGGGATATTGGTGGTAGTGATCAAATTGTTGGAATTATAGTTGGTTTTTTTACATTTTCAGCCTTATTTACACGATCCTTTGCTGGTCAAGCAGTTGAAACTCGAGGACGGAAATTGGTTTATGTTCTAGGTCTAAGTTTTTTTGTTATTTCGATTGGTTCTTATGCATTTTTATCTTCATTGTATCTTGTGTTTTTTGTACGACTTTTACAAGGGATTGGTTGGGGTTGTTCAGGGACAGCCTCTGGAACAATTGCAAGCGATTTAATCCCAGCATCTCGTCGTGGGGAAGGAATGGGCATATATGCTCTTGGTGCAAACGTTGCTCTTGCCATAGGTCCAGCTCTTTCATTAACCCTAATGCAAAAACTTTCGTTTCATTGGATGTTCTTAATATGCGCAAGTAGTGGATTAATTTCTGTATTTCTTTCACTTTTAATTCGATATAAAAAGGTTGATAAATCAACCCAAAAAGCAAATGAGAAGCATCATTTCTTTGAAAAAGCTGTTTGGAAGCCATCGTTGTTAATGTTCCTTATTACAATAACCTTTGGTGGAATAGCATCATTTTTGCCAAGGCATGCAGAACAACAAGGTATTGATATTTCACAAGTTAAATATTATTTTGTTGTGTATGCTCTAGCACTGATGTCAACAAGGCTATTTATGGGAAAACTGTATGACCGAAAGGGTATGAAGTACGTATTTCCTCCTGGAGCAATCATGATTTTTTTAGGAATGTTACTGTTAGCTTGGCTACCAAATATGACAGTGCTTCTCATTGCTGCAGTGCTTTATGGATGGGGATTTGGAGCTCTGCAGCCAGCTTTCAATGCTTGGGCAATATCCCTTGTACCAGAAAATAAGCGTGGAGCTGCTACTGCGACATTTTTTAGTTCCTTTGACCTTGGCGTAGGAATAGGTGCAATTTTATTTGGACAGATAAGTCATTTATTTGGTTATCCAATGATTTACATATTATCTGCTTCTTCCATTGTGATTGCATTTATTATTTTCTTTCGTTTTGCAAAGTCAGGTGCATTTTCTAAACCATCTACTACTCATTAAAATTTACAATAAAAAGCCGTTGTAACATCATTTAGATGCTGAAGCAACGGCTTTTTCGTATTTAAAAACATTTAGCACATTTGAAACAATAAATTAATAAATATATAGATAGGCCAATTAATAAGTTTAACTATTAGTTTGTTTAACTTGTTTTACTTAACTGGAGGAAAAGCAACATGTCTTTCCGAAATTTCAAAAATTTCATTTTAGGTAAACCATTAGCAAATGACCAACTATCCCATCAGAAACTAAACGTACTTTGGGGTTTACCTGTCATGGCAAGTGATCCTATCTCCTCTGTTGCATATGCCATTGAAGAAATATTAATGGTACTTATTACAAGTATTACTATAGGTTTAACCGCTTACAAATATGTTCCGTACTTTGCCATCCCTATAATTGTTCTTTTGTTAACACTTATTGTTTCTTATGCGCAAATTATCAATCACTATCCAAGTGGTGGAGGCTCTTACTTAGTTTCTGCTGATAATTTTGGTAAAAAAGCTGCTCTTTTAGCTGGTGTTGCACTAGTAGTAGATTACGTTATGACAGTAGCTGTCAGTATTTCTGCATCTACAGCTGCGATAGTTTCTGCCTTTCCAGCTTTAGGAAGCTTTAAAACACCATTTTCTTTGCTATGCCTCGTTATTATCACGCTTCTTAATTTGCGTGGTATACGCGAATCATCTCGTATTTTTGGCGTACCTACCTATATATTCATTTTTTCCATGGGTATCATGATTATGGTAGGATTCATTCGTGCAATCACAGGGACTCTAACTCCTATTGACCAAACCATTTATGCAAACACCATACACTCCGTTTCTAATGATATGATGATTATTATTTTCTTAAGGGCCTTTTCTTCGGGTTGTTCTGCATTAACTGGTGTTGAAGCAGTTAGTAATGCCATTCCGAATTTTCGGGAACCAGCACAAAGAAATGCAAAATACGTTCTTTTTATACTAGGTGGAATAATAGTCTTTATTTTCAGTGGTACAGCTGTACTTGCAAGTTTATTACATGTAGCACCTATTGAAGGGGTAACCATCGTATCCCAAATAGGTAAAGCTATATTTGGTCATAGTTTTATGTTCTATATCCTACAATTTTCCACTTCACTTATTTTATTACTTGCAACGAATACAGCCTACAATGACTTGCCTATTGTACTTTCTATCTTAGCAAAAGACGGATATATGCCTAGACAATTTGCACAGCGTGGTACGAAACTAAGCTTCTCAAATGGCATTATTTTTCTACTTATTGTAGCAGGAGGTCTGTTGACAGCCTTTAATAGTGACACACATAAGTTGATACCATTTTATGCTGTTGGTGTTTTTATCTCTTTCACCTTGTCACAATCAGGTATGGTCGTCAAATGGGTTCGTTTAAAAGAAAAAGGTTGGCAGTATAAGATGTCAATCAATGCGATTGGTGCTGTCATTACCTTCATCAGTTTAATTGTTGTTTTTTATTTTAAATTTCGAGAGGGTGCTTGGGCATTAGCAATTGTCATTCCAACTTTGATGTTTGTAATGGCGCGAATCAAACGACATTATACCAGAGTCGGAGAGCAATTAACTTGCTCTGAAAACATTGACCAAATATTCCATAAGAATCTAAAACCAAACAACACGCCATGTATTATCCTTATTAGAAATGTGAACAAGGCTTCAATCAAAACCTTAAATTATGCAAAAACAATATCAACGAATTTAACTGCTCTCCATATATCTGATAATGATGACAGTACGATTCCAATACAAGAACAATGGGAGAAACTTAATTCTGGTATCCGTTTGGATATAATCAAAGCGCCATATAGAGATGTCATAACACCGCTTGATGAATATTTAACTAAAATGGAAGCAAAATTACCGAATGATCAAAAATTAACAGTCATTATGACTAAATTCGTTGAAAGTAAACAATCGTTTGAATTATTGCACAACCAGACGACCTATTTCCTTGAAAATCGCTTGAGTAAACATAAAGATATCATTACAGTTTTAGTTCCATATATATATGAGAAAGATTAATTTGATTTAAAATTGGATCAACAAAAAAACCAGCTGGAAGACATGTTCAAGTGATTCTATTGTCAATATCGACATCACTTTAACTATCCATAGGCTGGTTTTCTGTTTTTAACATAATGTTTAAAAATTGTTACTAATACATTTTACTCAGTTTTAGGATTACCCAAATATTCATGTATTTCCTCTAGATTTTCCCACTTTTGTTTTTCGTTATTTAAAGGATAAGCACCAATGTTTGGAGTAACGAATAACCAATCCATACTTTCATTTTCTCTAATGATGAAACGATACATTTGATGCAATTTCAATTGAGGCTGATCATTGTATTGTAGATATTTTAAATCCCATCCCATTTTAAAATAGCCACCTGGGATAGCTACAATTGGATCGTCTAAAATTCTTCCCATAATATTGGTTGTAACACGAACTTTGTATAGCGAATAGACAGTATCTCTATATTTCTCAGTTCCTAAATTTTCATATACTTCAGCGATAAAAATCTTATCAGCCTCACTAACATCTTTTTTTAAATCAGTTGCTATTGGTCCCCAATCTCTTTTAACAATTGTCGCGTTTTCCTTATTGTCTAAAAGCATTGTAAAAAATTTCAAATAACCCAAACCAAGCAAAATAGCAATAACAACAATTACAATAATCCGTTTCTTTTTCATTAAATAGTAACCTACCCATTTCGTATAAATTAAACATCCATCTAACTATTACCATGAGTATCATAGCAAATAATAGGATGGATGAAAACGTAATTTTATCTGACGACTAAACGACTGTAATACTCCCTCTTCTAAAAGTGGAAGTAAACAGTCGCTAAGTCTCGCGGTCAACGGTTGCTAATCTCCTTCCCAGGCTCTTAGACCGTTTTCGGAAAACATATATGTTTTCTACTCCATGTTCCAAATCAAAGATTTGGATGTTCGTGGATAGATAACGATCTCTTGATTTCAGATGGAGATATAACTCCACCTGAAATCAAGAGTTCTGTTTATTCTTTTAAATGGAACGGTAGGGTTGATATGACAATATCTTGTCTTAAAATCATAAAGAATCTCATAAAGATGGCTGTTTGGTTATGCAAGAGTTGATGCCACCATTTTTTGCAAATAAATTGCGGAACTAAAACAGTTATAAATTTGTCAGGATTTTCTTTTTCCAACTGTATTAAATAATCTATCGTTGGTCCGATAATCGTTCTATATTTAGAAATTGTCTTCGCATAAGCAATTGAATGATCTACTGTTTTACTGACACCTGAAATCGGAATGATTACTAATGATGCCTTTGGTGCTGTTGTAGTTGCTGTTGATACAAGTTTCAATTGTTTTCCAAGTGATACATAATGCGTATGAATTTTTTGAAAAATGATAACGAAAAATGGAATTGCAATACATATGATCCAAGCACCATGTTCGAATTTTGCAATCAGTGTAACAATGGCTACAGTGCCTGTAATAAAAGTCCCCAAACCTGTTGTCAAGAGTCGTACTGTTTTCTTTTTCTCGTTACTGTGAAGAATTTTTCTAAACAATCCAATTTGTCCGATTGTGAAAGAAAGGAATACTCCTACAGCATATAAAGGAATTAAGGCATGTGTACTGCCCTTGAAGATAATAATTAGAATCATTGCCATCACGCTTAGTACGAGAATTCCGTTTGAGAAAACGAGTCTATCGCCTCGAGCAGCTAATGATCTTGGTAGAAATCCATCTCTAGCAAGAATGGATGTCAATTGTGGAAAGCCTGCAAAGGCTGTATTTGCCGCAAAGAACAATATCAACATGGTAAAAATTTGAAAAACATAGAAAAACATTCCGTGACCAAAAACAATTGACGCAATCTGTGAAATAACCGTTTTATGATGAACCTCATCAGGGAGTATACCAAATCCAGCTGTTAAGACAGTAATTCCTGCAAACATAATTGCTAATAAGGCAGACATCCATAATAAAGTAATGACAGCATTTTTTTCGCTTTTTTCACGGAAAGAAGGAACCCCATTACTTATAGCCTCGACACCAGTCATAGCAGAACATCCACCTGAGAATGCTCGAAGGATTAAGAAAATGCTGTACCATGACATTGCTTTTCCAGCCTCAGCATAGTTTTGAGCATCGTACCCCTGCCAACCACCAGTATATAGTTTAAAACCGCCTACCAAAACCAGTACTAGTACTAGCCCCATAAAGATATAAGTAGGAAATGCAAAGATAGTAGCTGATTCAGTAATTCCCCTTAGATTAAGGATCATTAGGATAATGATAAAACCAACTGCTATCTGTATTTTATAATCAAGTAAATTAGGGAAAGCAGAGGTTAATGCAGCTACACCTGAACTGATACTTACTGCAACGGTTAATATGTAATCGATCATAAGTGACGCACCAGCAACTAAGCTTGTTTTTTCGTTAATATGATCCCGTGCTACGACGTATGCTCCGCCACCATTAGGAAAAGCGTGAATAATTTGTCTATAGGAAAGTGTGACGATAATTAATAGAATGATAATTGCAGCAGCAATTGGTAAAGTAAAATGAAGCAAACTAGCTCCAACAAGGATAAGTGCAAGTAAAACCTCTTCCGTTGCATAAGCCACTGAAGAAAGTGCATCTGAAGAAAACACAGGTAGCGCTTTCCATTTTGGTAGTTTTTCATGTGATAATCGGTGTGTTTCCATTGGTTTACCAATCAACAATCTTTTAACCAGTGATGCCATTATTAAAATCTCCCCTTTTAATATCTGTTAGAAAAACCCCTAAAATAAGAAAAAACACAGGGAATAACCCTGTGTTAAAATGACGTAACACAGATAAATTCTTCCCTAAACGCTGACGAGGTTAGCTGTCGGATTCAGACCTAAGAGTAGCCTGTCCTTTCTTACTACTGTAAAAAAAGATTCACCCCAGTGATTTACAAACCGTAAATCGATTGGTTCCCCCGCTTCTCGAGTACATATATAAACGAGAATTAAGCGATTTTTTCATTTATCTTAAAACTAGATAGATAATACATCCGAAAACAAATCGCGTCAATATTTATTAATTCTTATATTTCTTGTAAAATTTAATGAAGTCTTAGAAGACTATAATAAATACAAGAATGGAATGGAGTTGTTATATGGAAGTTGGTCTAACACTTAGAAATGCAGAAATGCAAGATTTAGAAACAATCGTACAAATTTATAATTCTACGATCCCTAGTAGAATGGTTACAGCTGATACAGAGCCAATTTCTGTAGAAAGTAGAATTCCTTGGTTCCATGCACATACATCGAACCATCGCCCGATTTGGGTAGCTGAATGGGATAACCAAATCTGTGGTTGGATCAGTTTTGAACCATTTAAGACAAGACCAGCATATGATCAAACTGCTGAAATTAGCATCTACATTCATGAAGATTTTCGTTCAAAGGGTTTAGGTCGTTATTTACTTGAAACAGCAATGACAAGGTGTAAGGATCTAGGTATTCGTACTTTACTTGGTTACATATTTGGTCATAATGAACCAAGTTTGAAATTATTCAATAAATTCGGATTTGAAAAATGGGCTGAAATGCCTAAAATCGCCGAATTAGATGGGGTTGAACGTGACCTCATTATTCTTGGCAAACGAATTTGGTAATACGAACATTTCTAAAATTACTTTTATAACTTTAATAAACAGGCTTCAAACAGTTTTTTTAATCTGTTTGAAGCCTTAATCTTATCGCTTTAATTTAACTGCTGTACCAGTTGCAACACACATTAGCATGCCTTGTTGAACAGTTTCGAAATCTAAGTCAACACCTATAATGGCATCAGCTCCAAGTCTTCTTGCTTGATCAGTCATTTCGCTAATAGCAATTTGACGACCTTGACCCAATTTTTGTTCGTATGCGCCACTTCGTCCACCAATAATATCCGTAATGCCTGCAAAGATATCACGAACAATGTTTGCACCCATAATGGCTTCGCCAGTTACTACTCCTAAGTACTCTTCGATTTCTGCGTTTTGTAAAGTTGATGTTGTAGAAATAATCATTTGTATTTCCTCCATTTAATGGCCAAATAGCCAATTTTGATACAAGTTTATACGAATAGTGTAAGTAAATGTTTCAAATTTATTAAAAAAGTCGAACTTATAACAAAGATTCATTTAAGAAATCGGCCACTCGATTTTCTAAGATACTAATTAATTCTTCGTCCATAAATTCATATTCATCGGGAATATCTAAATTGATTACTTTTTTTTCATACATAAGATATCCAAACTTTTCTTTAATACGGTGCAGATGTTTTTTTCCATCACGAAAATAATATCCGCCCAACCAATATGTCCATCTGAGACTTTAATGCGAGCACCATTTTCAGTTCCAGCAGAACGTACATCAAACCCGGGTTTTGTTTGAAAAATTTTTTCGGCTGTTAAACTACGCCACTTATTTCTACTACATATAAAAAGAACTTTAATTTTATTCCCCTCCAATTGAATGTAATTCCTATATAAAAATTACTTAAACAGTTTAGTTTGGTGCAATAAAAATTCAGCCATCTAGAATGAGAGGGCTGAATTTTTACAAACATAATCTAATCGATATCTAATACTTTCTTCTTTGAATAAATCTTAAAGGCAATTTCATGAAGAATATATCCCAAAACCCCAAAGGAGAGCATCAAGATGAGCATACCGAACCTGCCTATGTATACGCTTAAGGTAATACTTATTGCGCCAATCATTTTTGCTACTTGAAACAGAAGTCCATTGAATGCGCTATAAGCTCCTCGTGCATTTTCATCCATCATAGCTGCTTGATAGGATTGACGAACTGGCACATAGAACATCTCACCAACTGTTTGAATAAAACCAAAAACCATTAGTGGCCAAAAGGATGTAGAAAAGCCCATCATTGCAAACCCAATTGCCTGCGTCGCAATTCCAAAGTAAAGTGTTGGTTTTTGTTTCATAGTTCGGACCATTTGAGCAATTGCGATTGTTAGTAAAACAATGATTAAACCGTTTTCAATTCCAAGAACTCCAACCATGTTTATTCCATCAAAATTTACTTTTTCCATTGTTACAAATGGTGAACTTAAATGGAAGGATGGAAAGTTCATGGAAATGGTCTCGAAAGTACTTTTAACATGAACCGAAATATAATTACTTCGTTGATTTTCTAGCGCCATCACGAAAATCCCCGCAAGTGTTAAGTACATATATGCTTTATCGAAAAACACAATTTTATATTTGTTGAAAACATCTCGTAATATATGTATTTCCTCATTCCGTTTAATTGGAACATACGTTTCAATGACATATTTTACAATTAAGAAAAGGTTGAAAATGGATACAGCTGTTAAAGCAACATATAAACCAAAGCGATGAGACTTATATAGGAAAGGTCCGATAGCACTTGCAACAACAAATCCAGCGTTAATCGACCAATAATTGACACTATAGATAAAACTTCTAGTATCAGGTGTACTGACATCGATTAACATAGCATCTCCAGCTGGTCCCATCAAACCACCCGCAAGATTATTAATAACGAACATAAAGAATGTTAACCAAACGGAGTCCCACCAAGGGGAGTTTGCCAACGTCATAAATCCAAAAGAGACAGCTGTCAAGAACTGTCCGATAACCATGGCGCGCTTTCTACCGATTGTATCGGCAATATAACCACCATAGAAACTCATAAAAACTCCTAAAATAACATTAAATAGGATTAAAATTCCTGTAAGTTTTGCGCCAAGTCTATCTGCGAAATAGATTGTCATAAACGGAAAAATCATTCCGCCTACAACTCTAGCTAGAAATGTAGATACGACTCGAATTTGTATATTTCTGTGTAATGATAAAAATAATTTCATTAAACCCCCTGTATTGGATTAAAGCATCCAACCTTTAAAAAAGTATTTCGACTCCCTAAAAAATAATTCTACCATTAAACGGAAAATTTTTGTGTTCATTTAAATAAAAATAAGCGGAACTGCATAGATACATTTTATTATGAAAAAACTCTGGAATTCATAAGATATTTTATTAAAGACAAGAAAGTTATAAAAGTTGCCATTTCTTTAACTGCATGCATGAAAAAAACGGAAATGAAATAATCACTCCGTTAAGTACAATAATTAATGATATTAACTTTTTATTCAGTTAGTTTTAAATTGTTTATTCTCAAAGGAAAATCTAAATTTATTTATAGGCTCTTTCTTTAAAATTCAACTGTCTCCACCAAATCATTGTTTTCTTACGTTGTCTTTTTTATAAAAAAGGTTATTAAACATCCCTAAATGGATAAAACTCTTTGTAGCCTATTAACGGATTTATAACCCACTGAATTAAACAAATACCCATAATTAAAGCGAACAAATAAATAAAAAAAATAATTGGCGCAGCAAATACATATTTACTCAAATAAAAATCTAAAAATTCACCTAAACAAAAACCCAAGATATAAAAAATATAAGTAGGCATTTTGTAAGTAATCTTTTTACCACATTTTTTGCAAACAAGATTTTTCTTGAAACTATTCTCCGGCAAATGACGACAATTAGAACCCATAAAATTATCTCCCCTTTATAAGAACCTAGCCAAAAAAATGATTCATGTAAAACATCATAATTAACAATGAAGATACTTAAAAAACAATGGGTGTTTCTCCAACTTGACTAGCATGATTCTCTTTCAATGCCTCTAAAAGTTGAATATGTGTTTCAGTGATTTTTTGATTTTTTGCACCATGAATGACTGCCCCTATAACAAAAAGATCATTTTGTATTTTTAAAAGAAGATTCTGTAGCTCATTATTCAAAATATGATAACGTGTGACTCCTAGTTGGCTATTCAATTCATCAATGGTACCAATGGCTTCTGCCGTGGGATTGTTTTTATTCATTTCACAACCACCAAATGTTGTCTGACCACTGTCTCCAGCCTTCGTGTAAATTTTCATCGTTTGAGTACCTTTCCTTTCGCATGTCAGTAAATTATATTGAATTCTTTTTATTATAACGAAAATCCATTGTGCAAAATAGAATTGTTGAGAAATTACATTGCCATTTATGATAAACTATCCATATTAAATTTTTAACATTTGAAAGACTTTAATAAAGCAATGAAATTAGGAAGAGTTGACATAAAATATGTAAACGTATATTATTTCAAAGGATTTTTTACCAATAAGAAAAGGCAAGGTTAAATCATATGGTTTCACTTATCGAAGATATACAATCGCGTCGTACATTTGCAATTATTTCACACCCGGACGCAGGGAAAACAACACTTACGGAGAAGTTACTTCTATTTGGAGGAGCTATCCGTGATGCAGGTACAGTAAAGGCAAGAAAAACTGGAAAATATGCAACTTCAGACTGGATGGAAATTGAGAAACAACGTGGAATCTCTGTAACTTCATCTGTTATGCAGTTTGATTATGACGGTTTCCGCATCAACATCCTGGATACACCTGGACACCAAGATTTTTCTGAAGATACGTATCGTACATTAACTGCGGTAGATAGCGCCGTGATGATTGTCGACTCAGCAAAGGGTATCGAAGATCAAACGATCAAACTATTCAAAGTTTGTCGTATGCGCGGAATTCCAATTTTTACTTTCATTAATAAAATGGACCGTCAAGGGAAAGAACCACTAGAATTGCTGGCTGAGTTAGAGCGGGTACTTGGTATAGAGTCTTATCCAATGAACTGGCCAATAGGGATGGGGAAAGATTTCTTTGGAATCTATGACCGTTTCAACAACCGCATTGAAATGTTCAAAGGAGATGGTGAGGATCGTTTCTTGCCACTAGATGAGAATGGCCAGCTAGCCGTTCCTCATGAAGTTACGAATTCAACTTACTATACACAAATGTTAGAAGAAATCGAGCTTGTCAATGAAGCAGGTAACGAATTTTCTGAAGAACGAATTGCACATATCTGAAATTTGCACCAGCACCACAACCGCGTGATTCGTCTATTGGTGAAATCGTTCCGACTTCAGAAGATTTCACAGGCTTTATTTTTAAAATTCAAGCCAACATGGATCCAAAGCACCGCGACCGAATCGCTTTTGTACGAATTTGTTCTGGAAAATTCGAGCGTGGGATGAACATGAAATTGTCTCGTACAGGAAAACAATTTAAAGTGACTCAATCTACTCAGTTCTTAGCTGAAGAACGTGAAACGGTTAATGAAGCGGTTGCTGGAGACATCATTGGATTTTACGATACAGGAACATATCAAATCGGAGATACATTCACATCAGGAAAACAATTATTTGAATTCGATAGATTGCCACAGTTTACACCAGAGCTTTTTGTTCGCGTTAGTGCTAAGAATGTGCTCAAACAAAAACATTTCCAAAAAGGTATTCACCAATTGGTACAAGAGGGAGCAATTCAGTTGTTCCAAACTGTTGGTTTTGAAACGTATGTTTTGGGAGCCGTTGGACAATTGCAGTTTGAGGTTTTCGAACACCGTATGCGAAATGAATACAATACGGAAGTTATTTTGGACCACATTGGTAGCAAAACAACACGCTGGGTAAAAGGCGATTCAGTAGATGAGAAGTTAAATTCACAGCGCTCTATGCTTGCAAAAGATCGTTTTGGAAACTACGTTTTCCTATTTGAAAACGAATATGCAATGCGTTGGTTTATGGAAAAGAATCCGGATGTTGAGTTATATAATCCAATGGATGACCATCGATAAAATTTTTCTAAACCTACACTTTGTGTAGGTTTATTTTTATGTAAGCATAGTGATACTATTATAGTGGAGCGTGATTTTCTTGATGAAAAAATTGATCGTTGTAAGCATTATTTTGTGTACAGGTATTTTAGGTTTAGCAGGTTGTGCACCATCAAAAGAAGAATTAGATGGATACACAAAACTGCTGGAAACCAATGATGTTGATAGTTATACACAAATGTTGAACAACAAAACGGATTACATTGGTGATAACAACAAAGTTGCTGCAATAGTGAATGCTTTGCCAGAAATCAATCCAGATTTCAAACAACAATATTTTTCCATTCAATCGGATGGTACAAATGGTTTGAAAATTTTCTATGAGCCAAAAGCAGACGGAGTCATTAAGAGTATTTCATTTAGTCAAAAAGAACTGGAATCTTATGCAGCTATGCTCTTTGCTTTTATTGGAAATGCAGAGGAAATTCAATTTATGGTACGAGATACGATGGGTGCTTCGGGACTAGATGAAACTAAATATCAGGAGTTCGCTCATTATACGAGAGAGGATATCATTAAAAACTTTGGAGATTTAGCTCAATTCTATGTAAAAGAGAAATTTAATAATCTTGTTGGAGAAGCTCAAAATCAGTTAGAATCCTTTTTCTCAATTAAATAGATTTTCAACATAATTTATAAAATAAAATTTTTATTTTGTAAGACTTTGAAAGAACCTATTTATTTAGATGTTTATATAAACAGTAAAACGCATTGTAGCTATTTTTAAGCAAGCAATGCGTTATTTTTATGATTATTATTTACTTACTACATTAATTAGATATTTTAAATATATTTGGCCGTTATCGAAGGTTGGCAATTTTTCAAATCAAGAGGCGGTCCTTCGAAGAGAACTTGTCCACCTTTGCTACCACCATCTGGGCCTAAATCTACAATCCAGTCGGCACTACGTATGACATCAAGATTATGCTCAATCACAATGACAGTATTTCCTTTTTCAACGAGTTGATTGATTAAAGAGAGGATATTCGTGATATCAGACATGTGTAAGCCGGTTGTCGGCTCATCCATGATGTAGATATTGCCTTTCTTCGTCAACTCTTTCGCTAATTTCAAACGCTGACATTCCCCACCAGAAAGGGTATTGAGGGGTTGCCCCAGTGTCATATAATGCAACCCGACTGTATAGATGTTCTTAAGTTTACTAGCAATCGATTTGTCGGTGAAGAAGTCGTTTGCTTCAGAAATAGTCATACCCATTACATCGACAATTGTTTTCCCATTCAGAGTGTAAGCCAGCACTTCCTTTTTATAACGAGTGCCGCCACATTCGCTGCACTCAGTCTGGATTGCATCCATAAATGAAAGATCGGTTTCTATATATCCAACCCCGTTGCATTTTTCACAAGCGCCTTCTGAGTTGTAACTGAATAACCCAGCACTAACCCTGTTGGCATCAGCGAATAGTCCTCGAATGAGATCCATAATTCCAGTATAGGTGGCAGGATTTGAGCGACGGTTGGCACTAACTGCACTTTGGTCAATGATAATTGCCTCAGGATATTCTTTCGCAAACACTTTATTCACCAATGTACTTTTCCCGGAACCAGCAACTCCAGTCACCACTGTGAAAATGCCTTTTGGAATCCGAAGTGATTCATTCTTTAAATTATGTAAATTACTTCTTTTTGTCTCGAAAAATGTTGATGCCTTACGGGGAACTTCATTTACCGTAAGACTTCTGCCAATGTGAGTCCCTGTTAAAGTATCGGATTTAGTTAGATCTACATAACTGCCGGTGAAGGTAATCGTTCCACCATTTTCTCCTGCTTTCGGCCCAACATCAACGATTTGATCAGCAATTTTAATGACATCAGGATCATGTTCAACAACAATTACTGTATTCCCTTTATCACGAAGTTTTACCAACAAATCATTCAAGCGGTGAACGTCTCTTGGATGTAAGCCGATGCTTGGTTCATCAAAGATATAGAGCAAATCAGTCAAACTATTGTTTAGGTGTTTGACCATTTTTACACGTTGAGATTCTCCCCCAGATAGAGTAGATGTTTCGCGATCTAAACTAACATAATCTAAACCAATATCAATTAAGCCATTTAAACGCTCACAGAGGCTCTCGATGATTGGTACTGCAATAGGTTCATCCACTTGTTTTAACATTTCAACAAGTTCATCAATCTGCAAGGCTGTCATTTCAGCGATGTTTTTACCAAGAATTTTCGCTTCTAAAATACGATCATTGTATCGCTTGCCATGGCAACAAGTACAAACTTGAGTAGTGGTATAAGCTGCAAGTTTCTCCATGGAAGACTGCGATTTCTCTCTATCAGTTTTGATATTTTGACGAATGAACCTTACAACAAGCCCTTCATAAGTAGCATTCATTTCACCATCCATCAAATTAACAGCGATTTTCTCAGGTGTAGCATATAGCAACTTATTGTATGCTTCAGGAGAATAATCTTTAATTTTTTTATCATTATCAAAAAAACCTGTACCGGTGTACATCTTCAATTGCCATGAACCGGGTTTATAACCTGGTAGCAAAATAGCCCCACCATTCAAGGATTTGTCTATATCGAGTGCCTTTTCCACATCTAGCGTGACTATTCTCCCAATTCCTTCACACTCTGGGCACATGCCATTTGGATCGTTAAAGGAAAAATAGTAGGCTGGCCCAATATGAGGCTGTCCAATTCTTGAAAACAAAACGCGTAGAATAGGCGCTATATCTGTAATTGTTCCTAAAGTTGAACGGACATTCCCGCCGATTCGTTTCTGGTCTATCACAATTGCAGTTGAAAGATTACGAATATCTTCTACATCGGGACGGCTATATTTCGGCAAAAACCCTCGAATGAAATTCGAAAAGGTTTCGTTCAATTGTCGGTTCGCTTCTTGTGCAATTGTTTCAAATACAATGGAAGACTTACCTGAGCCAGAAACACCCGTGAAAATGGTAATTTTTCGTTTCGGAATCTGTAAACTTACCCCTTTGAGGTTATTTTCCCTTGCCCCAATAATCTCTATGTACTCTTGCTGCATTGTGATACCCCCTTGTAAACACCTGTTTATTAGAGAAAACAGTATACCATAGTGAAAGAAGGGGAAAAAGCGAACAAAAAATGTAGTTTAGCTCTCAACACATAAATTAAAGTTTAAAAGGCCGGTTGAAGCGGATTCACATTCTTTTTAGCATTCTTATGTACTTTTTTTGTAGAGTTTGTTGATTTACCACGAAATTTAAAAAACAGATTAACTGGAATAATATGTTAAAATGTTGTTATTAAATTTTTTCTAGGGGAGAAACATGCATATGGTTGGTCTTTTTCAAATATTTCCAATATTATATTTCTTATTTTTACTCGGCATTGTTTTTTTAGGCGTATATTTCGTTATAACTACTATAAAGTCAATGAAACAAAGAAATGAATATTTAAAAGAAATACGGGATGAATTAAAGGAATTAAAGAACAGTAAAATAAACATTTAAAAATAAAGGCTATTTACATTAAATCGATACCGTTATTAACGGTATTTTTAGCATCTTAACTGTTTCTTAAAATGTAGACAGTAAAAAGCAGAAACCCGACCAACCTGGCCGGGTTTAAGTTTGAATAGTGGGCTATTCTTTTTATCAGTCACTATCAGGTCATTTATCACCTGTTTTTTGGCTTAAATCTTGCTGTGCTTGTCGAACGAGGCGTTTTGTTACTTCGCCACCAACTGATCCGTTCTCATATGAAGAAGTATGTGCACCAAGTGCAATCCCAAATTCTGATGCAATTTCTTCTTTAAATTGAGTAAGCATTTTTTCAACGCCTGGGACAAGAAGCTTGTTTCTGTTTGAATTAGTAGTCATGATCTCACCTTCTTTAATGTGGGTTATGTAAGCTTTTCATTTTAAAATTCAGGTCATGCATGAGCTTGCGCAACATGCAATTTTCAGCCTATTTAGGAAACTTTGTGCTGAAAGCCTTATGCATTTACTTTGTGGAAAATAAGGAATTTTATGCACGAAAAGAGAATTGAAGTCGAAGTTTCTAGAAATGATAAGATAGAGTTAAAATGCTTAAAAGTTTAAAACTTTGGAGGGCAAAAATGAAGTTAATATCCTATTTTGTATTTAATGGTAATACTAGAGAAGCCTATGAATTTTACAAGGAAGTTTTTCAAGCGGAATCAAAAGGACTTATGACATTTGGTGAAACAAATGAACCTGGGTTTGAAATGCCAGAAGAAATTAAAGACCGTATCCTGCATGCTGAATTACAAATTGGAGATTCTATCATTTATTTCTCAGATACTATGCCAGGACATCCTTTTGAAGAAAAATGTGATAAAATCTCGATTGCAATTAGTGATATAGTTGAATCAAAGGCTAGAGAACTTTTTGAAAAGTTATCCAAAGGCGGAACTGTAACCATGCCTCTTCAATCAACGTTTTGGAGCCCTTGCTATGGCGCTGTAACAGATAAATTCGGCATTGGTTGGCAAGTTAGCGTTCAAGCAGAAGTACCCGGAGTAAAATAAAAATTATATAAGAAAAAGAAATTCTGCTATGTTGCAGAATTTCTTTTTTAAATTAAAATTGTACGTTTGTTTACATTATTGATAATTCAATGGCCAGCTCTAACATATATTTACTAAATCCAGTTTGGTCCTTTAATTAGATCTCATGAATTTATAGGTACTTATTCGCTTGCCAAACATGTTTGTCAAAAAACCGCACAATTTGTCAATTTTTAGTTGTAACGAATTGAGATATGGTATCATTTGTAGTAGTAACCACTTCAAAAATCCGGTTCAAACGAGGTTAACTTTTATGGGGAAAAAAGTGACTATAAGTATTATGGCTCTCGCTTTTATAATCGCTTCATTTGCATTTGTATACTTGAATGCTGCAAAAAGTAAACCAACTACTACTAAAAAAACTATAGAACCACCACCTTTATTAAGCAAAGAAGAAATAAAAAATTACAAAATACAAGATAAAGAAGAACAAGTTATCATGAAAGCTGCAAAAAAATCATTGGCACCTGAGGTAAAGCAAGTTCCGCCACCTGTTGTGACAACTCCAGCCCCAACAGATTCACAGCCGGTCTCTTCAAAACGGCTAAATTGGGGATATAAAATAAGCGCGAATGGAAACCCTCCAGGTGTTAACGAAAATTACAAATCAATACTACGTAGATTTAATGGTATTTACCTAGACAAATCAGGTGGTAATTCATTGTATCTCACTTTTGACGAGGGATATGAAAATGGGTTTACGCCAGCCATTCTAGATGTATTGAAAAATCACCAAGTTCCAGCAGCCTTTTTTGTGACGGGCACATATGTCACAAACAACGCTACTTTAGTTAAGCGAATGGATCAAGAAGGCCATATCATTGCAAACCATACATGGCATCATTACAATTTGTCAGATATCTCAGTAGAAGATGTTAAAACAGAACTCGACTATGTCAAAAATGAATTAGCGAAGGTCATTGGTCAAAAGGAAATACGCTACATGCGCCCACCAACTGGAGCTTTCTCAGAACTATCACTTGATATCGCAAATAAAATGGGGTATCAAACAGTTTTTTGGTCTGTTGCCTATAAAGATTGGGTCACAACCGAGCAAAAAGGCTCGCAACATGCCTATGATACCGTCATGCCGCAAATACATCCGGGGGCAATAATTTTACTACATGCAGTTTCCAAAGATAATGCAGAAGCACTAGATAAAATCATTACGGATCTAAAAGCACAAGGCTATATATTTAAAAGTTTAGATCAATATGGAAAATAGAATAAAATCAGCCCTACTGAATTGATATCCTTAGTTCAGTAGGGTTTTTTCTATACTATTGCTTTATAACAAAGTAAGGATCAGCATTTAAAAAACAACTGACAGTTATCAAATTAATTGACCACATTCATACAATTATTGTTATGATAATAAAAGATAATTAACCAATATTTTCCTTAAGGGCTAATTTATTGCTTTCTAATGTTTTTCTTACTACTATTGAAAAAACATTTTAGATTTAAAAAACCAAAATAGACGAGGGATACATATGTTTGAAGAATTGAAAAGCTTAAGAAAACAATTGTTATTAAATAATGTTGGCAGAGATTTAGAAATAGATCTCCTTCTTATTAGTTTTTTACAGAAAGGTCATGTTTTGCTTGAAAGTGTTCCTGGATGCGGAAAAACCATGTTGGCTAAATCATTCAGCCAAGCTTTAGACCTTACTTACAAGCGAGTTCAGTGTACACCGGATTTGATTCCTTCCGATGTTCTTGGTCTTAAATTTTATAATCCAGTGAAAACGGATTTTGAATTAAAAATTGGTCCTATTTATACAGATATACTTTTGATGGATGAAATTAATCGTGCGAATCCACGAACACAATCTTGTTTGTTAGAAGCTATGGGCGAAACACAAGTGACGATAGATGGTGAACAAATATCACTAGGAGAGCACTTTTTTGTTATTGCAACACAAAACCCTGTTGAATCACTTCAAGGTACGTTTCCTTTACCAGCAGCACAGCTAGATCGATTTATGATTAAAATTCCGTTTTCCTACTTGCCAATTAACATTGAGAAGAAAATTGTTCTTCTTGATAGAAAATCAACGAGTTTTCAAGCACCACACATTAGTAAGGTGCTAATCAGTGAAATTCAGCAGGAAATTGACCAAGTTAAATTGGACGACTCACTGCTCGACTACATACTTGAGATTGTATCAAAGATTCGAAATCATGAGTCGGTAAAAGTTGCCATTAGTACAAGAGCGTTACTTGACTTGGTTAAAGTTGTTAAAGGTTGGGCTTATTTTCAAAATCGTACCTATGTGACACCTGATGACATTATAAAGGTATGTCCATTCGTTCTGAACCATCGTGTTGCCATTAGTCCAGAAGTCTTACTCTATACAACTTCAGCAGAGGTTATAAAGGAGATTTTAAATGAAACGCCTGTCCCAATTTTTTCTAATAATTAAAAATTCAGAATGGTTTGTTAGTAATAAGGTAATGCAAAAATGTTCTTCCAGATTCGAGGTAATACATAAAAGGATTTTCAGTAACCGTTTTCTGCAAAAGTGGTTTTCAATGAACCAGAATAAACGTACTTGGAAACAATCAAGCGCTAATTTAACTCAAAATACTTTATTCCCTTTTTTTCTTTTTGCTAGCATTTTGGCGTTCCTTTCGAATCAATTTCTGCTTAGTGCTATGTCGTTATGCATTCTATTCCTCAGCTTTTTGAATGATAAAATGTTTGCCTAC
The DNA here is from genome assembly GCA_029240105.1 of Caryophanales bacterium. Classification (GTDB taxonomy): domain Bacteria; phylum Bacillota; class Bacilli; order JARBTR01; family JARBTR01; genus JARBTR01. Next base: position 69,341 of record JARBTR010000009.1, on the reverse strand, counting down.
ATGACCTCATCGATAACGATTCAATCAGAAATGAAAAAGAAACGATATTATCAAATTAATGATGAGTTTCCATTTCTATTGCATATCAAAAATGAGGCGAATTTTAAAATAAACTTTGATTTAAGGATAATTTTTAACGATAACATTTCGCTGCCAATGGAAAGTGGTTCTACAATTATCGAGACAGATATGCATTACCAGACGGGTGTTCTGCGCCCTGGAGTGAATGAAATAAAAATCCCTATGGTAGCGACGAAAAGAGGAAGTGTCTCTGTTGAAGAACTAACGATTCACATAACTAGTTTTTTTGGTTTAGAAAAACGAAGTTATGAATATCAAAAACATGTCCCTGAAACCTATTTTATTTATCCTAAAATAAGAAGATTTAATAGGCCAAATGCTCAAATGACAACCAATTATGGTTCCGGATCTGCTCCGTATGGATTATTGCAAGACAGAATGTCCGTAGTAGGTCACCAAGATTATATGAGTTCCCATTCTATACGTGATATTGATTGGAACGCTACAGCGAAACTCAACAAAATGCAGGCGAAAACATATGATTCCTCAGTGAATAACGCGCAATTTTTTTTAATTGATATAAGTAAAGGATTCGGTTATAGCAAGAAAATGGAGGAGTACTTGGAGATGCTGACGAACTGGGTTGTTGAAGCGGAGAAAGTAGAAATCCCATATGGGTTTGCTATTAATGCACAATCCCAAAACTCTAGATTTTATCATTTGGAAATTGGTAATGGAGAAGATCACAAAGAGAAGGCTTTAGCTTTAATTGCAACGATTCCGAATTCTCCTTATATAGTTGATTTTCCGAAGGTGTTAGCGGTTGAGTCACGATATCAATATCTTGTTTCCAATTGGTATCACATAGGGAATAAAGGTCCGAAAATTGAAAGCATATATAAGAAAATAGTACCCCTTAGTAAGGTTGAATTTATCAACTAATTGAAAATTAGTAAACGAGGTTTTTATGGGGATTTTGAAAAAAATTTCATTCATTTATTTAATGGATATTGTGATCGTTCTCAGTTGTTTTTATCTCATTTCTCATCTTATAAACCCGCACCATTCGATCCCGTTTATGATCATTTGGTGGTCTTTTTGTATCAGTCTATTTTTCGCTATCAGATTGATTCCTAATGAGAAAATCAAGTTAACAGCCATTGCTTTTATAATCGTTTTGATGATGGCTACCAAACCATTCTCGATTTATACCATATCATTAACAGTTGCGATTTGTTTTTTTCTGTCTAACAAAAAGCAAATTGTTACAATAGCAAACATTTTTGTTTTGCATTTGTTTTGTTTGTGTATGGTTCTATATTTAAAATTCACAAGCCAAAGCATAGCCGTTTTTCAGCCGCTTTATCTACTTCTATGGGTGTTACTCATTATTCGAATTGGAATTGCAATTATATCTTCTTACTCTAAAACAACTATTAATAAATTTGTAAGTGTCGTATCAGTTGCTGTCTTTACAATGGGTGGAATTTTCCTATTAACCTCTTATATTCTTCCGCTTTTTCGAAATCTATTTACTTGGTTCGTATCACTTGTAACATTGGGGATTGGCTGGCTCATTGGCCCTCTTTATCAATTAATTGCGGAACTAATTGAGAATAAAATGTCAACAAAGCAATTAATACCCGAGAATAATGAGCCTGACATCGTATTGGATCAGGTGGGTAAAGTACTACCTAAAAATGCCTATACTCTTCAGCAATTATGGGATACACAAAATAAAATCCTTATACTCTTACTCGTAATAGTAATTTCATATGGTAGTTATAGACTTGTAAAATCACTCAGAAAAATTAAATTACAATCTTCTCCCAAAAATGAAGTTAGTGTAAATTGGATAGAGGAACCAAGCATCCCGTCAGATTTGGAGCCTATTGAGTACTCCGATGAAATAGATAAACTTGTTAATAAAATTTTTATCCATGCTACTGAAAGTGGTGCTCCGAAGGAAGAAAACCAAAGCATACGAAAGTGGGCAAGCACATTGCCATTTCAAATACCAGAAGATTGGTTAAAGGATTTTGAAAATATTCGTTACAATGATACAACCAATAAACAAGTACGTAGTAGTTTTATTCATCAATCCCTAAAAATAATAGAAAATTTCAATCAAATTAATAAAATCAATGGAATTTGATAATATTTGCAGACATAGAAAAAGAGACATTTCAAATGTCTCTTTTTTAATTAATCGTTCGTTTTAACACTATAATTTCTAATAACTTAAAGCCATTCGGTTTTTCGCTTTCCATTTAGCTTGAAAGGTTTCCTTATCGATAGCTACTCTCTTCCAACCGGTTAAAGGGTCATTGTAGTAGAAGTTTTTATCATTATATCCACAAAGTGTAACTGCATGTACGGTGTAACCATGACTCTGTAACCAAACTACAACAGGTTTATTAGACTGTAAGTAATTTTCTAAAATTGAAGTGTCAGAACCAGTTAAATCAACTGCACTACCAGCATATTTCTTCGTTAACTCCACAAGTGCTGAAGGATTTATTGTATATCCAGAAGTTTTAAAGGGATCTCCAACATACCCTAGATTGGGATTTGATGTATGTTTTGGCATTTCATTTGCTAAAGTTATTTTATTTACAGTAGCACCCGAATATTGCAACATCATTGCAACAGCAGTTATTTCACAACCTGAAGGAAGTTCTGGTAATTGTGAAACGATTGGTACATCAAGAAACTTTCCTTCTAAAGCTACAGAGTTAGTTGAATTGTTAGCGGATGTCATGGCTTTAGGATCAGTATCAGTAATTGGTTGTTCACCTTGCATCCCTTTTTGTTTGTCACGATTTGAAAAAATTTCATCAACGCCCGATAGAAGACTAGTTGAAAGGTAGCTAGCATAATTTTTTATTTTTATTGATATTTTGGATGTTTGTTCTTTAGCCTCTTCCCAATTCACATCTATTTTATAATTCGATTTTTCTATTCCTTCAACCTGAACTACCTTACTATATTGCCATCCAACTAAAGTGCAAAATAGTAATGTCATTGTGATTGTTATGAAAAAGACTTTTAATTTACTCAAAACGACATCTCCTTTTACAAAATAATTAATTGGTGTGATTTTTAGAATACTTTATTTATAAAGTTTCATTGATCTATTACATAAAAACCTATCTAATCTGATTGTGCATATTTTCAAATTAACAAAATTTATTAATCTCTTAAACTTTTTTTTCACATAACTAATTTAAATAATAGATATTATATCTTATATTAAACGACAGTTAATAGTATTTCTATATTTTTCCTTATATGAAACGTATTAGTTTCAATAAAAACATTAAACTTTGTTGATCAGTTTGTACCTATTTTTAAAGCATCTATGCAGCTGCTAAATAATTTAATGGTCTATAGAATAGTAATTGTATGATTTTTCATGATAATTCAAAGTTGTAAAAACGCATTGACTTACGTTTTTTTGAAAGTATACTAAATTCATTATTCTAAATTTTCTCCTGGTTTTTTCTACACAACATACCCTACAAACTTTCCTCAAAAATTCCAAAAGCGAGTGTTTCAGATGTTCTCATGGTTTAAATTCCTATATGTTTTTTGTGCGATTGGTCTGTTGATATTTTATTCTAATAAACTATTTTCCCAACAAAAAATGAATAACGATACTATTCAGAATGTGCAGGTAGCTTTAAAAACTTTAAATATTGGCGACGTAAGAAATGGTGGTTCGCACAGCATAAGCAAACAAGACGTTGTAAATGAACTAATACTTGAGATTGTCAAAGTTCAAAAAAATCATGGAAAAGATATAAGGATTTCCTATGTATTTTTAAATCGTGATAACAAGAGTACAGAAAATGAAAACGAGATTGTTGGTATTCAATTTAAAGTGGAACTTCTAAATAATAAAGGAGAAGTTGAGTCCATTAGTGAACAAAGGCAAATTTTGAAAAGGGATCATGATGAGTGAAAAACTTGGATTTGTATTTGGACTATTTATATTTTTTGTATTTATAATTCCATTTGGTATGAATATGTGGTATTTAAATCTGCAATCTGATCATTTTATGAAAATTACAAATGAAATTCACAAGTTAACAAATCAAGAGGGTGGGGCAACAAATAAAGTAATTGCTGAGACATCATTTTTAGAGAAAAAAGGATTTACTATCTCTTTTAAAGATGCTAATAACAATGAGGTGATTGGGGCTTGCAATCCAGGTGATACAATTTACATAATTTACTCCTATAAGTTCAAAAATGTATATGGAAATATAGTTGAATTAAAATCATCAAATTCCGTACTTATACAAAAAAGAAGGAGTGAATAATCATAATTTCACATCTATTTGAAAAAAATCTAGAAACATATTTAGCATATTTTCAAATCTCTAAAACTACTTTTTTATACTCAAGATTTAAAATGTTATTTGTCTGTATCATTCTTTTTTTATCTTTCTTGTACTATTTTCATAACCCATTCTTCATTATATTTTCCCCTATCTTTCTTTTCATTGGTTGGAAACTCCCTTACTTATTTCTTCTTAAACAAAAGAACTATGATGACATATTAAAAAATTATCTCTTTCCTAACTTTTTAAAACTTTTTATATCCCTTTTCACAGTTAAAGAAACCGTACTAAAAACACTCCAAGCAACTACAGTATTTTTAGAAAATGGCTCATTTAAAAAAGAATTAGAAAATTTAATAGTAGAGATAGAAGAAAGAAACATAGATTCAAGTACACCCTATATAAAATTTGCTAACTATATTGGAACTAGTGAAGCGCATTTAGTCATGTCGTTTTTGTTTGAATTTGATCATGAAGGAATAAAAAAACAGGAACTTCAAATGTTAGCGTCAATTGTTCAAGATATGCATGAAAATATGGTAAATGAGATTTGTGTCATTAAAGAAAATAGTATGATGAAATATGCAAACATTCCTATATTTATAGCCTTAATCTTTATCTTTTTATTTGTAGCTAGCATTTTTTACTATTACCTAGCGAATCACATGCCAAGTATTTAGGGGAGATATTATGAAAGATCTAACAGATGTAAATCCTGAATTAAAGATTCTAAAGGATTCCTTTTTAAATGAATTTTTATCAGATAATGGAATTACAGATATAAGTTTTAACGGAAGTTCGTTAAATCTTCAGCATAATTTAAAGGGAAGATTCAGGGCAGGAATGCAGCCTGATGCAAAGGATGTCTTTCAACTTATAAAACGTATTGCAGATATACAGGGAAAAGATTTTACTCCAACAAACCCCATTTTAGATACAGAACTCTCATATATTCGTGTAAATGCTATTCATGATTCTATATCTGAAAAGGGCATTTCATTTTCCATTAGACTTTCACCTCCTCGTCTAGCACTTAAAGATCCCTCAGATGTATCAACAGAAGAAGTGTCTCAATTATTAAAAGTTTTGATTGAAGCAAAAACCAATATTATAATTTCTGGTTCTACTGGTTCAGGGAAAACTGAACTTCAAAAAACACTTGTGGGTTTTATACCAAATCATCAAAAAATTACATTGATTGAGGATACAAGAGATTCACATTTGAAAACACTATATCCGGAAAAAGATATAAACAGTTGGAAAACTTTGAAAGAATATCATAGAGAAAATACAATAACTGAATACGAACTAATAAAGGCTGGACTTCGAAATAATCCTGATTGGATTTTGGTAAGTGAAACAAGGGGATTAGAAGCTTATGAAATGCTTGAATCGGCTCTAACAGGCCATTCGATTTTAACTACCATTCATTCAAATAGTGCTGAGCAAATCCCTTCTCGCTTAATTCGAATGATCTGTAGGGGATACAAATTGAATGAACTTTTATTAGGTAAAGATATTGTTTCAGCATTAAGATTTGGTATCCATATGCAAACAGTATTTACAGAACAAGGCATAAAGCGATTCATAAAAGAAATAGTAGAATTTGTTGATTTCAATGATAAAGGTGCATTAGCAATACCAATTTATCAAAGTAGTCGTAATTACAATCAAAATTCCAATAAATATATCGTTAATTCAAGCACGGGGAAACTTTCAGCTGAAACCATTCAAAGACTTACAAATGAAGAGTTAATTCATAAAGTACCAAAGTGCTTTTGGTAAGTTTCGATTTAGTAGGCATTAGTTTTTATGAAGGGAGGTGAAAATTGTGGATTCCAAAATGGGAGCATTGTTCAATATGGTAGTTGTAGTAGTTTTATTTGTAGCAGTTGTAACAGTTTTAGGAAATGTGCTTTTCCCGAATGTCATGCAGACAATTCAAGATTTAGTAACTTCAAAGTTAAATGAAGCAATGTCTGTAGGTAGTTAAGAAACGTTTACATTATAAATTTTGTTCGGGAGGGGAATGATGGGCAAAGTAAATTGTCTCGTGTTTATTTTTTTTATTTTAGCTTTAGGGCCTTTGATTGAACCAGTATCTGCCTCAGAAAATATTGCTAGTTTTAATTCAATTACAGGTAACATTGAGTTTAGTACTACAGGAAAACTTGCTTTACCATCTACCTGGAGATATAAGACAGTCGGCTTTATCGTTTCAAAAAATTCATCCCCTAACCTTGCTCCTCTTGAATCCCCACCATGTACTGAGTTTTTACCCCTTGTTGAAAAAAAACAAATAGATCTTGGAAATGGATACGCAACTTCGTACTTTGAAATACCTGCTCAAACAATTAAAAAAGCATTAGAGAAAGTTGGAATAAACGATTTAGTAAGTGGGATATCAAATGTATATTTACATGCAGTTTTTTCCACAATTGAGCCAGGCAAATCATTTGTAACAGGTAGATATTATACATCGTATTCTTCAGGTTCAACTGGAATTATGAATGCTACTGACAATGGGGGTCAACTTATTAATTGGTCCAACACTACAGATGAATTATTAAAAACAAACTACAATATTTTAACTCGTTATTATGAAGAATTGCCACCTGACCCCTCAGGTATTGGATTAATTGATGGAAAGGCAGAAGTTGATGGAGATTTATCTTGGAGGCTTTCAAAAAACAATCTAGACTCACAAAGTATTTTACAGGTTAAAAATTATTTAAATCCTAGTGGCACTTATATTGCAATGAGAAATCCGGTTTGGGCAATTCAAATAGATGGTGTTATACATAAAATGAAAGAATTAGTACTTAATCCAAAAGAAATTAAAACGAAGTATGTAACAATTCTTTTCACATATGAGTACACCAATCATTATTATGATACATACCAACCAGACTTGGTGATTGATGGAAAAGTTGTAACCTGGAAATTTTTAAAAAGAGAACCTTCATGGGATTTTGCAAAGGTTTTTACCTATTCTAAAGATCTTTTTATTTCTACTAAAATTGGAGAAGAGATACAACTTTTAAATGATATAAGGAAGATTGAGTTATTAATCGGTGAAAAAATTAATGCTAGAACAAATAATAAAACACAATATTTTGAAAGATTTACTTTTCAAAATAGGTTACCTGTTCAATTGTCTACTCAATTATCTATTGATCTTAATTATCAAAGATTATTCTACAACAATGATTTCGAAGAAAAACTTTCAGTTAATGATGGATTAAAATGTTTTTTTCCTCCAGATATTGATGATAATTTAAAAGAATATTATTCAAATAGAACCAGTTACAACTTAGGTAAATACTCGATTAATCTGTCTCTTTCTACATTAGATTCAACAAATGGTGAATACCCTATCGCTATAACGTTCAAAGATTCCTTCTTTATTACAAAACGAACAGGATTTATTTTTTCTACTAGTAATAGCTTGACTCAAGGTGAAATTGAAAACAAAGCTAAAATCGTTTTTAAGAATACTACTGGTAATGATTTAGATATTGTGAATGACTCCATTTTAGACAATACCGATTGTAAAACTCGATATTACATTCCCATTTCTTCAAAAACAGAACTTTTACCTGGGGTTGTATATGAGAATAAATATATTATCGGAAAACTTGGCCTAAGTGACATTACACTTATTTATTCAATACCTTTTATATTTGGAAAGTTTTTAGTTGGAAGTGTTTTCGATAATGTTTACCTAAATGAGGAACCAGCCCCTCTTTTAGATATCAAATATCCCCATTCAATAACTATTTTGAAATCAAGTATGCAAGATTTTAAACAATTAGTTAAATCAAAGCGATTTTATATGCATGGATTTATTACTTCAGACGCCCTTGAAATTGATAGAAAAATTAGTTCAATAATACATAGGAAATGAGTGAGAAGTTGAAAAGCAAATTCGTGAAGTTGATCACTGTAACAAGGGAATTGTTTTCAATTGCTGAGATTACAATATTTTTCATTTTATTAATTATTTTTAATTTTTTTTATCAATACTTTTTATCTAAGAATGTCACAAGTGCGATCCTTTTAGGAATATTTGGGGGGATAGTACTATTTTTCTCTATAATTTTGAAAAACAGAAAAACTTTAAATTTTCAAATGCAACTAAATCAGCTAAATAAATACGCTAGTTGTGTTGTTTTTAAATTAAAAACTAGTCAAAATGTAATCTATTCTGTAAAAGGAGTAATTGAACTTTTAGATGGCCAGATAAAAAAAGATGTGCTTCTGTTGATAGATCATTTAGAAAAATATCAAGAAATCAGGTCCGATCAGTTTCTAAAATATAATTTTCCCGCTATTAATGTGTTCCATCAAATATTAGAAATTCAATATTACTATGGCGGGCGAGCCAATGAACTTTTTAATCAAATCTTAAAGGATATAGCATTTGAATTAAAAAAAAGAGATGAATTATATAGAAAGAAAGCTCTAATCTCGATGCAAATTTATCTAATGACTGCTATTGTTGCCTCAATTCCCATTTTGTTAAAAATTCTCGCTTCAGAAATTTATAAATCTTTTATATCAATGGTAAGTAGCCAAATTATCATAATGATATTCCACCTATTATTAATAATCCATATTCATTTCCTCCAAAAAACTAAAAGTGATATTACTATTCGTGTTTAAATTACAATTTAAGAGATTTCTATAAAAAATATGAAATTTCAAGGGAGTTTTCTATGTATCGTTTAAGAATCGCAATATTGGATTCAAATGAAAATTACTTAAAAAGGCTTGTCAACACATTAAATATAAAGTACCAAAGCAAAATGGATTTTATTTCATTCTCAACTATTGAGTTACTAAATGCTTTTCAAAAAACAGAAAAATTAGATGCAATTCTCATTGATGAAAAAACCAATAAGGATATAAATATGAGCTTATTAAATTGCTCAATTGGATTTCTAGTTGATTCCGAGGATATAAGTTTAATAAATGGAGTAAAAGCTATCTCACGCTACCAAAATGTTGAACTTATATATAAGTTTATTTTAGAGCTAGTCTCAGATAAAAAACAGGATGAGGTAAAATCAACAAATAGTCAGATTACGAAAACAAAAATTTTCACTTTTCTTTCCGGAGGAAGCGGGGCTGGAGGGTCAACCATATCAGCAGCTTTTTGCTACGCAATTGCCCAAAAAGGAAGTAAAGTTTTATTTCTAAATTTGGATCCATTTGGAACTCCTACTGTATTCTTTAATAGTGAAGGGAATCAATGCCTCAGTGATCTAATTGTTTCAATTAAGAACAAAAGAGGCAATTTCCAATTTAAACTTGAGAGCTCAGTGAAATGTGATAGTGGTGTTTTTTTCCTAGATGAAACCACCTCACCATTAGATTTATATGAACTAAATTCAAGTGATCTTTCAATATTGATTAGTGAAATTTGTTATAGTAATCAATTTGACTATATTGTCATTGATGGAAACTTATTAATTCCAAACTCGTTTCAAAGTATAGCAACCCTCTCACATAGAATAATTTTAATTTCAAAGGGAACATGGATTTCTAATTTTAAAGTATCTAAACTCATACATATGATCAATACAATTTCAGCAAGAGAAAAAATTGATATTAGTTCTAAAGTTCATATTCTGTATAACCAATTTTCAACTGGCATATCAAGGAAACTTGAAATGGAAGAGGCACGAAATAATTTTGGAGTAATTTCTATGTTTAAATGCCACTCATCTAATGAACTTGCACGATATTTATCAATTACTAAGGAAATAAAAAGTATAGTCGAATGTGATACATAGGAGAATTTTATGTATGAATGTGAGCAATATAAGTTGGTAACAAATTTAAAGAAATCTGTTTTAGATAAATTAAATTTATCTAATTATTCAGATGATCAGCTCTTTGAAGAAATTGAAAAAATTGTTTTCAATGAAACAAAAAGTTCTTTTCTCTCTATTAATCAAAAAATTGATTTAGTAAATAGAATATTTAGTCAGATTCGTGGATTTGGTTTGCTAGATGAAATCTTAAAAGATAAAGAGATTACAGAAATAATGATTAATGGTCCTGATGCTATTTTTGTAGAAAAGAATGGAAAATTAGAGAAGTTAGATCTAAGTTTTGAATCTATTCAAAACTTAGAAGATACAATACAAAAAGTTGTTGGACGATCGGGTAGGGAAGTTAATCTATCACAGCCAATCGTAGATACTCGCTTACCTAATGGCTCACGTGTAAATGTTGTTTTACCTCCTATTGCACTAAATGGTCCAGTTATGACAGTTCGAAAATTTTCTGACACACCTATGACATTTTCGCAGCTTATAAAATACGGATCTATTACGGAAGAGATTGCTGATTTTTTGGAGAAAATCGTAAAGGCGAAGTACAACATCTTTATTAGTGGAGGTACTGGATCAGGTAAAACGACTTTTTTAAATGCATTATCCAACTTCATACCAAAAGATGAACGGATCATAACTATTGAAGATTCAGCAGAATTGCAAATTACAGAATTAAAAAATCTAGTAAGACTAGAAACTAGAAACGAAAATTCGTCTGGTACTGGCAAAGTTACCATTCGTGATTTAATAAAATCCTCATTACGAATGAGACCTGAACGGATTATTGTTGGTGAAGTTCGAGGAGAGGAAGCAATTGATATGCTACAAGCTATGAATACTGGCCATGACGGAAGTATTAGCACGGGACATGCGAATTCATCAAAAGATATGTTGAGTCGATTGGAGACAATGGTTTTAATGGGAATGGAGGGGTTACCCATTGAAGCAGTTCGACAGCAAATTGCCTCTGCTATTGATATTATTATTCATTTATCGAGACTGCGTGATAAATCAAGAAAAGCATTGGAAATTACTGAAATTGGAATAAGTGATGGTAAATATGTGCTGAATAAATTATTTGAATTTGTAGAAGATCAATCTTCATCTCTGGATAAAGTTTGTGGAAAACTCAAACAGACCAAAAATGACCTGATTAATAAATCGAAGTTGGAGAATGCTGGATTAAATTGGGGGTCTACTAATTGTGATTTTTAATAATTCAAAAAATAACGAACTCAAAAGAAATTTGTTTGGCAAGGAACTAGATTACTCACATTATCATTTGAACAGAAATGAAAAAATAGCTGGTTTTACGATTGGATTTGGGGTAGCTTTCCTTCCTCTGTTTGTTTTTTTTCAATCTATTATAGTTAATGGAATGTTTGGAATTTTTTTTGGATTTTTTTCATTGCCTCTTTATCAGAATCATTTATTAAGAAAGCAAAGTAAAAGTCTTCTGATACAATTTACAGATTTACTAGACTCATTAAGTAATTCCTATACAGTTGGAAGAAATACGATGGGAGCCTTCAAGGATGCATTTAATGACTTAAAGAACCAATATGGTGATGGTGCTCTGATTGTATACGAAGTCAAAACAATTTTAATGGGATTAGAAAATAATTTTACAATTGAAGAATTGTTAACTAATTTTGCTGAGCGTAGTCATTTAGATGATGTAAAAAGTTTTGTGAATACTTTTATTGTTTGTAATAGAAGTGGTGGGAACTTAAAGAAAATAGTTATGGATTCTCGATCAATTATAAGTGATAAGGTAGAAATCCAAATGGATATTGAAACTAAAATAATTGAAAAGAAAAACGAACTAAATATAATGCTCGTAATGCCTATTATTATAGTGGCTATGCTTGGGACATTGGGAAGCGAGTCAATAACGAATAACTCACCAATTAATATTTTTGTAAAAATAATTGCAATTATCATATTTATAATAGCCTATTTGATTGGCAAAAAAATAATTGATATTAAGATTTAGGTGAAAAATGAATCACATAATTGAATATTTTATGGCGACTGCTGGAAGCATTTGTTATTTGTTATGGGTCCTTCTATATTTAAGATTTCATAGAAAGTTTCAACATATTACAGATGTCATTAACCCAAAAGAATTCCTTTTTCCGCAGATCTATTTCATAGGGTTTGGTTTAATAGAGATTTTTAGACTAGATATTAATAATGAAAAATTTAAAAGCTTTTATCGTAGTTTAGTAGAGTTGAAAGGAGAGGATTTAGCAAAGTTTTATCAACTTGTTGTACTAGGGGCGCAATTTACATATGTAATTACTCTAATACTAATCGGTTTGTTTTTAGGAAGTATTACAGACGAGATTTTGTTTATTTTTTTAGGTGTAATAACCGGTTTTGCTCTGGCCTTTTACATTCAGTACGATATAAAGCTAAAACTAAATGCTCGTAGAAATAATCTAAAAGCTTCTTTTCCTGAAGTTCTATCTAAGCTTACATTATTATTGAATGCTGGATTAGTTCTTAGGGAAGCTTGGGTAAAAGTTGCCTTTTCAAGTGATAGCCTTTTATACCAAGAGATGCGAATTACAAGTGAAGAAATAAGAAATGGTCTTTCAGACCAACAAGCTATATCAAACTTTGCAAAAAGGTGTGCATTAAAAGAAATTAAAAAATTTGCTACCATCGTTACGCAAAATATTCAAAAAGGAAGTACAGAATTAACAAACTCACTGAAACTTCTTACAATTGAAAACTGGGAACTTAAGAGGCATGAAATAAAAAGAAAAAGTGAGATTGCAGGGCAAAAACTTTTGTTTCCAATAGGAATTATGTTTATTGGAATTTTATTAATGATAATGGTCCCAATATTTACAAATTTATTCTAAATATAAAAGGAGTAATAAATATGCGAAATTTTTTATTTAAAAATTATTGTAATAGTAGGAAGTGGTTTTCAACCCTTATTAAGGATGAAAGAGGAGAAACAAACGTTGTTGCAATGATCTTAATAATTGTAATTGTAATTGGATTAGTTTTAATCTTCAAAGACAGATTGAGCGCTCTAATTGGTAATTTGTTTGATAAAATTGATTCTCGAACAGAAACTCTCTAATGAAAATAATAAAATATTTAAAAGGGGTACTTAGTGATGATTCAGGTTCTGTCACTATTGTCGAAGCGGTGTATATCTTTCCAATTGTTTTTTTTGTAATAGGATTTTTAATTCTTACAAGTTTTTATCAACTTCAAAAATCATCCTTACTATCTGATGCGCAAAGGATAGCATTAACAATTAGTAGATCCAAAATTAACCCAGTATTTAACCAATTTGATGGAAACATTTCAAATCAAATTGATTTTAAATCTACACCACAAACTTATCCTCAAGATAAACCCTCTTCAAATTACAGTCCGTATCGTTATTTAACATCCAAAATAGAAAATATAGAAATGATCAATAAGAAATTAAATGAATTAATCCATCAAAATGCTTTACTAGCAGGTCCAAAAATAGATAGTGAAGTCAAATGTGTAAATGGCTTTCCTAATCAATTGATTGTCGTTTCTTTTCGAAGTCAAATAGAATCCCCTGGATTTATGGTTTACTTAGGGTTACCGAAGATAAGTTTAATGCATGTAACAGGAACTGCTAGGATAATGGATTCTACTGAATACGTAAGAAATGTAGATTTAGCATCTGATGCAATCATCTTTCTTAAAGAAAAAACAAAAATTGGAGAGGATTTTAGAAAGTATGTTTCTGAAATTGCAAAAGTAATTCCAAAGTAAAAGTATAGGGGTGGAAATTTGCAAAAATTCATTGAAAATAAAAAGGGTTCCATATCCATTTTCTTAGTACTTATGATAGTGCCAATGTTCACGTTGGCAGGCCTAACAATTGATGGGTCCCGTATTGTTGCTTCAAAAAGTATGATATCAGATACAGGTGATTTAACCATAAATGCTGCGCTAACTGAGTATGATCATGTATTGAAGGATGTATATGGATTATTCGGGATATCAAAAACTACAGAGGAATTGGAATCAAACTTGCGGGTTTACTTTCAAAGTTCTTTAACAGGTAAAGGAAAACAATTTAGTTTAAATAAAACACTTCAATCCAACGGTGCAGTCAGCCGGGCTGTTGATTTAAGATTAAATAATTTTATGGTTGAGGGACTAAATGGTTCCGAATTAACAAGCCCAGTGATACTAGAAAAACAAATCCTAGAGTTCATGAAATATCGTGGAATTGTGAGTGCTGTGAATGGCTTTCAAACTAAATTACAAAATCTTGGTGATCTGGATCGTCAAAGTTTAGCCATATCATCAAAAATAGAATTTGATAAGGAATTAAACAATTTACAATATGACCTTAATACTGCCTACGATAGGATAATGAAGTATAAAAATGGACCAATAAACAATTATTTTAATTCGAATTCATCAATCTCTTTAAATGATAAAGTTAATGAATCTTTAATCAATTGTAAGAATCTCTTTGCAAATGGTACTTTTTTTCAAATGGCTGTAAAATCATACGATGGTGAATTAAAAACGGAACTATCAAAAAATATTCCTCACAAACCATTTGAAAAGATCCAAAATGATTTAAAGATAAGTTTAGATAATCCAAATTCAGAAGCAAGAATGGTTATCTCTAAGGTTGGAGGTATAAAAGTATCAAATTTTGATGATATGGTTGCCTACTTGATTAATTTAAAGAGAAATTCAAATCTTTTAAATAACTTATATTTTGATATTCAAGTATATGAAAAATCATATAAGGATCATTTATCTTTAAATAAAGTGTTGTTATTGGGATCTGAATTAAATAGGTTAGAGGATGAGTACCAACAAAGATTAAATACCAAAACAGAAATTATTAATTTTTTTGATAGAGCATCATATTATCAAAAAAAATTAAATAGTGAAGCGCTCTCTTTATTTGCAAGTGGGAAATCTGAGATAGTTAATTTTAATCAATTTTTTAAAGAACGCGTAACTGAATTGCAAAAGGCGGTTGTATCACTAAATGATGTTCTCAAACAATGTAAACAGATTAAGGATGAAAAAAATAAATATAGAGGTAACTTAAATCAATTAAATAAAACAGATTTAAAAAATGCGCTCGCTACAGATTTTCATGATAATGCTGATAACATAGATACCAAGCAGGTTGGTGAACTTATTTCCGCTTTAGAAAAAAATATAAGCAAATTCAATCAATACTCTCTAAGACTAAACAAAGTAAGTTTTTATAATATGAATGTACTGGAAACTGATATAAAGACATTACTATTAAAGACTAAACCAGTAGATTTGAATTCTATCAATAGTTTAATTTCAACCTCGCAAAAGGTTGTTGATAAAAGTTTTACTTACAAAACCTTATTATCAGATAATGGCATAATTCAAATTAACGAGGGTATCTCTTTTTTTAACTACATGATGAAGGCTACTCAGCCAAATTCGAGTGAAATTGCAAAAAAAGAAGCTGAATCAAAAAAAGAGACGCTACTAAGCTTAGCTGATAAAAAAATAACTCCGATCCATGATACTAATAGTAATGGAATTACCGTTTCCTCATTATTACCCTCACAATTCTTATCAAATAATTCTGCATTAAATGCATCTTCTACACAGGAAATAAAAATTGGACAGAATTTTACTAATATTCAAAGTAACATTTTTAATGATTTATATCGTCATATAGCAAATGTATCATCACTCTCTGGGGTTGCACTTGAAAAATTACTTGTAGAAGAATATATAACTGAAATGTTTAGTTGTTATAGTGATGATGTTAATAGGCTAAATTTGAATGGTTTTTCTTTGAATCCACATAACAATGTGATTTTCAAAAATGAAATAGAATACATTTTATGGGGAAATGATGTTGCTGAGAAAAATGTTTCAAACACCATGAATTTGCTATTAGGTATTCGGTTCCTTCTAAATAGTAGTTATGCTTTTTCTTCTCCTGAGATACGTGCAATTACAACAAGTTTAGCAACTGCAATTGCAGGATGGACAGTTTTTGGAGTTCCCGTAATTCAGACAACTTTAACTCTAGCATTTGCTTTGGCCGAATCTAAACTTGATATTGAAGATTTGAAGAATGGTAAATCAGTTCCAATAATAAAAAACTCTGGAAATTGGAAGTGTAGCTTAAGCGGACTTTCTACAATAATGCTACAAGAAACACAGAAGTTTGCAGACCAGCAAATAAATAATGTTTTCACAGCGATCAACAATTTTTCTATTGAGAAAACAGATGAATTGATAAATTCCATTGATTATTTTACTAATAATACAATTCAAGGTGCGATTGATTCAGCAAAGGGTGAAATAGTGATTCCGATTAGAGCTAAAACCACTGATTTAATAAAAAATCCAGTTAAAATAAGTAAAGAGGATATATCGACTCAAATAAATTTTGTCTTTGATGAAATCCGAAAATCAGTAGGTACCGATCAAAATGAAGCTTTTAGACAAATAAAGATAACTGGATTAAATTTAGTAGAGTCAAATTACAAACAAATGCTTGTAAACCAAATTATTCAATTAAAGTCGCAAACGGATATTAACAATATTGTAAACACTGGTATTAATAAACTTTTTGATCAAATAAATAATTCATTAACATCACAACTAAATAGTTTATATATGAAAATTGGAGATCGTTTTAAAACAGATATTACAAGGGTAGTAAATTCTAAAGAGGATAACATAAAAGGAATCGTGAGGGAGAAAATTACAAACTTTTCACAAAAATTTTCAACTGCTCCATCAAAAGAAGTGTTACTTGGGAATTTACAAGGACCTTTGAATTCAAAAGGTATCGCTTTAACTTATAAAGACTACCTTAAACTATTTATTACACTTGGATTAATTGACGATTCTAATAAAAAAGAAATGTTAAATAGGGTAGCGTCCTTGATTCAAATTAATATTTCTAAAGGAAAACAAAATCTTGATAACGGCAAAGCTTTTCAAAAAAATCCGAACTTTAATTTATCTAAAAGATTTACTTTCATTAAACTAAATGCAAATGTTGGAGTTAAGACTAATTTTCTAAAATTAGTAAACCAAAGCAGATATTCATCAGGAAACATTAACTTAACAAGTGTGAATAATCAATTTTACAATATGCCATATAAAACAGTTGGAGGATATTAGTTACCTAATAGGTAGAAGGGAGTGAGAAAAGTAGTAAAAAAACTTTTTAATAATTCAAATGGATCACTCACAATAGAGTCAACCTTAGCTATTCCATTTTTTATATTTGCATTTTTTAGTTTAATATCTTTTGCAAATCAGGCTAGAACTGAGAGTATTATGCAAAATACAATTAGCCAAGTCGCTAAGGAAATCTCGATTTATTTCTATATTGCAGATAAAGCTAAATCAACCTCAATACAGCTTAATACAACTTCTGACACATCAAATCAACTCTCACAGAACTTTCTTTCTCTTTCTAAAATTCCACAATTTGAAGAATCATCAACCACAAATACAACCAATGACCTATCTAAACCTTCAACCCACATTTTTAATAATTTTGTAAATTTATTAGGTAGTACATTTAATCAAGAATTACTTATAGCGATGATTGTGAAACCTTACTGTCTATCAAAATTTGAAGAAAACCTTAAAGTTCGAAATTCAACCTTAAGTATAGAAGACTATCTAGAGTCGCTACAAATCGAAGGTGGTATGAACGGATTAGATTTCAGAGACTCCAAAATCCTTTTAGATGGAAGAAGTATTCAAATTAATGTTTCTTATAGTGTTAAAAGTATGTTCCCACTTTTTCTAAAAAAAAATAAAACAATAAAACAATCGGCAAGCACCGCTGCATGGGTAAAGTCTGCGCTTTTTGAGAGTGAGAATAAATTGTCGAAATGGAAATTAGGAAGTTTATCAAGAGGAAGAGCATGGTTAGAAGAAATAAGAAGTGAGAATTGCGAAATAGCAGTAGCACCAGGGGTTGGAGTGGATTTATATGAAGAAGGAAATTGTACATTTGTTTATTCAATCAATGTGTTCACTTCAAGTTATTGCCTGGGAAATTTACAAGATGGAACTTTTCAATTAAATAAACAAAAAATGAAGGAACAACTAAAAACGTATTCCATAAAGTCCCACGCTCAAACAAGTAAATTAAATGATCGAATAGAGATGCAAAACGGAAAAATCATAGCTGTTGCTAACAGTAAAAGGATTACCATTAAAATGATAATTCCTGAAGAGTCAGTTCAATACTCAGACGTACTTAATCAATTATCTGATGAAATTAAAAATGAAAATGGAATCTCAGTGGTATGGGATTTTCGAGAAAAAGCATTGTAAAGGGTGGTTAAATGATATTTTTTTATCTTATAGTGGGGATTATATTTGTTTTCCTTGCTTCTTGTTATAAAGAGTACTATTACAAAAAGGGAATAAAGTTTACTATAAAAAATCCAAATTTATTTTTCCGTGAAAATAGAATAACTATTTTCATTTACCTTGGTAATTCATTAGGTATTAGCTTCTTACAACAAAACGGGAATATCTCTTTTTTAGCTTCCTTAGAATATCTAATTTTGCTATTTACAGTTTGGATAATGAGTGAAATTGATATAAAAGAAAGAATTATACCAAACTTTTTAATTTTGTTTCTTTTAGCTTCAAGACTACTATTTTTATGTTATGCAAATTATCAGGCAAAAGATTTTTTGAAATTTTTATTTTACTCTCCTTTTGTTGGATTTCTTATAGGAGGTGGTGTTCTATTTGTTTCTAGGATTTTAAGTAGAAATGGAATAGGGTTTGGTGATGTAAAAATGTTTGCAATAATAGGATTTTTTGTAGGTGAGAACGGGATAATTAATGTCCTTTTTTATACTTTCTTTATAACGGCCGTCGTAGGTGTTTCGTTTTTACTATTAAAGAAAATGTCACTTAAGGATAACCTACCCCTAGCCCCGTTTGCATTTTTGGGTTTATTACTATATTTTCCATTAACATTTATCAATTGGTGAATTTATGAAACATATGTCAAAGCTACTATTTATATTTCTATTGTTTCTTTTCGTTGGTTCGTGGATAAGCATTATAAATAGAACTGAAAATGAAAAAACAAAATACAAATTTCATGTAAATCAATTTAAGAAACTAGAAGAAAAAGGTATATACATTGATGCACTTCATAATGTTGAGGCACTAATGAATATGGATCCTAAAAATCTGAATCTGCAAATAAAATACGCAGAATTAAATAGAAAACTAGGAAACGAAAGAGTTTTTATTGAGAAGTGTGAAGAATTAACTAAAAGTTTTCAAAATAAAGAAGAACCGTTTGTTTTTTTAGCAAGTCATTATGTACAAAAAGGTAGATATTCTGAGGCTATTCAACTACTAAAGAATGCTAAAAATGTAGATAAAAAAGAAAATATAAATAAATTATATAAACAATTACAAGGAAAGTTTGATGAGAGATATGAAATATTTGAAGAGATAAAAGATTGGCATGGGGATGTAGCATTTATAAAAGTTAATAATCAATGGGCAAAGGTACTTCCTGATGGAACGACAAACCAACATTTTATTTATCAAGAGACAGGAGGATTTGATTCAAAGCAGGCTGTTTTTCCTGCAAAGGTTGATTATAAATGGTTTTATTTCGATAGAAATGAGAATCGTAAGCTTGTTTCAAAGAAAGACTTTGATTTTCTTGGTACTTTTTCAGATGGCTTAGCGCCAGTAAAAAGAAGCGGTAAAGCAGGCTTTATAAATAGAAACTTTAAAGAATATGCAATGCAATATAAATTTACCGGTGCCTTTAAAAATGGTATCGCAGCTGTGTTGGATGAGGATGGAAATTGGGGTTTCATTAATAAGAATTTTAAATATGTTACGAACATGAGATTTGATGACATCGTTAGAGATGATTATGGGTTTTGCTCTGAATATGGAGTTTCTTTTGTTAAAAAGGATGGGGTCTACTTTCTTGTAAATTTAAAAGGAAAGAGAATAGGAGACTTAGAATTTGATGATGTTCAAGTATTTGAGTCTATTCAGTACGCAGCAGTTAAAAAAAACAACAAATGGGGATATGTAAATAGAAAAGGAAATTGGGTCATTAAGCCAACATTTCAAAATGCTAGATCTTTTAGTATTGGTTTAGGAGGAGTTCAACAGAATGAACTTTGGGGTTTCGTTGATACTAAGGGGAATTATGTAATTGAACCACAATTTTCTGAGGTTAAACCATTTTCTAGGACAGGCATCGCTCCTATTAGAGAAGGTAACACATGGCACTTTATCCAACTCTATGAATATGTAAAGTAGGTAATTATATGGAAAAAAATCTATATTTTGAACAGCAAGGTGATCTAAGGTTTGCAGTTTTTAAACTTGATAATGAAGATACAATAGATGCTTTTAGCTTGGAAATGATTAGAAGAAATAAAGTAACTGGTCTTTTAGGGTGTTCTACTAGTCAATTTAATAATGAAAAGGCCATTAAATACAATGTTGAAAAGATGACCCCTTTTTCAGTAATTCTTAAAAAACCTATTTCCGAAAACAGATTAATAGATATACTTTTAAATATTGTACAAACATTAAACTGTTTAGATAATTACATGCTCTTACAAAATCATTTAATTTTAGATACTTCATTCATTTTTGTTGATCTTGAACAAGGAAAGACTAAGTTAATTTACTTACCAGTTGAATCAATTAAAAATGAGTCAATAAACTTTTCTCGATTTATGAAAGAAATATTATTGGATTTGAAATTAGAAAATCAATCTGAAAATAACTTTTCGTATAAAATGTATAGTTATTTACATGAGAATTGGAACGCATCGATAAAAACAATAGGTAAGTTTTTAAACGAACTTAAAAACAAACAATATGTTTTACTTGAAGATAAATGTTCAGAAACTAATGTATATAGTGACTATAACATTCAGAGAGATTCGCCTCAAAACAATTCCCCTAATTTCATGCCTAACGTATTAGATCAAAGTGAAGAACTCTTTGCACCAGTACAATCCCTGAAAAATCAAATTAATAATCCAATAAGTCAAAATAAGAAAGTTAAAAAATCCTCTTTTTTCTCCTTTTTAAATAAAAAAGAAACCGTCAGCAATGAGAAGGAAATATCAAGTTTTCACTCAGTCTTAAATCAGTCTATTCTTAGTAAACAAAATATACCTCATTCCATCCTCAAAAATACTGAAGCACATTCCTTAAATACTTCACTATCTACCTTGCAAAATAAAGGTACTACTGTTCTGAATTTTGAAAGTGTACCTTGCACTACTGTATTAAATAAAGATAGTCATCCTTATTTATTAAGAAAAAAGACAGGAGAACGATTTTACATCAAAAATGAAATATACAAAATTGGTTCTGATAAAACAAAAACAGATATTTTTATCAGTAATAATTCCACTATAAGCAGAAACCATGCGATTTTTACTAAGAAGAAAGGCGTGGTGTTCATTCAAGACAATAATTCGACCAACGGTACGTATGTAAATAGTTACAAGATTTCAAAAGGGTCAACTAAGAAATTAACACAGGGTGATAGAATCACCATTGCAAATGAAGACTTTGAATTCAAAAATTACTAAAAAAAGAGGGAAAATGGGATATATCATTTCAGCTAGGACAGATAAGGGAAGCCTAAAGAATATAAATCAGGATGCATTTTATGTTAAATCGACAACAATCGGTAGAAAGTCCATTGTTTTTGGAATTGTTTGTGATGGACTTGGGGGATTATCAAGTGGTGAATTCGCAAGCTCTTTAGTTGTACAGAGTTTTATACAATGGTTTAAAAGATTCCAAAGGGGACCTAGTGATAAAGAATTGGAACTTAGAGAAATAAGTCACGATTGGAAAGAAATATTACATATATGTAATAAGAAACTATTAGCATTTGGAGAAAGAAGAAACCTTCAAACAGGAACTACTATTAATGCGATTTTAATTATAAAAAATCAGTATATGATTGTTAACGTCGGAGATAGTAGGGCTTTTTCTATTTTAAAAAGAATAAAACAAATAACGAATGATCATTCAATTGTGTCGCAAGAAATACTGGATGGTAGGTTAACTAATAAAGAAGCTAAGACAGATCCTAGAAGGCATATATTGACAAAAAGTATTGGTGCTTTTGATCATGTAGAAGCGGATTTTTACTTTGGGAAAATAAAAGGGAATCAAATACTTATTCACTGTTCCGAAGGATTTTATAAAGAAGTGGATGCAAAGGAATTAGCACAGATATTTAAAAGGGAAGAGATTACTGAAGAGGATGGACTTAATAAAGCATTATCGAATGTCGTTGATCTTGCTAAATTCAGAGGTGAAAAGGACGATATTACAGTTTTGGCCATAAAAAAGCAAAAAATGAGGTATCGATGATAAAGATTGGTGATTTGGTTGATCAGAAGTATCATGTTATTAAAAAGATTGGGCAAGGCGGAATGAGTACTGTTTTCCTGGTACAGGATAATCGACTTCAAAAGGAGTGGGCTTTAAAAACAATTAAAAGATCTATATTAAAGAATGGTGAAATCTTTACACAAAGTCTTTTATCTGAAGTCGAAATTTTAAAGAAAATTGAACACCCATCAATTCCGAGGATTGTTGATGTTTTTGAGGATGAACATCAAATTTCGATTGTTTTGGATTTAGTAACTGGGAATTCACTAGATCAAATAGTTGAAGTGTCAGGGCCATTTACCCAAGAATTAACGTTGCAGGTTGGGTTACAGGTTTGTGATACTTTAAATTATTTACACAGTCTACAAGATCCAATAATATATCGTGATCTTAAGCCATCTAACTTGGTACTTGGACAAAATGGTAAGATACGAATAGTTGACTTCGGAATTGCAAGAGTGCTTAAAAAAGAAAAAGTAGAAGACACAATTTGCCTAGGAACTAGGGGATATGCAGCGCCAGAACAATACGGAGGATCAGGACAATCTGACAAAAGAACGGACGTATATTGTCTCGGTGTTACTTTGTATCATCTGCTAACTGGTCATAATCCATCAAGTCCCCCATATGAAATTTCTCCAATACGAAAGTTAAAACCACATCTATCCAGAGAACTAGAAAAAATTATTTTAAAGGCCACAAAAACGAATCCAAATGATAGATATCAGGATTGTAATGAGTTAAAAAAGGCACTTGAAAATTATAAAAAAGAAGATGTTGAGCTAATAAGGTCACAGCAAAAGTTACTTTTAATTTTTATGGTTACTTTTATAATTTTTTTGATATCTACTATTTCAGTTTATTTAAACGAACATGAAGTTATAAAAACTATAAGGAACGACTTTTTTATTGTAAAAAATGAAATTAGTTCTATTAATATAATTAAAAATTTTAAGAAATTTACAAAAAAAATTGACTTTTTTCTAAGAAGTAATGGTCTATAAATAGGGGTTTAGTATGGAAGGTATAACATTATTTTATATTGAATTAACTATAATGATATTTAGTTTTTTAGCAATGATCTGGCAGTTTTTTCGCCATTTTATTTTTCGGATTATAAAAGAATTGATTAAATAGTTAAAACGGTTTCAAAATTCAAACTAAATTTGTCACAACGAGAGTTCCTCTTTATATATGATTTAGTTATGTCACATAAATCATAAAAAGTGAGAATTCTCTTTTTTATTTCTAGTTTTTCAACTTCTTAAATCTCAAAAATCGTTGTATTATTAAATATTGCTATGCTATATTTGAGTACGAATTATTTATCGTAGATTGATGAATCTATTGTGATACACAACATTTTGTTTGAAAGGTTTTCATTTTAAGGTTTAGAATTTTTTGTAATTTATTAAATGGGGGAAATAGATTAGTGGCTAATAACTTTTGTGCAAAGTGCGGTAACCCGATAGAAGCAAATCAGAATTTCTGTGCAAATTGTGGTGCTCAGGTGGGAACATTTCAGTCAAACCTAGGGGAGCAAACTCAAACAGATCAATCTCAAGTTAATCAAAATAATGGACAATCCCAATCTAATTTTGATGAACCAAATAATTTTGTGCAACAACAATTCAATCAGGGTTACCAAAATCAATATGATAATTTATATTCACAAGCAACTTCAGATCCTGATTTTATGAATTTTATTGGAAAGAATCAATATTACTATGCAGAACAATTTACTAAAATAAAGTTGACGAATTCAAAAGTGACATGGAACTGGCCAGCTTTTTTATTTAATGTTCTCTGGTTTGCCTATAGAAAAATGTATGGATATGCAGCAGCGGTGTTTGGGGCTATAGTGTTACTTTCATTAACAGGAATTGGATCATTTTTGTCGTTTGGCGTTTCTTTAGCTGCTGGTATTTTTGGTAATTCCATTTACATGAAAAAATATGAAGAAGAGATGGCAATTTCTAAGACAATGTCTCCTGAAATGAAAAAAATGTACCTATATAAAAAAGGTGGTACAAATATTGGAGCAGTTATTGGAATCATCGTAATTCAAGTAATTTTCTTTATAATATTATTTACAGTCTTATTTGCAGCTATATTCACAGGTTCTTTTAATCAAGAAATCATTTATTAAAATTGTTTGCACCATAAATATTTTAAAGAACATCTTTTATCATGGATGTTCTTTTTCTATGTAATTCTAGAGATTTCACGATTTGTTTTTATGAAGAAATATTTTTACATAACTGAGATATAGTTGACTTTGTATGTCCATCTGGTAAAATATCTTTAAATCGAGATATTAAAAATTTCAACTTTTTTCAAAGAGGAATTTTGAAAGGGATATAACTATGGAACTTAACCAATCCAAGGAATCATTAAAACTATTTGTAGTTTTGTCAAAAGCACATCGTGCAATTACGGATTATACGAACAAGTTTATTTCGGAAGCTGGTCTGAATCCAACTGAATTTGCGGTACTTGAGATGCTTTATCACAAAGGTGATACACCGCTACAAAAAATAGGTGGACAAATTCTCATTGCAAGTGGGAGCATCACGTATGTTGTAGACAAACTCGAAAAAAAGGGTTTTATGGTTAGAGAACATTGTAAGAAAGATCGTCGTGTTATTTATGCAAGAATAACGGACGAAGGAAAGAAGTTTATGGATGACTTTTTCCCAAAACATGAGCAAAAAATTGATGAGATCATGTCAGTATTATCTCCAGAAGAAAAACAAAACATGATTACACTTTTAAAACAAATTGGAAAAGAACCATCTAATAAATTATAAAAATTTTGTGCAGTGACCTTATGGTTTCTGCTTTTTTTATTGGGGGGCTACAACTATTGGTTCCAGAGGCTTTAAAAGGATGAACAATATGGATGTTTTGGTAATGAAACCCGCAGGACTCCCGTGGGAAAGTGGGTGCCTGAGATCTTAGGCTCAGGTGCTCACCCACAGGAAAGCTCTGCGGGAATTCATCCAAAACATCTGCGCAAATGTTTTAAAAGGATCAGGTTGCTGGTTTTTTAAAAATAAGGACGGGATACATAATTATAATGAGCAGGGAAAGACTAATTTTATCTCTGAAAGGGGAAATTTTTTTTGAAAAAGGAGAAATAAATGGGTATTTTAAGTGGAAATCCGATAAATGAACCAATGCATTATGGTGAAGTCATGGGTGCATGGTCATACCTAATTGCTGGAAAAGGCGCTGTTGCATCTTTTCAAACATTAATCAATCATACTGGTGATGCAGATTTAAAAGAATTACTTGAAGAAGCAGTAAAGCTTGCAAAGCAAGAAGGGGCAGAAGTTGAAAAGCTTCTTAAAGAAAATGAAGTTGGACTTCCCCCAACGCCACCAGAGCGTCCAAAAGCACAATTAGAAGAAATTCCTGTTGGAGCAAAATATATGGATATGGAAATTGCAGCCATGTTAGCAGCAAGTACCTCTGCTTGCCTAGTAGCTTGCAGTGGTGTCATGGCTCAATGTGTAAGAGAAGATGTTGCAGCCATGTTTGGCAAATTCCATCTTCAAAAAGCAGCTTTCGGTCTAAAAGTACTTCGATTGAACAAGCAAAAAGGGTGGTTGATTCCTCCTCCATTGCACAATGTTGGCGGAAAAGAATAATAAAAGAATTTTAAGTAGTAAATGTTTAAGTAAGTAGTTCAGTTTTGGAGTGCAAAACGTAAAATATCACTCCAAAATGGACTGCTTTTTTATTGTCTTTCCGTAATACAAATCGTAAACTAATTCGTATAAATTTGAATAGTATTGCCCTAAATCTATAAGATTTTCCCTTAAGAATCACAACATGCAAAAAAAGCATAGCATTTAATACAAGAAATAGCATTATACAAACGTTATTTCTTTTCATGTATATCCCCCAAAAAACGGCACCATCTTTTTCTCGACCTCATCACCTTAGCAAAGTCTATTTTTTATATTTATCAACCATGGTCTGAAAATCCCTTAAGAATTCATCATCCTGACGAAGCTTCATTAATGGGCCATAATAAATCATCATTTCGTTAAACTGTTCCACATCATCCATTATTACCATGATAGTTTCATCGTTTACTAAGCTGGACCACTGACTGTGAAAAAGATGGTTCCCATCAGCTGTTACTTGAATTGGTGGTGCGTATGGGTAATTTACAGCATAGTCCCCATCAAGGGTGATATCGCCGCTCAGATAATCATCCATTTCATATTCGGAGATCATTGAGTGATTAGATCGATAGTTTAATGGTAAAATGTAACGTCGATTTTGCTTCAACTCGAATGTATCACCACATAAAATACCCGATATGAACTCGATTTTAATGACATCGCCTTCTTTAAGAGTTCGACTTGAATAGAAAAGTTTATCGATGCGAGCTTCCGCCACATAAGTCTTTTGTTTCATATTCAACTTTCCATCAGGTTCAAATTTCGTTAACTTCATGAAATAGTCATATTCTTTTGTGTAACTATTTAAAATGGTCACTTCTGCCACAACATCGCTACTCTTAACTATGAGCTCCTCGTCAAACCCTATGAGGCTCATATTTTTCGAGCTATCTTCTCCTTTGGTCAGAAGTGAATTTGACTTAGTCAACTTTAGTTCAGAAAATTTCACCGATGTGCCTTCGATCTTTTTCTTTGTGTTTTTGTCCTCGCTTTGAATTGACTTCACTTTAGAGGCTGAATTCATCATATTTTTTCCGGGCAGCCCACGAAAATTTTCACTATTCCAATTCAGAACTAATAACAAGCTTATTAAAGCAATTCCCACTGATGCAAAAATAATAACTATTTTCCTTCTCTTCATCAGATCTGCTGTATTCACATTTTTCATTTTTCCCGCAATCTCCTTTAGCTTTTCTTCAGATGGGGAAATAAGCTGATTGTCAGCTCGATACTTTTCTTTAAACAAAATCTACATCCCCTTTCAATTTTTCTCGTAAAAGTTCTCTTGAACGCTGCAATTGAGTTTTGATCGTTGATTCATTTTTCTCTAGCAACTCACCGATTTGTCTAATGGACAAGTCCTCAAAATAGAACAAATGCACAACTATTCGATATTTAACTGGAAGTTCCAGCACATTCAAATAAACATCACTTTTTTCTTTTAAATCGGCGTGAATTTTATCATCCAAAGGAACCGTCCTGCGGAACCAGGCATATTTAAGCAAGCTAATACTTTGATGCACACTCGCCTTTATCAGCCAGGCTTTTCGATGTTCTTCATCAGTGAAAATCGTTTTAGTTTTAATGTATTTAATAAAAACTTCTTGTAAAATATCATCCGCATCGGCGGCGTTTCCAGCTCGAGAGAAGGCGATGCGATACACCATGTTGGCGTAAGTTTGTAAAACTTCCTCAATCGACAAGTCTGTATTTAAAATAGTATTGGCCAATTACATTTCTCCTCTCTATAACTAACACTGAGCAAAACCGCAAAAGGTCTCAAAACATACAAAAAATTTTTTATAATTTTACAAAAAGTCTTTGTTAAAGGTTATAGATAATGAGACAAAATTAAGGTAAACCCAATAAGGGTTTACCACTTTCTCAATTTATACTAGAAAGATGCTTTAGTTCCATTGAAACTTGAGTTGCTTACACATTAGGCACGAGAGATATCACTGATATTACCTTTTGTTTTCTAGATTCCCATATAACTTAAGTTATTTTATTACCAAGAAACTAAAAATAAAATCTACTACATGCAATTAGAGCTTGGAAGAACCTATCTGGTAGTTTTTTTAAAAAGTACTTATAACTTTGAAAAAGTCCATTTGAGAACAGAAACTTAGTAAAAATTGGGGTTTTACTGGCAGTTACCATATAGATATTAGTATATTTTAATAGATTATAATCATTATAAATTGTATAATAGTTATTTGTAGTAGACAAATTTTAACAAAATTTTAATAGAAATAGGGAATTTTGACTAATCTTGAAGGGGTGGGGAAATGACTAAGTTAAAAGTTATGCTAACAACTGAAGGTACGTACCCATTTCATCAAGGTGGGGTTAGTACTTGGTGCGATATTTTAGTCAAGGAATTAGATTCAGTCGACTATATTATATACAGTGTCATGACCGATCCTTTTATTACTCAAAAGTTTGATTTACCTAAATCCACAAGTCTGCATAAGGTTCCATTGTGGGGTACTGAAGAACCAAGTGAACACTTATCAACTCCTTTTTCAGTAACATATATGCAGAAAAAACGTACTTCCAAAAAGGTTATACAAGCAATCTTTATACCATTATTTAAAAAATTAATATATGAAATTATTAGTCCAAATAAAAACCCTGAGCAATTAGGCGATACGATCCATCAGCTTTATAAGTACTTTCAAGAATATGAATATAAAGAGACGTTCAAATCAGAAATAGCCTGGAATACGTACAAGGAATTAATCTTAGAAGCTATTAAAATACCTGAGCTGAAGGTTTCACAACCTGATATCTATTGCTTGATTCAGAGTTTGGGCTGGGTTTATCGATTCTTAAATATTATTAATACAAAAGTTCCTAAGGCTCATGTAAGTCATGCTTCTGCATCAGCGTTCTGTGGAATTCCTTGTGTTATTGCAAAATTAGAACATAAAACACCATTTCTTTTAACGGAACATGGTGTCTATTTACGGGAACAATATTTATCACTTTCAAAAAGAAAGTTATCTACTTTTTTAAATACCTTTTTAATCAGATTTATTCATTCTATTAATTCTTTAAATTTTCATTTTGCAGACCAAGTATCACCGGTTTGCCACTATAACACGAGATGGGAAACAAGATTTGGAGTACCACAAGAAAATATCGAAGTTATTTATAACGGTGTTGATACGGAAATATTTGTTGAGGCGAAGAATGTAGAACGTCTTCATCCAACTGTTGTATCAGTTGCTCGAATCGATCCTATTAAAGATATTATTTCATTAATTAATACAGCTGCAATAGTCCGTAAGCAAATACCGAATGTTAAATTTATCGTTTATGGTTCCGTTTCAGTTCAAGATTATTATGAAGAATGTCTTGAACTACGGAAAAGACTTGAGCTTGAAGATACCTTTATCTTTGCTGGGCACACAACCAATATGGTTTCTGCCTATCATTCGGGAGATGTAATTGCTCTCTCAAGTATTTCGGAGGCATTTCCATACTCAGTAGTAGAGGCAATGATGACTGGAAAGCCTGTTGTGGCAACTGATGTAGGTGGCATTCGAGAAGCCCTTGGAGACACCGGGTTCCTAGTAACACCAAGAGATGCTGATGCATTTGCTTCTGCAATTCTTCAATTACTATCGGATTCGAGTCTCAGACAATCAATGGGTGAAGATGGTAGAGAACGAGCGCTAAACTATTTTACTTTGGATAAAGTACTTGATCACCATTTAAAGAGTTATATAAAGTTAGCGACACATTCTAAGCAAAAGCAACAGTCTTTTGAAACCCCAGCTAAGGTAGTTAGCGAAGTGAATTTTCAAAAGTTTTATAGTGAAAAAGCATATTCCTTATTCGTAAACGGATTTTATAAGGAAGCGATTGGTCAATTTAGATTGGCTATTAATGTTGATCCAAAGTCACCATCAGCAATTGTTTACATTTCTGAAATTATAAAATCGTATCACTATTTAGATGAAACAAGTAAGGCAATATTAGAAATGGAAAAGTTACAAAGCATTTTACAAATTAACGAGATCATTGATAAAAAAGCTATAAAGGTTGGAGGTGTTACGGTTGGACTTAAATAGATCGATTTATAAAAAGAGGGCTTTCGTAGGTTATAAGCCAGAAGATGTACACCAAACCATTCAATCTATAGCTGAAAAACATCAAAATGAGCTAGGGTTATTAAAAAGAGAAATACAAAAACAAGTTGATGCTATTAAGCAACTTAGAAATGAAGTAAAAGCAGAAAATCAGGTTAGGATTGAGAATCCGATTGAGGCTGAATTAAGTAAAAAATTACTAGAAGTTTATATGCAACATACTGCTGAAATTCTGGAACATAAAAAGGAATTAATAAAAGTAGAGCAATATAAAAAAGAGCAACTTATAGAGAAACAAGAGCAACTTGAAGTCTCTAAAAAACGAGTTAATGATGTCTTGCACTATTTAAAAGCAATACCAACCCAATATTTATATGAAACGAAGGGGTTGAGTGAACAATGAGAGATCAATTTTTTGGATTAAGCAAAAGACCCATAAATACGCTCATAAAAAAGATGGAATCTGACTTTTCCGTTGAGAAATCACAATTGGAGCGTGAACTAGATTCACTTTCTAAAGAAAAAGAGAATTTATTTGCTGAGCTAAGAGAACTTACCGAAAAAAATAAGGTTATTCAAAACGATAACGACTGTTGGGAGCTAGGAAAAGAACGTATTGAAGATGTTATAAATAACCTAAATAACCAAAAGGAATTAGAGCTTGCGACTATTCAAAATAACTTTGAAAAGCAAATAAGTCCTCTTATGCAGCAACTTGAAGATATTGATCAAGAAATGAAGTCGCATGATAAATTATTAAATAGCTTATATACAAAGCTGGGTCGTTTAGTTGAACAATCTCAAGAAAATTTATTAAATCCTAAATTAGAAGAAATAGAGCTTATTGAGCATATCGAGGATCGTAATATAGGCGTATCAAACGATTCTGAAGAATTTGATGTAATCAATAATAATAGTTCAATGGAAACAACAGAAAAGGATCCGAAATTTAGTAAGACGGACAGCTTTTGGGGCAACCTTGAAGAATGTGTGGTTGATGCTTTACAAAGTAAGCAAATTTTTGGTAATTCTGAAATGGATTTTGATTTTAAGGCACTAGAATCGAAAGAAGCACAAGTAACAGCTGAGTCCGATGATCCTATTGAATCTAATAAATTAGATACAGATTCTCCAGTTCCCAAACAAGATCATGTTTTAATTGAACAAATTGATTCAATTAAATCTATGTACATTGTTGGAAAATTGGCGGGGGATGATTTATTTGACCAAAATGGTAATTTAATCATTTCAAAGTACAGCTTAATAACGAAAGAGGTTGTTGATAAAGCAAATCGTGCCGGAAAGTTAGCTGAACTAATTGTGAATATGAAACTGTCTGGTATGGGAGCTGGTTAGGATGAAAGACCACTTTCAGTCATCTTTTTCTTCTTTCAAAGAAACAGAGAAATTTAATTTTTTGTTAAATGAGATTTTAGAGAAACAACTACAGCCTCAAGATCAATACGAAATAGCGGCATTACTTGAATCAATGGGATGGAACGATATTCGAGCTGCTAAAGAATTTGGTGTTGAGGATATCTTTGAATTATCAGAGAAAATGTGGGATTCAATACAGGCTAAGGTTAGTTATAATCCCTTTTCTAAAACAGAGCGATTAAAAGGATCATCTTTGATAATTGAAATGATTCGAAGCTTTTTACGAGGCTTAATCTTTGCATTTCCCATGGCCGTATCAGTAGCCGCTATGCTTAATTTAAAATTCTCACTCTGGTCCTATCAGTTTCTTTCGATAGAACAGGCAACCAGTATAGCAATTGGAACTATTCTCAGTTTTATCGTTGTAGGGGGATTTACGCAAGCGATTGCTAGACGCGGTTTTTTCTATATTATTCAGGGATATTATTATTTAGCAAGGAAAACAACCTTTTTATTTATTTTGATTGGGTTTAGTACCTGTTTTATTATTTCTGTTTTAATCATTATCTTTAATCTACTATTTAATATGTTTTCTTTTAACATGATTTTCCTTATTGTATTATTCTTCTTTTTCTTAACCTCTATCTGGCTTTCAGTAACGGTTATGTACATTTTAAAGAAGGAAATCACGTTTACTGGCCTTATTATTTTTGGGATTCTTTTAGTATATCTACTATTTAAAGTATTAGGGATGGATATCATCTTTTCTCAAATGATTTCATTACTAATCGTTTCCATTAGTAGTATTTTTTTAGTCTTATATTTCTTTATTAAAGCTGAGAAGAAAGGCGAGAGAAGTATAGCTTTAAAGCTACCACGATTCTCGATTACACTTTATTCCGTTTGGCCATATTTTTTATATGGGTTTTTATACTTTAGTTTTTTATTTATTGACAGAGTTAACGCATGGTCAAAAAATGAAGAATTTATGCCATATATAATCTGGTTTCGAGGACAATATGAGCTTGGACTAGACTTTGCTCTTCTAACGCTTATTATTCCGATGGGTGTTAGTGAGGTTGTTGTGTCAAAATTAATGCTTGATATTGAATCAAGTCAAAAGAGTTACTTGGCTGTGGAAAGTTCTAAATTATATAAACAGTTTATGAAATCGTATAAAAGGATGTCTCTATTTATTTTTATTAGTACTTGTATCAGTTCTTTTGCCATTTATCAGTTTATTTTATGGTACAACGAAATTTCAATAAGAATAAATCATGAAAATATACTCGCGAGTGATATCACACGTTTTGTACTGTTCTGGGGAATTTTTTCATATGCCATTCTGGCATTTTGTTTAATGAATTGCGTTATCCTATTTGCATTATCACAGCCAAATATGGTAGTAAGAGCGATTCTTCCGTCACTATTAACAAATATGATTCTAGGTTTTATCTTAAGTCGATGGTTTGATTATGAATACGCGGTTTTTGGCCTGTTTATTGGATCCTTAGTTTTTGTGTTTCTAACTACAAAAGCAATTATTAAAGTGTTTAATAATCTAGATTATTATCTCTACGCCGCTTCATAAAAGGGGTGATTATCACAAATGTATCCATCGTTTATTTTTCATGTATTACCGGTTTTACATTATATTTTTGCATTTTCATTCTTATTTGTAGTCCTACCAATTTGGCTTTTTAAATCAAACTATGAAGACAAGTCAGAAGTACTGTTTTCGGGCTATGCGAAAACAACCTTTTTATTAATTGTTTCTGGTTACATTTTGGTAATCACAAAATTATTTGAGGTTATTTCAATCTTTCTATTATTTTTGGTGATCCTTGCTTATCGTTACTTAAAGCAAGAAAAGTCAAGACAAAAATCATCTTTTAAAAACTTTTTATTGAAAAAAATATTTGATGGATTAGATGGAATTTTTGGAACCGACAAAAATGTTGTAAAGGCACAAATAAATAAAAACATTACCTATGTTAAAAAGAATCTATTTCGGAGACTTAATAGGAGTTTACTACTAGAAGGGTCAGCATTAATTATTATTTTGGCTACTTCTATGTATATAAGATTTTATGATGCATTTGCAAATGCAGCCCCACCAATGGCTGATAGTTATGTAACGTTAGCCTGGATGAAATATATAGATGCACGTCAGCTTTTTCATGATGGGATTTACCCACAGGGGTTTCATCTATATTTAGCTTCTTTATTAAAGTTTTCCGCAGTGGATCCATTATTTATTCTTCGATATACCGGTCCATTAAATGCAATGCTTATCGTAATGGGTTATTATACCGTCGTTCGAAAAATCACGAAAAATGGAATTGGAGCATTGGTTGCTGTTTTTGTTGCTGGGATTCTACCAGCACTATACCCGTTTTTCTCTTTAGAAAGACAGGCAGCAACAAACTCACAGGAATTTGGATTTGTCTTTATTTTTCCGGCGGTCTATTTCTTATATAAATATTTTGTTAACAGGGAAAAAGAGGACTTAATCGTTGGATTAATTTGTACAGCAATCGTTGGCTTAGTTCATACTTTAGCTTTTGCTCTTATAGGTTTGCTTATCGGAATTATGTGTTTTAGTTCAATGATAACCCTACAAAAAAAATGGAAGCCTATTCTTTATGTGTGTAGTGGGGCTTTAGTTACAGTTGGAATTGCATTACTCCCAATTGGTATTGGTAATCTACTTGGCAAAGAATTTCATGAGTCATCTGCTGAATACCTTGTTTCAATGAATAAGGTTTTAATAACTTTCCAAAAGCTCAATGCAATAGATTATATAATGTTGGGTGTACTGTTCATTCTATTCCTAGGAATTTTTAAAAAAAGGATTTCTAGGGAAGAACGTTTTATTAATTTATTTACACTATTAACTGGAGTCACCTTATTTGCTTTATATTATGCGGGTGGTGCAATAACACAAAGCACCTTAATTACATCACGATCAATTGAATTGTGGGTAATGGTGTTACCATTTTGCATTGGCATAATGATTTCAAGTCACTTAAAGGTGATGAAAGAGCAGTTTAGAACAATCATTTTTTTAATGACCAATATAGCATTAATAATTACGATGATTACTTTTAATCCTAAGCCAGTTATACCGTATAAATTAGAGCATAATGAAAATATAGAGCAATATTTTCATATCACTGAAACAAACCGCCCCAAAACATGGCTAGCGGTATCTCAGGATGAAGGTTATTCAGTCTCACTTGGCTCGGGTTATCATATGCATCTTGGTGATTTTCTTAAAACATATGAAGCTACAGGTTTACCTTTAACAAGAAAGGCGAGTCGAAAAGTTGATCGTAATCTTCCTCCTAGTATTTTTATTTTTAAGGAAAAAAAGATTTTTAAGGTAGACAAAACAAATAGTATTTACTCAATTTTAGAGCCAAAATATAAGAAACGTGAAAAAGAATATCGACAGTTAGAAAATTGGATTAAAACGTATAAACAAGTAGGTAATAGTGTCGATGTCTTTTTCGAGGATGAAAATCTTATCGTTTATAAGCTTGATATACCGAAATCTAAACAATTATCAAAGAAATTATGGAGCGATTAGGAGGGGAGAAGTCATATGTTCACTAGCGTACTAATGTTAGGGAAATTTATATTACTATATCTATTACTCTTCTATTTCGTTCCTGTCTTATTAGTAGATTCAAAGGGCATCCGTAATTGGAAGGATCGTTTCTTTGCATCTTTCATTCATTCACATTTATTTTTTATAATTGCCGTTCATTTACTAGTAACGCTAAAACTATACGAAACACTTTCATTATTATTTGTGATCATAATAGCGGGTATTTACATGTTTCAAAAAGTAAAAAAATCTGAAACGGCTTCGCCTGCATTAAAATTATTTCTTACATTGATGCATGCAGCAGACCAAGAAAGTGGATTGAGAAATCTCCATGTAGAGAGATTATCCCATTTTATAAATAAATGGAGAGTAAAATTTGTTGAGTTAATTACCAAGTGTAAAAAACATGCGTTTGCTGTAACAGCAGTTATAATCTTGATTACTCTTTCAGCAATCATTCGATTCCATCATGCCATGACTCATCTATATTTTGGTGCATCTGATCCATATGTCCATTTAAAGTGGGCAAAGTTCCTTGGCGCAAATAAAATCTATGTAGATGGTGTATATCCATTTGGATTCGAAGCAATTATTTCAGCAATGGACAAGTTGTTTCAATTGGATCCATATATCACTTTAAGATTTTTAGGTCCAATGTCGGGCGTTATACTTGCATTTTCCATTTATTATGTAATACGAAAACATCGTCCTCAGGAATATTTAATAGCAATCTTTGCACTGCTCATCTACTTTATTAGTTCATATCAATTCACTTATATTTGGAGGCAGTATTCCTCATTATCGATGGAATATGGTGTCATTTTTATCTTACCCGGAATCTGTTTCTTCCTTGATTATCTTAAAAGTCAAAAGAAACAAACGCTTCTTTTGAGTATAGAGTGTTTTGTTTTAACGATTTTCATCCATCCATACGCAGCTGTTTGCCTATTTTTAAGTTATGTCGTTTTGTTTGTCTTTGCATTTAACCAATTTCATATTAAAGAATTATCAAAAATGGTTGGCGGCTTTGCTTTAGCAGGAGTGATTGGAGTTCTACCTCTAGTTTTCGGTATTTTAAGTGGTAAAAATTTTCATAGTGAGTCGCTAAGATTCGCGAAGGAAAGTCTAGGTACTAGTGAGGTAGTATCGAACTTTTCGATTTCTGACATCACAGGAAACAATTTTCACATTGTAGCTTTTCTCATTATTTCAATAATTGTTCTGCTATTCAGCATAAAAAGTAAGTTAAATGAAGAGAAAGATCCTTTACTTGCTTACTCATATATAGGACTAGTTTTATTTTTATTTTATAAGGGAAACTTGTTTGGTCTTCCAGCTTTAATGCTTCCATATCGAATTGAAGTCATTATGGTTCTTATAACGAGTATTTCTATTGCATCATTGCTTGCCGTACTTCCTAGAATGAAATGGATGAAAGTATGGTGTGTACTCTTTATAGGTAGTTATGTTTTTTTATCATACAAAACAATTCCGTCATTAGCCCTTCAAAAAGGGTCAAAACAGCAATATAATGAGGCAGTTGAGGTATATTTAAAAATAAAAGATGAGGCTGATTTTGCTGATTGGACAATAGTTTCTACAATTGAAGAATACCCTTTAACCATTAATTATGGTTGGCATTATAACTTAACTGATTTCATTGCCAATATTTCTACAGGTAAAGAAATGAAGTTTGCATCAAAGGATGTATTTATATATGTAGAAAAGGTTCCACTAGGAACATATGTAAATATCCAAAATGTTGGTAGAACAGAATTAAACCTACCGGAAGTCGAGGAGTCATTAGATTTCTATCGAGATCCAAAATTGAGAACTATTTTAGAAAAAAAGGTATGGTCGTATATTCATATTCTTGAAGAAAAGAAACCAGATATAGTAAAGGTATATTTCGATTCGCCAAGATTTAGATTTTAAATCCAAGCGGTTTTTCAAAGTTTTGTTCAAAGCGAGTACTGTATCCGAACCCTACCAATAATCCTAATTTATTTTTTAACTGGTTATTAAATGAATTACAAAAAGAGAAAAATCCCGTCTTGATACCAATGGATGACGCTGTATTAGAAGTTGTAATTCAACATCAATCAGAGCTTAAAAAGTATTGTAAATGTCTTTTACCAAAGAGAAAAGCATTTGAAGTTGCTTCCGATAAATACGAGACAATGAAACTAGCAAAGCAGCAAGGAATAGACAGCCCAGAGACAATTCTCCCTAATAATCAAAATGATTTAAAAGAAATAGCAAATCATTTAACTTATCCCGTCATTATCAAGCCTAGAAAAAGTAGTGGGTCTAGAGGAATTCGGAAGGTTAATACCCGAGAAGAACTCATTGAATCTTTTAGTAAAATCCATCTAGACTTTCAAAGTCCGATGATTCAAGAGTTTATTCCGCTTGGCGATCGTTATGATGTTTGCTTAATTTATAATAGAAATAACGAGGTCAAAGCTTCTTTTGTACAAAGAGAAGTACGTCACTTTCCTATCGAAATGGGTCCAAGCACTGTT
Source organism: Caryophanales bacterium (assembly GCA_029240105.1). Classification (GTDB taxonomy): domain Bacteria; phylum Bacillota; class Bacilli; order JARBTR01; family JARBTR01; genus JARBTR01. The sequence continues at coordinate 31,386 of JARBTR010000009.1, read as the reverse complement.
CAAGAAAGTGTGGAATATCAGGAGCTAATTGAGAGAAGTATTCAACTTTTACAGCCACTAAAGTGGGTGGGGATTGTTGAAGTAGAATTTATGATTGACCCACGAACAAATGAACCAAAATTAATGGAAATTAACCCCAGATTCTGGAATTCATTAGATTTAGCTGTTCAATCGGGAGTTGATTTTCCGCATCTATTTTACAAACTGAGTCTAGAAGAACAGGTTACAAATATAAGAGATTATAAGGTTGGCATGAAAAGCAGATGGCTAATTCCTGGAGATGTCCTCCATTTTTTATATAATAAGAAACGGTTTGAAATGAATCCCCCTTTACTTTCAGGCAAAAAATCATTGGTGATCGATGACACATTTAGTATGAGTGATCCCATGCCAGGACTCGTTTTTATATTAGCATGTGTGCGATTTGCTCTTAGTTTTCAATCGCTGAAACTGTTTATTAAGCGTTAGGAGAAGTGAAGTATGTTAAATGCCTTAACGGTAGATGTTGAAGATTGGTATCATACAAGTGGTTTAGATATTCCGCGTGGCGAGTGGGATCATTTAAAGTCGACTGTATTCCCAAATACAATTAAACTTTTAAATTTATTTGATGAATTTAAAGTGAAGGCAACGTTTTTTATTCTAGGGGATGTTGCAAGGCGATATCCAAGTTTAATTACAGAAATTGTTGAGCGTGGCCATGAAATTGGCGGCCATAGTATGAATCATCAATTAATTTCAAAGCAGACTTTTGAGGAATTCAAAGTAGATTTTCAAGAATCTGTGCGACTTTTAGAATCAATTACAAACCAGAAAATTCGATATTTTCGCGCTCCATCATGGTCAATATCTAGCGATAAATTAGAGATTCTACATTTTTTAGAACAAAACGGAATACAAATTGATTCGAGTTTACAACCTTTTAAAACGCCATTATCAGGTATTAATGGAATCCCATTGGAACCATTTATACCAATCTTAAATAATAAAAAAATGAATTTAATAGAATTCCCACCAACGGTTATTCGATTAAGCAAAAAATGTATAATACCTTTTGCTGGAGGATTTTACTTACGATTTTTTCCATATAAAGTAATCAAATATTTGTTAAATAAGGTCAATCTAAAACGTACTGGAATGGTGTATATTCATCCATGGGAACTAAATGCAGATATCCCTAAGCGTAATTCAAGTTTAGTAATTAAATTTATACAATACTATAATCTTAGTTCGACTGAGGGTAAATTAAGAAAGCTTTTAACTGATTTTAATTTTGCACCAATCGGCCAAGTTATTAAGTTTCGAGATATAAAACATAAACACATCTAGAAAGGAGGACGTAAGTTGAGTGAAAAAACAAAATCATATAAATCTATCCAGTTATTAATCTTTTTCAACTTACTTCTTGCCTTTGTTGCGTTTATAAAAGACATAGTATTGGCCTCTTACTTTGGAACAAGTGAAGTTGCAGATTCAATTAATTTAGCTTTGTTTTTGCCAGATACCATTGGGAATAACCTTGTGGGTGCAGCAATTGCTGTTGCAATTATTCCAGTTCTTACTAGGCTCACTTTAAAGGATGAATTTTATAAATCTTTGCAAGTAATACAAAGAATTTCAATTCTACTATTGGCTTTGTCACTGGCTCTATTCCTTGTTGTTGTGCTTTTTAACGAACCATTTTTACGTTTATTTTCTATTCATAATAAAGAGCAGATTACATTAGTAGGTGATTACTTTTGGATAATGGCACCGATAATTTTCATAGCACCATTATGGCTTATGGGATCATCCATACTTCAGGCATCTAGAAAATTTATAGTTCCTGCTATTACCCCGATTATTTTTAATGGTTTCTTGCTCATTAGTTTAATAGTTTGTCAATTTCTTAACATTCCTCAATCAATTGGCGGGAAAACCTTTTCAGTAGTAATCACATTTTCTACTCTTTTTGTGTTTCTATTCACTTGGTTTTTCGTTTTAAAAGATTACAAGAATGTATGGAAATATAAATATTCTAAACATTATTCTAAACATACTAGAGATTTAAAAGAAATTCGTAAAATAGGGGCTACTTTTCTAGCCTACTTATTTATTTTACTGTTTTCACAGATTGCACTATTTTTCGAAAGAATGTTTGCAAGTACACTTGAAACGGGAACAGTTGCAGCATTAACATATGCTTTTCGGATTTCACAATTTCCAATATGGGTATTTATTGCTGCAGTTAATACATTCATTTTACCTACAATTAGTTTACATTTAGAAAAAAAGGATATTACGGCTCTAAAAAATGATTTATGGAAGTCGTTCTTATTTGTTATAGGAATCTCTGGAAGTGTTTCTCTATTACTTGTAACATTTTCAGAACCGATTTTACACATTCTTTTAGGCAGAGGCTCTTTTACAAATGAATCAGTTGAGTTAACGAGTTCCATTTTAAAAAGTTATGGGTTATCTATTGTCGGGCAAAGTCTCTATGTGTTTTGTATGAGATACTATGTTGCAGAGGGAAAAATGAAAACACCATTATATTTAGGTTTACTAGCATGTGTCCTAAATATTGTTTTATTATATTTTTTTGTACCAAATGTTGGAGCGGTTGGTATTGGGTATGCTGTTACCGTATCTTCTACAATTAGTGGTGTGTTACTTTTAATTCATTTTACAAGGGATGTTCTTAGAGTAGGTCAGAAGGGAGTGGATTGGCTTGAATAAGTTTTTGGTTGTCATACCAGCATTTAATGAAGAAAAAAACATTGAAAGTGTAATCCAATCACTTCAAAGAATTGACCTTCCTTTAGATGTAGTTGTTATTAATGATGGGTCTAGTGATGATACTTTATCTGTTTCAAGAAAATGTGATGTGGCAGTCATAAGTCATCCAACCAATTTAGGATATGTTGCTGCAGTGCAAACTGGATTTAAATATGCTGATATGAAAAAATATCCATATGTCATATTCTTTGATGGGGATGGTCAGCATGATCCGAAATATATTAAAGACATTGCCATGGCAATTGAGAAAGATAATGTGGATGTTGTTATTGGGTCAAGATTTTTGGAAACAAACAGTATGAAAATAAGTAGCGCAAAGTTACTTGTTGTAAAATTTTTCCGTACGATTATATACCAAATTACTAAGAAGAAAATTACAGATCCTACATCTGGTTTTAAGGCTTATAAAGCAAGTATTTTTAAAAAATTTGTTGATTCAGAAAACTTCTCATATGACTTGCCAGATTGTAATTTCATTATTGATATTTTGATGCAAAATTATAAAATACTAGAAGTTCCCGTAAACATGTTTGATAGACAGCATGGAGCCAGTAAAATTCATAATGCAGGAATTAAACCATTTATCTATCTTGCACAAACGATGCTTAGTATTTTAATAGTTTTTATGAAAAATAAAATGAACCCGATAGGTGGGAAAACACAATGAGTAATTTGCTTCAAATATTTCTAATTATTTGCGCCATTGTGTTTTCAGCGTTTGTCATTCGATTGCTGCTAAAAAATAAAATTGGGGAACGAAATTCTGTCATCTGGTTAGCTGGGACGTTGCTTATTTTTTTGATAGCTGGAAATCCTGCTATAGTTGATAAAGTTGCTTCTATAATAGGAATTGATTATCCACCATCTTTACTATTTTTACTTTCAACACTTGTGCTATTGTTATTTAATCTCTATCAAACAACCCAGATAACTAGACTTTCAAATAAAATTAAAGATATATCACAACATTTAGCCCTGCATCATCATGTTGGCGAAGAGATTGATGGGAAAAAGACTGAGGTGGGATCGGAACATGAGCAAACTTATGATCGTTAATCAACAAACAATAGTAATAATCATGTCGATGGCTTTTCTCCTAGCTCTTGTTTTTATTCTATTGTCAATGTTACTGAAACGTAAGAAAGTATATCTTAATCAGGCTAATCTGATGAAAACATTAATTGATAATTTTATCCCTACCTTAGGGTTAGAGAAGAATTTGGACTTGATTTTATTAAAAACACAAGAACTTGTTGAAGCAGAGAATTATAGCTTTTATATATTTAATTCTTCAAACAAGCACTTTACCCTAAAGGCAGTTCGACAATTAATCAATAATGAAAATATTGCTCCGTCATATAGTAGGTTACTACCATATGAAAAGGAGAGGTTTAGTCCACCTTTATCGTTGCCTTTGGACAGTGTACCGAGTAAAGCATCAGTAATACAAGCTGGTGACGTTCCGCTAATATGTATTCCCACAAAAGGTGGTAAAGGTCTCATTCGAATCGGCCCTATTAAAAAGGTTAAGAAAAGTCTTCTAAAAGATTTAGATTATTTTGGTGAATTACTTGAATCACCGTTAAATAACTTGATAGATGAAGAAGAGCAAAAGCGGACATATGAGGTAATGAGAACATCTACAAAAGCTGTAAAGTATATTAATAATCTATTTATTCATGATAATGAGTATATTAAGCTATTGGTTCAAACATGTGTAAAAGGAGTTGAACCGGTTTCAAGCCTTTTAATTGTACAGAATCAAGTGATCTTTACTTCTGGGATAAGTAATCAACTAGGGAAAAATCTTAATGAAAATGCAAATAAAATAACGAGCTTAAAACAATTAATTGGTGAAAAACCATTTGCAATTATTCTTAATACAAATAGAATACATGGCAAACTAAAAGAATTACTCGGGATAAATGTTGGGAATTACTCTGTCTATGCCCAATTTACTTTGACAGGTAAACAATATGTATTGCTTCTTAACTTTGAAAAAGCTTCTGCTGAACTTGAAGGAGTAAGACAACATTTATTTAAAGCTTTGTTAAACAATATTCAGCAGTTCATTAAAATGAAACAAGACAACCCTACTGTATCTTTAGCGTATGTAGAATTGTTAAAAAGTATCGCGGATATGATTGATAACACATCACCATTTACCATTGGTTACAGTAAATTAATGTCTCGTTATTCGATGGCAATTGCAAACGAACTTGGTTTAAGTGAGATACAGGTAAAAACTATAGGTCTAGCTGCATATTTAAGTAATATTGGAACAATAGGCTTAGCGGATGGATTATTAACGAAAGAAGGAAAGTATTCAGAAGAGGAATATGAACAGATGAAGCTTCATAGTGAAGTTGGTGCTACCATCGTTGAGAATACAATTGTTCAAGATGAGGTTTCCAAATGCATCCGCTATCATCATGAACGTATAGACGGTAATGGCTACCCGTATCGATTAAGAGGTGAAGAAATTCCTGTAGGTTCAAAAATTATACTAATTGTGCAAACCTTCTTAGCTAAAATAAATGGCCGTCAATACAGAGACCCCTTACCTTTTGACGAAGCGATTAAACTCCTACGAAATGCAGCAGGAACGCAACTCGATCCTCAGATTTTACATGTATTTATAGGTTGGTATTCAAAGCGTCGGGATATAAAACTTGGGCAAAATAAAGCCCTTGGAAACTGTTGGGACTTAAGTTGTTCATCACAAACAATATGTACAGGATGCCCAGCATACGGTGTCATAACGAAGAATTGTTGGGAACAAGATTCGAATAACTGTAAAGCCCACGGTAAATCATGTAAAACATGCTTTATCTATACAGAAACACAAGCAAGGTTGAAAAATGTAAAAAAAGTATAAGGCGGTAGTGAACATGCCTACGAGTTTCCGAAAAGATAGAATGTTACTTGCCAAAAATTATGCCTTATACTACGGCTATGGTAAGGTAAAAGAATTATCCCATTTTGATATTTCAATTATTGACTCAAAAGGTTTAACTGTAGAGGAAATCCATCAACTGAAGGTTAGGAATACAATAGTAATTACCTATTTAAGTATCTTTGAGGTCAGTCCAACGGATGCCATCTTTAAAGAATTATCTTATGAGGATTTTTGGTTAATCGATGGTGAACCAATTAAGAATGAAGTTTATGGAACATATTTAGTGAGCATGCATTCTGAAAAATGGATTAACTATTTGTTAAATGAAATCCAACGCCAGATTGTTGCGCAAGAATCTGATGGCTTATTTTTAGATACTATAGGAGACGTGGAATTATTAAATCTTCCAAAAGATTTAATGAGGCAACAACTAGATGGGGTTGTTAAATTATTATTTGCTTTGAAGATGCTATACCCTTATCATTTGTTCATTCAAAACAATGGCCTAGAAAAAGTTTGTCAATTAACTGCACCCTATATTGACGGAATTTGTTGGGAGAATCCACCAATAGGTTTAGCCTCAAGTGAGGGGTGGGTAGATGTTATTACAGATAAATTGGTAACATTAAAGGATAAATATAATTTGAAAGTGTTTCTTCTACTAGAGGAATCAGTTGAAGTTGAACGACAAGCGTATGAAAAAGCCAGGAAATTTGCTAAAAAAAACGAGTTCTTACTTTACAATGCCCCTAGTAAATATGTTGATGGAGTGAATTTAATAAAATAAGAAAACACAGCTGAGAAGCTGTATAGAATAGGGTACAAGTATATAATTATTTAAAAGAGCTGAATGAATTTTAATAAATAAAGTGCATGAAATAATGATCATTTCATGCACTTTATTATTGTTGCTAAGATGTCGACCCTTTACTAAACATTGGAAAAGTCTTACGAATTGCTGGAATGATCCAACGGTCTAGCCCAATTCTACCTGCGTTATATCCGGCAAATAGAATAATGAACTGATAAATGATGTAAGGGGGATTCGAAGAAACAGTTCCTGCAAAAAAGAATGCAAAATTCATGACTAAAGCAAAAAACGCAGCAGCTGTAGTTAAGCATCCAAGTAAAAGACCTAATCCAATTAGTGTCTCTCCCCACGGTACGATAAAGTTAAAAAGTTTAACATTTGGTAAAGCAAAGTTCTCAAGGAAAGAATTATACCAACCATAAAGAACTTGTCCATCCGGGCCTTTTACAGGGTTCCCCATTACAAACTTGAGATATCCAGCTGCATCAAACCCTTTACTTATCTTTTCGACACCATGTATCAGCCAGTTATAACCAAGCCATATTCTTAACACAGCAAGAATCCATGATGCAATATCACTCTTACGTAGCCAATGTACCATAAATAATTTCTCCTTTTAATGAAATTTTTATTGAAAAATCATCACAGCTTTATTATTTACAAAGTAGATTTTTTTATGATGAACAATTTATTTTTATTAAAATTAGCAATTAATAACAAAAAAAACGTAACACTTTAATAATTGTTTTATAACTTTACTATTAAAATTTGTCGATTTTAGTAAAAAATGAATAAAATTTAAGATAAAAATCATGAGACAATGGTAAATATTTCATTAAAATGGTGAAATATGTAATTTTTATTTTCAAAAAGAAATTAGGGAGGGAAGGATTTATTAAAGAATCGTTATAAAGTACAACTTAAAAAAGAAAGAGGGAGAATTAAATGAGAAATAGCATTAATAATAAAACTTATAAAAAAGCAAAAAAAATATCCATTTTGATTACTTTACTTTTCTTAATCTTTGGAACTGCGACTCCTAATTTTGTATTTGCAACTGAAACTACACCTGGAATTCAAATGAGTTTTGGTGGGGAAAATACAACGTATCAATACGTAAATCCTAGTCTAGGTATAAATATAAATTCAAATCAGCAAATAAACAGTTCAAGTATCATTACGAGGTTAGATGGACAATTAATAAATTCAAGTTTTGAATATAAAGTCGATATAGTCCCCGATTATGAAAATGAACAGGATGTCTATGTAACGAATTATTTAGCTGGCACTGTAATTATTAATCCGCAAAATTTAAAAGATGGTGCACATACTCTTTCTGTAACTGCAGCAGATACTAGTGGGGTCCCAGTTACGAAAGACTGGAATTTTAATGTTAGTGTTAAACCGGTATTTTCAAGTCCGACTCCGGGGCATAATCAAGTAACTAAAGTCAACAATGAATTCTCAGTAAACGTAACTGACAATGACGGAATAAATGAATCTTCAATCGCTCTTTTACTTGATGGTAATCTTGTTCCTTCTGCCTTTAATTCTTCAACGGGTCAAATTTCGTATCACACAGAAAATGGGATAAGTGATGGACTTCATACTATTAAAGTAACTTTACAAGATTCGTCTGGAAACACTTCAATATTTAATTCAAGTTTTACAATTTGTACAAAAGGTCCAACAATGACTTTTGCTAAATCTGGTCAAACTTTAAGTAAAATTGAGGATCTTTTAGTTAATGTTAGTTCACCAATCAATCTTAATAATTCTGAATACACTGTAAAACTAAATGGTCAACCTATACAAGCAGATTTTAAACTCTCAGGGAGATGGGAAATTGATTTATATCTTATGGAGTCTTTTTGGGTAGTAGAGGATCCTAAAACTGGGTTTATTAATATCCCATTACCAAATCTAGCAGATGGGACTCAAACTTTAGAAGTTACAACCAAAAATGAATTGGGTATTGGTACAACTCAAAGTTGGAATTTTAACATTAATATTTCTCCTGAATTTGGAACTCCAACTCCTGGAAGGGATTCTGCAACAAAAGATAATACAGGTTTTAGTTTGAAAATTACAGATAATGCAGCTATAAATTCTAATTCAATTGTAGCAAGCTTAGATGGTGAAACTATTCCGGTTTCTTTCAATAGTACAAGTGGTATCATTTCATATAAAGTTGACCCTGACTGTACTTGTCAATGCACGGGATGTGATGATACGCCTATAAGTGACGGATTGCATACTGTTAGCATTACTGCTGAAGATATGGTTGGTAATAAAGTAAATTATAGCTGGTCATTTGCAGTTGTTACAAAAGGGCCGAATTTAACTTTTACAGGTAAAGATACAACTTTTAGCCAAATCCCTGAATTGGAAGTTTCAGCTTCTTCTTTAGCAGTTTTGAATAATAGTGATTATTCTTTCAAATTGGATGGTCAGCCTGTGAATGCGGAATTCAGTTATGATGGATATTGGGACTGGGACACTTGGATTCAAGGAGATACTAGAAAAGGTACAATAACGTTCAATCCAATAAATCTTAACGATGGTTTACATACTCTAGAAGTAATGGCTAAAGATAATTTAGGGAATGTAACTGTAAAGACTTGGAGTTTTACGATAGCCATGAAACCTGCTTTTTCTTCTGCGACTCCACTAAGTGGATCGCGTATTTCATCTAGTCCCGGATTTTCTGTAGTAGTGAATGACAACGATGGATTTCAAGATTCTTCATCTTTTGCTGTAAAGTTAAATGGAATAGAAGTAAATGCACAATACAATCAAACCTCTAATATTTTAAGTTATTATCCACAAGGTGGGTTAACTAGTGGAGAAAATGTTGTTACTGTTGTAGCGACTGATAAGGCTGGAGCTACGGCAGATTATACTTGGAATTTTGTAATATGTACAACAGGTCCTGATTTAAACTTTCAATACGAAAATCAAATATTAGCGCAAATTCCAGAACTAGTAGTTCAAATATCATCCCAAGCACAACTAAATGGACAAGAATATTCATTTAAATTGGATGGTCAACCTGTAAATGCTGAATTTAGTTACGATGGATATTGGGACTGGGATACTTGGATTCAAGGGGATACCAGAAAAGGTACATTAACTTATATTCCAATGAATCTTGAAAATGGATTGCATACTCTTGAAGTAATGGCTAAGGACATTTTAGGGAATACAACTTTAAAAACTTGGAATTTTACTATAAATATGTAATCTGAATTAACTCCTTAATATCACAAAATGTAAAAAGCCGAAAACATGAATACTGTTTTCGGCTCTTTTAATATTCAAAATTTAATAAACCCTTTTCGTACCCATGTCATCTTTCAAGATTTCAACAGCTTCGCGGAAGCGTTGAGAATGGATAATTTCTCTCTCGCGCAAATATCGAAGGGAATCATTTAATGCAGTATCGTCAGATAAATCAATTAGCCATTGATAAGTAGCACGTGCCTTCTCTTCAGCGGCAATATCTTCATACAAATCGGCAATTGGATCGCCCTTGGCTTGTATGTAGGCTGCTGTCCATGGAACACCTGCTGCATTATGATAGAAAAGTGCACTGTCATGCGTTGCATAATGAGCATCAAGGCCTGCCTCTTTCATTTGTTCTGGCGTTGCATCTTTTGTTAGTTTTACAATCATTGTTGCAATCATTTCTAAATGGGCAAATTCTTCAGTTGAAATATCTGTAAGGAGACCAATTATTTTGTCAGGTACAGCATACCGCTGATTCATATATCGTAACGCAGCAGCTAGTTCACCGTCTGCACCACCATACTGTTCAACTAGGTACTTTGCTAACTTTGGGTTGCAGGTGCTTACTTTAACTGGGTATTGCAATTTCTTTTCATAAACCCACATGTGCCTACACTCCTCCTTGAAGTTTATTCAAGCATTACTTGCTTCAAGTAAGTATATTCCTTTAGATCGGCTGAAATGTTTACAGGGGTTGGCCTTTTTTTACTATTATGATGGACAACTTTATCTAGACTCTTCAGCTTGACCTACATTTACACATAAAAGTTAGTAACAACAATAGGAGTTTGCAGTGCGATATATGTTAGACAATTTTATAGGATCTTTGTAGGATGGGTTCCAGTGAAAGGTTTGCTCCAATTTAAAACGTTTCAAAATCGTAATATATTCAACCTGAAATGATAAATTTTTGGTTATATAATATTTTTATGGATTACTAGATTAGGAGATTGAAATGTTCAAAACAAAACCTTTCACCCCAAAAATAAATAGAGAAACCTTTCTATTTATTTTTCTTTTAGGCTGTACGCTAATTTCATCTGCTTTTCAAGTAACATTTGTATATGGAATTACGATTGCTTATACGAGTATTTTCCTTTTTTTGATATTTAGGATTTATGGTCTTCAACTAGCAATATTTGCAACTTTACTTACTTTTTTATTTGTACCAACAACATACAATTATATTGTGTCTAGTATTATTTTATTAATAGAAATCATATTTGTGGGTACATATTTTCATATAAGAAAAAAAGCTAAAATGTTTTTTGTGGATGCATCATTTTGGCTGACAGTAGGACTTGTCGCGCTATTCCTACTTAATAGGCTAAATTTAGTTGGTGATGCACTTTATTTTCAAATTTGTAAAGAAATTCTTAATGGATTATTCAATGTATTGATCGCGGATATGCTCTTGGCATATCTACCATTTTATAGATTGTTAAATTCCATTCCATTAAATAAAAACAATGCTTCCATTCACCAAATATTATCTCATATAACGATTTTATCGGTCATGATTCCTTTTTTCCTAATTATACTGAGCAAGACATGGACCGTTCACGAGTTTACTTCTAATAATTTAAAAAGAGAAGCTGAGAATAGTGTTCAGCAAATAAAAAAGGAGCTGATCCAACACACTTTTTTGTCGGGTAATAGTCAACAAAAAAACGAACTAGATAAGGTAGTTTACGAATATACTACTACAGAATTTGATATTATTATTACGAATTCTCATAATGAAATTATCTCATCCAGTTCTAGCTTTAAACACAATTCAGAAAAGTACTTTCATTTGAATGATATGTATGAGATAAAGAAAATTTCAACTAACTATTTCGAAGCTCTGCCTAAAGGTCAAAAGGGTGTTCCACCCATTCTTAAGTGGAGATCAGGAAAATTAATCCTTGTTGACCAAGTAGATTCTTTATCTATAAAAATATATATACAATATCCAATCTCTCAATACCAAGATCAAATATTTAAGGAATTTTTAATTTATTTTAAATTATCAATTTTGTTTTTATTATTAGCCATACTTTTTATATTTATTGTAAATCGACTACTTATGAATAATTTAAAACAATTGATTGTCGCTACAACTGATCTCCCCCAAAAAGTATTTAATTTAAAGATAATTGATTGGCCACAAGCGAATATTTCTGAATTTCGTTTACTTACTCAAAACCTACAGGGAATGGCTCAAAAACTAAAAGAATTATTCCATGAAAGTATTGATATGAATAGAATACTGACAAGTCAAACGAAAATGTTAAGAGATTCAGAGGAGAAACTTCAACAATTAGCTTATTATGATGTATTAACGTCATTACCTAATCGATTGTATTTCCAGAATTATGTTAAGGATCTTATTAATAATAATCCACAAAATTACATTGCTATCATTTTTATGGATTTAATTCAATTTAAACAAGTAAATGACACCCTGGGTCATGATGCAGGAGACAAACTTCTACAATTGATTTCTGATAGACTTCGCAATTTGCATGTTGATGGCAGAATGATTTTTCGCCTTGGTGGAGATGAGTTTGTAATTGTACAAGAAGTGACGTGTAGAGAAGAAATCCTAAATACAGTAGAAATAATTCGAAGCGAGTTTTCGTCCCCATTTATCATAAATGGACAGGTTTTATATAGTACAAGCAGTATGGGGATTAGCGTATATCCTCATGATGGACAGGACTTAGATACATTAGTGAAATGTGCAGATATTGCTATGTATGTTTCTAAAGAGTCAGTGGGGAATGAATATCAATTTTTTAATGAAAAGATGAGAGATAGGTTTCAAGAACGGTTGTTAATTGAAAATTCATTACGAAAAGTAGTTGAACAAGTTGGCCTAAAATTATTTTACCAACCAAAGATGCAATTGGGTGTAGTTTCAAGTTTTGAAGCTTTATTGAGATGGGAAGATCCTATACTAGGAAATATATCTCCATCCACGTTTATTCCTCTAGCTGAGGAGATTGGGCTTATTTCGGCAATAGATAAATGGGTACTCATGGAGGCATGTAAGCAAAACAAAAAATGGCAGGATGAACAGTTACCTAAAGTCCCAATTTCCGTTAATATATCAGCTAAAGAATTTCAGAATGATGAGTTAATAAAGTGGATAGAAAATGCTTTAGATGAATCAGGAATGAGCCCCGAGTATTTAAAACTTGAAATCACGGAAAGTATATTTATAAAGGATCCTGAGCGTGTTGTTAAATTGATAATCAAGATCAAAGGTTTAGGGGTACAAATCTCTATCGATGATTTTGGAAAGGGATACTCGTCCTTCATACATTTACTGCAATTACCGATTGATGAGTTAAAAATTGATAGAGAATTTATAAAAGATATTGATCAAAATGATAAACAACAAATTTTCGTCAAGACGATAATTGATTTGGCTCATGGACTTCATCTACATGTTGTTGCAGAAGGAGTAGAAACGCATTCCGAAATGCAATTTTTATTGAATGCGGGTTGTGATGAATTGCAAGGATATGTATTTAGTCCCCCTATTAGTAATATAGACATGACAAAATACTTAATTGGGAACAATAACAAAAATAGGAGTTTACTATATTAGAAGAGCAATTGTTAGTAGTTCAAGTTTGAGTTATTGGATTAGTTTTGAAGAATATGACTCAGTAGAGAAGTATCTAAAAATTGAGTGTTCATTGTATTTTTAAATCACTGTGTGCAGAGTATGTGTTATGGAGAGTTTGCGTTCCCTGGAAATGGGGGCGCTCTTTTTATTATTTTAAATAAGCAATAAAAGCATTTCCATTAAAGGAAACGCTTTTATAAACATTTGATTACAGCTTTTCGTTATAACCCATTTTATTACGAGTCGGTCATATCGGAGAATTTTCTAAAATCAAAAGATCGTAGTTTAGGTAGTTGGAATACATGGACCACAAATTTCTCCACATTCTACAACTTGACCAGCTCTTGCACCCCATAGAACGGTACCAACAGGGTAAGTTTGTGTAGTAATGATATGATATATGATTGTAGTACCTGTAGGATGAGCACCTGATTCTGGAGTAATCGATACGCCTGGTCTTTGTGGTGTTGTTGTTAGACAGTCAATGGATCCTTGTGGGTTTTCAGTTTGTTCAAAAGTAACAGAGATAGGATCTCCTTCTGTTGTTTCTGCAGTTACAGCTAATACCATTACTGGCGTTTCAGTGCAAGAAACAAATGTCCAGTGGCTTAAGTCATGTCCAGAATTATTCGTAAATTGGTAGGTCCATTCTTGTAGTCCTCCTGGCAAACTATCTACTCCTAGGAAAGCAAGAGTATAGTGCTCCAGAGTACTGGTTTCAGGACAAGTAAACGGAGGATTACAAGGTCCTGTTGAAGGAGTGCCACAAATCAATCCAGTTCGTCCTTTATCAGCATTAACACCAAAAGTAACATCAAATTGTGCACAGACTTGTTGCTCAACAGTAAATTTACATTCTTGTTCTGTATTTTCAGGGAATGTTGCTCTTATTATTGGATCGCCTTTACAAGAGGTTATAATATTTGTAACTGAAATGTCTGGTGTAATGATTAATTCAGCGGCAGCTGTTACAGTCTCATGAACAGTTCGAGTACATTGCATTGGTTCCTCTACTTGTTGAATACTTAAGAAAGGTAGGATATTTCGATTTTCGCCACATCCACAATCTTTTTTAGCTTCATTAGACAAAAAATCACCTCCTTTGTTTTTGATTTCATTAGCTTAAAAAATGAAACAGAATTAAGTTTTAAAGATTATAATGTTTTTATCAAAAGCTACGTTTATTTTTCGTCACAATGTTCTTCATGACATACAATACCTTTTTCTTTAATCTCTGTTTCAGCGTCAAAATGAACTGGAATACGGAGACATAATTCTTGTTTGATACAAAACTCACATTCATTTTTGATGGAATGTCTTTTACATTCACTTAAATGCACAGGACCAACACATTTTACTTCAATATCATGTTCCGGGATGCAAACAATTGGTTTTACTTTTACCTTTGCTACTAAACTTACATCTTTTTTAATCAACTTAGCGCAACCTTCTTCTTCTTTTTTACATCTGTTTTTATCCTCATATTTATAAACTGTGTAATCGTCTTCTTCTTTATATTTCATTTCAACCATTCCTTTTTTTATTTGATTTATAATATTAATTTCACGGGTAAACCGTTTTACTAGGTGAAGAAACTATTTTTTAAGATTAATATATAAAAAACAGCCCTCCCATCTAAAAAAGTTGTTTATAACTCGCTCATATTTTAAAGCCGAGCAATTATGAACAATCTGGTGATTCATCAATACATGGATGACAAATGACACCGCACTCTTCTGCTTTGACTTCTGCACGAATATGAATTGGAATTTTAATACGTACTAATTGGTTGATATAAACCGTGCATTCTTCGGATGAATGTTCATGCTTCGAACATGGTTCAATACCTGATTCCAAGCATTCTATTTTTACTTCTCCGATTGAAACTTCAGGTTTTACTTTTACCTTTGCTTCAATGCCTATTTCTCCATCTATGAATGCACATAAATTGGCTTTTTCTTTAGAATGATGAGAAGGATTTTTCGGTTGCCATGGATTACTACTAGATCCCCTAGATGTCTTAGGCCTCTCTGACATATTCCCCTTCCTTTCTGTTTTATACTTCTATTTAATTCAAAATTCTAAAGCTTGTGTAGTATAGATGCTGAGTAATTAAATCTTTTATGTAAAAAGGGCGATAGTACCAGCGAACAATTGCACCTGCTTCAATTTGTGAACATAAAAATACGGACTATCTATTTTTTAGATAGCCCGTATTTTATGTAGTGTGTATACGTTTTCCGTTTACAGCACTTTGTTCATCTTCAATTGTTTCATTAATAGATTAAAACCTCTGTAACTAAGTCTTTATAACTCTTCAATTGTAAAATTTATGGATTAAACTTGCCAAGGCCAAGGTTTTGTTCCCCAGCTCCAATGTTCGTCTGTATAACTGTTTCCATAACCCTGAATTGCACCATAATTCTTTTCGAAATCTGCCATAACTTGTTTTTTGTATTGGGCATATTTGTTAAATTGGTTAAGTGCGGATACGTCATCATTGTGTGTATCTAGGTATAGAGTTAATTCCACTAAAAGAAAATCAACTGCTTGGAGTTCCTCTAATTGTTGATAATACTCCTGAGGTAAAGTTTGCTTCAATTTGCTCACCTCTTTGTTCTATAAGGATTGTCGTAGTAATCATAAAAAACAGGCCAAAGTGTACCTTTTTTTAGTGCTTCTCTATATGGGAATTGTTCAAGATTTGGTTTTTGGAATCCTAGATAAAGATGTGGAGGAGTCGAGTAGAATTTCTTACCGATTGGTTTACAGGGATCGAACGGGCTATGATAGGGCGTATAAGACTTCATAGGTGTAAAAGGAATTTGTGCATTCAATCGAAATGCTCCTTTCTGAATGGATTTCAGGCTTCTAAACAGTTTATTCATAGATACTGTTAAAAATGAAATTTGTTTTATTCAGTAATAAAAATTTTCAAAATGGAATTTTTTTGATAAAGAGAATTATAATGATACATTCCCAAAAAATTACTGAAAAACGTGATGTTTTGGTGTGTTTTCCTATAAAAATACATTTATAGGAAAATTTTTTCTATAAAAATATAAAAAATATTCAAAAAATTCTTCCAATTTATTTTAAATGTGTTATATTAATTCTTGTAAAGTATAACACATTTATTCAATTAACAGAATATTATGAAAAATGTAACAACTTTACTTTGCAACATTATGAATTGGGGAGGAAGTAATATGAAGAGTAAAAAGCTATTAGTTATTTTTTCAGTTGTTGTTTTACTGTTAGGAGTTCTGTCAGGTTGTGGATCTAAAAAAACAACTGGCGACGGAAGCAAAGTAATAAAAATCGCTACACAAACACCATTGTCTGGCGGAAGCGCAACACTTGGGGAAGCGATTAAACTTGGAGCTCAAATGGCTCTTGAAGAAAGAAAAGATGAGTTCTCTAAACTTGGATACTCTTTAAAACTTGTTCCTTATGATGACCAAGGCGACCCAAAAAAGGGCGTATCGAATGCAAACGCACTTTGTGCTGACAAAGATGTATACGCAGTTGTTGGTCACTTTAACTCTGGTGTGGCTATTCCATCATCAGTAGTATATGAAAAAAATAATGTTCCAATGGTTTCACCATCAAACACAGCTCTTGAAGTTACAGATCGTGGTTTAAAAACGGTTAACCGTATCTGTGCACGAGATGATTTACAAGCTCCTTCAGGTGCAAAATTTGCTCTTGATAAATTGGATGCTAAAACTGTATTTATAATCCAAGACAAAACAGCTTATGGTTCTGGTCTTGCAGAAGAGTTTAAAAAGGCATTTGAAAAAGGCGGCGGAAAAACAGTAGGTTATGAGGGTATTACTGTTGGTGAAAAGGACTTTAATGGAGTATTAAACCTTGTTGCCGATAAGAAACCTGATTTACTATACTTTGCCGGTACTTACCCAGAAGGTGGATTAGTAATTAAACAAGCTCGTGAAAAAGGAATTAAATGTCCAGTTCTTGGAGCTGATGGATTAGACTCATCTACACTTGTTGAAATTGCTGGAAGTTCAGTTAAGGATGTATATCTAACTTCTGTAGCAGGTGATGCTACAAAAACTGAAACAGGTAAAAAGTTTGTTGAAAATTATAGTAGTAAGTTCAACAAACAACCTGAATCATATTCTGTTTATGGCTATGATTGCATGCAAGTAATTTTAAATGCACTTTCTAAATCAATTAAAGATAATGGAGACAAATTGCCTTCTAAAGAAAAAATTCGTGATGCAGTTAGAGCAACAAAAGATTTTACAGGTGCTATGACAACAGTGACGTTTGACTCAAAAGGCGACAACGAAAACGCAAAAGTTTACATTTATAATTTTGAAGAAGAAAAATACCCACCAACAATGGTAGATGAAATTTCAAAATAATTAAGATAAAAAACACATAGGAGAAGGCATGGACAAAAACCATGCCTTTCTTCTAAATAAAAAATGAAAAAAATGGTTAAGCATGTACGATTATTTATCGTGCATGATTTGACTTTTTAATAAAGTTACAGAAAGGGTGACAGCCAGTGCTAGAAAATATTCTGCGCACCTTACCACAGGTTTTGTTTGATGGTATTACATTGGGAACTGTATATGCAGTCATTGCTCTCGGTTACACAATGGTTTATGGTATTTTGAAATTAATTAACTTTGCACACGGAGAAATCTTTATGACCGGTGCATTTATTGGTACAGCCATCCTTTTAGCATTTTCTTCGCTTGGATGGATTGGTACATTACCAATCATTATTCTTGTTCTAGTTGCAATGTTCCTTACAGCCGGAGTGACAGGTGCTATAGGTGTTGGAATAGAGCGAATAGCGTATCGACCTCTTCGAAAAGCGCCAAAGTTGATTGCATTAATTTCAGCGATTGGTATTTCTTTTCTTTTGCAAGATTTAGTGCGTTTTACAACAGAATTTGCAAATGATGGTAATTTTTATTTAATTGGTCCTGAATTATTTAAATCGAATATTAATGTTCCATTATCTAAAATGGCTTCTTTTTTAAGTGATGCATCCTTTAAGACATCATTTTTATTTGTATTAGTTACAGCTGTTGCATTGATGATTATACTTGATGTATTTGTTAACAAAACTAAATGGGGAATGGCAATGCGTGCTGTTGCTCAAGACCGTGATACAGCTGCCCTAATGGGTGTAAATGTAAACAAAACGATTTCATTAACCTTTTTTATTGGATCTGCTTTAGGTGGTGCTACAGGAGTACTTTTTGCAGTTCAATATGGAACAATAGATCCGTATATTGGATTTATCCTTGGTCTAAAAGCCTTTACTGCAGCAGTTCTAGGTGGTATTGGTAATATTCGTGGAGCTGTTCTAGGTGGATTAATCATAGGGGTTGTTGAAATGTTTGCTGCTGCCAACCTTTCAACGCTAACAAATCATGTAATTGGTGCTGAATATAAAGATGTATTTGCTTTTATCATTTTAATCCTTGTATTACTCTTCAAACCTGAAGGTCTACTTGGTAAAGCACTACATGAGAAAGTGTAGGTGAAACAAATGAAACCACTTATTGAAAAATCTAAAAACCTTCTTATCGATAAAAAATTTCAGCCTATCTTAATGGCATTGTATATAGTTGTAACATTTTTAGGATTGTATTTATCAACATCATGTGGGCTGCTGCTGGACTTGTTCTTGCTGTCTTATTACCCTTTGCTGCTAGTCAAGGGGATTCTTATGAATCCTTTATGGATGTATCTACTATGGTTGGTATCTATGTCTGTATGGCATTAGGTCTAAATATTGTAGTTGGGATGGCTGGTCTTCTTGATTTAGGATTTGTTGCTTTCTTTGCAATCGGTGCCTATACCTATGCCATTTTTGCGACACCACAAGCTAATAATTTCTTGCACTTTATGGATTTTCCACTTAGCGGAAATACATTTTGGTTATTCATTCTGATAGGTGGTCTAGTTGCATCCTTGTTTGGTGTTTTGTTAGGTATACCTGTTCTAAGAGTAAAAGGTGATTACCTTGCAATTGTTACACTCGGATTTGGAGAAATTATTCGAATCGTGTTTAACAATATGGATAAACCAATCAATATTACAAATGGAGCATTAGGTCTTTCTTCAATTACTCCACCAACACTGTTTGGTATTCAACTGCTCAACGCAAGCCAATTTTATTATGTTGTATTAGTTGTAGCTCTTCTGGTTCTGTTTATTATTAGAAAACTCGAAGCATCAAAAGTTGGCCGTTCATGGAGAGCTGTTCGTGAAAATGAAATAGCAGCACAAGCAATGGGGATCAATCTTTTCAAAACAAAGTTAACCGCCTTTGCAGTTGGCGCACTTTTTTCAGGTATGATGGGTGTTATCTTCGCATCTAAGCAAACTTTTATAGACCCAACAAGTTTTACAATGCTTGAGTCTATAACGATTCTTGTAATGGTTGTTCTTGGTGGAATGGGTAGTGTCCCTGGAGTTATTCTAGGTGCTGCAGTTGTTACTATCTTAAACCTTCAAGTGTTAACCGAAGTTTCTAACTGGCTAACGGATTTGTCCGTAAATGGAGGTATTGCTATACCAGATGTTTTATCACCATCTAAAATGCAACGCTTTATTTTCGGATTACTTCTTATTTTATTCGCCCTGTATAAGCCTAAAGGACTTATTCAAGAGAAAAACAGAATTGTAGATCCAAAAAAATTCACGGAAGCAGGTGAAAATGCCCATGCTTCAAATTAAAGACTTAGGCAAAAATTTCGCAGGTATTCAAGCATTAAAGGATGTTTCTTTATCTGTTGAACCAAATTCAATAACTGCATTTATCGGACCAAACGGTGCTGGTAAAACAACTTTATTCAATATGATTACAGGTGTGTATCCACCTTCAACTGGTGAAATTTTACTCGAAGGTAAGAGTCTTCTCGGTTGCAAACCGGATGAAATTTCTCGAAGAGGAATTGCTCGTACATTCCAAAATATTCGTCTGTTTTCAAAGATGACTGTTTTTGAAAATGTATTAGTTGGTTGCCACAATCAATTAAAGACAAATGTTTTAACGGCTGTTTTGGGACTTCCTTTTACTAAGAAGGAAGAAAATATAGCTGAAAAAGAAGCATATAAACTTCTACAATTTGTAGGATTAGCAGAATCCCTTAATGAGGAAGCTGGAAATCTTAGCTACGGAAATCAACGTAAATTAGAAATTGCGCGTGCATTAGCAACGAAACCAAGAATCTTACTTTTGGATGAACCAGCTGCTGGGATGAATCCAAGAGAAACGCGTGAACTAACAGATTTAATCCTAAAAATTCGCGATGAATTTAAACTTACATTAATCTTGATTGAGCATGATATGAAACTTGTCATGAAACTTTCTGAGCACATTATTGTTCTAGATCATGGTGAAAAAATTGCCGAGGGAAATAGTCATGATATACAAAACAATCCAAAGGTAATTGAGGCATATCTGGGAACTGGGGCGGTGGCAAAATGACGCATTTATTAGAAGTAAAAAATTTAGTATCTCATTATGGCCAATTACAAGCCCTAAGAGAAATAAATTTTCACATTGACGAAGGCGAGATCGTTTCATTAATAGGTGGAAATGGAGCAGGAAAATCGACTACATTAAAGAGTCTTAGTGGGTTAGTGAATGTCACATCAGGAGAGATCAAATTTTTAGATAAATCCATAGTAAATTTACTGCCTCACCAGATCAGTGCAATGAACATAACACATGTTCCAGAGGGAAGAAGAATTTTTCCGGAAATGACTGTTGAAGAAAATCTTTATCTTGGTGCTTTTAATGTCCGTGATAAAGCAATCATCAAAGAGCGAATGGAAAAGGGATTTGAATACTTTCCCATTTTGAAAAAGAGATTACATCAAAAGGGTGGTACGATGAGTGGCGGTGAGCAGCAGATGTTAGCCATTGCAAGAGCTCTCATGAACCAACCAAAGCTACTAATGCTCGATGAACCTTCAATGGGCTTAGCGCCAATTATTGTGGATCAAATTTTCGAAATCATTCAAGAGTTAAATAAGAGTGGAATTACCATATTGCTTGTTGAGCAAAATGCGTACCATGCCCTTCAAATTGCTGATCGTGGTTATGTATTACAAACTGGTGAAATCATTTTAAGCGGTACTGGTAAAGAATTGATTGAAAATGATGAGATTAGAGAAGCATACCTTGCATAACACCCATTTTTACCGGATATCGAGTGACAATAGTTGCCGATATTCGGTTTTTTTTGGTTTAATTGAAAATAGTACTCTTATTAAATTTAAATAGATTTTGTTAATTTTAAATGTATGTAAAAGAAACTAACCAAAATTAGTTTAAGATTCACTTTTAATAATACATTTTAAATGGAGGACAGCCATGACTAATCAAACATTTGGTTCACCAATCGATGGTGTTGACTATATTGAAAGACATTGCGCATATGGTGTTATTTTAAATGATGAAAATCAGGTTGCTCTTGCGTACTGTAATGGGGAATACTTTCTTCCTGGGGGTGGAATCGAAGGGGAGGAAAGTCCTCAGGAATGCATAAAAAGAGAATGCATTGAGGAACTAGCTTTAGAAGTGCAGACTAACGATTTTATAAATACCGCGGAATTATATATACAAAGTGTAAAAACGGGTAAATTTTATCATAATATAGGCCAGTTTTACTTTACTAGTATTATAAAACAGCTTGATCAATCATCTGAAGAGGACCATATTTTAGTTTGGATGGATGTTGAGGATGCAATCTCTAAATTGCAATTAGAATCTCAATCATGGGCCGTTTCTGAAACTTTAAAAATAAAAAAAGGAATTGCATAGGATAATCGAATGACAGAAAAAGAAAAAACGCAAATGGGAGTAGCAGAAGCTGTAGCAATAATGAATGCTTCTTTGGAATTTATTTAATATTTCCCGGGAATTAAAATGAAATAAAGATTCTAAAAGCACTAATAAAATTCAATAATATAACAATGTTATAAGAAATTTAGTAATGTAAGAGGTTTATATGATGCAAATTATAGTAGTCGGAATTGGTGGATTTATCGGTTCCTGTGTTCGATTTTTATTATCTAAATGGTTGAATGGTAGTTTTCCGAATTTTCCTTTTGGAACTCTTTTATCAAATGTTATAGCAGCGTTTGTTATCGGTTTTATTATTGGAATTGAAAGACAATCAGGATCGATTGGAGATAAAACGAAGTTATTTCTAACAACTGGGTTGCTTGGCGGACTTAGTACTTTTTCGACTTTTAGTTTAGAAACAGTAAAGTTGTTCGAAGATGGAAACTTTCTGACGGCAAGTGGTAATATTGGGTTAAATCTTGGCCTTAGTTTGATATTTGTTGTTCTTGGTTTGCAATTTGCTTCTTTTGTAAAAGGCAATTAGAAGATTAGGAGAGGTTTCTATGAATTCAAGAAGAATACTTTTAGAGAATGTTAGCAACATGCGAGATTTGGGAGGATATGCTACAAAGGAAGGTCAAGTAACACAATTCGGGCGGTTCTACAGAAGCAATGTTCCAGCAATGCTGTCTTATGAAGAAGTGAAATATCTTAAAAAATTAGGTATTCGTACATTAATCGATCTTAGAACAACTAGTGAAGTAAATCGAGTCCCAAATCAATTAAGTTCGGACCGTTTCTTCGATTATTTTCATCTTTCTGTTATGGATGGGGATATTGACAAGCTTCCTGAATCGGCTGAAGCTATTCCTGCGTCCTACCTAGCAATGGCAGACAATCACAAGAAAATGGGAGAAATTTTTAAAATTTTATCGCTATCAAATGGCGCAACTATTTTTCATTGTACTGCTGGAAAAGATCGTACAGGAGTTATAGCAGCCTTGTTATTATTGCTAGCTGGTGTTGGTCAAGATGACATTCTAGCAGATTATCAAGTAACACATACCTATATTCGTAGAGAAATTATAGAAATTACAAAACATCACGATACCGATTTACCTTGGTTCATTGGTCGTTCAGAAATTGAATTTTTGAATGGATTCCTAGAAATGTTCTTTGAAAAATATAAAACGATTGACAACTACATGCAAATCATAGGGCTTTCTGAAGGCGAAATCTTACTCTTAAAAAATAAACTAATAAATCAGCGATCATTTGATAAACAGCAATTCTTCTTTAAAATCACGCCACCAAGACCTAACTTTGCAGACGACATGACTGAAACGGAAGAGAAAATCATGGACGATCATTTCTTCTATTGGAAAGAACTTTACGAAAGTGGGAAGGTTGTTGCGCTCGGCCCTGTTTTTGGAAAAAAAGGAACATTCGGAATTGGACTAATAGAATGTGAGAATTTAGAAGAAGCAGAAAAATTAGTAGGTTTCGATCCGTCAGTTGTATGTGGTATTCAACGATCAGAAGTTCATCCAATGCGTATAAGTATGCATCGGTAGAAATGAAATTTATACATTGAAAGTGGTGTCTCGTTCCAAAGATAGATAGATTCCTATTGTAATTACAATAGGAATCGGTATTTAACAATAAATCTCAATAAGAATGTTATATTTAAATAAAATAAGCATAGCCGGCAAAGAGGAAAGTCTTTACCGGCTTTTTTGATCACGCTATATACAGTTTATTTTCAATTAGTTGTTGTATTTACCTCACAGGAACCGCAAGCACCATTACCCATACCTTTTCCCATGCCGCTTCCTTGGCCAAAACCAACTCCGAATTTTTTACCGACCATTGAGCTACCTGAACCATCACAATTGACTTGATTATCCGTAATTGCTTTAATGATTTCGTCAGCCTGCTCCTGAGTCAATAATCCATCTTTGACTCTCTGTTCAAGAACAGCTTTTTTCTGTTCAAGCATCTCTGTTTTGAACTCTTCAAGTTTACCGGCTTCCTTTGCAATGGTACCATAAGTTTTTCCTGAGACTCTTTCTTGGCTGAGCTCTTCAACAGTTTTTCCAGTCAACTTGGAGGCAATATCTACAGGTGTTGTACCAGTAGATGCATAAGCTGCAAAACCTGTTCCAATTACTCCAACAACTGCTGCCACGGCAGCTAATTTTTTTAAGCCCTTCATAAAATCTACACTCCTTTTAATTTGTTTTATATAGAACACAAATCGTACATGATACTAATGAGATCCTTGAACCTCGTTACAGGGATTCGAAAGCGTATGTAGAATTATTACGTCCTATATTGGTTTTATTATAGGAATCATTTGTGATAGAAGTATGATAGAACATTGAAAGAATAAATAAAATTTTTAAAAAAGAATTTACATCGTAATAGGGGTTTCCTTTTTTAGTTCAAACCAGAAGATTGTTCCTTTACCTATAGCACTTTCAACACCAAATGGTGAAGCATGGGCTTCAAGAATGCTTTTAACAATGGCGAGTCCAAGTCCGGTGCCTGATGATTTTCTACTACCTGTTTTATCTACTTTATAGTATCTGTCCCATAAGTACTTCAAATCCTCTTCTCCAATACCAGAACCTGTGTCTGAAACCTCTATTCGTATACTGTTATTTGATTCTAGAAGTTGTACGGAAATGCTTCCACCTTTATCTGTATATTTAAAGGCATTATTAATCAAATTATAAAGTACCTGCTCAATTCTCAGTACATCAGCTAGTGCATATACCGCTGTCGGACATTCGGCTTTAATTGTTACTCCGGTTTCATCACTTAACAGATCATATCTTTTGACTATGGTTTTTACCAGGTGAGAGAGATTAAAGTTGGACATGTTAAGCTTTGTGTTACCCGATTGCATTTGGGATAAGGACAATATATCCTCAACGATCCTGCTGAGTCTTTCTGATTCTTCAATTATGATTCCAAGTTGTCTTTCCCTTTTTTCTGTTTTTTCACCGGTAACATCCCTTATGGTCTCGGCATATCCTCTTATAATACTCAAAGGCGTTCTTAATTCATGAGATACATTTGCTATCAGGTCTTTTCGCAGTTGTTCAATCTTAGAGAGTTCTTCTCCCATATAGTTGATTGTATCTGTAAGTCTTCCAATTTCATCTTTGCTTACAGTCGTTATCCTGTCAGAAAAATCACCAGAAGCCATCTTTTCTGATACCTTTATAATTCTAAGAAGGGGGTTAGTAAATGATTTTGAGATGATATAGGATAAAATAAGTGCAACAGTCAAAAGAATTGCAGATATATATAGAAGCTGTTTTTTTAATATATTTACAGTATCTTCAACTGGGGCTAGAGGCATATTTAAAATTAGGCTCCCAATAACTTCTCCGGAATGTTCAACGGGCAGACCAATGAGCATGAATTCATTACCAAATCGGGGGTGAGTCCATGACAGAGCGACTTCCTTTCCAGTCAATAGTTCATTTAAAACCTTGTATTTAGCATTATTTATCATCATTGGGGCCATTCCACTTGGAGAAGAGGTGCTTTCATAGATTACTTTTCCGTTAGAGTCCAGCAGTTCTACACTTACATTATTTTTTGTAGAAAAGGCATCAATATTATTTTTCAAACTTTGCTGATCACCAGTCTCATAATCTTTTAGTATTGAGTAGCCAGCATTCTTAGTTTCTGAAATCCGTATTCCAGTATAAAATTTTTCTAGAAATACAATCTGAAATAGCCAGAGTAACACTAGCATGACCATTACTAGGGTCATCATACCGGCCCAAAGCTTCATGCCAATGCTTTTCATATTCTTCCTCCGGTTTCAAATTTATAACCTGTACCCCATACTGTAACGATATATTTTCTGTAGGTTTTTAAACTTTCTCTAAGCATTTTTACGTGTGTATCAACTGTTCGATCATCTCCACAAAACTCATAACCCCAAACGGAATTTAAAAGTTGTTCCCTTGAATAAACCCTGCGTGGATTCTTGACAAAATGCTGAAGAAGTTCATACTCCTTTGGCGTAAGATTAATTAATGTGTCATCTACATATACGTTTCTAGATTCAAACTCAATGACAAGGCCTTCAAATATAAATTTATTAGTTGATTCGTCATTGGCTGGAGAACACCTCCTGATTACAGCACCCATTCTTGCCAAAAGTTCCTTAGGACTGAAAGGTTTAACAATATAGTCATCAACCCCTAACTCAAAGCCGAAAAGTTTGTCATACTCTTCACCACGGGCAGAAAGCATAATGACAGGAACTTTCGATATTTTCCTAATCTCACTGCAGGTAGTCCATCCATCCATTTTAGGCATCATGATATCTAAAATTACTATGGAATAGTTCTGCTTGCTGATAAGCTCTAGAGCCTCAATACCGTTGCAAGTTTCGTCAGCTTCGTACTCTTCTAGACTTATATATTCCTTGATCATATCCCGGATTCGCTCGTCATCATCTACTATGAGGACCTTTTTACTACCCAACTGAATCACCTCTAAATTTAGGAAAATACGTTTATCATAGGTATAATGTAATGCAAAATTGTGATAAAACTGTGAAATTTTAAGAAATAGTTGTATTTTCAGTTGGATAACATCAAGTGACATTAAAAAAGTGTAACTAGTGAAATAGAACTTATTTTTCAATGCACTAGCAGTTTTCTATTTGTAAACAATTTGACTGAGTAAGATGTATCAAGTCTCTTGTAATAAATTTGTATCCATCCGTTTTTGAAATTATATTCTTTATTATTAAAATCGTTCTGTAACCTTGTCACAAACGTCTACTAAATTGAATGGATTGCATTAGAATTTAAAAGAAAATTAAAATAGTAAAAGGTTTTTAATGACTCGTAGGGTCAGTAAATCAAAAAATGTAATTGAACTAGAAAATTGTTACAGTAAAGGCATGAGTGTGAATGGGAGAGATATGTGTTAAAACTTAATCTCTAATAATCTAAAAATAGTAATTTATACTAAAATGTTTTATAATTTAGATACTAGTAATTTGAGTGTGTAAATCAAGACCTCTTAAAGTTGTGGGGGAAAATTAATGAGAAAACGGTCTTTATAATCCAGTTGAAAATCTAATTTTTACGATCATACCGAATTCTAGAATTCTTAAGTAACAATTGGATACGATGCACTATGCTTTTATGGGGATATATTTAATTGATAGAGAACTATTAGGTAAAAAACGTCTAACTTTAGGAGATGGAGAATGAAAAAAAGAGTAATAATTAAAAGAGTATTTATCAGAACTTTACTTTTAACAATGTTGTTCTCATATACAAATCCGTTTATAGAAGATAAATTTTATAAAAATGCGAAAGCGTTGGCTTACAGTAGTACAACACCTACATCAATACATAAATCTACACCAACAACTATACCAAATCAAAATCCTAACTCGAACCCTAATTCACAGGAAAAGGTATTAAGTGAATTAAAGGAAAATATAAAAAAAGAAGGTTCATTGGACAAGGTTTGCTCAATGGATACAATCCTTATTTCTTTTAAACCAGATGTAACTAGATCTCAAATTAAAGAGTTTTCTATGAAACATAATCTAACATTTGATGGGGATGCTTTTGTAAAAAACTCCTATACTTTTAAACTATCAGACCAGATGATAAGTACAAATTTAATAGAAGAGTTAGGAAAACAAAATATTATTGATATCGTTGAACCTGACTACAAATCTACTATTACTGTTGAACCCAATTATAATTTGTTATGGGGATTAAAAAATGCTAACTATGGCATTGACATTAATGTTGAATCTGCATGGACTAAAACAAAAGGCGATGGCGTTATTGTTGCAGTAATTGATACTGGTATTGATTGGAGCCACCCAGATTTAAGCGATAGAGTATGGGTAAATAATTCAGACCCTATTGATGGAATAGATAATGATGGTAATGGACTTATTGATGATTATAGAGGTTGGGATTTTGCAAATAACGATAACAATCCATCTGACGACAATGGACATGGAACGCATGTGTCTGGCACAATCGGTGCCTCAGAAAATGGAATAGGTGTTGTTGGTGTTGCACCGAATGTTAAAATCATGCCGTTGAAAGCGTTTGGTTCAAATGGTAGTGGTTATAACTCAGATATAATCAAAGCGATTAATTATGCTCAACAAAAAGGTGCTATGGTAGTTAACATGTCCTATGGTAGTCCATTTTATAGTTCGAGCGAGTATTCAGCTATGCAACAAGCATCGTCAACTGTATTTGTTGCTGCTGCCGGTAACGAGAGTACTAATAATGACAGTACACCTAGTTACCCTGCAAACTATCAATTATCCAATAAGATTACTGTTGCAAGCATTAGACCAGACGGACTCATATCTTATTTTTCTAATTATGGAATTTCAACTGTAGATGTTGCTGCACCTGGATCATCGATCTTAAGCACAATACCAAACTCACAATATGGATATGCGGATGGCACATCTATGGCAGCACCGCATGTAAGTGGTGTTGCAGCCTTAGTGAAAAGTAAAAATTTTAATATGATACCAAGCGAGATTAAAAATGCAATCACGTCAAGTGTCACAAAAATATCTGGACTTTCTACATATGTAAAATATGGTGGAATCGTGAATGCAGGAGCATCTGTATCTGTTGAAAATGATAACACTGGTAATTCTTTTTCTTTAGCACCTTTAAAATCATTAACACAGGGCAGTACATATACTCTAACAGCTAACATGGATTATTTAGATGATGTAGATTTTATAAAAATTGTGGCTCCTTTGACTGGAATATACAAATTTTATTCAACAGAAAGTAACGCTAATTTGCAAGGTACTTTATATAATCAAGCATTTGTTCAACTTGCTTCTAATGATAATTTAACTAGTAATAATTTTGATTTTCAATATACCTTAATGCAAGGTGAAACTTATTATTTTAAGATAAATCAAAATAGTCCTACTAGTGTAGGAAGTTATCAGTTTAATATAGACATACCTCAGGATGATTCGCTTTATAATGTTCAATTTAACTCTTTAGGTGGAAGTACTGTTGGGCCAATTGCCATAAGAGCTAATCAACTTTTAATAGAGCCAGCTACCCCGACTAGGTTAAATTATATTTTTGAAGGATGGTATAAAGAGAGTTCTTGTGTGAATAAATGGAATTTTGAGAGTGATCGGGTTACAAACGATATTACGTTATTTGCAAAATGGAAATTTAAAACGGATTATACTTTACCAGTCATTAGCGGCGCAACAAGTAAGACGATTGCCTTAAATGCACCTTTCGATCCATTAGCAGGTGTCATCGCAACAGATAATGTTGATGGAATCATAACGAATAAAATCGTAGTGACAGGAACAGTGAATAGTAACGTAAAAGGCGTATATCAGCTAACATATTCAGTTAGTGACAATTCTGGAAATGTGAGAACTGTGTCAAGAACGATCACTGTAGACAACACTTTGCCGATAATAAATGGTGCAACAAGTAAGATGATTCCCTTAAACGTACCATTCGATCCATTGGCTGGTGTCACTGCAACGGATAATCTTGATGGAAACATAACGAATAAAATCGTAGTGACTGGAACAGTGAATGTTAATGTAAGAGGTGTGTATCAGCTAACCTATACAGTTAGTGACAACTCTGGAAACGTGAGAACTGTGTCAAGAACGATCACTGTAGACATCACTTTGCCGATAATAAATGGTGCAACCAATAAGACGATTGCCTTAAACGCACCATTCGATCCATTGGCTGGTGTCACCGCAACGGATAATCTTGATGGAAACATAACGAATAAAATCGTAGTGTCAGGAACAGTGAATGTTAACGTAAAAGGCGTTTATACGCTAACATATACAGTTAGTGATAATTCTGGAAATGTGAGAACTGTGTCAAGAACGATCACTGTAGACAACACTTTGCCGATAATTAATGGTGCAACAAGTAAGACGATTGCCTTAAACGCACCATTCGATCCATTGGCTGGGGTCACCGCAACGGATAATCTTGATGGAAACATAACGAATAAAATCGTAGTGACAGGAACAGTGAATGTTAACGTAAAAGGTGTGTATCAGCTAACATATACAGTTAGTGATAATTCTGGAAACGTGAGAATTGCGTCAAGAACGATTACTATAGATAACACTAAGCCGGTGATTAGCGGTGCAACCAGTAAGACGATTGCCTTAAACGCACCATTCGATCCATATTCTGGGGTCACTGCAACGGATAATCTTGATGGAAACATAACGTATAAAATCGTAGTGACAGGAACAGTGAATGTTAACGTAAAAGGCGTGTATCAGCTAACCTATACAGTTAGTGACAGCTCTGGAAACGTGGGAACTGTGTCAAGAACAATTACTATAGATAACACTATGCCGGTGATTAGCGGTGCAACAAGTAAGACGATTGCCTTAAACGCACCATTCGATCCATATGTAGGTGTCACCGCAACGGATAATGTTGATGGAAACATAACGTATAAAATCGTAGTAACAGGAACAGTGAATGTTAACGTAAAAGGCGTGTATCAGCTAACCTATACAGTTAGTGACAACTCTGGAAACGTAAGAACTACGTCAAGAACGATAGAACTATGTCAAGAACGATCACTGTAGACAACACATTACCGATCATTTACGGTGCAACAAGTAAGACGATTGCTTTAAACACTCCATTCAATCCATATGCAGGTGTTACAGCAACGGATAATCTTGATGGAAACATAACGTATAAAATCGTAGTGACAGGAACAGTGAATGTAAACGTAAAAGGCGTGTATACGCTAACCTATACAGTAAGTGACAACTCTGGAAACGTAAGAACTATGTCAAGAACGATCACAGTAGACAACACATTACCGATCATTTACGGTGCAACAAGTAAGACGATTGCTTTAAACACTCCATTCAATCCATATGCAGGTGTTGCAGCAACGGATAATCTTGATGGAAACATAACGTATAAAATCGTAGTGACAGGAACAGTGAATGTTAACGTAAAAGGCGTGTATACGCTAACCTATACAGTAAGTGACAACTCTGGAAACGTAAGAACTATGTCAAGAACGATCACTGTAGACAACACATTACCGATCATTTACGGTGCAACAAG
>JARBTR010000008.1 GCA_029240105.1 Caryophanales bacterium | reverse complement strand
CAATGAAACCCGCAGGACTCCCGTGGGAAAGTGGGTGCCTGAGACCTTAGGCTCAGGTGCTCACCCACAGGAAAGCTCTGCGGGAATTCATCCAAAACAACCGCTTATATGTTTTAAAAGGACCAACTTGCTGGTTTTTCTTAAAAAAGGACTATTGTTTACAAGGAAAAATATTAAAATCATTCATCCATAGTCTGAGGGATTTTTTATGATAATAGAATATTTGTGATACAATAGTTAAATTGAATATAGAGAGGTGAGCAAATGAAAAAAGGAAAAATGAATTCAAATGTAGTATCGTTCCCTGGAATGTATGATCGTACAGTAGAAAAAGGGCGCGTTGCACTTGAGGCAAATGACTACGAGACAGCAATGAATCTTTTTTCATTGGCACATGCTCAGAATCCAGAAGATGAATATGTAGCTTTTTGCCTAATGTTTGCGCTTGACGGGGTCAATGAACCTGAGCAAGCCATTGAACTTTTTGAAGACTATTTTAAGAACCATGAGATTGAAGATTTCGAAATGGTCATGTTCTATCTGAACATGTTGTTTGAATGTCGCAAGTACCAAGACATTCAGAGATTTATTCAAACACTTCGATTTACAAGACGGATCCCTAAGGATTATCAATTCGAACTTGAACAATTTGAATCCCTCAATCAAAAACTTACAGTGGATCGCGAAATGATTCGCCCAACGGAAACAATGACCGTTGAAAAAATTGAAGAGGTACTTTTATCTGAATCCAATCCGATGAAATTCTCAATCATTTCTGAGCTTGGCACGGCAAATATAAGGCAGTTCATGGAACCTATTAAGACATTCCTCGTTAGTGAAAATCATCCAACGTTAAAATCGATGCTGTTTTCATTATTGATTGATCAACAAATAGACGAGCAAATTACAATTGTTCAATTAGGAGAAGAACTAACACTAAATCCTAAAGAAAGTATTGCTTTTGAAAATCATGATTTTAGAAATGAACTATTAAATGGGATAAATGATCTTTTTGAAAATACCCATCCTGGGATTTTTGAAGAAGCAATAAATGTGATTGATACACATTTGCTACTACTATTTCCAATTGAATTGAACCATGTAGAGGATTGGATTGTTGCATACGAATTTTACTTAAAACAGGCGTATGGAATCCCAACAAAACGTATTTTGACAGTTGGAGAGCAAGAAAAACTAATAAGAATAAAATCTCTAGATGAAATTCCATCTGTGTTTGAATAATGCAAGTGAATTAAATGGCCTAAAATAGCGATAAATTCATTGATTACTGGTTGTAAGACTTGACACCTGTGCTATACTGTTATGGTATGTTTTTTACATATCTAACGAATTTTTTATGTTTTGTACTAGCTGAGACTGTTATGCTGATTCATAAGATGATTGTGATTCGCGGAAATAGTGCAAGATAGATAGAAACGTAAATAAAATGTGTAATGGAGTAACCTAAAACACATTATTAATGAAAAAATGTCTTGGAGGGTAATATGTCAGTAAAAGTTGAAAACATTGAAACAAACAAAATTCAGTTAACTATTGATGTAACGGCTGAAGAAGTAAATAAGGGAATTCAAGCATCATTTAAGAAAAATGCAGCAAAAGCAAACGTTCCTGGATTCCGTAAAGGAAAAGTTCCTTTCCAAATGTTCGTAAAAATGTTTGGTATTGAGTCATTGTATCCAGATGCAATTGATCAAGTAATTAACGAAGCTTATACAAATGCATTAATCGAAGAAAAAATCACTCCAGTTGATTATCCTGAAATTGAATATAATGAGATTATTCAAAGCTTTAAAAAGGATGAAGGTTTTACTTTTGTTGCAAAAGTAACTGTACGTCCAGTTCCAACTCTTGGACAATACAAGGGACTTGAAATCAAAAAATTTGATTTAGAAGTAACTGAAGAAAACATCGAGAATGAATTAAAACAAATGCAAGCTCGCAAAGCTGAGTGGGTTTTAAAAGAAGAAGGCGTTTCAGAACAAGGCGATATCGTTGTAATCGATTTTGAAGGTTTTGAAGATGGAGTACCATTCGAAGGTGGCAAAGGTACAAACTACGAATTAGAATTAGGTTCAAACAGCTTTATTCCTGGGTTCGAAGAGCAACTAGTTGGTAAAGGTACTGGTGAGGAAGTAGAAGTAAACGTATCATTCCCAGAAGAATACCACGCTGAAAACTTAGCTGGCAAACCAGTTGTATTCAAATGTACTGTTCACGAAATTAAGACAAAAGCACTTCCTGAATTAACAGATGAATTCGCAAAAGATATCGACGAAAAAGTGTCTTCATTAGAAGAATTGAAAGTACAAATTAAAGATCGTTTAACACAATCAAAGTTACATGAATCGAAACACCATGTTGAAAATTCAGTTGTAGAAGCTGCTGTTGCAAATGCGACAGTTGAAGTTCCTGAAGCAATGGTTAAAAACGAACAAGATTACATGGTAAAAGATTTTGAACGTCGTATGCAAATGCAGGGTATGACAATTGATTTGTATTACCAATATACAGGTCAAGATGAAGCGGCTTTAAGAGAACAAATGAAACCGGAAGCTGAAAAACACGTGCGTACAACTTTAGTTTTAGATGCAATTGCAAAAGCAGAAGGCCTTGAAGTAACACCAGAAGAGGTTACTGAAGAAATCAATTCGATTGCAGTTCGTGTAGGAATGTCAGTTAAAGATGTAGTTAAGAACTTAGGTGGAAATACTGCTGGAGTTGAAAACGATATTAAAACACGTAAAGTATTAAATCTACTAGTTGATAACTGTAAAACAGTATAATTTAGATAGAAATTTATAAAATAATGTCGAAAGCCCTGGGTTTTGTTTTTCCAGGGTTTTCATTTATAATAGGACAAAGAAATATGAAGTATTAGTATAGGTTTAACTATAATAATCAGATTAAATTAAAGAAATTAAGAGGTAAACATGGCGAAAAAAGGTAGTAATCATGATCATTTATCTTGTTCGTTTTGTGGTAAATCACAAGAACAGGTTCGTAAATTAATAGCTGGTCCAGGTGTGTATATCTGTGATGAATGTATAGAGCTTTGTAATGAGATGGTGGAAGAAGAATTAGCACTTGATAATGAAGATTTTTTCAATGTGGTTTTGAAGCCAATGGAAATTGCGAAAGCATTAGATGAATATGTAATTGGTCAAGATGATGCTAAAAAATCATTGGCTGTTGCCGTATACAATCACTTTAAACGGATCAACTCTGATAATCATGTAGATGATGTTGAGCTAACGAAAAGTAATATTTGTTTAATCGGTCCAACGGGTAGTGGTAAAACGTACTTAGCCCAAACCTTAGCGAGAATTTTAGATGTTCCATTTGCGATTGCAGATGCAACTTCATTAACAGAAGCGGGTTATGTTGGAGAAGATGTTGAAAATATCCTCCTAAAATTGATTCAAGCAGCAAACCATGACATTTCAAGAGCTGAAAAAGGGATTATTTACATAGACGAAATTGATAAAATTTCTCGTAAATCTGAAAATCCATCTATTACTCGTGACGTATCTGGTGAAGGTGTACAACAAGCCCTTCTAAAAATTCTTGAAGGTACCGTTGCATCAGTTCCACCTCAAGGCGGTCGTAAGCATCCACATCAAGATTTACTGCAAATTGATACAACAAACATCCTGTTCATTTGTGGTGGTGCCTTTGATGGAATAGACCCTATAATTAAACGCCGCTTAGGTCAAAAAGTCATTGGGTTTGGCAGCGATGTAAAAGAGCAAGATTCACATGGTAAAAACTTACTAAAAGAAGTTCAACCGGAAGATCTTCAAAGTTTTGGTTTAATTCCAGAGTTTATTGGTCGTTTGCCAGTTATCACAGCTTTAGACCCATTGGATGAAAAAACATTGATTTCAATTCTTACAAAACCGAAAAACGCATTAGTAAAGCAATATCAAAAAATGCTGTTATTAGATGGAGTGGAGTTGGAATTTGAGAAAGAGGCCCTTGTTGAAATAGCAAAAAAGGCAATGGCTCGAAAAACAGGTGCGAGGGGACTTCGTTCCATAATCGAAAACATTATGGTTGATGTCATGTTCGAATTACCTTCACGCGAGGATATTCAAAAATGTATCATCACTGTTGACACAGTATTAAACAAGGAAAAACCAAAACTAATTCTATTTGAAGAAGAAATGGAATTTAAAGAA
This sequence comes from Caryophanales bacterium, assembly GCA_029240105.1. Lineage (GTDB taxonomy): Bacteria > Bacillota > Bacilli > JARBTR01 > JARBTR01 > JARBTR01. Next base: position 73,544 of record JARBTR010000008.1, on the reverse strand, counting down.
GCAAACTAAATAATTTCATAAAATGTACACTGCTTGTGCTATTTCCTTTTAGGTAAATTCGCAAGCAGTTTTTTATTTTGTGCATAATAAGATATAACTGTGCAATATCTGGTATTTGTGTCCCATACTAAAGATAAAAGTGTAGAAAAATCTGAGTTAAAATTTTATAAACTTTGCCATTATTTGATGGGGTAGTCTCCTATCCCTCGTCAAACCTTTCGCTTCTTTCAAACTTTTCTTTCGAATTTTATATCACCAGAAGGGTCTACTGAATGGTAGCGACTGTTTACGGAGAACACAGAAATTGACTAAAAGAACTCGTTTTTATTGTTTAGCTCAAATATTATACGGCCAAACACAAATACAATTCATCTTATCGTGGTATAATGACACTATTCGTCAAAAATTCAAGATGAAAAATTTTACATAAAAAATAATTAGATTTTTTTTTGTTCTGAATGAGTAAGTTAAAAAATGATTTTTCTTTTTTTAATGATTAGAATGATTTGAAAATTTAAGAAATAAAAAATAGAGGGCTAAAAATGGAAAATAAGCACACAAAAATTGTAAATATGCTGCCGCTACGTGGTGTTGTTGTTTACCCTACAGTTGCGATGCATTTAGATGTTGGTCGAGGCAAATCCATAACTTCTCTTGAAAACGCAATGTCGGCTGGACAACTAATCTTTTTAACAAATCAAACTGTACCTTCGATTGTAGAGCCGAGCAAAGAGGACCTTTATGAAATTGGAACACTTGCAATGGTGAAACAATTGTTAAAGCTTCCGAATGGAAATCTCAGAGTGTTTGTTGAAGGTTTATCTCGTGCTAGAATGTTGGATTTAATTGATCATGGAGACCGACTATCTGCAGTAGTTGAAGAAGTAGAAGAAGTAGTGGAACTAGATCATGAATTAGAAGCAAAAATCCGAGTAATGAAGGATATGCTTTCTGAATTTTTGAGTGTTTTTCATAAATTGCCTAAAGAAGAAATTGATCGGGTCATGGAGATTTCAAACCCTGGTCAATTTGTGGATCATTTGGCTCATATTCTCCCAATAACTGTCTTAGCACAACAATCCATTCTTGAGCTAGATAACGTAAAAGAACGTGTCACGGCATTAACACATGTCATTGTATTTGAACGCGAAATCAATGAATTGAAAAGTAAAATTGACCTTAACGTAAAAAAAGCTGTAGACGAGCATCAAAAAGAATTCTACCTTCGTGAACAATTAAAAGTCATACAAAAAGAGTTGAACGGTAAAGATGGACGTTCAGAAGAATTTGTTGATTTTGAAGAGAAAATTCATGCTGCAAAAATGCCACAGAATGTAAAAGAAAAGGCATTTAAGGAGCTTGAGCGATATGAAATGATTCCTCAAAGTTCACCAGAGAATGCAGTCATTCGAAATTACCTTAACTGGTTAACGGACTTACCATGGTCAAAACAAAAGAAAACAAATTTAAATCTAGCAAAAGTTCAACAGGTTCTAGATAAGGATCATTATGGTCTTGTCAAAGTAAAAGACCGACTCATAGAATTCCTTGCTGTTCAAAAAATGCGAAATGATATGAAAGCGCCCATTATTTGTTTAGTAGGACCTCCGGGTGTTGGTAAAACGAGTATTGCAAGATCTATTGCAAATGCACAAAATCGTGATTTTGTACGAATTTCCCTTGGGGGTGTTCGTGATGAAGCTGAGATTCGTGGACATAGACGGACTTATATAGGGGCAATGCCTGGTCGCATCATTCAGGGAATGAAGAAAGCAGGTTCAAGTAATCCAGTTTTCCTTTTAGATGAACTTGATAAAATGGCTAATGATTTCCGAGGTGATCCAGCATCAGCAATGCTTGAGGTGTTAGATCCTGAACAAAACCATACTTTTAGCGATCATTATATTGAGGAACCTTTCGATTTATCAAAAGTTATGTTTATTGCAACTGCTAATAGTCTGGAAACAATTCCTGGACCACTACGTGACCGTATGGATGTTATTGAACTTAGCAGCTACACGGAAATTGAAAAATTCCATATTGCTAAGCATCATTTGGTACCAAAGCAATTGAAAGAACATGGATTATCAAAAGCTCAAATTGCAATAAAAGATGAAGCGATTCTAGAACTAATCCGTCACTATACACGCGAAGCGGGTGTTCGGTCGCTTGATAGACAAATTGGTAAACTATGTAGAAAATCAACTCGTAAAATCGTTAGTGGAGAAGTAAACAAACTTACTATTACGAAAAAACAAACGATTGAATTACTCGGAAAAGAGTTGTTTGATTTCAATCAGTCTGAGGAATCTGACCTAGTTGGTGTAGCAACAGGACTAGCTTATACTGCAGTTGGCGGAGATACGCTTCAAATTGAAGTTTCCTTGTCAAAAGGAAAAGGTAAACTTTTATTGACTGGTAAGCTCGGTGATGTTATGAAGGAATCCGCCCAAACAGCGTTTAGTTATGTACGTTCTAAAGCTGCAGAACTTGGGATAGATGAAGACTTCTATGAAAAAATGGATATCCATATTCACGTTCCTGAAGGTGCGGTTCCAAAGGATGGCCCTTCAGCTGGTATTACTATTACTACTGCTTTAGTGTCTGCTTTGACAAATAAACCTATCGATAAAACCATTGGAATGACTGGTGAAGTCACGCTACGCGGACGAGTTTTACCGATTGGTGGTCTAAAAGAAAAATCAATTAGTGCACATCGGTCAGGACTTAAAACCATTATTTGTCCGAAAAAAAATGAAAAAGATTTAGAAGATATCCCAGAAACAGTTCGTGACGAAATGGAGTTTGTATTTGTCACACATGTTGATGAAGTTTTAAAATTAGCAATTCTAGACAATGCTCAAACAGAGAATAAATAAAGGTTTTCTTAAATGAGCAAGTGTTTAGAGGGGAGCGTATTAAGAATTATTATGAAAATTACAGAAGCTGAAATTGTTATAAGTGCTGTAAAACCTGAACAATACCCATCGGAAGGGCTGCCAGAGTTCGCTTTGGCAGGCCGTTCTAATGTTGGGAAATCTTCATTTATTAATAAAATGATCAACCGTAAAGCTTTGGCTCGGACATCATCAAAACCAGGAAAAACACAAACGTTGAATTTTTATAAATTAAATCAAGAAATTATGTTTGTAGATGTTCCTGGGTATGGTTATGCCTCTGTTTCCAAGCGTGAACGTGAAATCTGGGGAAAGATGATCGAGCAGTATTTCACATCACGCGAACCTTTAAAAGCTGTGCTTTTAATCGTAGATTTGCGTCATGAACCGACAAACGACGATGTTATGATGTATGAATTTTTGAAACATTATGAATTACCTTGTATCGTTGTCGCAACAAAAGCGGATAAAATTCCAAAAGGAAAATGGCAGAAACATTTGAAAATCACGAAAGAAAAATTGAACTTACATCCTGGAGATGAAATTCAAATTTTTTCAGCTGAAACAGGGCAAGGTGTAGACCAAATGTGGAATGCTCTCAAAGCAAGAATGTAATTTTTTTTGCATAGACTATACTAGTTAATCAAAGTAATATATCTTAAAAGTTATAAATTTAATAAATTCAATAGAAATTCGTTTCATGTTGTCATTTTTCCAGATTAAATGTCAACTTAAAATGACGATTGGGGAGGTGACGAGTTTTGAAAGATTTATTTGTTATTAGCGATATTCATGGCCAAATTTCCATGTTAAAAGAACTACTCGTCCACTGGGACCCTAAGAAAGAAATTCTTGTCATCGCTGGGGATATGGTCGATCGTGGTGAAGATCCATATGAAACAGTGAATGTAATTCATCATTTAAAAAAATTATATCCTCGTAATGTAATAGTCTTAAAAGGAAACCATGAAGAACTATTTTTAAGGTGGCTTGACTCGCCAGTAAAAAATGCAAATCTCTACCCTCGGGCGGGAGGAGTCCCAACAGTTGATTCGTTCCTAAAACGTTTGAAGAAAACAAAAGACATTTCTAGCGATGAACTAATGGCAAAGGCTATTAAAAAGGAATTTTCAAGAACAATTTCGTTTTTGAGGAATCTGCCACTCTATTTCGAACGTGGAAAATATGTGGTTGTCCATGCGGGTGTACATTTGTCAGATAAAGAGAACTGGAAAGATTCACAGGATGATATGTTGTGGATTCGTGATGATTTCTATGGTGAAAACGTTCCGAATAACACCGATAAAATTTTTATTTTCGGCCATACGCCTACACATGACATTTATGAAGGGTTGTCTACAGATATTTGGGTTTCAAGTTGTCAAACTAAAATTGGTATTGATGGTGGTGCTTTTTACGGGGGCACATTAAATGGCTTGAAGATAGACTTGAAAAATAGAACATATAAATCTATCCAGATCAAGCATCCAACTCTAAAAGAGTTCAAAGTTGATTAATATAGGGTAGGCTTACCCCATTAAGACCTAATTTAAGAATAGTATAAAAAAGGACACAACATATTTTATTTAAAAAATATGTTGTGTCCTTTTTATCTTATTAGATAAAGAAAAGATAAATATAAACTAGTCGATCATTAACATTTTAGTATTGAAATTTTAATATATATGTATAGTTTCATTCTTTTCTTATAAATTTTATATTGTTCTGATGTAATTCTTTCTATTATTTTTTTCTATACAAAGCCCAAATGCCGACTAGGACGAGAAGAATTGGCCAGAAATGGGTGAGTAAGGAAGACATTTTCATAAAAGTAGTTTCAAAGATAGTGAATTTCTCATAAAAAATAAAGAAAATTGCCAGGAACAAAACGATCATTCCCAAAACTTTTGAACTTCCTTTTTTCATTGCCTGTAGGAGCAACCCAAGCGCTATTGAAAGAATCAATACACCTAGTTCATTTGGCCAAATTGAAATTTGATTAGCTAAAAGGAAATGAAGACCAAATCCAGTAACAACTACACCAGGTAAAATGAAATCATTTACCCTGCCCTTATAACCTTGCGTTAAGAATCCTAACCCAACGATTACAAAAAGCATGGGCCAAGTATGTAAATATTCGAATGTTTTTATATCAGAAAACTGTAAATAATAGTAAATACCAAAACCTATTAAAGTTATACCAACAAAGTATCTTTGATCCTTCATAAAAATTTCCCCTTTGAATCACTTTAAGTAAATCGTTTTTTTAAAATCTTCATGTGATTCCTATATCAAAAACTATCTAATTGAGAAAGATTCTCTTCACTTTGGTTACATTCCAAACATTTATAATCAAAAATATGAAAAAAATCTGCAAAACACCCGTTAATATTACCATATTTTAAACAAATGTTCACAAGATGAGATATTTAGTAAATAAGCACATGATATAATATACAGGTGAAATTACGCTCAAATGGAGGAGCTTCTTAATGTACATTGTTGCCGTTGGTTTAAACTATAAAACAGCACCGGTTGAAATACGTGAAAAAGTAAGCTTTGATCCAAGTCAAATTCCAGTAGCGATGGGGCAGTTGAGAGAACAGAAGGGTGTTTATGAAAATATCCTTGTTTCAACATGTAATCGTACAGAAGTTTATGCTGTTGTAGATTTACCAGATACAGGGATCTACTACATTATTAAATTCTTAGCGGGATGGTTTGACTTAGACATAGAAGAGTTTAAAAAGTGCCTCTACATTTATGAGGGTGATGAGGCTGTTAATCATTTGTTAAATGTAACGTGTGGATTGAATTCTATGGTACTAGGAGAAACACAAATTCTTGGTCAGGTTCGTACAAGTTTTATGCATGGGCAAGAATATCGCACAATTGGTGTAATCTTTAATCGATTACTAAAGCAGGCGATTACTTTTGCAAAAAAAGCTCATACGGAAACTGCCATTAATACGAACGCAGTATCCATAAGTTATGCGGCAGTTGAATTGGCGAAGAAGGTTTTTGGTGCACTTATAAATAAAGAAGTACTGGTTTTCGGTACCGGTGAAATGGGACAGTTAGCTGTTGAAAACCTATACGGAAGTGGTGCTGATCACATTACTGTTATCAATCGTACTTTCGAAAAAGCAAAAATACTCGCTGAAAAATTTAATGGAAAAGCTCGCAAAATTGAAGAATTATCGATTGTAATGGCACAATCTGATATTTTAATTAGTTCAACAGGAGCAAAGGATTACGTTATTACCAAGGAAATAATGGAGCCGATTGTTAAGAAACGAAAAGGTCGCCCATTATTTATGGTTGATATAGCTGTTCCTCGTGATATCGACCCGAGGGTTGCCGAATTAGATGGTGTTTTCTTATATGATATCGATGATTTACAAGATATCGTTCAAGCTAATTTGACTGAACGGGAACAAGCAGCAGAGCAAATCAAAATAATGATTAAAGACGAAATTGTAAACTTTAATCAATGGATTTCAATGCTCGGCGTTGTACCAATTATCGGAGCGCTAAAAGAAAAAGCACAAAACATTCATGACGAAACACTAAAAAGTATGGAAAGAAAACTTCCTAATCTTTCAGATCGTGAGTGGAAAGTTATTAATAAGCACATGAAAAGTATCGTGAATCAAATGTTGAAAGATCCAATTCTTTTTGCAAAGGACGCTTCGGATAAGACATCTTCAAAACATTCGCTTAATGCTTTTGTAAAGATATTCAATATTGAAGATTTGGTTGAAGAGCAAAAAGTTGCAAAGTTAAGAGAAGAAGTGAAGTTTGATTCAATTGAGGATGATGATAGAACAGCAGTTCCTGCCGTACAGAAAGGAGTCACTGTTTAATGGAAACAATTATCGCAAGATTAGTTGAATTTACTAGTTTAGCTTACTGTATAGCCGTAATACTCTTGGGTATGGATTTTATACAGAATAAACCGAAACAAAAAAAATATGGCCTCTGGATTTTGACAGGAGTGTTGGTGCTCCAAACAGTGGCACTTATTCTACAATTTGTGAATTCGGGCCGTGTCACCATATTTAATGTTTATGAGGGTCTATACTTTTTCTCATGGGTAATAATTGGATTCTCGATCATGGCAAACAAATTCATGAAAATCGACTTTCAGTTATTTCTAACAAATGTTATAGGATTCATCATGATGATTATTTATTCATTCTCTAATACACATCATTTAATCGGGAATGAGTTGCATGAGCAGATGATTTCACATTTGCTAGTGGCGCATGTTATTTTAGCAATTTTATCTTATGGTGCATTTGCCTTATCATTTGTTTTATCAGCGATGTATCTATACCAATATAAAAATTTAAAACAGAAAAAATGGGGTCAAAATCTTTTCCGAATTGGAGACCTAGATAAGCTTGAAAAGAGTTCAGGAAATCTTGTCGTCGTTGGATTGCCCTTTTTGTTTGTAGCACTAGTGTTTGGATTACAATGGGCATATGTAAAAGTACCAGATGTAATCTGGTATGATGTCAAAATTATTGGATCCATTTTATTGTTCATTGTTTATGGAATTTATGTTTACTTAAGAAATGTTCGAAACTTCCATGGCAAAAACTTAGCTGTTTGGAACGTCGTAGGATTTATCTTTGTACTACTAAATTTCTTTGTATTAAATAGTTTTTCTAGCTTTCATATTTGGTAAGGTGCTGAAATCGGAGTTGCCGACCGAAGCCCGTTTATCACACAAGTGAGAAGATCGCTTTCGTAGCCGTTTATCACATAGCTAATTTAAAGCACCGAATTGCAGTAATGATTGTATAGGTTTTATCAACTAAGTAAATTTTATAAATGGACTAGAATGTCCCGGTGGAGGAAAAAGAATGCGTAAAATTATCGTTGGTTCACGAAGAAGTAAATTGGCTCTAACTCAATCGAAGTGGGTTATTGCTCAACTTGAAGCTCTAGGATTGCCTTTCGAGTTTGAATTAAAAGAAATCGTAACAAAGGGTGACCAAATCCAAGATGTTATGCTATCAAAAGTTGGCGGAAAAGGTTTATTCGTAAAAGAAATCGAGCAACAAATGATAGATAAAGAAATAGACATGGCGATTCACTCTATGAAGGATATGCCTGCTGAATTACCAGAAGGATTGGTAATTGGTTGTATTCCTTTCCGTGAAGATCACCGTGATGCGTTGATTTCAAGAAATGGCGAAGGCCTTAAAGAACTTCCTCAAGGTGCTAAAGTTGGAACAAGCTCACTACGTCGTAGTGCACAGCTTTTAAAAGTTCGTCCGGACCTTGATATCAAGTGGATTCGTGGAAACATCGATACACGCCTTGAAAAGTTGAAAAATGAAGATTATGATGCAATCGTTTTGGCTGCTGCGGGTCTAGCTCGTATGGGTTGGAAAAACGAAGTAGTATCTGAATTCATCGATGCAGAATTATGTGTGCCAGCAGTTGGACAAGGTGCTTTATCAATTGAGTGCCGTGGAGATGACGAAGAACTTTTAAGAGAATTAGCGAAATTTACATGTTCAAAAACGGACGCTGCAGTTCGTGCAGAACGTGTTTACTTAAATAAGATGGAAGGCGGTTGCCAAGTGCCAATCGCTGGATTTGCTACTCAAGATGAAAACGGAGTAATCAAGTTGACTGCTCTTGTTGCACATCCTGATGGCAAAACAATTTATAAAGAAGTAGTTGAAGGAACAAATCCAGAAGAAGTTGGCGGTATCGCTGCTGATCGTATGATTGCAAACGGTGCGAAAAAACTAATCGAAGATTTGAACGCTCAACTATAAACAGAACTCTTATTTAAGATGGGGTTTTAACCCCATCAGAAATTTAGAGATCGTTATCCAGGGACTTAGCTACTGTTTAGCCCCCACGGGGGTATTACAGTAGTTTAGTCATCGGGTAAAAGTCTCCATCAAAACAAATTGATTGGAGAGATATAAATGAGTCGCAATCAACTTTTCCTACAGGGAAAAACCGTACTGATTACAAGAGAAAAATCTCAAGCACGGGACTTAAGTGAAACCATATCCAATCATGGAGGGGTGCCAATTGAGGTTCCTCTCCTTTCTTTTCAATTGCCAAGTGGACAGGTGAAAACAGATACTGTCCAAAAAATCGAACGAGTAAATGCGTTTGACTGGGTCGTTTTCACGAGTAAAAATGGTGTTGATTTCTTTTTTAAGTTTCTACAAGAGTTAAAAATAGATCTCTCGCCTAATGTGAAAATTGCGGTCATAGGAAAGAAAACACTTCAAGTGATTGAGAATTACGGCTATAAACCCGCTTTTGTGCCACCAAGTTATGTGGCAGAAGCATTTTTACCGAGTTTTCTAGAAATACTAGAATCTGGTGAGCTAGTCTTGATATGCAAAGGTAATCTAGCACGTGATTACATAGCAAAAGGATTAAGAGAAAAAGGTTTTGAAGTCGAACAAGCCATTGTTTATGACAATGTTCAACCAGAGGGAACCGATGCTTTATTAGTTAGGGCTTTTCGTGAAACAAAGGTAGACATCGTTTTATTTACAAGTCCTTCAACCATAAATAATTTTATGGATGCGATTCATAAAAATCATTTAGAAGAGTTTGTGCAAGAGTCTGTTATAGTTTCAATCGGTCCAGTTACAACAAAGCGAATAGAAGAGTTAGGCTTAAAAGTATCACTTAGCCCATCAGAGTTTACTGTGCAGGGAATGATGGTAGAACTTGAAAAATACTTTTCAATAAATAGTTAAAGAACACCGATTAATAGAAAAAGAGAGAGGTTATTCGTATGGAATTTACTAGACATCGTCGACTTCGTGTTAGCGAAAATATGCGTTCATTGGTTCGCGAAAATCATGTACATGTGGAAGATTTAATCTACCCAATTTTTGTTATTGCTGGTGAAAACGTAAAGAATGAGATTAAATCTATGCCAGGCGTATTCCAAATTTCAATGGATTTATTGAAAGCAGAAATGGAAGAAGTTGTGGCACTTGGTATTAAATCAGTTATTTTATTCGGAGTACCTGAAGAAGCTGAAAAAGATGCTTGTGGAAGCGGTGCATTCCATGATCATGGTATTGTTCAAGTTGCAACCCGTTTCGTAAAAGAACATTTCCCAGAAATGATTGTTATTGCAGATACTTGTCTATGTGAATATACAGAACATGGGCACTGCGGCGTTCTTGATGAAAAAGGTTCGGTAATCAATGACGAAACTTTGGTTTTATTAAAACAAACTGCAGTAAGTCAAGCACAAGCAGGTGCTGATATCATTGCGCCATCAAACATGATGGATGGCTTTGTAGCAGCAATTCGTGAAGGCTTAGATGAAGCTGGATTCCACCACATTCCGATTATGTCTTATGCGGTAAAATACGCTTCAGCATTCTACGGACCATTCCGTGATGCAGCTAACTCTGCGCCGAAATTTGGGGACAGAAAACAATACCAAATGGACCCTGCAAACCGATTAGAGGCACTTCGTGAAGCTGAATCGGATGTACTTGAAGGTGCTGATTTCTTAATGGTTAAACCTGCAATGGCATTTATGGATATCATCCGTGATGTGAAGAATGAATTCAATCTGCCAATGGTTGCATACAACGTTTCAGGCGAATATGCGATGATTAAAGCAGCAGCTTTAAACGGCTGGATTGATGAAAAGCGCATCGTGATGGAATTAATGCTTGGGTTCAAACGTTCAGGTTGCAACCTAGTTATCACTTACCATGCGAAAGACATCGCAAGATGGTTGAAGGAATCTAGATAAATTTTAAGATAAAAAATTCAAGTGGTTTTGCTATAATACTTTCTAGCAATTCTACTTGAATTTTTGTGAAAAATAAGAGAAAAGAATTTAAAGGAGACTAGCAATGCGTTCATACGAAAAATCAAAAGCAGCATTCGCTGAATCGGTTCAGCTATTACCAGGTGGTGTAAACAGCCCAGTACGTGCATTCCGTTCGGTGCAAATGGATCCAGTGTTTATGGAAAGAGGTCATGGTTCAAAGATTTACGATATCGATGGAAACGAATACATAGACTACGTTCTTTCTTGGGGACCACTTATCATTGGTCACACAAACGAGAAAGTTGTTGAAGCAATCAAGAAAACAGCTGAATCCGGTACATCATTCGGTGCTCCTTCAGAAATCGAAAGCGTAATGGCAAAGCTTGTAATGGAGCGCGTGCCTTCAATCGAAATGATCCGTATGGTGTCATCTGGAACAGAAGCAACGATGAGTGCATTACGTTTGGCTCGTGGTTACACTGGTCGTGACAAAATCCTTAAATTTGAAGGATGCTATCATGGACATGGTGATCCATTCCTAATCAAAGCTGGTTCAGGTGTTGCGACTCTTGGTTTACCAGATAGCCCTGGAGTTCCAGAAGGCGTTGCTGTTAACACATTGACTGTTCCTTTTAATGATATTGAAGCAGTAAAAGAAGTATTTGCAGCATATGGAGATACAATTGCTGCAGTAATCACAGAACCTATATCAGGAAACATGGGTTGCGTTCCACCAGTACCTGGATTCTTAGAAGGTTTAAGAGAAGTTACACGTCAGTATGGCGCATTGTTAATTTTTGATGAAGTTATGACTGGTTTCCGTACAGGTTATTATTCCGCTCAAGGCTACTATAATATCGAACCGGATTTAACGACTCTTGGAAAAGTAATCGGTGGCGGACTTCCAGTGGGCGCATTTGGTGGTAAAAAAGAAATCATGCAAATGATCGCGCCAGCTGGTCCAATCTATCAAGCAGGTACATTATCGGGTAACCCATTATCAATGGCTGCTGGTATGGCAACACTTAGCCAAGTTACGAAAGAATCGTATGTTGAAATCGAAAAGAAAGCTGCTCGTCTTGAAGAAGGTCTAATGGCAGCTGCAAAAGAATTCAATGTACCGATTTCTTGCAACCGTGTAGGCGCGATGATTGGATTCTTCTTCACAAACACGACTGTTGTTGATTACGAAACAGCAAAAACTTCTGATACAGTGTTCTTCGCAAAGTTCTATAAAGAAATGATGGATCAAGGCGTATTCCTACCTCCATCACAATTCGAAAGCTGGTTCCTATCAACAGTTCACAGTGACGAAGATATCGAGAACACAATCACAGCAGCTCGAAATGCTTTTGAAAAATTAAGTAAATAAAAAGATAACTGCACTTGCCGATAGGTAAGTGCAGTTTTTGTTTTGAAATTATGTATTTATAACTTAGTTTAAATGTTACTAACAATTAGTGAAACAGCTTAAATATCTTTAAATTATCTTCCCTTAAAATCAATCGTCAACTTACTATCCTGCCATGATAAGAATTTTCTATTTTTATTACAAATTTTCTCATCCTTCACAACATCTCCCGTTCTGAAAACAGACAACATAAAACCTATAAGGCCCATGTTAGTTATCGTTGCTAAATTACCATAAGATACGAATGGTAAAGATAGAGGTGATAAAATTTGAAAACCTAGATTAAATAATACATAGATGACTACTTGCAGTGAAAAGGTTAGCATAATGGACAGAGAAACAAACAATCCCAGGCCACTTTTTTGTTTAAAAACACGGATAAAACCTTTGATAATAAAAAATAAAAATAGCCCAATGATACCCATAGTTGTAATCCAACCTAGTCTTACTGTTATTGCGGTTAAGATCAAATCTGTTTGGAAGTAGCTAGCCCCTAAAATACCATCATACTGTTCAGCCATTCTCCCAATCCCAAATAGATTTGCATAGTTTAAAAGCTTTTCTATGGTAAGGCCTCCCCAATGTCCTATTCCATAAGGGGCATATGATGGATAGAAAACTTCAGAGCGTGCCAACATAAATTCTGACATATTCATTAATAAAAAAACCGCAAAAAAGACGAATGGAGCTAACATCAACAAGTATCCATACAATTTATTTACATTAAACCAATTTTTAGAAATGGCAGAACTTAAAAGTACTAAACTTACTATTGAAAAAAGGAAAAACCCTGTGTATGAGCGTATTTCAATCGTGATGAAAGCTTGAAATAAAAATGCTAAATCACACAAGATAATTCCGAGGTACCCTTTATTCCTTGTTGCAAATATGATTGCAGCAAATACCAATGGAAACAATAGAATAAAATACTGTGAATAATAGGACTTCCCGTTTACAATAGGTGATAATCTGAGGGTAGCGAAAGAGATTGCTATAACTGTAAAATAAATAGTCTTTGGATATTTACTAAACAATGTAAAATCGAAGTAATAGGCAGCTAACATAAATATTATTCCAATTGCAGTAGAAGTTAACTTATGCTTAGCAAATATATCACCATAATCAAAGATAAATAACTGGATTATCAACCCAATTAACAAAAGAGACATAACCGGTGCAAGCATACTCCATTGTGGCTTAGGGCGGTGTGTCCGATCAAACTGTGTACCTATCAAAGTAGCATCCCCGGAATCAGCAATCGCCTTTTCAGTTGCCACTTCTTCATCCAAACCTTGTTCTATAAATGCATTACGTTGGTCTATCACATGACTAATCATTTCTTCCTCAACACGGAGCCGCGCTTTTTTCCAACGGATTTGTTCGCATATCTGGCCAACATAAGCACTGATTTTGTCAGACGATTGCATAGCCCATACCCCCTTCCAAAACGCGATTCACAGCATTCTTATATGCATTCCAATCGGATTGCTTTTTCTTAAGTAAATTTTTACCCTTACTTGTAAGATGATAATACTTTCGAACTCGTGCTTTATCAGCATTTTCATCGTAGGAAATTACTAAATCGTCATTTTCAAGACCATGTAAAATTGGATACAGCGTTCCAGTTTTTAGACGAAATGTTTCGTCTGACTTCTTAGCGAGTTCCTCGATTATTTGATAACCATACATATCTTTTTCTTCAAGTAATTTAAGTATTAGCATGGTAGTATTGCCTGAGAGCAGGCCTTTTTCGGTTGTCATAGCTTTCACTCCTTATAAGTAGATTATCTACATATCATTATAGATAGATTATCTACATATGTAAAGGGATTGAACTTAGGTGTATTTTTCCGATTGCAATATATTAGTGTTAATTATAGAGAGTTGATATATCGATCGAAGCAACAATCACAGCAGCTCGAAATGCTTTTGAAAAATTAAGTAAATAAAAAGATAACTGCACTTGCCAAATGGTAAGTGCAGTTTTTTGATTTAAGTGAGTTCCTGTATCAGTAGACCTTCTTTTTAACTGTATTAATAAGAGTTATTGTAATAATACACATAATTAAAAAAATAAAAATACCTATAATCCCTTGAAGTCCACCATAATGACTATCAAATTTACTATCTACTATATGTTTTCCTTTTCTATTTGCCCTTACATATCGACCGTCTGACTCCTCTATTGCAATAGCGACATCTGTACTAATCCCTTTGATTGAATAATACTTAGTCCCTTTTTTATATTCGTTTGAGAAGTTACCAGAGTGTGCTTCCATATCTGAATAATAAGTTACTTTTCCGATTTTGCTATCTATTTCAGATACATTCTCTTCGCTTACTATATAAGTATAATCATTCCAAACGACATATGGATAAGCCCACTTTGTTGCATAAATATTACTCGGAAATAAAAAAGTTATTGCTAAAATAAATAAAATTACATAAGAGAGTGAAAGATTTTTCATACGTACCTCCATTATAAAACCATTATATTGATAATACCAATAAATTCCTTTTGAAGTCACTTCTAATCTTCATTTTTACTACAGAAGAATCTGTTATGTTGATATAGTCCTAGTCAAACTAGGTTAAAACAAGTGGTTTCTATTGGACTTTAAAAAAATAAAAATTTATTTTTTTTTTTTGCAAGGATATAATCAAGTCATTCGTATTAGTTGTAGAGAGGTAATTATGATTCAAACGTTTGATGATAAAAAAATTTCAGATGCTCTTGAAAAGTACTCAGACATGGTTCGCCGTATAAGTTACATGTACCTTCGTAACAAGCATGATGTAGAGGATGTGTTTCAAGAGGTTTTCCTTAAACTATTAACTTATGAAAAACCATTTGAAAGTGAATCTCATGAAAAGGCATGGATCATTCGTGTCGCGATTAATAAATGCAAAGATTTATCAAAAAGCTTTTGGAGAAAGAATACCCAATCCCTAGAAGGTGTTGAGCTGACTTTTAACAAAAAAGAAGAAAGTGAGCTTATGGATGCGGTTTTATCTCTTCCTGTGAAATACAAGGATGTTATTTATTTGCATTATTATGAGGGATATTCTGTGCCTGAAATGTCAGTAATGTTAAACCAGAAGGAAAACACGATTTATTCAAATCTACATCGAGCTAGAGCCCTACTCAAAAACACGTTAGGAGAGTACGCGTATGAACAATCATTTTAAAACGGCAATGGATCAAGTAAAAGCTGAAGAAGCACTCATTTTACGAACTTCCTCTTATTTAAAGAATGTTGAAAATAAAAATGTAAGAAGAAATCATTTTTTACAGAAGGGAAATCAAATTATGAAAAAATATGCAGTAGCAGCAGCTTTAGCGGTAGCGCTAATTGGTGGAGGATCTGGAGTTTACGGTTATTATAAAATTCCTGTTAATTATTTAAGTGTGGATGTAAACCCAAGTATAGAATTGGGTGTTAGCATGTCAGGTGATGTTGTAGAAGTTGAAGGCATTAATGAAGATGGTAATACCGTATTAGAAGGAGTAGATGTAATTGGTACAACTGTTGAAGAAGCAGTTCAAACCATTGTAGAATCTGCAACAGAAAACAATTTTATTGAGGAAGACGGTTCATCTGTCGTATCAATTACAACTGAAACAGATAGTGATAGCGTTTCTGAAGAACTAACGAACGCAGCTGAAGAGGGCGTAACACAAGCTTTAGAAAATGAGAATGTAGAAGCTGAGGTCATTAAAAGCAAGATTGCTTTAGATAGACGTGACCAAGCAAGAGAACTTGGAATTTCTCCAGGTAAATTAAATCTTATTCAAAAACTACAAAAGTTAGATTCTACAGTAACTGTGGATCAGTACAAAGATGCAAAAGTTAAAGAAATTATGAAAGCAATCAAAGATAAGAAAAAAGAAGTAAAAGCAGATCTTAAAGAAGAAGTAAAAGAAGAAATTGATCAAACGATTGAAGAAGGTAAAACTGAAATCGATCAAACAATTGAAGAAGGTAAAGCTGAAATTAAGCAAAATGTTGAACAAAAGAAAAGCGAAATTAAACAACAAGTAGAGCAAAAAAAGAGCGAAATCAAGCAAAAAATTGAACAAAAAAAAGCTGAAGTAAAAGAAAAAGTTCAACAAATAAAAGCAAAGAATAAAAATAATGGCACTCAAACTACTGTAGAAAGTACAACAGAAAGTAATTCTCAGTAATAAAAATTTATAATTCAATGTGCTATTTGATTTAACGCAATGTACTAACACTATTGAAGTCAATTAATATACGCCAAAATTAATTTATTAATTGATTTTAAGATAATCTCCCCCGATTATTATATGGGACTAAGTTCGATAAACACGAACTTAGTCCTAATTTTTTTTGCCTAGTGCCATTCTTTAAAAATAGTTTGTCAGATGTTCCTGAAGTTCGCTGTTTTCAAGCATATTGTCCATAAAAATGAATATCATGGAATGTATGTTTTACTATATTTTCAGAATAAAAAGGTGTTTAAAAAGAGCGCAATTAAGCAACACCCGCCTTTTGCTGCACTAATTTTTGGGGAGGTCTCTATGTCTGAAGAACAAAACTGTTTGACTTTTTCGTTAACAGAAAATGTGCGATTCCAAAAAGGTCAAGAGGTCCAAGAGTTGCTTTCTATCTCTCTTGAACCAAACGTGACATGCCATGAGTTTGATCAATATGTGATATTGCAGGGAACATTGGATTGTGTAGGGGAATATAGCCCAATTAAATTGGAAGAAGAAGCTGAAGTGGATTTTTACAATGTTCAAAAATGCGCAAAAGTAACACCAAATGGTGAAGGTGATACATATACCTTCTGCTATTCTTTTCCAGTGGATATCACAATTCCAGCTGATCGTTGCCGTGATGGTGAAGAACTTACAGTTGATATCCAATCTTTTGAATACAAAATTCAAGATGAAGGTTGTATAAATGTATCTTGTGAGTTTTGTGTCAATGGAGTGTATGACAGAGCATTTTTAGAAAATGAGAAAGCAGATCAATTAGTAAGTGATTCACAACAGAACGATATTGTAGTTGATGAAGTTCGTTTTGATTCTGTAGAACCGCAGTATGGATATGGACAACAAGACTTCGATGCATGCAACTCTAATAACGAGTATCCACAATATCAAGATTTAGTAAGACAAAGTCCTGAAACTGAAGATCAAAATCAGCAATTTGAACAAACTATTTTAGATAATTCAGGGTATCATCCGTATTATTCTCATCCACAGTATGGTGAGCAGGATTGGCAACGACAGTGGAATGATTGGGATCGTTCAGACACAAAGAGTAACGAGACCCAAGAATATCAAGTACCTCAACAAGAATACCAAGTAATACAAGAAGATTATCAAATGGAACAAGATTATCAAACACCATTACAGGAATACCAAGCAACACCAATGGAAGAACCAGAAGTAAAGGCGAATTACTATCAATCAGAGGATATTCAACAACCTTTTTATCAAACAAATCAACAACCTTGGCTACCAAATCAATCATTCCAAACGCCAAAATATTCGGAACCACTTGTTCAACCTGAGCAATATCAACAACCAGGTGTTCAACCGGAACAATATCAACAACCAAGTGTTCAACCTGATTTGTATCAGCAACCAAGTGTTCAGCCTGATTTGTATCAGCAACCTGGTTTTCAACCTGATTTGTATCAGCAACCTGGTTTTCAACCTGAAATGTATCAACAACCAAGTGTTCAACCCGAGCAGTATCAACAACCGGTACAATTTCAACAAGTCGAACAACAACAATTTGGCGATATTACCAATTTTAGATTAAATGTTTACGGACTTCGTGATGAAACTGGATACAAATCAATTTTCCATGATGAATTAGAGAGTCCGAAAGGCCCAGCTT
Source organism: Caryophanales bacterium (assembly GCA_029240105.1). Taxonomy (GTDB): domain Bacteria; phylum Bacillota; class Bacilli; order JARBTR01; family JARBTR01; genus JARBTR01. Next base: position 55,568 of record JARBTR010000008.1, on the reverse strand, counting down.
TTGACAGTGTTGAAAGTCCGGAACCTTTTGTAAAATTTGAGAGTCCAGAATTCATGAATCCACCAATGATTGATGAATTAGAAACTGTTGAAGTGTTTGCTGAGGTGCCTGGATTTGAAGAAGTGGATAGTGTGGATGAGGAAGTGGAGACTCGGGAAGAGGTTCCTTTAGATGTAGATCCATCATTCGATCAGTTGATTTATCCATTTGAATCGAATGAGGAGCCGTTAAATGAAAACGAGTTCTATGTAGAAGTGAAACGCGAGCCATACGGATATGAAACGGACTATGAGAGTCAGCAAGAAATGGATGAAAGCCCTGAATATGTTGAATTTTATAATACTAATCAATTGGATCAATCCAATCGATCCGATCAAACCAGTCATACCTCTTGTGTTCAGGATATCTTTGCTTCTCGTGAGGAACGATCAACTTGTTTAAAAATTTGCATTGTACAACGAGGTGATTCATTCGAGAAACTTGCACAGCGCTACTCTATTCACCCACATAAGATTGCTCGATTCAACGACTTACAACCAAATGCAGTTCTAGAAGAAGGGGCAATCCTTTACATTCCGAAATAAACATTATCTGAGCAGCAGACTCTTGTCTGTTGCTCTTGCGTTTTGGTCTGAGCTTCAGCTCAGCAACCAAAAGGTACGCAAAGTTTGTCTGAGCTTTCCGAACTCGTCTAAATCTTTGATTTAGCAACGAGTGCGCATGCTACATTTGTCTGAGCTTTTAGCTCAGGAACAAATGGTCGTATAGCTCAGGAACAAACCCCTGCGAAGTTTTGGTCTGACGTTATCTGTAATTAATGTTCAAACTTTTTAAAGGATTTGACAATTTGTCTGATTTTTTAGGTAAGGAACACCTTTTTCTTTCATAAAATTCAAATAGATACTTAAACTCTGTGGTGTAAAGATAAACTGTGGAGTTTAACTTAAAGCTGAGGCGTTTAATTTTAAACTATGATGTTGAAGTGGTTACAAGAAGAAGGAGGGCTTTAAATGCCTACCGATGAAAAGATTATTCGTGATTTTTTGGAAAATTACCAACTACGGTTGGAATTTTATGAAGATGTAGGAAGGGTCAAGAAAGTGTACACGCAAAATGGGGTGTTCTGTATAAAGTCAATTCCAGCTCTGAAGGGGACTGATTTCGTAAAGAATATTCACAACTTGTATCAAAAGGGGTATAACCGAATCGTTCCTGTCTTTCAAACGATTAATGGACAGTATGGTGTTCTTGTAGGGAATCAGCTTTGGTATTTGATGCCTTGGCTACCTGATGAGATTAAAGGGGAGTCGATTGATAAGCATAAGCAGATGGTGCGTGAATTGGCGAGGATGCATATTCTTAGTGTGAAAGAAAGACCGGTTTCCAAGCAGGAGCGGGATAACTTTTACAACAAAACAAAAGAAAAATGGGAACGACAAAAGGCGTTTTTGGATGAATATATAGTGCAGGTTGAACGAAAATGGTACATGTCACCATTTGAACTCCAATATGCTGCCTATCATGAAGACATGAGTCGTGCCTTAACGTATTCATTGGGAAAGTTTGAAGAATGGAATGAGAAAACAAAAAATGATGAAAAAATGAGAACTGTACTAACACATGGAAAAGTGTCGATACATCATTTTGTTTATTCTGAAAATGGGTATGGCCATTTTATTAATCTGGAGGGGTCAAGGGAGGCGGCGCCACATTTTGATTTATTGCCTTTTTTGGTTAGCCAATTACGAACATTTCCAAAGCAACCCACGGAACTATTAGAACTATATGAGCTGTATTTGCACCATTTTCCATTGCGTGAGGGTGAAAAGCTCTTGTTTATGAGTTACCTGACGAATCCTGAAAATTGCGTCAACGTTGTTGAAGAATTTTTTTATAGAAGGGCAGCGGCTAACAATCCAGCAGAGATTGATTTTTGTCAGCGACTTCAAACGGAATATTGGTTATTGAAAAATACGGAGTCGATGATTAGCACCTTGGAAAGTAATGCACAGCAGGCACAAATGGCAATGATGAATTCAGGTGAACAAAATTCAGCCATGACTTGATCTGAAGTCACGGCTGTTTTATTTATATAAGGTCATTATGAAAAGCTGCCGCTACTAATATTAAAACAATTAAGAACAGTAAATCGACAGTTGATGGGATAAAAAACGTTCGTATTCCTTGAAACACACAAAATGGAACAATAAATTGCTTTAAGACATCTCTGAGATTACGTAACCATGGTGGCATATTATATTTATTAAAACCCTTCATAAAAAACACCCTTTTTTAAAAGCTTTACGGTCAAAATTGAATGCAATCAGTGATACAACAAGTACAACTATTCATGATAATATATGTATTTTTATTGAGTCGGTGCCTATTTCATATCAGTACAATTCTAAATGAATTTCATAATCTGTAATGTAAAGCGGTCAAAAGTTAGATTTATTTTATAAAAAAGACCATTTATTTTGTTATTTAAGTAAAAATGAGTCATTTTTAGGAAGACGGTTGACCTCACGGAAAAAAGGGGAGCTCGTACAATAATAGTGGAGGTGAATGAATTTGAATTATTTTGAACAATTAGGATTTATCCAAGGAGATAAATTTGGTTGGAGAACAATTAGAGGAGTAAGTGAATACCATCGTGGTACAGATATTCGTAAAGCAGATAAAGCACGAATTGATACATTTGTACCAGGTATCGTTCGTCATGCTAAATTTGGTGTAAGAGGAAGCGGTTTAGGCGGCTATGGTAACTGCGTAGCAATAGAAGATAAGTATGGAAAATTACACGTCTATGGCCATTTGGATAGTATCACTGTTTCAGTTGGGCAAAGTGTTGCAAAAGGTCAGCAAATTGGCACACAGGGGAACACCGGCTATTCTTACGGATCACATTTACATTATGAAGTTCGTAAAAAAGCTGCACCAAGCTATGGATATACTGTTGCTACTGATAATGTTGTTGAACCGACTCAATATGTTGTTGATTACTATGCAAAGGAACAACCAACTCCACCACCAATTCCTACTCCTACCCCTATTCCTACTCCGACAGTTAGTTACTATCCAAAATCAAATTACACAGGTAATTCCATAGTTGATGCATTGAAACAACTGGGTATTGATTCATCATTTAGCAATCGCACTAAAATCGCAGCTAAGAATGGAATTAGTTCATATAGGGGATTAGCAAGTCAAAATAATTTGTTGCTTAATTTATTGAAAGCAGGCAAATTGGTTAAATAATAGGTAGCATTCACTTACATTACGAATAAACAAAAACAGATAGACTACACAACGAAATGTGTGCGGTACTATCTGTTTTTTAGGTTTTTTTTGGGGCTCTGTTAAAGTTTGATGTTGATATTTTAATCAAACAGTAATGCTATGTTGTTAATTGATAAAATGGCGGAAATTCCTGTGGTCGGGCTATAAACCTTGGGTCTTATTCAGCCCTTTCTACCACGGGAATACCGCTCATTATCTCTAATTTCCAACAAATTATATAAATATTGATTAAAAATCAAAATAATTCAACATTTCACTTTTATAGCTATTTTTTAAATACTATTTAAGCCTTAGCTTTTCTGTTCCAGTTTTTCTGGAATTTCAACGCAGCATTTACTAATAAAATTAAAACAGGAACTTCTACTAGAGGTCCGATAACTGCTACGAAGGCGACTCCAGACTGGATACCAAAAACACCAATTGCGACAGCGATTGCGAGTTCAAAGTTATTACTAGCTGCAGTAAAACTTAAAGAAGTTGCAACTGGATAGTCAGCACCAGCCTTTTTCGACATGATAAATGAAACAAAAAACATAATTAAGAAATAAATAAGAAGTGGAAGAGCAATTCTTACAACATCTAATGGCAGTTGAACAATCATTTCACCCTTAATCGAGAACATCAAAATAATCGTTAAAAGAAGTGCTACAAGCGTAATCGGGCCGATTTTTGGAACAAAGTTTGTTTCGTACCAGTGTTTACCTTTAATTTTTATAAATGAATATCGTGTAATCATGCCTGCAAAGAATGGGATACCAAGATAAATAAGGACACTTTTTGTTACGTCCATCATGGAAACATCGATCGTTGAACCTTCTAATCCAAACCATTTTGGCATAACGGTAATGAAGAAATATGAATAAATCGAATATAGTAGTATTTGAAACAGTGAGTTAAACGCAACTAAACCTGCAACGTACTCGCGGTCTCCGTTCGCTAAATCATTCCAAACCACAACCATTGCAATACAACGAGCTAATCCAATTAGGATTAATCCAACCATATATTCTGGTTTATCTGCTAAAAACAGCAACGCCAGTGCAAACATTAACAGGGGTCCGATCACCCAGTTTTGAACCAAGGAAAGGAGAAGTACTTTCCAATCCTTAAAAACCCGCCACATTTCTTCGTATTTTACTTTAGCTAGTGGTGGATAAAGCATAAGTATAAGTCCTATCGCTAGTGGAATCGATGTTGTTCCAACACTAAGCTCGTTTACTTTGTCCGGAAAGGAAGGGAAAAGGTACCCAATTAAGATACCTAAACCCATCGCGATAAAAATCCATAAAGTTAAATAGCGATCTAGAAAAGATAATCGTTTCATTCAGCTTCCTCCTTGGAAAAGGAAATGATTTTTGCTTCAATTTCATCACGAACTCTTTTAAACACTTCATCCGATTGTTTCGCTGGATCATCAAAGCCCCAGTGTTCATGTTTTACACCTTTCGGTATGGTTGGGCATGAATCTAATGCATTCCCGCATAATGTAACAACTAAATCTGCCTTGTTTTTGCCAAATCCTTCAGCGATTTGACTGCGGCAAGAGTTGCCTGTACATAGAAAAACAAGTGTTTTTTTCATAAAAATCTCCTTAATAAATATTACTTCAAATCATTTTTGATTCCTGTGATGTAATTTGCTTTGTTTTAGAAAATAAGAGGAGAAGTCCCTACTTGTTTTTTTTAGACGCAGGGATAGGACTCCACATTTACCTTAACAGCAGTTACTTTGCTTATTTTTCGGAAGTAGAGAGAGGATATCTACAATATACTTATCAAGGTCTGGTGCTAATCGGTAATAAACCCATGTACCTTCTTTTCTCTCCAAAAGGATGCCACCATCTTTTAGTTTCTTTAGTTGTTGACTGATTGCTGGTTGTGATAATTCAAATAGAGGTGTAATTTCACAAACACAACGTTCCTCATTCTGAATGCAAGATAGGATTTTTAATCTGGTCGGATCGCTTAATAATTTTAGTGATGCAGCAATTTCATCGAATGTTTTTTCCATACCAATACCTCGTGTTACTTTCTTTTGCATGACTTTTATAAAACCTATACTCGTTTTCGAGCCTGAATAGTAGAAGAAATAATATAGTCTTCAATTTTTGTGCCAGGTGCCCAATCTTTGATAAATTCTCTTGATTCATCTTTAGGTTCTATTTTAATGTCCACAAATCCAGCGTTTTCTAATAATTTTTCTAATTCATTTATTGGAGAAGCGCCCGAAATGCAGCCAGAGTACATTGCGATATCTTTTCTGATATGTTCAGGTAAATTGTTTGTTAAAACGATATCCGAAATCGCTAGACGACCATCATTTTTTAAAATTCGAAATGCTTCTTTAAATACTTGCCCTTTATTAGGAGAGAGGTTAATGACGCAGTTTGACATGATAACATCCACAACATCATTCGCAACCGGTAGGTTTTCTATTTCACCAAGTCGGAATTCAACATTTGTAAAATTGCCTTTGTTCGCATTGCTACGAGCTTTACTAATCATTTCTGGTGTCATATCCACGCCAATGACCTTACCAGTTTCACCAACCTGCTTTGCTGCTAGGAAACAGTCAAATCCACCACCACTTCCTAAATCAACGACAACTTCACCAGTTTTTAAATCAGCAATCGCTTGCGGATTTCCGCAGCCCAACCCAAGATTTGCACCAGCTGGAATGGAAGCTAAGTCTTCAATACTGTAACCAAACTGGAGAGATACGTCTGCTTTTGAACCACAGCATGATTCATTTCCGTCGGATGATAAGGCGTACTTCTTGTAATTTTCCCGAACCGCATGTCTAATTTGATCGTTTTCTAGTTCAGATGAAATATTGTTAGCTTCTTTTTGATTACTGCAACAGCTATTCTCATTTTCCTTTTCAGTTATCGCGTTGTTTTCTTCGACTATATTGCCGCAACAACTTTGCTCACTTACTAATTCAGTAGATGTTTCGTCTGTTGCTTCTTGATTGTTGCAACAACTTTTGTTTGTCGACATATTCTTATTCCTCCAAAGATTTGAATATAACTACACACTTATATTAGTGGTCGCTTATATAAATGTCAAGAATATTGTTACCCACTCTATTACCTTGATTTTTATAAAAATGCAAAGCATACTATACTAAATAAGCAAAGTTTACTTTGCATAAATTTTATGAAGGTGAAAAACTTTGAAAACAAAAATTTCAGAATTGCGAAAAGAAAAACGCATTTCTCAAGAAGAATTGGCTGATGCAGTTGGTGTAAGCCGACAAACCATCACGTCACTTGAAACAGAAAAATATACAGCATCCTTGGTATTAGCATATAAAATCGCAAAATATTTTGGCTTGTCAATCGAAGAGGTATTTGATTTTTCTGAAGTGGAGGAGTTCTAGGTGGAAAAATACATCGAATCACTAAAGATGAAACAGAAATGGGCTGTAAAGGTGTTAGTTGTTTCAATCATTCTTCAAGTAGCTCTTATCATAGCCAATATTATTATGAAAGAAAATGTATCTGTTCTAATAGGCATAGAAATTGATTTCATCCTTGCTTATTTGATTGGAGCTTCAATTGGGTTATGGGTCAGATGGCAGCAGATTCAAGAGAACAATGATAAGTTATTAAAAAATTACTACGAAGTTACAGATGAGAGATTAATCCTTATTAAGAGAAAAACGGATGAAATAACAGCCTATATAATTTTTATATCGATGTTACTTGTATCAATATTGTTGATTGGCTTTAATTCCCTAGCAACGAATACTTTAATGCTTACAGCTATATTTGGAACTGCTGTTTACCATATTTTGAAGATATATTATAAATTCAAACTGTAAATATACTTTTTGGGGGAGTTCTAATGAAAAGCTTTAGATTAAAAGTAAAATTAAGATTAATAGGAAGTATATTATCTTTTCTAATTGGTGTTTTTTTTTCTTTTTTGGTATCTCATCCAGAACTCTTAGAACAAATCAATTTCTATAATTCGGATGCTTTATTAGGACCAACATTTTATATTTTAATCTTTTCAGTTATTTACATATTTAAAAATTATAGACTTTTGGAGTCTAAAGACGAACTTAGAGAAACATTTATAAAAGAAAATGATGAAAGATCAATACTGATTCACTCTAAAGCATTATCTTCAACTTATAATGTCAGTTTATATATACTTGGGCCATTTTTTATTTTACTGGGTCGCAAAGGTGATCATAAAATCATTGCTAATACTTTATTTATCATGGCACTTTACGGTTTTTTAGTAAGATTTGCAGTAAACAAATATTTTACAAAAAAATATTCCGAATGATATGGGAGTTGAAGATATGGATAAATATAGGGCTGAACTTAAGAAAAAATTAAAAATTGCAAATATCCTTTCACTTATTGGACTTGTATTTTTTATTTTTTTACTTGTAGATATGATATTTTTCGATGAGATTCATACTCGTTATGCAGATTATAATTTTGGGTATCTCTGCATTATTGCTTTTTCTATACCGAATGGTAATCGGTATAGATATAAAAAAGCATTAAGTAGTGATGAAGAATTAAAAGATCATTACTTACGATCTAAAGATGAACGTATGAAAATGATTGATTCAAAAAGTACTTCCTTAACTTTTAAGATCTTACTATTTAGTATGATATCTGTTGGGGCTCTGCTATTTAGAAAAATACCGATTTTAGGGTATACACTATTCTTAGTTGGTTGTGCTGCCTTTCTTCTATATTTAAGTTTATATTATTATTTTTCAAAGAAATATTAAATTTAGACTGGCTCTAATAAAATCTAAGATGTCAGTTTCAAGTTTTAACACTTGTTAATATTAGATAAGTACTATGAAGATAAGTAATAATGTATTGGGGGCTGAGTGTAGTTGGATCAATTTAGAGCAAAATACGAGAAAAAATTAAAAATTGCGAATGTATTGTTCGTTTTGGGGATATGCGCCTTTATAGCTAATTATTTCATTGTTATTAATGTTAATGATGAAATGTATGAGTTTATAAACAAATGGGGTATAGATTTACAGGTACCTATTCTTTCAGGTTTTTCATTAGGTTTCTGGGCGAAGTGCAGAAATATATTAATTTCCGAAAAAGCATTAGAAAAAGCGTTTTTAAAAGAAACAGATGAAAGATTAGTGAAGATATATACGAAATCTATCATATGGACCTTTTATGTATTGCTTTATTTAATCCTTATTTTATCAGTCATCTTACGTAACTATGATAGAAAAATTTCATATTTATTACTTGGAATTTTATGGATAGCTGCTTTGGTAGAATTTTTTAGTCGAAAAGTCTTATCAAAAAAATACTAAAATTTTTACTTTCTATGATTGAAAAAGGTTGCAAATTGTAATAATGAAATATAAGATATTTAAAAGAAAAAGCATTGATTGGGAAGAGTAGGTTTTGAGCCCATTTAGAGAGAGAGCCGCATGGTGAAAGGTTCTTATGGAAGCTGAAACAGAAGGTAGCCCATGAGCTGAATTCGTGAAAAATCAAGTTGCTTGAACTTGAATTAGCGAATTCCGGATTCACAACCCGTTAAAATTGTCTTGAGAGCTGAAGCCGACAGGTCGACTTCAGAATGAAGGTGGTACCGCGAATGTTCATCCATTCGTCCTTTTATTAGGACGAGTGGATTTTTTTCGTTTTTGTCTAAGTTATGAAGAAACTTAGCAACAAAAAGGAACGCAAAGTTTGTCTGAGTTTTAGCTCAGGAACAAACCAATGCGATGTTTTCTGATTTTCCTTTTTGGTAATAAACGTACATATTCGTCCTTCTTTTGCACAATAATTGGCGGTGTTCTTAGAACCTCGCTATTACTGAGCAAAATATTCCGTAGGAAATAGTTTGATTTAAAAAACTGGAGGTATTGATTATGACAGAAGAACTACAAATGCCAACAAAGTACGATCCGCAGTCGATTGAAGCTGGGCGATACGACTGGTGGGTACAAAACAAATTTTTCGAAGCAAAATGTGATCCAAACAAAAAACCGTACACTATCGTGATTCCACCACCAAACGTGACTGGGAAGTTGCATCTTGGACATGCTTGGGACACATCGCTCCAAGACATCATCACGCGTATGAAGCGTATGCAAGGCTTCGATGTTCTTTACTTACCGGGTATGGACCACGCGGGGATTGCGACACAAGCGAAGGTAGAAGCGAAACTTCGCGAAGAAGGCAAAACGCGTTACGATTTAGGTCGTGAAAAATTCATCGAAGAAACGTGGAATTGGAAAGAAGAGTACGCTGGGCACATTCGCAATCAATGGGCAAAAATTGGTCTAGGCCTAGACTATTCACGTGAGCGTTTTACATTAGACGAAGGTCTTTCTAAAGCGGTTCGTAAAGTATTCGTTAGCCTATATGAAAAAGGGCTCATCTATCGTGGTGAAAGAATCATTAACTGGGACCCTGCTACGAAGACAGCTCTTTCTGATATCGAAGTAATTCACAAAGAAGTAACGGGTGCATTTTACAACTTCCGCTATCCGTTAGTAGATGGAAGCGGCTTTATCGAAATCAAAACAACTCGTCCGGAGACGATGCTTGGGGATACAGCGGTTGCGGTTCACCCTGAAGATGAGCGCTACAAACACCTTATCGGTAAAATGATTAAGCTGCCAATCGTGGATCGCGAGATTCCGATTATCGCAGATGACTATGTAGAAATGGACTTCGGTTCTGGGGCTGTAAAAATCACGCCAGCTCATGACCCGAACGATTTTGAAGTAGGAAACCGTCATAACTTACCTCGCGTATTGGTTATGAACGAAGATGGCACAATGAACGCAAATGCAGGTAAATACCAGGGTATGGACCGTTTCGCGTGCCGTAAACAAATTGTTGCCGACCTTCAAGAAATGGGCGTTTGCTTTGCAATTGAAGAACACATCCACCAAGTGGGTCACTCTGAGCGTTCGGATGCAGTCGTTGAGCCTTACCTTTCAACACAATGGTTCGTAAAAATGCAACCTCTTGCAGATGCATCTGTTGCATTCCAAGCTACAGAAGGAAAAGTAAACTTCGTACCAGATCGTTTCGAGAAAACATTCCTTCAATGGATGGAAAATGTTCATGACTGGTGTATCTCTCGTCAATTATGGTGGGGCCACCGTATCCCGGCTTATTATCACAAAGAAACAGGCGAAGTGTATGTAGGCATGGAAGATCCAGCTGACATGGAAAACTGGACACAAGATAAAGACGTATTAGATACATGGTTCAGCTCGGCTCTATGGCCATTCTCAACACTTGGCTGGCCAGATGTTGAAGCGGGAGATTTCAAGAAGTTTTTCCCAACAAACACATTGGTGACTGGTTACGATATCATCTTCTTCTGGGTATCTCGTATGATTTTTCAATCACTTGAGTTTACCGAACAAAGACCATTTGAACATGTACTGATTCATGGCTTGGTTCGTGATGCACAAGGTCGTAAGATGAGTAAATCACTTGGTAATGGTGTTGACCCAATGGATGTCATCGATCAATACGGTTCTGATTCACTACGTTTCTTCCTTTCAACAGGAAGTTCACCAGGTCAAGACTTACGTTACATGCCTGAAAAGGTTGAAGCGACTTGGAACTTTGCTAATAAAATTTGGAACGCATCTCGTTTCTGCATCATGAACTTGAATGGCATTTCGCATGAGGAAGTTGTTGCAACAATTGGTAAGTTAAAAAATGGCGACACTGCTGGAGAATTCTCGATTGCAGACAAGTGGATTTTAACGCAATTAAATGAAACAATTGAAACGGTTACACGACTTTCTGAGAAATTCGAATTTGGGGAAGCAGGTCGTGCGTTAACAAACTTCATTTGGGATGATTTCTGTGACTGGTATATCGAAATGGCGAAGTTGCCACTTTACGGAGACAACGAAGCGGCTAAAACAGTAACTCGTTCTGTATTGGCATATGTGTTAGAAAATACCATGAAGTTGTTACATCCGTTCATGCCATTCATCACAGAAGAAATCTGGCAAAACCTACCGCACCAAGGTGAATCCATCACAGTTGCAGCATGGCCAACAGTGGAAGCGGCATTAACAAACACGGCAGCAGCAAGCGACATGAAGCTTCTAGTTGAAATCATTCGCGCTGTCCGTAACATTCGCTCTGAGGTAAACACGCCTTTGAGTAAGAAAATCAAGCTAACAATCAAGGTGAAAGACACTGCGATTGAAGATACTTTGGATTTAAACAAAGCCTATATCGAACGCTTCTGTAACCCAGAAGAACTTATCATCGGTGTAAATCCACCTGCAATTGAAAAGGCAATGACAGCAGTCGTAACAGGCGCTGAAATCATCCTTCCATTAGCTGGTCTATTGAATGTTGAGGAAGAAATCACTCGACTTTCAAAAGAGCTAACAAAACTACAAGGCGAAGTTGATCGTATCGAGAAAAAACTCGGCAACGAAGGCTTCGTAGCAAAAGCTCCAGCCAAAGTCATCGATGAAGAAAAAGCAAAACTTGCTGACTACATTGAAAAACGCACTGCAGTTGAGGCAAGAATTGAAGAGATGAAAAGTTTGTAGATATTTGAATAAAAAATAACTCCACTGGATAATTCTGGTGGAGTTTTTGTTATAATGTTTAAAATTCCATCTCTTTTATAGCTAGTATTGCAGATTTATTTTAGGAATGGATTTTGAAATAAAAATTTCATCTTAAAATGTGAAATATTTACAAAAAATAAAATAAGTATGGAGATTTTAAAAATGTCCGCATCTAACAGAAATAATAGATTACTCTTTGTTATAACTTTACTAGGTTTGCTAGGTGTTTTATTAAAAGGTGTTTTTACATTTGCAAAAAGTAATTACACATCTGTTTATGAGGGAAATATACCAATTGGAATGGATCACATGTTCACTCATGCATTGATTTCAGATGTGATAATAGTTTTAATAACATCAATTTTATATTGTTATTTTGAGGCGCATACTTTTTACAGTTATTCAAATGAAAAAATGGAGTTCTATAAAAAAAGATCTGATACATATTTTTTAAGATTGCTAACTTCAATTAAGCTTTCATTTGTAATTACTCTGCTTATTTTTTCATTAATGCTATTTATTCCTGTATTCAACTCTATCACAGAAAAAGCGTTACTTGTTCTGGCCATTATAATTTTTGTAATTACTATACTTTCATATGTAGACTTTAAAAATAAAATACTTAAACTAATATTTTCTGGGATAAGAAAACAAATAAAGGAAAATTTAACCTTTGAATTTTTCTATTATTGGCTTATAACCTTTATTTCCTTATTTTTGATTGTTATGTTTTTTGGGATTGAAAGCAATTTAAATACTAAAATTGAAGTTAAATTTTCAAATCAAACTGGGAAAATGCAGCTTAATTATAGTGATACTACAAGTGATAAAATGCCAAATAGAATAAGGCTAATAATAAATGGTAGAGAAACAGTATTTTACAAGCATGATTTTTTAGAAGCTGGTATTAGTGTAAAAAAATCTCAGAATCGTGAGATTCTATTTAAAGAAACCCAAATTATAAAACAAGATTTAAAAGGTGCACAGGTTTTATACACAAGAACAGTAGATTTGAATGAAATGTTAAATGAAGGGGTCAACAAAATAGAAATTAAGTTTGAAGTAAATAACCTTTTAAATATTAATAGTAAAGAAGAATATTCAGTAATTAACACAGTCAATAAATTCGAAGGATCTTTCGAGTTTGCCAAGCAGAATTTTAAAATAAGAATCCAATAAAACGAATTCCTTATAGTGAAGCCCCTGCGAAAGGTATCGACGAGGAAATAGTAAAACTCGCTGATTATATTGAAAAACACACAGCTGTTGAAGCAAGAATTGAAGAAATGAGAATTTTGTAGAAATTTGGATAAAAAAAGCAACTCCACTGGATAAATCTGGTGGGGTTTTTGTTATAATGTGGAAGAAAAAAATTTATGATTGTAAACGATGAACCCATATACGTAGAGGATATTTTAGAAATTGATCTGAATGATTAAATCAAGAAATTGATTTGGAAAGAGTGAAGAAAAATGAATGGACAGCCGAATCATGAACGAAGGGCATTTATTGCTTGGGATGTACTAATTAAACAGGTGAAAAAAAGTAAGACTATTACCTACAAAGAATTAGCTGACCAAGTGGGAGTTCATTGGCGAGCCTGTAGATTCTTTTTGGACTTTATACAAAATTACTGTATTGAAGAGGGAGTTCCACCATTAACAAGTATCGTGGTGAATGCAAAAGGTAAAGTTGGTAAAGGTTTTATAGCTTATGATGTTAATAGTTTAGCGGAATGTCAAGAAAAGGTATTTAACTTTAATTGGTTGATTTATATAAATCCATTTCAATATACTCAAAATGATGACACACAATCTAAGTTGGTGGATGACCTTTTAATCTTGAATAAATCGAAAGAAGTTTACGTCAAGGTTAAGAGTAGGGGAGTTGCACAGAGTTTGTTCAGGAAAGCATTGTTAGATGCATACCAGACAAAATGTGCTTTTTGTAACTTTCGATTTCCAGAAGCACTTGAAGCGGCTCATATAGTTCCTTGGTCAATGGCTAATGATGAAGAAAAACTGGACGTAAGAAATGGACTCTTGCTTTGCAGCAAACACCACAAATTGTTCGATAAGAATATTTTTATGATTGCAGAAGACTATACTATCAAAATAAAAGATTCATATAAATCAAAGAAAGTAGGTCAAAAAATAAATTTACCAAGCAACAAACAGTACTTACCTATTAAAGAATATATTAACAAACGTCTGTCATTAATTTAGTGTCTATTATCAGAAAATCGCATTTGAAAATAATATGGAAAAACGTTACACAAGTAATAAAGGAATTGATTTAAAATACAAACAATTAAACTTGGATATTAGTGATGACATATTTGAAAAATTTAAAATGATAATTTGAAAGAATTTTTTAATAAAATTAATAGTTTTGGGGAGGATTAATAATTGGTTGAAAATAATGAAAGAGGCAAAATGTTACAAGTGCTTGATTGGGCTTACGAGAAATCGCTAAACGGTTTACCAGGTACACCAACTGCTCAGGAACTAGGTGATGAATATTTAAGAAAGAATAATTGGGATGTAGAAAAAGCATGTGATAACCTAATCAATTGGCAATTAGCAAAATGTACAACGTCTGGATTCGTTACTGGATTAGGTGGGGTTATAACAATGCCAGTTGCAATTCCAGCCAATATTTCCAGTGTCATATATGTACAAATGAGAATGATAGCTGCAATTGCACATATTGGAGGGCATGATATAACTGATGATTCTGTTAAAAGTTTAATATACATGTGTTTAACAGGAAATGCAGCAGTAGAGATTGCAAAGGATGTTGGTATCAAGATTGGCATGAAAATGACTGAATCAGTAATTAAGAAAATTTCTGGAGAAGCAATAAAAAAGATTAATCAGACTGTTGGTTTTAGGCTTGTTACTAAATTTGGACAAAAGGGCATTGTTAATCTAGGCAAAGCGATTCCAGTAGCGGGTGGCGTTATTGGTGGAGGAGTTGACTTCGCATCAACAAAAACTATTGGGAAAATAGCAAAACAAGCCTTTATAAGTGAATGATCTTATTGATAAATAATTGGCAAAGCAAATTAATGCATTACAAGAAAATGGGTAAATGGAAATTATATAGTACATAAGTATTCGTTAGATCGTTGTGTCTATTATAAATGGGGAGTATTGAAATACATGGAGAAAGTTTCATTGCCTATTGGAACGAAAAATGGATGTTTTACTATAATCGGTGGTTTTGAAGAATATCAAGAAAAAGTTACTAAAAAAAGAATTGAACAGTTAGAACAAGACAAGCAAAAGTTTATAAATGGTGTAGAAAATCCCAATAATAATTTTGAATCCGTGGATACTTTTGATAAATGGATACAAGATTGTAAGTCTCGAAAGAAATACAAATGTCAGTGTAAATGTGGAAGAATAGTTTATTTAAGTGAAATGGCTTTATTTTCAAAGAAACGAAGAGATTGTGAAGGAATTGGAGAGATAGGAGAACAAAAAAATTGTGCGTTAAAGCAAGAGAGTGAGAAAAAGAGATTAGCTTCATATCCCAGGGTAAAGGATGAAAACTATGATATTGATTATTCCAATACCACACATGAATCATTAGAGATATTAGAGTGTATTGATGAAAACTATGAGGTAGGGTATGAAGTATATGATAGTAGAAAAAGGGGAAAAGGTGGTGGCATATGTAAAGTATATAAACTATATAAATGTCGTTGCTATCTGTGTGGTAAAGAATATCAATTTAAATCGTCAGATTTTAAAATAAAAATTGATGCATACGGACGTAGAGCGAAAGAAGGATATTATTGTGATACTTGTTGTGACTGTCATAGCATTTCATCATTTCAATGGCGAACTATAAAAATACTTAGAGAACATAATGTAGCATATAGAGTTGAAGTTGCGTTTCAAGACTTATGTGGTGTAGGGCATAAGAATTTATTACGTTATGATTTTGCTGTTCTCGGTTCAGATAATAACATTAAATGTCTTATTGAGTGTCAAGGTGAACAGCATTATAAGCCATTAGCTGAGTTCGGTGGTATTTCACAATATGAGTCTCAAGTAAAGAATGACGAATTAAAACGTATTTATGCCAAATCACATAATATACCCTTATTTGAAATTCCGTATACTTGTAATACATACGAAAAGGAAATAGAATTTCTTAAAACTTTTGGAATTATATAATCACATATTTTCAGAAATCGATTAACTTAACGGCACTTGTCAAGATACACTGCTCCAGTATTTGATTTGAAAGTATAGATGAGATATCACCAATAGTTCAAGGGATAAAATGCTCAAAACCACCGTAGCCACCCTACTACGGAATTTTCATATTGTAACTTGGATATTATACATATAATTATGTAGCCTAAATATAGACGTATTAATTAGAAAAACCTCATTTATTGTAGTTACGGTGAACCGTACCATAAGTAAATGAGTTTAGTTTTTTTCTTCTTAATGAAATTTTTATCTATTACAATTAAAAAACTGCTAACTTGTTCATCATACATTGGAACATAAACTTGTAATTCATAAAGTCAGTTTTATTTGCTACAGCTAAAGCTTGTTCCTAAGCTAGAAAAGATTTCCACCCTCCTTATGCACTGAAAAATAAATGGAAATTAGTACTATTTAAAGAAGCCCTAAAGTGAATCAATAATTAAATTCATGCTATGTTTGGTATAAAACAATCGAAGGATTATGTGTAAAAGATATTCGACTTAGCAGCAGATGAATTAAATAAGTTAGGAGGAAACGGTAAGTCTATATCATATGGAACAATTTGAGGATATCATTTCAGAGGATATGTTGGAAAAATTACTCGAGGGTACATTCGCAATTGGGTAAATAAACCTCTTTGTTAAATATATAGTAAAAATTACTGCCCTCGGCGGTGGCAGTTTAAAGAACTGGTAGACAAGGACATTTCCTGCATTACACATAGGATTTGTCCTTTTGTGTTAATAGGTTCTTGTCCATATCCCTTTCTAATAAGTATAGAAAGGGGGCGATTTATACATGGGGAAAGACTTAATTGAAAATTATCTTGATGGTGTTGCAAAGGAATTAGGAATCGGTAATTTTACAGAACATTCGTTTAGGCCAATTCTAAAAAGCTTAATTGAGTCTATAGACAAGGAAATAGTGGCAATAAACGAACCACAACGGATAGCATCGGGGGCACCAGATTTTCTAATTACGAAAAATAATTTCCCGATAGGTTATTTCGAAACTAAGAAGATAGGATTAGATTTAAATGTAGTTGAAGAAAATGAACAACTTACAAGGTATCGCCAAGGCATCTCAAACTTAATATTGACGAATTATACAGAATTTAGATGGTATTCATCTGGTGAATTAAAATTGTCCATTGAAATAGCTAACGTTATTAATAATAAATTAAAGAAGAGACCTAGCCAATACGAAGACTTTATAAAATTAATTATAGTTTTTTTGGGTTCCTTTACACAAATAAATACTCCTGAAGAACTGGCGAAACGAATGGCTACATACGGAATATACATCAAAAGAGAACTATTACAATTACTCGAGCATTCAAAAAAGAACGTTAATTCATTAAGACAACAACTAGAGGGTTTTAGGCTCATTTTATTGGAAGAGTTAACTGAAGTAGAACTTTCTGATATGTATGCCCAGACTATCTGTTATGGATTGTTTGCAGCACGGGTAGCCATTCCTAAACAGGATAAACTAACCAGGCATAATTCATCATATGTAATACCAAAAACCAACCCCTTTTTAAGAAAGATGTTTAATCAAATAGTTGGGCCAGAACTACATGATAATGTCATATGGATAGTTGATGATTTAGTTAAACTACTAAACTCAATAGATATTGAAAAAGTATTAATATCCTCTGATGATCCAATTGTTCATTTTTATGAAACGTTCTTGTCATTTTACGACGCATCAATAAAAACTCTAAGAGGAGTTTATTTTACACCAAAACAAGTTGTTTCATATATGGTTAAAAGTGTAGATGCAATTCTGAAAAATGAATTTGATCTTGAAGATGGATTAGCTGATTCAAGCTTAATTAACAATGATAACGAGAAGAAATTACATAAAGTACAAATTCTTGATCCTGCTGCTGGGACTGGTACTTTCCTTAATGAAATTATGCAAGAAATTTACAAGACTTTTGTGGCAAATGAGGGTATGTGGTCGGGATATGTATTTGAACATTTACTTCCCCGACTATATGGTTTTGAATTGTTAATGGCACCTTATACTGTTTCTCATATGAAACTAAGTCTTGGATTACAAAAATCAGGTTATGATTTATCAAATGATGAAAGGTTAAGGGTCTATTTAACAAACACCCTAGAAGAAGCACATGAGATGATTGAGCAACCATTATTTTCTTATTGGTTAGCTGAGGAGGCAAATGCAGCAAGAAAAGTAAAGAGCGATGTACCTGTTATGGTTGTTATTGGTAATCCTCCTTACTTAGGTAATTCTGCAAATAATAATAAATGGATTAAATCACTTGTAAAAGATTATTATTTTGTTGATAATAAGCCACTTAAAGAAAGAAATACAAAATGGCTTCAAGATGATTATGTGAAATTTATAAGATTCGGTCAGTGGCGCATTGAGCAAACAGGTACTGGAATTTTAGCGTTTGTTACTAATCATGCCTACCTAGATAATGCCACCTTTAGAGGGATGAGAAATCATTTAATGAAAAGTTTTGATGAGATTTTTGTGTTAAATCTTCATGGTAATGTTAGGAAAAAGGAAAAGACACCTAAAGGAGAATCAGACGAGAATGTTTTTGAAATTGAACAAGGAGTAGCAATTACATTTTTTGTAAAATATAATTCCGAAATGTCTGTCGGACCTGCTATTTATTATCAAGACTTATGGGGAAAACAAATCGAAAAGTATAATTTTCTTGAAAACAATAACTTGTACTCAACAGAATGGATTAAAATTAATCCGATAAAACCGCATTATTTGTTTGTCCCTCAAGATACAAGTAATTATGAAGAATATCAAAAGGGATGGAAAATAACAGAAATATTTAATGTATATTCAAACGGAGTGGTTACAGCAAGGGATCATTTTACTATTAACTGGTCACCAGAAGAGGTCAAGGATAAAATTAAAGATTTTGTAAAAATTGATGTTGAAAGTGCAAGAGACAAATATAAACTAAGAAATGATGTAAGAGATTGGAAAGTTAAACTAGCACAAAAAGATATTAAAGATTCTAAATTGGATAATGAATTAATAAAACCAATTATGTACCGTCCTTTCGATATTAGGCATACATACTACACAGGAAATAGCAGAGGTTTTCTATGTATGCCAAGAAAAAAGGTAATGAAAAATTTGGTTAACGGCAATAATATCGCTTTAATCACATCACGACTAACCAAAGGTGAAAAATTCAAACATGCTTTTGTAAGTAGATATATAACTGATGCTGCTTTACTTTCATCAAAGACATCCAACAACGCTTTTGTATTCCCAATCTATTTAATCGACAATGATGACTCAACTTTGATAAGAAAATTCCCTCATCATCATAATTTTAATCATAAATTTCTTAAATATATCGAGAAAAAACTAGATGTAAATTTTGTGAACGGAGAAAGAAATACAAAAAATGAATTTACCGCCAAAGATGTATTAGGTTATATTTATGCGATTTTATACAGCAATGGTTTCCAAAATCGTTATTATGAATATTTAATAAGGGATTACCCCCATATACCTATAACAACTAATTTTGAATTATTCATTAAATTATCTGAGTTAGGTAATCGATTAGTAGATCTTCATCTATTAGAAAAGCAGGTCAACATCGTTACGAACTTTCCTATAGCGGGTACAAATATAATAAATAAAATATTGTACAAGGAAGAAAAAAATAATAAAGGTAAAGTCTATATTAACAAAGAACAATTTTTTACAAATATAGAAAAAGAAGTATGGAATTATGAGGTTGGAGGATATAAATTGTGTCAGAAGTGGTTAAAAGATAGAAAACAGCGGTTTCTATCTTATTATGATCTTGTATATTATCAGAAGGTAATATCGGCAATAAAGGAAACTATACAAGTTCAAAATAGCATAGACAATGTTATTGAAAATAGTGGAGGATGGCCAATTAATGGGTTTTGAAAAAACTTTTAAAAGGCTTAAAGAAAAAAACATATACTTTCTTTTTTTATTCATAGTTCAAGGATACTAATTAAATTTCACCTAACTAAGAGACGATTAATGTGATCATCATTTCAACTCTTACAATGCAGTAGAGATGATCTTCAATAATTTGGAGCATTTGTTTATTATGAGAAAACTAGGTGACGGTTCCGGTGGCTTTTGTGTCATTAGAACCGTACATGAATTGACTGCCAATCAAGTTATTATTATAAATGATCTTATTTAGATCCAAAAAACGAGCAATCAAGGTTCATTTTGTCCGCAAACAAGCAATTATTAGAAAATATTTGTTCATGTTACGCATGAAATAGTTTTTACAATAATTTACTTGGTAAGAAGCAGCTAAAACAGTGATTCGTTCTGTTTTAGTATATGTTTTAGAAAACAAAAGGAAGTTGTTACATCCGTTCATACCATTCATCACAGAAGAAATCTGGCGAAACCTACCGCACCAAGGTGAGTCCAATACAGCGCTGTTCGTAACATTCGCTCTGAAGTAAACACACCTTTGATTAAGAAAATCAAGCTAACAATCAAGGCGAAAGACACATCGATTGAAGACACATTGGATGTAAACAAAGCCTACATCGAACGCTTCTGTAACCCAGAAGAATTGATTATCGGTGTAAACCCACCTGCGATTGAAAAGGCGATGACAGCAGTTGTAACTGATGCTGAAATCATCCTTCCATAAGCTGGACTATTGAATGTGGAAGAAGAAATCGATCGACTTTCAAAAAAACTAACGAAACTTCAAGGCGAGGTAGATCGAATAGAGAAGAAACTCGGCAACGAAGGCTTCGTCGCAAAAGCCCCTGCAAAAGTCATAGACGAAGAAAAGGCAAAACTAGCTGACTACATCGAAAAACGAACTGCAGTAGAAGTAAGAATCGAAGAAATGAAAAGTTTGTAGAAATTTGAATAAATAAGCAACTCCACTGGATAAATCTGGTGGAGTTTTTGTTATAATGTGGAAGATAGATTTTAAGATTATTAATATGGAATTCTACTTTTTAATTGAGAAGTTTATCGGGATTTGTATATTTAATTCTAGATTAATAATAATTTATATTGGTTTTTTCAGTTTAATTTCATGCTAAACAGTAGTGAACTTGTATAATATTGTGGGAGAAGGGTAGCAAGTGAATAATTATATTAATAAGGAACTATATGAAACAAAAAGGTTAATTGATGAGTTAAATAGTGAATTCATTGATTACATTCAGGAACAGGAAAAAACCACTCCTGAAAAGGAAATATATATTTTAAATAAATATAGATACATAATAGAAAAATTGAGTAACCAAGAAATGCATTTGTTAAAACTAGATTATATTGCCCTTATGGATCAATTTCTTAAAGTGTTAGAGATAAAGCAAGAGTTTTTAATGGCTTACAGTAATTATATTAATGAATTTATTAATCGAATTTCTAAAAATAATAATAATATAAACTACTTCATTTGGATAAAAAATTATGAGTTAATACCTTTATATTGGAAAATAGATGAGAATATGTTTTTAGGTAACTCAATTTTAAATGAACAGTTAGATATACTAAAGAAATGTCTCTCTGATGAATCTAAGCAATTATTGTTCGATATGTTTCTAGAGTACTATAAAACTCAAGAGTTCAAAAATTTCAGTGACTATTCGGACTGTATCAAAGATACTTTAGTTATTGCCTATTTAACGGATAGAATATATTCCATTGCTAATTTTGACCAACTAATGAAGTCAATTGGATATTCGGGAGTACCTGGAAGTATAGGGTATGATTTTGATGGGATTCGGACAATTAAAAATGTATTTGGATTAGTGGATAACTCAGAACTTATTAAAGAAATTTTATCTCGTTTAGCGAGCCAACTTGTTTATCATAGAGAAATAACTGCTGAGCAAATAAGTGCAGTTATTTATACATCTAATATCGATTCTGAGCTAAAGAAGAAGTACAAATTCATTTATACAACTGTTTACATAATAGATAGCGCTTTCAAGAGGGCGATTTCAAGATCGATAACAGGAGATTTGGAAATTGACTATGATGATGATTTAGAATTTATGAGTAACGTAAATCTTCCGGTCTTACTTTCCCTAAATGAAAAAGAGTACTCTTTTATATTAGAAGGTTATGATGAAGGGTTTGAAGAGAAAGAAGTATATCTGATTCAAAAAAGAGTGACGGCTGATAAAAGAAAAGAAAAATTATTTTCAATAAGGGAAATTGACGATAGACATTTCGTGATACGATGGGGAAAAGATGTCATGACATTTGGTTATGACGATGTACATAATTTGGGCAAATTTTTAGAGGATAAACTGAAAAGAGTTTTTGAAAATTCAGTGAAAGAGGGAGACGGTGAAATCAAGCTTATTTACTTCTGGTTTGAGAAGCATAAAATGCTAGAAGATATGGCTTTAAAGTTTAGTGATAAATATAAAATAGTTTATGAAAAAGAACAGTGGAAAATTTTAGAAAACCCTGATGAACTAGATTCAGTTCTTTATAATGATAGCAATGAAAAGGTAAAGATGATTAATGCAATTGTTGGAAAAAATGGTTCTGGAAAAACAACGTTACTTGATGCATTCAAATATTACTTTAACAATCAAAGCGAAGAAAACGAGTTTGGAAAGTTCTTTATCATTTATGAAGACGGAGAGAATTTAATACTTAGACATAATTTCAAATCGAAAAATAATTACTTTAAAGCAGAATGTAGTAAGCGATTTAGAGTGATGGGATTGGATAAGAATTCAGGATTATTATCTAATACAAGATTATTGAGCTATACAAGTTTTACAGAATTATCAAATTGTTTAGGAAGAGAGCATGATAGGGAAGTGGAAGTTAATCATAAAGACCTGTCCTCTTACAACAATTTTAGAATTCTTGAAAGAGTCAAAGATGCTAGTGAGAGAGAGGATGTAAAAAGGCAACTGGTCAATGAGGATAGTTATAAAAAGTTAACTCTTCTTAGTGAAAGTGAAAAGTTGAATGCTGAACTAACAGAAGATATTCCACTACCACATGAAATATTGTTAACAATTGAGCATCATTACTGTACCGGTGGTATAAATAGATTTTTCGACAATGATATTACCGATAATGAATTAATTTCCTGGTTTGGAGAGCGGATTATTAAGAAGACATCAAACAATAAAAAAGATAGTGAGAAAGTTTTGATAGAACATTATGATTTAAGATATAAAATAAAAATCGCTTGTTCAAAGGATTTTTCTTTTTTGTATAATTTTATACAAAATGAAATAGATGGGACTAAAAGGGTATGTTCGTTTGATTTACTAGGCCTCTCTTCAGGACAACATGCAAAACTAACATTATTTTCGAGACTATTTTTTGAAAGTGATCATGAAAAAGTAAAGAGGATCTGTGAGCCTCTTGCTAGAGCAAATGCATTTGTCCAAAACTATTTTTTTGAGGATATAACGTCTAAATATTTGAACAAAAACCAAAATGAGAATCTAATGATACTACTGGATGAAGGGGATATGTTTTTTCATCCTGAATGGCAAAAGAGCTTCATAAGTGATATCAAAAGTTTATTAAATCATGCGTTTAAAAATCATGAAACTGTAAAAACAATACATTTTCTGATAACGTCAAATTCTCCGTTTATTATGTCAGATATCCCATTAGAGCATACAATTGTGTTAGGGCAAGGATATAATATGGAGCAGACATATGCTCAAAACATACATGATATCTTAAAATCTTCTTTCTTTATGCATAACGGGACTTTAGGGGAAGTAGCCCAAAGACACGTAAAGGATATAATTTATAAATTAAATGAAGAAAACGTTTCAGAAGCAAACAGGCAGTATGTCAAGAAATCAATTAATATGATTGGTGAGCCTATGATTAGATATAAACTTGAATCGATGTACAAAATGAAATTTTCCAATAAAATAAAAACTGAAGAAAGAATAAAACAACTTGAGGAAGAACTGGAAAGACTTAAAATGAAAGAGGATTAAATACATGATCGGACTAAATAGCCATCACATCATGTCTGCTAAAGTAACCCATGTTAAGGAAATAAAAAAAGAAGTAATAATACAGCTTAAAAAATACAAAGAGATCTTTAGTTTCCTGAAGATATATCAAACTGATAAAACGCAAAGATTTGATGCTGATAAAAGGCGCTTAGTCAGGAATGTAATAAATCTTAGTATTCCAAAAGTAAAAAATAAGAGGAATATTGACAATAAACTTCAATGTATTAAAAGTGAATATCGGAAAAATGCTAAAAAATTTTTGGACATTCTTGAAAAAATTGAGAATGATCTGGATATGATTCTAGAAGCTGATCGAAATACTATAATAAGAATTATTCAAAAAAATGAATATTCTATATCATGCGTGAATGATGAGTACCTAAAAAGTATCTTAGAAAAGATATTTAATTATGAAGCCTTTTCTACCAAAGACAAAGCAAGATATAATGCATACACTCTTACTGAAAATTTAAGAATCATTTCCTGTCCGTACTGTAATAGGATTTATACACTTACTGTTATATGTAGGCCTACAAAAAATGGAGAAGATACAAATTATGTAACTAGGCCAGAACTAGATCACTATTTTCCAAAATCAAAATATCCTTTATTTGGGCTTTCTTTCAATAATCTTTTACCTAGCTGTAGTACTTGCAACCATTTAAAAGGAGATAAGACAGATCATATCAAAATGCATCATCACCCATATTTTGACAATACATTGCTAGATTTTCATCTTAATGGAATTAAATATGACAAAGTTACTAAAAGGTTTAATAATATTGATGAATGGGATATCCTCTTGGACGAAAATGGTTGTAACTATACAAAAGAGTCAATCGAAATTTTCAGACTACGTGATATTTATAAGGAACACAAATTCATCATAGAAGAAATGATAGAAAAAGCACAGGAATATAATCAGACCTTTATCAATAGTATTGAGAGTTTAATTGGAAATAACAATTTTGAAAGCGAGGAGTTATTAGAGAGGATTTTTGGAGTACTACCTTCTGAAGAAGATTACTGCAATCCATTGAATAAGTTTAAAAGAGCAATTTATCATTCCATAAGGAAGGCACAGAATATAAATGTTCTTATTAAATGAGAATATTGAGTCTAAATAGATAACATTATACATTTTAAATACCATGGCAGACATCAGGAAGAAACTTGTTCTGTATTGTCAAATGTTTTTGAGAACATGATAAATATTTCATATCGGTTTATGTCCTTTTATATAAAAGAAATGGTAAAACCTACCGTCCAAGGTGTATCCATCATAGTTACAGCACGATCAACAATGGCAAAGACTACCTTAACAAACTCGGTAATAAGTGTATGAACCTTTAGTTGAAAACATCCCCGCTGTTCAGTCATCAACGAATAAAAAGCAAAACTTGCTGTTTAAACCAATAAATGCACATAGTTGAAGCAAGAATTGAGAAATGAGGGGTTTGTAACAAAATTCGATAAAATATTTACTCTACTGGATAATTCTGGTGGGGTTTTTTGTTATAATTTTAATTGAATATTTTGCATTTTTAATTTGAGCTCTGTAAGGAAGGTATAAATATTTAAAATTTTTTTATGAGTTTGTACAGTTATGAAGAACTTTTTCAAAGTCGTAATTTCTTATTATTCAAATTCCATTTTTAAGTTTAAGGAATACGATACGCTCGTTTGTTTTATGTAAAATATTTAGAAAATCATGAAAAAGGGTGAGAAAATGAATTATTTTGGGGCTAAGTGGTGGAAGTTTGATTTTCATGTCCATTCTCCTGCATCAAAGGACTATGGTAAAGAACTACATGAGTTGAGAAATTTAACTACAAGACAGTGGTTATTAGAATTGATGAGTAAAGAAATTGATTGTGTTGCATTAACAGACCACAATACTGGTGCTTGGATTGATGTTGTAAAAGCCGAACTTCAAAAAATGGAAACAGAGAATTGTGTAGGATATCGACAACTGTTTGTTTTTCCTGGTATAGAGATATCAGTTAATGGTGGAATACACTTGTTGGGTATTTTTGATTTGGATAAAACAAGTACTGATATAGCAGAACTAATTGGGGATATTCAATATGATGGCACTAAAGGGGATTCAGATGGTTGTACCAATAAATCATTAAGGGAAGTAATAAAAATTATTTCTAATAGAGGTGGAATTGCAATTCCTGCTCATGTTGATTTAGATAAAGGTTTGTTTATTGCTGCACATGGAACTTCATTAGAGGGAACTTTAAAAGAGGATTCACTACTAGCTCTTGAGATTTGTCAAAAGGAATTTGAAAAACCACAAATATATAAAGATTTAAAATTAAATTTGAGTGAAATAATTGGATCGGATTCACATAAACCAGAGACAATGGGTAGAAGATTTACATGGGTTAAAATGGAAAATCCTAGTTTAGATGCACTTTGGCTTGCACTTCATGATGGTAAAGATGGAGTAATTAGAAGTGATGAAATAAGTACAAATCCCAATAATGTTCAGGGAAGATTTTATATTAAAAGGCTAATTGTAAAAAGTGGAGCAAAAATAGGAAGAGGAACCCCATTTGTAGTTGACTTTAGTCCTTGGATGACAACAGTTATCGGTGGGAGAGGATCAGGTAAGTCGAGTATATTAAATTTTCTTAGGCTAGTATTTGATCAAAGTGAAAGTTTAACATCAGCGTTAAAATCTGATTTTTTAGAATTCAATAAAATTACTACGGGAAGAAATATGCCTGGAATGCTTCTAGAGAATACAGAAATCAGAGCTGAGGTTTTTAAAGATGGAAGGAATATCGCTTTAATTAGAAAGAATAATGAGATATTTGAAGAACACTTTAACGAATCAACACATAATTGGGAAGATAGAGGGAAGAGTGTTACTGTCTCTGAGAGATTTCCTTTTAGGATATTTAGTCAAAAAGAGTTATATGAGATTACAAAGAACCCAAAGGTTCTATTAAATTTAGTTGATAGTCAGTTTGACAAATCAAAGATAGATGAAGATTTAAAAATTTTAAAAGATAATTGGGAAGAAATAAGGAAAGAAGAAAGAAGGATATTAAAATCTATAGAGGATAAACGACATTATCAAACATTATTAGACGATATTAAAGCAAAAATGAAGTTATTTGAAGAATCAGACTACAATACAATTTTCGAAGATTACAAAAAAATGAAAGATGTTGATAACTTACTAGAACACCTTTATAAAAACTATCAATCAATTAATGACAACTTAAACGAAAAGTTAAACATAGTAAAGGATATTTCAATCCCAGAGAAGCTATATTCCAATGTGGACGAGATAACAAGAGCTCAACTACATGAACTAGTAGAAGCAACGAATTTCAAAGCTGAGCAAGTAGTTCAGTCAATTAGAAACTATAATCAACTTGTAAACTTATGGACTGACAGATTGAATAATTTAGAATGGAAAAAAACTAAGGAATCCATTCAGCAGAGATATGATAGTTTTGTTAGTAGTCTAGGAGATACAAGTGAGTTCGATATTAGCACTTATACAAAACTTATAGAAAGTAGGAAAGAAATTGAATTTAAATTAGTAGAAATAACTCAAAAAGAGAATAATTATCAAGAGAGAGTAAAATTTTCAAGGGATATATATGAACAGATAATACAAAATTATAAATTATTAAGGGAACAAAGAAAGGCAGTTATAGATAGATGGAATAGTTTAAGTCTTAACGTCAAACTTAGTCTATCAATAATGGGGGATGCATATTCTGCAGAAGAGGATTTTAGAAGGATTATCAGAAAGACAGACGATCGACTTAAAAAGGACATCTATGATATTAATGAGGATGGAGTTGCCACTGGGGGTTTTATTTTCAAGTTATGTGATGAAAATCGTCTTAATACAGGTGATATTTGGGAAAAAAGAAATAGTTTAATTAATGAACTATGCGACTATAAAAATTATTCAAATTATAGTTATAGCAAAAATTTTGAAAGGCATATGGAAAGAATTACATTAGAATCACCAGAAGATATAGATCAATTAATGTTTTGGGCCCCAGACGATCAGATTAAAATTAAAATTGTTGATGGCAGTAGAGAATTTGATGTTGAAATCGGGTCTGCTGGTCAAAGAACTGCTGCAATTCTTTCACTGATTTTATCTTTAGACGATTCACCATTAATAATAGACCAACCAGAGGATGATTTAGATACAAAGAGAATATCGGATTTAGTCGTTACAGGATTAAGAAAACTGAAAATAAAGCAACAAGTTATTGTGGTCACACATAATCCTAATATTCCAGTTAATGGAGCTTCCGAACAAATTATCCAATTAAGATTTACTAGAGGGATGATTCAAAAGCAAACATCGGGTGCCCTCCAGAAAAAAATAGTTAGAAAAGCAGTTTGTGATGTTATGGAAGGTGGTAAAACTGCTTTATATAATAGATATTATAGAATATCAAAAGCCTTAGAGTAGATTTTATAGACTTTTATTGGGGTAGAAAAAGAAAATTCAATATTTTTATTTATTTCTGTATATGCTGTAAATATACCCTCTACATTCATATAAAAAGATGAGGCATTTTCCATGGTATCCCATAAGGCTACGAAATCAGCTTGAAAGGCTTGTTCTAAGTTTAAGATTTGTTTTTTATCTAAATTGATAAACATAAATCCTCCATAAAATCATTCTTTCATAAGTATATTCATAAAAAAAAGGGATATACAAGAATGAAACGGGAAAAATTATAGGCGTATTTTGTAGTAAAATCTATACAATTTTATTGTACGGTTTACTTCAACCATAAAAAGGGGCAATACTGGATATGCGTACATAATTGGTAAAAATTTAAGGTGACCTATAAGCATAGTCAGCTTTGAAAAAAATTCCAAAGGAGTATTTGTTTTATTATAGAAAAATTTATTATAATAGCAGAACCGTACCATTAGTAAAGGTGGCTTTTCTATACTTTAAATAGCAACAGTTTCGACACTCTCCAACTCTATTTTTAGAAAACAATAGATTTTATTAACGCTCAAATCCTTTTTAAAAAGGATTTGGGCGCTTTTGCGTTTTGGTCTAAGGTACGAAGTAGCTTAGCAACCAAAGGGAACGTACAGTTTGTCTGAGCTTTAGCTCAGGAACAACCGCTGCGAAGTTATTGCATTCAGTTTCATACTGTCGCAATCATTCGAAGTCAAAATAGAGGTCAAAGTGAAAAATTTCCTCGAAACCGACTGTGATTTTAACTACTATTTTAAGTAAAATTCTCATTGAAGAGAACCTGTCCCATCAATGGAGATTCCTTTTTTGCTTCTCTATCATTGAATTATTCTAAAGTTTTGTCTATCAGTGTTGTAAAATAAACGAGTTACCAAACAAATAATGCAATTTTATAGTAAGGAGTTTTATATATGAAAGCAGTTGTTTTAGCAGAGAAGCCGTCTGTGGCTAGGGATATTGCTAGGGTTTTGAAATGCCAGAAGAAAGGGAACGGCTATTTGGAAGGTGACAAGTACATTGTCACTTGGGCGCTTGGGCATCTTGTGACATTGGCTGATCCGGAAGATTACGATGTGATGTATAAAGAATGGCGAATCGATACGTTACCTATGTTGCCTGAGACTTTAAAACTTGTTGTCATCAAACAAACAGGCAAGCAGTTTCAAGCAGTCAAATCACAATTGATTCGAAAAGATGTGGATCAAGTGATCATTGCGACCGATGCAGGACGTGAGGGAGAGCTCGTGGCACGTTGGATTTTAGAAAAATCAAATTGTAAAAAGCCACTGCAACGACTATGGATTTCATCCGTGACGGATCAAGCGATTCGTGATGGTTTTCGAAATTTACAGGATGGGAAAAAATACAAAAACTTGTATGCGTCTGCAGTTGCAAGGTCCGAGGCGGATTGGTTAGTCGGTTTAAATGCGACACGGGCTTTGACAACGATGCATAATGCACAGCTATCTTGTGGGCGCGTGCAGACTCCCACTTTAGCGATGATTGCTAGTCGTGAGGAAGAAATTCGTCATTTTGTACCTAAGTCATTTTATGGGTTAAGTGCGAAACACGGGCAGGTGAAATTCATTTGGAATGATGGAAAGACAAATGAGACTCGTGACTTTAGGAAAGACCGAATCGAGTCAATTTTTAAAAATCTTGGCAAAGAAGCGGTTATTTCTCAAATTGATAAAAAGGCGAAAAAGTCTTATGCACCAGCTTTGTATGATTTGACCGAACTCCAACGTGATGCGCATAAACGATTTAATTTTACAGCAAAAGAAACGTTGTCAATCATGCAGCAGCTGTACGAATATCACAAAGTAGTGACGTATCCTCGAACAGATTCTCGTTATTTGTCCAGTGATATGGTTGGGACGTTGAGGGATCGTGTTGTAGCCTGTGTTAAACAGTTTCCAACTGCGAAAGAGTTACTCGGAAAACCAATCCAAGCCAATAAATCTTTTGTTGATAATACAAAGGTTTCGGATCATCATGCTATTATTCCGACGGAGCAGCCTGCACAGCTGATGAAGATGAGCGATCGTGAACGTAGAATTTATGAATTAGTTGTGACGCGTTTCTTAGCTGTATTGTCACCAGCTTTTGAGTATGAACAAACAATTGTAACGGCGCAAATTGGTCAAGAAAAATTCGTCGCGAAAGGGAGAACGATTCACTCGCTTGGGTGGAAAACGCATTATCAATCTGTAGATTCTGATGACGAGGAATCGAATAATGATGAGCAGCAGCTTCCTCCCTTTTCAAAAGGACAACGAATTTCCGTAGATGTAACGATGACGCAAGGTGAGACAAAGCCACCTGAGCCTTTTAACGAGGCGACGTTGCTTTCTGCGATGGAGAATCCAGCGAAGTTTGTGACGGATGCAAAAGTGATTCAGACTTTACAAAAAACGGGTGGACTCGGAACCGTTGCGACACGTGCGGATATTATTGAAAAGTTACTTAACTCATTTTTAGTTGAAAAGCGTGGCAAAGGGATGCATGTCACTTCAAAAGGCAGACAATTATTAGAATTAGCGCCCGATGAATTGCGTACGCCGGTATTAACTGGAGAGTGGGAACAAAAGTTAGAGATGATTGCTAAGGGCCAGCTGAAGAAAGAACTTTTTATCAAAGAAATTGTGAGTTATACAAACGAAATCGTCACACGCATTAAAGCAAGTGAAAAAAAGTTTAAGCATGATAATTTAACTGGGACGCCTTGCCCCGAATGCGGAAAGATGCTCCTTGAAGTAAACGGGAAAAAGGGAAAAATCCGTGTTTGCCAGGATCGAGAATGTGGGTATCGAAAAACGATTTCCCGAGAAACGAATGCGAGATGTCCGAATTGTCATAAGAAACTTTCTTTGGCAGGAAGTGGCGATAGCCAGATTTTTACATGTAAATGTGGGTATCGTGAGAAAATGTCGGCTTTCCAAAAGCGAGTAGGCAACAAAAATTCGACCAATGCGTCTAAAAATGACGTGGCAAAGTATATGCGCACGCAGACAAAGGTTGACGATACGACTAATAATCCATTTGCGTCTGCATTGGCAAATTGGGGTAAGGAATAGGGTAAATGGGGTAGTGTTTCATAGGATAGTGTTTCAAAGAATGAATCAGGATTTTTGTTTTCAAAAGGACAAAATTTTCCTAATTGAATAATCAATGCTCTTTTCAATGATTACAATTATTTTGTAGAAGCCCCTGTACTCTCTTAGATAAATTTCTAAGGGAGTTTTTGGTATACTGTGGAAGAGAAAGTTTTAGGATTAATTATGTAAACAGTATTATAAGTCACGGAGTTTTGCTGTTGTTGCTAGGAATAACGGCTTTATAAAATCTGTAACAAATGTCAAGTGTAAGTAAGGGGATCCAAATGTATAAAATTCTTATCGTAGAAGATGATTTGATCATTGCTAAAGCAGTGAAAAGCCATATAGAGTCTTGGGGGTATGAGGCAGAGTGTGTCACAGATTTTAAGGATGTACTTGCTGTCTTTGCTTCCTATAATCCGCAGCTTGTGCTTTTGGATATTACGCTGCCGTTTTTTAATGGCTATCATTGGTGCCAAGAGATTCGAAAGGTTTCCAAGACTCCTATTATATTTATTTCATCAGCTTCGGATAATATGAATATCGTCATGGCCATGAATATGGGTGGGGATGATTTTATTGCAAAGCCTTTTGACCTAAATGTACTGACAGCAAAGGTTCAGGCTTTACTGCGCCGAACGTATGATTTTACAGGGCAGACCAACCTGCTTGAGCATAATGGGGCAATCCTGAATACAAGTGATTCTACTTTGAATTTTAACAACCGGAAAATGGAACTCTCTAAGAATGAACTGAAGATACTGCAGGTTCTTCTTGAAAATAAAGGCAAGACTGTGTCCAGGGAAACGATCATGACAAGACTTTGGGAGACGGATAGCTATATCGATGACAACACCTTAACCGTCAATATGACAAGGCTGCGAAAAAAGCTTCAAGAGATCGGTTTGTCAGATTTTATTACAACGAAAAAAGGGTTAGGATATTTGGTGGAATGATATGAAGAGAGCAGAAAGTTTCAAACTTGCAGCTTCCTATCTGAAACTGCGCCTTAACGGAATTATTCTGTTAGGGTTATTCGGGGCATTATTTGCACTAGTTTTCTATTTATATAATATCCAAGTGGAACCTGTGATTTACGCAGTTATCCTTTGTGCAATGATAGGCATTATTTTCTTACTAGTTGATTTTATAAAGTTATATAAGAAGCATAACCAGCTACGAGCATTAAAAAATAGCACTTCCTTACAGTTGGATAAACTCCCTGAGCCCAATGAAATCATTGAAAAAGATTACTATGACTTGCTCACTGCTATCAATAAGGAAAATGTTCAAATAGCCTATAATGCAGATGTGAGCCGAAGTCAGATGGTGGATTATTATACGTTATGGGCTCATCAAATCAAGACGCCAATTGCAGCTATGCATTTAATCCTTCAATCTGAGGAAAGTGAGCAGAACTTAGAACTTTCCATGGAAGTTTTTAAGATTGAACAATATGTAGAATTTGTCTTGCAGTATTTAAGGGTTGAGAGCATGTCCTCAGACCTTGTGTTAAAAAAATACAGTCTGGATGATATTGTAAAACAAGCCGTGCGCAAATATGCGAGAATGTTTATCAGAAAGAAAATTAAGCTTAATTTTGAAGATCTAAATTGTGAGGTTTTAACTGATGAAAAATGGCTGGTATTTGTCGTCGAACAACTTCTGTCAAATGCATTAAAATACACAAATGAAGGAACTGTTTCCATTTATATGGACAACCGTTCTGAAAAAACTTTGATTATAGAAGATACAGGGATTGGCATAAGGGAAGAGGATATAGCCCGTATATTTGAAAGAGGTTTTACAGGCTACAACGGGCGATGGGATAAAAAGTCGACAGGGCTTGGCTTATATCTGTGCAAGCAGATCTTAAGCAAGCTTTCTCACAAGATTACGATAGAATCAATGGTTGATAGGGGCACTAAAGTAAGCATCGATCTTGCAACCATTGAAGTTGCAATTGAATAAGTTTATTTATAATCCTTACAGTGATGTAAGGTTAAGGGAAGAAATGTAAGCCAAAGTTAAGGTGGACGTTTCTTCCCTTTGCTATATTGAACTAAGGTGATGGGAATCGATCCTATTTACCTTAGAAAAGAAGTTAGGAGTAATTTTTATGTCCCTTTTAGAAATCAAGAAACTGAAGAAAATATATAGTACTCGTTTTGGCGGAAATCAGGTTCAGGCTTTATCAGATGTATCCTTCTCAGTAGAAAAGGGTGAATATGTGGCGATCATGGGGGAGTCTGGCTCAGGTAAAACAACACTTTTAAATATTATTGCGGCACTTGATAAGCCAACAAGCGGTGAGGTAGTCCTTAATGGCATAAGCAGCATAGATATTAAGGAAAAAGAAATATCGAAGTTTCGTCGTGATAACTTAGGCTTTGTGTTTCAAGACTTCAATCTTCTTGATACGTTTTCACTACAGGATAATATCTTTTTACCTCTCGTTTTATCTGGAAAGTCTTATGATGAAATGAACAATCGTTTGGTGCCAATTGCAAAGAAGCTGGGTATTTGCGACATTTTGAAAAAGTTTCCCTATGAGGTTTCTGGAGGTCAAAAGCAAAGGGCTGCAGTGGCAAGAGCATTAATCACGCATCCTCAACTCATTCTTGCAGATGAACCAACTGGAGCGCTGGATTCGCATACAAGCGATGAACTTCTGCGACTTTTCAATGATATTAATAAAGAAAATCAAACCATTATTATGGTGACGCACAGTACGAAAGCAGCCAGCCATGCTAGCCGTGTGCTTTTTATAAAAGACGGAGAGGTGTTCCATCAACTCTACAGAGTATCCATGTCACAGGAGGAAATGTATCAAAAAATTTCTGATACGCTTACTGTCATTGCAACAGGCGGTGGTAGAAATGAGTAAGATGTTCTATCAAAAACTGGCACTAATGAATATAAAGCGAAATGGAAAGACCTATTTTCCATATATCGTGACCTGTATGAGTACCATTATGATGTTCTATATCATGCATTTTCTATCTGTAGATAAGGGCTTAAATCAAATGTCTGGGGGAGCATCTCTTAAAATTATCCTTCAATTGGGTACCTACGTGATTGGGTTCTTCTCTGTAATTTTTTTATTTTATACGAATAGCTTTCTGATAAAACGACGTAAGAAAGAACTTGGTCTGTATAATATTTTGGGTATGGAGAAAAGGCATATTGCGAAAGTGTTATTCTGGGAAAATCTATTTGTGTCCTTTGTTAGCATCATAATGGGACTCTTATGGGGCATAGCACTTAGCAAGCTGATGTTTCTGATTCTTCTAAAGATATTAAACTTTGACGTAGTAATGGGTTTTTCGATATCCTATCCGTCCTTACTTAAAACAGCGCTTCTCTTTGTGGCTATTTTTGGTTTGATTTTTATGAATCATCTACGTCAAATTCATCTTTCAAAACCTATTGAACTACTGAAAGGTGGACAGGTTGGTGAAAAAGAACCAAAAACAAAATGGCTTCTTACTTTGACGGGTATCCTTTCTCTTAGTGCCGGATACTATATCTCATTAAACACAGAATCGCCACTGGCGGCACTTTACATGTTTTTTGTAGCAGTGATTCTTGTGATGATAGGGACGTATGCTTTGTTTACTGCTGGAAGCACTGCTCTTTTAAAAATGCTTCGAAAAAATAAGCGATATTATTATCAGACGAATCATTTCATCAATGTGTCGGGTATGATTTATCGAATGAAGCAGAATGCAGTAGGTCTTGCGAATATATGTATTCTTTCAACTTGCATCCTTGTCATGGTTTCTACTACGGTTTCCATCTATATTGGCATGGAGGATGTACTTCAATCCATGTTTCCAAGGAATATATTCATAAGTGCTGATAATGTATCCAAAGAAAAAGCAGATATGCTTAGTAACAATATAAGAGAAATAGCTGAAAAGAATTATAGTGGAGTGAAAAACACAGTTCACTATCGTTCTAAGAATTTCATTGCTTTACAAAATAAGAATTCTTTCACTGATGGACGTAATAAGTCTATAGCTTTAAACAACATTTGCTCCGTAGAATTAGTTCCTTTAAGCGAGTATAACAATATTGGAAATAAGTTTATTTCATTGAATGAAAATGAAGTACTTCTCTATACGGGTAAAGGGGAACTTGCTGATGACAGCATGAAGATCCTAGGCAATAATTTTAAAATAAAGAAACGGCTAAATAGCCTTTCAATGAATGGGATCGCATCCTCAGAAAATACCAACAGCTATTTTATTGTTGTACGAGATGAAACTATAATCGAAAAAATAACTGGTGATGAGCTTAACGGAAGTCAAAGTGAATTATCCTATTATTACGCTTTTGATACGGACAGCAGTGCTGATTTGGAAATGAAATTAACAAGTGAAATCAATGAGGAAATGCAAAAATTGTCAATTGAAGGACGTAGTATCGGGTTAGAAGAAACCAGAGGATCTGCATATTCCATATACGGTGGACTTTTATTTCTAGGAATCATCCTTGGAACATTGTTCGTTATGGCTACTGTTCTTATTATTTACTATAAACAAATTTCTGAAGGGTACGATGATAAGGAACGCTTTAAAATTATGCAAAAGGTTGGAATGAGCAAAACAGAAATTAAAAAATCAATTAGCAGTCAGGTACTCATAGTGTTTTTCTTACCACTTGTATCAGCCATAATCCATATTGCATTTGCCTTCAAGGTTATTGTGAAATTGCTCGCTGTGTTACACCTTACGAATGTACCACTATTTATACAGTGTACAGCTGGAACGATTTTTGTATTTGCTATTTTCTACGCTTTCGTCTATATTCTCACCTCACGTGTTTATTATAGGATTGTGAGCTAGCAATAAACAGAGATTGCTGTGAAAGACAAGTTATTAAGGATCTAAACAAAGCCTACATCGAATGCTTCTGTATCACAGAAGAACTGATTATCGGTGTGAACCCACCTGGTATCGAAAAGGCAATATCGAAGCAAGAATTGAAGAAATGAAAAGTTTGTAGGTATTTAAATAAAAATTAACTCTGCTGGATAATTCTGGTGGAGTTTTTTTGTTATAATTAGAAGTTATAGTTTAAGATTATAAAAGTAGAACCATATCATAAGTAACTGAGGTTATTTTCCTTAGGCATTGGTATAACTAAAGCTAGTATAAAAAGAATGGTAAGAAGGTGTGGGAGACTAATCTTGGGGAAACTTTTATGGGTAGGGAAATCAGTGGGAATGAAGAAGATAGATGGAAAGAATTATTAGAGAGATTTGATAGTATTAAGTGGAATGAAAAAAATAAATTTATATTAGATATAAAATTGAAATAAGGGATGAAAATTGAAAGAAAATTTTACACTAAATAAATATTCTTTAACTTTAATAGTAGTAATTTTATTTTCAGCAATCTTTATTGTAGGTAATAATTATTCTGGAATGATGCAAAAAAAAATTAGTAAAAATGACAATGTAATCGGTAATCCAATAAATGAACAATTGAACAAAAGTTTTGATATCGATAGTCAAAATACACTTAAAAGGTTAAAAAAAGATTATCCGAATTCTTTTGGGGGACTTTTTATCGATGAAAACTCCATTTTAACTTTATGTATCGTAAAAGGTGAAAAAACATTAAATATTCAAGAACTTGAAAGCGCAGGTTTTCATATTAAATATGTTGAATATCCAATTAAACATTTGTATTCTATCATTGACAATTTAACTCCGAAAATGGAGAGATTAAAAATCACTTCTTTAGAATTAGATGAAAAAAATAATAGGGTTAACATCTATTTTAAGAATTTAAGCAGCAAGAAAATAGCAAATGTAAAAAAATATGTTGAGTCAAATGCAGTGAATTTTAAAGAATCTCTAGGAGAGATTACTTATTAACCATTTTGCAGTAGATTGTTTGCGATTATTAATAGGTTGACACAAAAATCTAAACAAAGCCTATATCGAATGCTTCTGTAACACAGAAGAACTATTATCGGAGTGAACCCGCCTGGGATCGAATAGGTAATGACAGCAGTCGTAACAGGCGCTGAAATCATCCTATCATTAGATGGTATATTGAAATGATAAGCTTGTAGAAATTTGTAGAAAATTAATATAATCCCTTGGAAAAAATTCCAAGGGAGTTTTTGTTATAATGTGGAAGTGAAGTTTTAGGATCAGAATCAAAGAAACTTATCATAAGTAGGGGCTAAGTAACTTAAATAAATGTGAAACAAGGGGTTCTGAGATGAAAGACTATAAGCAACAAATCACTGATAAAGTCGAATTTCTAAAAAAATGCTACATAGAAAGAGATACCCAAAACATTGAAACCCTTTATAACACTTTGTTTGGAGAAAGGAGCAACCCCATCATAATAGGAACAAGTATTGATGAGTGGTGCTTTGGTGAATCTGATGTAAAGCAACTATTCATTGACGATTGGAAATACTGGGGGAATGTTTTAATTGATCCACACAGTTTAGTAATAGGAGAAAAAGCTACTTACACATGGTTTTATGTAAATGCAAGCGTTGAGTTTTCCTTTCAAGATAGTGAAGAAAGATATCGAAGATATTTTGACTCAGTAAAAAGAATAGCTCGAAGCACGAAAAATAATCTCGCTAAAGCTGGAGATATTCTTTGGAACTTATCGACTTTACTACATAGTAGAGAAGTAGGGGAGAGGAAATATCTTTGGGATATAACCATATCAGGATTAGTAAAAAATGATGAAAATGATACAAATATAGAAGTATTGCAGTTCTCTTTTCCATTTACTACATCTTTTCCAGATGTTAGAACAGATTCTGATGTTGAGATGCAGCAAAAGTTAAGATCAGAACATTCAAAAATTAGAAGGTACATTTCTAATTCAAGTGTACAGGATCAAAACAAGTTGAAAGGGAAAATTGTTGAATTCTGTAATAACAATTACCAAAATATGCTAATTTTAGATGAAATCAAGCGGTACCTTGGAACATGTGGAAAAAGAATGAATGGATGTGATTTTGACCACTATCTCAAAATATCAGGTTATAAAACTATACTTTGCTTAGAAAACTTAATTGTTAAAAAAGAATATGGTTGTTTTATATTCTGTGGTTCAGGTGAGTTCACTAAAGATGTTTCTCTTGATTCTGAAATAGAAAATGTATTAAAAGGTATAAATAAGAACGAGAAATCGGAACTGACAAAAGAGACACTTTTTAAAATACGCAGAGACTTAGCCTATGTAATTAGAGAGGCATCTCAATCAGATAAAGCAATTTTTCCATTTAGGATTATGGGATTAGGTGAAGAAACTAAAGATGGCATATGTCTAAAGTTTTTTCAACTGTCGTATCCGTTCTATTGGTTCCTAGAACAAAAAACAGACGCAGAAAAACAGGTATAAATTTATTTACCCTTTACGTTACAGTGAACCTTACCATAAGTAACCTTTGCAAACCAGGAGGAAATCCATGTATCCAACTAGAGAAGAAGCTATAAGAATTTTAAATGAATCAGAAAAAATGAATCCTGGACCTTGGAA
The DNA here is from genome assembly GCA_029240105.1 of Caryophanales bacterium. Lineage (GTDB taxonomy): Bacteria > Bacillota > Bacilli > JARBTR01 > JARBTR01 > JARBTR01. The sequence continues at coordinate 16,352 of JARBTR010000008.1, read as the reverse complement.
AAAGCATAGCTTATTTACTGCAGAATGTGCAGAAAAAATAACAAAAAAGATAGAAGGTATGGATTCTGAAAAGGCGTATATTCTAGGTTTACTTCACGACATTGGAAGAAGATTTGGAGTAAAACATCTAGGCCATGTACTTGATGGTTATAACTATATGAACTCACTTGGATATGATGAGATGGCAAGAATATGTCTTACTCACTCATTTTCAACAAAGGATATTAACACCTACATTGGAAAATTCGATATTACTATCGAAGAAGTTGAAATGTTAAAAACTGAACTTAGTAAATTAGAATATGATGACTATGACAGATTAATACAGCTCTGCGATTGTCTAGCATCTCCAAATGGCGTCGTGAACATGATTGATAGGATGAATGATGTTGAGACTCGATACAATATGTATCCAGAAAACAAAAGACAAATGAATCTTAAACTCAAAGAGTATTTTGAAGTTAAAACAGGTCAAAACATTTACGAAATTACCAGTGATGATAAAGTTTTATGGGGTAAGTAAATCCACTACCCCTTAACCGATACGGTGAACCTTATCACAAATAATTAGACTTTTTTACAGAGAGTGGGAATAAGTTAGCGTTTTTATAAAGCTATTTAGTATAGAATGATACAAAAAGGAGAACACATGAAAAGATGGATGTGGATGATACTATGCATCATTCTTTTGAGCGGATGTGGAGAAAAGGAAACGCAGAAACAAACTCCATTACCAGAAGGAGTTGCAGGTGTTGAATGGCTTCAAGATGATGATGGACGTGATTATAGATTGTTTTTAGGGGAAGATGGGTCCATTTCCTATTATAGTCCGTCTTCTGGCAACCCTTATCACGATTTTGATTTGTGTAAGAGCTATACATACAATGCAGAAAGCCATGAATTTTCATTTAACAGTAAATCAAGCACAATGAAGTTTATCGACATCACTGAAGATGGTAAAACCCTCTTATTGCTTGTTGACGGTGACCAAATTACATTTAATAGGGGAAGTTCCAATAAGTAATTGCAAATACAAGTCCACTTGTATATTAAAAACCAGGGAATTATAATTAGTGGCAAAGACAGCACACTAGAGTTTTAAATTCACATTTTAATTTGGAGGTTACATATGAAGAAAGCAGTCTTTCTAAATTCAGCGAAATTAGACTTTGACCAAAAGTTGAATTATTCATTCTTATCTGACATAACTGAATTCACAAAATACGAAGATAGTACCGACGAGCAGATTCTTGAGCGAGTTCAGGGCCAGAATATTGTTATTACGAAGGAACTACCTGTAGGAAGAGATTTGATCTCAAAATTCCCCGAATCAGTTGAAATTATCTGTGAAGCAGGAACTGGCTATAATAACATTGACATTGAAGCTGCAAGGGAAAAGAATATCGCAGTGTGCAATGTGCCATCTTATAGCACTGATGCGGTTGCTCATATGGCCATTACACTCATTCTAAATTTGAGTGCTTCTCTAATCCAGCAGCAAAACATGCTACAAAGGGGTAACTTTGATAATTTTACGAAAGCCCTACAGGTGCCGCACTTTGAGGTAACCGGTAAGACGCTAGGGGTTATCGGTGCTGGTGCCATTGGCCGTGCCACAATTAAGGTAGCACTGGCTCTAGGCATGAACATCATTGTTTTCGATCCGTTTGCGAAGCCATGGGGCGAATCAGCAGTTCAGTTTGTTTCTCTGGAAGAATTACTAAAGCAGAGTGATTTTATCACGATTCATTGCCCACTAATGCCATCTACAAAGCACTTGATTAATAAGGAAACGCTAAAGCTTATCAAACCTTCAGCATATATCGTCAATACTTCGCGAGGGGCCATCATCAACGAAGCTGATTTGATTGAAGCTCTAAAGACAGGAAAATTGGCTGGTGCGGGGCTGGATGTTCAAGAAACTGAGCCGCCTGCTTTGGATAATCCGTTGTTCTTCATGGACAATGTCATTATGACTCCTCATATTGGTTGGAGACGCTTTGAATCACGGCAAAGGCTGGTCGAACTTACGGCCGCAAACATTACAGCATTTATTAACGGCAAAGAAATCAATGTTGTAAATAAATAGCATTAACTTTGGTTTACATAGAATGCGTCATAGTGTTTGACACAGGCTCACATACGGAAGGGGTTGTCTAAAATGCGTCAAAATGACCTATTTTAGATAGCATCTTCTTTTCAGCACTTGATGCAAGAATTAAAGAAATGAAAGTTTGTAGAAATTTGCATAAAAAAGTAATTCCACTGGATAAATCTAGTGGATTTTTTTGTTATAAAATGGAGGAAGTGGAGGATTTGTTATAAAAATAGTATTAATTTTAAAGATTGTAATGAGAGAAACGTACCATATGTAAAGTTTATTAACCTATTGGGAGTTTTTTATTTTATTGATTACTGTAAAAACAACTTAAATAGAAATTGCCCTCCTAACTTGACTGTAGAATTCATATAATTAATTATCAATAATTGGGAGAGTGGGATTTATGGCTATAACTTTTAGAAATTACAAACTATTATGCGATTTTGAACCTGTAAGCGAGTTTCTACGTCAAAATTTTAGTAAGTACCAGCAGAATGGGAACATTCAGCAGCCCTATTTTGAGTACGCACACACCCATCCATTTTTTGATCATAAGAAGACACATAGATTTGGAATATGGGAAGAAGATGGGCAAATAGTAGCTGTTGCAAGCTATGAAATGGGTTTAGGAGAAACCTTTGTGATGACAAAGCTAGGTTATCAGCACATGAAACCTATGATGCTAGAGTACTCAGAAAGAGAGCTTTCTAAGGTTGTTGACGGAGGCAAAAGAAGCCTTGATGTATGGCTCTATGACTATGAGATAGAGCTCAAGGAGGTCCTTGCAGAAAGAGGCTACAATAAAGAATATACTGAAGACATTACAGTTTTTAATTATGAAAAGGGATTTAAGGAATGTAAGCTGCCTGAGGGCTTCTCAGTTATTTCGTTAGATGATGAAAATGACTTTAAAAAGATTCATGATGTGCTTTGGAAAGGCTTTGATCATGGTGACGAGCCTGATGATGATGTAGACTGCAGAAGGCTTATGCAGAGCGGACCGCATTTTAGAAAGGATTTTACAACTATTATAAAGGCTCCGAATGGAGAGTATGCCTGTTTTGCAGGAATGTGGATGGATGGAGTCAACGACTACGCCTACCTTGAACCACTGGCTACAGACCCAAAATATAGAAGAATGGGTCTTGCAACCATAGCTTTAACAGAGGCAATGAAGAAGACTCAAAAGTACGGAGCAACCTACTGTTTTGGAGGAAATAGGAAATTCTATCACAGTATAGGCTTTGAAACAGTATGTCAACGTGAGATGTGGAACAAGGTTTGGTAGACATTCTTTCATCCCAGAAAAATTGCTGCTTTAGTAATGTTTAATTTTGAGAATAGAATACTGCCTTTTTCAAGTACTAACCACGTTAAAAAATTGTTTGGAAAACATCCAAAGGATTTTTGGCAACGCAAATTACAATTCAACTCACAACAAAAGAGCTTGGAATCCAAGCTCTTTAAGTAATTATAAAGTAGTACTATAAATACGAGAGCTACTCCCCCATGGATGATAGCCAATACCAATAAAATTAAATCCGTATTTTTCATAATATCCAATGTGGTCGGTGCAGAGGTATAGGTTAGAAAAACCGCCTAATTTTGCGTCTATTTTTGCTTGTTCTAACAAAAGCGAGCCATATTCATTTCCTCTATGTCCTTCTTCAATATAAACAGCACAAACCCAAGGGTATAAATCCATTCGGCTAATAAAATCATTTGTGATAAGTCCTGCGCAACCAATTACCTTTTCATTGTCCATTAACAGATACCATTGTGGTAGTGGATTAGAAGTAGTAATACAATTTTTTATGCAATCCTCGTAAACCATCATGCTATTCGGTGAAGCCCATTTGCTTTGAAAATATTTAATTGCCATTTCTTTATACTCAGGAGATCTCTTTACCGATATGACTTTCATTCTCTTCACCACTCTGAAATGTAAACGTATTTTTTCTACCAATTCTTTACTTTTTAAACAGTACCATGTGGGATATCAATATTCAATTTATTTGCAACGTCACCAATATCATGTAGTGTTCCTAATACATATGCCTTGTCTGGATTACTATTTGGGCAGATAAATAAGAAACGCTGTGAGTTTGTTTTAGTGTCATATTTAATAACCCAAACAAAAAAGGCAGTGCTAATTTAATTGCTTATTAGCTTGCCTTTTAATGTGTTATTATAATTGTTCTTTTGAGTTTTACACCTCAAAACGAAACCCGTTAGGAAATTTCCAGTGAGGGTTTACTTTTAAGCGAGTGTTACCGTTATTTAGTCATTTTACTAATGGTTTGCTAGCAAGGAATATTTAAAATGAGCAGATTTTAAAAGGATAAGAGTAATAAGAGCAACAAACTCCCGGTAAGACAAAAAGGAGCTTGTTGCTCTTATACTGTATCAGAAGTGTTTTTTCTATCCATAGAACGAGTAATTACTATGTAACTAAAAAAATGTGATTCCAATCATATTATAAAGTGTGAAAAACTGTGAGAATAGTTATCAAGAGGAAACTCTAGTAGTGTACAGAAACTACAAGAAATGCAGGTAATTTACTAGATTTCTATCATTTTATTCTCATAAAGGAGATTTATATATGTTTGAAGAAAAATTATCAGATCTAATTAGTCCTGAAGCTGTGATTAATTTTGAAACGGGTCCAATTAAAGCAAGCACGTTGGATTCAATCATCAAACTTTTGCCATTTGAAATGGGCTTTTGTGATGATAAAGATATTTTCCGCTGGTATTCAAATAATCCTGACCGCGTGCATGGTCGCCGTAAGGAAGCGATTGGTCGACATGTACTTGAGCTTCACCCAAGGGTGGCTCACCATGTTGAAAAATTGCTAAGTGATTTCCGTTCTGGTAAGCGCGACGAATGGGAATTTTGGTTCCCGAAAAAATCAGGTGAAACGGGCCAAATTTATCAAAAATTCATGGCAGTGCGCGATGAAAATGGAAAATACCTTGGTTGTATGGATGTGACCGTTAATATGGATCTTTTCCAAGGAAAAGAAGGTAAAAATACACCTGATACGATTGACGAATTTAAAGCCGTAAAGCCTGAATAATAAAAAATATCTATCTGATTTGGGAAATTATTTAACAAGGCAACAGTAAAAGACATGAAGTTTTAGTTGAAATCATTCGCGCAGTACGTAACATCCGCTCTGAGGTGCTATTTCGTAAAACGCACAGCAGTTGAAACAGAATTGAAATAATGAAAAATATGTAGAAATTCAAAAGAAAAACTCCACTAGCTAATACTGGTGGAGTTTTTGTTATAATTGAAATAAAAGTTTAGGATTATGATTGGTAAACTTTACCATAAGTAAGAGAAGATTTGAAAAATACATAATAAGCATTTTTTGAGGTGATAACAGTGTTATTAACTAATGTTACTTACATAAATAAAGATCAGGAAATTGCAAAAGGAAATATAGTAATTACTGATGGAGTTATTAAAATAATTAGTGATATTGAGCCTTGCTTAGAAAACTATAGGACTTCTGAGATTATTGATTGCAGTAAATATATAATTATTCCGGGACTAATTAATGGGCATTATCACAATGGGTCATTACTAGCAAAAGGACTTTCAAAAGAAATTTCAATTAATGAGTGGGGAGGAGAATCCCTGCAGGGAAAATTGCAAACAACTTTATTTAATAGTCTAGATGAAGGTCTAAGCGAAGATGATTATTTTACTATCTGCTTAAAGGGTTATATCGATTTAATTAAAAATGGAGTGACGTTTGTAAGTGACTCAGGTTTATCCGATAGAGAACCGGATTATTTAATTAAAGCAATGAATCTGCTGGGTATCAGAGGCGTAATAGACGTTGAAGATAAAATTGGGCAATATCATACAGATCTTAATCAAGAAATCCAATTTACAGGGCACTTACCGGAAGAAGAATACATAGATGAAGAGACCTTAATACAATGTAGAAAAATAATTGAAAAATATAATCCAATCATGATGACGCATTGTCTTGAAAATAATTGGAGAAAAGAACTAATTAACAATAAGTATGGAAAATCGACGGTCGAATTATTTGATGAACATAACATACTTAATGAAAAAACAGTATTGTTCCATTGCGTAGAATTGTCTAGTGAGGATGTAAAAATCATTGGAAGTAGGGGTTCTTCTATCGTTCATTGTCCAGTATCCAACATTGCCGGTGGAGGAATTGCAAATATTAAAGATTGTCTGTCAGCTAATATTAATGTTTGCATTGGTACTGATTGGGCAAGATACGATATTTGGGAAGCAATGAGATTTGCATATTTCCTGCTCAAAATCAACACAAAAAGGAATGAGTTTACAGCAGAAGATGTATTTAAGATGGTCACCTATAATGGAGCAAAGGCATTTGGGATAGAAGATAAAATAGGCATTATTCTAGATGGGTACTATGCAGATTTAGTTTTCATAAATAGAACAAATTCGAAATTATATCCACTAATAAATCATATTGAATTCTCGAATGTAGTCCATAATTTAATAATGGAGTGTAGAGAAGATATGATTGAACATGTAATGGTAAAAGGAAAGTGGATTATGAGGGACCGAAAGATTACACAAGTGGATGAAAGTAAAATCTTAAATGATTATAAAGAAATTTTTCAAAGGGTGTATGGTGAATATATTGTCGAACTGTAGCTGATATATGAATAAGTAACAAGTCGCCGCTTGTGCATCATTCTATGTTGAATGATTTCCGTTCAGGTAAACGTGACGAATGGGAATTTTGGTTCCCAAAAAAATCAGGTGAAACTGGTCAAATTTATCAAAAATTCATGGCAGTCCGTGATGAAAATGGAAAATACCTTGGCTGTATGGATGTGACCGTTAATATGGACCTTTTCCAAGGTAATGAAGGTAAAAATACTCCTGACACGATTGAAGAATTTAAAGCCGTTAGGCCAGAATAATAAAGAGTACTTTTCTCATTTGAGAAGATACTGAATGAAAAACATACCCTAAGAAAAAAGAGATAACCATTGTCTAAACAATGATGGCTATCTCTTTTTATATGCTATTTTTATTTTATTTAAGTTTGATTGTTCCTGCCAAAACATCCAGGCCGGTATAAGCCAAAGCAAGGGAGCCAATTAGCAGACGCTCGTGGGCCAGTTCTGTAAATGTGGCTTCACGCATCTCTACGGAGTGACCGTTAAGCACTGCATCGGTAATCCCTATATATGGGTGGATAGTCGGGCAGACATTGCTGATGTTGCCGATATCCACTGAGCCAAAACTTATTGGCGCCGGTTTGATTTCGTCAATCCCCAATTCCTTCATGTTTTCATTGAAAGCAGCCGACAGAATCGGGTTCGTTTTCAGATCATCGTAGGAAAGTTCGTAGTTGCAGACAGTCAGGGTGGCGCCGGTCATGAGAGCCGCTCCTTCTGCTATCTTCAGGACTTTCTCTTTGACAACAGCCAGATTTTCTTTTGTGGCCGCGCGTAGGTAAAATTTTGCCTGGGCCTCATCCGGTACGATATTGGCTGCGACGCCGCCTTTGGAAATTATTCCGTGCATCCTTACATCCGGAGTCACGTGCTGCCTTAAAGCATCGATACCGTTGAACAATTGTATTACCGAATTCAAGGCATTTACTCCATACCAAGGGGCGCTGGCTGCATGTGCTGTCTTTCCTTTGTAATCGAATTGAACGGCTTCCATAGCTAGTGAAGTTCCGCTTTCGGTAGTAAAACCTCCGGGGTGAACCATCATCGCGCAGTCAATTTCATCAAACAATCCCTGTTCAGTCATGATGACTTTGGCGCCGTTTGTTTCTTCCGCCGGCGTTCCGAATACATGAACACTTCCACCAGTTTCAGTAATGATTTTACTTAATAGTACACCAGCCCCTGCGCTCATGGCCCCAATCATATTATGACCGCATCCATGACCGATTTCCGGCAGCGCATCATATTCACATAAAAATGCCACTTTCGGTCCTGGGATGCCGCTCTCATATACAGCAGAGAAAGCAGTCTCAATTCCAGCTACCAGGCTTTTCACCTCAAAATTATGCTCTTTTAAAAACGTCGTCAATACGTTGACCGCTTTAAATTCCTGATTCCCCAGTTCCGGGTTCTTTCCGATAAAATCGCTGATTTCGATTAATTGCTCTTTTAATGTTTCTGCAATTTTTTGAAGTTGTTGTTTCATTACCAAACCTCCAACCTTATAAAATTTTGACTCTTTTTTCCGATTGTAACATTCTTTTTAAAAAACAGCTCAAGCAATTTTTAAAAAACAACAGTAACAAAGTCTCTTAGAATTGTTTGAAAGTTTCATGTTGAAATGTGAAAATCCTTTACTTTTTTGAAATGCTTTATAACCCAGTCGTGTCAATCGAATTCCATTAACACCCTTTAACTGGATAACATAAGTTCAATTTCTATTATTTTTATTAAAAAAAATCCTAGCATGCTTGTTTTTCCAAAAGTCATAACGTATAATGTCCTTTATAGAAAAACATATGTATCTCTAGAGAGGACAAATAGTATGAATAATGACAAAGAATTTGATTCAAATAGATTCTGGTTAGTTCGAGAAGACGTACTTCCAGAGGCACTACTAAAAACAATTCAGGCGAAAGAATTGCTTCAAAAAGATGATCTATCAATTAACGAAGCAGTGAAACAAGTGAACTTAAGTCGAAGTGCTTTTTATCGATATAAGGATGCTATTATGGATTTCGAAAAGGTTGAAAGGAAGCGATTCGCAACCATTTCAATGGATTTAAAGGATAATGCAGGCGTATTGTCCAATGTCCTACACCTTATTTCAAGTTTTGAAGGAAATGTCATCACGATCAGTCAGACCATACCAATTAGTGGTCAGGCGAATGTCGTTCTATCGATTGATATATCACAATTAAATAGCAGTATAAAAGAATTGATTGAAGCAATTCGTTCTGAAAAAGGCGTTATTCAATCATCGTTAATCGTTCAGGGGTAAGAAATTTTAGAAAAGGTTTGTGGGGGATTATGAGGAAAATTAAAGTGGGATTAATGGGTCTCGGAACTGTTGGTTCCGGAGTCATGCAAATCATTGAAGAGAATCAAAGACATTTGCAACAACAAATAGGATGCCCAATCGAAGTGTCACGTGTATTAGTTCGTGATATGAAGAAAAAAAGAGATATTGTGACCCCTCATGATAAATTGACGACAAACCCTGCTGACATTATCAATGACCCCGACATTCATTTAATTGTTGAAGTAATTGGCGGAGTTGAGTTGACGAAGGAATATTTACTTCAAGCGATTGAGAACGGAAAACATATTGTAACCGCTAACAAGAACTTAATGGGGACATATGGTGTTGAAATTTTACGCAAGGCAAAGGAACATGGTTGTGATGTGTTCTATGAAGCAAGTGTTGGTGGCGGAATTCCAATTATCCGACCATTGGTCGAAAGTTTTGCAGCGGACCGAGTTCATAAAATAATGGGCATCGTTAACGGAACCACGAACTTTATTTTGTCAAAGTTAAGCAAAGATAGCGAAACGTTCGAAGTGGTCTTAGAAGAAGCGCAGAAGCTTGGCTATGCAGAATCTGATCCGACGGATGATATTGAAGGTATTGATTCTGCCTATAAAATTTCTATTCTTGGTTCGCTAGGATTTCAAACGAACTTAACTATTAGTGATGTCTGTTCGCAAGGTATTTCCAATATCACAAAACGTGATGTCTGGTATGGAAAAAAATTGGATTGCGAGATTAAGTTACTTGCTATTGCTGAGCGAGATGCTAATGGCATTTCACTTAGTGTAGAGCCAGTAATGATTCATCAAAATCATCCACTAGCTTCAGTGAATGGAGTCAACAATGCTATTTGTGTGTACAGTGATGCTGTAGGAGAAACCATTTTTTATGGGCAAGGCGCAGGTAGTTTACCGACCGCACATTCAGTTGTTGGTGATATTGTTGCAGTAGCAAAAAATATGAATCAAGGAGTTAGCGGTCGCAGTTTACCAGAGACACATGAAGAGAAGCGTATAAAATCAGATGATGAGATTTATGAAAAGTATTTCATATTAATAGAGGCGAATAACGGTAACAGTTCAATCTCAAATATCATTAGTTCATTGGATGGAATCTTCGATACCATAGAATGTTTTGATAAAAGTATAGATGAAAATGCTTGTAATGAAATTATGATTAAAACTCAATTAATCAGCAAATCAAACTTAAATAAAGTGCTTAGAAAGATAGAAGAACTATCGGTAGTTGAGAAAGTAGCAAGTGTCTATCGCATGGAAGGAATAAGTGCTTAATCAGGTTTGTAATATAGACCTGTTTGAATCAATTTCAATATTTCAAAAACTTTGAGTTGCTATCGTTTTAAACTGAGTGAAAAAAGTAAACTCCATAAAATTTTCATGAAAAATCCCCCGAACTCCTGAAGGATTGAAGGGTAAGGTGAGACCCTAGGCTCACCCCCGCCTTAGGAAAGGAGGGGTGATTTTTCTGGAAATTTTGTAAAGATTCCTTTTAGAAATTTTATTAAATTGAATCGTTCAAATATTGATTTAAAGAGAAAAGAAGGAACAAAAATGAGATACATGGGATTACTAGATAAATACAAAGATAGATTGCAAGTGAATCAAGGTACGCCATTGCTTACCTTGCATGAGGGAAATACACCTCTCATTTACGCAGAGAAGCTATCAAAGGAACTTAATCTCAATATCTATTTTAAATATGAAGGATTGAACCCTACAGGGTCATTCAAGGACCGGGGAATGGTCATGGCGGTTGCAAAGGCTGTTGAGGACGGTTCAGACACGATCATGTGTGCTTCAACAGGGAATACGTCAGCATCAGCCGCTGCCTATGCAGCCAGGGCAAATTTGAATTGTATTGTGTTAATCCCAAACAACAACATCGCATTGGGGAAATTGGCACAAGCAATGATGTATGGGGCAAAGGTAATAGCGATTGAAGGGAACTTCGATCGAGCCCTCGAAATCGTCAGAGAAATTACCCAGAAACATCCGTTTACCTTAGTGAATTCGGTGAATCCATATCGAATTGAAGGTCAGAAAACAGCTGCATTTGAAATCTGTGAGCAGTTGGGGGACGCACCGGACTATTTGTCGATTCCAGTTGGAAACGCGGGAAACATCACTGCGTATTGGAAGGGTTTTAAGGAGTACCGTGAGCTTGAAAAAATAAATAGTTTGCCAAAAATGATTGGTTTTGAAGCAGAAGGTGCAATGGCAATCGTAAAAGGAGAACCCATTAAAAATCCTGAAACCATAGCGACTGCAATTAAAATCGGCAATCCTGCAAGCTGGAAGTTAGCCGAGAAAGCGGCCTCAGAATCTTCAGGACAGATAAACTTTGTCACTGATGAAGAAATAATAGCCGCATATAAATTAATGGCTCAAAAAGAAGGAATATTTGCTGAGCCGGGTTCCGCAGCATCATTAGCTGGGGTAATCAAGCTACAAAAAGAGGGATATTTTAAACCAGAAGATAAAGTTGTATGTGTTCTCACTGGAAATGGTCTTAAAGATCCGAACGTAGCATTAGGGTCAGTGAACTCAGATCCAATCGTTGTGAATGACGATGAAGATTCGGTGCTCCGTGCCATAGATTTTTTATCAAAAAAAGGTGACTAAAAATTGTGCGCGATCTGACGCTGGTAAAGAGATTCCAAATAAAAAACTTTTATCCAAAAAAGGGGTGAAATAAATGACCAAACAAAGTGTGCGAGTCCGAGTACCTGCTAGTACAGCAAATCTTGGACCAGGCTTTGATACGATTGGAATGGCTTTAGAATTGTATTTATGGGTCGAAATGTCTGTTTCCGATAGAACGACCATCAACTTAATTGGGGAAAGGGTTCAAGGACTACCGACAGATAAATCGAACCTCATCTATCAAGTGGCTGAGCAAGTATTTCAGGTTGCTGGGGTAGAAATGCCAGAATTAGAAATTTCTATGTGTAGTGACATTCCCTTGACACGTGGACTAGGAAGTAGCGCTTCAGCAATTGTTGCTGGTATGGTTGCCGCTAATAGTTTACTAGGAGATAAAGCGTTGTCAAAGAGCCAACTTTTTCGTTTAGCAACGGCACTTGAACATCATCCTGACAATGTTGGACCATCCCTTTACGGTGGGATAATCGTTGCGAGTTGGGATGGACAAGATGTACATCATATCTCAATTAACCCTCCAAGTGACATGGAAGTGCTAGCGGTAATACCACATTTTGAGCTTGCCACAGAAGATGCTCGTAGAGCACTTCCAGATAGCTACTCTAAAGGGGATACCGCATACAACGTATCTCGTGTTGCTTTATTAACAGCTACACTTTGTACAGGCGATTTATCACAGTTAAAATTTGCTATGCAAGATCGAATGCATCAACCGTATCGACAATCACTCATTCCTGGGCTTGAGGAATTGTTACTTCATGCACCAGACCACGGGGCGTTGGGAATTGCACTAAGCGGTGCTGGACCAACGGTTCTAGCAATTGTAGATAAAAATAGCACACGTAAACAGGAACTTGAGGAATTCATGATATCAACATTTAGACTAAATGGTATTGACTCAGATGCTGTCTGGCTAAAACCCGATACAAAGGGAGCGGTCATCGTAGAGCGTGATATCAAATTGGCAGATTTACCTATTACTTTAAGCTATTAAAATCGTAGATGAATCTAAAAATAGGACCTTTTTAGTTTATTTTCCCAAAAGAGAGAAGTTAAATATTACCTTTTATAAACCATTGTAAATTATCTGAATATTCTTTATGATACTAAAAAATGATTAATAGATTAATAGATTTGTAGAACAAATGGTTAATTAAATGTTAGCCAACTGAAAAAAATTTATTTGGGAATTTGCAGATGTAAATTCCACAAGAGGGAGAATAACATGAAAAATATGATTAAAAAATGGAATCAAATAAGTCTAGTAAAACAAATATCTTTAGGTTTAATTGTAGGTATTATTTTGGCAGTAACATTTCCGGAGGCGGCAAAACCAGTTGTCATATTAGGCTCTCTTTTTGTAGGTGCTTTAAAAGCAATTGCACCAGTTTTGGTACTCTTCTTAGTTATGTCAGCCATAGCGCAGCACAAAAGTGGTCACCAAACAAATATGAAATCTGTTATTATTCTATATCTTATAGGAACCTTTTCAGCCGCACTTTTAGCAGTAATTGCAAGTTTCATGTTTCCTGTACATTTGGAACTTACAAAAGGAGTTGAGGAATTAACAGCTCCTGGCGGCGTGACTGAGGTACTTAAAGGATTACTGATGAACGTTGTTGCTAACCCAGTAAATGCTATTTATAATGCAAACTATATCGGTATACTAGCATGGGCTATACTTCTTGGCTTGGCATTAAGGAATGCCCCTGATACGACAAAAACAATGTTAACTAATTTTTCAGATGCAGTTTCCAAAATGGTTACATGGGTAATTAAGTTTGCACCATTAGGAATCATGGGTCTAGTCATCGAGTCGATCACTGCAAATGGACTTGATTCGTTGCTAGGTTATGGGAAATTGCTTCTCGTATTGATCGGTTGTATGCTCTTTGTGGCCTTAGTTGTCAATCCAATCATTGTATTTGCAAGTTTACGTCAGAACCCATACCCACTAGTATTTAAATGTATAAAAGAAAGCGGTATTACAGCATTCTTTACTCGCAGTTCTGCTGCAAATATACCTGTAAATATGAGATTATGTGAGAAATTAAGTTTAGACAAAGACACATATTCTGTATCTATTCCATTGGGTGCAACAATCAATATGGCTGGTGCAGCTGTTACAATTTCTGTTCTGACACTTGCTGCAGTTAATACTCTTAATATTCAAGTAGATATCCCTACGGCAATAATCTTAAGCGTTCTGTCAGCGGTATGTGCTTGTGGTGCTTCGGGAGTTGCTGGAGGTTCTTTATTACTGATTCCTCTAGCATGCAGCTTATTTGGAATTCCAAATGAAGTTGCAATGCAAGTAGTTGGTGTAGGTTTTATTATAGGAGTATTACAAGATTCCTTTGAAACTGCTCTAAATTCATCCACTGATGTACTCTTCACGGCAACTGCTGAATATAAGAAGCAGAGTAAGGAAGGAAAGAAAGTAAATATAAATAAAGTAAATATTAAGAAAGTAGCATAAAAATTGGACCCTCTATTCTCGTTATAGAGGGTCCCCTTTTTTCAATTGAAATAACAAGAGTGTTGTTAATAGAAATGGTTGAATTTACTTTATACTAATTTCAGTTCTTTCGATTTTCCTTAAAATTCAATCCAGTGTTGGGATATTTATTTAACGGTGATTGTACTTCAGAATCAGCTGCTTTAATAAGACGTAAAGCCAAAATCTCTTAACTTAAGGCCGGTATTTGGTAAAAGTAATTTGTTTTGAATAATATTTATAAATCCATCAATTTTGCTTGCCATTTGTGCTTCGCACTCTTCCTTGGTTACATTTGTGTTGCCAGTAATTTCAAAATGGTCCAAATTTAACTTCATAGAAGAGTTAACTGTCGAATTATTTATATTGCTCATACTACCATTTATGCCATTTTTATAATACGCAATACTACATAGTTTTGTACTTACTAACAATATCCGAAAAATCTCGCCATTATTTTCATAATCAAAACTAATATCTTTAAAACTTACTGTATTGTAATAGATACTATATTTCCCACCGTTTTCTGTATAGTGAATACCTGAATAAATTCCATTGCCCTCAAGGGTTCCGTGTTTCTCCAACCACGCAGGAAGTGAACTTAATGCTATAGAAGGATCGGGAAGTCCGCAATACTCACAAAGATATTTGCCATAATCATGTCTTGGAGCAACGTAAGAATCAATATAGCTCTTACCACACTTGCTACATGTATGCCTTGTATACCCTTTCGACTTGCAGGTTGGTGCAACTACATTATTCACATAATTATGAACACATTCCTTTGGTGAAACAGGACTGGTTGTTAAATTACTGGTATTACTCACACTATTTTGTCCTTCAGTAGAGGAATTTTGTCCTTCAGGTGATGGATTTTCACCAGTAGGCGATGGATTTTGTCCTACTGACGATGGGATTTGGCTTGAAGCCGGATTTGATAATCTATTCGTATCCTCAGTAGAAATACTGCTGGCATTTAAGTTAACATTTGATTTTGCTAGATTTTTCTTACCAACCTGCTTTACTGCAAAAGATATTATAGGTGTTGCGATAACAACAACCAAAATTAAACTTATCATTAATATTTTCTTCTTCTTCTTCATATTTCAAAAAGCACCCCCCTTTTTTTATTGCTTTTTATAAATTAATTTCCCTATTTTTCCATTTGTTTTATTATAATGCTAAGAATTATATACTTCAATAATACATGTCCCAGTATTTTGTTTATATGAAAAAGGTTTCAATATCCCATTTCTTACCATAGCTGCGAATATTTCATCGTCTAAAAATGTTGTGTCTGTGCAGATGATAGCTAACCATTGCTTTTTACTTCGGTTACAGCATTTTTTAGTGTAAAATTGTGTGAAATATAGAAAAATAAACTTATTCACAAAAGAAAGAATTTGGGGTGCAAGAATGATTAAATACGATTTTAAAGCAATAACAGTGTGCAGTGAATTTAACATTTCTGCATTACAGAAACATTATGGAGTAACTAGGAAAATCAAATGGGAAGAACCATTAATTTTAAAAGGTGGAAGATTATCTAAGTATAAAGATTCCGGTAATAAAATGGTCTATATATTTTATTTTGGAACAATTGTCTTTGTTAATTTTAATAAAGAAGAGATTAAAGAATTTATTGAACAAATAAAAAGTATAGAAGGAAGTATTAAAAATATCAGTGCTGATATGATTTATGGTTACATAGATGATTTTCAAATAATAGAGGACACTGAAGAAGAAATAAATATTGATGTCTGCAAAGTAAAAACTGTTGAACAATATCATATAGACATGGTTGCACTTGTCTTATCAAAGTCAGTTGCATTAGAAACAATTGAAAATAGAGTTTCAACAGTATCTGATGAAGTAGAAGATGTCATTAATCGCTTCAAAAAAGGGCGAATTTTTAGAAATGAAAAGAAAATGGTTTCAACAATAGGCTCCGTCCTGTCATTTAAACATACAATAATTTCCTATATTATGTTATTAGATAAACCAGATGCTGTTTGGAAAAATGAAGATTCCAAAGCATTCTTTGATGAATTAT
>JARBTR010000007.1 GCA_029240105.1 Caryophanales bacterium | reverse complement strand
GCACCTGAGCCTAAGGTCTCAGGCACCCACTTTCCCACGGGAGTCCTGCGGGTTTCATTGCCAAAACATCCATATTGTTCATCCTTCTAAAGCCTCTGGTACCAATAGTTGAGGCCCAAAAAAATTTATACTTTCTTATCTTTAGAAAAAAGCATATTATTGTTTTTCAACAATACTATGCCATTCAAATTAAAACATAAATTATCCTAAGTGTTTTTTAGGTAAAGCTTTCAGTAATACAATGACTAAGATACTACAAATTATAATGCTTGGTGCTAAATAACCGATATTGTAAACGAGAGAATATTCTAATGCTGGTGTACCTTTGGGTGCATAATCTGAAAAGAAGATTACTCCTGATGTAACAGCTGCAATGTATCGTAAAATAGAGGCAAATACGACTCCTGTAACTGCAAAATAAATCCATTTAATTGAGTCGACATTCAATGCGCTTTGAATGTGATTTTTAAATATACCCGCAAAGCCTAACACAGTAAAGGCTACAATATAATCAAGAAATACTTGAGGTATACTAACTACATATGCAGTGCCCGAAATTATCTGTAGAAGTCCAAAAATGAATCCCGCTGCTAATCCGCTTTTTATTCCCCAACGATAAGCTACAATAAAAATAGGTACCATTGCAATGGAGACCGATCCTCCCTGAGCCCATATTTTAAAGTTTAGTACATTGCAAAAGTAATCGAATACCATTGCCAAAGCTGCAAAAATCGCAATTTCGATTATTGCTAAATTTTTTCTGTTTTTCATTTTCCTACTCCTTTTTTATTGTGGTTCATTTTGTAATCTCGATTTTCGCAAATAACAATGGACTAAATGAAAAAATTATATGTATTTATCAAAATACCTTCATTTATACTTACTGCATCATCGATAAGTAAATGAATTCCACTATTTTTTTGACAAACAAAAAACGGCATGATCAAGATATGACCATGTCGTCTTAAAATAGATTCGTTTTCAAAACAAATCTATGTCGGTCACATTCCTACGCTTGTACTAACAAACAGGTTCGAAGGGTCTGAACATTCGTTCACTCTCAGCCAAAAGGCTCCCCTTGTGAAATTATGAAGTTGTAGTATTACCATTTTAATATAAAAAAAATGTTTTGTCTTCCCATATACAGAAAAAACCTCTGAAGAGGGGAAATCTTCAGAGGGTTTAAATTTTTATATACATTAAAGCAAGTATTATCGAGGGAGGGACAATAATCTTGCTGGATTAACTGTCTTTATAATACTGCTGGTTTGTGTGCTCTAAATGAACTAATCATGTTTTTCAGAGGGATGTTTTGTGACTTTTAAGAATATCCAATGAATTTCCAATTACGTATATTTTATTTTATTAAACCATTTAAATTATGTTCAACTCTTTCCAAATATTTGATTTTATCTAAAAGACCAATCACGAATTGTTGAGGTTTTTAATAAGATAAAACAACGATTTTAAAGAATTGTTTCTTGTGAAAGTTATGGGGTGTAAAATGGCGAAGATACTGGTTTATAATAATGCAACAAATAGGATGGAAACGTATATACGCGGAGAAAATGAGAGAATGCCATATAATTATGGTAAAACGCTAACCGTTGGTGAATTTCGTGGCAATAGCAACTCAAACACACTTTGGACAGATCGAACAACTATGGAAACTTGGAACCAATTTAGAGCTTACTATGGAAGACCAATCCCAGTAGGTGCTGCATTCAAACGTCCATGGGAAGGCGGACATAGTCAGCAATCCCAACATTATGCAGGTACAGCATTCGATACTGGCCAGCAGGTACTGACGAACGAACAAAGAGCAGTACTTAGACAACGTGCTAGAGATTTTGGAAATTGGTCCTATATCGAACCCGTTTCTATATCTCCAACTTGGGTTCATTTTGATAAGAGATTTGGAAGTCCCGCTTGTTCTTCTGGCGGCTTTCCACAAATTAGTATCGGTTCTCGTGGAAATTATGTGCTAATAGCTCAAGATGCGTTAAATGCTTTAGGAATCACAGGTTCTGGATTAGACGGCTATTTTGGAAATGGGATGAAGGCGGCTGTAACCAAATTCCAAAGCGCAAATGGACTCTCTGCAAACGGGATTGTCAATTGTGAGACTTGGGTGAAACTGCTACAAAAAACTGTCGGAATAGGTAGAACAAGAACAGTAATCGATTAAGATTTAACTATTTTCCATACTGTGCTTTAACTTAATGATGTAAATATATAAAATTCACGCTCCCCTTTTTAAAAGAGAGCATGAAAAACTCCTATAGTCATCATAAATGAGATATTGAGCATTCATTGTTCAGTATCTTTTTTAAAATGGGAAATTTTTTTTTGAAACTTTTTGACAAAAAATGTGTAAAAACACTTATAATAAAGGGTAATGGAAATTTTTGAATTACATATAGTTAAAAAAGCCTATTGGGCATTCTACAGGGGGTGACTCCTTACCCGCTTCAGTGATAGCGGACTAAGGAAATTTATTGGACATAGTTAATTTATTAATGATTTTGTTTTTGGTAGCTTTAACAGCTTTTTTCGTTGCGGCAGAATTTGCCTATATTCGCATTCGACCTACAAGAGTAGATCAACTGATTGAAGAAGGAAATAAAAAGGCTATAAAGGTTAAGCATATCATCACACATATTGAACAATACCTTTCTACTGCTCAACTTGGTATTACAATGAGTGCTCTAGCAATGGGGTGGATTGGAGAATCCGCTTTTGAAGGAGTGATTGGTTCACTACTTTCTATTTTTTCTTTACCTCATAGTATAGAAAAAACAATATCGTTTGCTCTATCCTTCTTAGTAGTTACGTTATTTACAGTTGTTGTTGGAGAACTAGCACCAAAAAACCTTGCTATTCAGAAAGCAGAAGCGATTGCCTTCTTTTGTGCAAAACCACTAATTGTAACCCATAAGATTATGTATCCTTTCACTTGGGTACTAAATACTTCTGCTGTATTAATAATGAAACCTTTAGGTTTAAAAACAGCTTCTGAATCCGATGAGGCCCATTCAGAAGAAGAACTTCGTATGATTGTAAACGAAAGTTATATGAGCGGCGAAATAAATCAATCTGAATATAAGTATGTAAATAATATATTTGAATTTGATAATCGTATAGCAAAAGAAATCATGGTCCCTCGTACTGAAATTGTTGCTCTAGATAAAGATGATACTCTTGAAGAAAGTATCGCAATTTTCCAAGAACAAAATTTTACACGGTACCCAATTATCGATGGTGATAAAGATCATATAATTGGCATGATTAATGCAAAAGAGGTTTTAACTGCATTAGCAACAGATAAGAAGTTGATAAATATTCAGCATTTTATGCGTCCGATCATACGGGTTATAGATTCCATTCCAATTCAGGATTTATTAGTGAAGATGCAAAAAGAACGAATTCATTTAGCCGTATTAATGGATGAATACGGTGGGACTTCGGGCCTTGTAACAGTAGAAGACATACTAGAAGAAATTGTTGGTGAAATTCGAGACGAATTTGACGCAGATGAAATCAATGAAATTCGGACTTTTGGTGAAAATACAACTATCGTGGATGCAAAAGTTTTAGTAACAGAAATTAATGATTTACTTGGAACGGAAATTGACGATGAAGATGTTGATACTATTGGCGGTTGGTTTTTAACTGAAAATTATGACGCCAAAACAGGCGATATCGTTGAGTTTGAAAATTACCAATTCAAAATAATTGAAATGGATGAACATCAAATACGCTTTATTGAAATCACAAAGTTGGTACAAAATTCGGAAGTAATTTCATCATCTTAAAATAAGAAAAACCGAACTTGTTATTTTACAAGTTCGGTTATTTTTATACCCATTCTACTTTTTCAACTAATCGCTTTTTCATTAAAGCCAATATAAAATCTATATAATAGTCTTTTCTTACAAAAGCTTGGTACTCATGATTTTCGTAAACATTAAATAGTACATCTGTATAAATATCGTTGTGTTCAAAAAAATTCTTAATACATATTATACTTTCTTCAAGACTAACGTCTATAAGTCGTATCGTAAATTCTATATCTTTATCATGAGCCGTTTCAGTAATTTGAATTGTTGCTTGATTGTATTTGTATGTAAGCATCATTAGCCACCTTTTCTATATTAAATATCTCAAATAAATATAAATGTTTGCAATTACGACAGTCAGTAACATTAATGGAAATCCGTATTTTAGAAAATCAAGAAATCTAATAGGATAACCTTCCTTTTTTGACATTCCTACTGCAATTAAGTTTGCACTTGCTCCAATTAAAGCTCCGTTTCCTCCAAGACAAGCCCCTAATGCTAAACTCCACCAAAGAGGTTCTAAATTACTTACGCCCATTTGTCCCATCTCTTTAATTAAAGGAATCATTGTAGCTGTAAATGGTATATTATCTAAAAATGCTGATGCTACGGCACTTAACCAAAGTATCAGAACTGTGGTTGTAGATACATTCCCATTTGTAATCGAAATAGCACCTTCAGCTAACTTTTTAATCACACCTGTTTCTACTAAACCAGCAACTAAAATGAACAAACCGATAAAAAAGAAAATGGTCGACCACTCAACAGCCTTGAACGCTTCTTCCATTACATGTTCACCAGTAAGTAAAAGTAGAATAAATGCTCCCGTTAATGCAACGGTAGCAGATTCTAGATGGAAGATTTGATGTAAAAAGAAACCTAAAATTGTAAGCCCCAATATCGTCAAACACTTTTTTAATAAACCGGGATCGCGTAATGCAGACTTTTCATCCAATTTCATTATTTTCTTCATGAGTTCCGGTGTTGTTTGTATTTGCTTTTTAAACAATAAAATAAAAATCGGAATAATCACTGCCATAATTATGATTACTATTGGCGCTAGGTTTGTTATAAAAGCAAGAAAGGATAATTCCTTCACTGCACTTCCTATCATAATGTTTGGTGGATCACCAATTAATGTAGCAGTACCACCTATATTTGATGCAAAGATTTGTGTGAGTAAAAAGGGAACAGGTGGTACCTCTAATTGTCTTGTTATACTAAAAGTAACTGGAACCATTAAAAGGATCGTTGTTACATTATCAAGAAAAGCTGAAGAAACAGCTGTAATAATTGTCAGATACACCAATATCCGAACGGGATCACCTTTCGCTTTTTTAGCTGACCAAATTGCAATGTACGTAAATAAACCAGTTTCGGCTGTCGTACTTACGATAATCATCATCCCAATTAAAAGTCCAAGCGTATTAAAATCAATATGATGGATAGCTGTTTCTTGGCTGATGATACCAAGTAGTATCATCAATGCCCCACCAATCATCGCAACAATGGTACGATGAATTTTCTCTGCTATTATAAAACCATAAATAAGTAAAAATATACCTATTGCTAAAATTGCCTGTGTCCCCATATGTATTCTCCTTAGATATAAATGTCTTTATTTTGCCCAAAAAATAAAAAGAGCCCGTTAGTGACAGGCTCCTCCAAAAAAAATATTAAACATAGTTTACCCTTTAAAAAAAAAAAAATCAATCAAATATGCTATTTGGGATTGAGTAAATTTTTTTGTAGGCAATAGAAATTAGTATATTTTGAATTAAAATCCACTAACTTTCCTTCATGCGAGCACTGAACCTAGGTCTCAGCTTACTCGTTTACATGCGGGAATCTAGTATTTTCATTGGAAGAATATCCTAATTTCGACTCCTATTAGAATTTTACGCAGTCTGCTATTTTGGAGAAACTATTGACTACTCACTAATTGAGAATTACTATCAATTAACAAGCAATAAAGGAGATTCAATATGTATCGTGCAATTTTGTTTTTTTTACTAGCAGGGCTTTGTGAAATTGGTGGCGGATACCTTATATGGTTGTGGCTTCGTGAAGACAGATCCTCACTCCTTGGTCTCTTTGGAGGCTTGATTCTTGTTTGTTATGGTGTAATTGCTACATTTCAGACTTTTCCGACCTTCGGACGAATTTATGCAGCATATGGTGGTGTTTTCATATTTTTATCAGTTCTTTGGGGTTGGATAGTTGATAAGAAAACTCCAGATTTATATGATTGGATTGGCGCCTTCATTTGTCTTTTCGGGGTGGCAGTTATACTATTTGCACCAAGGGGTCAGTAAAAAACAGTAAAGGTGTTTGCAACCATGGGCAAACACCTTTACTTTAACTTAGAGTGAAATGAATTATTTGTTTATAGTACTGCGACGCAGTTTCCAAATTCGATACGAATTTTTTACAACTGTTCTTGTAACCGCATAAGTTGGAACTGCAAGTACCATCCCTAAAATTCCAGCAAGGTTTCCCGCTACTAGTAATAAAAGCATAATGGTTAATGGATGAACATCCAATTTATTCCCTATTACTAATGGAGACACGATATTGCCATCCAACTGTTGAACAATCAAAATGACCAAGATAACCAGCAAAGCCTTCATTGGTGAATCTAAATAGGCAACTACCAGTGCTGGAACAGTACCAATCCATGGTCCAACATATGGAATTAAATTTAATACACCAATCAGAAGTCCAAATATGAGTGCATACTTTAGACCAATTATCATATACCCGATTGTAGTGGCTGTTGCAATGAATATACAAACAATCATTTGTCCCTGTATGTAGTCACCTAAAGTAGTAGTTGTTTCTTTTAAGATTTTAGAAATTTCATCCTTTAAATCAGATGGCATAAATTTAAGAATACCGCCTTCAAGGCGATGCCCATCTTTTAGCATATAAAAAAGAATAAATGGAACAGTTAGAATTACCAGTGTTACGTTTGCTACTACTGAAAAAACACCTTTTATTCGATCCCACAGACCATCTGTTAATGCTTCAGAGAATTTTGTCAGCTTTTTTTCTATTTCATCAATACTGACAATATCTTGATTCAAAATCCAATTATATGTTTCTGAATGTGATAACTCTAAAAGCAATTTTTTCGTCTCATTTACAAAATGGGGTGTAGATTTTGCTAATTCTGTAATTTGAGACACGATAGTTGGGCCAATCGAAGCTCCAATAAGTACAAGTAATCCAATTCCAATTAAATAAATTGCAAGAATTGCAATTGACTTTGGCACCTTCCTATTCACCAAAAGTTGAACAACCGGACTTAACATGAAAAATAAAAAGCCAGAAATTAAAATTGGAAAAAACAGTGTAGTGGCGAAAACTCCCACTGGGTAGAAAACAAATTGAATTTTGGTTCCTACAAAAATTATCAATAATATAAATAACAATTCTAAAGTGTAATAATGCAGTTTGCCTTTCATTGAAAAACCCCATCTTCTTTTTCTTATACTTATTCTATTATTTCATTCTTAAAAATAGCAACCTATTTCCTAACTTGTACCTAAAAAATAAAATATAAGCAAAGATATATGATTGAATAGAGACCTATTTTAAATTTTACGAAAATTATGACGAAAGGTTACAATTATTATATGATTAAAATTAACGATAAAATTGATACCCACCATTAAAAATCCCTGTGAGAAATAAATAGCACTCACAGGGATTTGTCATGTTTTTTAAATATCCAAGATTTTTACTAGAACGCCCAATTACCATTGCGGAATATTGGTTCAACAGTACCGTCTTCTTTAATTCCATCAATATCCATATCGGCAGACCCAATCATGAAATCTACATGCGATAAAGAATGATTCACTTGTACTGCTTCTAACTCTTCCCTATTCATTTCTTTTCCACCTTCAACTGTGAAAGGATATCCTCTACCAATTGCAAAGTGGTTCGAAGCATTTTCATCAAAAAGAGTTAAATAGAACAATACATTCGTATTGGAAATTGGTGAATCAAATGGAACTAATGCAACTTCTCCTAGATAGTGAGCACCCTCATCAGAATCAATTAGGCTTTTTAAGACGTCTTCCCCTTTTTCTGCTTGGACATCAATGCAACGACCATTTTCATATGTTAATTTAAAATTTTCAATGACATTCCCTAAGTAAACTAGTGGCTTCGTACTGGAAACAACTCCATTTACTTCATTTCGAGCTGGACATGTGAAAACTTCTTCTGTTGGAAGGTTTGCCATAAAATCAACACCATGTTGATTTTTACTACCAGCACCGCACCAAAGGTGTGTTGGATGTAAGCCAACAGTTAGATCAGTAACTGCTGATCTGTAATGTAACTTACGGTATCTTTTCTCGTTTAAATGTCGAACCTTTTCATGTAACCTAGCATTGTGTTCTTTCCAAGCCTCAACAGGATTTTCTTCATTGATACGAGTTGCTGCAAAAATAGCTTCCCATAACTTTTCAACACTGTTTTCATCATTTGGAAATACTTTGTCAGCCCATGGTTTACTAGGAGCTGCTACAATAGTCCAACTATTTTTATCTGTGCTTAAGCAATTACGCCAATGTTTAACATTTTCTTCTGTCGTTTTTTGCTGTGTAGCGATTAATTTAGGGTCAATACCTTTTAAATTATCAGGGTTTTGAGATACGATTGAAATGAAAACAGCTCCTTCATCACAAAGGCCGCCTAATTTATCTGAATCCCATTTATAGTATTTACTGAAAGTTTCGACTGGTGCCATTTCATATTTTGTACGAGTGTTAACATCATCAAGATAACTCCATACAACATTGCTAGATCCTACTTTATAAGCTTCTTTTACAATTAATCTTAAAAGCTGAGCAGTTTCTATATCTCCCTTTACATAAACAACTTGTCCTGGTTGAACATTTGCTCCAACACGAACGGTTAATTCTGCATATGCCTGTAGTTTTTCTTCAAACGTTTTCACATGAAATCCCCCTTCAATTTTATTAAACATCTTATCATAATGTTTTATTAAAATCCCATAATTTGAAAAAAATATTTCGCAAAGCGAAATAAAAAACCACTTTAAATTCTATACTAAAGTGGCAATTGAAATTTTTATAAAACTGTAATTATAGATACGATTAAATTAAAATGCCCAGTTTCCATTTCTGAAAATAGGTTCAATTGTACCATCCAGCAGTTCCCCATCAATATCCATATCTGAACAGCCAATCATAAAGTCCACATGAGTGATACTTGTGTTGATTCCTACTTCTGCTTTTTCCTCTGGTGTCATTTTAGTTCCACCTGTTAGACAATCCGGGAATCCAAAACCTAACGCCAAATGATTAGCCGCATTTTCATCAAATAATGTATTTAAAAATAGAACATTTGTGTTACTAATTGGGGAATTAAATGGTACCAAAGCTACTTCACCTAAATAATGTGATCCTTCATCCGTCTCAACAAGATTTTTTAGGACTTCTTCCCCTTTTTCAGCAGTTACTTCTACAATTCGTCCATCTACAAAGGTCATTTTAAAATTATCGATTAAATTTCCTGCATAGCTCAGCGGTTTTTTGCTTGTACAATAGCCATTTACACCGTTACGGAAAGGAGTTGTGAAAACTTCTTCTGTAGGCATATTTGCAACGAATGGAATGTTATGTCTGTTGCTACTAGCTCCACTATGCCATTCATGTAATGGATGTAGCTCGACAGTTAAGTCTGTTCCTTCAGCACGATAGTGCAACTTCTTATATTTTTTCTTCGTTAGATATTCAGATTTTGAACCTAGGTTTTCAACATGTTTTTTCCATGCATGAACTGGATCCTCTTCATTCACTCGTGTTGCACTAAACACCGCTTCCCAAAGCTTATTTAAGTTATCTTCTTCACCTGGAAAAACGAGGTTTGCCCAAGCAACTGTAGGTACTGCAGCTATTACCCAGCTGTTTGCATCATTATTTTCACGCCATTTTTTCATTGCAGTGCCAGCAGATTTCTGGAAGTTTGCAATTCGAGTTGGATCTGCAGAAGCTAGTAAATCTGGGTCTTCTCCAGTTAAAAATAAAAAAGCAGCATCTTGATCAATTAAATCTTCTCTACGAATTTTATCCCAAACTGGATATTCATTAAATGATTCTTCAGTAGCATGTAGAAAGCGGTCAATAATCATTTCATCGTCTTGAATTAGATAATGTACATTTTTTGCTCCACATTCATACGCCACTTTTATAGCTTGACGCATGAAGGGAACTTGTTCAGTATTCCCTTGAATATACATCACTTGGCCCGGTTGAAACCCTAAACCTACCTTTACAATAAGTTCAGCATAATTTCGTAATTTCTCATCAAATGTTTTCAAGAAGCAAATGTTTTCCAAGATTTTTCATGAAAATATCATAGCACATCTTTTGTCAAAATTGTCTGAATTTAACCTTATTATTTCGATAAACGAAATATTTTTTATCGAATTCATTGTATTAAAATAAAAAACATACTAAGATTTAACGTGTAGAACGATGACGGTTGTTCTGCGCCGTTAATCTTAGTATGTTTGATAACCAATTATAGAATTGATACCCAATTATACTTACATTTCATATTTAGGAATGCTGACAGAAGCTTTAAATAGGTCTCCATCAATTTTAATGTTTAGAGAACCATTCTGACAAGCCATTAATGACTTCGCAATATCAAGTCCTAAACCACTTCCCTCACTAGTACGAGATTGGTCTCCTCTTATGAATCTCTCAGTTATTTCATCCTCTGCAATATTAAGTTCAGCGGCGGATATATTTTTAATTTCGATTATGGCCCTATCAGGCTCATCAATCAGTTGAATGTATACGCGAGAATTACTTAATGAATACTTCAAAACATTTGACAACAAATTATCAACAACTCTCCATAGGAGTTTTCCATCTGCTCTTACATAAACTTTGTTTTCTGGAACTTGAATTTTGAAGTCTAGTGTTGAAGTATTAATTTTTTCATCTAATTCAGCCATACCCTGAATTAGTAGTGAACCAACATCCACTTTCTCAAAATTAACATTGATGTTTCCACTTGAAGCTTTTGCAGCATCGAATAGATCATCTATCAACACTTTTAGTCTTTCAGTCTTTTGCTCGATTACATCAAGATATTTCTGTGCATCCACGCTATTAGTTGGTTCTTTCTTTAGTAAGTCAACATAAGTAACGAGTGAAGTTAGTGGTGTACGTATATCATGGGAGACATTGACGATTAGTTCTGTTTTTAATCTCTCACTCTTCATTCGTCGTTCCACTTCATCTCCAAGTCCAGCTGCAATGGCATTTACATCCTGAGCCAATTGAGCAAATTCTCCATCTCCAACAATCTCAATTGGTGCATGATACGTGCCAAAACGAATTTCACGAATGCCATTTTTTAACTTTATGAAATGGTCCATTTGACGATACACAAGCCACATTATAAGCGGTACTGTTATAAAACCAACAAATGGTATCATTGTTAAAATCCCTAGAAAAACAATTAAGAAAAACACCTTTGTTAGAGGGGTTCCAAGATTATAGACCTTTTTAAAACCATGAAAAATTTTGTTTAAAATTTTATAAACAATAGTATTAGTAAACAATGTTCTACTTTTAAAATGACGAATAAGTATTAAGTAAAAAACAATAAAGAGAGATATCGATCCACTTAGTAGTACAACCATCACGGAATTACTTAATATTTTCTCAAAAATACCAATAAAGCATGCTACTATTGCGAAACCTGATAAAAATAAAAAGCCAAACGAAATTTCGTTATACATTTTATCGATGAATAAGTGATTCATACGTGATGGATCGCTATCTTTTTTACCAGCAGCAAATGTCAAATAGCAGATACTTATTAAAATAACCATAATGTAACAGATACATTTGATTAACTCTTTTGAGAGATTATCAAATTGCGCACTCATTTTATCTAGGTATTCATTCTTAAATGCAAATATTGATTTTTCTGAATCGGAAATTTCTGACTCAGATGGGTCAATAATTTCTGAATAGCGATAATTACTTTTAATTTGATTAAAGTTTTTTGTTGTATTTGAAACTTGTTTCCCATCAATCACAATTCTATAAACTATATTCTTGTTATTTTCTAGAAATCGAAGTCTCCACTCGTTTGATTCTTTGAAAGATTGGAATTTATTATTATAGAGTGAATCAAATTTCAATTTTGTTTGTGCTTCAAATGCTTCCCATAGTTTTTGTTCTGTGAGTTCACTAATCGAATGACCTTCATTCAAAAATTGACTTTTTAACTCTTCTTTAGTTGCTTCGAATTCGTTTTCTTTTATCTCTTGAATCTCATTCCTTATTTTTTCTTCTATTTTTTTATCATTAGCAAAAAAGTACAAGTTTTGAATTTCATAACTTATATTACCCTTTTCATTATTAAAGGAAATAGTTTTAGTATAATCCTTTTCATTTAAATCACGAATATCTTGCAGCCGAGTTAAGCCGTCAATATTTCCAATAATTAAAAACAAAAGTAAACAGCCAAATACAATGACTGATGTAATAGCTAAACCCTTTAATAAGGGATTATATTTTTTCGATTTTATATCCAATTCCCCATACCACCTTTAAATATTTTGGATCTTTTGGATTGATTTCAATTTTTTCTCGTATGTTTCGAATATGTACAGCGACTGTGTTATCTGAATTGTAAGCCATCTCATTCCAAACTTTTTCGTAAAGTTCATCTATTGAAAATACCCGACCAAGATTTTGAATTAGGAGTAATAAAATTTTGTATTGAACTGGGGTAAGTTTCACTTCTTCCCCATCAACAGAAACCGTTTTTGTTAGGTCATCAACAATGAGTCCACCTGTTTTATAGATTGATTTATTTACCTTTGTTCCGCCAAGTTCCGTGTATCGTCTTAGTTGAGATTTAACCCTTGCTAGTAGTTCGAGCGGGTTAAATGGTTTGGTTATATAATCATCTGCACCCATTTGAAGCCCAATGATTTTATCCGTATCCTCTGATTTAGCAGATAAAAGTATGATCGGTATGTTCTGTTCGTGGCGAATTTTGAGCATGGCTGTTATTCCATCCATTTTCGGCATCATAATATCCATAATAATAAGTTGTGGCTTGTTCTTTGTAACTTCCTCCAATGCTTCCAAACCATTATAGGCTTTGTAAGTTGTGTATCCTTCAGATTTTAAGTAGATTTCGATTGCCTCTACTATTTCGTAATCATCATCACAAATTAAAATTTTCATAACTGACCACCCTGGTACTGTTTTCTTTTAATATAGTCACACCCTTTCACGAGAAAAACAAGCAATCATCCAAAAAATTTCTTGTTTTACATTGCAATTCTAACCAACAAATCTTAATTTCCTGTTTTGTAAATTCTTAAGAATTTATGAAGTTTGCTGAAATCATGTACCAAACAAAAAAAAGACTCTGCTTTCACAGAGTCAAATACAAATATTTTTCAATTTATTAATCTTTAAAAAAGTTCTTTTTCCAGAAAACGGTAGCAGCAACTGCAGATAATACAAATGCAATACCCATTGCGATCAAGAAACCCCATGGATTTTTATCTCCACCAAATGGAAGTGGGTAGTTCATCCCGAAGAAACCAGCTACTATATTCGGTATTGTCATGATTATTGTAACTGAAGCTAGAAATTTCATCACGATGTTTAAGTTGTTAGAAATTACTGAAGAAAAAGCATCCATCGTATTACTCAAGATTGACGAGTAGGTTTCAACCATCTCGATCGCCTGTGTATTATCAATGATTACATCTTCAAGTAAATCCTTGTCTTCTTCGTACATTTTCAAAAAGTTCATCCGAAGTAATTTCTGGAGAACAATCTTATTAGACTTCAGAGAAGTTGTAAAGTAGACCAAAGATTTTTCAAGAGCCATTAATGTGTACAACTCTTTGTTTCTCATAGTTTTATGCAATTCTTTTTCAACCTCGTTTTGACGACGGTTAATTTGTTTCAGATAACGTAGGTAATAATTCGAAATCGAGAACAAAATTTGCAATGCAAATCGTGTTTTCTTGAATGGCTCGACACCCTTCATTTTATTATTAATAAAATCAGATAAGAACGCACATTCCATTAATGAAATCGTAACAACACATTGCTCCGTTATGACAATACCAATTGGCATCGTTTCATACATTGCAAAACCAGAGTCATCGGCAGTTAAATAAGGAAAGTCAACCAAGATAAAGACATGATCATCTTCTTTCTCGACACGCGATCTTTCTTCATCATCTAATGAGTCTTTTAAGAAATCAATATCGATATCAAGCTGATCCGCAATCTGGTTTATTTCTTTTGGGGTCGGGGCAATCATGTTAACCCAACAACCTTTCACAAAATGATCTGTTTTTACAATCTTATTTTTATCATCCAAATTGTAAATAGATAACATGCTTCTCACCCTTTCCTTTAACCTAAATCACCAATCTATTTTATACCCATTCCACAAAAATGTGAAACAAATTTTAAACTCAATAAAAATGAACACACAATCAACACACTATATTTACTTATAAATTTTAATAACCACACTAGGTTTCTATAAATTTTACATTTATGGAAATATTTTTAATTTGCAATCTACAAAAACATTGATATTTGGTTGTTTTTAGAGTGCTAGAAATGTATAATAAAAGAGATATTTGTCTGAAAATTTTGTTTAATTTTCTTGTTTTATTGGTTTTTTTGAAATTTTTGGAATTACTTTACTATATTTAGGGGGAGATGGAATGGCTACAACAATGAGTAGAATGATGATTCGGATGAGAACTAGAAAAATGAGACGCATTAAAAGATATTCGTCATTTTTGATAGTTACATTTCTAGTGCTAAGCTTACTACCTACTATTTCTAAAGCTGCTTCATATTCAGCTAAAGTTACGGCTTCTAACCTAGCTCATCGCAAAACAGCTAGTACATCTGGCACTTTAATTCAATGGATACCAAAAAATACAATATTAACAGTCGAAGACTATAACTCTAGTTGGGCAAAAGCGACATATAATAATAAGATTGGCTATCTATCAAAGACATATCTATCAAAAATTTCTACAAGTACTCCAAATACAGGATCTTCAACTAGTTCTTCTGCTACTATATCTGGAACTTCTGGACAAGTAACCATAACAGCAACCAGTTTGAATGTGCGATCAGGCCCAAGTGTCTCCTATAGTAAAATTGGCTCCTTAAAAGCTAATTCTGTTGTAAATGTAAATGGACAAGTTGGGAATTGGCATCAGATTTTATACAATGGAAAAATTGGGTATATATCAAAAGATTATACAAGTGCTATAAGAACTCAATCTCAGAGTACTCCAACGCCAACGCCAACGCCAACGCCAACGCCGACACCAACGCCAACGCCGACGCCGACGCCAACACCGACACCAGTTGTGAGTAGTTATCAAGTCAAGATTACTGCAACTTCATTAAATCTACGTGAGTCAGCTAGTACAAAATCCAAAATTGTGTCGAGAATTTTGTTTAACACAGTCATTACTGTAACGGACCACAATTCAGAATGGTTAAAAACGACT
Source organism: Caryophanales bacterium (assembly GCA_029240105.1). Taxonomy (GTDB): domain Bacteria; phylum Bacillota; class Bacilli; order JARBTR01; family JARBTR01; genus JARBTR01. Next base: position 90,183 of record JARBTR010000007.1, on the reverse strand, counting down.
TATAATGGAAAAACAGGTTATGTTTATAAAATTTATACTGGAGTTATAAGTCCAACGCCAGCGCCTACACCGGCACCTACACCTACTCCAGCACCAGTGGATCCAACACCTGCACCGTCTCCTGCACCTAATCCAACACCAGCAGACTATTGGGTTCAGGTGAAAACAGGTGCTAGTACTTGGCCAACTCCAGCTGAAACCGGAACAGTTGTTTTGCGAGTTTCTGTTGGTGATTTGTTAAAAGTTACTCCTGTTGATAGCAATTGGGTAAAAGTTAGACGAAATGGTATTGAATCTTATTTAAAAATATCTAATGTACAAGCAATCGAGTTACCTTATTTAACTTTAAACTTTAGAACTCCTTCTACTGTTACTGCAGCAGAAATTAATAGTTATATTAGAAGTTACGAAACTCTAAATGGGAAAGTTGGAGCTTTACATGATCAAGGTCAAAATATCATTGACGTTGCAAATCGTTCAGGAGTTAATGCCACATTACTTGCTGCAATGGCTATTCATGAAAGCGGATTCGGTACTAGTGGCTTAGCAATGTCAAAGTTTAATGTATTCTCACAAGCTGCATATGACAGACAAGCCTATGATTATGCATATCGTTTTACATCTGTTGGGCAAGCAATTGAATTCCAAGCAGAAAAATTAAAAAGGGATTATTTGACTTCTGGTGGAGCTTATTTCAATGGAGCCTATCTTGGGGATAAAACAAGTGGAATGAATGTCAAATATGCAAGTGATGAAACTTGGGGAGCAAAAATAGCGGTTCACGCGAATAAAATTCATGCTTTTGTTGCTTCAGAGTTTGCGAACGTATCACCATCAACAATACCAGTTGAACCTTCAAAGATTACAATTCCTGATTATAGCGATGATTTTTCAGCTATAAACATTACGGGCACTGTTTTAACTGGTCAAAATATAACTCTAAGCACTACAAGAGATACTGCTACAAATACTGTAATACTTCCTGCAGGAACTGTTTTCCGAATTCTGTGCAAGTATAATGATAATGACATAAAAGTTCTATACAATAATAAAGAGTATTACTTCTATGGCTACTCAAACTCGCCTAAATTTGTGATTAATAATCTTGTCAGAAAAGTCGTAAGTTATAGTCAAACTCAATTTATTTATTATGAACAAGACATTGCAGCTAGCACTTTAAGTTCAATGATTCTAAAAGATATAATCGGCAACAGTTACACAGTTACTGACAATAGTGATTTTGTAAAGCCATTTAGAAACTAGCTTAAAACATAAATAAATAAAAACAATTTCATAATAGCTATTCCAACCAAATTGGCCTTTGTAAAAGTCAACAAAGAGTCGATTATAATTGGAATAGCTTTTTTCATTTTAAAATACTCATGTTAACACAAGTTTATTTCTCAAATATGTTTGAAGTGTTATAATGAAGAAATCTTTTTACCAGTTATTTTTGGAGGCAAATGTATGTATGAAAATAGAAAAAAAATAGTAGTAATGACGATTATCCTTACCTTTTTTTTAGCTGTATTTGGAATGAGACTTCCTGAAGTTTTACACGGAAACGGCTTTGAAATGGAGGGATCTTTCTCTGAAACAAATGAGATTCTAGAAAAAGAATTTGGACATTCTTCAAGTCCATACATTATTGTTTTTACAAATGAAAAAAATGGTACCCAGGATGAATTTCATCAATACATTGATAATTCTTTAGAAAGAATAAAAAAAGTCAAAGGTATTACAGAAGTTCTATCTCCTCTAACAAATCCTAACCAAATGAAATCTAAAATTGCATATGCTCTTGTTTCATTTGAGAATAAGACTGAACCATCGGATAACATTCACAATTTAGAGAAGACATTTATCCCTTTTACAGCATTTGAGACAAATTTGACAGGTGGAGCGGTTTTAGAAGAAGAGATGAATCAATCTTCACAATCTGATTTAAAAACTGCTGAAATGATAGGACTTCCAGTTGCTCTAGTTGTTCTTTTGCTTGCCTTCGGTGGTGTTGCCGCTGGATTAATCCCACTTATTTCAGGAGCAATTTCTGTGCTTTCAGCAATGGGTGTTTGTTACTTCTTAGGATTAAATATGGATCTTTCAGTATTTGTTTTAAATGTCACACCAATGATTGGTCTAGCTTTAAGTATTGATTTTGCCCTATTAATCATTCATCGTTTCCGTGATGAGTTGAAAAACAACTCAATTTCTGAAGCTGTTTCCATTACAACAAAAACTGCAGGACGTGCAATCATTTTCTCTGGCTCATGTGTTGCACTAGGCATGTCGGGAATGCTTTTTATAGATATTGATATATTTAGAAGTGTTGCGATTAGTGGAATTGTAGTTGTAATTGTTTCTGTTATTTTAGCAATTACTTTCCTTCCAGCCTTGCTCGGAGTTCTTGGTAAAAACATAAATAAATGGTCCTTCTTTAAACAAGTGGAAGAAGATGAAGAAAAAACATTTTGGCATCGTTTTGCTTCATTTGTTATGAAAAAGCCAATTTCAATGGCTTTAATCACTTTTGTAATCTTAGGCATTGGAATTATCCCAATTAAAGATATTAATTTGGAAATACCAAGTGCAACTGCCTTACCTGAAACGAGTAAAGCTAGAATTGCATTTGAAAAATTTGAGGAAAACTTTATTAGTCCTAATAGTACACAAGTTCCAATTGTTATTACCACAAAGGAAGATGTTACACATCCTGAATCACTTACTTACTTAGAAGGATTTATAAATGACCTAAGTAAGGATAAATTAGTCGATCATGTAGATTCCATTTATTCATATTCTCAAATACCAAATTCAACAATATTTGCTCAAGCGTTACAAATTCCCGAACAGAAAATGATGCTTGATCCACTATTAAAACGATTTGTAAAAGGACAAAAAACATTTATTCAAGTTACTTTAAAGGCAACAGACTCAGATAAAGCTTCGAAAGATTGGGTAAGAAACTTTGAAAAAAAATACGGTGGCTACAAAGTTGGTGGTTCAGCAAAGTTCCATCAGGAAATATTTGATGAAATCTGGGCCAAAGCACCATACGGTGCTGCATTCATCCTGATAAGTACGTTTATAATTTTACTAGTTGCTTTCCGTTCAATAGCAATTCCGATTAAAGCAGTTTTCATGAACATCCTGTCTCTAAGTTCAGCATTCGGTATTATCGTTTGGATTTTCCAAGGAGGCCATTTTGGTGTTACAGCCTCACCTATCGCCTTAATGATTCCAATTTTTGCATTCTCGATTGTTTTTGGACTGAGCATGGACTATGAGGTTTTCTTAATCTCTCGAATTCATGAAATCTATGTCGAATCGGGTGATAATGATTATGCGACTTTAAAAGGTTTAACATCAACAAGTAAGATCATCACGTCAGCAGCAGCTATTATGATTGCTGTAACAGGTGCATTTGCTTTTACAGATATTATGCCTGTAAAACAAATTGGTGTTGGTGTTGCACTCTCTATCTTTATAGATGCAACTTTGATTCGAATAATTCTTGTTCCATCTCTAATGAGATTACTCGGTGAATGGAACTGGTGGTTACCGGGTGTTCGAAAGGTTCGCAAAGCAACAGAATAAAACGAGTTATGCTAGGACTTTTGTCCTAGCTTTTTTTATAAAAATCTTCATTGAAAAATCACATTCAAAGTAGTTGACGTATAGAAACATGTACGATATATTAGTTTTAAGTTAATTATCTTTAATTCGAGATATATTAATTAAAAACAAAAATACACTACCCATTTGGAGGAAATAAACATGACTATAAAAGCATGGACATTAGACAACGCACACTCAAGTGTAGATTTTTCAGTAAAACACATGATGATATCAAAAGTAAAAGGAAGTTTCAAAGACTTCACAGCAACAATTGTTGCTGATCCAGAAGATTTGACAACTGCAGAAATTGAGTTTGAAGTTCAAATGGCATCAATTGATACTCGTAACTTAGATCGTGATAACCACCTACGTACAAATGATTTCTTTGAAGTTGAAGCCCATCCTACTATGAAATTTGTTGCTATCAGAATTGAGAAAACAGATGATGGCGAATACAATGTATTTGGTAATTTAACAATTAAAGGTGTTACACGTGCAGAAGTATTTACTGCCACTTTTGAAGGAACCGGACAAGATCCTTGGGGTCAAACAAAAGTTGGTTTTACTGTTGAAGGTAAAGTAAATCGTAGCGACTATGGTATAGTTTATAATGCTGCTCTTGAAACTGGCGGTGTACTAATCGGAGACCAAGTTAAAATCAGTTTGGATGTACAAGCGGTAATTACTTAATAGGTTGAGAAAAACTATTTCACAAAATCCCCTATTTACACTATTCCTTTGGGAATAGTGTTTTTTTTGCACACGGCTTCCATATTATCTGATAAAATTTTTCCAAAAGATTTGCACCAAAATGTTCCATTACTCCGTCTAAATAATGACGTCAAATAAATAACAATGGAGGGCTTTCCATTTTGTTTTCACTTTTTTTGCAACATCTACCTGAACCAGAATACAGAAATAATAAATTAGAACATGCAGAAAATATTGCCCAACTAGAATCTCTTATGGATCGATATGGAACAGAGCTTTTACGTCTCGCATTCTCGTATGTGAAAAGACGTGAAGTTGCCGAGGACATCACGCAAGAAGTTTTTATTAAGTGTTTTGAGAAGTTAAGTTCGTTTCGTGGCGAATCTTCTTATAAGACATGGCTCTATCGAATCACAATCAATCGCTGTAAGGATGTTCTTCGAACATGGGCATTTAAGAATTTAATTTTTATAGATTCACCTTATAAAAATCAAGCAGATATAAGCCATGGAGAGGCTCAATTTTTACAAAAAGAAGAAAATCAGGCTGTTGCAAATGCTATCTTTTCTCTACCCGTAAAGTACCGTGAGGTTATTATTTTGCGATATTACGAGGACTTGTCCTTGCAAGGAATTTCAGATTTACTGGACATGAATCCAAATACACTTAAATCACGAATTTTAAGAGCACATGAAATACTTAAAAAGAAATTGAAAGAGGTGGATTTCAATGGATAAAAAACTAAATAATTTACATCAAATCTTGAATGAGACATCTTTTAAGAAATTGGAGTTTAGTGATATGAATAAGAAAAATGTTTTGAATGAGGTTACAGGAAAAAGATCAACTATCATAAAATTTTTACAAAGGAATTCTTTTAGTATTTTAGCAGTAGCAGGTTTATTTCTTATTATAAGCATGACCTATTTAATCAGTAACGACGATTCAAAAACGAAAATAGAAAATAAAAAGTTTTCTGCGACTACGAGTAATAAAAAAAGTGATAAAAAAAAGGGTCGGAGTGACATAAAGAAACCAGTTGCTCCTGATAAAAGAAATCCTTTTGAAAATCGGTTATATGATCGATTTTTGACGGAACCTTTTAGTACGGCAGATAAGGTCATTCGACAATTTAATGAATTTTATAATACCGGTGACCGGCCTACAGCAATGAATTTACTTGACTCTAGTCTTCAACTTAGAAGTGATAATGTGTTTTATGTAAGAATTCAAAATGATCAAGATCATCCAATTTGGCTTTATGATTATATTGATGTGACAGCGCAATTAGCTGATCAATACAATTTTGAAAAAAACAATCATTTTAATGTAAAGGACTATCAAAATTTAAAAATTTATTATATCCGGTCGAATTTTTATTTAATGGAGCAGGAAGGTAATCAACCAACAGATCAAATGGTAAAGAAAATTGTATTAGTAGGGCAACGAGAATACAATGAACCGTGGAAAATTATTTCTTTTGAGGACCCATCTAAATCTTTTTCACGTTTCCCTGCAAATGAAAACAGAAGAGAAATTCTACAAAGCGATGCCTATGAGTATCAATATCCTGATCACAATACTGGAAAATATTATACCGACGTTCCAAAATTCTATTTAACGTCCGAAGAACAAGCGTTATATAATTTTATAAACCATAAGTACGATTTAAATAAACTAAAAAATGTTAGCCCAATTACAATCGCAAAATTATATGTTCAGGCTGGATTAGACGAAAATTATGGACTTGAATATGATTTAATGGATGACCGTCCTGATTCCATTCAATGGACAAAAGAAGAACATCTAAAGGGTATTCACAAAGATTCAGGAAATCAACCACCAACAGAGCAGTCCCAATATGAAACTAGAATATTAGAAGCACATCTGTTTGAAGGAAAGTTTATAGAGAAAAATAACGATGGAACTGGGTATATTTTATATGATTCACCAACAAATGAAGTAGGATTTCAAATGGCTAAAAATGCACAAGGAATCTGGCAGGTTTGCTTTTTAGCTAAACAATAAGTATTAGAAACAAAGGATAGCCATTCACATTGGCTATCCTCTTTATTTTCTATAAGTTCTTTCTGTTCACACCATGTGCAAAATAACTAAATAATACAGGTTTTCCATCACAAACGGTTTCAAGATGAACGACCCTCCCCCATAAATAATGAATAAAAGGAAGTACTTTTTCAAGATACTTTATGTCTAATTCAACACCTTCATAAGCATGTTTCAAGTAGAGTTCCCCATTTCTAAGGTAATCTCCATCTGTTACATAAATGGTTGGAAATCCTCCATTCACACGCAAGCTGACAAGTTTGTCACGGATATTTTCCCAATTTTTATCAATTATCTTGTAGTCTCTTCCCTGCCGTTGGAATAGATACATATCTTCACTAAGTACCAGATTCTTACTTAGATAATTCCGTATAAAGGAGGCATCTGATTCGATTTCCCTTACTTCAAATATTTTTGCTCGCCCACTGCTTGGCTGAATCCCTCTCTCCCTCATTTTTTTATCAGGGCTGTTGTACCGTTCTTCTATATCTTCAAACATTTTTAAACCAAAGTAATATGGATTGATAGTAACTTTTGAGGATTGCACGACTGTTGCATTTAATTTAGCGAATTCTAAAGCTTCATCACTAGTTAAATCCATTTCCCGTAATATCTGCTGGTGCCAGTATGTTGCCCAACCTTCGTTCATAATCTTAGTTTCTAGTTGAGGCCAGAAATAAAGCATTTCATCGCGAATCATCGTCATAATATCTCTTTGCCATTCCTCTAAATACTGACTGTTTTGAAGAATAAACAAGACAACGTCTTTTTCCGGATGTTCAGGAAATGATTTTCTTTTGTTCATAGATAATGATTGTTTTTTCTCATTTGAAAATAACTCATCTTTATCCCAAAGATCATCATATGGGGTGCCTTTTTTGATGACAATTTTATCTGATTCTTGCTTTGCATCATTTTCAATTTTTATTAATGAATGGTCAATATGTTCCTCAATAGCGAGAATTGCATCGATTGTCTTTTCTACAACTTCGCGACCATATTTAACCTCATAAGCACGAATCCTCTCTGCGCTGGCTGCCATACTTTCAACCATATCTCTTTTTGTATTTCTAAATCGAACATTGTTTTTGAAAAAATCACAATGAGCTAAAACATGTGCAACAATTAACTTATTTTGTATAAGCGAGTTGCCATCAAGAAGAAAAGCATAGCATGGGTCTGAATTAATGACGAGCTCATAAATTTTACTTAACCCAAAATCATAATGAAGTTTCATTTTATAAAATTGTTTACCAAAACTCCAATGTGAAAAACGTGTAGGCATTCCATAAGCACCAAACGTATATATAATATCTGCCGGACATATTTCATATCTCATCGAATAAAAGTCAAGCCCAAACCCTTTTGCAATTTCAGTAATTTCATCAATGGCTTTCGCTAATTGATGACGAATATCAGTCAATACCATCACTTCCCCATATAAGCCGACTGAAAAAATCCAGCAGCATACTTTTGAATTTTTTAAGTCCATCACTATTAGTGCCTATCGTTTTCCTTACACTCTTCAACATATATACCTTGTGTTACTTCAAAAAACTCTAGTTTACGATAGAGTTTCTAACGTTTCATTTTATGTTTAACGTAAGGCAGTTTTTCCATAAAATCTTTGAAAAATATATCCAGTTCATTAGAAATTCTATTTTTCTGCTATAATAGTAGAATATGAAAAATCGAGTCCACCTATTGGAGGTAAAGAATAAATGCTTAATAGTTTTACAAAATTTGTATTAGCAAACAAATTAATCATTAGTGCAGCAACTGTGATTATTTTATCAACCACAGCGGCTGTTTTTGCTTTTTATCCCTCTCTTTTGAATATACAAGCATCAAGTGCGAAAAATTCGCTAAGTAGTGAAAAATCCGAAAAAAAAGAAGAGCCTGAAAAGCTTATCATTGTAGAAAAAAAATATGAGGTAAAATTGAACGGTGGAGATATGTCCATTCCCGTTAAGGAAGCCTATGTTGAGCCGGGAGCGTCTGTCTCCATAAACGGCTATCCCATTTCTGAAACCTGTACGATTGAAGGGACTGTCGATGTGACAAAACCTGGGGTATATGAAATTACTTATTCCTATAAAGATGCAAAGGCTATTCGAAAAGTAACTGTCGCGGATCAAATAAAACCTATTATCTTATTAAAGGGCAATAGTAAAATTGTATTAACAGTGAATGATAAATTCACTGATCCTGGCTTTAGTGCATCAGATAACCTCGATGGAGATCTCACAGCTAAAGTCACGGTTTCAGGTACTGTTAACACAGCAAAAGCGGGTAAATATACGATTACCTACTCTGTTAAAGATTCAACGGGAAATATAACAACTGTTTATCGGGTCATAACGGTCAATCAAAAACTTGAAGTAAAACAAGCACCTGTTGAAATAAAGCCAACAGTTCCACAGTATACACCGTCAATGAATGAAATTGGGAAGTTAAAATTCTCAAGTACAGGATTTAATATATCGGGTTTAACGGATATTCCGAATCTACAGTTTGCAATTTTTGAGACTATAACGAACAGTGAAAAACAAAAAACGCCTGCAACTGTTTCAGGAAATACATTTCAATCTAGTGTAGATTTATCTTCGTTAGAGAACGGTTCTTATGAATTAATGGTTTTTAATGGAACGGAATATAAATCTTGTGTGGACAACATTCCTACAGAGTCGCAAAAAATCAGACGTGCAAAAGTTGGAAATAAGCTTATTACAATGAGTTACCCTTCTAACAGAGTCTTATTTAAAGTTGAAAATTTTGATTATCAATATGATATTGCTATCAATGTTGGGCATGGAGGCTCAGATCCAGGGGCTGTAAATGCTTATATGAGGGAAAAAGATCTAAATCTTGAGGTTTCTTTATACGAAAAACAAAGATATGAAGAGCATGGACTTAGAGTATATATAAATCGAACAAGTGACACATATGGGGCTCTTTTAGGAAATCTTGATTTACTAAAAATTGAGTTAAACATTAAAGATGTTAAGTTGCCTCAAAGTGCAATTAATCATGGATTTAATGGATCCGTTTCTAAAATTGCATATAGTAACCATCATAATAGCAGTACAAATACGGCTACTACCGGTTGGGAAATTCTTGTCCAAATGTCAGCAACAGCTGCTCAACTAGCACCAGAGCTAAAGATCGCAAATGAACTGGATGTACTTTTTGGAAAGACTGGTCGTTTTTATACAAAGGATTACGATACGAATGTTATCTATAATAAACGAAATGGCTCTGTCTATTCATTTAAAGAAAACTATGCAATGAATCGTTATTCTTTAGAATTGTTTAACGTAAAAACGGTCATTTATGAAGGTTGTTATATGAGCAATCCAAGTGAATTCTTATGGTATTACAATGGTGGCAACTGGAAAAAAGTAAGTGAAATTAAAATTAAGAATTATGTTGAATCACTTGGTGTAACTTATATTCCACCAGTGCAATAAACAAACTTAAATTTTATTCAATAAAATTTGTTTATCCAATCTGACCAATTTTTTCAACGAAAACATTTATCCCTTTCGTAAACACTATAGATACCTCCCAAAAAGAAATGAGGTATACCAATGAGTGATTACGAAAGGGCTTTGTTTTATATACAGAATACCGAATGGGACAATTTGCTTATTTTAATGGTTCGAACAAAGGATCAGTTTTTAGCAAAAAAAATCGAACATTTTCTTCATGCTTATTATTATGCCAAGAAAAAGAAAAATGTTGAGGAAAAACTGCTCATATTATTGAGGTATTTAGATTTCACATCTCGAATTTCATCAGAATTTTAGAAATTATGGTATATTTTTAAAGAAAAACTACTACTAAGGATAAAATTCATGTTGAATATAATTAGGCACAATAACTATTTACAATTCTCTTCATTCCCTGAATGGACTGGGAAGATGATTGATGATGTTTTAAGAAATGAGCTGCTAGTGCCAAAAAAACTGTTACATCAATGGCGAATGAATAAATCAATATTACTAAATGGGGAAGTCATTCGTTTTGAAACTTTGTTCTCTAATGGAGATACTCTTTCCTTACCGATATATGAATCAGAAGAGAACGATATCCCTCCATTTGAATGTAATTTAACAGTTCATTATGAAGATGATGATATCTTAATTGTGGAAAAACCAAATGGTATGAACACACATCCTGATTCACCTGAACAAAAAGATACGTTACTAAATGCCGTTTCTCATTATTTTAATGTTAAAAAAATTGTATCTAAACCTAGACACATCCATCGTTTAGATCGCGATACAACTGGGCTTGTGCTATTTGGGAAAAATGCGTATATAGCAAGCCAATTAGATCGACTTTTAGAGATGAAAAAAATCAAAAGAAGTTATGTAGCATTAGTTGAGGGTCTTGTAAAAAAAGATAATGAATCAATTCGATCAAGTATCGCTCGTGATCGGCATACGAATCGAATGCGCGTCTCAACAACCGGTCAAACTGCTGTGACCCATCTTGAAGTTTTAGAAAGATTTCCAAATAAGCAACAAACACTCGTTACATGTAATCTTGAAACGGGTCGAACACATCAAATACGTGTTCATCTTAGTTCAATTGGTCATCCTTTAGTTGGCGACCAACTATATGGGGGAAAACCAATAGAAAAAGGACAAATGCTACATGCTTATCAAATTGAACTCGTTCATCCATTGAGTGGTAGAAAAATTGTTGCAAAAAGCATTACAGATTTTATGCGTCAGTAAATGTACTACATCCATAGATTATCCAAAATTTTCGTTTCATATATCATCGTATTGAAAGGATATATCGGATAAACTATGGATGTTTTTATTTATGTATTCTTAAATCAAAAATAAATTCGAGTCAAATGATATCAATATTTTAGGTTTTGTTTTCGCTTTGTAAATTTTGTGTAAAGAGTTAGTAAATAATCTGTTTAGAACATACATTTTTTTATATACTTTTGTTTGTGTTAAAAATTATTTTATTTTTTGGAGGAAATTTCATGTTTAAAAACAGAAAAGACAAATTTGCTGTTCTTCTTTTAGATATCTCAGCAAACCTTAAAGAAAGCGTTAATTATTTCAATGAGTTTAAGGTACAGAATGTTAGTGATTTAAAAATATTTGCTGACACAATGAGAGATTATGAACATAAAGCAGATAGCTTTGTTCATGAAATGATTAAACAATTAAATCACACTTTTATTACACCTATCGACCGTGAAGATTTATTGGCGTTAACAATGGCGTTGGATGAAGTAGTTGATGGTCTTGAACATTGTGCAGCGTTAAGAGAAATGTTCAACATGGAAAAAGTTAACGAATATGAACTAAACTTTGTTGAAGAAATTACTGCAGCAGTTCACAAAATTGATGAAGCAATCAACTACCTAGCTGATAAAAAATTACCATCTATTCAAAAGGCTACAATTGTTATCAAAAACCACGAGTCAAAATGTGATAATTTATATCGTCAAGCTGTTAAAGATTTATACAGCTCAGATGAAACACCAGTAAACATCATGAAACACAAAGAAACATACGAAAATCTTGAAGATATTGCTGATGCATGCCAAACTGTTGCGCATGTGTTAGATCAAATTGTCATGAAAAACGCTTAATTTAAAAGGAGAACAAAGCATGTTATTAACGTTAACGGTTCTCATTGTTGTCTTGGCATTAGCGTTTGACTTTATCAACGGATTCCACGATAAAGCAAATGAAATTGCAACAGTAATTTCAACAAGAGCTCTTAAACCAATACCAGCAGTAGTCATTTCATCACTTATGAACCTAATAGGTGCTATGGCATTTACAGGGGTTGCTAAGACAATTTCTGATAAAGTGGTTCATACACCAGATTTGCCAAACAATGGAACAGTTGTTCTATTAGCAGCACTTATTTCTGCAATTTTTTGGAACCTTTTAACTTGGTGGTATGGAATGCCAAGTAGTTCTTCTCATACACTTTTAGGATCTATTCTGGGCGCGGGTATCGCCTCAAGTGGATTCGGTATTGTAAACTGGGAAGGTTTTGGTGAAATCGTACAGGGACTTTTAACATCACCTGTTTTAGCATTTATTATAGGTTTACTACTATTCCAAATTTTTAAATTATTTTTGAAAAATTCAAATTTAGTTAAAACGAATAATACATTCAGAAAAATCCAAATCTTTACTGCAGCGTTTCAATCTTTTACCCATGGAACAAACGATGCACAAAAATCAATGGGTATTATAACAATGGGGTTAATAGCCGCTGGTTATCAACAGCCTGGAACTGATGTTTATTTTTGGGTACAAGCATCTTGTGCCGTTGCAATGGGTCTTGGAACTGCAATTGGCGGATGGAAAATCATTGAAACTGTAGGATCGAAAATCATGAAGATTCGACCTGTTGATGGCGTAGCAGCTGATCTATCTTCAGCAGGAATTATTTTTGGAGCAACATTAATTGGACTTCCAGTTAGTACGACTCACGTTGTTTCCTCATCTATACTTGGTGTTGGTTACTCACACAGAAAACGTGGTGTAAACTGGACAACAGCTCAAAGAATGATTTTGACTTGGTTCATTACTATACCTATTTCAGCACTGATTGCAGGAATTTTCTATTTTATCCTGAAACCAATTTTCTAGAAGTCTTCGGACTTCTTTTTTATTTTGCAAACAATTTTTAAAATAGATATAAAAAATTAGTTAATAAAACTTAGATAATCTAATTTACAATTTTCTATTTAGGCTCTGTAAAACATTAAGTTGATTACTCCCAAAATGAAAACTCGTAAAAAAAACAGGGTTGCTCTTAAGCAATCCTGTTGTCTTTTGATGTGATTGTAAATGGAACGTTACACTTGTCCTTTTGACGTTCCATTATATTAGGACTTATTATTAAACTGTTTTCATATTTGCCTTTGACCTTATTTAATCTCAACTTGAATATGTTCTTTCATCTTATCGTTAGCAATGTTCATCATAAGCTTAATTCGATTCACCTGATTGACTTTGCTGACATTGGAATCATAATCAATTCCGATCAAATTAGCATTTGGGTAATGAGCTTTTATTGCGTTAAACATCCCTTTTCCAATGATGTGATTCGGTAAGCATCCAAATGGCTGAACGCAAACCACGTTTTCAACTCCTGCTTCCATAAATTCTGCCATCTCGCCTGTTAATAACCAACCTTCGCCCATTTGATTTCCTAGACTTAAGAATTCGGATGCCTTTTCTGCAAGCTCATGAAACTCAGTTGGGGTTTCAAATCGATCACTTTTTCTTAAAGCTTCTCGAATCGGTTTACGATAATAGTCAATGAATTGAGAGATAATGAATCCAATCGTTGCCTGTATTTTTGGTTTCCCAAAGTGTTTAGAGTTAAATTGTCTTACGTCTAAACAATATAAGAAGAAATCGACAAAGTCTGGTACGACCGCTTCTCCGCCTTCACTCTCAATAATGTCAACTAACTCGTTATTGGCAAATGGATGGAATTTGACGAGAATTTCACCCACAATCCCAACACGAGGTTTTCTCTCTCCTGTAACCGGGATATTTTCAAAGTCACGTACCATCTCTTGGATGATCTTTTTGTAATCGCTCATGGTAAAATTGGTAATAAACTCGGCACATGATGATTCCCACTTATTAAACACGTTTTCGGTATTTCTATTTGTAACTTCGTATGGTCGAACCGCATGTTTGAGTCTCATTAATAAGTCTCCTAAACAAGCTGCGACAATCAATTTTTTAAATAAATTAATGCTTATTTTGAATCCTGGTTGAGTATTTCCTGGCAATCCGCCTGCATTTAAGGATAAAACTGGAACTTGAGGAAACCCTGCTTTACTCATAACCATTTTTAGTAGAGTCAAATAGTTTGTTTGACGACATCCACCACCCGTTTGGGACATAATGACCGCGGTTCTGTTTACATCGTACTCTCCACTTTTTAATGCAGCTACTAACTGACCAATGGTGATAATAGCAGGATAACAGGCATCATTGTTGACATAACGCAAACCTTCTTTCACATCATGATCACTGACATTATTTAGTATTTTTAATCTATACCCATGTTGTTTGAACGCTTTTTCCATGATAGCAAAATGAGACGGAAGCATTTGTGGTGACAGGATGGTGTATGCCTCTTTTGCTTCCTTTGTAAAAATCGGCGGGTTTAATTCTATTTTCGGTGTTGCAACCATTTTGTTTGTTTTTTTCTCTCTTTCTTGAACAGCCGCTTTTAAAGACCGCAACCGGATCCTTACCGCCCCAAGGTTCGTGATTTCGTCAATTTTAATCCATGTATACAACCGTCCTACCTTCGATAAATTGTCCTTAACGGCGTCTGATGTAACAGCATCAAGACCACATCCAAAAGAAGTAAGGTGTAATAACTCAAGCTCTTTATTTTCTTTTACAACATCTGTTGCACGGTACAACCTTGAATGAAATGTCCATTGATTAACGACATTAAAAGAAGAATATTCATTCGTTAAGTGACTTACGGAATCCTCTGTTAATACAACCATACCAAGACGATTTATTTCTTCAGGTACCCCATGATTGATCGCTGGGTCAATATGATAAGGATGTCCAGATACAACGATCCCCTTTATATTATTTTCCTTAATTTCAGCAACGATTTCTTCTCCGCGCTTTCTTAGCCAATTGATATAAGCAGTTTCTTCGCTTTTTGCCTTTTGATAAGCTACCGATATTTCTTTTTTAGAAATCACCGCAAAGCAATCCGTCAAACTTTTTATTAAAGAACGAGAATCATCCAGCGTAAGAAATGGACTAATATAAGAAATATTGTTTTCTTTTAATATTTCAGCCATATTCACCCTTATGACTTCTGGGTAACTGGCAACCACTGGACAATTGAAATGATTCTGCAGTGTTTCATGTTCATTTTTTTCATAAATAACTGAAGGATAAAAAATGGTTTTAATTCCTTTTTCAATTAAATTTTGAATGTGTCCATGAACGAGTTTTGCTGGATAACAAACGGATTCAGATGGAATAGTTCCCATCCCTTTTTCAAATGTTTTTTTATTGGATGGGTCGGATAAGACAACTTCAAATCCAAGCTCGGTAAAGAACTGATGCCAAAACGGATAGTTTTCAAACATGTTTAACGCCCGTGGAATTCCAATTTTCCCACGATACGCCTGATCTTCGCTTAAACCTGTGCGATTAAATAATTTTTCTAATTTTTCTTCCATCATGTTTGGGAACAAACTTTTTTGTTTCTGCTTTCCCTCTCCTCGTTCGCAACGATTTCCCGTTATAAAAGTTCGTTTGTCAGAGAAACGATTAATGGTTATGGGACAGCGGTTTTCACAAATCCCACATCGTCGATGAGTGGTCGTTACTTGAAACTCTAAGAGCTTTTCTTTTGATAGTATGGAAGAATTCTTATTTTCATATCTTTGTTTAGATAGAAGAGCACTTCCGAAAGCCCCCATTAAACCTGATAAATCTGGTCGGATGACCTCCTTTCCCGTTACGGTTTCAAATGCCCGTAGAACTGCTTCATTCAAGAATGTTCCACCTTGAACGACTACCTTGTTTCCTAATTCTTCAGGTGTTGTGATTTTAATAACTTTATAGAGTGCATTCATGACGACGGAATAGGAAAGACCCGCAGAAATATCCGAAATGCTGGCTCCTTCTTTTTGTACCTGTTTTACTTTTGAATTCATAAATACGGTACAACGTGAACCTAAGTCAACTGGATTCTTCGATTCAAGGGCAATATTAGAGAACTCTTGAACATTTCTTCCCAACGTTTCAGCAAAACTTTCTAAAAACGAACCACATCCTGCCGAACACGCTTCATTTAAAATAATTTCATCAATGACGCCATTTCTTATTTTAATGCACTTCATGTCTTGCCCCCCAATGTCGATAATTAAATCGACATCAGGCTGGAATTTTTTAGCTGCCGTATAATGAGCAACAATTTCGATTTCGCCACCGTCTAATTCAAACGCAGCTTTAATTAATTTTTCTCCATAACCCGTTACGGTAGAATTAGCGATTTCTACGCTCTCAGGCAGAGATTCATAAAGGTACGCTAATCCTTCCCGTACACTTTCTAACGGATTCCCTTTGTTGTTCTTATAGAAACTATATAAAACCTCATCATTCTCACTAGTTAAGATCATCTTCGTGGTAGTAGACCCGGCATCAATTCCTAAAAAAGCCTTTCCAGTATAACTTTCTAATGGACGTTGTACTACTTTTGCTTTATTATGACGAGTGATAAATTTTTGATATTCTTCTTTGGTAGAAAAAAGAGTGTTAAGTCGCTTGGATTGTTCAGCATGGACTGATTGATTTAAATCGGTTAATAGTTCAATTAATCTCTCAACCTCGATGTACTCGTTCGCTTCGCTTTCAAGAGCGGCCCCAATCGCCACATAATAATGACCGTCTTCGTTATGTAATATATGTTCATCGGTTAATTTTAACGTTTTCATAAAGCGTTTTCGCAGTTCTGTTAAAAAAGTTAACGGTCCACCTAAGAACGCAACATTCCCACGAATGGGTCTACCATTCGCAAGACCTGCAATTGTTTGATTCACAACAGCTTGAAAGATAGAAGCTGCAATATCTTCTTTTCTCGCGCCTTCATTTATCAGCGGCTGAATATCGGTTTTTGCGAATACTCCACATCGTGACGCAATCGGATAGATTTTTTCTGCTCCTTTTGCAAGTTCATTTAACCCTGGTGCATCCGTATTAAGAAGTGATGCTATTTGGTCAATGAACGCTCCTGTTCCCCCGGCACAAGCCGCATTCATTCTTTGCTCGATTCCACCTGTTAGATATATTATCTTGGCATCTTCTCCACCAAGTTCGATGATGACATCAATATGATTGGCCGTTTTTTTTACTGCTTCTGTACAAGCTACTACCTCTTGAATAAAAGGAATCCCTAGCACTTCACATAAGCTAATACCTGACGAACCACTTACATTTATCTTTAGTTTTGATGAAGGAATTTTTTCTGAAAAAACCTGAAGGAGACGTAAGGTCGTATTTTTGATATCGGAAAAATGCCGTTGATACGATTTAAAAACGATTTCATTTTGCTTATTTATAGCCACAAGCTTTGCTGTTGTCGAACCTATGTCCAACCCCACTTGAAATTCCATATAAATCCTCACCTTTAAATAATACTAACCAATAAAATACTGTCTCTTGGATGAATTATGTTTTCGCAATATAGAGATTTAAATAACCTTGTTCTGTTTTCAAAAATGGACTACCTCTGACTTACATAAAGTAGTTTAAACAACGGTAAAAAGGCAATGGATTCCCTTGTGGAATCCACTTCAATTTGATTCAATTCACAATTTATAAAATTAGTTTGTTTTTTGAGCCAATTGAGATTTAGTTAAAGGCATATTAGCATTGGAAATTGAAGCATTTCTCTATTGTGAACTCTTAAAGCCTTATTTTGAATTAAGTTCAAAATAGCCTTTAATATGTGCTCTTTCTAATGTTCACCCTTAGTTTTTTGTTATTTTAACCATCATTTATTGAATAATACAAATTTTTTCAAAATTTACCATATAATTTACTCGCAAGCATCAAACCTGTAGAGATAAATTCAACAAAAAAGAAAGCTCAAATGGTTGAGCCTTCTCATTAAAAAAAATTGATAATTGTTTTTTATTAAGGCTAAAATAAATATTTAAAAGGTATCAAATATTCATTTTAACTAGCATTTATAGAAGAATTTATTTACATGCAGTAATACAAAAGATTATAATCATCATATGTAAAAAAAGACCAATTGTGTTCTGTTATTTTACATATTAGGCTTAAATAGGTTATACTATTTCGGTACTTTATCATTTCGGAGGGTTAGGCATGATTATCGGTATTCCAAAAGAGATTAAAAACAATGAAAATCGTGTGGCGAACACACCTGCTGGTGTACTTGCATTAACAAAAGCTGGTCACCGCGTATTAGTTGAAACGAATGCAGGAATGGGAAGCAATTTTACAGATGCTGATTATGTATCAGCTGGAGCAGAAATCGTTGAAAAAGCTGCTGATGTCTGGGCTCAATCTGAAATGATTATGAAAGTTAAAGAACCGCTAAAAAGTGAATATGATTATTTCCGTGAAGGTTTAATTCTATTTACATATTTACATTTGGCTGCTGAACCAGAGCTTGCAGTTGCTTTAACAGAAAAGAAAGTGTTCTCTATTGCGTACGAAACAGTTGAAGTTAATCGCACTCTTCCTCTTTTGACTCCTATGTCTGAAGTTGCGGGTCGTATGGCTTCTCAAATTGGTGCACAATTCTTAGAAAAACCACATGGTGGAAAAGGTATTCTTCTAGCAGGAGTTCCGGGAGTTAAACGTGGAAAAGTCACCATTATTGGTGGCGGAGTTGTAGGAACAAACGCTGCTAAAATGGCAATTGGACTTGGAGCAGATGTAACAATCATTGATATTAGTGCTGATAGACTTCGTGAATTAGATGATATCTTTGGTACTTCTGTAAAAACAATTATGTCAAACCCATTCAACATTGCTGAATGTGTAAAAGAATCAGACCTTGTTATTGGTGCTGTTTTAATTCCAGGTGCTAAAGCTCCTAAACTTATTACTGAAGAAATTGTAAAATCGATGTCTCCTGGGTCTGTCATTGTAGATGTAGCAATTGACCAAGGTGGAATCTTTGAAACAATAGATCGCATTACAACACATGATAACCCTACTTATGTTAAGCATGGTGTTGTCCACTATGCTGTTGCAAATATGCCTGGTGCGGTACCTCGCACATCAACAATCGCTTTAACGAATGCTACAATTCCTTATGCATTACAAATTGCAAACAAAGGCGTTGTAAAAGCTATTCAAGATAATGCAGCTCTTGCGCTTGGGGTAACAACAATAAATGGACATATGACATATGAAGCTGTTGCACGTGATCTAGGTTATGCATACGTAACCATTGAATCTGCTCTAAAATCAACTCATTAATTTATATATATAATTTAAAATAATAAGCGTTGATATCTTTAAAGGATATCAGCGCTTGTCTTTTGTTTAGCTAATAAAATTCATAACGAGCTTTCCCCATCCAATTATGGAAATCCATAATGGAATACTGAGTAAAGTACCCCATAGTAGACCAGTAAACAAACTACCT
Organism: Caryophanales bacterium; assembly: GCA_029240105.1. Lineage (GTDB taxonomy): Bacteria > Bacillota > Bacilli > JARBTR01 > JARBTR01 > JARBTR01. The sequence continues at coordinate 70,599 of JARBTR010000007.1, read as the reverse complement.
TCTTCTACCATTTTATCTGAATGGAATAAAATTTCTTTTTGGACTATTGAATGCTCAACTTTATTCATTGATGGTATTTTTGACATTTCATTTCAGTCCCTTCTTAACAAAAGTTTTACATCTTGAAGGTAACCATCATTTTTTATCCGAAAGCCTGTTTAGTTTTTTTACTAACTACTAGTTCTTTTAGTTAGCCTATTCAAAAAATAGTCTAAAGTTGGTTTATTTTTTTTTGTTTTAACTGAAATTTATTTAATGGTTCCCATTTTTTGTTTTAATTTTCTATTTCCTTTTTAAAGAAATGTTTCATTGCATGAAAAACATCTGATTTTTTTTTAAGAATAAAATACTTAAAATTTTGTTGCTTGAAATTTTTGAACATGTTCATTAGCGTGGAGTTCCGACTATATTGATTCACTTCCCCATATCCAAACATATTGGTATAGGTCAATAGTTCTTCAATTAGTTTTACACATTTTGGAATATCTGAAGATAGATTATCTCCATCCGAAAAGTGAAATGCATATATGTTGTATTGGTTAACTGGGTATTTCTCTTTAATAATTTCTATTGCCTTACTATAGGCTGAGGAGCAAATTGTTCCACCATTTTCACCTTTTGTAAAGAACTCCTCTTCAGCCACTACCTTGGCTTGCGTATGATGTGCAATGAATTCCAGTTCCACACGCTCATATTTTCTTCTGAGAAATCTTGTCATCCAAAAGAAGAAACTTCTGGACATGTATTTTTCCCAAGCGCCCATTGAGCCACTCATATCAATCATTGCTATAATGACAGCATGAGATGCTGGTTTTTTAACATCATTCCAAGTTTTAAATTTCAAGTCTTCTCTTTGTATTGGATGGAACTTCGGTTCACCTTTAATGGCGTTCCTTTTAAAGGCTGAAAGCATTGTCCTTTTTTTGTCTATGTTTCCCATTAATCCAGTACGTCTAATGTCATTAAATTCATAATGCTGCTTATTTTCATTTGTTAATTCTTTTTGTTTCATATAGGGAAGTTCTAATTCTGAGAAAAGTTCATCTTCAATTTCTAAAAGAGACACATTTGTTTCATAAAAGTCCTCTCCGGCATGGTCTCCAGCACCCGATCCACTATCTTTCCCATTCTGTGCACCTTTTAAAATTTGTTCTCGCGCAATAACATCCCCAACCTTGCTATCGCCAGTTCCTTGCCCAATATGTTTATTTTTTTCAAAATTGTAACGAATTTTAAATTCATCAAGTGAACGAATAGGAATTTTTACAACGTCCTGACCATTAGAAAGTATGATGTTTTCTTCAGTAATAAGATCCGGCAGATTCTTTCGAATAGCTTCCTGTACTTTTTCTAAATGTCGTTTCTGATCGTCATATCCCTTACGGTGTAAGGACCAATCTTCTTTTGAAATGATGAAAGATTCCCTTTTTTCGGTCATTGTTGCACTGCTTTCTTTTCTTTGTCGTGAAATTTGAAACATATTCATTTGCTAGAAAAACCTCTCGTTTACCCGACCCGAGCTAATGGGAAAGTTTTATTGTTTTAGGGTCACTTTTAGATCTTTAACATTAAGGAATGGTACCAACAGATCCCTATTGTATTCAACCTTAGGACACTCAAGGTTTTTCCGCAACATTTAATATTTCGATTTTTATAATGAATCACATTAGTTCAAAGGCTAATGGATTCATTCACATTTCAGGCTATCTGTTCAGTAAACTTCCAACATACTTCAGTAAATCATTTGCAGATGTCGAATTGTAACCATAATCCTCAATAAGACGTGCAATTACATCGTTTACCTTCTTCAATTGTTGTTCATCAGGTGTTTTGACTGAAGTAGTTATTTTAACGACATCTTTCAAATCAGCAAATAATTTCTTTTGAATGGCTTCACGCAATCGATCATGAGAATTGTAATCAAAACGTTTCCCTTTACGCGCATAAGCCGAAATACGTATTAAAATTTCCTCTCGAAAAGCCTTTTTGGCATTTTCGGAGATACCAATTTGTTCTTCAATAGATCGCATTAATTTTTCATCTGGGCTCAATTCTTCGCCAGTAAGCGGATCATGAAATTTGGTTTTATTACAATAAGCTTCTACATTGTCTAGATAGTTGTTCATCAATGTTTTTGCGGATTCCTCATAGGAATACACAAATGCCTTTTGTACTTCCCTTTTAGCCAGTTCATCATACTCTTTTCTAGCAAGCGAGATAAAATTCAAATAACGTTCTTTCTGATCGTTTGTAATCGATGGATGATTGTGAAGACCATCCTTTAATGAACGCAATACATCGAGTGCGTTAATCGTTGTGATGTCCTTCCTTATAATTGTTGAGGAAATCCGATTGAAAACATATCGTGGATCAATTCCACTCATACCTTCATCCGAAAACTCCTTCTTTAGTTCATCAACATCCGCAGTAGAAAAGCCTTCTATCAAATCTCCATCATACAAACGCATTTTTTTGATCAAATCAATATCTGGTTTCTTAGGTTCTTTCAGTCTTGTTAATACGGTAAACATAGCCGCTACCTTAAGAGTATGTGGTGCGATATGGACATAGGAAACATCACTTTCACGAATCATTTTTTCATAAATTTTTTCTTCCTTAGACACCTGCAATGTGTAAGGGATTGGCATCACAATAATTCGGGATTGCAAAGCTTCATTTTTCTTGTTGGAAATGAATTGCCGATATTCAGTTTCATTCGTATGCGCAACGACAAGTATATCAGCAGAAATTAAAGCAAATCGACCTGCTTTGAAATTTCCTTCCTGTGTTAGGGATAAAAGATGCCAAAGAAACTTCTCGTCACATTTCAGCATTTCTTGAAACTCCATCATACCTCTGTTTGCCTTGTTCAATTCACCATCAAACTTGTAAGCACGCGGATCCGATTCCGACCCATAAGTAGCAATTGTTGAAAAGTCAATGCTTCCTGTTAAGTCAGCAATGTCTTGTGACTTCGGGTCGGAAGGCGAGAACGTTCCTATACCGATGCGTCGATCTTCTGATAGAAAAACACGTTCAATGAGGACATCCTCGGTCCGATTATTGTACTCCGTTTCGAGCCTCATTTGATTCAGCGGCGAAAGCGAACCTTCGATTCGAATTCCATATTCTTTGAAAAAGTCATCTCGAAGTTGCTGCGGAATCAAATGGAGCGGGTCTTCATGCATTGGGCAATCCTTTATGGCATAAATGGCCCCATTTTCCGTATAAGAGTATTTTTCCAGCCCTCTTTTAAGTAATGTCACCAAGGTGGATTTCCCTCCACTCACTGGTCCCATTAACAATAAAATTCGCTTTCTAACATCTAAACGCATTGCAGATGGATGAAAGTATTCCTCAACCAAACGCTCTAGTGGTTCTTCAAGTCCAAACAAATCATTGGCAAAAAATGAATAACTTTTATGACCATCTATAACATCGACACCAGCCTCTTGTATCATGTTATGGACACGGGCATGAGCAAATTGTGATATCCAGGGCTTTTCCTTTAAAATTTCTAAGTATTCACGAAAAGTCCCAATCCACTTGGATTGCTCCTGTTTTTCACGAGATTGATTTATCTTATCTAAAATGTCCATAGCAGCCATCCTCCTGCTTTTGGCTAGGGACTTAAATTACCGTATTAATGTCTACTCAATACGCCCCTAATTAATCTAAAATATGCTTTTAAGCAGGATTCGATTACACACAGAAATTGTTTCAAGTCGTATATTCTTAGTCATTTTCAGACATTATGGTTGAGTAGCAAATGTATTAAATCCATTTATACATTAAAAAGTTCACATCTAAGTCATTGACGGGGTTTATATTTGGTATATAGTATGTTTAAACTTTTTTCAAAGAGGAGGTAAAAATGAGAAGTTTTATTATAAAAAGTCTGGTTGTCTTATCTATTATGGCAAGTGGAATCATGATTTATGGTTTCATCAATGGGGCGCTATCCGTTAATGGAAAAGAAACAAAAACTAGTGAGAACACTAATAAATCTGTAGAAAAAAATAAAGATCAAGATCAAAAAGATGAACAAACCCTTTCTTTAGTTGGTTTAGGGGACTCACTTACAAGAGGTGTTGGTGATGATAAAGGTGCAGGCTATTTTGACCGTCTAAAAACAGCTTTAAGCGAAAGTCAGAAAAAGACTATAGTTGCATCAAATTTATCTGTAAGTGGGGCTAAATCAAAAGATTTACTCCTATTGCTTAATGATAAAGGTGTTCAATATACAATTAACCATGCTGATGTAATCGTAATGACAATGGGCGGTAATGACCTATCACCCGGAATGGGAAATCTGACTTCGGAATTTCTAGCTACATATCAACCTGATATTGCAACCTTTACAACAGATGCAAAAACAATTCTTGAAACCATACGGTCGAATAATTCTAACGCACCTATTTACTGGGTTAGTCTTTTTAATCCATATGAGGGATTAAAAGGTTATGAAAAAACTTCCGAGGCTGTTATGCAGTGGAACCTTGCTTTAGAAAAAGTGACTGGGGTTTATCCGAATGTTTATGTAGTACCTTCATTGGATTTATTCAAGGGTAAAGTTCCAGCTTGGCTTTATGTTGATAAATATCATCCCAATGGTAAAGGATATCAGGCAATTACAGAAAGACTATTGCCCATTATTTTAACAAACTTGAAAGGAATTGAGTCGAATGAGTAAAATCCTTCAAGTTGAAAATTTAACAAAAACCGTTAAAGGTAAGAACTTAGTAGAAAATATTGAATTTTCAGTGAATGCGGGCGAGGTTTTTGGTTTCTTGGGACCAAATGGGTCGGGAAAGACGACGACAATTCGAATGCTCGTTGGTTTAATCAAACCGACCAATGGTCGTGTTACAATTGCTGGCCATGATGTTTTTAAAGACTTCAAGGAAGCAATGAAAAATGTTGGTTGTATTGTGGAAAATCCTGAGCTTTATGGTTTCTTAACAGGGTGGGAAGTTTTAAAACAATACGCTAGAATGCAAGGTAATATTTCTGACGATCGTTTGCGTGAAATTGTTGAGCAAGTTAATTTAACAGAGAGAATACATGATCGTGTAAAAACATATTCACTCGGAATGAAGCAACGCCTTGGGATTGGACAAGCACTCATTGGCAGACCTCGTTTGCTTATTTTAGATGAACCGACTAATGGTCTAGATCCAGCTGGAATTAAGGAACTTCGTGAATTTGTTCGTTTTCTTGTTGAAAAAGAAAAAATGAGTGTTTTCATCTCAAGTCATTTATTAAGTGAAATCCAAATGATGTGTGATCGTGTAGCAATCATTGATCGAGGCCGAATGGTAACAGTATCAACAGTTGAAGATTTGTTACATCATCATTCTGGTGATGTAGTGGAATGGATTGCTGAACCAATAGAAAGAGCACGCGATATTATTGCTTCTTTTGAATCCGTAAGCAATATAACAATAAGAGATAAATCAATTCTCTGTAAAGTGGATCAAACTCTCATTTCAGAAATTGTACAAAAACTTACATCTAATGGTATAGCAGTATCAAAGGTTGCTGAAAAAACAATAACTTTAGAAGATTTATTTATGCAACTAACGACCGGTAGTAAGCCATCTTCTTCACAACAATCAAGTTTAGATTTAAAGGAGGTCCATTAACATGAAAGAACTAGGACTTCTCACATACAATGAAGTTGAGAAAATATATCGAAAAAAACGATTTGCTGTCGTCTTGCTTATTCTGATGATTTTAGTTCCGTTATTTATTTATGGTCAGCATCGAGAACAAGAAGAAAACCTCAAAAAAGTTGGAACAAAGGATTGGAGAATTGTTTTACAACAACAAATTTCTGATTCGCAAAATCGCTTAAACTCTTCCAATTCACCAGAAGAATTTAAAAAAATACGTCGACTGCAAATGGAACAAAATAAATACTATTTAGAAAAAGATATCAACCCTTCTGTCATTGGTGCTCCTACTTTTTTAAGGAGCTTCCTAACCCTTGGAATTAGTATGTTTATACCACTTTTGGTGTTAGTTGTAGTGATAGATATGATATCTGGTGAAAGAGCTGACGGCACGATAAAAATGCTTCTAACAAGGCCAGTGAGAAGATGGAAGGTCTTATTAAGTAAATATTTAGCGATGTTTCTAAGTGTTACCATCATTATGACGTTGGTGGTAGTAATTGCTTATTCTTTATCTGGAATTGTATTTGGATTCAAAGGTATTGATGCGCCTATTCTTACTGGTTTCTCTATAGTGAATAATGAATTGGTGACTTCAGGTATTCACTCCATTCCACAGTGGGAATTTCTATTAATGTGTATTGGCCTTACTTGGTTCGTGGCGATTATTGTAGGGACACTTGCTTTTATGGTATCGATTTTAGTTCGTAACACTCCAGCTGGTATGGGCGCTATGTTCGCTTCACTAATCGCAGGAGGAATCCTTCAAGGGCTTGCTTCCAGTTGGGAAGGTGCCAAATATGTTTATAGTGTAAACTTAGATCTTATTAACTATTTATCAGGCGCTACGCCATCTCTTGAGGGTCTAAATATGAGTTTTTCTATCATAACCTTGAGCGCATGGGGCATCATCGCGCTCATTATCTCATTTGTTGTCTTCACACGTGAAGATATGATGGGATAAAACTTACTCTCAAAAAAAAGAACAACTTACTTGAAATGTATTGCTTCAAGCTAGTTGTTCTTTTTGTTTTATTTAATAATTTACAAATCTAATGTAGGAAAAATCTGTTGTCTTAAAGCTTCATAAATAACAATAGCGGCTGTATTTGAGAGATTTAGCGAACGGACATGCTCATCATTCATGGGTAATCTCAGACCTCGCTCAGGATGTTCTTCTAATAAATTTTTGGGTAAGCCAGTTGTCTCACGTCCAAAAATGAAATAATAATCTTTAGAAACATCACCGTACAGGGAATCACTATATATATTTTTAGCAAACTTCGTAATGTAAAAAAATTCACCACTTTTTTTCTCTAAAAATTCCTCAATTGAATCGTAATAGGTGATATCAACATGTTCCCAATAATCAAGGCCCGCCCGTTTTAATTGCTTATCATCTGTTGAAAATCCAAGTGGACGGATTAAGTGCAGTTTCGTATTTGTTGCAGCACAAGTACGTGCAATATTTCCTGTATTAGCTGGAATCAGTGGTTGATATAAAACAATATGTAATGCCATTTTTTCACTCCATAAAATGTACGGTTGAGCTTTCGCATAATTCAATAAAAGCAAGTAATTCTGACTTATAACTTTTAAGAATAATTGTCCATCTTCTTTTATTTTTATCGAATATTATATCATCCAAACTGTTCCTTTTATCTATTATTGGATTAATTTTATTTACAATGAGTGAATTCAAATTTCCTCTAATCTAATATATGAAAATAACGATAACGAATTTTCGGGGTATAAGCTGATGAATCCTTGTATTCCCAATACCTCTGTCTACTGTCATAAGTATGTGCATTCACAAGTGGCTGACCATTAGCATCCCTTCCAGTTATGATTGTATTATGATTAAAACGACCATCTCCCTCAAAATCATAACAAATGATGTCTCCTAACATTAGTTTGTCAACAGTTTTAACCTCACGTGTAAATCTGGAACCTGCCAAGAATAATAACAAGGCATGTGCAACAGACCAACTAAAGGAGTACTTTCCGTTGCGATACCACCAGCCTTTATTACGATTCCCAAACCCTGTCATAGGGAAACCACCAGCTGCTAGGCATTGTGAAATATAGTTTGTACAGTCGTCTTTGAACTTTGGATATGCTGGATTCCGACTGTTCCACCATCTTTCCGCGTAATGAACTGCTTTATGACGATTATAGGGTGACCGATTTTCACGAGGCATTTTATAAAATAAATCTGATTCTTCACCCTGTAGATTATGAATTAGTTCTTTTTCAATCATCTCTTCTGCTTCAACATCTATATAGATGTTCTCCTCTAGCGGATCACTCTTCCACTTTTCGGACTCTTGGTAATCCAATAGCAAATCATCTAGATTTTCACGCATGTTTGAACATTCTCTATTTTCAGCTAACTCTGAAATATAAAAATGGTCACCCTGCTTCATGACATATTTCCAAGTGATTTGAACTTTACCATTCTGATCAAATTGACCTTTTCCAATAATCTTAATTGTATTCCGCATATCTTTACTTTTTAGCTTTCGGACTGCTTCCTTACGAACCCACTCTTCAATCATTTTTTTCATTTAGGTACCCCCAAAAAAATCATAAAATCTTTCTGTTTTACGATAAAATATTCTATATGACCTATTTTTAGTATTTTTTAATTAGATTCAAACAAAAAGGATAAGCAATGATGAAAAGAAGAAAAAAAATTAATATATTTACAATCAAAACAATCATCCTGATTTATATACTTTCAATAACTTTTTCCTCCTTATTTCTGACAGGTTGTGATAATGGAAATCTTAAAAACTCTTCAAAACCCCATACAAAAAATAAAGTAACCGAAGAAAAGCAAACACAGATTAATTTGCAGCAAACGGATATTTCCGAAATAAATGTGTCTGAAATAGAGGCTGTACAAGGTGTGGTTACTCGAGTTGTTGATGGTGACACGATTGAATTAAAAAGTGGCCAAGTTGTGCGGTTTATAAATATGAATACACCAGAATCAACAAATAAAATTGAAAAATACGGTAAAGAGGCAAGTCAATTTACCAAAAGAATGCTTAACGGAAAAACAGTTTGGCTAACAAAAGATATCAGCGAAACCGATCAGTATGGACGTCTACTTCGTTTTGTTTGGTTAAAGAAACCTACTAATTTATCAGAAAAGGAGTTTCGAGCTAACTGTTTTAATGCAATTCTTGTATTAAGAGGATATGCAATGTCCTATTCATACAAACCAGATATTTCTTACTCGAACTATTTTAGGAAATTTGACCGAGAAGCTTTCGAGAAAAAATTAGGGCTTTGGCAATTTGGGGAAAACGGAACAACAAAAGGTGATTACTCCTCTGAAAACAAAGCAAACTACGATATAAATACTAATTTAGGAATACCTAAGGAACAGGCTTTAGACTCAACAACTTACTTCACGCCTAGTGGAAAAAGTTATCATAAATTTAAAAATTGCCCTACTTTATCAAGGAGTAAAACAATCCTGTCAGGAACTTTAACTGAAGCAATTAACAAAGGGCATCAAGACCCTTGTGATTTTTGTTATAAATAGTTAAGTAAAAATTTTACATTGAGCTCTGTTAATGTTTAATGTTGATTTTTTAATCAAATAGAAAATCCATTGATAATTGATAAAATGGAGTAAATTCCTGTGGTCGGGTTATAAGTCTAAGGTCTTATTTAGCCCAAAAACGTATACGTTTCTTACCACGGGAATACCTCTTATTTTCTCTAATTACCAACAAATTAGTTGGATGTTGATTAAAACTTCAAATAATATCAACAAAGAACTTTAACTGACCCTTACATTAAAAATTAGAAACGCCTCCAATTGTTAGATATTAGTCTAACAATTGGAGGCGCTTTACGATTTTGGGACTTCTCTAAGCTTACGTCTTTATTTTTTGTTTTATTTATGTCTAAATCATTTATTTCCAACATTTTACTTTAACCATTTACCTCCATTTCCCCATTCAAAACTGCCTCCAGCTTTGACGATGAAATGTGCTTTTGCTATGCCCAAATCAACTGAATCTTTAACTGAAGGATTCTTATGATGTGCATAAACCTCCCCGTTCGTATATTCAAAGCGAACAGGCTGACTGTTCATTGCCGAAGGCGCTTTATGAACAGCTTTCATTGCCTCTATAAACTCAATTGGTAATTTATTTATATTGCCTGATGCTACAATTAAATCCTCAACTTTAGTCGAACGTTGGTGAGATAATCCGTGAATCAGCTTTTCTCTAAAAGATTTTTCATCAAGACATTCACCTACAGTGATAACGTAGGGTAATATTTCATCCTTCTCAACATGAAATACTTGGCTTTTACGATCAAAAGAACCTCCAACCCAGCAAGTACCAAGACCAAGTAAAGTCGCTTCAAGAACAAGTAATTCACCATAGAAACCCAATTTTTCACAAACATACGAATCATTTGTTTTGCCCTTCATTGCAAGGATTGTGTGAACATTTTTAAAAAAGCCATATGAACGACTAAGTTTACTGAAGGCATCTCCACCTTCTACAATTAATTCCATCTGTAATTTTCCTTCTTGGTTATACTTGTCCACTAAGGAAAATAGTTTTTCTATTTTTTTAGAATCTACAGGATTATCTATATATGTTCTTCTCGAAATACGGTTATCTATTGCCTTTACTAAATGGTTCATCTTTTTCACATCCATATTTGTTTATATTTGTTCTAATTATACCCATAACTATTAGAAAATCGCTTGGCTAATGTTGAATATTGATTTTTTAATCAAACAGAATTGCCATGGTGTTAATTGCAAATAAGAATGTATCAAATGTTATCACCTTTAATCTTGTTTACTGCGTATTTTGCTGTTTCTCGAATGACTTCTCTCGTATCTATTTCAGCAATTCTTTGAAGTTCTCCTAGTGCACTTTGATCCTTAAAATGTGCAAGTGCAAGAATTGCGTTTCGTTGTAAAGGTGTTTTCCCTCTCCATGCTCCTGCCATATGACCAAACTTTTCTTTAAAAGCGCGATTGCTCAGACTTAATATTGGTTTTAACAAAGGTTTGACAAGTTCACCTTCTGGCTCAATTTCTGGATGTAAGTGAAAATCAATCCCTTTATTGATTGGACATACAACCTGACAGGTATCACATCCATATAATCGGTTACCTATTTTTTTGATGTATTCTTGTGGTATAACTTCTTTTGTTTGAGTTAAATAGGAAATACATGCTTTTGCATTTATCTGACCCTCCCCAACCAATGCGCCTGTTGGACAAGCATCTAGACATTTTCGACATTCACCACACTGATTATCAATGGGCAAATCGGGTTCAAATACAATATTTGTTATCATTTCTCCTAGGTACATGAATGAGCCAAGAACTGGTGATATGATTGAGCAGTTTTTTCCACTCCAACCAATCCCTGCACGTTCTGCAACAGCACGATCAACTAGTTCTCCGGTGTCTACCATTGATTGGCACACTGCATCTGGTACTTTGGAAAGGATATATTCTTCTAAAAGGTTTAGTTTTTCTTTTAAAACAATGTGGTAATCCAAACCCCAAGAAGCCTTCGCGAAAACTCCTCGGTAGTTGTCTTTCTCCATTCTTGGAGTGTTCGTCATTTTTGAAGGGTAAGCGATGGCAATTGCAATAATTGATTTTGCATCTTGCATCAACAATTTTGGTGCAGTTCTTTTTTCTAAATCTGGCTCTTCAAATCCTGAAGCATAACCCTTTTCTTGTTGCTTAGCTAAGCGAGTCTTCATCTCTTCAAACGGATCTGCTGTTGTGAAGCCTATATGATCAATCCCAATCGATTTACTATAAGCAATAATCTCGTCTTTTAGCATGTCTACTCACCAGCTTTCTTAAAAATTTTAAACAATAAATCAATTTTACCCTATAAATGAAAAAAAGCATCTGTACTTTTTAAAAAGTTCAGATGCCATAAACGAATTATTTAACAACTAAAACTGGACATTTTGCGTTTGTAGTCACATAGGAACTAACACTTCCTAAAATGGCCTTTTTAATTAGGCCTTTACCTGTACCACCAACAACAATTAAGTCATAATTATTATCCTTTGCAACTTGTGTTACCAGCATTCCCGGTTCGCCATGGAGCATTTTTGTTTCAAATGGAATACCTTCTGCATTTAATATGTTCTCTGCTGGTTCAAATGTTGCACCGTTCGCATCATCTTCAAATTGGTAATAATGAACAATAAATAATGGGTCATTCATTGGAACATTCTGTATTGCCTGAAGCAAAGTAATCTTTTCGCTTTTGTACATTTTAGCTAATGATACTGCATGCTCTACTGCACGTAAAGATGGTTCGGATCCGTCATATGCTACTAAAATTTTCTTGTACATCTCAGTCAACCTCCAATTCTTTATCTACTGCTATTTTACTACAAATTATGGAAATTTGTTATATAAAAAATTAAGGCAACGTGTTCCCAGATGAACGGTAGATTTTATACAAATCTTGACGGGGTAAATAAAATTGAAGTGGATGCCAAGCTTGAATGATAATGTCTTTTAGTAAGCAAATTTGGCTACATAGACTCCCTCATTGGTCATATAAAATTATGTGTTAACTTTTTTCAAGTTTAACTTTGCTATATACTAATCACGGAAAGAAATGATGAGAATTAATATATGGTTTTTTAAAAAATAGAAACTGTTAAAGTTTGTTGTTGTACTATTTTTAATTTTTAATCAACATCTGTATAATTTGTTGGAAATTAGAGAAATGAGCCAAAAACATATATGTTTTTTCCCGTGGAAAGAAACGTATACGTTTCTGGCTGAATGAGACTATAAAACGAGGAAACGTATACGTTTTCTCAGACCGACCACAGGAATTTCCGCCATTTTATCAATTAACAACATGGCATTTCTGTTTGATTAAAAAATCAACATAAAACATTAACAGAGCCAAAAAATAAAGTCTTAAAGGAGTCACTATGAAAGATTTTTCATTGGTTATCGGTGGAGCAAATGTCGATATTCAAGGTTTTCCAGAGAATCAACTAAAACTGAGGGATTCAAATCCTGGAAAACTTAAAATCTCCCTTGGTGGTGTAGGTCGAAACATCGCGGATAATATGTGTAGACTTGGGCTTCCAACAAAGCTAGTCACTGCCCTTGGGGAGGATGTTTACGCTGCAAAAATTCGAGAAGGTGCAAAAAAGATTGGCCTTGATTTAAGTGAAGCATTGACCGTTCCAGAACAATCAAGTTCGACGTACCTATCTATTTTAGATGAAAATGGTGACATGGCTTTGGCACTAGCTGATATGGACATCATAGACAAGTTAGATATGAATTTTATCAGACAGAAAACGGATAGTATCAAAGCAGCAAAGATAGTAGTAGTGGATACAAATCTACATAGGGATTTATTAGATCAACTTACATTTGAATTCCCAAAAACCTCTTTCCTGCTGGATACAGTATCTACCACGAAAGCAATTAAGGTGAAAGATTTTGTAGGCCGTTTTCACACCATCAAGCCTAATAAGGCTGAGGCTGAAATTCTTTCCGGTATAAAAATAGAATCTAATGAAGATTTGTCACGAGTTGAAGAGTATTTCATGAAACAAGGTGTGAAAAGACTTTTTATTACACTGAACAAAGAAGGCGTCTTTTTTTCTGATGGGATAAATCGCGGAAAAATTAATTGCATTCAAGCTGATGTAATTAATTCTACAGGGGCTGGGGATGCGTTCGTAGCTGCTCTCGCCTATTGTCATGTGAATGAGATGGTTTTACAGGAAACAGCTTATTTTGCACAATGTGCTGCTGTTCTTGCGCTTTCACATGAGGATACAATTAACCCTAATATGTCAGTTGAAAACATTCTTAAGATGTATAATTAACCATGCATATAGGTAAGCATAAACAACATGGATTTTATGAAAGAAGGATAAAAAATGTTAGAAACTTTTTTAGAAATACACCCTGAGGTTCAAGATGCAATTACAAATGGACAACCCATTGTAGCACTTGAATCCACCATTATTTCACACGGGATGCCCTACCCACAGAATGTAGAAACCGCGCGACAAGTAGAAGAAATCGTACGAGCTAATGGAGCTATTCCAGCAACCATTGCCATCATTAATGGGAAATTAAAAGCAGGGTTATCGAATGAAGATATCGAGTATTTAGGTAGAAAAGGTACTGCAGTCTTAAAAGCTTCACGCCGAGATATTCCAATGATTGTATCAAAAGGATGGACTGGTGCAACAACGGTAGCATCTACCATGATCATAGCAGAGTTAGCTGGAATCCATGTATTCGCGACTGGTGGAATTGGCGGCGTTCATCGTGAAGCTGAGACGACTATGGATATTTCTGCAGACTTAGAAGAGTTAGCGATGACAAATGTCGCAGTGGTTTGTGCGGGTGCAAAATCGATTTTAGATATAGGATTAACACTTGAGTATTTGGAAACTAAGGGTGTTCCAGTATTGGGATTTGGCACTGAAGAATTACCGGCATTTTACACAAGAAAAAGCGGTTTTGGCGTGGATTATCGTGTTGATTCTGCTGATGAAATTGCGAATATTTTAAAGGCAAAGTGGGATTTAGGATTGCGTGGTGGTGTGGTAATTGCGAACCCTATACCAGAAAAGTATGCAATGGATTTCATTACAATAACCAGGGCAATCGAGTCCGCATTGACTGAAGCAAAAGCAAAAGGCATAAAAGGCAAGGACTCTACCCCTTTCCTACTTGCGAAAGTTAAAGAAATTACGGGCGGTAACAGCCTTGAATCTAACATACAACTTGTGTTCAACAATGCCAAATTGGGTGCACAAATCGCGGTAGAATTGGCAAAGAAATAAATACTATGCTTTATCCCATTTCTACATTTCAATTTCAGCTTCTTTTATCTTTTAATTGAGTTCGATTAAAACAATCATTGGGAATTGAAGGACACTGAAAAAGCAGCATATTTTTAAAATTATCAAAACTTCAAAATAAAAACCTGGGAATATTCACTACGAAAAGTGGTGAATATTCCCAGGTTTTTTCAATCTTTGTCGAAATGAAGCAGGTTGTTATCTATTCTCTACTATGTGAAATATATAGCAAAATAACAAAAAAGCGGATGTTTTGTCCCATTCAACTAAGCTAGGATCTGAATATTATATAGAGAAAATTTATAGGACCTAAGTCAAAAGGATTTAAAGGAGTGAACTTAATGGATACTATTATATTTATCGGAACCTACAAAATTGGAAGCAGCAGAGATGCGATTAAAGCGGCAAAGAACCTTGGATACAATATAATATTATTAACATCAAGTAGAGGTTACTTAAAAAAGAGAAATACATTTCCTGAGGTAGATGAAATCATATATGTTGCTAAAATGAACTATAACAACCTATATAAAAAGTGCGTAGAGATTAAACAAAGGGGTATTCATATCAAACTATGTATCAGTTTTATTGACTTCAATGTTTCTAAAGCTGCAAAACTTTCCGGTAGGTTAAACCTATGTGAGGTATCTTCCGAGGCTCTATTTAAAATGGAAGACAAGACACGTATTAGACAAGCTTTAATAAAGCATCCATCCAACCCTTTCTATATGGTATATAATGGCCAGGATTCCATCGAAAGTATTCTACAAGAATGCAAACCCCACTTTCCCTTAATTTTAAAGCCACCAGTTTCACATGGATCAAAAGATGTTTTTCAAATTAATTCAGATGAAGAATTTTACGACAAGATAGATTTCCTTAGAAAAAAATATAAATCGTCCATATTAATTGAACAATTTATCAGTGGTACCCAATATATAGTTGAGGTTTTAGTACACAAAGGAGTCATAACCATTGTAGCTATAATCGAACAAGAACTTAATAAGAATTTTGTCGTTACTGGTTATGCATATCCAGCAATTATGAGTGAAGAAGATATGCAGAAATTGGAGGACTGTGTAAAAAGTATATTAGAAACATTAGAACTTCAAACAGGTTCATGTCATTTAGAAATGAGATTAAGTGATGGCCAGTGGAAACTTATAGAAATCAATCCAAGAATGTCTGGTGGTGCGATGAATCAAATCATTTACGAGGGAAGCGGAATTAACCTTGCTAAGGAAACAATAAAATTATATCTAGGAGAAGAACCAAAAGTTGAGTATAAGCCGTTACAAAACGTCTTTGCACAATTTATTACAGTAAATACCAAAGGTAAATTGAAAATGATTACAGGTAGAATCCGTGCTTCAAAATATAGAGGAGTAAAAAAAGTTTCCGTATATGCTCGAAAAGGAATGATAGTAAGACCACCAAAATCAATGGGACTGCGATACGGTTATGTAATTGCTAGTTCAAGCAATGCAGAAACTGCTAAAGCTATCTCCAAAAAAGCAGCAAAAGAGATAAAGTTTCATTTAGATCCTGTAGCAGATTAATTCAAGTTTTGAAAAAAGACTAGAGAGTGTGGGATTATGAAAAATTTATATTTAAGTGAGATATTAGGAATTATTGATGGAATTAATATGAGTTCTATTAAAAAAAATCCTAAAATAAAAAATGTTATTACATGTAGAAGTCAACGCTTAAAATACAACAATACACTTATTTTCTTTCCAGATAAAAAAAAGTTATTAAAAAATATTAATAAATTAAAATCATGTGTAATCGTCACCCAAAAACCAGATAGATTTATTGATTTTATGAAGTTTTGTCAAATTATAGTTGTAAAAGACTCTGAAACAGCCTATAAGAAATTTGTTGATTTTTATCGTGATCAATTTTCTATTCCCGTAATTGGAATAACCGGCACTTGTGGCAAAACAACAACAAAAGAGATGGTTGCCAAGATTCTAAAAAATAAAGGCTCCAATGTTGTACAAACAGAGCGAAGTCAAAATGCACCAAAAGAAAATATTCGCTATCTTATGAAAATAGATCAATCAACTGATTATGTAGTAATTGAAGTAGGTGTAGGAAGACCTGGGGCGGTTAAGAAATTTGGGCGGTTTTTCAAACCAAATATTGGTGTTCTTACAACCATTGGTACAGATCATATCAAAGGTTTCAAAACTCAAGAAGCTTATATTCGAGAAAAAGCAAACATGTTGAAGGTTCTTAACCACCCGAATGGGACCATTATACTAAATAAAGATGATCAGATTATAAAAAATCTAGATTTAAAAAATTTTAAAGGTAAGATCGTTTACTTTGGGTTGTCTAATGATGCACATTTCAAAGCAAGTAATATCCAATATACTAATAATGGTATGAGATTTACACTCCATTACGGCAGTGAAGTTCTTGACTGCAATATTAATAGTTTCGGATACCATAATGTATATAATGTACTTGCTGCAATCGCTGTAACTACAACACTTGGAGTGGATATAAAAGAAGCAATCCAAAGTTTGAAAGATTTTCAACATATCGAAAGACACCTTCAAATACGAAAAGGAATTAATAATTGCTTTTTAATTGATGATACGTGGAATACCAACTCTAAATCAATTGAGTCTGCTCTTGAAGTACTTTCAAATATCTCAAAAGGAAGAAAAACGATTGCTGTAATAGGAGATATTGAAGAATTAGGTGACTTTTCTGAGAGTGAACATATGAAAATAGGGAATTTTGTTCGTTATTATAATATTAACCAACTCATAACTATAGGGAAAAAATCTAAACTAATTGCAAAAAGAGCGTTGGAACTCGGTATGGATGAAAACAATATCTTTACTCTTACAGAAAAAAAAGAATTGGTAGGCACCCTAAAGAAAATTGCTAATGAAAACAGTATTGTTTTAATAAAAACATCAATGAGGAACTCCTTTAATGGTGTACTAAAACAAATAATCATCGAATAAAAAGAAATTAAAAAGGATCGCCTAAGAAACCAACCCAATCTAATGGACGTTTATTTTAAGGCCATCCCTTAGGACTGAATCCTGTATTGAACAAGACTCAGTTCTTTTTATTTCCCTGATTCTTTAATTAGCAAGAAAAGTTAACAATAATAAACGTTCGATTTACTGAATGTCTTTATGTAGTGTAATTCTGATTTAAAATGTCCAAAAAAATGGGAATGTAAATAAAAATGTGTAGGTTTCATTTCTGAAACTACATAGATTCATATACATTCCCATCATTGCTTAGAAGTAACAAGGCCATTGTCATTCGCCTTAATCAAGATGAAACTCTATTTCATTAGCTGCAGCAATTGCAATCCCCTTAGCTTCTTCAATAGTAGATCCGGAAGCCAGTACATAGGCATAACGGTCTCCCATCGATAATGGAGGATGTAACAGGGCACCTTTTCTTGGCTTGATATACACATCTACTACTCCTTCATGTTGTAATGCTCTTTCTTTGCCCGTTACTTTTTGCAGTGTCCCTGTTTTAGATACTGTTTTATATTGAGTAAATATGAATTTCTCATGATTATGTTTTAGTAATGGTTTCTTGCCTATCCAAACTTTAATGATTTGTTCAACAAGATTTATTCCGTAGGCAGCTTCTATCATCTTATTCATGGCTCCACCTGCTATACGAGAGTTTATCTCTATAACTTTCCATTGGTCATCCTGCATTCGTAATTCAAAATGACAGGAGCCATTTGAAAATTGCAACTTTTCTAGTATGTTAGATATAGCATAAGAAAGGTTTTCAAATAAGTCCTGTGGTATTTGGGCTAACAAAGAATAACCAGTGACGATAAATCGTTTACCAAAGGTAATTTCTTGTTCCACAACAGCAACTATATGGATATCACCGTTATATACAAGCACTTCGACTAGATATTGTTGTCCATCAATGTACTCTTCAAAAAGAATAGGACTGTCGGGGTATTTTCTATTAAGTCGCTCTATATGATTTATCAATTCGGAATGGGTTTCGGCTTTCAATACATCTTTGGACCCAGTTGAGCTTGGAGATTTTATAATGACAGGAAAATCCAATTTATGTTTCTCCATAAATAAATCTAGCGCTTGTCCTCTATAATAAATTCCATGTTTGATACCAAATTCTGTGTCTTGTAAAAATTTCTGTGTTAAAATCTTATTTTCCATTTTACTAATGGCTTTTATTGGCATATTTGTATGACAAAATTGATTACAAAGTACTGCAGCGGTATGGACATAAGCGTCAACAAAACTCATTATTGCCTCAATCACTAGTCCTTGCTTTTCTAAGTTTTTTATATTATTTTGGATGGCTATCTCATCATATAAATCAATAAACATCATTTTATGCACATCAGGAAATTCATCTCTTTGAAGCAAATATCCCTTTTTATCTGTAAATACAACAGTAAAATAACCAAGACTTTCTGCTGCCCGAACTGCCTCTCGACTGGAACCTGATTTTTGTAATCCTATAAATACAACAGTACGCAAACAGTCCTACCCCCATTTATTACTTGTCATCATCACAATCTTCATCACAAGGTTCTTCGAAATGACACACAATTCCCTTCTCTTCAACTTCAGTATCAGCATCAAAATGCACTGGAATTCTGAGAGTAACATCTTGCTTAATACAAAACTCACATTCTTCTTTTATGTGTTGCTTTTTACACTCACTAAGATGAACATGACCAACACACTTTGCTTCTATATCATTTTCATTTATACAAATGACTGGCATTACCTTAACATTTGCTACTAGGCTTACATCTTTCCAAATGACCCTAGAGCAACCCCCATCATCCATTCTATATTTATTGTCTTCTTCATGTTTGTAAACTTTATAGTCTTCTTTTTTATATTCCATTTAAATCACTCCTTTAATAAGGATTTTATTTGAATTCTTAAGTAAACTAATTGTAACTAGGCTACTAACCTATTTTTTAATCTCCTATATAAAACCACCTGTCGTAACGGAAACCTAATAAGATTACATGGTCACTTTTATTATCTGTTTTCGCAGATGCAGTTTTTACCCATACGTTCTTTACTTTTATATAATGCAACCTTCATCAATTTGTGTAGGTTATAAGTGGACAAAACCAATTTTTCTTTTAAAAATATGACTTATAAACTAATAAATTTTGAGTTATTACCTATAATCTAGTGATCACCGTTTAAAGTTCCGGTTCGTTAGGTGCGTTTTTTCTTAAACAATAATTATCCTTAAAAACATGTTTCACTCTTTTCGTTAACCCCACAGTATTAGGTAAAAATTGGTTGAAAAGTATTGAAAAAATTTTTCGAAAAAATTATTGACAACACTACATTTAACCTGTAATGTATTCTTCATTATAAAAAAACCTTATGATTAAAAGAGTAGTTTTTGAATTGTTTTTCAGCGAGCTGATGATGATGGGAGATCAGTAAACATTTAAAGACGAAGCGCATTTATGAAGGGGTGCTTTGAAATTAGTAAAAGCATCGGTTGGTGGCCTTAACACATAAAGGTGGACGCACTTCTCTCAAGAAGTTGTGTGTCAAAAAGGGTGGTACCGCTATTTAATAGTCTCTTTGATTAAAATCAAAGGGGCTTTTTTCTATATTTTGACAAAATCGAAGCATACTATTAATGCATTATTCGTTAATCTGTTATGAAAAAAAATAGAATGTACTAAACTCTTTATCCGTTTAATACAAATAAAAAAATATTTAAAAGCAAGGGAGCGTATCAAAATGAAAAAAGTTTTATTAGTTTTTTTAGCCGTTATAATTGTTTTTGGTTTAGTGGGATGCAATAAGGAAAAAGTAGAAGAAAAAGATGCTTTGACAAAAATCAAAGAAAAAGGTGAATTGGTAATTGGAACTAGCCCGGATTACCCACCATTTGAGTTCATCCAAGTTATTGATGGAAAAGAAACACCAGTAGGCTTTGAAATGTCTGTTGCAAAAGAAATCGCAGATACTTTAGGTGTTAAATTAGTTATTAAAACAATGGATTTTGATGGTGTAATTCAATCTGTTAAAGATGGCCAAATTGACCTTGCTGTTTCAGGTCTAACACCTACTGCAAAACGAGAAAAAGTAGTTGATTTTACAAACATCTTCTTTACTGGAAAACAAACTGCCCTTATCCATAAAGATAACGCTGATAAGATTAAATCAGCAGCAGATTTAAAAGGAAAAGTATTAGGAGCACAAATGGGAAGTATTCAGTTTGACCTTGCTGACACACTTGGCGGTAAAGAGGTTAAAGTCCTAAAAGCAACTGATGCGCTTGCATTAGAAGTTTCAAACAAACATATTGATGCACTTATTGTAAGTGATTTGGCTGCAAAGAAATTTGCAGAAAATATAAAAGATGTTACAGTAGCACCATTTACTTTTGAATCAAATGATGAAGGGGTTGCGATCGCGTTAGCTAAAGGAAATCCAAAATTGAAAGCACAAATAAATGGCATTTTAAAGAACCTAAAAGAAAACGGCCAATTGGATAAATTCTATACTGACGCTGAAAGCATTGTAGTGGAATAAGATGAATTTGGATTTTACGATACTTTTACCATATACGAACATGTTCTTAAAAGGACTGCTAATGACAATATTTTTGTCTTTAGCTTCTGTCCTTATTGGGATTATAATTGGATTTTTAATAACACTCGGAAGAATGTCAAAGAACAAAATTCTAAGTATATCAGCCAAGTTTTATACGGACTTTATCAGAGGTACACCGATCCTTGTTCAGGTCTTCCTATTCTATTTTGGTCTACCTCAAATTGGTATTCCTATTCCTGAAATTCCGGGGTTGCCAGGGTCACGTGAAGTCATTACAGGGATAGTTGCAATTTCTTTGAATTCATCTGCTTATATTTCAGAAATTTATCGTTCTGGTCTTCAATCAATCGATAAAGGACAAATTGAAGCAGCTAGATCCCTTGGTTTAAGTAGTAGCCAAACGATGCGATTTGTTACAGTACCACAAGCAGTGAGACGAATCTTACCTGCCCTTTTCAATGAGTTTATTGTTGTGACAAAAGAATCTTCGATTGTTTCGATTGTTGGTTTACGTGATTTAATGTACGTATCATCTCTTGTGAAAGCAGCGACCTATAGTGCATTTGAATCCTTAATTGTAATCGCCGTGATTTACTTCGCCTTAACTTCTGTATTAACAAAGATATTAAGTGTGATGGAAAGGAAGTTAAGTGTTCATGATTAAAGTTGAAAATCTTCATAAAAAATTTAAAAAACTTGAAGTTCTTAAAGGAATTTCGACAGTTATTGATAAACAGGAAATAGTCGTTGTGATTGGTCCAAGCGGAAGTGGTAAAAGTACCTTCTTACGATGTTTGAATCTGCTAGAAGATTACCAAGAAGGAACAATTCTCTACAATGATACAGATATAAAAAAGATTGAAATCAATAAATTGCGTGCGGACATTGGTATGGTTTTTCAAAACTTTAACCTTTTCGACCATCTAAAAGTCATCGATAACCTAATTTTGGCACCAATGCAAGTTCGTGGGTTAAATAAGGAAACGGCTATAGCGAATGCGAAAGTTCTACTGGAAAAGGTGGGCTTATCCGATAAAATTGATGTCTACCCTCATCAGTTATCAGGTGGACAAAAGCAACGTGTAGCGATTGCTCGTGCGTTGGCAATGGAACCCAAATTACTATTGTTTGATGAGCCAACAAGTGCTTTAGATCCAGAGATGGTAAAAGAAGTTCTAGAAGTTATGAAAAATCTTGCAAATGATGGTATGACAATGGTCGTCGTTACTCATGAGATGAAATTTGCGAAAGATGTGGCTGACAAAGTTATCTTCATGGCAGATGGGTATATTGTTGAGGAAGATACACCTGAAAACTTATTTGATGCACCAAAACACGAACGAACGAAAGCATTTCTCAATATGGTCATGGATTAGATATGAAATACTTTCTGGATTAACTCTACTTATAGGGTTAATCCTTTTTTTTTAGAATTTTTGGCATGACAAAAAATAAATTGAAGTAAAAAAATATACATATAAATGGTACTAGGTGAAAAATATTGATGACAAATTTATGAAAAAATAGTATAGTTTTTTTGTATATTATAATAATTCTAATTAAGGAGGTAACGTAGTGGATGCACTTTTATTAAGTAGATTGCAATTTGCAATAACTGTTTTTTACCATTTTTTGTTTGTGCCGTTAACAATTGGTTTGGTCATTTTCTGTGCCTATGTTGAGATTCAACATGTTCGTACAAAAAACCCATTGTATCGTCAAATGGCAGATTTTTGGGGAAAATTATTCTCTATTAATGTAGTATTGGGGATTGTAACTGGTATAACTATGGAGTTTCAATTTGGAACGAACTGGTCCGAATACTCAAAATACATGGGGGATATTTTTGGATCGCCTCTTGCGATTGAAGCATTGGTAGCCTTCTTCCTTGAATCTACATTCTTAGGCGTTTGGCTTTTTGGCCGCAACAAATTTTCTCCAAAGGTACGAGCGACTGCAATGGTCCTAGTTGCAATCGGAACCAATCTATCTGCACTTTGGATTATTACAGCAAACGGATTTATGCAAAATCCAGTGGGCTACGAAATAGTTAACGGAAAATTGGTGATGGATGACTTTTTTGCTCTTATGACAAACGGGTATGCATGGCGTATATTCTTCCATACCGTAATCGGTAGTTATATTTTCGGTGCGTTCTTTGTACTTGCTGTGAGCGCTTACCACTTACTTCGAAAACAATATATGGAATTATTCATGAAATCTTTTAAAATTGGAATTATTTTTGCGGTATTTGCGGCGACAGCCACTCCAATTATTGGTCATTTCTTCGGAAATTACACAGCTAAACAAAATCCGGCAAAAGCTGCGGCAATGGAGGCTGTTTGGGAAACTGGCGAAGGCATCGGGATGCCTCTCCTTATCATTCCACACGAAAAAGAAGAAAAAAATACTGAGATTCTCGTATTACCGAAAGTTGGAAGTTTATTATTCACAAATGATCCAAATGGTAAAGTAATAGGTTTGAAGGATATTCCCAAGGAAGAACGACCACCTGTAGCAATGGTACATTTTGCTTTTAGAACAATGGTTATTCTAGGTACTCTTTTTATGGCATTAGCATGGCTTGGTGCTTACCTTTATAAAACTGGTCGACTTTTACAAAAAAAATGGTCTTGGTACTTAAAAGTCCTCATTCCTTCCGTTGTGCTTCCTGTTATATGCATAAATGCGGGTTGGATTGTAACAGAAGTTGGACGTCAGCCTTGGACAGTCGTTGGTTTGCTTAAAACAGCTGATTCTGTGTCACCAATTCCAGCTTCTCAAGTTTGGTTCTCACTTGGTAGCTTAGTAGTTTTCTATACAGTTTTATTGATTATGGATACGTATTTAATGGTTAAATTCGCAAAAAAAGGGCCTGAAATTCACACTACGGAAGAAGGTGTTGATCATGTCGCATAGTTTACTTGCAAATATTTGGTTCGTACTATGGTGCGTCATTTGGGTAGCATACTTCATTTTTGATTCTTACACACTTGGAATTGGGATGATGTTTCCTTATATCGCAAAAAATCGACAAGATCGAAATCAACTTCAAGAAGTCGTAGGTCCATTCTGGAACGGTGCTGAAGTATGGTTAATCACCGCTGGCGGGGCCACTTTTGCTGCATTTCCTGCGGTTTATGCTGATATGTTTTCATTTTTATATGTTCCCTTTTACTTAGCATTGTTTGCATTGATTTTCCGTGCGGTTGGACTTGAGTTTATGCATAAGGATGATCATCCTATGTGGGTGAAATCATTAAAATGGACATTCGGAGTTGCTAGTTTCTTTATTCCTGTTGTACTAGGTGTGCTTTTCGCTAACCTTTTCTATGGTCTAGAAATTGGAAAGAATGGTATGGAAGGTTCCCTTCTAGGTTTATTTAAGCCATATGCAATTTTAGGGGCAACTGTATTTGTTCTAACTTTCTTAAACGCTGGTGTTGCTTGGATACACGTAAAAGCTGACGGACAACTTTTGGAACGAGCGAATAAAATTGCTCGCGTGACAGCACCATCATTAGTTGCTGCACTAGCTATGTTTTTTGTCGCAACGGCAAATCGCACACCTATTTTTGACCGTTTTAACGAAATGCCAATTCTTTATATCATTCCAACGATTGCATTAATCTCTTCAATGATGGTTGTATTATTTGTATACAAAAAGAAATATTTATTAGCTTTGGCATCAACTGCTGATGTGATTATCTTTTTCTTTGCAACAGGCTTCACGGGTATGTATCCAAACATGCTCCCATCACGATTAAATGACGCATTCAGTTTAACGCTACATAATTCTGCATCATCACAAAAGACGTTGCAAATCATGTTTATTGTTGCGTGTATCTTCGTTCCAATTGTTCTTGCATATCAAATTTGGACGCATTATCTGTTCCGTGAACGAGTTACAAACAAAGACGCAAAAGGCTATCATTAATTTTTTTCTTAAAAAATCCCGGTTCATATTCTGAACCGGGATTTAGACTTTTTTAACTATTTCACATTTAAAACGGTATAAGTTTTTCTCAAACATCCGTAAGAAGGAACTTTTAATTGAATTGAAACCAAATTTTTAATTAGTTAATAGCTTTAATAATGTTGGTTCCAAGTTGAATGCTTGGCATAAATTCAATGCCTCTTCTAAACGTAACTTTCTAGTTTTACTATCAATATTAGTTTTCACTGCGCGTATCAAAATATTTTTCGGTGTATGCGATAGATCAACAAACTCTAGCAATTGCGTTTTATAACCCACATATTCCAAGAGATTACCACGTATTGCGTCAGTCATTAGCGCTGCTGTTCGTTCTTTCACAATGCCATATCTTGTTAAAATAGAAAACGTATCGCTATGCATCTGCCCATTTAGTTCATGTTGACAACAAGGTACAGAGAAAATCATTTTAGCACCCCACTGAACTGCATTGTAAAGCGCATAGTCAGATGCTGTATCACATGCGTGTAACGTAATAACCATATCTACAGGGTGAGACCACTCAAAACCATTGATATCTCCCATTTGGAATTGAAGACCTTCATAACCGTATTTTTTTGCAGCTATATTACATTTCTCGATGACATCTGCTTTCAAATCAAGACC
This sequence comes from Caryophanales bacterium, assembly GCA_029240105.1. Classification (GTDB taxonomy): domain Bacteria; phylum Bacillota; class Bacilli; order JARBTR01; family JARBTR01; genus JARBTR01. Next base: position 44,872 of record JARBTR010000007.1, on the reverse strand, counting down.
GATCATTCGAGTTTTAATTCCGCGAATTTCTGTTAAATAATAATAAAGAATAAATGTTAAATATGACTTGCCACAGCCAAAATCAATGACAGTCATTTCACTTTGGTTTGAAACACGAATTGTGTCATCAACTTGTTCGATAAAACGGTTAATTTGTTTGAACTTATCGTACATGGACTGAACTACTTTACCCTCTTTTGTAAAAATACCCATGTCCACAAGCGGTGCAATCACCGTCCCTTCTGGTAAAAGGTAATTTTTCTTCCGATTATGTCCATTATCTATTAGGTTTGGGCATTTCAAATGATGTAGTTTCAGAAAAGGTATTTAATTGTCTAAAACCCCCATCCAAAAGTTCAAACAATTTGGCGGATAAGTCAGATTGTTTTAGATTCTCATGAAAAGCTTGTTTTTCAGTAAACTTTTCAACTTGATATTGATTATTTTTTAAAGAAAAAATAATTTTTTTAAACGGTCCATTTTTATCCTTAAAATTACTCAAGATAAGCTTGTAGGGTTGACTTTCAATTATTGTACTTAAAGCTAATTCAATACTATCCATTTTTTACTCCTGTCATTTGATGCTTGAAAAACTTATTTATATACAGAGAAATAACTTGCAGATTAAGTGATGTGATTACTTACCTTAATTATTGTGAAACAAATTGTACAAGTCCTATCCTTTTTGTAGAATAAAATCCACCATGTTATTTATCCTTTTTAAAAGAAATCAATTTCATCTTATAGACTATTCTAACTAATGGATTGTTAAGATACTTGCTCTACCTGAGATAAAATAGCCTGCTCTTGATCCTTGTCAGACTTAGCCATTTCAATGGTGAAAAGAACACTTATGATAACGATGATTGCTCCTAAACCTTGTCTTATGGTAATAGTTTCTCCCATAAGCCATGCTAATGTTGAAGCAGCAATTGGTTCCAGAAGGAAAATAATGCCTACAAAAGCAGTAGGTACATAATGTTGAACTTTATTATGTAACAAACTAGCTACTATCGTGCAAAAAATAATTAAGAAAACAATCATGAACAAAGACTTTGTATTTGTTAATACATGATAATCCCCATTCCATATAACAAAAATTCCACTTACAAATGAAATAATCACAAATTGAATGATCGTTAAGGCTCCAGTTTGAACTTGATTTCCATATTTCCCTAAAAAATAATAAAGAAATGCAAAACATATAGTTCCCAAAAAAACAATTATATCTCCTCTAGAAAAAGTCATGTTTGACTGCAAGGTCATAAGTGAAATACCCACTGTTGCAATTGCAATTCCTAAAATCATTTTCTTTGCTAAAATATGCTTGTCTAACACCTTCAAAATAATGGGTAATATGATTACAGTTAAACTTGTTATAAAAGCTGTGTTTGTAGAACTTGATTTAGATAATCCAATAACCTGAAAATACATACCCAGTAAATACGCGATAGAGATTATCAGAATACGTTTGAATTCCTTCTTAGACATTTGAAGAAGTTGTTTATAAAAAATCGCAAGTAGAATGATGGATGAAATAGAGAAACGTATAAAAAGAAGCATAAACACTGACATTTCTCCTAATAAATAATCCATAAAAGGGAAACTAAATCCCCAGATAACATTTAGTATTACTAACCAAAAGATTGCTACAATAGGCTTCATTATGACCAACCAATCTATCATTTTTTCATTTAGATACCATTATAAGTTTTTAGACGGAATTTTAAAAATAAAAATTTTTTTGAAAGAAAATTTTTTAAACGGGAGATGCAGCTCCCCATAACCTTCAACTATTTAGTTTTAAAGAAATTAACCTTTCTCTTTTAAATATTCAATGTTGTGTTTCTTTAGATTTTGGGAACATTAAACAGACAGTTTGTAAAGAGGTGGTTGAAATCAAATGGAGAACGTTCTAACTGGCTATCATTCAATTGATCAGATGAAGGTTTACTACGAATTTTATCCCAACAAAATGGCTGAAAAAACAATCATTCTACTTCACGGTTTTCTCGCATCAAGTTTCACTTTTCGGCATTTAATTCCTTTGTTACATGAAAATTATCAAGTTTTATCAGTAGATATTCCCCCATTTGGTAAAAGTGGTAAATCTCAAGGCTATAAGTACTCTTATAAAAATTTTGCAAAGACTACCATTCAATTAATTGAATCTTTAGAGATAAAAAAAGCTATTTTCATCGGACATTCAATGGGAGGGCAAGTTGTTTTAAATATTTTACACCAAATGCCTAAGCTTGCAGAAAAGGCTATTTTGCTTTGCAGCTCTTCTTATCGAAAAAGGTCTGGCATTCTATTTATCTTGTCCAGTTACCTTCCATTTTTCCATCGGTTTCTAAAATTTTGGATGGCTCGAATTGGTGTAGAAAAGAATCTTCAATCCACTTTATATAACCATTCAATCATAAATGAAGAAATGATTAATGGCTATTTACAGCCTTTTTTAGAAGATAAAATATTTATGGCTCTTACAAGAATGATACGCCATCTTGAAGCTGACCTTCCTGCTAAGGTGCTAAAAAGCATTCAAACACCATGCCTATTAATTTGGGGAGATCAAGATAAATCCCAACCCCTCCATATAGGCAAAAGACTACACAGTGACTTAGTTAATTCGGAACTAGTTGTTTTAAAAGAAACTGGACATGCTGTACCAGAAGAGCGACCTAAAGAAGTCTTCCAGCATATTACTCATTTTTTAGAATTTAATTAATAGCTAAAATTACTGTACTTTCTTTAATTCATACAAATGATAAATTCTTATTGTACTTTCAGAAATTAAATAGGGCATTTGTAATCGGATGTTTGTCCAATCATCGCTTGTCTCAAAAAATATAATACATATAGAGGTGCTACCTCAAAAGGCAAATAGGTGGTGAGATATATGTACGGACATGGTTGGTGCGGTGGTTATAACGGAGGCGGTTCAAATATTGGAAGCAGCTTCGCGTTAATTCTTGTTTTGTTTATCCTTTTAGTTATTGTACTTTCAGTAATTTAAGTACGAAAGTAGAGTAACGTTATTTTGCAAACTTTGGAGGTGTTTTTTATGACACAAAGACGTGAAAATTCTAACGAAGCATTCGTCCTAGTTTTATTCGTTCTACTAGTCATAATCGGTGCATCAGTATTATCATTCTAGAAAGGCACCTTGAAACAAATCCATCTTTAACAAGGTCAATTCTTGTTTGAATTCGATCCACCTTTCGAATCTACTATCAATAAGTATTTCAATGCTTAGGCTTATACCCAGATTAGTCATCTCAACTATAAAACGCTATATCCATTGCCACCCACACAATGATATAGCGTTTGTTTTATTTTTATCCTATATAAAATAGTTGTTTCATTTACTTATATAATTTTGTTAAAAGATTTTTTTAGTTTATTAACTGAAGCTTGCTATAATTTGCATTCCTCAGGTTTTTTGTCGTTCCGTAGTTCTTTAAATACAGGTTGGCGAAGGCCGCCTTTACTTGTTCGCATCATAAATTTTACAGAACAAACAAGTGTAGGTTCAATCCAAACTGTGTTTACATCAACTGGAAAATCTGAGTAGAATGATTGTGAAACCCGTTTACAAGACATGATTTTTTGAAAATCATCTCTGGATACCCCTATAGTGACATGTCCTTGGTTGATAAGAATCCCATTCTTATAAATTCCTAATACTATGCTTGCCATAGGAGACTTTGTAATATAGCCACAAATCACGAAATCTTCATCTTTTAAAAACTTGATTTTTATCCAGTCCTTAGATCTTTTATCAAAATAATATTTACTATTTTTTAGCTTTGCTACAATACCCTCTAAATCATGTTGAACAGTCAGATTATAAAGATCTATACCATGTATTTCAATATATCGAGCAATGGATATAGACTCATTTTCCCTAACTGTTTTTGTTAATAGTTTCTTCCGCTCTATCAGATTTAAATCTGTAATCTGCTTATTTTCAAGATACAAGATATCATAAGCAGTAAAAAGTACTGGCGATTTTTTAGATGCCAACTCAATCTTGTATGAATTTGTCATAAGGCTTCTTCTTTGTACTTCTTGAAAATTCGGTTTACCTTCCTTTAGCACTAGGAGTTCCCCATCTAGAATACAACGTTTTTTTACTTGCTTATGTAAATTTTTTAACTCTGGATAGGTATGATTTAAACGATCGTTTCTCTTATTACGTATCTCTGTTTCATCCGTATCCAAATACATGATGCAGCGTATACCATCCAACTTTATCTCAAATAAATACTCTTCTGAATCAAACGGTTCAGCTTCTTCAGCGAGTAACATTGGTTTTATACTTTTACTATCAAAAATATCCATTATGCAGATGTTTTTTTACTTCTACCGGATTTCTTAGGCGAAGTTGGTTTATTTTGATCAAGGCTTGCTTTTAAAGCATCCATAAGATTAATGATATTGTTTGGTTCAGAAACAGCTGCAACAACTTCTTTTCCAGAGACCTTAGTTTCAATTAAACCCCGTAATTTCACCTGGTACTCATCTTTGTATTCACTTGGATTAAACGGTGTATCCATTGATTCTATTAATTGTTTTGCCATTGAAAGTTCTTGATCTGAGACTTCTGGCTTGTTATACCCTTTAGGCAATTCTTTTATTTCATCCTCATAAAACATTGTTTGGATAAGCATACCGTCTTCACGAGGAATAATTGCTAGCAAACTTTCTTTACTACCTTGAACAGTTTTACCTATTGCAATTTTTTGCTCTTGCATCAAAGCTTTTCGAAACAATTCAAAGGCCTTATCTCCACCAGCTTCTGGCACAGCATGGTACGTCTTATCATAATAAACAGGACTAATTTGATTAAGGTTAGCAAAATGAAGGATTTGAATGGATCTTTCCTTTTCCGTCTTAATTTTTTCTAAATCGTCATCGGTAATGACAACATATTTATCCTTGTCATATTCATAACCTTTGATAATATCTTTAGACTCGACTTCATTACCGCAATGAGAACATGTTTTTTTATACCGAATTCGATGATGATCTTTGTCATGCAATTGGTTAAAATGAATGTCGTGATCTTGCGTTGCAGTATACATCGCAATCGGAATAGATACTAGGGAAAATGCAATTGTCGTTCTTTGTGAAACAGCCATATGACACCTCTTGTATTGTGTTTAACAACTATTTTTTCCAAAGTAACTGAAAGTATGTTTCATTCAGATGTAATTAAAATTTTTTAGCCATTACAAATGTGACTTCAAATAGACGAACAAAAATAAAAAAAGTATCAAAAGTACAAGACTCTTGATACTTGGTATTTAAAAACCGGTAGTCGGGGGAGAACCGATTGTTTAAAACTATGAGATCAGTTCCCCTATTCATCTTCACACTCACATCTTTTCAAATCGATTATTGGTAAAGATACTTTTTAGGTAGTACTGATTAAGTTGAAGGTTGCCAATTTTTTGCAAGATCATGTAGCTTATCTATCTCTAGAATGTGCAGATATTTATTTCCATTTGCACGAATATAGCCATAATCCTCAAATTTGTTTAATTTACGACTGATTGTTTCTCTTGTGACTCCAATATAATTAGCCATCTCTTCTCTTGTCATCGGTAAAGAGATTTCAATTCCACTTTCCGTTTTCCGTCCAAATTTTTCGCTTAAATCTATGATCAGATTGACCAATCTTACTTCTGCATCCTTAGTTGCCAAAGTTTGAAGCAAATTCTCAGCATGGGATAACCGCTCAGTCATAGCATGAAGTAATTTTATAGAGATATTAGGGTACATTTGGATGACCATTTCAAAATCTTTACGAAGGATCATACAAACTTCAGTATCTTCCAACGCATATGCACTAAAATTACAAGCAGCATTATGAAGGACATGTAATTCACCAAAGAAATCACCATGCGACACCAAATTAAGAATTTGTTCCTTACCTTCGATTGTGATTTTTGACAACTTAATATTTCCGTAATGTATAAAATATAGTGCGTCCGATTTGTCACCTTCACGAATGAGAACTTGCCCTTTTTGAAACCGTCGCTTCCTAATTAGAGATGAAATTAGATCCAAATCTTTTTCGGTAAGCGACTGAAAAATCGGTACTTTCCCAGCACAAAAATGTGAACATTTACTACAACTCAGTTCTTTCTCCATTGTTTCTCCTTACACTTTAAAATGGATTTATTATGTAATAAGAGAATACTCCTATTACGTAACTGAGTCTAGATTTAAAACTGAAATCTACGGAATAAAATGTTATTTTCAGTATGCACATGATCGAAAGTTAGAGATTCTAATTCTTCCAATTTCAAATACGTCAATTGGTACGTATTACATCCATCTTCAGGAACTTGGTATTCACTCGTAATCTCACGAAGTTTACTTAACATATTTCCAACTTCATCGTGATCAACTTCCATTTGTGAAATCATCATACCAAGAGTTGCTAAGTCATCTGGTGCATTTGTTTGTTCATATTTTTTCATTTGTGGGAACAACATCATTTCTTCTTTTTTGAAATGAACACCCATTTCTTCCTTCATTTGACTAAACACATCTTGCATCTCTAATAAATGGGGTTGATGCGGTCCATGAACTCTAGCAACTTTATTGACATAGAAAGTTAATTCATCTAGTAATTCATATGTTGGTACGTGATATCTTTCAAGTATGATATCAATGATTTCCGATGCAGAATATTGTTCCCATTCCGTTACAGGATCATTTTGACTTTTTTCATATAAAGCATTAATCTCATCAAGAATACTTGTTGGAAGATTTTTTTCTAGTAAAACCTCACCTATAGGACGGTTTCCGCCACAGCAGAAGTCAATTTTATTTGCTTTAAAAATTTTGCTTGAGCTTGGAAATTTAGTAACTATATCACCAGTTTTTGTTTCTGTTGTAAATAACATCATTTTATCTCCTTGTTTAGGTGCTGTACGTGACATTTTCGACCGAAGGTGTTTCTTAAATTCCTGGAAAAGCAAAGCTTTTTATCTTTTAAGGAATTTGGAAAGTTTTACCACAGACATTCCTTCCACTTGCTAAAATTCTTCGTATTTTAGAGTGACAGTTAATCGAAAGTCAGTCACGCAAAGCCCGATTTATTTGTTCTTTGTCTTATCGACATCTTTATTCTATATGGGATGGAATTTTAAAAACATGATTCGAATCACATTTTTTAAGGATATAAAAATTGGGACAACCACTAGATATTGATCGAGTGGTTGTCCCAATTAACTTTTCATTTTATAATTTTATGTTCTACTTTTGATCCGCATATTGCCACCATATAAAAGTTGCAAGAGAACCTACTAAACTTGTTACTAAAAGCACAATATAACTCGCATATGGTAGATGTACCTCTCCAGCAGCCCCTGAATACAAACCAGGAATAACCCAGGGAAAGTAAGCCCCGTGCCCCATCGTACCGATGATATTCCCAAAGAAGATTGCTATGATTAAAAAACCAAGTGGAGGTAAATAACCTTTCCCATAACAAGCAAAAAATGCAATGGGTGGACTTAGTAGTATAACCATTATTGTACAAATGAAATATTTACCCAGATTGGCATAAAAAACTGATAGACTAAATCCTTTTACTCCTATTATTAAGCCAATGGTGGAAGTAATTGAAAAGGCTGTAAATGCCAAAAATAAACACCAAATAGCAATCGTAATAAATTTTGCTGCAACAATTGAACTTCTTCTCACAGGCAAAGCGAGCAAATCTTTTACTGTTCCATCCGAATACTCTCTTCCGAACGTCCAGCTTGTTAGGAATCCAAAAATAATAACACCACCAATGGATATTACTTGAATAAGCATTTCTAAAAAAGCAACCCAATCAGTTCCGCTTAGTATTTTAGTTTTACTTGCCATAATTCCAGAACGAAGTGCAAATTCCGGATTCATAGTAATAAGCATAAATAAACTACAGATAAACGGGAGCAGTAGTATGACAAAAATAGAAATAATGAAAACCTTTGACTTTATCACTTTTTGACATTCAGTCAAAACAACGACATTAAAATTGGTCATATTATGGCCTCCTTTTGTCCGATTAGTCTTAAAAATTGTGATTCCAAGTCCTCAGACTCTGTTTGTAATGATTTTGGCGGACAGCCGCTGTTAACAAGTAATGTCGCAATTTCTTCTGGTGAAGTGAGAGCTTTCTTGTCAGAACACCACAATTGTCCATCAACTAACACTGACTTGTATCCATTTCTAGATAATACCGAGTTTGCTAAAATGTTATCTGTAGTATGAATCCAAAGTTTTTTATTCTGAAGTAAATCTAACTCTTTAGTTTTAAATTCACTAACTATTTTCCCATGATGGATGATCCCAATCCTAGTAGCTGTTTTTGATATTTCACTCAGTTGGTGACTTGATAACAAGATAGTTACACCAAACTCTGTTGCGAGTTCTTTCAAATAATTCCGAATCTCAACAATTCCAGCAGGGTCTAAACCATTTGTTGGCTCATCTAAGATTAAAATCTTTGGTCTATGCACTAAAGCCTTTGCAAGTCCCAATCTTTGCTTGTTACCCAGTGATAAATCATTTGCCTTTTTACCTATATAAGGGGATAAACCAAGTTTTTGAATTATTTGTTCTGTTGATTCACTATTTTTTAGGTTTCTAAGTTTTCTAAATATCTCAATATTTTCATAAACTGTTAACTCTGGATATGCATTGGGTGTCTCTACCATATAACCAACATCATTCCAGAGCCTACAGCTTGTTGTCTCAACCAAAGCCCCATTAATATATGCATTGCCATTTGATGGTTTTATCATGCCTAATAACATGCGAATTAAAGTAGTCTTACCTGCGCCATTTAATCCTAAGAATCCATAAATTTCGCCTTCTGAAATAGCAATGGAAACACCATCTACAGCAGAGTGATCACCAAATTTTTTAGAAATACTCTTCGTTTCAATCACATATTTCATCATCACGTACGACCTTTTCTACAATACTTTCAATTAAGATTTCAACAACCTGAGAATTATCATGATCAGATTGGTTTTGAATACAAGCTAAGACTGCAATCTGAAGTGTTTTAATAACAATTTCTATTGAATAATGAAAATGGATGTTATATTTCTTAAAAATGTCAGCACGTAATATATCGTCTTTTAACTCTGCATCTACTTTTTCTTGTGGTAATTTCCGATAAAGTAATTCAACAACCTCAGAGTTGACCATTCCAAGTAAAGGATAATCTTTCATTCTTTCTAATGCAGTTTTCAAGAATAGACTTACTCTTTTCTTTGATGGAAGATTAGCTGCTAGTATTGGCTCAAGTTCATCAAACAGTTTTTGCTGATAGTAGCCACTAATATCTAGAAATAATTCTTCTTTTGTTTTATAAAAAGTATAAAAAGAGCCCTTTGCTATGTGTGCTGCACTTGCCAACTCATCAATAGTAACTTTCTTTAGTCCCTGTGATACAAACAACTCTTGCCCCTTTTTTCTTAGTAAGTCTTTGATTTGATCCTTTTCACTTTGTGTAAAACCTCGTGGCATTAGTAATCACCTTTCAACATATGACTATATTTATTTTTTTGGTCATATAGATTATATATCAAAGATTATTTCTGTCAACATGAAAAGAAGCTAAGAGTCTCTTAGCTTCTACTAGTTGTTTATTAAGAAAGATAATCCTTATTTATCTTCCAAATTATCTAGGACATTTATTTCGCTACCGATCATATTCATCCAACAAGTAAATGGAACTATTCCAGATTTAGTTGGCGTAAATTCAATAATATTATCTCCAACAGCCAATTTCTTTTGAATATCATAGTTTTCAATAATAATCTCGTTGTTACAGCTTGTTAAAACTCCCTCTCCAACTTGAATCGTCCATACAACTGGAATCCCTTTTTGAACTGTAATGGCTTCATACCCATTCGATGTAACTTTAGATGTTACTTTTTGAATGTCTCCATCAATTTTAGCATTAATTTTCGAGCCTGAAGAATTGTTATTACAACCGGATAGAGTAAAGACAGAAATAATTATGGCTCCAATAATGAACCATTTAAGAAATTTAGTTATTTTAATCAAATTTCAGTCCTCCAAAAATTCTACAAATTAAAATTATTTATTTGTTTAAACACAGAAACTAGTTTAACATCAAATTAATAAGAAAATAAGTAGATAAAATTTGTAAAATAGTTTTTTTGCTAATAAACTTCATACTACTAATATGGTTATCTCCATAATTTGCACAACTTTTCTTTGTAAACTATAGTTAGATTAGGTTTTGAAAGTAACTACAATCCTAACTTGATTCAACTAAATACTAATGTATAATTTATCCAAACAACTCAAACTATAAAACTGGAGGGATTTAAATGGATTTTCACTTTTTACCAATGGAAGAAAGAGTAAGCAATGCACGTGAAGGATTAATCGAACAAGGTTTTCAGGAATTACATTCAAAAATGGAAGTTGATCTAGCATTTGCAAAGAAAGGTACAACATTAGTTTTTGTTAATTCCGTTTGCTGTAGCGGTGAAGATATTGCTAGACCTGCGTCTGCAATTGCTTTAAAATCAGAAAAAAAACCGGACCACCTTGTATCAGTATTCGCTGGCCAAGAAAAGGAAGCGACTGAAAGAGCTCGTGAATATTTTGAAGGGTATGAACCATCTTCTCCAGCCATTGCATTAATGAAAGATGGCAAATGTATTAAAATGGTTGAACGTTCGGAAATTAAAACAGAATCTATCGAAGAAATTGCTAGTAAACTTCAAAGTATGTTTGAAGAATATTGCTAAATTGATCAAGACAAAATAAAAACTTTCAAAATATAAAGGACAAAACATATTTAATCACAAATATGTTTTGTCCTTTATTCATGACTAAAGATCATTAGCTAAATAACTTTTCCCGATTTTAGCTTGATGGTTCATCAACTTTTCCTCTTTATTCTTCACTAAACTTTACTTCAAATAAATTATCAGATGACTGACCTTCGTAGCATTCTTATGTACTAGTCCCTTGATTATCTATTTGTTCTAACGTTTTATTTATTGCATATGTTAAAAAACTACTCACCACCAAATAATCATTTATTCTCCTTTTATTCGAACAAAATATGTTCAATTTTAACTTCAAATTAATTCGTTCCCCTGTATTTTAAATACATATTTCATTCTTCAATATAGGACCAAACCCTACAAAAACTTTTATACAACATTTAAAAAAACTATTGATTATTCCGTATACCCCATGTAGTATAAAGATAAGAAAAATAATACCCCACAGGGTATAGGAGGACGCCATGAGCAATCGATTAACCAGACGTGAGTTTATTAAAAATTCCAGCGGCGCAGTTGTTTTAGGAACTGTTTTATTGACTGGAGCTGACAAAGTCTTTGCACAAACTAAACCTTCTACAGATAAGGGAACGGTTATAGATCTTACACAATGTGATGGATGTTCAGCAAAGGACACCCCTGCCTGTGTATTAGCCTGTCGAACCAAAAACCAGGATAAATTTCCAAAAGTGGATAGCGATCATTTAAAACCGTATTGGCCTCAGAAAACATATGAGGACTGGTCAGATAAACAAGACATTTCAAATCGTTTAACTCCATACAATTGGACTTTTGTGGATAAAGTTGTAGTTGAACATAATGGATCAACTAAAGAAGTGTTTGTTCCAAAGCGCTGCATGCATTGCGACAACCCCACTTGTGCTGGCGTTTGTCCGTTTAGTGCTATAAAGAAATATGAAAATGGTGCTGTAGTTATTAATGATAACCAATGCATGGGAGGCGCTAAATGTCGAGATGTTTGCCCTTGGGATATACCACAAAGGCAGGCTGGAGTTGGTTTATACATGAAGCTTGCTCCTGAATATTTGGGTGGGGGTGTTATGTACAAATGTGATTTCTGCGCCGATCTTCTTAAAGTAGGCAAGGAACCAGCTTGTGTAAATGCCTGCCCCAAAGGAGCAATTTCTTTTGGAACTAAACAATCCATGAGGGAATTGGCCTATAACCGTGCAAAGGAAGTAGCTGGATTTGTTTATGGAGACAAAGAAAATGGAGGAACTTCAACTTTCTATGTATCTAAAGTACCATTTGAAAAAATTGATAAAGCAATAAAAAAACAGAAACAGGAAACCAATGATTTTAAACCAGGTCGTCCAACAATGGAGGTAAATATTGAAAATAAGCTTGACAGTTTTAGCGGTATGGCATTAAGCGCAGCAATTGCTCCAATTGCAGGTATCGCAGCAGCTGGATTTGCTGCCTATAACAAATTGAAAGGGGAAAAAAATAATCATGAAGAGGAGTAAGCATGGGAAAATATATAGACAAAGTCTTTCAAATCGTCTCGTTCATTGGGGAGCGGCCTTTTCAATTTTTTCACTGATTATAAGCGGATTTGGACAGATGCCAATGTATAAACGATATAATATTGTTAAATTGCCTGGGGCTGAATGGCTTGGTGATTATTCAATCACATTGCTCATGCATTATGTTGGAGCCGTTATTCTAATTTTTATCGTTTTCTATCACATGTTCGTCCATCTCTTCCAAAAGGAGTATGATGCGATACCTAAACGTGGAGATGTAAAGGAATCCTGGAAAATAATAAAAGCAATTATCACAAAGGGTGAGGAACCACCAAGTGAAAAGTACCTTGCTGAGCAGAGACTAGCCTATCTTGCAATAGGAGTAACAGTACTCATTTTAGTCATAACCGGAATCATCAAGGTAATAAAAAATATATCGATTGCTTTTATACCGCATTCTATTGTTACTATTTCGACTACACTTCATAATTTCGCAACCTTTTTCTTAATTTTTCTAATCATCGCTCATTTAGCTGCTTTTTTAATAAAAGCAAATCGGAAACTTCTTCCTGGGATGATTACAGGATATGTTGATGAAGAGTATGTGAAACATAGACATATAAAATGGTATAAAAAACTGGTTGATAAGAAAAATAGAAGTTAAAAATAATTTGTGTGATACTTTAAATTTTTTTCATTTAAAATAGAGATTGAATTAGAAAAAATGCCTATTGACCGTCTAAAAACGACTTATCAATAGGCATTTTTACTGACTTACTGCTGAAAGACATTGGATATCCCGTCTGAAAAGAATAAAGACATACAGTTAATTTTTATCAGACTTGGATCGTAACCACTTTATTTCTAAAACTTTGGGGCAATGTTCATTTATCATGAGTTTTTGTTTTTTATTAAAAGGTTTTTATATCAAGGAACTTTAACCCTACCCCAAGAATTTCATATTAAAAAAGGCGAAGTGATTATAGATAATCGTTTTTATTGTGCTTAAACTCTTAATTGTCACTTTCTTTATATCCAATTATTAAATTTGTAAGTGTAAATATAGAAATAAACATTAAAAAGAATAATACAATATATGTTCCCAATTGAATGTGTAAATAGTTTTTAATATACTGACCTAACAAAAAACTTAGAATAAAAACAATGAGAAAATTTAGTTTTTTCGGAACGATCTTTTTACCGCATTTTTTACATATTAATTTCTCGTTTGAACTAAAAATATTCCTAGGTATATGACGGCAATCTGACTTCACATAATCATCTCCCTTATATTAGAGGCATTATCTTTGTAAACAACTGAGAAAAAACCCTACTTGGGTAGAGCTATTCTTCCTTTACCACCTGTGTATCAGGATCGACCGTTATATTTGAATTTTTTTCATTTTTCTGTTCTTCACTTTTAATTGGTTTTTCAGGATTGAATGCTACGTTAGAAGAAGTTCGATAACCTCCCGTAACATTAAAGACTTTAAAACCATTCTGCGATAATATTCTATCTGCGACATATCCTCTTAAGCCTACTTGACAATACTCCAAAATCGTTTGATTCGGATTCAGTTCATTTAATCTTTCCCTCAAACTGTCAACAGGGATGTTTACAGCACCCTCAATATGTCCATTATTAAATTCCTGTTCAGTCCTAACATCTATAAGAATAAAATCCTCAAACTCTTCCTTATCCAGATCCTTCCATGCTACCATATGTGATCTACCAGCTAATACATTCTGTGCAACAAATCCGGCCATATTTACAGGGTCTTTTGCGGAAGAAAACGGTGGCGCATAACAAAGTTCTAATTCAGCTAAGTCATCCACTGTTCCGCCCAATCTTATTGTCGTTGCAATAACATCGATTCTCTTATCAACCCCCTCATATCCTATCCCCTGTGCACCTAGAATTTTCCCTTCTTCATTAAAAATTAACTTTAGGGACATTTGTTTTGCATCAGGATAATATGAGGCATGTGATATAGGATGAACATAAATTACCTTGTAATCCACATTCAATCTTTGCAAAGTTCTTTCGTTTGCTCCTGTACTGGCTGCGACTAAATCAAAAACTTTAATAATTGCTGTTCCTTGTGTTCCTTTATAGGTTGAAGGGATTCCACAAATGTTATCCGCAGCTATTCTTCCTTGTTTGTTTGCAGGACCAGCAAGAGGAATCGCTGTCTTTTCTTTGGTTATAAAATCCACTACTTCAATTGCATCCCCAACAGCAAAAACGCCCTCCAAATTTGTTTCCATTCTTTCATTTACAACAATGTGTCCTCTTGGACCTATCTCAAGTCCCGAATTTTTAAGAAAGGCAGTATCAGGAATAACTCCTATAGCTAGAATTACAATATCTCCTTTTAACATTTTCCCGCTATCTAAAATAACATCCACATGGTCTTGTGAATCAGTAAATCCCTTCACTCCATCATTTAGAATTAGTTCAATGCCATTATCAATTAATACTTTTTCAGCCATAACCACCATATCAGAATCAAACGGAGAAAGGATATGAGGAGCCGCTTCACAAAGTGTTACTTCTAGCCCTATTTCACATAGGTTTTCTGCCATCTCAACTCCGACATATCCACCACCGATTATAACAGCACGCTTTGTATCTTTTTTATCTACATATGCTTTAATATAGTCAGTATCTTCAATATTTCTTAATGTAAAAATTTTATCATTTTCTATTCCTGGTATTGGAGGCTTTAATGCTTTTGCTCCAGGAGAAAGGATTAAATAGTCATAACTTTCATTATAAAGTCCCTTTTCCTTACTGTTTATTGAAACCGATTTGCTAATAGGATCGATATTTGTGACTTCACTAAAAGTTCGAACATCAATATTAAACCTCTTCATCATTGAATCTGGAGTTTGAACTAATAATTTGTTGCGCTCCTTTATCGTTCCACCAATATAATATGGTAAACCGCAGTTGGCGAAAGAGATATGTTCATCCCTTTCAAACATAATAATTTCAGCATTTTCATCGAGCCTTCTAAGCCTTGCAGCAGCAGAAGCACCCCCTGCCACTCCGCCAACTATTAATACCTTTTTATTCATCAGTACACCTCCATCAGGATTATCGTTTATTGTATTTCCTTAGCCTATTGTTTGATCATATTGAAAATGTGTGGGCAATGATACAATCTCATTGCTTTAGGAAAGCCCTCAATTTTATTCATTAATTAAAATTTATGTAACTAGAATGGACCATTTTCAATGATAACCGCATTACATTTGAGAATAAAAAAACAAAAGAGGTTGTTACCCCTTTTTTATCGACTCTTCACTAATAAATTTACAGCATCTTGTATTAATTCTTTCGTGCATTTTTCATCCTGTTCGTTAGCATTCTGAACACACTTTACCAAATTTGTGCTAACAACAAGTCCAATAGTACGATCTATGGCTGTTCTTGTTGCTGATAACTGGGCAATAACTTCATGACAGTCTTTTTCTTCCTCCATCATTTTTAAAATGCCCCTCAGTTGACCCTCAATTCGTTTCACTCGGTTTTTCATCTGTTCATTATAATCCATGGTTTTTCCTCCATTAATGTATAACTTTTCATCTAGTTTAAGTACATATTCTAAAAACAACGTAACCAAACCATTATAAAATTTCCTATATTTTAATTTTATGATTCATAGACAAATGGCAGCTGTTTTGTAAGCACTTGGAATGGTTTCTGCTTACTTAATAGTGATTTTGATTCACATAATTAAATAATATATTTATTGTGGAAAAAATCAACAAATACAATTGTACCATTATAAATGATTGGGCAAACATATGAGGCCAATTTCATTCATATTCAGCAATATTATTCACAATCTACGGTATAAGAATCAATCTCATAATACAAAATTAACTCTCCTGCACTGCAATGGTTACAATGCAATAAAATTAACTAACTACTCAAAATGTCACATTTTGTTTGCTGTATAGTTTCATTACATAGTTGTCTTGTGACTTCAAACTAATAATAAACTGATTTCTCATTGAAAGATATTATGAAATGAATTCATTTCATTTTTTCGTAATAAAAAACAGATAGAGTACACATTTAACTTTGTACTCTATCTGCTAAGAAATATATGGATTATTAAACTTGAAAGGTTGTAATTTACTTGGTTATTTTGTTAATGAAAACCACTAGACTAACAAATGAAAGCTAGAAAGCTGAGACCCGAGGCTCAGTGCTCGAATCAAGGGAAGCTAGTGGATTTTCATGCAAAATACACTTAATTTCTATTTCCTACAAAAACTTTACTCGTTCTGGATTATTATAAAGACAATCCTTTTTACCCACTTTAACTTACAGCGGTTTAAATCTCTTTAATCGTAAAGCATTAGATAACACTGAGATTGATGAAAAACTCATTGCGAGTGCTGCAATGATTGGATTTAGTAACGGGCCACCAAATAAGTACAAGACACCCATAGCTACTGGGATTCCAAGTATATTATAAGCAAATGCCCAGAATAAATTTTGTTTGATGTTTGCAATAGTTTTACGGCTTAATTGAATAGCTGTTGCTACATCTTTTAAGTCACTCTTCATGAGTACGATATCAGCAGATTCCATTGCCACATCAGTACCAGATCCAATTGCCATACCCACATCTGCTTGTGCTAATGCAGGCGCATCATTGATACCATCACCAACCATAGCAACTTTTCGACCAGCATCTTGAAGTTTTTTCACTTCGTTTGCTTTATCTTTAGGTAAAACTTCTGCAAGAACAGTATCTATACCAACTTCTCTAGCGATAGCTTCAGCAGTTTGACGATTATCCCCTGTGATCATGGCAACAGATATGCCCATTTTTTGAAGTTTTGAAATTGCTTCTTTACTAGAAGCCTTCACAGTATCTGCAACTGCAATGATACCTGCAAATTGACCATCAAAAGCCACGAACATCGGTGTTTTTCCTTCACGTGCCAATTGAGTTGCTTTTTCACTAGCATCTCCAAGGCTCACTTGACGGTCTCTCATTAATTTTTCATTTCCAAGTAAAATTGATTTACTATTCATTTGTATTTGAATACCGTGACCAGGAATTGCTTCGAACTTATCAACTGGAAGCATAACCATTCCTTTTTCTTCAGCTGCTTTAACAATTGCCTCACCAAGTGGATGTTCAGATCCCTTTTCACATGAAGCTGCAATTTGCAACAATTCTTCTTCGGAAATTTGGGTTGCTGTTATTATATTTGTCACCTTAGGCTTTCCTTCGGTGATTGTTCCTGTTTTATCTAAAACAACAGTTTGAATCTTATGAGCTGTCTCTAGCGCAACTCCACTTTTAATAAGTACGCCATGTTGTGCACCTTTTCCAGTACCAACCATAATCGCTGTAGGGGTGGCTAATCCAAGTGCACATGGACATGCAATAATTAATACGGCTATAAAAATTGAGATTGAGAAAGCCAGTGTTTCGCCAAATACGAAAAGCCAGACAACTGTAGCTAATAAAGCTAGTCCTATAACTATAGGTACAAAATATCCTGAAATAATATCAGCTAATCGTGCAATTGGTGCCTTTGATCCTTGTGCATCTTCAACCAATTTAATGATTTGTGCGAGTGCAGTGTCCTTACCAACTTTCGTAGCACGATACTTAATTAACCCGTTTTTATTAATACTTGCTCCAATAACGGCACTACCAACATTTTTTTCAACTGGAATACTTTCACCTGTTAGCATTGATTCGTCAATAGAACTTGTTCCCTCAACAACAACACCGTCAACAGGTAATTTCTCACCAGGCTTTACAATGACAATATCACCAACCTCAACATCTTCAACTGGAATTTGCATTTCAACGCCATCACGAACAATATTCGCTTGTTTAGGTGCGAGACCGATTAATTTTTTGATAGCCTCACTTGTTTTCCCTTTTGAAACTGCTTCCATGTACTTTCCTATTGTGATTAACGCAAGAATAACCGCAGTTGCCTCGAAATACATTTCAAAGTCAACATTCCCAGAGAAAATTTCATACGCTGCATAAAAGCTATATAAAAATGCTGCTGTAGTTCCCACCGAAATCAGCGAATCCATATTAGGGCTTAGTTTAAACAGGTTTCTGAACCCTACTTTATAATAATTAAAGCAGATGATTATAACAGGCACACATAGTACAAATTGAATTACTGCAAATGTGCGAGGGTAAACCATTGGTGAAATGTAAGTTGGTACAATTACTCCTGCATATTCTAAAATCATCGGTACCATAGCAATAATTAATAATGGAAGTGCAAACACAGAAGACCAGACTGATTTTTTGTATAATGTTTGAATTTCTTTTTCCTTATGATCAACAGCATCTGCCTGAACTTCAGCTTCATCAATTGCCTTATAACCAGCTTTTTCAATAGCTTGTTTAATATCCTTAATTGATACTACTTCAGGATCAAATTTAATTTTTAATTTTTCCGTTGCCAAATTAACATTTGATTCTTCTACACCAGGTAATTTACGAGTGACTCTCTCAACTGCACCAGAACATGCAGCACAAGTCATTCCTTCTATTTTAAAATTCTTATTCACTGACAGTGAAACTGCTTTATATCCTGCTTTTTCAACTGTGGCTTGAATTTCAGAAATCGATGTTTCGTTGTTAAATGTGATGTTTAATTTTTCAGTTGCGTAGTTGACATTTGCCTCTTCTACACCATTTATTTTTCTAGTTACGCGCTCTACAGCCTTTGCACACGCTGAGCAAGTCATACCTTCAATTTGAAATGTTTTTGTTGTCATTAGATAACCTCCGCGATTACCAACATTTAATTTTGTTTACTGCCAAGACTCCATTTTAAATTCTTTTTAAGAATTTAAATATGGAGGCTTGACTGAAAACACATTTTTTTAAAATAGCAAGTGATTCAATTTTTTTAAAACTTACCTTTATTTTTTAATATCGTAGATTTTTACAAGTCTATTAGGGTGGTCGCCCATATCGTCTTTTTCAGCTTCTTTATAAATCCAACCAGTTCCTTCAAGTTTCGTAACATCTAAGCCTGCTTTTACAAGTGGATCCGCTTCAATAACAAATGACATATCCGCGTTATTCATACCCAATTCTTCTGTCCATTGAACTTCATATCCACCATTTAAGAATAGACGGTAGTGATTTAAATCTTTGTGATATTCAACTAAATCGTTATCTGCTTTTAACAATCTTCTAAATGCATCTTCAGAACCTTGAGAAGTTTCTTTTTTATCATTTAAGTTAAATGGATGAATTAATAAATCCGGAATTTTTTTTCCTTCTTCTATTTCAGATGGTTTAAAAACATAGTTACTGTCTAATTTATCTGTATCTAAACCTGCTTTTAAGAACGGTTCTGCTACCATAACCATTGCAAAGTCAATTGGGTTTGCAGATGTATCTTTTGTCCACTCAAATTTATCCCCACCTGGAAGTGCAAAACCCCAGTGTTTTAAAACTTTATGAAATCCCTTTTTATCTGGATATTTTTCTACAATTGAATTAAATGCTTCTAACGCATTGTCAGTTTCTTTAGAACCTGTTTGAGATTTACCGCTGCATGCTGCTAGTGATAGTGCTAAAGTTAATGATGCTAAAATAAGAATAAACTTTTTCATTTTTAAATCCTCCATTTTGTCTTTAAATTGTGTGATTTTACAAATCCGTTTTCATTGATGAAAACTTGATGAAACTACTAATTTATTTTTTTAAAGCAATTGCATCTGTGAATGAATCGAACCTATTTTATTTTTCCAATAGTTTTTATAAGTTCTTCAATTACCTCTTCGTCTCCATTCAGCAACTTATCTGAAACACAAGTTTTAATATGGTTCTCAAGAAGCATTTTACTGACTGAAGAAAGTGCTGATTGTACTGCGGATATTTGATTCAAAATATCATCACAATACGTACCCTTTTCAATCATTCCTTTTATTCCTTTTATCTGACCCTCTATTCTGTTAAGCCTTGATCCTAAATTATGATTTAACTTTTCTGGGCGGTGTGATTTAATGTCATTACAGCAACTTTCTGAAATTTTCTTATTTTCCATTCCTTCACCTCTTCATATAGGATACCCCCGTATGGTATAATTTTAATCTAAAACTTAGGGTTTTTCAACCCTAAATTTTAAATGCAATTATAGAAATAGTACAAAATCCTTTTTTATAAATTTCCCATGTTTTATGTTTACTATTCCCGTTAAATAAGGAACTATTATTTTAATTTCCACAACATGCGCATCCGCCGCCACTACTTTGAAAAACATATAGTGAAGGATTAGCATTTATTTCATCTTTCACTTGCTGAATAGTTGCCTCATCTAATTTGTCTACAACAATGACTGTCGCTCCAAACATGCTCATACTACATGTAAACTGAAAAGATTTGTCCGGCGTGAATGTTATTTCAGGATTTTGTGATAGATCAACGACATCTTGGTATTGTGGAAATACAACTGCAATCGCACAAGAATTAGCTTTTATATTAAAGTTAAATTCTGTTTCAATTCCCTTTTGTACAATGATTACATTTGGATTGTACCCACTTGAATCTATATCAATTTCAAAACTTTGTTTATCGTTTGCAATTGTAGCCACTCCGTAGACTGGTTCAGTTGGTTTTGTTGCAGTTTGACTACTAACCTGACTTGTGTTATTTGAGTCACCAATACTACCTGATAACGATTTAGATGCTTTTGAAAGATCATCAACTACAATAATTTTGCTATTAATCATGCCCATCCAACAACTGTATGGGAATGTTCCTGATTTGTCTGGTGTAAACTCTACAACATTATCTCCAGGCTGCAACTTTACTTCTTTGTTATATTCCGGAATGAGAAACACATTGTTACAACCGTTAATATTACTTGCATCTGCTTTAATCGTCCACTTTACAGGAATGCCCTTCTGAACAGTAATTTGATCATATGAACCTGACTCTAAAGTGGTTGTTACTTCTTGAACATTACCATTAATTGTTGCAGCATTTTCATACTTAGCACCACCAGGAATTAAATCACCAAATGCAAATCCTGTTTGTCCAAGTCCTCTATTAAGCATTACAACTCCTAAAATAATGACAAGAAATGCGCTGACTGTCATCATTCGTTTCGTGAATTTTGCTGTTAACATCGAGCTGACTGCCCCAAAAGCAAACATTAACGGAACAGTACCAATACTAAATAAGAACATTGACATCGCACCAGCGAAGAAACTACCTGTACTTAAAGCATAGATTTGCATTGCTTGAAGCGGTCCACATGGCATTAAACCATTTAGCAAACCAACAACAAACGGCCCTCTTCCTCTTTTTTCTGAATGAATTTTATTCGCAAAAAACTTTGGCATTCTTGGATTAAATTTTCGTAACCACGGAAAAACATTCATTAAATTCAAGCCCATGATCACCATGAAAACACCAGCAATTATGGAAACTAAAGCACTTCCTGTACCTGATAGGCTAACTACTGAACCAAGTGCTCCAACCACTCCACCGACAACAGTGTAGGCAACGACTCGTCCGCCATTATACATTAAACTTGGTAGCAATTTAGTAAACTTGCTTTCATTTGATAAGTTTGGATGTTTTGAGATGGATTGCGATAAATTAATACCACCACACATTGCTACACAGTGTAACGATGTTATCAAACCGATAACAAATAACATTGCAAAACTTGTATTTTGGTCAACGGTAGGAATAAAGTTGAAACCAACTGTTCTTTGTATTAGTAAAAAAAGGGCAAGAAGTACAATACCAATTTGAATGATTTGAAGCCCTGAAAAGTTATCATTATTCTTAGGTCCATTCCCCTTAGAATTCAGGTTTGCAGGCATTTTGGATTTAGAATCATTTTTTACCCCTACAACGATGTACCCTAACTTCTCTACGACTTCTGAAATTTCCTTTATTGTTACAACAGAATCATTAAAAGTAACCTTTAATAAACCGGAAGAATAACTCGCTTTAGCATTCGAAACGCCATCCAGCATGGAAACCTTTCGTTCAATTTTGGATTCGCATGCTGCACAAGTCATTTCATCAATAACAATTGTCTTATTTACGAATTCAATTACATTATTATTTTCTGTCATTTATTTCTCCTTCTAATAGAACGTATATTTTATGAATTCATTATTTCAAAAAATTGTGTAGATATTATGTGAATGGACAATTATTTTTAAAAATAAAGCTTATATGGAATTAAAAGAACCTTGTTTGACAAATGTCAACAAGGTTCTTAGAATCTAATTCAATTTTAGTTTTTCCAATTTTTAAATAATGGTTCAGATTGTTTTAAAAATTCATTTGAAATGGTAACTGTACCATCGCCATCTGTTTTGAACTCTTCAGTAATC
Source organism: Caryophanales bacterium (assembly GCA_029240105.1). Lineage (GTDB taxonomy): Bacteria > Bacillota > Bacilli > JARBTR01 > JARBTR01 > JARBTR01. The sequence goes on along the minus strand of JARBTR010000007.1, from coordinate 22,157 downwards.
GGTACAGGATTACAACCACCGTGTACTAATTCAATGTCATCAATTCCGAATAGATTTCCACAGTTTTGGCATTTAACTTTATCGCCTTCTTGCAAATAATATCCTTTACCAGAATCGAAGCAAACTTGACAAGTATTAAGGGCAGTTCTAACTGTTCCATCAGAGGCCTTAACTGCTAAGGCACCCATTTCCATATTGTTATAAGTGAATGTATAAAAGGTAGCCTTTTCAGAAACTTCTTTAATTGGTAATTCTACATCACCAGTAGGAGATACAGTAAGTGCAATTGTTTGATTGCTATTTTTTGATTCGCTAGAATTAGATTGTTTAGAATTCGAATCTCCACAAGCTGTGAGGATAAGCATTAAAGTTGTAAGTGATAATATAAATAATAATTTCTTCATAATTTACTCCCTTTGCAATAAATTTGTTTACATTCAGATTCTACCTAATTTTTATGTTGAAATTATGAAGGAACAATTTATCTTAAAAAATCAATCTAATCTTTATACAATAATTGAACATTTATTTAGGCTCTGTTAGTATTAAAAGTTGTTTTGTATGTAATAAAAAGTAGTAACCTTATATTGGTTACTACTTTTTAAGTATATAGATACTACTTATTTAATTCACGGATTAATACTTTATCTTCCTCGCCTATTTCATCCATCTTTAATGTATTTTTTTGCAATTCCTCTTCGGAAATAGTTTTCTTTCTTTTTACGATTATCTCATAAGAGCCATTTAAGTCAGTGTATCTTACTTGAAGAGACGTAACGTTAAAGTTATTACTTAATTTGTTTAATATTTCTTTAGTTATTTTAGAAGGTGCTTTTTGGCTATCCTTATAAGTGATTTTATCACGGTTTATAATACCTATAATATAAAGCATTTGAGAGGATTTAAGTTTATAAATATTATTTGAATATTTACCATTTGCTAAAATTACAGTATAAATATGTGCGGGTGGCAATTCTATATTGGCATTATAAGATTTTTTCAAGTCGGTGTATTCCTTTTGGAATTTGTTACCGTATTCTTCAGCAACTCTTTCGTCGTAAATTGTATTATGTAAAAGGTCATAGGAAATTTCATTTTTTATTTGAGATAAGTTAGTTAAATAAGACGAAGATTTGAAATTATATTGTGGTTTTTGCACATCTTCGGTTATGCCATATACTTGTTCCACATAATTTTCAATTTTTGTTTTTGCAATATAGTTACCAAAAGGAATCCCATTGAAAATTGAGTAGACTAATATCGTACAAGAAATAAAAATTAGCGCTGTTATCACTTTAACACGATTAACATTCATAATATTCCCCCTTTTAAAAAGCTATTTTTCTTGTTCTAAGCGTTCTATTCATCTCCCACGTTCCAAGATAACACGCCAAAAAGAACATGATTTTCTTTTTACGAAATATGCTTCCATTTTTTGGTCAAGGAACTGAAACTACATCAAATACATCTGAAAATACTTCGTAGATACTCCATTAATTCGTTCCATCATGAAGTATTAGTTTCTTCCTTACCAGATAACAAGCTATCAATCTTAGCATCCTCATTTTTATGCTAAAATGTGGATGCCACACAAAATCAACTTTTAATACTAACAGAGCCTTTATTTAAAAACTAGCTTAGTAATGATTTGACATTACCGATAAAAGCCTTTATGAAAAACCTTATAATCAATTGCCCTACATAAGTTATTCCTGAAGTTAGTATTACGACAACATCTCTCCTGAATGGTGCAAACCAAGCACTATCATCAGCTAACCAAAACCTAGCTAACAATACTGAAAGAATACAAGAAAGTATTTGATATAGCAGTATTACATTACTCTTTTTAATATAAGTAGACATTAATCCAATTACTAAGATATATACAAGCCAAGCTTGAAATAAATATATTGCCTCTTCTCCTTTTAACCGTTGCCCGTATTCATAGTAATGAAATAAAAAACCTGCAGGAATCATTGATAAAACATAGTAAATATATTTCAATTCTGACACCTCTTTCATTTGTCCATATCGTAAAGTTCAACTAGATTGGTATTTACATATACATCAAAACACCGAGTTGATTTTTAAAAAGATACGATAGTACTACCTAATATACAAAGTGCCCCTTTTCCTTAAGCAAAATAATCTTTGTATTATGGATATTTTTTTGTAGATCGCTGCATGTTTTTTTTATTTCTTTAAACGTATTTTGAGCTGTTATAATTCGAGTTTCACATACAACTTGTTCACTACGTTTCAGATGGTCCTTTTTTCCGTATTCTTTCATCATTTGAATGTAAAAACTGTTTACTTCTTGATTCCAATTTTTCGCCATTTGCCAATTATCGTTATCTATCTCAAACTTTTTGAAAACTTGCAATCTACACATTTGTAGAAACAAACGCTTCTTAAATACTATTTGATAAATCTTTTTAAAAAACGGTACCAAACAAGCGTTCATCCACCACGGCAGATAAATCATCGTTTCAATGAGATATAATTTTGAAACATACTGAGAATTTCGAATACAAAAATCGAGAGCAAAAATTCCACCTAAACAAAATCCACAGAGTTCGAATTGTTTCAATCCGAAATACGTGACCAGAGTTTTGATTAGTTTGTTTATTAGTCTAAAATCCGCATTAGGTATAAAGTCAGACTTTCCGTAACCTGGTAAATCTACCGCAAAAACCGTTTTATTATCTAAAACTTCATTTACCTTTAATGTTTTAAACATACTGTGGTCTAAATTTAAACCATGAATGCAAATGATGGGTTCACCTTCACCGTAAACCTTACAGTGTACTTGGTAACCTTGAAATGGAATCAAAACACCTCTTTCTAAATTCATTCAAAACCTCCAAGTAATCGATAAAATTTAGGAAGTTTACTACCACAATTGCTTCCGCACTTTGCATAACAACTTGATTTTGGGCCACCCATATCCTTATTCGTTTTCTTCCAGAGTTCGTGAACATTCTCAGTTAAAACATTACCATATGTCTTTGATAAAAAATCACATGAACCAAAGTTACCTTTCGTATCGACATAACTGTGCTGTACGCCTGCACCACAGCCAAATTGGTCATCTGATTCAAAATATGGAAAGACGGAAGCCTTTGGAAAAACCTTATTATGATTTAATGTAATATGTAAGTTCTTTAAACCTGTCTGTTCTTTAGAACTAAGTACTGCACCACTATTCGAGTTGCTTAATTTACCGCATGGTAAAGGTTCCAAAATTCTCATTTCATCAATATTTTCTGTTTTAAGGAATTTAGCAAGTTCTAAAATTTCGCCTGTTTCCATCATTTCTCTTCTACAAACGGTTTGGCTCATCGTATAAAGTCCGGCCTTTTTTGCATTCCTTATTGCAGTAATCGCATGATCAAATGCACCAACAAACCCTCTTAGTTCATCATGCTTTTCCGGATAGATGGAATCTAAACTTATTGCAATCCCAAACAGTCCACTTTCTCTTAGCTTAACTGCGCGTTCATAAGATAAATGGAAACCTGTTGTAAAAAGTAAGGTAATGCTTTTGTTTGTTATTGTTGATATTACTTCCTCTAAATCTTTTCTTAATAACGGCTCGCCACCAGTAAATCCGATGATGCCTACCCCTAAATTTTGTAATTTAGCAATAACCTCCTTCAATTGTTCTGTATTGAAATCACTCTGGTTATTTTCTTTTTCATTTGTAACAAAACGATTGGCACTGCAATGCCAACAACCATACATACACTTATTTGTTACAGCTATATAGCTAGAAATTGGGGCTAGACGTTTTCCTTGTACATGGTTTTCGAAAAATTCTGAACCTTCACCAGGTACTTTTTCGGCAATATTTAAAAATGCTAAAGAGGTAATGGGCGGAATAAATGAATTTACTAGAATATGACCATCATGTAAGACAAGCCGATCATGCTTTATGACATTTAAACCACATTTCATAGCATTTTTGATTTTATAGCTTCTAGATTGAGAGAATTTTTTATGTATTTTAATGAAATTACTAATTGCTTTTCTATTCAAAATTAATTTCAGTATCATTTTCTTATTCAACATTCTGCCCCCTTTATAAGTAATCCAAAAAACTACTTCTGATATATTCCGTAAACAAAATGATGTGTCACAGTTTGAAGGCTGTTTTGCTTAAAATGTTCTGTCATTTCTTTTTGAATTTCTTTATTTCTTAAATCAATCATTCTATCAAATCCAGCCAAAGCTCCAGTTGATGTAACAAACTCTGTTAACTTTTCAGTGGAATCAAACTTGAAATCATGTGCCCCTGCACCACTAGTTATTTTTTTAAAACCCTTACTTAGAAACCAATTCTCAAAGTCTGTAACATTTCTAGGATTTGGCAATTCCAGCATCAATTTATCTATAGTCAAAACATGTCTTTCTAAAAGTGTTTGAAAGATTTCTCTAACTTGTGGGAGTGTATTTTTCGTGTTAACTATCACTGCAAAATGACCACCCTGCTTTAAGATTCTCTTGCATTCTGTGATTATTTTTGCTGGATCTTGATACTTGATAGCCCAAGAACAAATAATTAAATCAAAACTTTCACTTTCACATTTACATAAATAACTGAGCATATCTGATTCTATATATTCAACTTGATCCCCTAATTTTTCATAAGCTTTTTGAAGCATGCCCGAGGAAATATCAACCAAAGTAAATGAATAGTTATCCGAAAGTCGTTCTTTGAACGTGTAGGAACCATTAGTAAACTCAGTATCAAGATCTTGTAGAAGTTTTATAAGGAAATATGAATTATGTCCTGTGCCAGCTGCCAAATCTAGGACTCTCAGATTCTTTTTATGATGGATTTGTTTATAAATATTTCTCAACATTTTGTCGTTATACTGATGCATTGTTTCTAAGAAATAATTGTCATAGTTTTTACTTATAGCATCGTAAGATTTACCTATATCAACACTTGTAACGAACTGTTTATGTAAATATAATTGAATGACTTTTTTATAAAGTTGAAGTTTACGCATTTTTTTCACCTATTAATATATAGTCACGTTTGTTTATACGTTTCACAACTGTAGTAAAACCATTTTTACAACACAAATCGTCAAGTTCCCCAACAGGAATGGGGTACACCTTTTCAGATAAACTTCTTTCAAATAAAAATAGTAATTTAGTTTGGATGCTGTATGGAGAAAAGTCTTGTATAATCAAATGTCCTTTTGGTTTTAGCACTTGAAACGCTTTTTTGATAATCATTTCCTGTTCCTTAATGTGATGTAGGCAATCACGAATGATAACAATATCATAGTGGCAATCATCTCTTTCTTGATCAAATAGAATATTTTTTATAGTTATTTGCGGATTTTTCAACCTCGCTATATCCGTCATTTTTTGACAAGGATCTATTATTGTAACTGAATGTCCTAATTTAATTAATTCATTTGCTAAAGTGCCCGTCCCTCCACCAATATCAGCTATCACTTTAGGTTTGCTATTTTCAATTGAATTGAGGAGATCTTGAATTTTATCCAATTTAAAAATCTGCATAAAACGATCATAAGAAGATGCATATGTTTGAAATAGATAACTCATTTTTTACCCCTTATAACTTTTGTTTATTAAACTCTAGGATTTGTTTTTTAGCTGTTTTTAATTTAATTCAATTTTATTTTTTCAAGTTCAGTGAGCCTTTTCTTTATGTATTCAAAATCGTATGAACTGCAAATTCTTCGATCTTTACTGTCTAAAATTCGATAGTGCTGTGATAAAATATTCTGCTGTATTTTAAAACCATTGGTCTCACTAACCAATCTCCACCAAACTTTACCGCCTAAAGTTGTTGGATAATCAGCCTGGTAGTTTGTAAAGGCTATTGTTTTGATAATTTCTTTCACATCTTCGCCAAATGTCATACGAACAATTTCACTATGTTCAAACAGTGTCACCACACAAATAGCTCCAGACCAGGTAAAGGAACTGCGACCTTTTTCAATTTCTACAAGTGTTTTTTTAGAAATACCAAGAATCTCAGCCATTTTATCTTGAGAAAAATCTTGTTCTACTCGAATCAACTTAACTTTTTCATTAACTTTATGTATAAAATCCTGTTTATTCATGTGTAATTCCTCCAATATAGTGTAATTTTACACTAATATTACTATATGTCAAATTTTTCATATAATTCTATTTATTTAAGTAAGACTTTAAGAATTGGGACCGATTGTACAAATCTTATACTAACTCATAATTTTAAAATCAAACTTTGCTTCACACTGATTAAGAAGGCAAAAAAATAACACTAAGTTATTTTATAACTCAGTGTTTGATTTAATATGGTAGGTCATTTGAAATTTTACAATGTATATAGTCCCGATTACTTATCATTCCTAATAAGAAACAGCCAGTTTGCCCAAAGCTTCCCAATGTTTATTGAATGTAGCTTTATCTAATGGCCAAGCACTTCGGCCTGTCCAAGGGTCATTAAAATAATAATTTTCTGAATCATATCCCACTAATAACATACAGTGCACTTTAAAGCCAATGAATGTTCCCCAAACGGCAACTGGACGACTCTTTTGAATATGCTGCTCCAAATCACTATTACTACAACCAGTTAGATTAACATAAGAATTCGTTCGATTTTTAATAACACCTTTCAAGGCAGATGGATAGATTGTCCATCCACTTTTTTTAAATGGATCACCTACAAATCCTTTGTTTGGATCCGATTTATCATATGGCATTTCAACAGCAAGTTCACATTTATCCACCTTAAAACCTGCGTAAAGTAACATCATTGTAACACTCGTGATTTCACATCCTGTTGGAAGCTCCGGACGTTGTTGTACCATAGGCACGCCAGGAATTATATATTTTTGTTCATGATCTGATACATTTATTGAGGGAATTACACCTTCTTGGCCTGTGTTTCCCGTAGTAGAATTGTTTTTTATTTGATTATCAACAATTATTATTTCCTCGATTTTTTCATTTTCTTTAACTGAAGCATTAACTTCCTCTACTTTTGCTGTTTCATACTTAACTTGTTTATTTTCATTTTTTACATTTTCTTTTGGTGAAAAATGTTGACCCATAAATTCGATACATAAAAAAGAAGCCACAACAAGTCCAATTCTTAGACAATTTTTTATAGAACTCTTCATTTCAATCCTCCATAAAAACAAACATAAATGAAATCGTATGCAAAAAAATGAAGTTCATCGAGCAAGTTATCACTCATCCTTTTAGCAAGTACTACCATCTATCTCAAATCTGCCTTTCATATTCTCTCGCAATTTCCTTAGATTAGTTTTCTCTCGTTTAAAATTTATAAACCCAAATACTTAAATTCACCTTAATTTATATCCCTTCACCAAATGAGTGGTGGACAAAAAAAAGAATTGACCCTATACAGATCAATTCTTTTTTTTTTGTACAATGCTTAATAGAAAGGTATGAAGATTCTTATTATAAAAAATGGTACATTCCCATTTAAAAAAGCACCAAGAATCCCTATTCTTGGTGCTTTTAATAAATGAAATATTTTTTGTTGCAGTAGAATTTTTAAAATCTTAACCCCATTTAGAAGTTAATTTGAATGCTAAAACAAGTCCAGCAACTAATGCAGCTATTAAAACAACAACCAAAGTAACAAGACCGACATACGGATTAAGAATAATGTGTACAAGTGTAGATTTGTAAAACATAAAAAATACAGCATAAATAATTGCAGTTAAAATTACACCTAAAAAACATTTAATACCGATTAAAAAACCATTACTCATAGAAAACAGTCCTTTCTAAAACCAAATTTATACAAACATTATTATCACATAAATCCCCTTGAAAATGTTAGATTTCTAACAATTTTCATGAAAATATCATGATTTCAAAACCACCTTGTAATTCTCATTATATACTATGGTGGTTTCAAATTGAAAATGTGATGTTCTTATAATATGGTATCAAAAACTGATTGTATAAATCAATCATTTATTTAAACATATGCATTTACAATTGGGATAAGTATTTCTTAATTGTCTCCCCGTGTTTAATTTCATCTTGTCTTATTTCTTCTACTTCAGGGAATAGCTCAACAATTGAAATGTAACTCTTTGCTGCTTCGAACTCACCGTTTGAAATAAGTTTAAGAATTACCTTAAGTCCCAAAATTTGATAGATGAATGTAATTACGCTCGCTTTAGACTTTTTGGGCATTAATACTTCGCCCGTTATTTTTCTAATGATTGCTGCATGTTTTCCTTCATCTTTTGCTAGTTGCAAGAATATTCCCTTTAATTTAGCATCTTTTACTTTGTCTGCAAGAGCCTTATACATCAGGACAGCATCCAATTCACCTTGCTGTGACTTCAATAGTTGTTTTCTTACCTTTTCCGTTATACTGGTATTCATTTATTACCCCGTCCATTCTATTCTTTTCGATTATTGTTTTTGTAAATACTGTAATCACAATAAAACCTCCAGAAATAAACACTTATGCGGTTTTTTATGAAAAATTTAGTTTTCAAATTTAATATACACACCTTTTGTGTACTCTATTTGTCTTATGGACTTTCATGTATTTTGATTTTTAGGGATTTTTACACATTTGTGTAAAAAGTTCTTTTCAATTAATATTGAGCACCATTGTTGACCATCAAGCATATTACTGCTATACTTCACACAATTTCATAATTAAATCGATGATTAAGAGTAAGTACGTGATATGCTCACATTTTAGAGAGCTAGTGGTTGGTGCAAACTAGTATGTGTCTATTACTGAATGGACTTAAGAGAGGTTCACTGAAAAGTTTTGAGTAAGTGACACGGGTTCTGCCGTTAAAAGGATAAGGTATTTTTTGTACCTGATACAAGTGGGTTACTTGCAACTAAGAAATATAGCAAGGACCAATTGAGGTGGCACCGCGATAATGCTAATCGTCCTCTGCATGAATTTTCATGCAGGGGTTTTTTGCGTTTAGTCTGTTTTCTTATTTTAAAAGCTCTTTAGAAACCTAATGAGGATGTTATGAAAAATAATAAAAGAAAGAGGTTTTAAAATGGAATTGTTACAAGCAAAAAATGGATTCTTTGGAGAATTCGGAGGAAGTTTTGTACCGGAGGTTTTGCAACCAGCACTAGATCACTTAGAGACAGCATTTAATCGATTCAAAGATGATCCCGATTTTATTAATGAGTTTGAATACTATTTAAAGGATTTTGTTGGTCGCCCAAGCCCGCTATATTTGGCTGAGCGCCTAACTAAAGAATTGGGTGGAGCAAAGATTTATCTGAAGCGCGAGGACCTAAACCATACTGGGGCTCATAAAATCAACAATGTTTTAGGTCAAATTTTATTGGCTAAAAGAATGGGTGTCAAAAGAATCATTGCCGAGACTGGTGCAGGACAACATGGTGTGGCTACTGCAACTGCTTGTGCCCTATTCGGTATGGAGTGCGTAATTTACATGGGAGAACTGGATACGGAACGACAAGCATTAAACGTTTTCCGAATGGAACTTTTAGGTGCGAAAGTGGTAGCAGTAAAGGATGGCGGCAGAACATTAAAAGAAGCAGTAGATGCTGCACTGATTGATTATATGGAAAATTATCATACAACGTTTTACCTACTCGGTTCAGCAGTTGGACCACATCCGTATCCAACCATCGTTCGACACTTTCAACAAGTAATTGGCAGAGAGGCGCATGTGCAACATATGGAGAAAGAGGGTCGTTTACCAGACTATCTGTTAGCTTGTGTTGGTGGCGGCAGTAATGCAATTGGTTTATTTGCTCCATTTTACAATGAATCCTCGGTAAAAATTATCGGTGTCGAACCAGCAGGTAAAGGGCTAGAATCGGGATTACATGCGGCCACATTGTCAACAGGAGTACCTGGTACTATCCATGGATTTAAGGCTTATATGATGGTTGATGAACATGGAGAAATCGCACCAGCCCATTCTATTGCTGCAGGTTTGGATTATCAAGGAGTAGGTCCCGAACATTGCTTTTATAAGGACTCTGGACGTGCTCAGTATGTATCTGTTACAGATGATGAAGCTCTTAAAGCCTTTCAAATATTATCGAAAACAGAAGGAATCATTCCAGCTCTTGAAAGTTCACATGCAGTAGCCTATGCTTTGAAATTTGCACCAACACTCTCACCTGAGCAAACAATAATAGTCAATGTATCAGGACGTGGTGATAAGGATGTTTATCAAGTATTTGAATTACTAAGTGAGAAATGAAATTTCTTATATCCTTATTTGAATAAAAATTTGTACCCCCTTTGTAAAAAAAGAACTTGAGACTTCTGAACTGTATCTTCAATTTATTAGATTTTTGTCTAATAAAAATAGAAACACTTCATTCTCAAGTTCTATATTGTTACTGCACTCTATTCAAGTACTAGAAATGTTACTTTTTTACATTCCGTTGCCAATCTTAATCATTCTAAACATTCGGTCAGCTGCATCCTCAAAATATTTATGTGCGTTTTCTAGCACCTCATTAAGTGGCATTGCTCGTGTTGCTGTTGGGACAATTGCGCTGATACCAGATTCATATACTTGATCAATATCATCAGCAAGTCCTCCCACAATAGCTATTACGGGTACATTTGCTGATTTCGCTCGCTCTGCAACTCCAACCGGTACTTTACCATAAAGCGCTGTTTGTTTATCCATGTTTCCTTCACCAGTAACAACCAAACTTGCTCCATTTAGCAGTTCTTCGAAACGAACTAGGTTTAACACTTCATCAATACCTCTTACAAGTTCAGCATTCAAAAAGGTAACCAAAGCATAACCAAGTCCTCCAGCAGCGCCAGCGCCAGGGATGTTTTCTAAATCAAGACCTAAATCTTTTTTTACAATCTGAACAAAATTTTTCATCCCATTCTCTAGTTGTAAAAGTTGATCAGATGTCGCACCTTTCTGTGGGCCGTAAACATAGGTTGAACCATGATCACCTAGTAATGGGTTCGTAACATCACAGATAACTTTTATCTTACAATCCTTTAGTGCTGAATGAATTCCACTGATATCAATCCTAGAGATTTTTTCAAGATTTTCTCCAATTCCATCAATTATTACTTGATCGTTTTTATCGAAAAACGTAACACCTAGTGCCATTAACATCCCAATGCCACCATCATTTGTTGCACTTCCGCCTATTCCAATGGTTAATTTTCGGAAACCAGCTTCAATCGCGTGTTTTATTACTTGACCAGTTCCAAATGATGTCGTTAACAGTGGATTTTTTTCACCAACAACCAGTGGCAAACCAGATGACTGCGCCATTTCTATGATGGCAGTGTCATCATGTATAATTCCATATTCAGCCAATACTTCATTATTATTTGGCCCAAGAACGTTCACTTGTACCTTGGTACCATTACATCCGATAACAAGCGATTCAACTGTCCCTTCCCCACCATCCGCAATAGGGACTTTCACAATAGTGCAAACAGGAAAATGCTCAACCGCCTTCTTTTCAAGCAGATTTATAGCATCCATGGAAGATAATGTACCTTTAAAAGAATCGGGAGAAAATACAAATTTCATTTTGAGTCAACCTCTAAATTATATATAAAATACTTTCTAATTTGCCGTTATCTAAGTTCTAAATGTAGATTTGACTATAGATTCAACCTATAGATTCACTGCTAAAAATCCAGTCTATAGCTACATTACTATTGATTCACAGCCTACAGATTCACAGCCTACAGATTCACCTGATTCACTGGTTTCCCTGCTAAAAATGCTTTTAAGTTTTCAGCTGCTGTTTCAATAATTCTGCCTCTCGCTTCTTTTGGTGCCCATGCAATATGAGGAGTGATTATAATGTTTTTTGCTTTAAGTAAAGGATTCTCTGCTTGAATCGGTTCTTTTGAAACAACATCTACTGCAGCTCCAGCAACTTTCCCTGAGTCTAATGCTTCCCTTAAATCCTCTTCGACAATTAGTTGTCCTCTTGAAGAATTCAAAAGTAGGACGCCATCTTTCATTTTCTGAATGGCATGTTTATCAATCATTCCTTCTGTTGCACTTGTCAGTGGACAATGTAATGAAATAACATCCGAATTCGCCAATAATTCATCCAATGAAACAAATTTACAGTGTTCATTTTCAAACGACTTATCTGCTGTTCGGCTATAAGCCAATATGTTCATTCCGAAAGCTTGCGCAAGTGCTCCAACTTTTCTACCAATTGTACCAAAGCCAATAATGCCAATTGTTTTTCCAGTAAGTTCGATCAAAGGATAATTCCAATAGCAGTAATCAATGCTGTTTTGCCACTGTCCTTTAAAAACAGATGCAGAATGCTCGCCAATATGATGACATAGTTCAAGTAAAAGCGCTAAAGTAAACTGTGCAACTGCTTCAGTTCCATATGTTGGTACGTTGGAAACAACAATGCCTGCTTCTCTTGTAGCATCAATATCAATCACATTAAAACCAGTCGATAAAGTTCCAATAAATTTAAGGTTCGGACATGCTTCAAGCGTGCTTCTCTTTATGTATGTCTTGTTCACAAAAATGATTTCCGCATCGCCAATTCTATCAACAACTTCTTCCTGTGTCGTGCGATCATATATGGTTACATCCCCAATTGCTTTTAATGCGTCCCATGATAAATCTCCTGGGTTTACCTTTAATCCATCTAAAATAACAATCTTTTTCATGTAAATACCTCTTTTTTAAAAATTAAAATTTGGTCTTCAAAGTTCCAAGCTTTTAAAGCTCAAGACATTATTTTACATGAAAAGACAATGTATAACAATTCAACTTCAAACAGATAAATTACATATTTTATTGAAATTTTACAAAAAAAATAAGAAAACAGCTTAAGTAAAGACACTGTTAGTATCAGGTATATAAATTGTTTATTTACACATGTAACTGTATGAAAACAAACCTACCTTATCATCAAACCACCTAATGTTTGCTATTCTAAGACTTTCCCTACTAAAAAAACCCATCCAAAATAACTTTGGATGAGGTTTGAGTTTTATTACAAATTATTCAAACTTGATATCAATCATCACAATTTCAGAATTGCTACCAATTCGTAGGGGTGGTCCCCAAGTTCCAACTCCTGAGGTAACAACGCTTTGTAACGACTTCACCTTTAAATAACCCCAATCATTCATGAAATTCGCCTGAGTTACATAATTGAAAGGGAAAATTTGTCCACGATGAGTATGACCACTTAACATCAAATCAACCCCACTTTCAGCTGCCTCTTGTAATTGTGAAGGTTGATGATCCAATAGGATAACCGGTTTGCTTTTATCAACATTAGAAACGACCTTTTTAATAGTTGAACGTTTACTTTCTTGATTTCCAATTGGGCGTAAGTCCTTCATTCCAACAATTGTAAACTGCCCATCAACAACTACTGATTCATCTTGTAAAAGTTGAATGTTTGATTTCTGTATAAAAGAAATCATTGATGCATACGTATTCCCTGCATCATGATTACCTAGACTAGCATACACACCATATTTACTTCTGATCTTCTTTAAATGCTCGATTGTTTCATCCTGTTTATTCAATGCGTCTGCATTTCCGTCAAAAATATCCCCAGGAATACAAACAATGTCTGGATTCAATGCATTAATTTTTTCTACAATCCTTTTGATATCTTTTTCTCCACGCACATAGCCAAGATGAATATCTGATATCATTACTAGTTTTAAGCTATCTAACTGTGTTTCTGATTTTTTAATAGAGATATCATATTTATTTACCTTAATTTGATTCGCATGAAAACTTCCATACGACACAATGCCTAAAATGAAACACAAGCCAATGATACCAGCAGCAAACTGCATTCGCTTCGTTCGAATCCATGTTCTAGGAATTAATTTTACCAAGGAAAGAATGCGAATGAACTCTAAGAGAAAAAGGAATAGCAATGTGTAAAAAAGAATTCCTAACCAGTAGCTGCCAACCCAAGCAAGAGGGCTGGTAAACCATGAAGTAGGTAACACATGCGATAAAATGACACAAGAGATGAGGAAAACAAGAATCCCCCAACCAAATAAAGTAGGAAAAGATGGATTAAATAATTTAATCCATTGAAAAAACCGTCTTCCGACATAATAATGTACGAGCAAAACCAGCGAAATTGCAAATATGGCAAAAATAGCAAAAACCATTTAGCACCAACCTTTTAAAAGTGTTAAAGATAAAGTTTCTTTTCTCTCAGGGTTGTATACGTTTTACTATCATAATTTACTAGAATCATAAATTATCTCCAAGTACCCAAAGTCAAAAAGCTAATTTTAGTAAAGATGTATTTTATATGAGAGGATACCTTAATATAATTTTAGGTTACCACTGACAATATATTATGTATGTTCCCAAATTGAAACCAAATCTATTATTCTAGAAATAATAATAATTTTTGGATTGGGAAAATGTTAAACAGAGCTTTTTAAACCTAAATCTTTAGTGTACTATTATAGTCATTTTACATTGATATTTATTAGATTTTAAAACCATTGTTCCTGGTCTCAAACCCAATAAAGTTCCTTTATACGAAGTTACTATTTCATTACCTAAAGGAAAGAAAGTTGTTTCTTCAGCAATAAAAGACCCCATTCCTCATAAGGAATTTTTTCTCCATCAACAGATAGAAATACTTTTAAATACTCTCCAACCTTGATATCCACTGTACCATCTTTCTCAATAGTCTTTTCCCTTTCAGTTTCTGGTATAACATAAATCATGGTACTCGCAACAGCTCCTGTAGCACTGCTGGTGAAAACCAATTTTCCACCACCAGAACTTTTACTGGTAACAAGTCCATTTGAATCAACTGAAAGAAATTTAGGATTTTCACTTTTCCAAGTTCCTGATCTATCACCCGTGTATCCTTTTGGAAAAATAACATTAACCTGGTGTTGTTGATAAACCTTCATTTCTAAGTCCTTTATATCTAATGAGATAGAAATATTTTTTGAAGTTCCAGTATTGTTATTATCTTTCATACTTACATTATCAAGTACCATCACAGTTGCCAGTGTCACTTTAGTAATATCTCTTTCTGAAAAAATAATTTGAGTTGAGCCCGGCTTTAATGCTTTAATGTTACCTTCTTGATCAACTGAAACAACACTAGGATCTTGAACACTCCAAACACCTGATTTCTCTCTATCAAAAATATTAGGATAGACTAATTGTAATTTTGAAGATTCCCCCACTGATAATTTGGTAATACTTGGGTAAATTGTAGCAACCGGTGCTGTTACAGTAACCATAACTTTATTAGATTTGATTCCATTTTTGTCTTCATAATATATTGCAGCGTTTCCAACAGACAGTGTTCTCAATAATCCCTTTTTGTTGATAGTAACAATTGATGCATTTTCACTAACAAATTCTCCTAAAACAACACCATTTGTATCTGTTTCATAAGTAAAATATTGAAGAATTGAAACTTTTTCATTTAGGTTAAGTGTTAGCTTACTTTCACTAGCAGTCTTTTTAATAAGATTTTTCTGAATACCACAACCGGCAAGAATGAAAACGGAAAAAAAGATAACAAGAAAAACTATATTAATTAAACCGTATCTCTTCAATTATTATCACCTAACATTCTTAATTTTTTATCATCTTCTCATTACTTGTAAATATTGTAAATATTTATTTTACTTTAGATATTTTTGCATTCTTATATTTTAAAAAATTCATGTCCTAATCAAAAACATATTTATTTTTAAAAAGGAGTCAAATGGTTTTATTTGAAAAACATAAAAACCACAAGCATAAGCGTCTATCCACAATATATTGGAATCATTTGGTATAATCACAGTGTGAATTATTTGATTAATTAATTTTATTTAAATTTAAATAAATGGGGAGTTCCATATGTTTAATAACCTTTTCAAAAAAAAGCCTACTAATGAAAATGTGCATTTATTAGGAGTAAAAGTTCAGGATACCGTCTCTATTAAAAGTAATGATGAGTTTTCAGAAAGCTTTGAAAGCAGGAATACAACATATAAAACTAAAAAAAAGAGTTGGTTCATTTTTATAGTTGTCGCATCAATCTTGGTTTCAACGGTAATTTTTATACAAATAAGAAGCTATAATAATGATCGGAAAGAGGAAAAACAGCACAAGGTGAAAATAGAGCAAAAAATTATAACTTTAACTAAAAAACATGATCTATTGGATAGCTCACTTTCAAAAGGAAAAGAATATTTTATTTCATTAGCTACAACAGCACCTAATAGAAATGCATATTTAGATGCTTTAGATGCAGTTAATGAAACTGAATTTCAAAACGATCTACATTTTGCAAAATTGAATTATAACTATTATTCACATCTATATGAATATGACAGCTGGTATTACTCGCATTTAGGCACCTTTGATCCTGTATGCTTTGATCAAAATTTGTTCAAAATTCTTAATGTACTAATGACAGTGTATAATGATATTTATAATTCTTCTTTCGCTTTAAAAAACCTAGCAAGTGATGATCTCAAAGCCATGGAAAGAGAAGATTTACAAACTTGGAATGACAATGTTGCTATTTTTAATGAAGAACAAGAAAAGTATATTCAACTCCAACAATATAAAGATGAACTTGAAAACGAGCTTAAAAGGGCAATGAAAATTCTTAGAAATGAAATAACAGAAGTAAATGATGAATTAGATACATTAAAAAAATAGACTAAAAAACACCAAGAGTTTAAAAACCTTGGTGTTTCTTGTTGATAACGGAGGAAGGGGCGAACTTACTGGTCATAACTTTCCTTATTTAAACAATTTTGAAAATAACCCTTGTTTTTTATTCGTTCCCTCAGAAATATCATTTTGAAGGTCATCTTCTTTTTTAGGTTCGTTTTCTATTTTCATCTCTCTTATTAGTTCTTTTTGGTCATAAGCCATTTCTTTTAACTTTTTTTTAGCTTCCTGAGCGGTCATTACATAACTAAACTGTTTTAAAGCTTCGTCAAAATTTCCTGCTCTTCTATGAAGTTCTCCTATTAAGTACATGGTAGTAAATTTATCCATACCGCATATAGGGAAATCCTCAACAGAGTATGCTTCTTTGAAGGTTTCAAGAGCTTTTTTTATGTATAAAGTCTCATTTTCTTCATCTTGAATTGACCTATACAACCAAGCAATTTTTAGACATGCCATAGCCTTTTTACTTTCTTTAGCTCCTGCTACATCATAGTTTAATAACGCTAATTTAAGTCTTATTATAGCTTCATCTGCACTATAGGCATTCCCGTATGTTTTGAAATGCCACTTTGTTGATATTTCATTTTTTATTTTTTCTATCTGATAAGACTTTACCTCTTTAAAATCTGATTTCATGGAAGCATAGCCACAAATATTGCAAAGCCATACATCATAAAAATATGGATTTACAGGCTCATATTCTACATAAAAGTCGCTGTCCTTACCTTTTATTCTCAAACTGCTTGTTTTTACTAAAAGCACATCAACCTTACTACCACAAACAGGGCAATCTACTGTATTCTTAAATATAAAATCTTCTTTATTTATATTATCCATTACAATGCCTCCATCAAAATCATACGCTATACCTTTATTCTAACTTACCACCAAGATTTCGAATCTCTTTTAATTAAAGTGATAATTTCTTCTAAAATTTCTATTATACGTACCCAATACAACCCTATTAAATTTGTAATAATCCTTAGGTATTCTAATTTATCTGTGGCTTCTTCAAGCTTCTTCTTTATTAATATAATGTATAGATCTTAATACTCTTTGCAATCTTCTTCCATTATTAGATTTATCCCTATGGTCTTATAATTTAACAAACTAATCAATACATTTTTATCGTTTACAACATTAGTTCTATGTTTATTATTAAATATATCTAGTATTATACCAATCATTTACTATTATAAAAAGATTGATTTATCTATCTCTGTATTGTTTACCATATCCAAAAACATGCAGAAAAAAGCGATTTTATTATTGATCATTAACTTTTTCTTATTCTTTAATCTCAATGTTAAGTGATACTTTTTCAACCTCTAATCCTTCATCAATATCCACAATACTTTCAAACACCTTACCAGTTTTTACATGGAGCTATTCTCTTACCCCCAAAAAGGTTACCTGTTTAAAACGCGATTTTTATAAGGCAATAATTCCAGAATGGATTGAAGGAATAGAGCATAAGATTCGTGAAAGTACTGGAACTGATGATGAGATTAATAAGGCACTAATAACATTTGGCTACTTAACGACGACTCAAAAAACCAAAGATTCACGAAGATGATTTTCCATATCGAAAAGATCAGTGGTTAAAATATCGAAACATAGCTAGATCATGACTATAATGACATGACCTAGCTATTTCAATGGTATTTTCTCGTAAATTTGTTCAAATCAAGTCAGATAAAACCAGGGTTAGTTTATTGATAAATATTGGTAATGATATTTATCAAAACTGAGGATCAGAACCACCGTCACCAACAAAATAACACTCATCTGCCTTTATATTCATTTTACTAAGTCCAAGTTGATAAATTTCATTTTCTGGTTTAAGTGCTCCAACTTTATATGAGAAGATAATTAGGCTCTGTTCCCAAAAAACAGCACGTTTAAATCTTTTCTGAGAGTAAAAACATCTGTAAACTGAAAGATCCTCCTTAAATCGCCTTTACGAGTGTTTTAAAAGCTTTTCTCCTCTAAAAGTGATCTTATCTCTCTGAAGAAAAAAAAGCCTCGGATTTTCTCCAGGGCGTTTATTTTATCAGGCTATTATTTCTGATTCATTACTCGCAAGTTGCTCTAGTAACTCAATGATTCGATCGTTCTGTGCTATAATACGTTTATTTTGTTCCTCAAAGCGGTCATTCATGTAATTCAATGCATGAAGATATTCAACAGCGCTGCGATTACCTTGTGCACCATCTGTTTGATCCAATGCATGACGAATCGCACAAAGGTCTGATGCTAACTCTTCAAACTGCTTTTTTGTAATTGTCATCAAATTTCGTTCCTTTATCGGTTTGTTTTTTTCTATTGTTCTAACCCTTCATATTCTTCATCTTCTTTATTGCCTTCTTCAAACTTATAAGTAGCGCTAATTTTTATTTCATCTATTGCTTCGTAATCGACTCCTCCGCCAAAACCGTCAAAGGCTGAAAAATGCAATGATGAAGGAAGTGTTTCATCATCATACTCTTCTTCTATAATCATAACTTCAACGAATTCGTAGCCGTCTTTAGTAAGCTCTTGGGCCCTTTTCAGTAATTCATCAACTCTAACTGTTATCATTTTGTTTATTTTACCACTTTATTTTTCTTCACTAACACTTTGTTTCTGATCCGATCAATCATGTTAAATATACCCAAGTTTTTTGAAAAAGATATCTTCTTTTTGCTTAAATTCAAAAGCTTTTGAACGACGTTCTTTAAATTCCAAAATATAAATCCCACTTGCGTTGTCGTCTGCTTGTATCCGTTCAATAGCTTCATTAATGATTGTAATTCGTTGTAGTAATATTTGAGTTTTCAATAAATTCAACTCACAATTACTCCTTTTTTTCTAACCATTGTTTTACTTTCCTATCCATCTCTTTTTGTAAATCCTCTATATTCCCACTATCTTGTTGAGCTAAATTCAAATATTTTTTGGGAAACATTTTTTTTAGAGAGGACTGATACAAACTTCCGTCTTGTGGTTCTGTGTATTCAATAACAGAATAATTCTCTCCTTTTTTACTTAACCGAATTACTGCAGGTAATGAGTGTCCTGCTTGGTTTACTATTCCAGTGGATTTATTAAAACCGCCATAATAAGACCACATATAGACGCTTATTACCCCATCTGATTCATTTGTGCCATATACTTTGTGGACTTCAAATTGCTTTTCTGTAACAAGATATGAGGATGAATATTTTTGAATAATGTAATCAGAAATGATCACATTCATTTCTTCGCTTATTTGCTTATCCCCATCTTGTAAGTTAACCTCATTCCCAGTACAACCAGCTAAAAATAATGCTCCAAATAATAATAGTAATAATAAAAAACTTGACTTTGATGTGTTCCTCAAATGTTCCACCTCTCCCAATATAAAACGTTTTTAAAATGCGTAAAGTATTAAGGTCTTCTTGTGCTAAACTGCCTGTTAGTTGAAGAAGAAAATCCTCTTCAACAAAAAAACACCAAGAGCTGAAAACCCTTGGTGTTTCTTATTGATACCGGTGGTCGGGGTCGAACCGACACTCCTCACGGAACACGATTTTGAGTCGTCGTAAACAATGGCGTAAAGGTAGGTAAAATCTTTCCACCTTTTTTTGTCTAACCAATTTTCTTTTTACTTTGGTTAATTTAGTTGTCTTTTTGATTAGAAGGTTTTAAAATAGGTCGTCCCACTGTGTTGTTAGGCACTTTTTGACTATTCTTTTGTGTACTGTTCTTTGGCTTATTTATCTTTTCCATTAATTAACCGCCTTTCATAACTTTATTATGAGTGATCTCAAAAGTAACTATTCCTCTAGGCTATTTATGTTTTTTATTCTTGTATTTTCTATGTTATTCTGGGTGTCATTCAGCAAAAATCTTTAAGAAGTTGAGTCAAGCTGGAATTTAAAGTTTTAAATTTATTTCAAACAAAAAAACACCAAGAGCCTAATACCCTTGGTGTTTCTTATGATACCGGTGGTCGGGGTCGAACCGACACTCCTCACGGAACACGATTTTGAGTTCTGAGAGGGCTTATTTAAAAAAGAAAAATATCCATTATAAGAGGTTTTTAATAATTTTAATTTATTATAAAAGCTTTTAAACTTTAGTTATTTTCAAAAAGTGGAGTCAAATTGGTTATTGAAATCCGATTGAAATCCCTTATTGATTTTCTTCTCCAACTATCGCATTGCTTAATTAGATCAATCTTCACTTATCACACCATATCTCATTTTCTTTCCCATCCATGAACTAACATCTCTCCATTTAAGTCTTTTAGATGAAATCCAACTTACTTCATTTTCAATATTATCATTTGGCATCCAATCATAAACATCCGCCCAATAAAATAATTCATCTTCAATCAACAAGGAAGCTCCGTATATTATTGAATCATAATTTTCAGGTGGTGGTGTCATGTGAACTTGTGAAACATCTTCAAATAGTAACTCTATAGCAGATGGGTTTATAAACTGTCTTTGAAAAAGTATTCTTACATTAGTACCCAGTGTCATACCCATTGATAATTTTTCATTTACGTAGCTACCTGTCCATAAATATAATTCCTTTAAGCAACTATCATGGAAACCTCCAAATAAATTCAGCAAGTTTTCTATATCATCATTTGTTTTCACTTCATTCCATTCCATATTGCACCTTCATTTCTAAGTTAACTACAAGAATATATACTTCTCTCATACCTATAGGAACTTATCATGGATTTCTATAGTCGAATTTTTCATTAGGAACATTTAGATACTGCCCGTTAATTACCACAGTATCATTATCAATCCATTTAATATTGGCGGTTTTTTCATGATAATTCCAATAGATATTTTTTGTTTTACCATTACGTTTGTTAAATACTAATTCACCACGTATTGCAAAATCTGTCGTAGCACCGCCACTTGAACGATATGCCTTTAATGTATAGGTTCCATCTGGAGATATTTCTTCAGTAAGAAATTCACCTGTTGGCAATCTGTTTACATCAAAAAATGCCCAATAAACACCATATCCTATAAGACCAATAAATAATAAAAGAACAGTAAGTGAAATTATCAGTGCCTTATCCACACTCTTCTTCTTATTTTCTATCAATTAATATTGCACCCCTTTAACTTAAACGATTTGTCAAATAACGATCTAATTCCTATTTTAATTTTCTTATTCGACTAAGCACCCGTTAGCTGAACAAATCATACCTTCCATTTAAATAAATCCTTGAAGTCAATAAAACATACTTTGCATACCCAATAATATTCATCCTCTGTTGTATAACCATCTTTGTCCACATCAGGATTATCTTTTTCCATAATTTTTTTTGTACAAAATTCACAATGTTCGTGGTCACTGTTTATTGTTGGAGTAAATTTTTTAAATGACAATTTTTTACCTATTAAATATTCTTCTTGGTTTTGAAGTCGCCAATTATCTTTATCAACCATTCTTAGTTACCCCTTT
>JARBTR010000006.1 GCA_029240105.1 Caryophanales bacterium | reverse complement strand
ATCGTTTTTAAAACGGAAGGAGGTTATCATTGTGGTTATGACAGACCCAATTGCAGACTTACTAACACGCATTCGTAATGCGAACGTAGTACGTCATGAGAAGTTAGAAGTTCCTGCTTCTAAGATGAAAAAAGAAATCGCTGAAATTTTAAAGCGCGAAGGTTTCATCAATGATGTTGAATACATCGAAGACAACAAACAAGGTATCTTACGTATTTTCTTGAAATACGGAGCGAATAACGAAAGAGTAATCACAGGTATTAAACGTATCAGTAAACCAGGTCTTCGTGTTTACGCGAAAACTGGCGATGTACCTAGAGTGTTGAACGGTCTTGGAATCGCAATCGTTTCAACTTCTGAAGGTGTAATCACTGATAAAGAAGCTCGTGCTAAACATATAGGCGGAGAAGTTCTAGCGTACGTTTGGTAACCAATGCCTCTATAAACACAAGCCAAAGTGCAGTGTGAGTAGCAAGCAGAAGGAACCTGGCGAGTAACTGCATCGAAACGAAGTGAGACAAGCAGTAACTAAAGTCAGGTAATCAACAAATGAATGAACGGAGGTGCACAAGATGTCCCGTGTAGGAAAAAAACCTATCGAAATCCCTGCTGGAGTAACAATTTCTAACGTAGGAAATGTTTACACAGTTAAAGGGCCTAAAGGTGAATTGAGCCGTGAGTTTCATGCTGATATCACAATCAGTGTTGAAGGAAACATCGTTACGATCTCTCGTCCATCTGATGAGAAGAACCATCGTGCATTGCATGGCACAACACGTGCTGTATTAGCAAACATGGTTGAAGGTGTTTCAGCTGGTTTCTCAAGAAACCTTGAGCTTGTCGGTGTAGGTTACCGTGCTCAAAAACAAGGTAATAAATTAATTTTAAACGTTGGATATTCACATCCAGTTGAATTTGAACCAGAAGCTGGTATCGAAATAGAAGTTCCTGCGAACACAAAAATTACTATCAAAGGTATCGACAAAGAAAAAGTTGGTGCACTTGCTTCTAATGTTCGTGGCGTTCGTCCACCAGAACCATATAAAGGCAAAGGTATTCGTTATGAAGGCGAATTCGTACGCCGTAAAGAAGGTAAAACTGGTAAAAAATAATAAACCGCGTATCGCTAAACTAGTTGCTAAGCAACTAGTTAGGCTATGGTTTATAACAAGTATAAAATATAATCATAAAATCGGGCTTCGTCGAACAACTCCTCGACAACTTCCCGAGAAACCTTGCAGGTTCGCTGTTTGAGCCTATTGCTAGTAATTTCTCGGTCCAGTTGCATGGTAACTGAACATTCGACTTGGCACCTTAAGAAAGGAGTGCAGTAAATGATTATTAAAGCAGATAAAAATGCGGTTCGTAAGAAAAGACATGGTCGAGTACGATCTAAGCTTGCTGGCACGACTCAACGTCCCAGACTGAACGTTTTCCGTTCAAACAAGCACATTTACGCACAATTAATTGATGATTCAAAAAGAATCACACTTGCAAGCGCATCAACAATGGAAAAAGAACTTTCTGTTGAATCAACAGGAAATATTGACGCTGCTGTAGCTGTAGGTGCTTTAATTGCAAAACGTGCAATCGAAAAAGGAATCACTGAGTAAAAGGTGGTCGTCGTTTCCGTTTCTCTGCTCTAGTAGTAGTTGGAGACAAAAACGGTCGCGTTGGTTTCGGAACTGGTAAAGCACAAGAAGTTCCTGAAGCAATTAAAAAAGCTGTAGAAGACGCTAAGAAAAACCTAATCAATGTACCTATGGTTGGAACAACAATTCCTCACCAAGTACAAGGACGTTTTGGCTCTGGCGTAATTCTTTTAAAACCTGCTTCTGAAGGTACAGGGGTAATCGCTGGTGGCCCAGTGCGTGCCGTACTTGAATTAGCTGGAATTAACGATATCCTATCTAAATCACTAGGTTCTAACACGCCAATCAACATGGTTCGCGCAACAATCGAAGGTATTAAAATGCTAAAACGCGCTGAAGATGTTGCAAAATTACGTGGAAAAACTTTAGCAGAGCTTAGAGGATAAGGAGGGAAACAGAATGACAAATAAATTAAAAATTACCCTCACTCGTAGTTTAATCGGTCGTGTTGAATCACAAAAAGGTACGGTCGAAGCTTTGGGTCTTAAAAAAATTGGTCAATCAGTTGTTAAAGAAGATAATGCTGCAACTCGCGGTATGATCAACAAGGTTTCTCACCTTATAGCAGTTGAAGAAGCAAAATAGACTTAAGGAACTTATTTTTTTATAAGTAAGAATGAGGAGGTGTACGTATGCAATTGCACGAACTAAAACCTGCAGAAGGTTCTCGTAAAGAAAGAAAACGTCTTGGACGTGGTATTGGTTCTGGTCAAGGTAAAACAGCAGGTAAAGGTCACAAAGGTCAAAACGCTCGTTCAGGTGGCGGTGTTCGCCTAGGATTCGAGGGTGGTCAAACACCTTTATTCCGTCGTTTACCAAAACGTGGTTTTACGAATATTCATCGAGTTGAATATGCAGAGGTAAACCTTGAAACACTAAACCGCTTTGATGAAGGTATCGAAATTACTCCTGAGTTATTGATTGAAGCACGTATTGTTAAGAATGCAAAAGCTGGAATTAAGATTCTTGGAAATGGTACTTTAGAAAAGAAATTAATTGTCAAAGCACATAAGTTCTCGGCAGCAGCAAAAGCAGCTATCGAAGCGGCAGGCGGACAAGCAGAGGTGATCTAATGTTTCGCACAATAGGTAATTTTATGCGTGTAAAGGATATTAGAAGTAAATTATTCTTTACTTTTGCCATGTTAGTAGTCTATCGTCTTGGCACATTTATTCCGGTACCTGGTGTTGACGCTAATGTACTGAAAATTAGTGACCAATCCGCATTTGGTGTACTAAACTTCTTCGGTGGTGGGGCTCTAAAAAATTTCTCTATTCTAGCAATGGGAGTTATGCCTTACATTACTTCTTCTATCATTGTGCAACTCCTTCAAATGGATGTTGTACCTAAATTTACAGAATGGTCAAAAGAAGGAGAAGTAGGACGCAAGAAATTAGCACAGGTTACAAGATATGGAACAATAGTTTTAGGTTTTGTTGAAGCATTTGGTATGGCTTATGGATTTAATAATCTTGCAAACGGGATGCTTATCCCAAATCCAACTGTAATGACATATTTGTTAATTGCATTAACACTTACAGCAGGAACTGCGTTCCTTATGTGGTTAGGCGAACAAATTACATCTAACGGAATTGGAAATGGTATTTCAGTGATTATCTTTGCTGGTATCGTTTCAACATTCCCAACAACTATTAACCAAATTTATGAAACTATGATTAAAAACGCTGGTGATAAATTATTTATTAACATTCTTATTATTATTGGAATAATTCTTTTAATAATAGCTGTTATTGTTGGAGTTATCTTTATTCAACAAGCAAATAGAAAAATCCCAGTTCAATATGCAAAACGAGTAACTGGTGGAGATTCTTCAATTGGTGTTGGTAGTCATAATACTCACCTTCCTTTGAAAGTTAACTCTGCAGGTGTTATTCCCGTTATCTTCGCAGTGTCGTTCATTATTACCCCACAAACGGTTGCATCTTTCTTCCAAGGAAATGCAGTTGCAGATTGGGTGAAAACGAACTTTGATTATTCTAAACCATTAGGTATGACACTTTACTTGGCTTTAATCTTTGCTTTCTCTTATTTTTATGCATTTGTTCAGGTTAATCCTCAACAAATATCTGAAAACTTGAAAAAGCAAGGTGGTTATGTCCCAGGAATTCGTCCTGGAAAAACAACAAGAGAATATTTCTCTAAAGTTTTAGGACGATTAACATTTGTTGGTGCAATCTTCCTAGCGGTGATAGCAGTACTTCCAATCTTGTTAACAACATTTGCAAGTTTGCCAACAAGTGCAAGAATCGGCGGAACAAGCTTACTGATCGTAGTTGGTGTAGCATTAGATACACTGAAAACATTAGAAGGACAATTAGTAAAGAGACACTACAAAGGATTTATAAAATAAAAGGCTTTGGGGACTATTTAAAAGTTCCCTAACCTATTATTTCGTTAACCAGTCTTCTGGCTGTGCTGACGCCTACCCAATCCTGAGTAATCTCAGTCGGTAGGGAAAGGGTGATTAGTTTGAATTTAGTTTTAATGGGTTTACCTGGTGCAGGTAAGGGTACTCAAGCTGAAAGAATCGTAGAAAAATATCATATTCCACATATTTCAACTGGTGATATGTTCCGTGCAGCGATGGCTAATGGAACAGATCTAGGAAAGAAAGCAAAAGAATTCATGGACGCTGGAGCACTTGTTCCTGATGAAGTAACAATTGGAATCGTTCGTGAAAGATTAGCTGAGAAAGATTGTGAAAAAGGGTTTTTGCTCGATGGTTTTCCACGAACGGTACCTCAAGCAGAAGCTTTGGATGAAATTTTAAAAGATCAAGGTCGCAGTATAGAGTTTGTTTTAAATATCAATGTTGATAAGGAACAACTAATGGCTCGCCTCACTGGTCGTAGGATTTGTAAGTCTTGTGGCTCTACCTATCATTTAATCTTTAATCCTCCATCAAAGGAAAATGTTTGCAACCGTTGTGGTGGCGAATTATACCAAAGAGCTGATGATAATGAAGAAACAGTATTAAACCGTTTGAATGTAAATATCAATCAATCTGTGCCTCTTTTGACTTTTTTTGAGGAAAAAGGGATATTACGTAATGTAAATGGACAGCAAGCGATTGAAAAAGTATTTGAAGATATTACGAAACTGTTAGATCAATTAACATAAGTTAATGAATAGTTTATCTTTAGAGAAAATTCAACAAAATACTTGTTTATGATTAAAAGCAGTTAGGAAAGGAGATTAAATGAAATGGCTAAAAGTGATGTTATTGAAGTTGAAGGGATTATTACGGATACTTTGCCAAATGCCATGTTTAAGGTGGAATTAGAGAATGGCCACAAAGTCCTTGCTACGGTATCAGGAAAAATACGTATGCACTTTATTCGTATTTTACCAGGTGACAAGGTAACCGTTGAGCTATCTCCTTATGACTTAACCCGCGGTAGAATCACATATCGTTTTAAATAAAAAATAGGAAGGGCGAATAAGGAGGAATTACAATGAAAGTTAGACCATCTGTAAAACCTATCTGTGAAAAATGTAAAGTTATTCGCAGAGAAGGCAAAGTAATGGTTATTTGTGAAAACCCTAAACACAAACAAAAACAAGGGTAATACAAAGGTGCTCAACCGAGTGCTTTGACACAGAGCGTCTTCAACAAACACTCGAATGCAGCTATGCTGCACCGAGAGAGTTTTTGAAAGAGCGGAGTGTCAGCTCGACGAGAGCCCGATTACAAAGGGCAAAAACCTTAGAAATTTTTAATGGAGGTGCGCATAATATGGCACGTATTGCAGGTGTAGATATTCCACGTGATAAGCGTATCGTCATTTCTTTGACTTACATCTACGGTATTGGTAGAAAGACAGCTCAAGAAGTTCTTGCAAAAGCTGGTATTTCTGAAGATGTACGTACACGTGAGATTTCAGAAGACGATCTAAATAAAATTCGTGAAATCATGGACAGTTTAAAAATCGAGGGTGACCTTCGTCGTGAAATTTCTCTTAACGTTAAACGTCTAATGGAAATTGGTTGTTACAGAGGCCTACGCCATAGAAGAGGACTTCCTGTTCGTGGTCAAAATACGAAAAACAATGCTCGTACTCGTAAAGGTCCTCGTAAGACTGTAGCGAACAAGAAAAAATAATAGCAAAAGGAGGCACTTAATATGGCTCGTAAAACAGCAGTTCGTGGTAAACGCCGCGTAAAAAAGAACATTGAGACTGGTATCGCACATATCCGTTCTACTTTTAACAATACAATTGTTACAATTACAGACGATCATGGTAATGCGATTTCTTGGTCAAGTGCAGGTGCGCTAGGATTTAAAGGTTCTCGTAAATCTACTCCTTTCGCAGCACAAATGGCAGCAGAAACTGCAGCGAAAACGTCTATTGAAAATGGAATGAAATCGCTTGAAGTTACTGTTAAAGGACCTGGTTCAGGCCGTGAAGCAGCAATCCGTGCATTGCAAGCTGCAGGTCTTGAAGTTACAGCTATCAAAGACGTAACTCCAGTACCTCACAACGGATGCCGTCCGCCAAAACGCCGTCGTGTGTAGTTGAATAGAATTTTTTATAAATGACTATAATGGTTCTGTTATAGTCACTTTGTAAGATATATAAAAGAAATAAAAAAATTCGACTATTCATGGGAGGGGTTTGTAATGATGGAAATTGAAAAGCCAATAATTGAATCAGTTGAAACAAGTGCTGATGAGAGATTCGGACGTTTTGTAGTAGAGCCACTTGAAAGAGGCTATGGAACAACTCTAGGAAACTCACTACGTCGTATCTTGTTATCATCTTTACCAGGAGCTGCAGTAACATCAATCCAAATTCTTGGCGTTCAACACGAATTCTCTAGTATTCCTGGAGTTGAAGAGGATGTAACACAAATCATCCTAAACGTGAAGAAACTAGCTCTTAAAGTATATTCTGATGAAGAAAAAACTTTAGAAATTGATGTAAATGAAGCAGGTGTTATTACTGCTGCGGATATTACGCACGACAGTGATGTTGAAATTTTAAACCCTGATCTTCATATTGCTACTTTATCATCAAAAGGTCATTTTCAAATGCGTTTAACTGCTAAGAAAGGTAGAGGTTACGTTTCTGCAGAAATGAATAAACGTGACGATCAACCGATTGGCGTTATTCCGATTGATTCGATTTTTACACCGGTTTCTAGATTTACTCACACTGTAGAGGATACACGTGTTGGTCAAACTACTAACTTTGATAAACTGACTTTGGAAGTTACTACTAATGGTAGTATTACTCCATCTGAAGCAGTGGCATTAGGTGCAAAAATTATCATTGATCACCTAAATATTTTTGTAGGATTAACTGATGAGCCTTCTTCTGAGCCTTTTGTAAAAGTAAAAGAAGTAGATCAAAAAGTGAAAGTACTAGAAATGGCAATTGAAGAGTTAGATCTTTCAGTTCGTTCATACAACTGTTTGAAACGCGCTGGAATAAATACTGTTCAAGAGTTAGCTAGTAAATCTGAAGAAGATATGATGAAAGTTCGTAATCTAGGACGCAAATCACTAGAAGAAGTAAGAGCGAAACTGGATGAACTACAATTAAACTTGCGCAGTGAAGAATAGTTACTCGCTGTAATATAGAATAAGACCAGAGGGAGGGAAATACTCATGGCAAATAGAAAGTTAGGCGTTTTAAGTGCTCACCGTAGCTCAATGCTTAAAAACTTAGCATCTGAATTAATCATGAACGGTAGACTTGAAACTACTGAAACTCGTGCGAAAGAAGTTCGCAAAGTTGTTGAAAAAATGATTACTTTAGGTAAACGTGGAGATATTCACGCACGTCGTCAAGCTGTTGCACAACTTCACATGAAGGAAAATGAAGCTGGGCAAGATACAATCCAAGTATTGTTCTCTGAGGTTGCTCCTCGTTATGTTGACCGCCAAGGTGGTTATACAAGAATTATGAAAACTGGCCCACGTCGTGGCGATGGCGCACCAATGGCTATCATTGAATTAGTTTAATAATTCAACTTAAGAGCTTTGGTAAAACATTTGATTTACTAAAGCTCTTTTTTAAACGAAAAGAGTGTTAGGATAGTCAGTCTCCATAAACGGGCATAAACGTCCAACCTCTATGAAAAAGTTAACAACCATACGCGGATTTGCTACGCAAGCAACTGCGAAAGGCTGTTCAATATTTTCTAGGAGTATGATTAAGAGGTTTATGCACCTTGACTGTTTGTCTAGCTCTAGCACCCCTTTAAATCCAGGCTGAAAAGCTGATGGAATCGCTGCTCAATTCAGTAGAGACTCTCGTTTCGATTGAAGGGGTGCAGCGTTTTTTTTATGAAAAATTATAAAGTTTTTGGCTAGAAGAACCGTATCGGAAAAATGCTTTTTATGATAAGTTAATCTAAGTAAAAAGTTAACAATAAATTTATTAAGTTATAAAAGGCAGTGTGGTGATGAATTGGAAAAGGAATTGCTTAAGTTTAAAAATATTACCTTTACGTATGACGATAAAAATAGAAACGCACTAGAGAATGTAAACTTAGATGTGAATAAAGGCGAGTGGATTGCACTTGTTGGTCATAATGGTTCAGGGAAATCGACTCTAGCCAAGTTACTTGTCGGCCTAATCCAACCATCACATGGTGAAATTTGGTTAGAAAATATGTTGCTAAACGATAGTACGGTTTGGGATTTTAGGAAGAGAATCGGTATTGTGTTTCAAAACCCAGATAACCAGTTTGTTGGTACAACCGTTGAAGATGATGTAGCGTTTGGACTTGAAAATGCAGGGATTGAAAGAGACGAAATGCTCAAGAGAGTAAAGGAATCCATTGATAAGGTAGGTATGCAAAACTACCTTAAACATGAACCGCATCAATTGTCTGGAGGACAAAAACAGAGAGTGGCTATTGCTGGCGTACTAGCGCTAGAGCCAGATGTAATTATATTAGATGAAGAAAGAATTAAAGCGAAATAAGAAAATGACAATAATCTCGATTACACATGACTTGGAAGAAGCAGCTCAGGCGGATCGTATGATTGTTTTAAATATGGGGGAAGTTCTATTTACTGGAGAACCCCACGATATTTTTGGAAGAAATGAATTAAAAGAAATAGGGTTAGATTTGCCTTTTGCCATTTTATTGCAAGAAGGTTTTAGAAACTACGGCATTGAGCTAAACCTCTCATCAAAGGATATCTTAGACATTGAAGGGGTGGTGGAAGCATTATGCAAATCACATTTAAAAATGTAGGCTATGTTTACCATAAAGATTCTCCGATGGCATTTCGCGCCTTAAAAGATATTGATTTGAATATCTCAAAAGGGAAATTTATTGCGATTATTGGATCAACTGGATCCGGTAAATCTACAATTATTCAACACTTAAACGGGTTATTGTTTCCGACCGAAGGAACCGTAACAGTGGGTGATCATTACATCCAATCAAATGAAAAAAACAAAAACTTAAAAACACTTCGACAAAAAGTAGGTGTTGTTTTTCAATTTCCAGAACAACAATTATTTGAGGAAACCATTGAAAAAGATATCTGCTTTGGACCTATAAATTTTGGCGTTTCTAAAGAAGAAGCAGAATCACTTGCAGCTTATTGGATTGAGAAAGTAGGGCTGGGAATTCATTTTTTAAAGACGTCTCCCTTCGAATGCTCCGGTGGACAGATGCGCCGCGCTGCCATTGCAGGAATTTTAGCAATGGAACCAGAAATATTGGTACTTGATGAGCCAACAGCTGGGCTAGATCCAAAAGGTAGTCAAGAAATGATGAACATGTTTAGTGAGATTCATAAGGAACGGGACATAACAACCATTCTGGTTACGCATAGTATGGAAGATGCAGTGAAATATGCTGATGAAATCGTTGTCATGGCTAACGGTAAAATTGTAAAAGTAGGCACTCCGGAAGAGATTTTTTCAAATGAAGAATTTTTAAAACAAAATGGTCTTGAATTTCCAAAAATAGTCCAATTTCAAAAGAAATTTGAAGAAAAGATAGGTATTCAACTTTCAAGAAAGCATATGCATTTGGATGAACTAATTCAAGAAATAGCTCTATTGATAGAGAAGAAGGGTATTAGATAAATCCTAAAAGAGTTTTTAAAAAGGAACGGTTAATGTTTGTAAATAAAATTAAAGTAAGAGTTTGGTTTAACCTCTTTAAGTGATTAGGTGGAAGTATGAAAGATAAACTAATTATTGGGCAGTACTTGCCAATAGATTCGGTATTTCATAGATTGGATCCAAGGACGAAAATCGTATTTGTCTTTTTATTTGTGTTAGTTATTTTTTTGGCAGATAGTCTTTTATCTTATGGGATTTCACTAATTTTTGTGGCTGTGTTTATAATGCTATCAAATGTACCTATCAAATACATTTTAAAGGGACTTAAACCTGTTTTATTCTTAATTATACTGACTTTCCTCTTACATATTTTTTGGACGAAACAAGGAGAAGTCCTTTTAAGTTTTTGGGGTTTAAATGTATATTCCGGAGGAATAGAACAAGGGGTTTTTGTTTCATTACGATTTTTATTGTTGGTTTCGATGACAACATTGTTAACACTGACAACTTCACCAATAGCAATAACAGACGGGATAGAAATTTTACTAGGACCATTAAAAAAAGTAAAAGTGCCGGTTCATGAGATCGCACTAATGTTATCTATTTCACTCCGTTTTATTCCAACGTTACTAGAGGAAACGGATAAAATCATGAAAGCTCAGATTTCAAGGGGAGTTGAATTTACAACTGGTCCCATTAAATCGAGAGTAAAATCATTTGTGCCACTCTTGATACCGTTATTCGTAAGTGCTTTTAAACGAGCTGAAGACTTAGCAATTGCTATGGAAGCACGTGGATACCGTGGTGGAGAAGGTAGAACTAAATATCGATTATTACAAATGAAAAAAACGGATTTTTCCGTACTTGGAGCCATTGTGATTTATACAGCCATTATGATCTATTTGAGAGGTTTGTGATTAATTTGAGGTTGAAAGCCGTACTATCTTATGACGGAACGAATTTTTCAGGCTATCAGGTTCAACCAGGAAAAAGAACAGTTCAACTTGAGATTGAGAACGCACTACAAACTATTTGTAAAAATGAGACTAAGGTAATTGCATCAGGAAGAACGGATGCTGGAGTCCATGCAATGGGACAAGTAATTCACTTTAATACAAAAGTGAAAATGGAAGGTTGGCAATGGTTAAAAGCATTGAATGCATTGTTACCGGAAGATATTCAGGTAAAGGAAATTTCAGAGGCTAGCGAACAATTTCATGCAAGGTATGATGTGGTAGGGAAAGAGTACCGCTATTTTGTTAACAACTCTGAAAGTGTCGATATTTTCCGTCGAAATGTAGAGGCACATTATAAAGATGGAATTAATGTAGATGCAATGAGAGACGCGGCAGAGTACATCATAGGGACACATGATTTTACAAGTTTTTGTGCGTCAAATACAAGTGTCATTGATAAAGTCCGAACTGTTGAAAAAATTGAAATACTTGAAAATGAAAAACGAATTGAGTTCCGTTTTGTAGGAAATGGATTTTTATATAATATGGTTCGAATTCTTGTTGGTACTTTGCTGGAAATTGGTTCCGGTAAACGTAGTTCAGATGAAATGAACAGTATTTTGAAAGCTTGCGATCGTACGAAAGCAGGGAAAACTGCACCAGCGCATGGCCCAGGTGTTGACTTGAATGTGTTTTTCGTGTAAAATTGTTCGGTATGTAACCACGAAGTTAGCCCCGGAAACTAATTCGTGAATCACATTAAACTAAATAATATGAATTATTTCAGGAGGTTAACCATGCGTACAACTTTTATGGCGAATGAAAGCAATATCGAACGTAAATGGTATGTTGTTGACGCTCAAGGGCAAAGACTAGGTCGTGTTGCATCTGAAGTGGCAGCAATTTTAAGAGGGAAACATAAACCAACATTCACTCCACATGTGGACTGCGGAGACTATGTTATCATCATCAATGCAAAAGAAATCGAGTTAACAGGTAAAAAGTTAACTGACAAAATCTACTACCGTCACAGCATGCACCCAGGTGGGTTGAAGCAACGTACGGCTTTAGAAATGAGAACGAACTTCTCTGAAAGAATGATCGAGTTAGCTATCAAGGGTATGCTTCCAAAGAACCGCTTAGGCGCTCAAATGTTCAGAAAGTTAAATGTATATGCTGGTAACGAGCATCCACATGCTGCACAACAACCTGAAGTTTTAACACTTCGCGGTTAATAAAAGGAGGAACTTACAATGGCTCAAGTACAATACATCGGTACTGGAAGACGTAAAAGCTCAGTAGCTCGCGTACGTTTAGTTCCAGGCGAAGGCCGCATCGTAATCAACGATCGCGACATCGAAAACTACATTCCTTTTGCTGCTTTACGTGAAGTAGTAAAACAACCATTAAATATCACTGGCACAGTTGCTGCATATGACGTTCTAGTTAACGTTCACGGCGGTGGCTACACAGGACAAGCTGGCGCAATCCGCCATGGTATCTCTCGTGCTCTACTAACAGTAGACGCTGAGTACCGTGGTTCATTGAAGAAAGCTGGTTTACTAACTCGTGACCCTCGTATGAAAGAGCGTAAAAAATACGGTCTTAAAGGCGCGCGTCGTGCACCTCAGTTCTCAAAACGTTAATACAACTACGTTTCAAGCACTTTGCTCATTTGGGCAGAGTGCTTTTTTCATGCCTAAAAAGAATGAATTGGTGCTGTTTAGGTGGCGAAAATTTAAAATGAAGTGTTTCAGTCACTGAATTTGGTATGGTTTTAAAGTTTTGTTACTTGATTATGACAGGGATATGAACAATTAAGAAAATTTATGTGTTTTTTATGGTTTTTATGTAAAATTCAATTTCATGTAAAGTATACTCAAATGGATAAACCTACCTAACATGTCCAAATGGACAAAATAAAGAAGGGGAAAGATAAAATGAAAAAAAGAAAAAATGGATTAGTACTTTTTGTATTAATGATTGTAGCTATTACTGTAGGAATCGCTTTAACGGGTTGTTCAAAAACCAATGATAAAACAGAAGAATCGACAACGAAGCAAAAGGAATCGACAACCAAGCAAAAGGACTCTCTTTCGACTGTTGACCAAGTTAACTCAATTACATCAGAGTGGAAGAAATCTCCCCACGGTACGCCATCCCCTCACGATGAGCAATCGGTATTCACTTATACACAAGACAAGCCTTGTGAGCCTTGTCACAATGGAAACGCTCTTGCTGGCGATGGAACATACAAGTCTACAAAGAATGTAATTAATAACCCTAGTGATACAACTAACAATAAAATGTACAACTCTAAAACTGCTGAGTTACCAATAACTATGGGTTGTACTACTTGTCACAGTGGACTTGGGGCTCAAATCATGAAATCAGGAATTATTCCAGCTACACAAAACACTGTTACTTCCCTTCAAAAAGATTGGGATGTAGGGAACCAAAACGCACTTTGCTTCACTTGCCACAACGGGCGACGTGATGTTGAAGCTGATTTCGCCAAATGGACTGGCGCAACAGCAAGTATCGGTGCACATTATTATGAATACCCACATCATGGCTGGAACGCTTTAGTTACTGGAAAAGGTATGGAATACCCAGGGGTAAAATATCCGAAGAATGATTCTCACATGAAAACAGGATGTATTGGATGTCACATGGGTCAAACTCCTGACGGATACATTTCTCACACATTTGAACCAAATATAAATTCATGCAAGAAGTGTCACGGCACATCAGTTAAAAATATCGACGACTTCTCTAAGAAGTCACGTGAAAAGATAGAAAAGAAAATGGAAACTCTTAAACAATTAATTTTTGCTAAAGCGGCTCCTGTATTCAATGCAACTAAAATTGTTGCGTGGTATGCTCCACTTCAAGATGCATCTGGTAAAGAGATTTCAGAAGATGAACTTAAAAAACTACCTGGTGACGTTTTGATTGCTATCTACAACTACACTATCGTTGAGCAAGAGTTAGGTGAAGGCGGAAAAGGCATTCATAACCCGCAGTATGCTAACGCATTGTTAGACGAATCAATCAAGCGGCTTAAATAATTTATATCTCTAAACATTTACCCCTGGGTTCCCTGGGGTTTTTTTGTGGGCTTCATCATTCTCGGTGTGTTTCAAAGCTCTTACCATTCAGGTTAGTTTCTTTTATCAATTTTGATTGTAAATAATATTTTTCCGAGAGTTATACTGTATTTAATTTATGGAATGAATTCACTACTTCTCATTACAATCACCTCTATGCAGAGGAGATTTAAAGCCTTTTGCTTTTTCTCTGTTTAGTACCACTAATAGAGTAGAGGATAATATTTTAATATCGAGCCATAGCGAATGATGTTGGATGTAATACAAGTCATAAGCTAATTTTTCTTCCACTTTTGTGCGGTAAGTTCCGTTAACTTGAGCATATCCTGTTATGCCTGGCTTTACACTCATTCGATAAGCATAACTAGGAATTGTGTGTATATATTGTTCCACGAAAAAGGGTCGCTCCGGCCTTGGTCCTACCAAGCTCATATCTCCTTTAATTACATTAAAAAGTTGTGGAAGCTCATCAAATCTTGTTGTTCTCAATAAATAACCAATAAAGGTAATCCTAGGATCTCCGTCTAAAGCCAGTACAGGACCTGAGTCCTTTTCAGCATGCTGAGTCATACTCCTAAACTTGTAAATCCAAAAAATCTTACCATTTTTGCCAAGTCGTTCTTGTTTATAAATGGGTGAACCCTTCGATGTAAGTGGAATGAAAAGTAGTAATAGAATAGTTATCGGGCTTGATAGGATTACTAGTATGAAGCCAAAAATAAGATCGAATATCCTTTTTTTAAAGACTCTAAAAGGGCCCTTATTGTAATTAATAATGGATGAAGAGAATAAATTTGTATTTAATTCTTCTTTTGAAACATTCTCCAAACGTTCTCCTCCTCATTCTAAAAAATGATCCTTTTATAATTAAGGGAATTTTACTCTAGTTATTATGGAAACACAGAAAAACTATCTGCTTTTCAAAACAAAGATCGAAGTGGAAAGTCCCTTCCATATATTTTGAATAATGAATGGAATCAGGCAACTGTTACTAGTGCTATTCACATGATTTTATGCAAAACATCTTTGAAATTTCCTCTCCTATAAATAATTTTTTAGGAAAGTGTTTTTGTACATGTAAACCTTCTTTTAAACATAAGAATAATTGATATAAATAATTCAGTTCAAAGGAGTAAACATGGATGTAGTATTTGATATAAGAGGTTTGGTAGGGGTCTTGTTACGCAACCTATGGATAATAGCTGTAACTGTCATGTTGATTGTTTGTATAACAGCATTCGTCAGTTATTACCTTATCACCCCCATCTATCAGGCCAAGAGTGATATTTTGGTATCGATGAATAAAGAGAATGAAGGTACTAACCCTACTTCTGGGGATATTGAATTGAGTTTAAAGTTGGTAGATACATACAGAACAATTATCAAAAGCCCTACTATTTTAGAACCTGTAATCGAAACCTTTGATCAACGTATTTCTGTAACTACACTACTAAAAAAAATTAATATCGAAACATATGAGAATACTCAAGTATTTTCAATTCTAGTCGAAGATAAAGATGTTAATTTTGCAGTAGAGGCTTCTAATGCTATTGCTCAAGAATTCCAAAGTAAAATACCGCAATTGATGAATATAAATAATGTTCATATCTTAAGCCCAGCCAAAAATAATCTAAACACCGAGCCTATTTACCCAAAACCTATACTTAATATCATCATCAGTTTTCTTTTTGGAATCTTCTTTTCTGTGGGTGTTATTTTACTAAAGGAGATATTAAATACGAAATTAGCATCAGAAGAAAAAGTGAACAAATTTTTAAAGTTGCCTGTCTTAGGGGAAATTCCTTCCATTAAAAAAGATAAATCCAATCCTTTTATTTCTTCACAAAATGACTTGTATTATAAGTTAATCCCTAGATGGAAAAACCAATTAGAATATATAGACTTCTATCTAACAATCATAGCAACTATAAATAAGTCAAAAGGCCATACAAACGGGAAAACCTTGTTAATTACTAGTCCAAATCCAGGTGAAGGAAAATCGATAACAAGTTCAAATTTGGCAATTCTGATGTCTAAATCCAACATGCGTACAGTCTATATTGATATGGATTTGCGTAGACCATCTGGCCATTTTGCTTTTCAATTACCTAATCACAGAGGAGTAACCTCATACTTGAATGAGAAAGTTCAAGTGAAGAATATCATTCAAGAAAGTGGCATGAACAATCTTCATATCATTACCTCTGGTCCTATTCCACCTAATTCCACCCAGTTAATTGGGTTGGAAAATATAAGTGAATTGCTTTTAGAATTAAAACAGCGGTATGACATGATTGTTATTGATAGTCCACCGATGTTTGTATCCAATACGGTACTTCTTTCATCGATTGTAGATGACTGTATTATTATGGTGAACGCAAAAAAGACAAGATATCCGATTACACTCAAATATATTGAAAAATTAAAGAATACTGGAGCCAATATAATTGGGGTCATCATTAATGATAAGAAAATGAAGATAACACCTTACTATTATTAAGAGGGAGTGGGGTACCAGTGATGAAAGTGGATATTCACAATCATATTTTATGGAATATAGATGATGGACCAAAAGAAATAAGTGAAACGATTGAAATGGTGAAAAATGCTGTTGCGCAGGGTATTACTCATGTAATCGCAACCCCCCATTATAAAAAAGGAATATTAGAATGTGAGTTTTCCGTGATTTTAGATATGGTCAACAAAGTAAATCAATTGCTTCAGAATGAGAACATTCCTCTTTCGATTTCTGCTGGGATGGAAATTCAGCTATACCGTGAACTTAGTGAAGATTTAGTTAAAGGAAATTCCCTATTTACTCTAAATGGTAATAACAAGTTTGTATTAGTGGAGTTACCCAATTCCTATATACCTACGTATACTGAACAGGTTTTTTTTGAAATGCAGTTAAATGGTTTTATACCTATTTTGGCCCATCCAGAAAGAAACATGGAGTTTATTCGCGACCCTAATAAGCTCATAAATCTTGTACAGAAAGGGACACTGGTACAGATATCTGCAAGAAGTTTATTACCTAAACATAATAGGAAAATAGCAAATTTTGCTCACCAAATGATGAAACATCGCATCGCCCATTTAGTATCATCCGACGCTCACGATACGAATAATCGTCCTTTCTTATTGAATGATGTTTATACTTCAATCACCAAGAAATACGGGAAATCATATACGTCTTATTTGACCAAAAATGCTACACATGTTTTTTTCGGAGAGGAATTTTCAATCCATCCTCCTATTCCTGTAAAAAAGTTTTTGAACCTATTTTAAATGGCTCTGTTAAATAGTAATGTTGATTAATGTTGCAAATATCAACATCTAACTAGAACAGAGCCTTTTGATTTGTTAAAGGAATTTTAAGAAAGAAAAAGATTGCATAATGACAAAATTAGGTGAGGTTAATGCAAAAGTTTTAATTTTATATTTTTTTATCTGGAAGTTTGCGATACTGGGATTTGAATGCAACGGAACCCACTGGTATCATCCCTGCTGTTAAGGGTCTAATAATAGTTGCAGTATACTCTAGGAGGGAGTAAAGCATGAAAATAAACTGTATATTTGTCGCTACCTCATTTATTTGTATAGGTGTGTATTTTATCCCAAATTTTTCTCGAAATCTCTTCTAGAACAAGCCAACCATTTATTCTTGCAATGAATAATAGTTTGCCATCACTATTTTGTATTGGAACTCTTTTTAATCTCGCTAAATCAATAGAAGATCCTCCCGTATTTGTATTTATTGGCTGACCAGCAAAGATTAACACACCAGTTTTAAAATACTTTCTGACCAAATCAACAGCTAATTTAGTAGACTTACCTCTTGGATAACAAAAGTGTTTAACCCTTATGTTTAATTTTTGTTCTAATGTTGCCTTACTTTTGGTTAACTCCATTACTATATCGTTCTCTTCATGCTGATCTAAATCAAGATGGTGGACGGTATGTGCACCAAAGTAAACCCCATCGTATGTATTTAGTTCCTTTATTTGATCCCAAGTCATTAATTGGTTTTCCCCTATGTCACTGTCCCACCAAAAAAATTCCTTAGAGTCAATATAACCTGTTACAAGATAGTTAATAGAAGGAAATTGATAATGATGCAAAATAGGGATAGCATTTTCATAAAAATCTGCATACCCATCATCAAACGTTAGAACGATAGATTTTTCGAATAATATTTTATTTTCCAACCGATGGACTAGTTCATCCATCGAGATTACTGCATATTTTTTCTTTTTTAAATAGTTCATTTGCCATTGGAAATTTTCTGTTGAAACAGCCATTTCTTTATGAACCGAATCATTCACTCGGTGGTACATGAGTATTACTGCTTGATTTGAATTTTTCACTATGGTTCTATATAAAAGACCAATAGGCATAAACAAGAATATCTTAATCATCTTTCTAATCCAAAAATTCAAATGATACGCACTTCCTTCTCATCTTTGTTTAAAAAATGATCATAAATGACTTCCATTTCGATAAGGACCTGTTCCAATGAATATTTTCTCACTTGAAGGAGGGACTGATGCCCCATCAGTAATCTAGTCTCTTTATCTTGTATGAATAAACTCAAATAAGAAACAAGACCTGCAAGGTCATCAGGTCGGACGAGAAAGCCGTTTTTGTTATGAATAATCAAATCCCTACAACCTCTTACATCCGTAACAATAGCAGGAAGGCCAAAAACCATTCCTTCCATTATCGATTTAGGAAAACCCTCTCTCATTGATACAAGTACAATAGCATCAGATTCATTTAATATCTCATTGACATTTTTCCGATATCCCAGAAAGTGAACATTTTCAATTTGATGCTTTAATACCTGTTTTTTTATTCGATCTTCTTCTTTACCAGTACCCGCGAAAATAAGATGTACATGTGTAAATTTTTTAGTAAGCTGACGCCATGCGGAAATTAAAAATGCGTGATTTTTATTTGAAGTAAATTCAGCTACACATGTGAAGACCACATCATCCCTTGGAATACCAATTTCTTTTCTGATTGAATGGTTGGAGATGAAATTTCGCTGAGATAAAGATAGATCCACTCCGACACCGTTGATCAAGAATAAGTTCTCATCAGGAATAAATCCCATTATTTTAGCTCGTTGATAGTCCTCATCATTAATGACAATCAGCCCATCCGTCCATCCTTTAGCAATTTTCTCGGCTTGATAATAGAGGATCCAATTAATCACAGAGGATCCTTTATAAAAGTGAAACCCATGTGCTGTGTATAAAACCTTTCCTTGAGAACATTTACCTACCAGCCATCGTATTAGAAAAGAGGCAATGGGAGTATGAACGTGAATGATTTCAAAATAATGGTTTTCGAAAACAGTCCTCATTTCTTTTACTGCCCTCCAGTTATCCATGTGAAAGGGATTTCTGGAGAAAGAGATGGAATGACAAACAACGCCTAAACATTGGATCTCATTCAATCCGCCTTCATTTGGATTCGCAACAGCATGAATCTCATAGCCCTTTTTTTGAAGCAATTGAATAAAAGGTTGATGAAAATGGGCCAAATGTGTATACACCGTAGCTGCAAATAATATTTTCTTCATCTGGTTTCCTCTATTTCATTTTTTTCGGACATCCATGGAATGGCAAGTAGTAGCCAAAAGTGCCTCCAATGGATTGTATCTATAACGAGACTATTAACAAATATTCCAAGTAAGCATGCTGTACATAATAGATATAAAGGATTTTTTATAAAAATAGATAGATAGAGGGATCGAAACCAAGTGATGGCTAGAAAGGTAATGAAAATAAAAAAGCCCATAATTCCGTTTTCCCCTAAAATACGTATATATAAGCTATGTGGTGAAAGATGAGAAATGCTGTCCGATTGTCCAGGACCTACCCCGAATGGTTTGTCTATTAAGATATTCAGGACATTTAACTGAGAAGCAAAACGATCATTGTCGTAGTTCTGGAGACCGAAACGGTTTTCAAACATTTCTAGAATGTTCGTACTCTGTAAGATAAAAACGAAACCAAGTAGAAACAGGAGAAAGATAATCACTAAATATATATTTCTACGAATGAGTTCGCTTTTATTAGTGCTTACAACGGTCCATAAAAAGAAAAAAACGATAAAAGAAACCAAATAATTGATCCAAGCACCTCGAGAAAAGCTTAAAAACACAGCGCTAGATAATGTTGCAAAAAGGAATAGCCAAAGAAGTTTTTTTTTAACCGTTAAGGCTGCCTCAAACCGTAATATAGAAAGTACTGCAACGGGAATTAAAAATGGGCCAAATACATTTGGGTCCTGAAATAGACCCTTCGCTCTTCCTAAAAAAAGAAATGTATCTGAATGGGGTAATAGCTGAAGAAAAGCAAGAATTCCGATTATTGCCGAAATGGTTCCTGATAGTAGATACCCATTTAAAATAGCTCTCTCTATTGACTTTTCAAATGTGTTTAATAACCCAATGACCATAAACCAAAAAGTAACTAGAAAAAATGTAATGCAAAAATAGTAGATTCCTAAGAATGAATCCTTCATGATATACATCGATATACCATTGCTGATTAAAAAGAGCCATATCAAAATAAATGGAAGAGTCAATTGAGACCTATAGGTTAATGAAGAAGATACACAACAAATAAGAAAAAGAAGGATCACACTCAAATCAAATGGAGCAGGTTCTAAAGTGACCCAACCGCTCAGGGTAAAAATAATAAAAATTAAAAGGTAGAGGAATCGGTTTTCAACAACATGTTTGGAGTCACTGAACATCAAGTTTCCCTTCTTTATAAAAATAAGTTTATTAGTAATTAATTTATTAAGAGATTGTATACGATATGCTGATGTGAAAAAGAGAATTTAATATATAAATTGGGGCAGGACTTTTTCGTTCCGGAAGGGAATAGGATGATAGGTGAATACGTTACTAGGGGGAAATATGATTTCAACACTGAAGCAGAAAATCCATCTCATCTTTCAAAACAGAAAGTTCGCTAAAAATGTATTGATTTTAACAAGTGGAAATGTAATTGCACAGGGGATTATTTTCGTTATGACACCCATTCTATCTAGAATTTACTCCCCAACAGAATTTGGGCATTTAGCCATCTACGTCTCCATACTAGCAATACTTGCATCAATTGGCTCACTTCAGTTTGATAGAACCATTACATTACCTAAAAGTCATACTGAAAGTGCCAATTTAGTCTTTCTTTCATTTCTAATATTGGTTTTAGTGAGCTTGTTTTCTAGTATGCTATTGTGGTTATTTCAAGATGGAATTGCCGAAGTATTTCATGCTAAAAGTATTAAGAACTTTTTTTTCTTATTACCACTAAGTTTGTTGGCCATCGGAGGAAACAATATATTAAATAGCTGGGCAATTCGAAAGGGGCAATATACCACTATTTCAGGAATAAAAGTAATCCAAAGCGGTTGGATGGTCTTAACCCAAGTAATCGGTGGATTGCTAATGAATGGTGCATTACCCTTATTAATCGGAGATGTTCTTGGAAGGGCAAGTGGGAATAGTCAATTTATCCTGCGAATATTTCGAGAAGATCGTTCCACTTTTAAACAGGTTCGACTCGACCAAATGTGGAAATTGATCAAGCGATATCGAAAGTTCCCACTTTATTTCAACCAGTCTGTGTTAGTTAGACAATTAACCCTAGAAATGCCTGTATTATTGTTAATGGCAACTTATGGGGCTAGCTTAGTCGGCTTATATGTAATCGTTCAGCGGATACTAAGTATGCCTTTGTATATAATTGGGACTTCTATAGGAAATGTGTATCTTTCAGAAGCATCAACAAGACTTCATCAAACCCCTACAGAATTGAAAATCCTTTTTTGGAATACGATGAAACATCTAGTAATGATTATTGTACCTATCCTGATTATCATAGTTTTGCTGGGACCTTTCCTTTTTCCAATTGTTTTTGGTGAAGAGTGGGGAAATGCAGGTAAATTATTGCCTATCTTATCCTGTATGTACCTATTTCAATTTATAGTGATCCCTTTAGAATCTACTTTATCATTTTTGGAAAGACACGATCTCATAATGGTTCGTGAACTAACTCGTTTTATCTTTATTGCTGTAGCTTTACTAATCTCCAATTGGATAAATGCCTCTCCATTTTTAGCAATGACCTTATTAAGTGGAGCTGGATCACTTAGCTTTATCATTCATGGTTTATTATTATGGTTATCTATTTATCAATTCGAAAAAAAATTTAATATCGTTGTGGAAAACACATAGAGGATTACCTAAAAGATTCATGGAATCAATCCCTTTAGGCAATCCTCTTTTTATCTAAAAACGTCTAGAAATATTCTAGTTGATTAAGGTTAAAGTTTTCTCCTTATATAATTTTTTAGCAATTTTTTTACAGAAATAAATTGCAGGTAATGGATCTAAGAAAGACCAAATAGCCCCCTGAATTCGTTTTGATAGTAGCATTCTAATATAAAGATAGACCATGGATTTTCCTTCTGCTCTAATGGCTCTAACGTCATTTATAAAAAAGATCCATAATGTTCTTGTCTTCTTTTGTTGTG
This sequence comes from Caryophanales bacterium, assembly GCA_029240105.1. Classification (GTDB taxonomy): domain Bacteria; phylum Bacillota; class Bacilli; order JARBTR01; family JARBTR01; genus JARBTR01. The sequence goes on along the minus strand of JARBTR010000006.1, from coordinate 427,808 downwards.
TATCCGATATTTCCACTCTATTATTCATCAAGTCACAAAAAATGTTATGAATAAAGAAAGGATTACTCTTTTGTAGAAGACTTGTTTGCAACGGAAATCGCCCATTAACCTCGATTAAATAATATTTTTTCGTCTTTTCACAAAACTTATATTCAAACTCCGCTATTCCTTGGTAATTAGTCAATTCCATGAGAGAGATACTTTGGTTTACGATTTCTGGGTTTTCTACCAATTCATTCAAAGACCCAACACCAAATTGTGATGGATATGCCCTTATTTTTTTCGATACATACCCAACCTCTGTATTTCCTTTCCGACCACGATATAGTAAGGTCGTATAAATGGTTTCAACCTCTCCTTCTATTAATTGTTGGGTAATATATTTCACATTTATTCCCCTAAAAAAAAGGTCTATCTGCTCTACCTGATCAAAATTTTGGCATATATATGCCTTTTCGGGAATGATGTTGAGGTTATGAAATTGTCTATCATGCCAAAGAGGTTTTATAATAACTGGAAAATGATAATTTTGGATGTCGTATATACTTTGAAAAGAAATAGGTAAGGCCGCTTCACACCTTAATGTAGATAGCTGGTTTTTATCAATTAAAAAATAATTACTTAGCGTGAAGGGTATATAGTAAAATTCATGTAACTTGTCCAGGTTTGAACTTATTAGATCAATATATTCATCACTATCAGTCAAGAGAACAGGTTTTACACGAAGTAAGCTAGGAATTAAAAATAAATTTTTTACCACATCTTCTTTTGACGTAGCAGGATAAAAGAGTGTTGTGTATCTGCTTACATGGTGATATTCATGACCAATTACAATACAAGGAATTTTACTCTTTCCTAATGCCCTAATAATAGAAATTGCACCAATACTTCCTGCGAGAATAACAGCAACTGCATTCGCTTCTTTTAAGATTCTAATTTTTTTAGAGAAAAACAAGATTCTCACCTCAGTTATATCATATTGAAATAATCTATGAATCCACAGTTATATCAAATTGAAATAATCTATGAATCCACTATTTAGTGTTCGTGTTAACAAAGTATGAGAGCGCTGTTTTTTTTAGAATGAAGATTGATGGTCTATTTAGTATTTTGGTCTTCACTTTATTTATGGATATGACATTTAATATGTAGATGGAATTTACGCCCATTAGTTTACTAGCATTAATATAATAATTCTCACAGTTAGGGTGAATTTCTGATAAGACAGTTTCTGATTTTGTATGTTTACCCAACTATCCAAGAAGGGACTCTTATGAACTATAGACAAATCCTGATATAATTTATGTTATCTTTTAAAAATTGAAATTTATCTCATTTAGTGGTTAATTTCAGAATCAAAGTTACAATTATATAATTACAAATGTCTTTTAAAACCAAATAGTATGACAAGCAGTATTGGAGTGAAGTCTTTGCAAAAGTTAAATCTGTACAGTAAAAAAATCCCTTTCACATACCCCGAGTTTTTTAATAAATTTCGTTCACTATCTATCGATCAAAGTCACTATGTACTATTAGAAAGTGGCAGAGGTGGTCGTTATAGTATTGCAGCTTTTCAACCTGAGGCAATTGCTAAAGGAAAAAACGGACTACTTGAAATCCAAAGTGAAAATGGTGCCCAATCTTTAAAAGGAAATCCACTTCACCTATTACAAGAATGGATGAAACAGTATCAAGTAGAAAGAATTGAAGGACTTCCTAGCTTTTTAGGTGGTGCTATTGGATATATCAGTTACGATTATGCACGTTACATAGAAGAACTTCCGAAATTAGCGGAAGATGATTTAGCGATGCCTGAAATCTATTTTTTCATTGTGAAAGAATGGTTTGTTTTTGACCACGAAAAAGAGTGTCTATGGCTTTTATTTTTATCAGATAACGAGCAGGGTATCGAAGAAAAGATTTCACTTTGGGAAGAGCGCTGGTTACAAGAGTCACCTTCGCAAAAGAAACCGAAAAAAGAAAAACAAACCAATAATGATTTAGAAGTTTCAATGACCGAAGAGGAATTTAAGAATGCAATAGTTAAAGTACAAAGATATATCTCCCAGGGTGATGTATTTCAAGTTAATCTATCGGTTCGTCAATCCAAACCTATAACAGTAGAGGCAATCGAGATTTATGAACAATTAAGGATTCTAAATCCATCCCCATATATGGGTTATATACATACCCCTGATTATCAGATTGTTTGTGGTTCTCCTGAGCTATTAGTTAAAAAGAATGGAATTGAAGTAAGTACACGTCCCATTGCAGGTACTCGTTCAAGAGGGAAAGATCATGAAGAAGATCTAAAACTTGCTACTGAACTAATTGAAAATGAGAAAGAACGAGCTGAACATGTGATGTTAGTTGATTTGGAGAGAAATGACCTCGGAAGAGTTTGTAAATATGGAACAGTTGAAGTCAATGAATTTATGGTTATAGAGAAATACTCACATGTTATGCATATTGTTTCGAACGTTAGAGGGGAACTAGATGCAAATAAAACAAACCCTGAATTAATTGATGCTTGCTTTCCAGGTGGTACAATAACGGGCGCTCCAAAAGTTCGAACCATGGAAATTATTGAGGAGCTTGAACCTGTTCAGAGAGGTCTCTATACAGGATCATTGGGTTGGATAGATTTTAGTGGTGACTTGGAAATGAACATCATCATAAGAACCATGCTAGTTAAAGACGGAATGGCGCATGTCCAAGCTGGGGCGGGTATTGTGATTGATTCAAATCCGAAACATGAATATAAAGAATCTTTGAAAAAAGCAGCAGCACTCTGGAAAGCAAAGGAAATGGCAGAAGAAATAAAGGATGAAGCCCAATGATTTTCATGATCGATAATTTTGATTCATTTACTTATAACTTGGTTCAATATCTTGGCGAATTGGGTGAGGAGTTAGTTGTAAAAAGAAATAACCAAACTTCTATAGAGGAAATTGGCAGAATGGAACCCAATTACTTAATGATATCGCCAGGTCCATGTAGCCCAAATGAAGCAGGGATTAGTTTAGAAGCGGTAAAAGCATTTGCAGGTAAAATTCCGATCTTAGGTGTATGCCTTGGTCATCAAGCAATTGGTCAGGCTTTTGGTGGTGATGTTGTTCAGGCTGAACGTTTGATGCATGGTAAGACATCTGAAATGATTCATGATGGAAAGACAATTTTTGAGGGCTTACCAAATCCATTTCCTGCTACGAGGTACCATTCATTAATCGTCAAAAAAGAAACATTGCCTGATTGTTTTGAAATTTCTGCTTGGACGAAAGAAGGAGAAATCATGGCAATTCGTCATAAAAACCTTCCAATAGAAGGGGTACAGTTTCATCCTGAATCCATCATGACGACATGTGGGAAAAAACTACTACAAAATTTTGTAGATCACTATAGTAAAATTCAAACAGGAAAAGGCAGTTAAATGTATATCTATCTCAACGGTAATTACACAAAAAAAGAGGATGCTAAAATTTCTCCATTTGACCATGGGTTCCTTTACGGGGTTGGTCTATTTGAAACGCTTCGTGTTTATAATGGGCACCCTTTTCTTTTAGATGATCACCTGAAGCGGCTTAACCATGGATTGGAAGAGCTTAACATCAAATATCACTTTAATAAGGAAGAAACAAACTATATCATACAGAAATTGTTAGAGAATAATCATCTTATGGATGCTTATGTTCGTATCAATATATCTGCTGGTCAAGGTGATATTGGTTTGCAGGTTGAACCCTATACAAATCCAACCATTATTATTTTTATAAAACCGTTGGAACCAGTTAAGGAGTTGGCTGAAAAAACAGCTGTACTTTTGAAATTAAGACGAAATACACCAGAAGGGGTTGAACGACTTAAATCCCATCATTTTTTAAATAATATTTTAGCAAAAAGGGAGATTGGAAATCTGACCGCAAATCATGAAGGGATTTTTCTTACCGAGGATGGTTATGTAGCAGAGGGTATAGTTTCTAATGTGTTTTGGAAAAAAGGGAATGTTCTGTATACTCCCGATTTGAGTACTGGTATTCTTAATGGAATCACACGTGAGTTTGTAATTGAACTTGCAAAAAATAGTGGGTTAAGTGTAAAAGAAGGGCTTTACAAAGTTGAGCAGTTACTGGATTCTGATGAAATTTTTGTTACGAATTCAATACAAGAAATTGTGCCGATTTACTCTTTTGAAGATAAAGCATTCCCTGGAAAAAGGGGACATTTAGTTCAACTATTTTATCAGGAGTATCGTAAATATAGTGATTACCTTTGGTCAAGGTATGAACTAATTGGATAACTCTTAAAAATAAACACTTTGATAATAGTTAAACCAACAAAAAAGGGAGAATGGATCTCCCTCTTATTTAACATCATCAGAGAACCCTTTACTTTCAGTAGTAGGATTATTTACAATGCCGAGAAATACCAGTAATCCTAAGATTGTATTAGCAATTTCAGAATAATTTTCTGGTAAAACATCTATACCAAAACCCTTTAGAGTCATTGGAATTAATGCGATTACAGAAATCCAAAAACCATAGTTTCTTATTCTATTCTTTAAGTTTAATTTCATAAAGAATCCCTCCATTTTTATTTTTTTTCGTGGACCTTCACTTTATATTTATGCTGTATATCAATAGTTGTACATGCTATTTGCTTAGAACTATAAAACCTCTCCTCGATAAATAATCGGAGAGAGGTTTAACTGTGTAACTTATTTTTTGGATAGTAAATATTTTATGTATTTTATTGTTTCAATTTTTTGTTCTGAATTTAGCCTTTGTACCAGTTCTCTGATTTCTGATTCCGTTTCTGATTCTTCAGCACTAAAAGTACTATTTTGAATATCTTTAGGTTAGTGATAGCCCTTAACAATGTAAGAAATATCCACGTTGTAGAAATCCGCAAGCCTATCTAAATGATCAATTGATATCAAGGACTTATTCTTGTCATTTTCAATTCTACTCACAGTAGAGGGGCTGCAATTTAAAATTTTTGCTATATCTTCTAAAAACAAGCCTCTTTTTTGACGAAGAACTTTAAGTCTCTGACCAGCAGTTTCCATTACCACAACAACCACCACTCCAACTGTTTTACAGAAAGAATAGTAAAGATTGCAAATTTTGAGATTGTTTCTTGCAAATATTGCAATTGATTTCATGTTTTGTTCAGGTTTGCAAATTATGCAAAAATATAAAATGATTTTTACTTTATGCAAAAGGTAATTTTGTAGACTTTATTAAACGCTTGTCTCATACTTATAAGATGTGTAAATTGAATCATAGAATGAATTGGAGTAGGAGAATGAAATTCAGTTATAAACTTATATTTGTAATCTTGATTGGAACAATAGCCATCATATTTTCATTTAAAGAGGAGATTCCTTTTATAAAGGCTCTTTCACCAAAAACGTTGCCTATGAGTGGCCGAATAATCGTCATTGATCCGGGACATGGTGGTCCGGACGGAGGAGCGAATCAAGGGGATATTTTAGAAAAAGATATAGCACTTAAAGTTGCAAAGAATTTGAGGGATTACTTGCAACAACATGGTGCAATAGTAATTATGACTCGTGAAAAGGATACAGATTTGGCTCCAAAGAAATTAAAAGGTCTTTCCAAACGAAAAAGAGTCGATTTAGCAGAACGTGTAGAAATAATTAATGAGTCGGAAGCCGACCTATACATAAGTATTCACTTAAATTCATTACCAGATGGACAGTGGCGAGGGGCACAAACTTTCTATAATAAAAAAGAAGAAGAGAACAAACTACTTGCAGAATCTATTCAAAAGCAACTTATTAAAACACTTGGGAATACAGATCGAAAAGCAAGGAATCTAAAAGATGTTTATTTAGTCGAACGCTCAAAAACAGTTGGGGCACTTGTTGAGATTGGATTTTTATCAAATGATGAAGAGCGTCAATTATTACAAAATAAAAAATATCAAGAAAAAGTTGCATTTGCAATCTATGGTGGAATAACAAAATTCTTAACAAAACCTGAGAATGAAAAATAGCAATCAGAATAATGTGATTTAAATCAGATTTGAAAAAAGTCGTTTATGATATACTACTTGTGTATTCTAATAGCGGACCTTCCGCATTGCACAGGAGATTCCAAATGATTACTGAACAACGAGTTAAAGAGATATTAGGACAATTAAAAGATCCCTATTTAAAACAAACGTTAGAAACAACAGAAGCATTTGAGAGCATTTCAATTAAACCTGAGAAGAACTTTGTCACTGTAAAAATCAGATTGGCTCAGCTGGATACACCAGATCAAATGAAACTTCAAAATCAAGTTGTAGAGTTATTAAAAGAGTCAGGTGTCGCAACTGTTGGAATTAAATTCACCCAATTGCCAACGGAAGTGATTCATAAATTTGCACCTGAAGAAGAGATATATAATGAACCAACCTATATTGCTATTGCATCGGGTAAAGGTGGGGTTGGAAAGTCAACCGTATCTGTAAACCTTGCTGTTGCATTGGCACGTCAAGGTAAACGTGTCGGATTAGTTGATGCTGACATTTATGGATTTAGTGTACCGGATATGATGGGTATTACGGAAAAACCAAAGGTAGAAAATGAACAACTCTACCCAATAGAACGTTTTGGTGTTAAGGTCATGTCTATGGGATTTTTTGTAGAGGATAATAAACCAATTATCTGGAGAGGGCCAATGCTTGGTAAGATGCTCAAAAACTTCTTAACAGATGTTGTTTGGGGAGAACTGGATTACTTGTTACTTGATTTGCCTCCTGGAACAGGGGATGTGGCACTTGATGTACATCAAATGCTCCCAACAAGCAAAGAAATTATTGTAACGACACCACATGCAACAGCTTCATTTGTTGCTGCCCGAGCAGGAACTATGGCTATCAATACGAATCACGAAGTGATTGGGGTCGTCGAAAATATGTCCTATTTTGAAAGCAAACTTACCGGTGAACGAGAGTTTATTTTCGGAAAGGGTGGCGGGGAAAAACTTTCAAAGGAATTGAATGTTGACCTTCTCGGCCAATTGCCATTAGGCCAACCTGATAACAATGAAAATGATAGTGCACCGTCAGTGTATGGAGCTGATCACAGAACGGGTCAACTTTTTGATGAAATAGCAAAAAAGTTGATGGAAAAATTAGAAAAATAAAATGAAATGTATTAAAAAGTGCTTTTTTAACAATCACTATATCTAGCATGGGATAGGATGCCCTTACTTTTAACAATTCAAGAAATAGAAAATTTGGTGATAGTAAGCATTATTTTTTCAAAAAAATAAAAAACTTTAAAGAAACTGCGGGTATGTCTTCTTAGGTGCAAGATACCAACATAAGTTGTTTGATTTTTCCCAAAGAATACTTTGCAATACAAAAGTAATTAGTTAGAATTAGTTAGAGATAAGAACAAAAGAGTTAATTTTACAGTTAAGTAAAAATAACTCTTTTTTGTTTGTTTCTAATATGACACTGAGAACTTCAATAGTGATCTTTAATTCTAAAAAAGGATTTGTCGGAGCTTTGGCATAAATATCCACATTAAAATTAGGCAAAACGACCATATTTCAGCTTGAAATGTCCGCTTAATCTGATATAATTTGTCCCTAAATAACCATTAAGTTTTAATAAAAAATAGAATTATTAAATTATTTTCCTTTTAATAATCCATTCATATATATATTTCAACTAAGCTTGAATTTAAAAAACAAGTTTTCTATCAACAAATTACGAATACATCATAATAAAATTATGGAACATAATGGGGGAAAAATGAAAAAAAGAATCATTATCATAGTAGCTATATTTCTAGTTACAATATCTAGTGTTTATTTCGCTGGGTATATAAAGATGAATAAAACAGCCATTGAACCCCAAAAGGGTAGCGAGGTTCAAACAGATACTGTGCAACAGCTGCCTACACCAAAGAGCAATCAGGTGAATGAGCAAGAAAACAATACAACAGAACCCTCACAAAACAAAACAAGTGAGGAGGTTGTTCCTCCAATCATTCCTGCAAAACCTGTCAGTCAAGCAATTGTAAAACCGAATACCCAAAAAGTGTCTCCGCCTAAACCAGCGAATACGCAAGTAGAAAACATTCCGAGTACTAATGTGGTACAACCACCTACAGCATCGAAGAATGAACCTATTTCACTACCGGCCGTACCAACCATACGGACGCAACTGAACAGTCGATCTTCTTTAACACAGGATCAACAACGTGTATACGATTTAGTGGATGCTGTACTAAAAAATCAAACAATTGGAATGATTCAGATTCCAAATTGTAACATGGCCACGTTGCAAATTTCATTTACAGCTGTTAAAAATGATCATCCTGAATATTTTTGGACGTCTAATAGCTACTTGTACTCTGTAAGACCAAATAATTCAATATATTTCGGCATTCAGTACACCGATACTACGGGAAAAGTTTATGGTGGGTATCTTTACGATGCCACACAGATCAGTTCAATTAACGCAATGATAGGACAAGTGTTACAAACAGCTTTAGCACAAGTAAATGAAAGTATGACACCTTACCAAAAAGAATTAGCTTTACACAACTGGCTTGCAAGTTATGTGACTTATAGAGACGCAGCAGTTGTGAATCCAAATGCCAATCAAGATGCCTTCACGATTTACGGGGCACTCATTAATCGCTCTGCTGTCTGCGAGGGATATTCGAGAGCATTTCAGCTTCTAATGTACGCTGTCAACATACCTTGTACTGTTACAGTTGGGTTCAGCGCTAGTCAAGGACCACATATGTGGAACCAAGTGCAATTAAACGGCGCGTGGTACGGAGTTGATGTCACGTGGGATGATACAAATAGTGGGGATATCCTGCATTCGTATTTCAATATATCGGATGATCAGATGAGCTTAGATCACATTATTGGGAAAGAGGCGAATGATCCTAGTATTATTAATGCACTTGCAAGTACAAACGCATTGTACTTCAACACAGGACGCCCAATTTGCAGTTCGATGAACGAAAATTTTGCCGTTGTAAACGGAACTTTCATCAATTCAAGTAGCGATTGGCAAAACGTCATTACTACACAGGTTGCTAATGCAGCGAATACTGGAAAACGTGCGATTGAGTTTTTGATTGGTGTTCAGTATGGATATTTTTTCAACTCTTCCCAAACAATGAATGATGTAGCCCCTTTATTGACTGCAGCAAATAAATCAATTTCCACACAGTACCGTATTAAATCATACTCAATATATGGTCCTGTCGGAGGCAAGGGATTCATTATAAACTGGTAAACGGGCCCAATTGATAAAAAATAAACATAATTATTTAAAAATTCAACTGAGTTAAGAGACATGTCTCCTAACTCAGTTTTTATGTAATCCTAGGTAATGGATTTAAACGGTTTTCATGAAATGTACTGCTTCAAATTACTAAAAAGTTATGTTAAAGATGTATCTAATTCTTAATTCAGATTAATATAAATTGATAGCTACTTTTTTCATTTTTTTCTGGCAATAGTTCGCTTTCAATTACCCATTTATGATTTTTTACAATCGGAGCCCCAGTTGTTGGCTTATAATCAATCATATACACAGTTGTGGGAACAGCAGAATCAATAATTGCCTTTGCACCCTTCATTCCTTTTAAGTGGTTTGCTTCTAAGATAACACTAACTCCAGGTTCCAAAAGTTTGTTTCCAGCATTTTTGATTTCTTCTTGGACAACCCATTTATGATTTTTAACAAGTGGACCTCCCGTTGTTGGATAATAAGTAACTACATAAGCTATTGTATCGTAAGCGGCTACAATACGTGCTTTAGCACCATACATTCCTTTCATATGTTTTGCTAGTACAATTACATCACTACCAACTTTATAAGTTGGATTCTTTGCTACCTTTAAATCATTAGGGATAGTTACAGAATTAGAATTCTTATAAGCTATACTAATCTTTCCGTTATCTGAATTTATAACACTTGAGCTTTTAAGTGAACAAGTACAAGTCCACCCATATAAGGTCAAAACACCTAGTATCATTAGATTAATTATCACAAATTTATTTCTGTTCATTGGATCCTCCATTTTATTAAAATTGTTTTAATCAGGAATCAATAAAGTGTTACTTTATTTTGGGAATCAGGTTGGTTTTGACTTTGAGAATTTTTAATTTCTTCAAAAAAATTGTCCTTATTTACAGTGTTTGGAACATTTTGAAATCGTTCTGGAAAATATAAATTAAGAATATTTTTGAATTCTCCAACGGTTAAAGGCTTCGCATGATCTTTTAATTCATATCCAACTAGTCCGTTAGGTTCAATAGTAGCAGTTTTTATGTCCTCAAATTTGGATATTCCTTTATTACGCAATCTCATTTCAAGTTGGTCTACCGTTAAACGTAACTTTTCTAAGTTATTACTTTTTAAATTACCATTTTCAATAACTATTTTTGATTTTCCTGTAATAAATTTTTCTACTCCATTAAATTTCATTTCTAAATATTCAATAAGAACGTTTGAAACCACAAAAATAGCTGCACCACTAATGGCTCGTACAACACTTTTTTCTACAATGGGCTGAACAATAATTGTACCAATGGAGATCATCACTATTGTTTGAGCAAGTGTCATTTGGGAAATAGATTTTCGACCAGAGATTCGTAAAAGCAAAATTCCAGAAAAAATTAATCCAAATGATTTCCATATAAAAGTCCAATCCATTTACCTTACCTCCTAATGAAAACTAATTATAAATTCCCCTTAAAACGCTTAATTATCATTAAAATAAAAAAAAAAGATTTTAAAAAAGCTACCATTATAAACTTGCTTATAGAGATTCAAATGATTTTACATTTGAAAGCAAGAATATAATGTGTAGCTTTTCATGTATTCGTTTTTTTAGTATTTAGGCTCTGTTAAAGTTTAATGTTGATTTTTTAATCAAACAGAAGTGCCATGTTGTTAATTGATAAAATGGCGGAAATTCCTGTGGTCAGGCTGAATGAGCCTATAGTCTCATTCAGCCTTTTTCACCACGGGAATACCGCGCATTTTCTCTAATTAACAACAAATAATTTATATATTGATTAAAAATCAAAATTTATCAACAACAAACTTTAACAGAGCCAATATTTAAATTATGAGATAGAAATTAAATAAAAAGTTGATTTACAAATATAGTTTTGACTTATTCTACTGTTGAAGTATTTGAAGTACCGCCAGAAAGCATTTTTGAAACTGTAGTTAATTCTAAATCATTTTGTTCAAGTGCTTCGATAATCTTAGGTAGTGCTTTTGCAGTTTGTAAAGCGCTGTCTGATGCATGAAGCAAGATAATATCTCCATCTTCAGCATTTCTTGCGGCACCGATAATTTTATTGGTACCAGGGTTTTGCCAGTCCTTAGTATCGACACTCCACCGTACCAAAGTAAGTCCCATTTTATTCATGACTCTTAGTGTATCTTTATCAAAGTTTCCAGTGGGAGTTCGTGCTAAAGAAATTTTCTTAATCCCAATTTTGTTGAACACCTCAATTGCTTTAGAAACATCACGAATGATTTCTTTCTGAGATAGCTCAGTGTAGTCTTTGTACTCGTATCCCAGAATCCCTATTTCATATTTTTGTTCTACAATTCGTTCTACAATATGTTGGTGTCTTTCAACCCAGCGTCCGGAAAGAAAAAAAGTTGCATCTCGAATATTCTCTTTCTCTAAAACATCTAGTATTTTCGTCGCGTTTTCATCTCCCCAGCCAATATCAAAAGTAAGGGCGACTCCTTCTTTTCCTTTAAAAAAGGCCTCTTTGTTATCTTTATAGTTGAAAGCGGGGAGAATGGGACTGATATTAGCGAAAACGATTAGTGCAGAAAAAAAGGCAAGTAGTGCCACAACAAAAATAAACTTTAATTTTTTAACTGGAATCAAAAGGGAAGCAAACATAGTTAACACCTCGAGTAATGAATAGGTAATATTTATTGGGACTTTATATAAAGGTTTGTCCACACATTCAATCAAATGTATGAAGCAAAACAGGTTTGTATGATAAAATGGATAAGTTAAATAGAGGTGAGTTTTTAGATGAATTTTGAAATTAGTTGCAAGAGTGAGATAGAAACAGCAGAGTTGGCGACAAAACTTGGATCCAAACTAGCATCTGGAGATTTGATATGTCTAGAAGGTGATTTGGGTGCCGGAAAAACTACGTTTACAAAATCCCTTGCGAAAGCTATTGGTGTAACAAGAACAGTGAATAGTCCAACGTTTACAATTATGAAACAATACCAAGGAAATCTGCCATTTTATCATTTTGATGTGTATCGAATTGAAAATGAAGACGAAGATTTCGGATTCGAAGAGTACTTTTATGGTGGTGGGATATCAGTTGTAGAGTGGTCACATCTGATTGCGAGTCAGTTGCCAGAAGAGCGTCTAGATATCTTCATTTATTATGTGAATGAGAATGAACGTCGAATGAAATTTGTCCCATTGGGCGATAGATATTTAAAAATTTGCTCAGAGCTCTTTGAGTAAAGAATGGGTGAAACAATGAAGGTTTTAGCGATAGATACATCAAATAAAACAATGAGTGTAGCATTGGCAGATGAAAGTGGAATTATAGATGAGATTACCTCAAATGCCCATCAAAATCATTCCATCCAATTAATGCCAGCCATTGAGAAAATTACACAAGATAACGGATTGAAACCAACAAATATAACGAAAATTGTTGTTGCAAGAGGACCTGGCTCATATACAGGTGTACGAATTGGCGTAACGGTTGCGAAGACTTTAGCGTGGACGCTTGGTATTGACTTAGTTGGTATTTCAAGTTTAGAGGCTGTAGCATTAAATGCAGTTGATTTTGAAGGTTATATTGCACCAATTTTCGATGCTCGACGTGGACAAGTTTTCACATCTTTGTTCAAAAGTCAGGAAGGCACTCTAAAAAGAGTAAATGAGGATCAACTACGAATGGCAAGTGATTGGGCAAATGAATTGAAAGAATTAAGTTACCCGATCTTATTTGTTGGTGTCGACGTTCCTATTCATGAAACGGTAATTTCTGATATTTTAGGAACCAATGCTCTCTTTGAATATGGAGATAAGGCATTGCCGAATGCTGGGAAACTCGCTCTAGCAGGAATGTACATAGAGGGTGTAGATGTTCATCATTTCGTTCCTAATTATGCGCGGCTAGCTGAGGCAGAAACAAACTGGCTTGAGTCACAAAAGGATACTCCAAGTAACTGCGCAATATTACAAGGTGATCGTAGATGATAATACGCAAAATGACGTTTAAGGATATTGATCAGGTCCTTGTTGTAGAAGAATTATCCTTTGCGACCCCTTGGAATCGTGCTGCACTTGAGTTTGAGATGAAGGAAAATGAGCACGCACATTACTTTGTTGCAGAAATAGATAACGAAATTGTGGCGTATTGTGGCGCTTGGTTTGTAATGGACCAGGGAACAATCACAAATATCGCAGTTAATCCAACTTTTCGTGGAAGAAAGATTGGAGATGTTCTTTTCAATCATGTATTACTATTTGCAAAAGAAAGTGGTATTTCCGAAATGTCACTTGAAGTACGCGTGAGTAATGAAGTAGCACAATGCTTATATCGAAAGTATGGTTTTATGGATGGTGGCATTCGGAAGAATTACTATGTCGATAATAATGAAGATGCAAGGGTCATGTTCAGAAGTTTGATAGAGTTTCAAGGGATTGAGGTGAACACATGAACGAGAGGCTAATACTAGCAATTGAAACAAGTTGTGATGAGACAGCAGCCGCAGTAATAAAAAACGGAAATGAGATTGTCTCAAACGTAGTTTTATCACAAATTGAAAGTCATAAGAGATTTGGTGGCGTTGTACCAGAAATTGCATCCCGACATCATGTAGAAGAAATTACTTTGGTCATTGAGGAAACTTTGAATAAGGCAAATGTGACCATGGCAGAAATTGATGCGGTAGCAGTAACAGAGGGACCAGGTTTGGTTGGGGCGCTGTTAATTGGTGTTAATGCTGCAAAAGCCCTGGCTTTTGCTCATGGGAAACCGATCATTCCGGTTCATCATATAGCTGGGCATATTTATGCAAATCGTTTTGTAAGTGAGTTTAAATTTCCTTTGTTGGCTCTAGTTGTATCAGGTGGACATACAGAACTGGTTTTGATGAAAGAACATGGTTCATTTGAAGTTATCGGGGAAACAAGAGATGATGCTGCAGGAGAGGCTTACGATAAAGTAGCTAGAGTATTAAATATCCCCTATCCCGGAGGCCCTAATGTGGACCGGTTGGCTTTTAAAGGACAACCAACTATTTCATTGCCAAGAATTTGGTTGGAAGAGAACTCATATGATTTTAGTTTTAGTGGTTTGAAGTCTGCAGTTATTAATACAGTACATAACGCGGAACAACGTGGAGAAGAAATTGTACCAGAAAACCTAGCAGCAAGCTTTCAAGCAAGTGTGGTAGAAGTTTTAGTTGGTAAAACGGTCCGAGCGGCAAAGGGTCTTGGTGTTAAACAGGTACTGATTGCGGGCGGTGTTTCTGCTAACAAAGGGTTGAGGTTAGGGTTAGAAGCTGCGTTTGCAAATATGACTGATATTGAATTGGTTGTTCCACCTTTAAGCTTAACTGGTGATAACGCTGCAATGATTGGTGCAGCAGGTGCAATCGCTTATGAACAAGGTCGTAGAGGTAATATGGCATTAAATGGAAATCCAGGAATGGAACTTATTTAGTAATGTCATTGCAATTTAAATATCATACTCAGAATATTCAATATGAAAATTTATAGAGGAGACTAACAATGAACGAAGGACAAGAGAAATTTATGAGTTTTATAATGGAACGTGTAGTTGAAGGAAAACACGAAGCGGCTAAGGCCTTATTAGCAGAAAGTTTTGGTAAACAAGCAAGTGGCGAATTTAACATGGAATACTTACAATCATTTATGCCAAGAATGGTGGATCTTTTAAAACCAGAAGCGGTAGAACAAGTAATGAGTATTATGCAAGAATTTGGCCCGTCACATACAAATTAACTTTAAATAAACCATCCCTGGTCAATTCATAACGGGTTCCGTTTTGAGGTGCAAAACAGCAAATAACACGACAAAAAGAGTATGAAATCGCATATGATTTCGTACTCTTTGTTTTTATTGCTATAACATGGTTTTAACCCTTTTAACACATGAATTTAACAGTAATTAACAATACAATTCACATGATGGGAATATATATTCCCACTCATAGAAATGCAATGCTAAAATGAGTGCGAACTTCCATACTAAAAGTGATGTTTCTGATGACACCCCTGCTCAACGGATCGGTTCAACGGGCAAAGTTTTATAATCAAACGATATCATCTACATGAAATAAAAACTTTATATAGTCAAATAATCATATACTCAACGCAAACATTTATATAACAAGAAGAAATATGTTTAGCATTAAAATTGATTAAATGAAAACAAAATAATATATTAAATTAGAAATAAACCTTTAAACAGAAAGGAGAATCACCTTGAAACTAATGAGAATTATTCTTGTTTCAGTAATAATATTTTCCTCTCTTGTTTTAATTGGATGCCAAAGCTCAAATAAAAAAGCGAACGAGGCCCGAAAAATTGCGTGGAATTCACTTGTTGATTCGGAACGAAAGGAAGTAGTCGGTGACTGGAAAGACGCAAAAGTAAGCAAAGTAAAAGTAGACAAAGGATTTGCTTTAACTGACACTTCCTATGAAGGTAAAGAAATGACAATGGTGACAATTCGCTCTAAAAATCGGGGGACTTTAGGCGATATCTCCAAACTTGTTGATGAAAAATCACGAAAAGTTGTAGGAGGGAGACTTCGACGATAATTGTGAAGAAGCACCTTACGAAGAACTATAAAGAAGGCAGGACTAATTGAATTGTTAATTAGCCTGCCTTTTTATTTGCTACTTTGAGTATTTTTTTAAATTTTGCACCTCAAAAAGGAACCCGTTAGTCAATTCATCAGGGATGGTTTTTTTAGATAATAGTACTATTAGAACTTCTGTAGAATAGTAAGTGTTTCTTGTATCTTACTCTTAAGTTTATCATTATCTAACACCCTAAAATAAAGGCTTCTTAAGAACTGTTTAACGTTGATGTGTGCAGCTAAACTAATTGAAGAATCAAATTCTCTAAGGGAGAATACCCAATTTTCCAATGTGTCTTCATTAAGTATTTTTCGTTTTGAAATTGCAGTAAGTACCTTTGATAACCGTTCTTGTTCATCTGCAACAAAGACTAAAGATGGTTCGGCTATCTTTTGACGAATAAGTTCTAACATCACTTCTAGATCTGCTGCATCCAAGTGTTTGGATTCTGCTAGCATCCATAGACAGTCCGCCGCATGTGCAATAGCATGTGCCCATCCTTTTTCCTCTACAATACCACGGAGATCTCGCTCTTGAGACAAGTATTCAAAAAACTTCTCCTTTGCAAAATACACATCTGTAAAACTCAAAAATGGGTTCTCGTTGTCTTTTGCTAAAATGCATGTAAGTACTAATGAAGAAAAAGAGCGTGTGAAAACAGAATCATCACCACTTTTTGATAGTCCAAAATATAAATGTCGATCATCCAAGCATATCCCAAATAACTGCTTTAACTCATCGGAGTTGAATATGTCCCATTCTATCCAACGCCAGAAGGTTTCAAAGATTAGTTCATCTCTTAAAACGGGGTCAGTTGAACCTATTTGATTGAGCATTTCCAGTGAAATTTCATACGCATTTTCGTTTTCTGCTAGTTTATAACCATTATGCTTGATGTCTGTTAATTTTTCTTTTAATGGATACATTAAATGTCCTCCGCATTAGGATTCTTCTTGTAGCCTTGTCCATTCATCGTAGTCAAGCTCTAATTGTTTTTCAACAGCCAGTAGGTCCTCTTGAACTTCCCTAGATTTTTGCGTACTCTCATAAACCTCTCGCTGAAATTGAAGCTCTTTCAACTCAGATTGTTTATTTTCGTTTTCCAAAATCAAACGTTCCAATTCTTCTAAGCGTCGTTGCCTTTGTCTCTGCAATTTATGTGCTTCTTTACTTTCTGTATAGGAGAGTTTGTCATAAGAATCCGATTGGTTCGTTTGTTGTGAAGAAATAGAAAACTGTTCAATCTCTTCATTCTTTTTCCATAGATAATAATCGTAATCTCCTAGGTATTCCTTACACCCAGAACCATCTATCTCAAAAACTTTATCGGTAACTCTGTTTATAAAATAACGGTCGTGAGAAACAAATAATATAGTTCCAGGAAAATCAATTAGAGCATTTTCGAGAACCATTTTACTATCTAAATCTAAATGGTTTGTGGGTTCATCTAAAATCAAAAAGTTTGCCTTTTGCATATGAAGTTTGGCTAATGCTAAACGGGCTTTCTCTCCTCCACTCAACAAAGAAACAGGTTTTAAAACATCATCACCCGAAAACAAAAAATGTCCGAGTAATGTGCGAATATCTTTCTCAGGGGTAGTAGGATAATCATCCCAGAGCTCGTCAATAACCCTTTTTCGAGAATGAAGTTTCGCCTGTTCCTGATCGTAGTAACCAATCTCAATATTTGTGCCAAACTTAAGGGTTCCACCTAGTAGTGGCAATTGTTCAATCACCGTTTTCAGCAAAGTAGACTTTCCAATTCCATTTGGACCAATTAAAGCAATGCTTTCACCACGTGTAATTCTAAAATCTATGCCCTTAGATATAACTTTTTCATCATAACCAACGGAAACGTCATTTGCTTTTAAAATTTCATTACCAGTTTGCTTATTGATTTCGAAACGAAAGTTTGCGGACTTTTCATCGCCGTCAGGCCGATTCAACACATCCATTTTCTCCAAAGTTTTTCGTCGACTTTGCGCCTGTTTCGTCGTAGAGGCACGAACAATATTCTTTTGGATAAAATCTTTTAATTTGGCGATCTCATCTTGCTGCTTCTCAAATAGTTTCATCTCATACTCAAACTCTGCGGCCCTCTGTTCAAGGTAACTACTATAGTTTCCCTTATACCTTCGTGCTTGAGTTCGTGATAATTCAACGACATGCGTAGCAATTTTATCTAAGAAATAACGGTCGTGGGAAACGACCAAAACAGCTCCAGCATATCCACTTAAATAGCCTTCAAGCCAGGTCAAAGTAGCAATATCTAGATGGTTTGTGGGTTCGTCCAAAATCAGAATATCTGGCTTAGTAAGTAATAGCTTTCCTAGAGCAAGGCGTGTTTTTTGTCCCCCACTTAAAGACTGAATTTCTCGTCCCCAGTCCTTTTCGCTGAATTGCAAACCACTTAAAATAGATCGAACGTCGCTCTCAATTTTGAAGCCACCTCGTTCTTTAAATTCAGTTTGTAATCGATCGTATTCTCGTGTTATGCGGTTAAATTCAATTTCATCCCCATAAACCTTAGGATTAGACATCTGCTTCTCGAGTGCACGAATATCGATTTCCATTTTTTGAATATCAGAGAAAATAGAAATCATTTCTTCCCATATTGTGCAGGATGAATGTAGACCTGTAGATTGTTCCAAGTACCCAATAGTCACATCCTTGGGCTTTATAATTTCGCCCTCATCGAACGATATTTCGCCCGTAATAATTTTCAAAAGTGTAGACTTACCAGCTCCGTTACGACCAACAAGTGCAACTCGATCATGTGTCTGTATTTCCATTTTTATTTTTTGCAATATTAACTCAGCACCAAAATATTTTGATACTTGATTAACTTGTAATAAAATCATAATTATCCCTCAAATTTTCTATTAAAACTGATTAAACAATGATGCTGTTCATCCAAAAATAGTTCTATTTAATTTTAGCTGAACAAAGTGAATAGTCAACGCATTTACTTGCTGAGAGGGAGCATTTCTGAAAAGATTGTGAAAAATTCACAAATTAAACAGTTAAATTGTTTATTTTAGATTAAAATAAAGAAGATGATATTTATTCATTGAAAAGAACTTTGAATTTTATGGTTTTAAAAATGGATGAAAATATAATTATTTATTGAAAAGATCCAGTATTTTAAGGGTTTGTATAAAGAAGATGTAATTTTCTGTGAAAGGATCGGGAAAACAAGATGGAGAATGCAAAAATTCCGCCTGCTACTGGACGTAGGCTACCTATATATTATCGTTTTATGCAAAATGCATATGAATCAGGTAAACTTCGCGTTTCATCGGCTGATTTAAGTTCTGCAACAGGTATCGATTCAACCACAATTCGCCGCGATTTTTCATATTTTGGAGCTTTAGGTAAAAAAGGATATGGGTACGATGTTCAGAATTTACTTCTTTTTTTTAGAAAGAAGTTAGATGATGAGAAATTAACGAAGGTGGCATTGCTTGGTGTTGGAAATTTAGGTACAGCGTTACTCAATTACAATTTTAATAAGAATAACAATACAAGAATTGATATTGCTTTTGATATTGACCCAGAAAAAATAGGCAAAAATATCTGCGGGGTACCTATTTTCAATTTGAATGAAATGGAATGGCATCTTAAAAATTCCGGTATAGAAGTAGCTATTCTAACTGTACCATCAAAAGTTGCTCAGGAAATCGTTGAACGATTAGTAGCAGTAAATATTCAAGCTATATTAAATTTTGCACCAGAACATTTAAAAGTTCCAAACAATATTCGAGTTCACAATATTGATCTTGCAGCTGAACTGCAATCGCTTGTTTTTTTTATGAAACAGTACCCAATGGAAAATGATTAATTAGTCATTTCTGTTTTGAGAACGCATTTTGGTTTTTGATAATGCTAAGTATTGACTAATGAGTAAAGAGGACTGAGCACAACTCAATCCTCTTTTAATTTTACATAGATACAAACTGAAAGACGACAACCAATGCATTCATTATACCGTGCGCTAAAATTGGTACAGCGATTCTCTCTGTTCTATGATATAGGTATCCAAGAACAAAGCCCATGCTAGAATAAATCAATAAATGTTGCAATTCCATATGAACGGCACCAAAAAGGATAGAACTTACCAAAATTGCGGGCCAAAATCCAAATCGTCGTTTTAGTCCGCCCATTAAGAATTTACGGAAAATAATTTCCTCTAAAATTGGAGCATAAATGGCTGGAAATAAAAAGAGTGCAGGATAATTTTTAATCATTTCTGTAATCATTTGTGTATTTTCTGAATTCGATGTAATGCCAAATGCAGTTTCTATGTAAACAGAAATTGCCTGTGCAATGAAAAGTGTGAACGTACCTATCACTGCGATCACAATTTCTTTTCCTTTAATCCACCCGCGGGTCCCGATATCTTCTTGGATATCTTTCTTCATTAAGTATACGGTTGCTAGAAGTGTTACTAAACTTCCGATTGCAATTGCCAAAGCCATTGTTAAATCCTGTGAAATATCAAAGTCAATAAGACCTTCGTCATATAAAATTGAAATAACTGATGAGCCTATGGTTATAAGTATTGGGATAATTAATTGACCAAATATATAGGCTATTACAACCCATTTGTGTTTGTTTGTCATAGAAACCTCTTAATCGTATTAATAATTTATTTTACAATGGATTGTTCATTTTAGGAAATTTTAAATGGAAATTGGTTTTTTAAAATATCGTTTCATTTTTTGTTATACCGTTTTAACGTTTGAAAGAAATATAGGTGATACAAAAGAGGATATTCCATGTATGAACAAAAAAGGTATAATAAAATCAATTTAATGCGGTTAAGGGGATAATTATGAATAAACCATCCATACTTTTTATAGGAGTAATTGCTTTTTGTATTTTTAGTATTTTAATAGTTACGAATGAGGGAAAAAAGCAGGACAAAGTGTTTGAAAGTAATTTTGTATCGTTTAAGCTAGCGAATGATAATATGTCTAATAATCCTGATGATGCCATATTGCAATTAAATAAACTTCAAAAAATACTCATAGATGATCCTTATTTTTATAAAAGTCTTGGAACAGCCTACTCTTTTAAAGGTGATTTTAATGAGGCAATTAAAAATTATAAGATTGCAATCAAGAAGTACCCAGCAATAATTTTAGATGGTCAATTTGACTTAATATTTGGTTGTGTAGCTTATTACAATAAAGATTACCAGCTAGCTAAATTATATCTAGAACAGGCAGAAAAGGTAGGCGTTTCTAAATCAAGTCGTGAAACACTAAATAAAATGATAAATGAAAATAATAAGAAATTGGAGGAGACAAATGAATAAGTACAAAAAAGGTACCAATAAAAATCATACAAAACAAAATGATATGATTCTAAAAAAAATAGATACCCTTATGTTTTTTACTGCTGTCCTGATGCTAATTATTTGCCCCATCATTTTACGTGTTTATAAATTTCATTTCGTAGGTCCATTTATTAATACATATTATTTTTCAACTGGCAATACTGGAGAAATGTTCAATTTCTATAAGTATTTATTTTTGATAGTAGGGATGATTGTTTTGGTTAGTAGTTTGATAGTAAAACTTTTATTAAACTACAATCTAATAGAAACAAAGTATAACTATATTATATTTAGTCTTTTAATCTTATTAATAATATCTACATTTTTCTCTCCTTATAAGTCAATTGCTTTGTTTGGTAATAAAAACAGATGGGAAGGTGCAATGGCCTATATAAGTTATTTTTTTGTATTCCTATCAATTTTAAATATGAAGTTGTCTTCAAAACAAAGGTACATCCTTATTTTTAGTACCATTCCTTTTTTGTTTGTAAATGTCATACTTGGTTTACTTGATTTTTATAATTACCACTTATTAGATACTTCTTGGGCGAAGGTGTTGTTTGGTTTCAAAAGTGGGCTTAAACTGCATGCTGATTCTAAAATTGCATCCACGCTTCCCAATGCTAATTATATAAGTGGTGCAAGTGGATTTTTATTTAGCTTGTTTTTCTCTCTAATGATTTTTGAAAGAAATAGAAAAATGAAATTCGTATCACTTGCTCTTTCTATTGCCTCTGTAATTCTTTGTTTAGTGTCACTTACAAAAAGCGGTGCTGTTGTTTCAATCATAATGTTTCTATTAATTATAATCACCGGTCTGATTTTGAAAAGAGATGAATGGAAGTTAAATTCAATTTTAGTCATTATTTTTATAAGTGTAAGCGTTTTAGGTTTTATAAAATTGGTAAATCATAATAAAGAAGTTTGGAATGAGTCCATTGGTATTTTTATTAAATCAAATCCGTTTGAAAAGACGATTGCAAATGATAATGAAACCAAACAAAATGAAAATGATACAGAAAGTATGTCACTGCAGAAAGAAATACCAAACAAGTTTAAATTGCCTACATTGCCTGAAGCAGGAACTGGAAAACTAAACGGAAGAGCTTATATTTGGGAGCAAGGTTTTAATGCTTGGAAAAAGAAACCTTTCTTTGGATATGGTCTAGAAACATTTGGTTTTGATATTAATCAATATGAAATTCATAAAGCTGAATCTTTAAGAAAATATGACCACTTTTTGGATAAACCTCATAGTATATACCTTGGATGGTTGATAGGAACAGGGATTTTTACCTTCTTAGCTTTTATGGTTTTCTTAGGAACTGTTTATTTTGACTTTATTAAGTCACTATTAAAAAAATCAGAAAATGCACTATTAATATCGTTAGGATTTATGACTTTAGCATACTGTGCACAAGGCATTGTAAATGATACTACAGAAGGTACCTCGGTTATATTTTGGATTTTTATTGCCCTGCTTGTTAAAGAAATGGTAAGTGAACAAAATAAAAATAAAATTACTTAAAGAGTAGGCATCAAAAATATGTTTGGCTAATATAGTAAGTGGTCCAATTTTTATAACACAATTGGACCACTATTTTTGTTTTAGTATACTATTTCAAATTTTGTAAGGAGGATTCACCTTGATTAGACCATTAGGGGATCGAGTAGTAGTTGAATTAGAAGCAAAAGAAGAAAAAACGGCATCAGGTATTATTTTACCTGACGCAGCAAAAGTTAGACCTAACCAAGGTCGCGTTGTTGCAGTAGGCACAGGAATATTATTAACAAGTGGGGAACGGGCAGCATTAGAAGTAAATGTTGGCGACTATGTAATCTTCTCTGAACGTGGCGGCTCAGACTTAACATTAGATGGAAAAGATTACGTAATTCTAAGTGAAGTTGATATTTTAGCTGTAGTTGGCTAATTAAAAACTGAATAATAGTAAAACCATTTTATAAACCGATACAAGAAAATTTGACGAAACTTGAACGAGAAAAGAGGTAACATACATATGGCTAAAGATATAAAATTTAGCGAAGATGCACGCCGCTCTATGTTACGCGGTGTTGATGCATTAGCAAACGCAGTAAAAGTAACACTTGGACCAAAAGGCCGTAATGTTGTTTTAGAAAAGAAATTTGGATCACCGCTTATCACAAATGATGGGGTGACAATTGCAAAAGAAATCGAACTTGAAGATGCATTTGAAAATATGGGCGCGAAATTAGTTGCTGAAGTTGCAAGCAAAACGAACGATGTTGCTGGTGATGGAACAACGACTGCTACTGTATTAGCACAAGCAATGATTCGTGAAGGATTAAAAAATGTTACAGCTGGAGCAAATCCAATCGGAATCCGTAAAGGGATTGAAAAGGCTGTTGTTGTGGCAGTTGAAGAATTACATCGCATTTCAAAAGTGGTCGAAAACAAAGCTGAAATCGCACAAGTAGCTGCCATTTCATCAGGTGATGAAGAAATTGGCCAATACATTGCAGAAGCAATGGAACGCGTTGGTAACGATGGCGTTATCACAATTGAAGAGTCAAAAGGTCTTACAACAGAATTAAATGTTGTTGAAGGTATGGCATTTGATCGTGGTTATGCTTCCGCTTACATGGTAAACAACTCAGAAAAAATGGAAGCAGTTCTAGAAAATCCTTTCATTTTTGTTACTGATAAAAAGGTTTCAAATATTCAAGAAGTTTTACCAGTATTAGAAGGTGTAGTACAACAAGGGCGCCCTCTATTATTGATTGCAGATGATATCGAAGGTGAAGCATTAGCAACTATCATCATGAACAAACTTCGTGGAGCGTTTAATGTAGTAGCTGTTAAAGCTCCTGGATTTGGTGATCGTCGTAAAGCAATGTTAGAAGATATTTCAGCATTAACAGGTGCGAAAATGATTTCATCTGATTTAGGAATGGAATTAAAACAAGCTACTCTTGATAATTGCGGTCGTGCAGCAAAAGTTGTTGTAACAAAAGATACAACTACAATTGTTGAGGGTGCAGGAGATCAAAACGAGATCAATGCTCGAATCAATCAAATTCGTGCTGCTTTAGCAATTACAACTTCAGAATTTGACAAAGAAAAACTACAAGAACGCCTAGCAAAATTAGCAGGTGGTGTAGCGGTAATCAAAGTTGGTGCAGCTACTGAGACTGAATTAAAAGAACGTAAACTTCGTATTGAAGACGCACTAAATGCTACCCGTGCAGCTGTTGCAGAAGGTATTGTTTCTGGTGGTGGTACAGCTTTAGTTAACGTTATTAAGAAAGTTGCTGAATTGAAGGAAGAAGGCGATGTTGCAACTGGAGTAAACATCGTATTACGTGCCCTTGAAGCGCCAGTTCGTACAATTGCAGAAAATGCTGGCCTAGAAGGATCAGTTATTGTTGAACGCTTAAAGAATGAGCCAGTTGGTGTAGGCTTTAACGCAGCTAACGAAACATGGGTGAACATGATTGAAGCTGGTATCGTTGACCCTACTAAGGTAACTCGTTCTGCACTGCAACATGCTTCATCTGTAGCAGCGTTGTTCCTAACTACTGAAGTGGTTGTTGCTGACAAGCCAGCACCTGCTTCTGCAATGCCTGATATGGGAATGGGCGGAATGGGTGGCATGGGAATGGGCATGTAATCCCATTCCAAGTGAACATAAATTTATAAATAAAATAAACTACTTCCTGAATTTAAATCGGGGAGTAGTTTTTTGTTTAGTAATTAACATTTTCTTTTTCCATTTCTATTTTAAAGTGTTCACAAATTATTTGATTGATTAGTCTATTTGGATCCATTCCATTTTCATTGCAATGTTCAAGCAATAGGTTTTGAACTTCAGGGATTTTTGGAGTTTCTTTATTACACAGTATGAATCAAAAAGAGCACTCCCTACCAGGAAACGGATCCTTTCCATATTGTTATATTCTGTGACCTAGCGATATATAAAGAATTAAAATGACTCTCAATTCTTTGGACATCCTTCTTTCACTGATGATCTTCTTCATTACTAAGTTAACTACGGAAACTTAGAATCGACGTTCAAATACTTTTCTCTTAAAGCAGATTCCTAGTTTTGCTTATTTTCGTTTTCATTTTATTATCCTAAATCCAAATGGACTTTTTTAATAGTGTCTGTTCCATGGGGGGCATTTTATTTTAATAAAGGAGTTGTTCTTAATTATCTTAAAGCTCTTCTTCTTAATTATCTTAAAGCTCTTCTTCTTAATTATCTTAAGCTCTTCTTCTTAATTATCTTAAAAGCTCTTCTTTTTAATTTGCTAAAGCATCTTCTTAATTATTAAACAATCCTCTTATTAACTTGCTCAACTCAAAGTTTTAATAAATTTCACACATGCTTATCCAAAATTTAGAATTGTACGTATCAAAAACTTTGCCCTTCATTTCGGCGGATACTAAAGACACCCAAAAACTTTTTAAGATTTCTACTTCTTCTCTAATTTCTGTAATTTTTCTCATTTTCATGTATCTTCTCTTTGGCTTCTTAATCTATTTTAATTGTCGATTGATTTATTCTTTATGTATAGTTTAGAGATTACCTTCCATCTGTAACCTAGTGACATTCTGTGTGTGTATCAATACTACACTTGTACCTCATTTTACCGATTGATGAAAATTGAGCTGTTCGCTCTCGCATTTTCTGGCTGGATTAAATTTTATTATTTGAGATACGAAATTCACTTGAAATGTTTGAAGCATATAACTTCAATTATATGTACCTACAAAAAACTACCGTTCCTGTCTATTTCAAACCATACCTACCACTTTTTTTAAATATAAAAATCGATTCGTTTTTTTTAGTTTTGAGTTTCAATTTCTTTTCTATTAAATTTATGTACTAGGCTGTATTTGATCCCAATTATAAAACTAGCCTGCGCACTACCTATTCATTTTTTCTAGTACTATTTCCCGTTGAGAGATTATATATTTAGTATATATATTAAATTTTTAGTATTTTTTTTATATGGAAGTACTTGCTTTCTAGTCTATAATAATTTCTCATATCTATTAAAAAATTTCGTGAGTAGGAGAATTTTCTGTTCAACTAGTAGTAAATTAGTAAATAGGAAAGTCTAATTCTACTCATCCTCTGTTTGATTTTTTTTTGTAGAAATTACATGAATTTTGATGTTTTATTTATCCGAAAATGTCGTATTTATGAAGTGTTTAAATTGCATATTTCCGTAATTTTAAACAATTATCGATAAATAATTACATAAAATAAATACCCTTCTAAAAATATAGAAGGGTATTTTTCAAGAAACAAACTAGATTAATAGGGTTGTTTTTATTACTTAATAGTGTTGGTGCTTTTTTATATTTTTACTTTTGCTTTAAGTGCTAGTCAAAAAGTATTGCTCAGGAAATATTATTTAGAAAGATATTCAGCAACTTTCTCAGCATCTTCGCCTTTCAAAATGTTAGCTTCCATTCCTTTGTCCCCGTTTTTAATTACTTTTAAAATTTCATCCTTGCTTAATCCAAGTTCTTTAATTTCATTACCATGACAATTTTCACAATACTTTTTACTCAGTCCTTTTGCGGATGTATCTGTTGTTGTTTTTGGACCACAAGCTATAAGAATTCCTAGGGAAGAAATAATAATAGCGATTAATTGAAACTTTTTCATTTTACGATCACCTCATCAATTTTGTACGACACTAGTATTCCATCAACGAAAAAATTAATGCGAGTGCAATTCTCTTTTTCCTTTATAAGAATCTATTCTCTTTTAAACCCAATTCCAACAACTTCAGCTGCATCCATTACGATCATAAATGCACTAGGATCAACTTCATGTACAGCCTCTTTTAATCGACTATACTCAATTTGGGAAATAACAACCATCAACACCGGACGTTCAGTGTCTGTATAACCACCACGTGCTTCAATACGGGTAATTCCACGATTAATTTTTTCTGTAATGGCTTTTCGGATTTCATTTTCGTAGTTCGTAATGATCATGACAGTTTTTGACTTGGAAAGGCCAACCTGAACTACATCAATCGTTTGAGAAATAACGTATAAAGAAATCATTGCGTATAGGCCTTTTTCAACTTCAAAGCTGAGAATAGCTCCTAACACAACCAAGCCGTCTGCAACTGCAATACATTTTCCAAGAGAGAGTCCTGTATATTTATGAACAATTTGTGCTAATGTATCTGTCCCACCGGTTGAGGCTTTTCCTAAAAATACGATTCCTAGTCCGATGCCAACTGAAATCCCGCCAAAAATAGCTCCAAGCAAGGGTTCATCTGTAGCGAATTTCCAATCCCTCGTTAAATAAACAAAAAGAGGAATTATAAGAGTTCCCAAAACAGACTTTAAACCAAATTCCTTGCCTAAAAAGAAAGTACCTGCAATAAGCAATGGAATTCCAAGGCCCCATTGAACAATAGCAGGCTCCCATCCTAATTGAAACCAATAGCGATTATAGCAGAACCAACAACTGTATTTACTATCTCTATGAAACGTTTAATGAAAGGTGAAATCTTTTTTGGATTACGATCTTTTTGCAATCAAAACACTCCTAAACTACTAAATAAGCCACTTTATTATATCACGAAAAAAGACGAAAAGAGGAATGTCGTATTATTCCGATATATTTTTAATACACTATTTTATGACAAAAAGTAGCATTTAATTCATATTCAATTTATTTTATGTAGATTAAAAAACTTCTACATTTAAAATGTAGAAGTCCTTATTAATTTATTTTGCGATCACGATAACTTATATCATTGAGTAGATATTGAATTATTCTTACTTTTAACAGTTTGGGATTCATAAAGTTGGTTACAAAAAACACCAATTAATACCCAAATGATAAAGGAACTGCCAATTCGAGTGTCATTAAGAGCCGCTTGCATAAAATAAGCCATTATTGCAAATCCAAAAGAAATGATAATTACATTGTCGGTTCTTTTATATAAATTTCTAACAAAATCAATTCCCATAGCTAGAATGAATAGCACAAAACCCAGTAAGAAGAAAATACCTCCACCATATAACCAAGCTAAATAGGTACTATGGGGATTTAAAATGACTAATCGTTCAGTATTAAAATTAGCAATTTTTTGAGGGTCGTTCTGATTAACCACTAAGGGTAAAGTTTCTAGTCCTGTTCCAAAAAATGGATGAGCTTTAAAAACCTCGAGAGTTTGCTGCCAGATATATAACCTACCGCTACCTGCACCTTTTCCTGGTTCAGGTATTTTTGGCAACTTGTAATCTGTAGTATATGATTTGTTTTTAAATTCTAAGCTAGAATCGTTATCTTCAATTGGACCAACAGATTTGGTTAGAAAACTATAATCATAGCTTTTAGCTACAAAGGGTTTGTTCGGGTCCTTATTTCCAATAAATGGTCCAACGGTATTATACCAAACATCTTCACTGTAATTTGCAAGGAAATAAACGGTTACTCCGGTAACGAAAACAAAAGAAAAAATGAGCAAGATATTTGTCAATTTTATCTTTGTTTCATACCAAAAATATACAATGATAATTAAAGGGAGAAAAATCAAGAAAAGTAAAGTTCCCCCAAATGAAGTGGAAGTGATTATTAAAGCAGTAGAGCATATAGCCAAAATAAATGCTATGACTTTATGAACTCTATCTTTTAAGAAAAGAGTTAGTGAGAAAAACAACGAAAATAAAACTGAAGCTGCACCACTTGTATAATTTGGATTATACATAGTTGTAATCAACCTAGCATCACTATTAAATTTTGCCTTTGTGCTCAAGTTTAAAAATTTTAAATATCCTTCATTAAGGAGTGACACATCGAAAAATTTTGCAATGCCAAGGACTAAATTGACTAACAGAAAAGGTGTAAGACATAGGATAATTCCAATGATTTGCTTGCGTGATAATTTAATATTAAAAAGGACAAAAAATACTATAAAATAACAAAAATATGAGATAGCACCTTCATATCTTTCATAAAAACCAAAAAGTGCAAAGTTTTTGTTTACTGATAAAAACGTTGATATAACTAAAATCATAAAAATGCCCATAACTATAAAATTAAACTTTGAATTTTTCAGAACAAACTTTTCAATTATTATTTTATAGAGGAAGCCAACTAAAAGTAGAAAAGAACCAATAGTTAAGAATATAAAATTATAATAAGAGTATACATCCAGTTTTTTTCCCGTTCCAAATGGGTCATTAAGTAATGATGGACTTACTAGTGTTGAAACATGTGGAAAAACAAATATTGGAATAATAACGAGCAATATAGCAATGATTGAGTATAGAAATTTATCAATTTTAGATATTGAAGATGTAAGGTCAGTAATGCCCTCTACATTTGAGTTAGAACTATTTAAGTTTAGCATTTATTTATACCCTTCTGTTCTGTTTATAATCATAACTAATTGTTTTGCAAATTTACCTTTAGTCTTTGGAATTCCTAGTTTTTTTGCATGTTCTACTAGGAACTTTGCTTTTTGAATATCTCCATTGTAAAAAGAATACTGTGCAAATTGTAAAACAAAAAATGGATCTTTAATTAGGAATGGGTTTTCCTTTAAAGCAGCTTCATAACTTTCTACTGCTTTTTCCGGTTGTTGAATAATTGCGTATATATTTCCTATATTTTGATGTATTAAAAAATTATCTTGTCTTTTGCCTAAAAATTGTTTTAAATCAACCAATGATTGTTTGGGGTCGGTATCCATTAACTTTACCGAGGCTTCAATTTTTTCATTTTCTTCTTTTACCTTTTTGTTTTGGTCAACAGCTAAAACACCTAAAACAATCAAACAAATAGCACTTAACATTATAAAACTTAAGAAAATTTTTGTAACATTGTTCATAATTATCCCACTTTATAGTTTTTTAGGTAATGATAGCAAAGTATTTAATTGGTTGCTAGTGAATTTTAAATCAAAAAAGAAGACTTTCGTCATTTATACGAAAATCTTCATATTTAAAAAATGATGTGGTTTATTTTAACTTTAATCTCAAATAAGCCTGTATAAAGGAATCAATATCGCCATCCATTACGGCATGTACGTTCCCGGATTCTGCATCTGTCCGATGATCCTTCACCAATTGATAAGGCATAAAAACATATGACCGAATTTGTGATCCCCAACCAATTTCTTTCTGTTCTCCCCGGATTTCCGCTAATTCACGTTCTTGTTCTTCAATCTTCAATTGATACAGCTTAGCTTTCAACATCTTCATTGCAGTTTCCCGGTTTTTTATTTGAGAACGTTCAGATTGACATGTTACAACAGTTCCAGTAGGAATATGTGTGATTCGTATTGCAGAATCAGTCGTATTGATATGTTGTCCGCCAGCGCCACTTGCACGATAAGTGTCTATTTTTAAATCCTCAGTACGAATGTCAATCTCAATAGTTTCATCGAGCTCTGGCATTACTTCACAGGAAGCAAAGGAGGTATGGCGACGTCCAGATGAATCAAAAGGTGAAATTCGAACCAGACGATGCACACCCTTTTCAGATTTTAGATAACCATAGGCGTTGTGGCCCTTAATTGATAACGTAACCGACTTTATACCTGCCTCATCACCAGGAAGATAATCCAATGTCTCTACCTTAAATCCACGTTTTTCAGCCCATCTTGTATACATTCGTAATAACATCGAACCCCAATCCTGTGATTCGGTTCCACCTGCACCAGGATGTAATTCCAATATTGCATTGCAGTGATCATAATCCTCGCTCAGCAATTGCTGTAGCTCATACTCTTCTATTTCGTTTTCAAGTTCAAGTAATTCCCGTTCAACATCAGATTGCAAATCTGCATCTGGTTCTTCTTTAATTAATTCAAAAGATAAATCTATATTTTCATAAGCGGCAAACATTTTATGAAACGCATGCGCTTTCTCTTTTAAACTATTTGATTCACTGATAACCAATTGCGCCTTTTCCTGGTTATCCCAAAATCCAGGTTCAGCCATCATATGATCAAGTTCAGAAATTCTTGTTTCTTTCTCATCAAGGTCAAAGAGACCCCCTGAACGCATCTAATTTTGCTTGAATTTTTTCAAGCGCATTTCTTATTTCTGATAATTCCATCTCGAAGACCCCGCATTTTTGTTATCTCGTTATTAATTTAGTATACCAAAAGTTACTTGCATAAATAATAAACAGACGCCACTTTAAATAACGAGTGACGTCCTTTTTTTAAAACTGTTACTAAAAAACTACATTTTTTATTTTCCGTGACAGTTTTTATATTTTTTACCACTACCACATGGACAAGGTTCGTTGCGACCTACCATATCTTCAGAACGACGTTTAGGTTGTTTTTTAATCTCTTCGCCATCCTTAGGAGCTACTGCATTAGCTTTTACTACCTCTTTACGTTCAAGGTTGTTGCGAATCTCGGCTTTCATCATGTAAGTAGCAACTTCATCCTCAATACGTGCCACCATCATTTCAAACATGTTCAACCCTTCAGTTTGATACTCTCGAAGTGGATCGATTTGTGCGTATGCTCGAAGATGAATACCTCCGCGTAATTGATCCATTGCATCAATATGGCTCATCCAATGTGAGTCAACGCAGCGTAATACAATTACCTTTTCGAATTCCCTCATATGTTCAGGTGTCAATTGCTCTTCACGAATATTGTATTTTGTTAACACACGGTCAAAAATGGTTTCAACCATTTCTTCTCCGTCTTTTCCTTCAAGTTCAGATACTAAAAGTTCCGAATGATCCAGTAATCGGGAGTGAACATAATCAGAAATAGCACGGTAATTCCATTTCGAATCTTTGTCATCATTAGTTGCAAAGGCATATAGGTTTCGCTCAATCGAGCTACGAATCATACCTTCAACAATACCACGTAGATTTTCATTTGTTATGATTTCATAGCGTTGACCGTAAATGATTTTACGTTGCTGACTTAAAACATCATCGTATTGAAGTAATTGTTTACGTGAATCAAAGTTATTGCCTTCAACACGTTTTTGGGCAGATTCTACAGAACGAGAGATCATCTTGCTTTGGATAGCCATTTCTGGGTCCATGCCCATTCTATCCATAAACCCTTTAATACCATCTGATCCGAAGCGGCGCATTAAGTCATCTTCTAATGACAAGTAGAAACGAGTGAATCCTGGATCTCCTTGACGGCCAGAACGTCCACGAAGCTGATTGTCAATACGTCTACTTTCGTGACGCTCAGTACCAATAACTGCTAAACCACCAACTTCTTTAACACCATCACCCAATTTAATGTCGGTACCACGACCGGCCATGTTTGTTGCGATTGTAACTGATCCAGCTTGTCCCGCATTTAAGATAATTTCTGCTTCTCGTTCATGTTGCTTTGCATTCAAAACGTTATGTGGAACACCACGTTTACTTAATAATTTAGAAATAACTTCAGATGTTTCGATTGCTACAGTTCCCAATAGAACAGGTTGTCCCTTTGCGTGTCGCTCCGCTACGTCATCAGCAACTGCCTTAAATTTTGCCTCAATAGTGCCATATACCAAATCTGGCTCATCTATACGGGCAATTGGCTTATTTGTTGGAATAGCAACAACCGTCATATTGTAAATGTTTTTGAATTCTTCTTCTTCTGTTTTTGCTGTACCAGTCATACCTGCTAACTTTTCGTACATACGGAAGTAGTTTTGGAATGTAATAGTTGCAAGGGTCATCGTTTCGTTTTGAACTTTTAACCCTTCTTTTGCTTCAATTGCCTGGTGTAAACCCTCACTGTAGCGGCGCCCGTGCATCAAACGACCGGTAAATGAGTCAACGATAATAATCTCACCATCTTGTACCACGTAATCTACATCTAAATGCATGGAAATATTAGCGTGCAATGCCTGGTTAATATGATGATTCAGAGTAACGTTATTAATATCAAATAAGTTATCAACGCCAAACTGACGTTCAGCCTTACTCATACCTTCTTCAGTTAATAGAGCACTTCGCGTTTTTTCGTCAAAAGTAAAATCAACATCTTTCTTCAATGTACGTACAAAAGCATTTGCTTGAATATACAAAGTAGTAGACTTTTCAGCATTACCCGAAATAATTAAAGGCGTACGAGATTCATCAATTAAAATTGAGTCGACTTCATCGACAATGGCATAATGAAGTGGTCGTTGTACCATGTTTTCTTTATAAAGAACCATGTTATCTCGTAAGTAATCAAATCCAAATTCATTATTTGTACCATATGTAATATCACATGAATAAGCTGCGCGTTTATCATCAGAATCCATTTGATTCAGATTTAAACCAACCGTCAATCCTAAAAATTCAAAAAGTTTGCCCATTTCAGCTGCGTCACGGCTTGCTAAATATTCGTTGACCGTAACTACATGAACACCTTTACCGGTAATTGCATTAAGATAAACCGGCATAGTAGAAGTTAACGTTTTACCTTCACCAGTTTTCATCTCTGCAATATTTCCTTCATGTAGTGCAACCCCACCAATTAACTGAACATGGAAAGGATATAATCCTAATACACGACGAGAAGCTTCGCGAACAACCGCAAAAGCCTCAACAAGCATGTCATCTAAATCTTCGCCATTTTGATAACGCTTCTTAAACTCTTCGGTCTTGTTACGTAATGATTCATCTGATAATTTTTCCATCTCAGATGCTAAATCATTTATCTTATCTGCAATTTTATTTAACCTTTTTAAAGTATGTTTATTTTGATCCCAAATTAGATCGATAAAGCCCACAAAAAACACTCCAATCTCCTGTATTTTCATACATTTAAATAAATTCTAACCTATATATATTATCATTTCAAAGCGATCGAAACAATTGTTCGGAAAATACAGGTTGTGACCAAAAAAAGAAGATTTATTCTTATTTAATTCACAAGTTCAAATTCATAACAAACACATATTGAAATACAAGTATGAATATAATACATGGAAAATTCAAGAAAATAAGATTCGGTTTATAAAAAAAATCACAAAAACCCATTGATATTTCTGGTTTAAATCCTTTAGAATAGAGTTCATGTAAAACACATATTGTCGAATTGTTCACAATTTAGCCATTGGATTTTCATGTGAAACATAAGATACTTATTTCATAGGGAATTAATGTAGTATTCACATAGATTAATGGAATGTGATTTTGAGAGGGGAAACATAATGGAGAACGAAAAAAATTCAAATCCTATTAAAGGACTTTGGCTAGCTGTAAAAGGAATTGACTGGAGCAATCCGGTTAACAAATGGAAAGCTGTTTTCTTCGGCTCATTTGGATTGGTGCTTGTCGTTGGAATTATGGTTGGAGCATTATCAGCTACAAACTCAAAAGTGTTTTGTGGTTTTTGTCATGAAATGACACCAGAAGTTCAAACAGCAAAAATGGGTGCTCACAGCGGCGCAGCTTGCGTAGACTGCCACATTGCTCCTGGGCCATATTACGAAATGGTTATTCATAAAGTGAAATCACTTAAAGAAGTTTACTACCACATGGTAGGGGTTCCAAATCCGATTCACCAACATGAACATGAAGCAGTTATGAACGAAACATGTTTGCGTTGTCACTCGCTCAACCGTATCGTATCCGAATCTGGAGACTTAAAAGCATATCACCAAGGTCATATTGACAAAGGTGTTCTTTGTATCAACTGTCATGCTGGGGTAGCGCATGGTAAGATTGCTGAACGTGGATTGATTTACTCTGATATGATTGATAAATGGGATTCAGATGAAGCAGCAGCTAATTTTGTAACAGATAAAGATCGTAGACCTAACATGGGTACTTGTATCGAATGTCATACAAAAGTAAATGAAGGTGAAAAACCTTACTTAGATATAAACTATGCAGTTCCAATGATGAAAGAAAATCATGAGGATTTAACTCAAAGAGCAACTATGATTTATGAGAATGTCCAAAACAGCACAGGTAAAGCGAAAACTCAATCAATCATCCTAGAAGCTCTTGGAAAAGAAAAACATGATTCAAAAATTTCTATGGAATGTATGACTTGTCATAAAATGATTAAAACACCTGACAATCACAAAGCTGAAGATTGGGGCCACGAACACGGTGGTGCAGCAATGACAACTATTCAAGATTGTATGGGATGTCACAAAGATTCACTTTGGGTTCGTCGTTTACCACAAGTGAAAGATGTTGATGCATTAGCTCAAGGTAAAGTAGAAAACATGGAAAATGTTGTTGCTACACCTGTTGTTGTTAAAGAAATGGCTCGTAGTAATGAATTCTGTAGCACATGTCATGGCAACCGTCCATACTCTCATAATCAAGAAGGTTGGTTATTACAACATGCTACAGGTGCAATATCTGCTGATCAAAAAGCAAATTGCTACGTGTGTCATGATCGTTCAAAAGATAAGGACATTAACGCAGCCAAGGCACCAACTGATGTATATTGCGAGTACTGTCACCGTCAAGGATTTAAGAACGAATAGTATATAGCTTTAAACAGATAAAAATATAAAGCCGAAAAATCGAATAGATTATTTCGGCTTTTTCTCTCATATATAAAGTTTTTTTGTAAAATGAAATGAAATAAACCATGAAAAAGGGGGATAAAAATAAAATGGAAAAAGAGCAGTATGAAGAAATGCACAAACCTAATCCCTGGCAAAACTCCAAATGGATTAAGAATGCATTTGCAACTGGACTGTTTTTATTAGCCCTTCTTTCAATTGGTTTTTTTGGTAATGAAACTACATCTAGCTCTAAATTTTGTTCATCTTGTCATGAGATGGGACCAGAAACATATACATGGCATGCTTCCTCACACGGTGACGTAGAATGTGTTGATTGTCATACCGGTGTTTCAGTAAAAGATATGATAGAAGCTAAGGGAAATGTGTTTGCACAAACTTTTAAGAAACTATCCAAAACTTATGTTCCACCAATACAAATGCCAAAAGAAATTAACAATAGTTCTTGTCAAAAATGCCATGACATGAATAAAAGAAATGCTTCTCCCTCTGGAGATTTAGTGATTCCACACATGAAACATGAGAATAAGGGAATCAAATGTGTATCTTGTCATTCAGGTGTGGCCCATGGAAAAATTGCCGAAAGAAATGTCACTTTTTCCTCTGATTATGATAAATGGACAGAGGAAATGGGCTATAAATATATGAAGGATTTAAAGTACACTCGTCCTCAAATGGACAAATGTATGACCTGCCACACGGCTAGAAAGGTGACAATAGAGTGTATAGCCTGTCACACAACAGGTATGCTTCCTGAAGATCATAAAAAAACACCTGACTTCGTGAATAAGGTTCACGGACCACAGGCATATGAAAAAATTGATTATTGTAATGAGTGTCACAAATGGATGTCAGAGAATAAGATCACTTTATTCGATAAGAGACCAGCTCATATTGAGTACCTTACAGACAATAAAAATGAAAGTGACTCAATTACATTTGAATACATAAAAGAAAATACTTTCTGCCGGGATTGTCATGCAACAAAACCACCTAGTCATACCAATGGATTCATAGCTAAGCACCCAGGCCCTGCAAAACAAAATAAACAGAAATGTTTCGTTTGTCATGATAATGTGAAAACAGGAACAAACCCGATAACCAAAACAGCTTGTGGAACATGTCATCCTTCTTCACATAAAAACTATAAATGGAAAACTCAGCATCCAAGAACGACAAGTCCTCCAACAAAAATTACAGAGTATTGTTATACTTGCCACGCGAGAGGTACATGTGAAAACTGTCATCGCGATGGGCTATAACAAATGTAAGGAGTCTAACATGAATCAAAAAAACAAAAACAATACCTCTCCAAGCAAGACTGAGGAAAGTTCAAGTATATTATTTGATGGAGAAAAAATTAGTCAAATAAAAAAAATCAGTGAATCTATTTCCAACGATAGATACTCGTGGAAAATGACTATATTTCTATTAACCACTACATTAGTAATTAGTTTAATAGGTGGATACTTTGTTAGTTCAAAATATATTTGGAAAAATGAAAACGAAGTTAAATTAACTGAAAGGCTAGATAAATACGAAGCTTTGGTGGCTGCAAACCCTAATGATCCAAGTTACCGTGTTGAATTAGGTTTTACTTTTTACTTAATGGAGAAATACAGCTTGGCAATCAAACAATATAAAACGGCGAAGGCACTTGATGAAGAATATTATCCAGCGCACCTCAACCTTGCTATCACCTATGACAAAATCGGTGAAAAAGAAAATGCTGTTGAAGAGGCTATAATCGCTGAAAATCTAGCTCCTAGAGACTATAAAGCTAAATTAATAAAGGGACGTTGTTATCGATCTATGAAGATGTTTAATGAGTCCAAAAAGGCTCTAATTGAAGCTCAAAATCTATCATCAGGAAATGTTGAGGTAATTTTTGAGATTGGTCGTTTAGCAGAAGATCAGGGGAAAAAAGAAGAGGCAGAAGAGATCTATCGTGAAGCTTTGTCTTATGACCCAACTTATAAAGAAGCGCGAGAAGCACTAAATCGTGTTACAAAATAATCTTGTAAGAAAGAGGATTACCAATGGAAAACTTCCAGTCGGGATTGAAAAAGAAATATGTTTACTTTCTCATGTCCATAATAGTTATTCTGGTAATTTTGCTATACTCAATGATCGAATACTTGGGGTGGCAAAATAATCCATTAGCTGTATTAGGAAAAATAAATGGAGGGGAACCGAAATACACAAAAAGTATTTATGGTGCGGATGGTAACCAATTAATAAAACCGATGGATGTTTATTCTGATGGTAAATTTATTTTTGTAAGTGATACAGGAAATTATCAGGTACAAGTTTTTGACAAAAAAACTGGAAAATTAGAATTAAAGTTTGGGACAAGAGGTTCGGAGCCTGGAGAATTTCAATATCCATATGGCATTACGTCAGATGAATCTGGAAAACTATATATTGCAGATATGAAAAATTCCAATATCTCAATATTTGATAAAAAAGGAAACTTTATTGAATATTTCGTTCCAAAGGAAGAAGAAGACAAAATAATTTCCCCTTCTGCAATTCGAATTTTTAATCAAAAATTATATGTGCCTGAAATAAATACTGGATACATAAAAATATTTGACTTGTCAGGTAATAAAATACTAGATATCAAGGTTCCAGCCGAATCGTTTGTAGCAACAAATTCCCCTAATGGAATTGCAATTGATAAGGAAAACAATATTTATGTATCAGATACCGGTCGCTCTCGTATAATTGTTTACGACGATAAAGGGAAATTCTTAAAAGAAATTACAGGAGCAAAAAAAGAGGGAGGTAAATCAATTCTAGTTTGTCCAAGAGGAATTGTTGTAGACAAAGATGGAACAATCTATGTCGTTGACTCACTAGGCCATTCCATTTTTGGTTTTAACTCAAAAGGCGATAACGTTTTCAAATTTGGAAAATTGGGAAATGAAGCTGGACAATTTTTTGTTCCAAATGGCCTCTTTTTAGAAGAGGATGGTTCAATTTTTGTTACTGACACAATTAATGAGAGAATACAGATTTTTAACTAAAAAAATATAAAAAAGCTAAACTTTAGAAATAAAAGAAAAAACAGTTAATAAAATTAAATGTGTACATTGTGTGAAGCAAGATATAGAATAAATAAAAAGTGTATTCTTTAACATAAATGAGGGATATAAATGAAAAAAACTAAAGTTCTTATTTCCTCCTTATTTCTTATGATGGGTTTTGCTTTTTTTTCAACAGTTACATATGCAGAGTCTAATGCGAATAAAACTGGTGAAAAGATCAATTTTGAAGGAAAAGCGAACATGATCGAAAGAAACTGGAAGGGCCAGTCGACTCATGGAAATTATCAAAATAACACAAACTCATGTGCAAGTTGTCATAAGACACATACTGCCGAGTCTCCAACAAGTGGTTCATCGAATCTCCTTTTTAAGAATGGGACTTCAGCGGTATGTGAATCATGTCATGATGGTTCCGTACAAGGTGGAGGAGATCTATATGGTCATAATCTAAATGCAGGAACATTCGGTAGTGGACAAGATAAAACAACTGGAGCTTCTGTTCACGCGGTAAATGAAGGTGAACTTCTGAGTTCTGCTCCAGGCGGAAATATGTCCCCAAATGGTGAATGGGGGAATGCCTTAAGTTGTGGAAGCTGTCACAATCCCCATGGTTCGAATAGTGAGTTTATGCTAAATACAAGTATAATAGGGGATTCAGATTACAAACAGACAGGGACTCAAGTTTATGCTGAAGGAAGTATTCCTTTTGTAAAAACAACAGAGTATGTTTTGGGATATTTTACAGTAAATAACTCAGCTGCTCCTTTCAGTAGTGGTTATTTAAATGAACTTAACTTACCGAATGGTACTCAAGTATTAATGACTTACTGGTGGGATATCAAACAAGGTAAATACGTTCTTGACTTCCCTCTTTGGAATATTGGGAAATCAGACTTTGATTCAAAAATATTAGAATCTTCTGGATTTACAGTGGATTACAAACGTGGATTGGCTTATGGAGATAGCCTAGTGTCCACGATTCCGGCGGGTTCAATTCTACATAACATGTCATTTGGAATTTCTGTCCAACCTTGGAGATATCCGAGTAACTATGCTGCACAACCAAGTTATCAACTTAAAATTGACAACAGAAGTTACTATGATCCTACATCACCTCATTATAATTCAGGTTCTGGTCGCCAGTTGACAAAATTCTGTGGTCAATGTCATACAGACTATGTTTCATACGGACATAATTATGTTACTGGAATATATACTCAAGCAAGTCGGCATAGAACGTATGATGATGCCTTTTCATGCTCTCGCTGCCATTTCGCACACGGAACTGACAAAGATATGATGCGTGATGCTAGTGGGAAAAGTATTGCAGATTTAGTTAATGCCGGGACAATGACGCAATCTGAAGCAGATAATTATATGGTCGATATTAACGATTCTTCTGCATTAAAACGTTACACGGGTATGTCGGTCTGCTTTTCATGTCATGGATCAAGTTCAAAAGTGACAACGGATATTATCTCATCACATAACTATGCTGCACAAAATGGCTTCAATGGTGGTCAAAAACTTGTTGCACCTTTCTAATCATAAATAATGTACAAAGAAGAGAATGCATCTCGCATTCTCTTTTTTGTAAGTCCGTTTTTATTGCCTTAGAGTTATAATTAAACTCAGGGTTTCATACCATTATTTTGGGAGTTAAGATATGAAAAAATATGTCTCTGAAACGAAAATAAAAATAGGCATCATAATTGCAATTAGTTTTTTGGCATGTTATACAATTTACGTATTAAAAATAGTGGAGCCTGCTGAAAACGAATTACTTGAGTTAATAACGAGTTATCAGGAAAATTTGACAGAAGAAGCACTGTTACCCAGTCAATACCAGTTTCCTGAAGTTCAGGTTCCTGGCTATTTTTCGAGAGATTCAGCCATCGATATTTCACATTTGATTAGCCGCTATGTCTATAAAGGTTCAAAATTGGCTGACCAGGACTTTATAAGATATACATCATTCGTAGAATCACAGATTCAGAAACAACAAGTTTTTAAAGAATACAAAATTAACATTAATGAAGTTGTTGACTTTGACTACGATTTGAATAGAGCGTATATGAAACTAATTGTTGTTACGAACAAGAAAGAACTAATTTTAGGAGAGATTGAATCATCCTCAACTGAAGAGTTTTATAAAGTTCACTTTCGTAAAGAGAGCGGTGAATGGAAAATCTATTGGATAAATAGAGAATTATTTTAAGAAAACCAATTCAAAAATAAGTGAAGAACGTTAAATCTATATTGAGAAGCTGAAATGCTTCTTTTTTTGTTGTTGTGTGTTTAATGTGAAGTTTCCTTGTCTGAAAAAGGACAAAGGAAGAACTTGTAATTCTATTTCACAAATTTTTCATTGGAATCTTAAATAAAAAGTAAGATACTAAAATAGCAGAAAAAAGGTGGGATATCATCTTTCTGAATAAAAAAGGAGAGGGGAAAATTGAACAATAAAAAAAATATAGATCTTGATAACGAAATTGAAAATGAACCCGCTCCTAGTTTCTTAGATGAAATGAGAGCAATAGGGAATTTCATTAAGAAATTGTTCAGAAGAACAGAAAATCCATCTGTAGAAAGAGAAGCAGAAAATCCTTCTGAAGAAAGCCAAACAGAGAACTCATCTGAAGGAAGTGGAGAAAATCCGCCTGCAGAAAGAGAAACAGAGTATCCGTCTGTAGAAAGAGAAACAGAAAATCCTTCTGCAGAAAGAGAAAATGAAAATCCTTCTGAAGAAAGCAAGAAAGAAAGTTCAACTGTAGAAAAAGAAGAAAATCCATCTACAGAAAGTGAAAAGGAAAATTCTTTCGAAGTAAGTGAAAAAGATGAATCCTCACTGGAGAATGATGGTAATATCAGTTTTAGAGATGAAAAAAAGCAAAGTTTAATAGAAATTAAAAAAGATAATAAAAATGTTGCCGAAAAAGATGAAGAAGACGACGAAGACGACGACGAAGATAATCAAACACCAAGCTTTAAAGATGAGATAAAATCTATAGGGCTATTTTTCAAGCGAATATTTGGAAGTAGTGAAAAACTATCTTCAGAAAATAAAGAATACAAATCCGTAACAGAAGAACAACAAGATGAGCATACAAATCTGACCAAAACAGAAACTTCAAAATCTAAACAAATAATATCTACCGAAGAAGAATCAAATATTGTAGAATTGTTAAGTGACGATGAAGAAGAGGAGTATGCTGAAAAGCCCAAGAAGAGAAAGTGGTTTTCTAAAAAGAATAAGCCACAACTCACTGAAGAGCAGATTCAAGAAAAGAAAGTAAAGCTGTACAAAGGATTAACATCTACATTTGTTTTCTTATTTATCTTCTTTACTATCAGTTTTTTTGGATTCACTTCAACATCTAAGAAGGAATTTTGTAAGTCATGTCACGAAATGAGACCGGAACATTACACATTAATGGCATCTTCTCATTCGGATGTGGAGTGTGTAGATTGCCACACAAATCCTGGTCTGGAGGAAATGTTTAAAGAGAAAGCTAGAACAGCAGGAATGTTTTTTAATAAGCTTTCCAACAGAGTTGAACCACCGATTGTTACAAAGAGACCCATTGATGATGCAGCGTGCAATAAGTGTCATGACATGAAAAAAAGAGCTGTTACCCATGAAGGTGATTGGATTATACCGCATGATCGACATGCCAATAACGGTATAGCTTGCGTGGATTGTCATAGTGGGGTTGCACATGGTCAAATTGCCGATCGTAATTTAACTCAGAAAAAAAATCTTTCTCAGTGGAACGAAATAGTGGGTAAATCAGCCATGAGTGATGAAAGATATACCAAACTCACCATGGATGAATGTATGAATTGTCATATGGCTCGTGAGATTACAACGAAATGCGAGGGATGCCATTCAACAGGGATGGTACCCGAATCTCATAAAAAAACAGGTTTTGTAGATGAAGGCACTCATGGGACTTTAGCAAGAGATGATATTGAAAAGTGTCATAAATGCCACGCGTATAACACACCTGATCCGATTGAAGTTGTACAGGAGTCTACTAAAAATAACAATGGAATTAAAATTGTATCAAAAGAAAAGAATGTTATGACAGTTGAAAACTATGTTTTAGAAAATAAGTTTTGTAGAGACTGTCATAGAACAAAACCAAAAAGTCATGAAGGAAACTTCTTTAAACGGCATGGAAGTCTAGCTTCAAAAAACGA
Organism: Caryophanales bacterium; assembly: GCA_029240105.1. Taxonomy (GTDB): domain Bacteria; phylum Bacillota; class Bacilli; order JARBTR01; family JARBTR01; genus JARBTR01. The sequence goes on along the minus strand of JARBTR010000006.1, from coordinate 384,835 downwards.
TAGGAAATGCTATAGTTGCCATCCGGCTACTCAGATGAAGTCTAGAAGAAATGCTGTTACAGGAACAACGTGCAGAACGTGTCATCCAGCAAAACATGCAAAGAACTTTGCTATGTACAGAAGCCATCCTGTTCCTTTAAAAAAGGGTGATAAAATTGATGCATCATGTTTTAGATGCCATTCAAGAAGCGCATGTGCTAAGTGTCATAAGGAATTTAGGCAGCCTGGTGATTAATTAGGAATAAGTTTTATGCCTTTAATTAAAAATATGTAACTTTTAAATTTGTTAGGAGGTCCATTATGGAAGGAAAAGAAAAAGAAATTAATCAAAGTGAAGTTAAAGTGGTTAAGAAAAAAAAGAAAACAAAGAAATTTAGTCTAGTAACATCGCTTTCCTTGATTTTGATTACATTAGTAGGTTGTGTAGCATTATTATTTTTTCTAAGTAATAAATTTATGACTTACGGTGTTGATAGTCGCGTTCAAGCACAAATAGCTTTTAACCAGAAGCAAGTCGATAAAAAACCAAATGATCCAGCACTTCGTGTTACTTTAGGGTATTCATATTTCTTAGATGAAGATTACCCGGCGGCAATTGAACAATACGAAACTGCTTTAAAACTAAATAAAAACCATTATCCGGCAGTTATAAACTTAGCAATCGTGTACGAAGCACAAGAAAAAATAAACAAAGCCTTAACCCAAGCTACAAAAGCTACAAAACTTGCGAAAAATGATTATCGTGGTTTTGAAATTAAAGGTCGTTGTTTAAGAAGTTTAAAAGAATACGATAAATCACTCGAGGCTCTAAAAAAGGCTAATGAGCTAAACCCTTCTAGTGCGACTATTTTATATGAGATGGGACAATCATACGAAGGTAAAAAAGATATAGAAAATGCAATTGTCTATTATAAGGCTGCAGTAGACTTCAATCCGGTTTACAGTGAAGCTATTAAAGCGTTAGATAGAGTGAAAAAATCTAAAAAATAAAAAGGAGTTGTACTGAATTGTCTAAAAAATTAACATATGGCATCATGACATCATTAGTCATTATAACTTTAATTCTATTTCTAATTATGTATTTCTTTGGCTATAACCCAACAAAAGTAGTAGATACGAATAATGGAAATTCAATGAGAACCTTTACTGGAGCTATTTATGGTAGTTTTGATTCCCCATTAAATAAACCAATGGATGTAGTAAAAGTAAATGACTTAATATTTGTAACGGATACGAACAACCAACGAGTCCAAGCTTTTGATACGGAATACGAACTTAAATTTTCATTTGGTAAAAAAGGATACACAAAGGGAGAATTTATGTTCCCGTACGGTATAACTACAGCTAATAATCAAATTTGGGTTGGAGATTTATACAACAAAAACATTTCTATTTTTGATATGAATGGGAAGTTCATTAAGTACTTTACACCACAAGGCGTAACATTTGAAGGTCCAGGTGGCCTTCGTATTGAAAATGAAAAACTGTATATGACAGATTTGACAGCAAATAAAGTCTATGTATTTGACTTAAATGGTAAAAAGCTACTTGAAATTAAAGGGGCTTTTGATGGATTAGAACTCTCTGCTCCAAACTTCGTTATTACAGATGGGAAAGATATATTTGTAAGCGACTCTGCAAATAATAGAGTGCTTAAGTTTGATTCTAAAGGTAATTTTATGCTTCCTTTAAATGGAACAAAAGATAACAGTGGTCAGGCTGCTTTTATCAATCCACGAGGAATGGCAGTTAATAAGGACACCGGGACATTGTACATTGTAGATAAACTTTCTCACCGTATCCATGGTTACGATACAAAGGGAAAACAAAAGTTTATCTTTGGTTCTTTTGGCGCCGATAATGAGAACTTTATTTTAGCGAATTCGATCTTTATAGATACTGACGGAACACTTTATATCACCGATACGGGAAATAATAGAGTAACAGTATATTAAGGCTTGTTAAACAGAACGAATTGAAGTTAAAAAGCTTAATCAATGAATAAATAATTCATTGATTAAGCTTTTTTGTTTTTGTTGACAAAAATTTGGAAAAGCGATTCCAATGATTTAGCATAAATATATTCTTATTTTCAATTCTCTAGTTTCTCCGTCTACACAAATGTGGACATTCTTTCTATTGCATTCCCCATAGAATGAAATTCATCAACTATTAAAACAGATGGCATCATTACTTAATAGTGTAATAGAGAGCAAAAGACGTGTTTAGCTGTAGAGCAGGAAACATAACAATTTTTAGCAATATGAGATGTTTTTTGCTTCTTTTGAATTTTTTGAAATAATAAATTTATCCTGCTTAGTAATAAGACATTAAGGATCTACAGTGATGTCAGGTAGATGAAATGGCTTAGTTAATGCCTACAGTAAAATCTTATCCTTTTTCACCTGAAATACAAATTTTGAATGCATGTGTGAACATCAATAAAGGATGGTTTTGTGACGCATTCACAAATTTCTTTTTTCCATGTAAGTTGAATTAATACAATGTGAGAATTGATGTGCATTATGAGATAAGTTCCCCCAAGCAACCATGACCTTGTTACCATCAAAAAAACATTTTCATTTATGAAATAGTAACAGCTTCATCTTTAATTCCAAAAAGCATTTTGATATGATTAGAATAAGAAATACACGGACTCTTTTGGTTTGTTTTGGGAAGATTATATAGTATCGAAGTCCGGTATGTTTTTGTTTTTTTACAAATAAGACTAATAGATTTTTTCTATTAGTCCTATATTTTGTAGAACCTATACTAGAAAAATAAATCGTTCAAAAATTAGTCATTTTTGAACGATTTATTTATGTAAAAATAGTTTATTATTAATATGTGGTTGAGATGAAGTTTCGAGAAAGAACATATGTGTTTTGGGAATAGCACATTCTTTTAAGAGACAGAACTCAGCAATCCTGTAAAACAGGAAAAAAAATTAGGGAGGAAACAAAATGAAAAACTTTAAAATTGGCTTCTCATTGTTAGTAGCAATTTTAGTTCTTTCAATCGGTACGATCGCAATGGCTGCTAAGCCTGCAGCTACAGCTGGCGTTGGTATCAAAGCAGTTGATGCTGATACTGTTCAAGTATCACCAGGTGCTCAAGGTCCATCTTATTCTAAAGGTCAAGTAACACCTGCAGAAACTGGATGGGAAATCACTTTATTCAATGCAAGCGATGACACAGTCGCTGGCGCAATGCAAGATGTAACTACAAACTATGCTCAATTTGATGGCGTAGTTGAAGGTCAAGACTACTATGTAACTGTAGTTGCAAAAACTGGCGCTGATAAAGCTTCAACGTTCACATCTACTGACTTCACTTTCGAATTTAGTGAAGACTACAATGCAAACAATATCTTATATCTTGGCGCTACAGAAATTAAAGACAATGACATTCCTAACGCAAACGGAACTGGTCAAGGTCAATTAGCAAAAGGTATTTCTGGCCACAAAACTCACGGTGACTACAGAAACAACACGAACAGTTGCGCAAGCTGTCACCAAACGCATACTGCAGCAGGTAAAAACTTGTTATTCAAGGAAACTGCTGAAGAAGCATGTATCGCTTGTCATGACGGTACTGGTATGACAATTTACAACGTATTCCCAACTTCAATGGCTCAAGATAATGGTTCTGGTACATTTGCTGGAACTGTAGCAGGTAACATGTCAGTTCACTTAACTAACGAAACAGTTGAGTTATCTGCAGCTCCAGGATCTAACATGTCAATTTCTGGTGCAAACTGGAGTGGAGAATTCTCTTGTGATACTTGTCACAATCCACACGGATCTTACAGCTCACGTTTATTAGGCACTAACACTGCTGGATTCATGAATGTTCCAAGAACATACAACTACGATGGAACATCTTTAAAACAATGGTATGGTGGATTATTCGCTAACGTACCTGTTGTTGATGCATCAGCTCAAACATTCACTGTAAACGCTACAGATAAGTCTATTTTAGACTCAAATGGAAACTTAGGTACTCCGGCTTTAGCTGTTGACCAAGAATTAAAATTAATGAAATACACAGTAACTGCTGCTGACGTTGCAGTTGGTGGATACTATGCTGGTACTAAACTAGTTGAAGGAGACATCATCTGGCAATTCGTTAAATATCTAGAAGGTTCTTCTAATCCAACTAAATGGCAACGTATTCCTTTCAACACAGTTAAAAACGGAACTGGTGACTTCACTGTATCACCTGCAGCAACATTCACTAGCTTAAATAACGTTAAAGGTTATTTCAAAACTGCTACTGAAATTGAAACTGTAAGCAATTTCCGTGCATTGCAAATTGTTAAGCTTCCACAAGTTCCTACTGCAGCTGCACCTGTAAATGGAGTACAAGAAACAAAAACTCCTTGGTACTCAACAAATCTAGTATCATCACAAGCTACAGTTCCATATGCTCAATACTGTGGTACTTGTCACGTTGACTATGCAAGTGCAAGTGGTTACGCAACAACTGGTGATAATGGCGAAAAAGCTTACCACCATACAGCTAACTCAACATCTTCTGGACGTAGCTGTGCTTACTGTCACTACGCTCACGGAACTGATATCACATTCATGAGAGATGCTACTGGCAACACTCTTGAATCATTAATGCTTTCAGGAGACAATTCATTAGCAAATCCTGTTCCAATGAACTTAACTGATGCAACTGCTCACTTAAAAGATATCAACCCATCTTCTGCTTTAAAGCGTTACACTAACATGTCAGTATGTTATGGATGTCACATTTCATCACACTACGCTGGTTTAGGTAACAACGGATCAACTGGTGTTGGTTCACCAACTGGTCTTGGAAACAATGGTCTTCCAGGCGGAATTTGGCAATAATCTAATTTAGAGATTGTTTCATAAATTGAAACATCACTAAATTCTAGCCGCTGAGAACTTTATGTTCTCAGCGGTTTTTTTAATTAAAAATTACAAAGCTGAAATTTTCATAAAATATCTTATGTATAGATTGATTTTGGGTGATTACAATTTAGTATTTCCCCTTCTTTTTAAATTGATACACTTCAAGAAATAAATAATAGGATTAAGTAGGCTGTTTAAAGTAAACGAATCCGTGCAATATCAAATCCTATTCAAATTTCTTTAAATTTCAGAACAGAATTCAATTTAATTTATGATAATCTTCGACTAGTTTCTTAAAAATTCGAATTATTGAAAAAGATTATAAGGTATAATGGAAAAAAGAGAGAGTTTTATAGAGGGGGAATAAAAGGTACCAATGAGCATCCATTTAAAATTATTCTATACACTAGTGTTTACGGTTGTAATCTCGGTAGCTTCATTGATATTGGGTATGATTCAACAGAACAAATTTAAAGAGGACAATAGTAATTATGAACTAGCAATGTCAATGCTACCTACTAACCCATCGGTATCGACAGAACTACTGGATAAGTTGGCTGAAAAAGATTCAAATAATGATTCGTTATGGTTAATGAAAGGAAATGCGTACTTTAATGAAGGGAAGTACGATAAGGCTGTATCAAGTTTTGAAAAAGTAATAGAAATTAACCCGCTAGCCATAACATTTGATGTTTTTCCATTAATGTATGGGGAAGCCCATTTATATAATGGAAATCAAGAAAAGGCTGAGTTGCTTTTTAAACACGCACAGGATATGGAACTGTCAGGAGATATGTTGGAAAGGCTTAATTATAATCTTAAGCAATTAGAGAAAAAGTAGAGATAAATTACATACAAGTAAGAGGATGGATTAGATGGCCAAAAATATCCGTAATAGTAAAAAGCAAAAACGCCATGAAAAGAATAAAACTGAAGATAATCTGATTTACTATGGATTATTTTTATTAATGATGATTACGCCCTTAATCATATCACTGAATGTCTCTTCGTATTCAAGCCCAATTATTGATGAGATCGAATCTTTGAAATTCAACACTTCTGATATGTTTAATCATGCCAAGGCAATTATGCTATGGAGCATAACATTTATATTAATGTGCTTATTCACATATAAGACCGTTAAAAATAAAGATATTTTAATTACGAAGTACAACTATTTTGCAATAGCTTTGTTCTTTTTTCTTTCAGTTTCTTTACTATTCTCTCCATATAAAATTGGTGCATTTTGGGGAAGTCCAACTTATTATGAAGGCGCACTAACGTATTTTTGTCTAATTGCACTCTTTTTGATAATTGTTAACTTGAAACTAAACGAACAAAGAAAAATAGCACTATTTTTTTCGTTAGCCCCTTTTGTTGTCGTAAACCTAATTTTAGGTTTGTTGAACTATTTTACTATAAACGTTATAAATCAAGGGTGGATGAAAGGGTTAATTGGAATCGGTAGTAATACTGTTTCGCAAGATGGCTATATTAGCTCTACACTACCAAACCCAAACTATATTAGTGGAGCTTCGGGTTTTATATTTACGTTATTTTTTTCATTAGCAATCTTTCATAAAAGTAAGAAAGTGAAGATTTATGCCTTGGTATTGGCATTTTTCTCATTCATTTCCGTTCTAACATCATTTTCAGAGAGCGGTTTCATTGTTATTCTGGTGTTATTGCCGATTATAATAGCAATTGGAATATTCCTAAATAAAGAGCAATTAAAAATAAACCTACAGTTAGTTACCACATTACTACTTGTATCAGTGGTTTCACTAAGTTTAATGGCAAATAATAACGATTTAGTGTGGAAAAATACAGTAGGAATGTTTATTAATTCTGAAAAAACAACAAAATCTGAGCAGTCAGATAATACAAACACAACAGGACCATTAGCTGATAACGTATTTAGTAATAGTAGCGTTAATAAGGAAAACGAAGAAAATAATGATCAGAATTTATATAATGATATTGGAATTCCGGAAATTCCAAAAGCTGGTGTGTCATCACTGAATGGCCGTATTTATATATGGAAGAAAACGTTTGAAATTTGGGAGGAAAGCCCTGTTTTTGGATATGGATTGACTACGTTACGTTATTACATTGACCAGGATGATGCAGAACGCATTTCAAATCTAGGTGCTAATAACGTCATCATTGGAAAGCCGCACAGTCTATACCTTGGATGGTTGTATGGTGGTGGTATTTTTGTATTTCTTGCATTTATAGGATTCTTTTTGACACTTGCATTAGAATTTATACGATCTATTGTAAATAAAAATAATGACCCTATTTTAATGGGGACAGGATTCGCCTTTGTTGCTTATTGTATACAAGGACTTGTAAACGACAGTACCATGGGTAGTTCGATTATTTTTTGGATATTGTTAGGAATACTAGGCAATCAACTAGTAAATAAAAGAGTAAATTAGAATCTTAAAGTTGATGGGTGGTGAAGACCTTGAAAAAGGTTTTGTTTGTAGCTACAGTAGATTACCATTTTCAGTGTTTTCATATTCCATATCTTAAGTGGTTTAAAGATAATGGTTTTGAGGTACACGTCGCTGCAAAAGGGAAAATAGAGTTGCCATTTGTTGATAAGAAAATTAATATACCGTTTTCCAGATCTCCATTTCATAATTCAAATATAAACGTATATAAATTTCTAAAAGAATTGATTCAAAGAGAAGATTATAAGCTTATTCACTGCCATACACCAGTAGGTGGATTACTTACAAGATTGGCTGCAAGACAAAATAGAAAAAAAAGTCATACAAAAGTAATTTACACGGCACACGGGTTTCACTTTTTTAAAGGTGCCCCTCTACTAAATTGGTTGTTGTTTTATCCAATTGAGAAATGGTTATCAAGGTACACGGACTGTCTCATAACAATAAATAGTGAAGATTTTTTACGGGCAAAACGAGTATTTCCAAAAACGTTAGTGGAACATGTACATGGAGTGGGTGTTGATCCAGCTAAGTATTATCCCCCAACCTTAAATGAAAAATTAGAAATTCGTAAACAATATGGATTTAATGAAGAGGATTGTATTCTTATCTACGTAGCAGAATTAAATAAGAATAAACACCAAGATTTGTTGATCCATGCTATTAAAAAGGTGAAGTTAAATTTTCCTGAAATAAAGCTTCTATTAGTGGGCAATGGTCCATTAGAAGAACAATATAAACTATTAGCAAAAGAACAAAAAGTGGATGATGATGTTCTTTTTCTGGGTTACAGAAATGATATACACAGTCTTCTGCAGATTTCAGATTTAGCTGTTAGTTCATCAAGACGCGAAGGTTTACCAGTAAATGTAATGGAAGCAATGTCGGTCGGTTTACCAATTGTATCGACAAATGTTCGCGGCAGCCGAGACCTTGTTGTAAATGGTAAAAATGGGTTTCTGGTTGAAGTTGATGACATCGAGGGCTTTATAGACTCTATCAAAAAAATAGTAAAGTCTAAAACAGAAATTGAACTATTTGGAAAAAACAGTTTAGAGTTAATAGAAAAATTCTCTTTAAAAATTGTTTCAAAAGAGATGGAACAAATATACAAAAAATTCATTTAAGAAAATGTAGCAAAAGGATTAAAATGAAAAAAATATTATTGATTAGGGATGAACGATCGTTTTTACCTGAGATATCAGCCTATTTAAATTACTTTAATAACTCAGATGAATTCAGGGCATATGACTCGAGAGACTTGCATGGCTCTTACGATATCAACGATTTTGATGTTTTATGGGAATTCAAAGGCTTTGGCGGGATCAAAACAACAGAAAAATGTTTAGTACATGAATATGTCGGGTTGTCATCTACTACTTTTCCGCATCTAAAAGATACAATAAAAAGAATTTTAAATCCTAAACCAAACTTACGGATTTTCTTAAATGAGACCGTTAGAGATGGAATGAATTTTAAAGATGGAATTGATTATTCTCTAAGAGACATGGGAATAGACCCTCAATTTATAGAGCAATACAACGCAAAAAAAGAATATGACTTTGTTTATGTTGGAAAAGTAGGCAAATATCGGGGTATGGACCATTTTTTAAAACACTTTACAATTAACCCTACGGGGAAGTTACTCTTAATAGGGAATGTAGAGGATGACATCTATCGTCAATTTAAAAACTGTGAAGATATTATTTTCGCTGGTAGAATTCCTTATAGTGAAGTGCCAGAATTAGCCTCAAAGGCTGAATATGGATTGAATTATATGCCTGATGAGTATCCATTTAATATACAAACGTCTACGAAGTTACTAGAATATCTCGCGCTTGGTCTCAAGGTCATTACAACAGATTATCCTTGGGTTCGAGATTTTGAAAAGAAACATCAATGCAATTTCTATAAAATTGATTACAAAAATCCAGCATTAGACTTAGAAAAGATGAGAAATCATCATTTTCACAGTGCTTTTAAACCAGAAGATTATATGTGGGATCAAATAATGGAGAAATCTCTTATAAAGAAAAAACTATTAAAGCAATTAATCGGTTAGTGAGTGATAGTGGATAGATGTATATCCAAAGGTGGTGGGAAAAAAATGAGGATTCTACACGTCGTCTATGTGCTTGGCGGTGGTATTGGAAGTGTACTTCTAAATTATTATCAGCATATGAACTTAGATAAGTTCCACTTTGATTTCATCGTTCATGGGGAAGAAATTGGGGATACCGAAGATAAGTTAATTCAACTTGGATCAAAGATTTATCATATCCCATCCAAAAGGCAATCGCTAGTTGGTAATTTGAGAACAATCAAAGAGATAATTGAATGCGGAAATTACGATGCCATACATGTTCACCAAGGTACACATAGTTTTTTCCCAATTTATATTGCAAAGCAACTTGGAATTAAAGTAAGAATTGCACATTCACATTCTAATTTCAAACCAATTGGAATCAAGCAGAAAATAGTAGATACCATTTTTAAAAGTTTACTGAAACGAACAGCTACTCTTTGGTTTGGCTGTGGTATTGAAGCGTGTGAGAACTTGTGGGGAAAAGGCTCCGTATCTTCAAATAAAGCTATGGTCCTACATAACGCTATATCAACTGAAAACTATAGATTTAATGAAAGAATAAGAGAAATAAAAAGATCAGAACTTGGTTTAGGTAACGATTTTGTAATTGGAAATGTTGCTAGATTTGATTCCAATAAGAATCACGAATTTTTAGTAGATATTTTCGCAGAAATCGTTAAAATACACCCGAATTCAAAGTTGCTACTTGTTGGTAATGGGGAGTTAGAAAAACACATTTTAAACAAGGTCTCGACTATGAATTTACTAAGCAAAGTAATTTTTTTAGGACAGCGGGATGATGTGCATCAGTTGCTGCAGTCTATGGATTGTTTTGTATTACCTTCTAAAGTTGAAGGTCTTTCGGTATCACTTGTTGAAGCTCAAGCTGCTGGACTAGCAACAATCGCATCAATAGAAATAGTCCCGGATGAAATCAAAGTCACAAACATGATTCATCCAATGTCGTTAGAATTGTCCGCAAAGAATTGGGCTGAAACCATTTTAGAGAAATGCTTAAAGTATGAGCGTTTGGACCGGACACATGAAATACAAAACTACAACTTTGACATTGAACTAGAATCTAAAAAGCTAGAAGAGTTCTACAAAGGAGTTTGCACTGGTTCTAAAAATATCAGTAAAAACTTTGAAAGTGGTGTGGTATGATTCCAAAAATTATTCATTATTGTTGGTTTGGAAGAAACGAAAAGAGTGATTTAATAAAGAAATGCATTTCTTCTTGGCAAAAGTACTGTCCTGATTTTGAAATAAAAGAATGGAATGAAGATAATTTTGATATTTCTTGTTGTCCCTATGTAAGTGAGGCTTATCAAGCTCGGAAATGGGCTTTTGTCTCAGACTTTTGTCGATTTCAAGTGCTTTTCGAATATGGCGGAATTTATATGGATACAGATGTAGAACTTTTGAAACCAATTGATTCTTTATTGGGAGAATCATTTGTTGGTTTTGAAGACAATGAGCACATTGCTCCAGGATTAATCATGGGTTGCGAGAAGGGAAATCAATTATGCAAAGATATGATTGAAGAGTATACTCATGATAACTTTATCAAAGAAGGAAATTTAAATTGCTTAACTGTATGTGATCGGGTTACGAAGAAACTTGTTGAAATGGGACTTGTGCGAGACGGGTCTTACCAAGAGATCTATAATTTTAAAGTCTACCCTACTGAGTTTTTTAATCCCATTGACCGTAGAAAAAACACGAACAATTTAACCTTAAATTCATATTCGGTGCATCACTATGCAGCAACATGGGTGGATAATGAATACTTGTTTAGAACAAGTAATTTGAATGGGAAGATAATGGTTGTGTTGCGTAGTATTTTTGGGGACAAAATTTCAAAAGCAATCTGGCGTGTTTTTAGGAAAAGTTAATGAAAGTCTTAGAGATATAGTGATGAAAAAAATAAAATATATAGGTTTTTATGATCGAAAAGAAAACGAAGCTGAGAAAAGGATCTTTTCACCTGCAGCGACGAGCAAGATGGATTATATTGCAGAATCACTTGTAGAAAATGGTTATGAGGTTGAAATTGTTTCTTTTTCAGCAACAGGATTACCAGGATATTTTCCTGGCAAAAAAGTAGCAATTCATAAACATATTTCCTATCGACTTATGCCTACTTATTTAGGGAAGAACTTCTTCGAAAAAGTTTTCTCTATGATATTTTTTAGGTTTCAAATATTTAAATATCTTTTATTAAACATAAATAAAAATGAAACAGTTTTGGTTTATCACACCTTAGAGGCAATGCTACCTTTGTTAATATTAAAATTCTTTCGTAAATTTTCGTTGGTACTTGAAGTAGAAGAGATTTATCAAAATGCTGTTTCAATATCGTGGTTGAGAAGAAAATTGGAATTTGCACTTTTTAAAAAGGCGAGTAGTTATATTTTTCCAACAGAGATGCTTAGCGATAAAATTAATAAGGATAAAAAGCCGTATAGTATCATTTGTGGAACTTATCGCGTTGAACATGATAGAGATGTAAGTTTTAAAGATGGTAGAATTCACTGTATATATGCTGGTACCCTCGATTCCCATAAAGGTGGCTGCCAAGCAGCAGTAGCATCAGCAGAATTTCTTGATGAAAAATATCATTTGCATATTTTAGGCTTTGGAAGCAAAGAAGAAAAAAAAGATTTACTAAATTTAATAGATACTATTTCGAATAAAACAAGATGTAAAGTTACCTATGATGGATTACTAAGTGGTGAAGAGTATATACAGTTTATTCAAAGATGCCAAATCGGATTAAGCGCACAAAATCCAAATGCTGAATTTAATGACACTTCCTTTCCGTCTAAAGTATTGTCATATATGGCTAATGGGCTTAGAGTAGTGTCAGTAAGAATTAAAGTGTTGGAACATTCACCAGTTAATAATTTATTGTTTTACTGCGAAAAGAATGATCCTGAGCAAATTGCAAAGGCAATTAGACAAATAGATATGAACGACAATTATGAAGGTCGAGAAACGATTAAAATGTTGGACGAGAAATTTGTAAGTCAGATAAAGAATGTTCTGGAGGTTTAGTTTAATTATTTGATAGATAATTAACTAATTTAAGAGACGTTACTGTTAAAAGATAGTCTGATTGCATCCAAAGTTGTTATGGTTATATTGTTGTGTTGATTGCATCCAAGTAAACATAATGGTTGTTGGATTGAGAAGACTTTTTGAATATTAGAAAGGTGCTTTGCCTTAGGTGAAGCTGAAATAAATAATGGAGAGTTTGATAAGCGTCATTGTTCCCGTTTACAAAGCGGAAAAATATCTAGAAAAATGTATCAAAAGTATTTTAAATCAGACCTATAGACATTTTGAACTCATTTTAGTAGAAGATGGAAGTCCGGATCAATGTGCGGAAATTTGTGATTTATTTGCAATGAAAGATTCCCGGATTCGTGTTATTCATCAAGAAAATGCTGGAGTAAGCAAGTCGCGAAATGTTGGCATAGATGTCGCTAAAGGAAAATACATCACCTTCGTAGATAGTGACGATTATATAGAACAAACCTTTTTGGAAAAAGCCATTTTAGCTATTGAATCAGCAGAAGCTGATTTGTATATTGGTGGCATAAAGATGGAAACGTTTTCGGGAGATTTACTTATCAAAGAAGAAACTCTCCAAGGAAAAAAGAAGTCTTATACGTCCAAAATCCTTTTAGAAAAAAGAGATATAGATTATCCAATGATCTTAATTTGCGGCCCATGTTGCAAATTGTATAAACGAGACATTCTAGATAAAAATCAAATTAGATTTGAACCTGATTTATCCTTAGGGGAAGATACGTACTTTAACATGGAATATTTAATCCACTGTGAAGAAGTCATTTTCTCGGATGAAAATTTCTATCATTATCAGCGGATTAATTCAGATTCCTTGTATACAAAATATCGTGCAGATTACTTTGAAGTCCATGTAAAAGTATTTGGAAAAGTGTTAAACACATATGAACAATTGAATTGCTCAAAAGAGTCAATAATCCAATTTAAACAATTATTCGGGGAGCTATTAATCTCATCCATTACAAATGATTTTGAACAAGGTGCAAAAATATCAGCAACGTGTAAACTAAAAACGATAAAGAAAGTTAGTAACAACGCTGTTGTTAAAGAATATTTAAGGTACAACAGCGGAAAGAGTATAAGCCAAATTTTACTTTTCAACCTCATTAAAATTGGAGCTGTTAGATTCATTTATGCTCAACAATCATTAATTCGGTGGATTAAAAGTATTTAATTTGAGAGGAAGAATGATGAACGAGTTAATAAGTGTCATAGTACCTGTTTACAAAGTTGAGAAGTATCTTTATAGATGTGTAGATTCGATAATAGGTCAGACGTATACAAATTTCGAACTAATATTAGTGGACGATGGATCTCCAGATCGGTGCGGAGAAATATGTGACAACTATCGTTTAAGTGATCACCGTATTATGGTTATTCACAAGGAAAACGGTGGACTTTCTGATGCGAGAAATGCTGGGTTACATGTAGCAAGTGGAGACTTTATTACGTTTATCGATAGTGATGATTGGGTAAATGAAAACTATTTAGAGAGACTCCATTTCCTTTTGACGTCAACGGGATCTGATATTTCTATATGTGGCTATCTAAAAGTCACTAGTGATAATCCTGTAGCTAGCAGTACGAACCACAAAATCCATGAGTTTGATTCTCAATCGATACTAGATTGTTATGCAACGGAATTTATGACCAATTTGATTATTGCATGGGGAAAGCTATATAAAGCGGCACTATTTGAAACGATTCGATTCCCAGTAGGGAAGCTACATGAAGATGAATACGTCTCGCACCATCTACTTTATAAAGCTAAGAAAACTGTGATTAGTTCAGAACCATTATATTTTTATTTTTCTCGTGATGATAGCATAACCGGTGTTCACCGCCATATGAAAAATATCGAGTGCACTGTAGAGGCTTATTTAGATCGTACACGTTTCTTAAATAAAGTAGGAAAGAAACAGATGAGTGATTGGACTCTCTCGTTTCTTTACTCGTTTGTGTTTGATTTTTATCAACAGAATAAAAATAAATTCTCACTTCCTGATCGAAAAAGATATAGAAAATGCCTGAAAGAAATGAGTAACGATATTTATCTGAGTAGGCTGTCATGGAAATTAAAATTATATTACGCCTACTTTTATTTAATAAAGTCACATTATTAATATGGATTTCAAATTTGAAATTGGTTCGGCTTAATATATTTCTTAAGTATGAATTTTTTGGGTAAATGGGTTGTAATGAAATATCCCGAAGAAAATGGAAAACCAATAAAGTGTACCGAATCCGATCAATTGAAAGGTATAACCTTTATATAATAGGTGAAGTAGATGTTTAGTGAGATCGTAAAAAAACTTAAGATTAATCATTCTTCAAAAAGTTATGGGAAACAATTGTCAATAAACTTGATTGCTCAAATAATTTCCTTTGCCGTAAATATTGGAATTAGCCTTTTTTTAACACCTTATATCATAAAAACTGTAGGAAGTACTGGATACGGATTTGTAGGACTTGCAAATAATTTTATTGGATACGCTCAGATTATTACCGTTGCCTTAAATTCAATGGCAGGGAGATTTATAACTATAAGTATTCAACAAAATAGGGAGAAGGACACTATTCAGTATTATTCTTCGCTGGTGTTTGCAAATGCCCTACTATCATCAATCTTAGTAATTCCAATAGTCCTAATAATAATTTATATTGATAAGTTACTGAATGTTCCAGCTCATTTAATGTGGGATATAAAATTGTTATGGATATTTATATTCGGTGGCTTTTTAATTTCAGTAATGGGATCAGTTTTCAGTGTTTCTACTTTTGCATTTAACCGATTAGATTTAAATTCAAAAAATGGTATTTTAACTAGCGCGATTTCTGCTTTAATTCTTTTGTTTGCATTTGCGTTTTTTAAGCCGAGCATTTGGTACATTGGTTTTGCTTCTTTTATTAGCATTATTATTGGATTACAATTAAATATTTTCTATACAAAGGCACTTATTCCGTATATTAAAATTCGAACCAAATACATTGATTTAACTAAAGTAAAAGAACTAATCACTTCAGGAATTTGGAACAGTTTTACTAGAATTGCTGGTGTTCTTTCAAATGGGCTAGACTTGCTACTCTCAAATCTACTTATTAGCTCTTTCGCTATGGGCTATATATCCATTTCAAAAACAATTCCTACTTTTATCCTCACGTTGATGGGCACAATTGCAGGTGTATTTGCTCCGCAGATGGTGATAAGTTATGCAAAGGATAATCTAGAAAGCCTGAAAGAACAGTTACTTCTATCCGTGAAAGTATTAGGCACAATTTCAAGTATTCCGATTGCAATTCTATATGCATATGGTGAACAATTCTTTTCGCTTTGGGTACCTACATTAGATTCACACAAATTAATGATTTTAACGATAGCCGGCTCGGCAGCATTTCCTTTTGTTTTGTCTCTAGAGCCTTTATGGATTGTATTTACCATTACGAATAAAGTAAAAAAATCATCTTTATATTTATTTTTTAACTCCATTTTAACAATTGGTCTAGTTCTATTACTATTAAACGTTTTTGATAGTGAAATGGAAAAAATGTTAGTGGTGGTCGGGGTAAGCTCTGTTGTAGGAATTATTAGGGCAACTGTATTCCTTCCTGTTTATAGCGCGAAATGTCTGGGCTTGAAAAAGAGATTTTTTTATCCAGCTATTATAAAAAATTTAATCAATGTAATTTTGGTTACATTGGTTTCATTTGGATTTAGAACAGTCTTTGAAATAAATAGTTTTTTTGAATTTATGGGTGCAGCAGTCTTTACTTCAATTGTTGGTTTTTTAATAAGTTTTACTGTAGTTTTTAAAAAGCCAGAAAGAAAAATTGTTATTAATTGGATCTTTAATAAAATACGCTTCCAAAAAAATATCTAAAATATAGAAGGGGATATTTAATGATTCCAAAAGTAATTCATTATTGCTGG
This sequence comes from Caryophanales bacterium, assembly GCA_029240105.1. GTDB lineage: Bacteria > Bacillota > Bacilli > JARBTR01 > JARBTR01 > JARBTR01. The sequence continues at coordinate 368,383 of JARBTR010000006.1, read as the reverse complement.
TTCGGGAGAAAACCATTACCAAAATCAGCCAAACATTGCATCGCTAGCTGGAAAAAGCATTGCCCAGATTACAAGATTGTCGAGTGGAATGAGGATAACTTTAATGTAAATTTTAATGATTATACTTCACAGGCATATGAAAATGGTCGCTTTGCGTTTGTTAGCGATGTTGCTAGGTTAAAAGTTATTCATGAATTCGGTGGTGTTTACTTAGATGTAGACGTAGAACTCTTGCGAAGTATTGATCCTTTATTAAATGAAGAGGCTTTCATGGGTTTCGAAGGAACTTCCGTCGCCACGGGATTAGGATTTGGCGCTAAAGTTGGAAATGTATTAATTAAAGAACTTCTTGATGATTATTCTAATCGTCAATTTATTAATTCAAATGGTGATGAAGATAAAACAACTTGTCTTAAAATAAACGAAAAAATATTCTTAAAGTATGGACTTAAGAAAAATGGAGAAAAGCAAAAGGTTTTTAATGTAACTATTTATCCTACTGAATATTTTTGTCCTCTTGATTTCAAAACAAGAAAACTATCCATAACATCTAACACTTACAGTATTCATCATTATGAAGCATCGTGGCATTCTCGAAGTGAAAGGATAAATCATTTTCTAGTAAGAAAAAATTTACTAGGAATACAAAGAAAATTTGAATTGATTAAATATATTAGAAATCTAAATAAATATGAAAAAATCCCTTATTATAAAATAGCGTTGAATTTAGTTACAAAGAAAATCATTAGACAGCTACCATTGCAAAACATAATCCTAATGGAAAGTATGAATGGTATGGATTCAAATACTGGTGCTTTATTTAATGAGATGATAAGGCAGGGATATAACGAAAAGTATAAAATTGTTTGGCTTGTTGATGATATTGAAAAATTTAAGAATATTAAAATAAAAAATGTTACTTTTCAAAAAATGTATGAAGAAAAAACTCTTCTTCAATTTTCAAATCTTAATCGGGCTAAATTCTTAATTTGGGATGATAAACCAATATCAAAGAAGCATTCAAACCAATGCAGTATTTACCTTTCGCATGGTATCCTTGGAGCAAAGAATGTAAAGGGAATTATTAATATGCCCGATGACTTAGATCTCGCTTTAGTCACATCAGAGAAAATGTTCCGTTTTGTCAGTGATCAAATCGGTGTATCGGTTGAAAAATTATTTGTTTGTGGTATGCCAAGAAATGACGATGTATCCCTTTGTCAAACAGATGTTAAGAAAATAGTGGAGCCTATTACATTTAAGAAAACGATTGTATGGATGCCAACATTCCGGCAGTCAAATAAAGGTGACCGTAATGATAGTTCTATGGATTTCAATTTAGGAATACCTGTTTTTAAAAATTTAGAGCAGTTTAACTATTTAGTAAGCTTCTTGAAAAAAAATAACGTGTTATTACTTATTAAAATGCATCCAAGACAAAGGTTGGATATTGTAAAAATAAAAGATACAGAAAACATTAAATTATTGCCACACTCCTACTTTTTAGAAAATCAAATTAATCTTTATGGTGTACTGGGTGGAGCAGATGCACTAATAACGGACTACTCTTCAATTGCATTTGAGTATCTACTAACAGATAGGCAAATAGCTTTTACGGAGGATGACTTATCTAATTATAAGCTCGCTTTTAAAGATGAACCAACCCTTCCAAAAGAATATGCGAAATTGTCTAAACCAGGCATGAAAATTAAAAATGAAGACGATTTTCTATGCTTTATTCAAAATGTTATTGATGGAAATGACGAGTTTGTTAGTATGCGTCAAGACGCAAAAGATTTCTATCATCAATTCCCAGATTTTGAAAACAGGACAAGGCTTTTGGAAATCCTAAAGGAGAAAGTTGGTCTGTGAAGAGGTTTTCTTAAAAACATGATTTCTATATAAATAATTGAAAATGCTAGGAATATGGAAAAACAAGAAAATGAAATTTTCTTGTTTCATAAAATTGAGTAGGAGCTAAATGATGAAAAGAATAATAACATATGGGACATTTGATCTACTTCATTATGGACACATTAACTTACTAAGAAGAGCAAAAGCAGAAGGTGATTATCTTATTGTCGCACTGTCAACAAATGATTTTAACTCAGAAAAAGGTAAAAATTGCTATTTTTCGTATGAAGAAAGAAAAAAACTTTTGGAGTCCATAAGATACGTCGACTTAGTAATTCCTGAAGAAAATTGGGATCAGAAAATCAGAGACATACAATTGTATCAAATAGATAAATTTGTTATGGGAAATGATTGGGAAGGTAAGTTTGATTATTTAAGGGATTATTGTGAAGTTATATATTTAGATAGAACACCAGAAATTTCAACAAGCAAAATAAAAAAAGAACTAAATATTTTCTCATAATTCCAATATGATATTATGTGGATTTTAGAAATTCTAGTTTTTATCATTCATAATTTATCTCTTTTTAAAAATTAAATAATTTAGTTAAATAACAATTATCCGTTTGCTTTCCGCGGGCGAATTTCCGACCTTCTCACCTGAGAATTGTATTCTCAGGCTTAATGGGTCACACAAACTAGCTCTCCCACAGGAATCAAACGGATGATTTTGAGTTTTCTCCCAACCTCTTAAATAATAATTTTATCTTTGATTTAATAAAGGATACGTAAATCTCTATCGATTTCTTATTCGTCAAGCATTTTGATTAATTGAATCAACTTCTTTTTCAAAAATTCCCCTCTGTTTACACTCAAAAAAATAAGCTCCGAAGAGCTTTTGAATGAATAGAGTTTTTATACAACCTTCCTAAATTTATTTTTAACTTTGAATTTATTTACAATTATATTTGTTGCCATATAAGGATTACAAAGCCAGGTTGTGTATTTAATAAAAATTCTGCTGTTTAAAAACATTGTAATAGCAACTGAGTAAATAAAAAGTAACATAAGTAAAATGTCTTTATTAAAAATATTTCGTATTTTTTCTATTAATGTTGGTACACATAACAACGGAATTAAAAATATCATATGAAACAAAAATATATATATCGAATTATCGCCCCAAGAAGTAAAGTACGTTTTTTTGTTATTAACTGTAGTCAAAATTGCAAAACACATGACAATAGAAATAACATAACTATTTGTTATATAAATAACGGAAGGCCAGAAATTCATTTGTAAATCTTCTGTTCCAATTGATCCGTGGAAAATCATATCCAAAATAGATGAATCTATAATTGATAAATATATAAATACAGCTAAGAAAAAAACAGCTGTTGCAATCCATTTTATACGACCTTTTAAAAATAACCTTAATTTATTTAATTCGTTTTTATCAATTAAAAAACCTAAGAAAAAGAAAAAAGCAAATCCAAGCGTTCTTCTATAGCTTAAAAGATATCCATCGATAGGTATAAATCTAGATAATACACCTATACACAACAAAAATAATAATATTGTGTATTTTGTTTGTTTTGTTATTTTAATCTTTACCAATGGCAAACTTATTAAATACCAAAATATCATACTTAGTAAATACCATAATTGAATATAGGGAATTTTATAAGCCCACCAAAAATCCATATCTGAAAGTAAATATATAATTTTATATATACTTTGAAATATGATGAGTAGCAAAAATAAATTTATTATTTTTTTAAAATTAACCGTTTTAGCAAAATAACCACTAACAAAAATAAATAATGGCATATGGAACGAGTATATGAAATTATAAAGTTCATAATGATCTGTTTTAAACGCCTCAAACGAATGACCAAAAACAACTAAAAAAATTAAAACACTCTTGACATTACTCATACTGATATCTTTATTAATTTCAACCACAACCTTACCTAAAGCTTTGTTTATATATTAAACTTTAGGTAAGTAAGAGGTCAATATTTGTTCCAGTGTATGTCCCTTTTGTACCATAGTCTTACAAATGTTTATTACAAGTTGCTAGTTACCTTGGCTTTCATGCCATAAAAATTATGGAATACCTACATGAATATCTAATTCTTTAAAATAAACACGCACAGTCAACCTCATTTCTTTAAAAAATTACTATACTTATGTTACGAACTATTATTTTACATTAATATGTCAATCAACAATTCTAATTAATATCACCCAAAAGCAAGCACTATTTCGACAAAATTATGTTGAAAGTGTTTGCTTTTTCTTTGTTATAATAAGGAAAATAACCTTAAGGGGTTGACCTCTTTGAATGTCCGTCGAAAATATCTTCTACCAGCTATCGATTCTATCGTTGTTTTTATATCATTTTATTTAGGCTATTGGGCGATAACGCCATCTTTTAAAATCTATAAGTTTGAGACTCTATTTTTTTCAAGTGTAATTATTCTACTAGCCTATCATTCTTATGCTTATTTTAAATTGCTTTATCGAAAATCTTGGAGCTTTGATATGCTCGCAGAGTATTTCAATGTGATTAAAGCATATAGTTATGCAGCACTTGGTACTCTAATTGTACAAGGTGTTGTATTAAATAACGGTTATTACAGAGCAATGGCTATTGCATGGATGTTCTCCGTCTTAGTAATGATTGGTATTCGTTATGTTTGGAGGATGATTCATGTTGCTGAACGAATCTTTCTATCGTCTCCAACAATGAATGGGATGGAACTAAATTATATTCAAGAGGCATTTGATGAGAATTGGATAGCGCCTTTAGGTGAAAACGTTAATGGTTTTGAAAAGGCAATTTGCGATCACACGGGTGCAAACTATGCCGTTGCTATGACAACAGGGACTGCAGCTATCCATATGGCACTCAAACATTTAGGTGTTAAGGAAGGGGATATTGTTTTTTGCTCCAGCCTAACATTTGCAGCTAGTTGTAACCCAATCATTTATCAAAATGCAACTCCTGTCTTCATTGATTCAGAGGAAGAGACTTGGAATATGTCTCCGAGGGCTTTGGAAAAGGCATTTGAACAATACAAACCGAAAGCAGTAATTGTCGTACATCTCTATGGAACCCCAGCTAAAATGGATGAAATTAAAGCGATTTGCGATTACTATGGAGTACCGATTGTTGAGGATGCTGCTGAAAGTTTAGGAGCTACGTATAAGGGAAAACAAACCGGCACTTTAGGTCACTTTGGAATCTTTTCGTTTAATGGTAATAAAATTATTACTACCTCTGGTGGGGGCATGTTAATTTGCCAAACGCAAGAAGAGAAGGAAAGAATCACAAAATGGATTACGCAATCTCGTGACATCGCCAGACACTATCAGCACTCTGAATTAGGTTTTAACTATCGCATGAGCAATATTCTTGCTGGTATCGGACGCGGGCAAATGAAGTCACTCGAACAGCGTGTTCAAACGAAAACTGCCATTTATAATTACTATAAAAAAGCATTCAGTGATATTCCTGATATATCTATGAATCCAGTAAGTGAACATGATCAATCGAATCATTGGTTATCGTGCATGCTGATTTCAAAAGAATCCAAAGTCTCACCGGAAGACATTATGATGAAACTGGAACAAAAGAATATAGAGTGTAGACCAGTTTGGAAACCAATGCAACTTCAACCGTTTTTCGAAAAGTATGATTTCATAAATCATAATGAGTCAGGCATTAGTGTCAGCGAGGATATTTTTAATCGCGGACTTTGTCTTCCTAGCGATGTTAAATTAAAAGATAAAGATTTAAAGAGAATAGTGGATATTGTTAGAAGCTGTTTCTAAACGACCCATTTCTTGTCGTATTTTGTTAGGGGGAAACAAAATGTATAAGTATTTTTTTAAAAGAGTGATTGATATACTTATTTCATCAATTGCATTAATAATACTTTTCCCTATTTTTGTAGTAGTCGGGATATTGGTTAGAACTAAACTAGGGTCACCCATCCTTTTTAAACAACCGAGACCTGGTAAAGATGAAAAGGTATTTATGCTTTATAAGTTTAGAACGATGACTGATCAAAGAGATTCCCTAGGAAATCTCTATCCAGATGAGATTAGGCTTACACGATTTGGAAAAATGTTACGATCTACGAGTCTCGATGAATTTCCAGAGTTTTTTAATATTCTAAAAGGGGATATGAGTTTAATAGGTCCCAGACCGTTGTTGGTTGAATATTTACCTTTATACAACAGTGAACAGAAACGTAGGCATGAGGTTCGTCCTGGACTAACAGGTCTTGCGCAGATTAGTGGTAGAAATGCAATTAGTTGGGAAGAAAAGTTTGCCCTAGATGTTGAGTATGTTGATAGGATTACATTGGTTGGTGATATAAAAATCTTCTTTCTGACGATACAAAAGGTGTTTAAACGAGAAGGTATTAGTTCTGCTACTGAAGTAACGATGGAAAAATTTAAAGGAACTCCTAAGAGATAGAAGGAAAACAGATGAATAAAAATGTCATTATCATTGGAGCCGGGGGGCACGGAAAAGTTATCGCTGATATCATAAGAAAATCTGGAGATCAAGTTTTAGGGTTTTTAGATGATGCTAATAATTTAAAGGAAGTGTGTGGGCTACCGGTACTTGGAAAAGTTTCAGATTATGAACCCTATTGTGATTCTGCTCAGTTTATCTTGGCGATTGGCAATAATCATGTGCGTAAAGAAGTCTCTGAAAACATGACTGTAAATTGGTACACGGCAATACATCCATCTGCAATTCTAGCAAATGATTGCAAGATTGGTGAGGGTACAGTCGTTATGGCAAATTCGGTTGTTAACTCTGATACGAAAATTGGTAAGCACTGTATCATCAATACGGGTGCAATCATTGAACATGATAATAGAATTGACAATTATGTACATGTATCACCTAACGGGACCCTATGTGGAACGGTTTCCGTTGGTGAATTAACGCATATAGGTGCTAGCGCAACGGTTAAAAATAACATTCAAATTATAGGAAACTGTGTGATTGGAATCGGAGCTGTTGTAGTGAAATCTATAAATGAGCCAGGTACGTATATTGGTGTTCCTGCTACTAAACTGGCTAACAATAAAGGTAGTTTTTAATTATTAAATAGATACTTTAAAAGATAAACAATTAATTTCATAAATTCTATTCAAAAATCAGACTTTATGAGGGGAATATCTTTAAAAAAACATATAAACCACATTTTTTTTGGTTAGAATGAAGATAAGTTGAACATCGATAAAAGGAGCATTTTAAATGGTACAAAAAATTTTGGTTGTGGAAGATGATTTGGATATTCAAGAGTTAACGAAGGAATTTCTAACTGCTAATGAGTATGTAGTAGATACAGCAAATGACGGAGAACAGGGCTACCTAAAATTTAAGGAAGGCGAATATGACCTTGTTATGCTCGATGTTAATATGCCAAAAATGGATGGTTTTACTGTATGTAAGATGATTCGTCAAAAGTCAAATGTACCGATTATCATGTTGACTGCTTTGGAAGAAGAGCAAGACCAATTAAAGGGTTTTGAAAATGGTGCAGACGATTACATAACGAAACCTTTCTCGTTTAATTTGTTAATTAAGCGTGTTGAGGCCGTGTTACGTCGCGGCATTACTGAAGCTGAAAGTGGCAGTCTTTTACGATTTAAAGACTTAGAAATGGACATTGAAGCATACACGGTGAAAGTAGCTGGCGAAAGAATTGAAATGACATCAAAGGAGTTTCAAATCCTACAAACGATGCTTGAATCAAAAGGAAAAGTTTGGACTCGCGAATCTTTACTAGATCGAGTATGGGGGTATGACTTCTTTGGTGATGCCCGAGTGATTGACACCCATATTAAAAATGTTAGACGTAAGTTAGATCGTCCGTACATACAGACAGTAAAGGGTATTGGTTATAAAGTCGAGGATTAAAACCTTTTAATTTAAGTGTAGTTTAATCGAGTCGTTCAATTCCCGGAAAGATGAGGGAGAAATGAAAAAGATTATCTATTATTTCCAAAAAAGTGTTTCTTTTAAAATATTCTTAGTAACCTCAGCGATGCTTGTTTTAACAACAGGAATGCTCTATGGGGTTATTTTCTTTGTGCTGCCCCCTTACTACAAAACGTATAAAATATCTCAGCTAGAAGATGGAATAGCTGCTCTTAAAAAAAGCACACAAAAAGGCAGTTTAACCGAAAAATCGACTGAATTAGAAAATTTTGCTGAGAAGTATAATGTTGCATTTAAGATTTATGATTTAACAGGATCTCTTGTTTACCAACCAAAGAATTTTTTTCGTATATCTAATGGAATGGCTTTCATTGAGACTGATGAGCTGGGTATTCATTTAAATGAAGAACCTGAAATGTCTGAAATTCAAAAAACAAGCAACCAATTGTCTGCTCTACATTTTGCTTCAACTATTATTTTTACTGATGGCGTCTATATGATAGAAGGAAATACCTCATTGCAACCCATAAATGAAGCTTCGAGGATGTTGTGGCAGTTTATTCCTTTTATCGGAATTTATATCCTTCTTGTAGCTGTTATAGCCGGTATCTTTTTATCAAAAATGATATCCAAACCATTAGTACAGTTAAATTCAGCAGCAACTAAAATGGCGGAATTGGATTTTTCTGTGAAAATACCAGTGAAATCTGAAGATGAGATCGGTCAACTTTCTGAAAGTTTTAATGAAATGTCCCGAAACCTTCAGACAGCGCTTATTGATTTGAAAAGTGCAAATGAGCATTTAAAAGAAGATATGGAAAAGGAACGCAAAATAGAGGAAAAGCGTCGTGAATTTGTAGCTACCGTTTCGCATGAATTAAAATCACCCATTACAGCTGTAAAAGGTCAGCTTGAAGGAATGATATACGGAATAGGAGTATACAAGGATAAAGATACGTATCTAAAGAAATCATATTCAAAATTAGAAGAGATGGAAGCTCTAGTAAAAGAGATGTTGGAAGTTTCTCGTTTAGATCGACCTGATTTCAATCCAAAACTTAACCAGATATCTTTAGATAAACTAGTGAGAAACTTAATAAATAAGCAAGAGTTTTTCTTGCGAGAAAAAAGAATGAATTTAGAAACTTCAATTCTTGAAAATGTATGGATTAAAACAGATGAGAATTTATTAGGCAAAGTTATTCAAAATATCATTCACAATGCAATTTCGTATACTCTCGAAGAAGAGACAATACGGGTCCTTTTGGAGGATGATGTTGACCAGTACGTCCTTTCCGTATTAAATACTGGTGCTAAAATTGATGCAGATGAAATAGAAGATATTTTTAGACCGTTCTATCGATTAGATAAGTCAAGAAACCGTAATCTAGGTGGAAGCGGTTTAGGACTGTATATTGTTAAAAGATTTCTTGATACATTGCAATTACCATTTAAAATGGAAACGTTACCTGAGGGTGTTAAGTTTACAATATTTTTCAAAAAAACAGCATAACTAGTATCAATTAGTTAATAGAGATGTAAAGAAAAATGAAAGGAGGTCAATTGGTAATGTTAAAAAGAACTTTTTGGTACATTTTCCTTCGGCCTTCTCGCAGTTTTTTTATACTATTTATGTATTTTAGCCTGGGTAGTTTCATGCTATTGGGGCTTAAATGGAATAGTTCAGCAGAAGCAGAACTAGAATATGCTCGTAATAAATGGGGATTAAAAGCTATTATTCAGGTGAACGCTAAAAGTTTGTTTGAAGCGAAGGCAAATAGTAAATCTGGGAAAAACCCGCCTCAAACGGGTCATTTTAATGAATCGAGTAGTAATAGTAGTTACGAACGGTTTTTGCCTAGCCAAATCGCTACCTTGTCAATGAAAATGGCAGATGATGTTTCAAACCTGCCAGAGGTCAAAAGTGCTCAATATACATCTATAATAAATGTAGTCGGGAAGGGTATTTCACCAGTAACACCTGCTGGTAGGGATAAAAGCAAACTCGAAACTACTGAGGGGATTAAAAAACCACAATTTCAACTAATGGGAGTTTTGAAATCTGAAGTATTGGATGCATTTAAGAGTAATATAAATATTTTAATTTCAGGAAGTGATATCTCTCCTGCCGATCTCAATACAAATAATGCAATTATAGAGCATGGGTTGGCTGATAAAAATCATTTGAAAATTGGAGATACTTTTGAATTAGAAAGTATTGATGGAAACCGTACAAAAAGCTTTATTGTTTCAGGAATTTTTATTTCTGGAGTTCCTCAAAACAGCGGTTTAGCTGGGGATTTAAGTTTTTTATCAGATAAGAATAGAATTTTCACATCCGTTACAGCTATGTCTGAGTTGAGTGGTGGATTTGTAGAGAATCCAATTGTTGATAAGGCTATTTTCACTCTAAAAAATCCAGACTCTTATGAACAATTCCGAATTAAAGCAATGGAAAAGGGGATTAATCTCTTTTTTTATGATATTTATAAAGATGATACTCAATTTAAGGCTGTTTCATATCAATTGAAAAAGGCCATTTCAATTGGTACTATTCTCACCCTTTCAACATTTATTGGATTATTTTTATTTACAACTCTTTTATTACTTGCAATAAGAAAGAAGAGATCAGAAGAAATACAAACACTTCTCCTATTTGGCGAGAGCAACCGCAACATTTTCACACAATTATTATTAGAATGGATGATACTAATAGTAATAGGGTTTGCTTTGGCTATTATTATTAGTCCAATAGCACTTGATAAAATATCGTACATTCTTAAAGAAATCTTCTTTTTAATTCAAGAAAATAGCACGAACAATATACATCAGTCTGGAAATTCTTATGCAGATGTTTTAAGCAAGTTTACACAAATGGAAACAGTCCTTTTTGATTTAGATTTAAAACCTAATTTTTATGATCAGATGGGCGTGACCTTAATTGGGTTATTCCTAAGTGTGAACGCAGCAGTATTAACTTTACTGAAAGTACTGCGAATGTCAAAGAGAAATCTCCTAATGGATAGTGATTTGGAGGAGTCAATATGATAGAACTTCAAAACGTATCTTTCCAGTTTAATAAGCAGGTACAAGTATTAAACCAAGCAAGCTACATCTTTCATCAAAATGTTTTTTATGCAATCAGTGGAAGTACAGAGGCTGCACGCAATGCAACCTTTTCACTTATGATTGGGTTGATTGAGCCAGAGTTTGGACGGGTTTTGTTTAATGAAAAAAATTTAAAGCACAGCTCTCCAGAGGAAATATTAAAGGACTATGTTGGATTTCATAATCAACATAGTAGACAAGTGGAATATTTAAATGTAAAAAGAAATATTGAATTGGCAATGGATATTTCTATTCCTAGAAAGAATGTAAACATAGACGATGTGTTAGTAGAATTCGGATTTGATGAAGATTTATTGGAAAAAAAGGTATCTGATTTAACACCATATCAACGTTTTCTATACGACATTGTATTAGTTGTTCTATGTGATAAAAAGACAGTCTTGATTACCGATCCAACAAAAGCTTTTAATGAAAAGGAAATAAACTTATTTGAAAGCAAGTTAAAAAAGCTAGCTCATGAAATTGGAGTATGTGTGGTTCTATCTACAGAATCAAAAGAAATAGCAAAATTGGCAGATAAGATCGTTGTCATTATAAATGGAAAATTAATTTGATATAGGTAGGATTAAAAATGCTAGTAAAATGGGATAAAGAAATACGCAGAAAAATGATAAATGAAATTCAAGAATATTTTTACCAGGAAAAAGGCGAAGAAATAGGCGATTTGGCTGCGGAAGACTTTCTCGAATTTATTGATAAAGTCATATCCAAGTATTACTACAATGAAGGCATTAATCAAGCGAAGAAACTATGGGAACAATCCTCTACAAGACTTGAAGAAGAATTATTTTCACTAAAAAGACCTTAATAAACAGGGGATATGGAATTTCTCCTTTAAATAATGCAAGACAGGAGACGGTTACTAAAAACTGTCTTTTTTATTTTATAGGGAAAAAAATAGAACAGTATGTATCTGTTCTAAATTAAAGCTATATATGGAGGAGGCCATAAATATCGTATTAAATTCTTTTTGCCCCTTGATAACGGGTTGTATAATATTTTTCTGATAGTGATGAAATTGTAATGCCAATTACTGACGCGGAATGTATAAAATCCCCATTACCAATATAAATACCTACATGAGAAATGGTTTTACTTCCTGTTTTAAAAAAAACAAGATCGCCAACTTGAAGATTATTTCTTTCAATAGGGACTCCCACTTCAAACATAGTGTCAGAAGACCAAGGCAAATCAATTCCAGCTGACTTTTTAAACATAAAACCCACAAATCCTGAACAATCAAATCCTTTTGGGGTTTTCCCGGCAGCAAGGTATTTAATACCAATGTATTTCTTGCTCATGTCAACTAATTTATTTGTATCAAAGGAAGCTTTTGGAATCCTCGACTCCTCTAACTCCTTCATTATACTTTCGATGGCTGAAGGAGACAGATATTTACCTTCTGAATCTGGGGTAAAAGCATGAGTAGTCATTGGATAAAACGTACTAGCTAAAATCGATAAAGTTGTAGTTAGAATAGCCACTTTCTTTTTCATGTAAATTACCTCCCGAATTCTCTTGTTAACAATATATAATTTTTCAGGAAATAAATGGTTACATGAGAATTAGATTTGGATTACAAAAAGATTACAAGCCATGTTTCCTAATGTGTTAAACTATTCGATAATGATAATAATTAAAGTAGAAATTTATCATAGTTTTAAAGGAGTTTTATGAAGAGAATTTTTGAATTTTTTCCTTATCTAATAAAAAGAATTTTTCATGAAGACCTGTTAGGACTTGCAGCACAAATGGCTTATTATTTTCTACTATCGATGTTTCCAGCTTTAATTTTCGTAGTTACCTTGTTGCCTTTTCTTCCAATTCTGCATAAAGCAGAATTAGTATCCTTTGTTGACAGACTTGGACCAGGTGCAGCTGGAGATGTAATTTCATCTTCTTTGCAACAAGTTTTAACAAGTCCAAGTGTAGGTCTTCTATCTTTCGGTTTCGTTACTGCTCTATGGTCTGCTTCAAGCGGTATAAATGCGATTGTAGTAACACTAAACAAAGCATATGGTGTAACTAAGAATCGTGCATTTATTAAACAAAGAGCCCTTTCGTTACTTTTAACGTTAGGAATGCTACTTGTTTTATTTATTACACTTGCTCTTCCTGTATTTGGAAAACAGTTGGGGATTTGGATTTTTTCTCAATTAGGTGGGAATACGGTCTTTCCAGCTGTCTGGCATTTGATTCGTTGGGGGCTTTCCATTTTGATTTTATTTACTGTTTTTACAATGTTGTATTGGATAGGACCTAATCTGAAATTCAAATGTCGTAAAGCAATGCCTGGAGCTGCTTTAGCTAGTACTGGATGGTTAGTTTCATCCTTTGGATTTGCTTATTATATTGATAACTTTGGAAATTTTACGCGAGCTTACGGAAGTTTGGGAGGAACCATACTTCTTATTCTGTGGTTCTATATAACTGGAATTTTTATTATCATTGGCGGAGAGTTTAATGCTTATTTAAAAGGATTTGAAAAGAGTAATTGTCCCTAAACGCATATAGGGAAGGGTTAACTGAGGTGGGGGAGAATTGAGAAAGTTTTTTTGGAGAACAATGATGCTTATATCTGTCATTGTTTTAATATATAGTGGTCGATATTTGTTTATAGAAATTTGGGTTAATTCAATAGAAAATAAAATGAACTACGATAACTTGTCTGATATGTATGGAAAAGAGGCATCAGAGGAAATGATTAGTGTAGTTCGCTCAGAAGATGATGCAATTTTACCAAGTTTTTATATGGTCTATGGGCAAAATAATGATTTAAGAGGTTGGTTGACTGTACCAGAAACGAATATTGATTACCCAGTTGTTCAAACGACCAACAATAAAGTATATTTAAATACTGATTTTTTTGGTAATGAAAATAAAAATGGATGCCTCTTTTTTGATAAATCAAATTTAATAAGCAAATTTAATAGCAGTCAATGTTTAGTTATTTATGGGCATAACATGAAAACTGGGCAAATGTTCCATGATCTTATTAAATATCAAGATGTAGAATTTTATAAAAAAAGCCCTACACTTACAATGAATACAGTATACGAGGAACGCGAATATAAAATATTTGCTTGCTTTTCAGCTGGGGCTGAAGATGAAAATTTTTATAACTATCGAAAATTTAATTTTGATAATCCTGATAAATTCTTAAATTTTATTGAGGAAATAGAAGAGAAATCATATTTTACAACTGGTGTAGATGTTATACAGTCGGATTCTATCCTGCTACTGTCTACTTGCTCTAATGAATTTAAAGGAGCTCGTTTGGTATTGGCAGCAAGATTGGTTCGTTCTAATGAAGAAAAGAAAGTTGATACTAGTAGTGCACTACAAAATAAACCGATAAACTAAACCCCCATTAGAATTAATCTCATGGGGGTTTGTTGATTCATTATTTAAATTGTATGGATTTTTCTTCTTGAAAACACAAACATTCCAATTGCTCCGATTATACCTATAATTGGCACGGCATAAAGTGTCTCATCTGCCGTTTTAGGGTTTGTGTTGTTCTCTGCTTCATGTTCATGTGTTACGGCTTCCAAACGTGTTGGATCGTAAGCCCCTAAACCAAAGTTTGTTTTAGTTTCTCCGCTGCTCAATGTAATGATACCCGATGTCCAACTTGATGCATCATTACTTTTCTTAGAAAAATTATTGTTCTTTGATGAGGTGTTCCAATTAAATTTGGGAGATACCTCTGAACCAGCACCAAAATTGTTACTACTAATAATTATTTCGTAGTTTGAAGATGCGAGTCCAGTAAATGAAAAATCTCCAGTAGCAACTGTAGTTGTTGAAGACATAGCGTTTCCATAGTTGTATAAGTAAACGGAAATTCCTGAAATAGGTTTTTCTGTTTCGGTTTGAAATATCCCATCCTTATTAGCGTCGTTCCAGACGTACCCGCTTATTTTACCGTTATTAGTAGCAGCTACATCTCCAGTAGTTGATGTCGTCTGTGTACTTAAAAGGGAGCTATTTTGTGATGTTTCTATATTTAAAATAAGATTTTCATCTGGGGTAGGATTTTCTCCCTCAGCAAAAACGGATAGTGGAAAAATAAAAATAGTGTTAATTATTAATAAAAGTAATAAATACCTAAATTTGCTCATGTTAGTCACCCTCTGAAAATCTTAAATAAATGAGTATCAATTAAATCGTAATAAACTTCACTTTAACTGTCAATGTGTGAATGGTGTGAATATAAGTAGGTTTTGTGAATTGTTAAGTCTATATTTTAATTAAGGATACAAATGTTTTGCATAACCTAATCATTTTTTATGAGAAATATACAAAAAAGAAGACTGCAAATTTGAATTTTATATATGTATCTTTATAAGGTATGTCACTTTGTACGTTATAATCCATTTATTCAATCGCCTAAATAGTTCAAAAAGTGATTTTATCATATATAACTTATTTGTATTTTCGATAATTAGACAATAAATAACTACTCATTAAATTTTGTTTAAATTATAATAGAAAGTGAATAGTTATCTACTCTTTTAAAGAGGGTGAAATGAGACGTGAAAAAATTAAAATTACTATCTTCTCTCGTATTGATTACGAGTTTAATTTTTGGTCTATATCCAGACCACACATTGGCAGCAATTAATCCGCCTAATGTTGTTACAAACATTATCGTGAAACAAATCGGAAAAGAAGCTGTAAGAATTAGTTGGAGCATGCCTACCACTGACGCTACACATGACGAAGTAGAATTGTATGACGTATCGATTGAAAATATTTTTTCTGAAACTGATTTGGATGTTAATTCTATTGATGTAAACGGAAATTTGGATATAGGAGTTAGTTATACTGTAAACATAGTTGCAAAAAATTCTCAGGGTTCAAGTTCTGCATCAGAGACGTTTACACTCAGCCCATATCTTGAAGAAACTGTTGATAATGGCGGTTTAATAGACCCTAGTGATCAAAAGAGTTCAAGAAGCATAGCTGGTCATAATATGCATGGGAATTATAAAAACAATACAAATACTTGTGCAAACTGTCACTCAATACATCAAGCTAGAAGTGAAGAGGGTTTGCTAACAAAATCATCTGCTTATGAATCTTGTATTTCATGCCATGATGGTTCTTTGGGTTTTTATAATGTATTTGAAGAAAACGCAGAAAACGACAATGGTGCTGGAACATATGGTGGTAGTTATAATAGAAATATGTCAATTCATATGCCTACTGGTGACTTTAAGATTGATACTGCGCCAGGCTCAGAATTAGCAAAAGCATCTGATGGCACTGTAGATTCAAAATTCGCTTCAGGGCACTGGGACAAGAATTTTACTTGTACGAGTTGTCATAACCCACATGGTTCATCAAGTGATCGAATGTTGCAATCAAGTCCAAATGGATATTCAAGAATACCAAGGCAACTTGTAAACGGAATATATTACGGTGGGTTAATTACTGATGAAATAGAAGTGGTTGGTTTAAGTAGTTCAACAGGAAATCTGTTTAATGATATAAATAATACAATTCTAAATTGGGGAGCTCCTGTTGAGGCTGATGGTATTGTGGACCTTATTCCTAAAGACGCACCTAAAAAGAACTATAAGGCTTTAAAATTTAAGTTTGAAAACAGTCTGAAGTCTTCAGATGCAAGATTTAATTATAAGGTTCTTGATGAAAGTAAGCAAAGTTGGATTATTCAGATTTATAGATACGATAAATACCTTGGAAAATGGGTTCCAGTAAAATATGAGTCACTAAGTCCGTATTCAGGTGAAGGAGTGGATTTGCTAACTGCTCCAAACACGAATCTTTCAGACTGGAAACTTCCAGTGGACTCATCAAACCCTCAAGAGGGAAGTAAATTAGCAGAAGGTTTCATAACAATTGGTTGGTATGGATATATTGTTGTTCCTAACGATATTGTGGCAACAATAACGTTATTAAAAAATATTGCTACTCAATTTGACTTTAAGTTATTAGATAGTACTTCAAGTTATAGCCACACGTACACTTATAAAGTTGATCACGAGATAATGAGTTCTACTCAATATGATATTAATAGTGGTGATTTAACAAAAGTTGAAAATGCTAAAAAGGCAATGTCGAATTTAAATCAATTTAACGAATGGTGTGCATCTTGTCATATAGGATTTAATATTTCAAAAGTACAAAAGGAATCTTCTGGTTCATCAGTTATTTACACACATCATGTTTCTTCTGAAGATGATCAGCTACCATGTGTTCAGTGTCACTATTCACATGGAACTGATGCAGCATGGATGAAGGGTGCAGATGGATTAGGTCTTGAGGAGCTAAATGCTATTATGTCACCATTAGCAGATGGAGCTGAATTTACTACAGCAGACGGACAGAAGATCATAAACTCTTCAAATGAAAGTATTCGAAAATCGAATATCCTAGCTTATTTAGAAGATAAAAATGGATCTTCAGCATTAAAAAGATATTCTAATTCAACATCTTGTTTCAGATGTCATGGAAATAATATTCCTAACAATTAAAGGAAACATGTGGCTATAAATAAGTGAGGTTTCCGATCGAATCTCAGGAATTCTATTCTTAAACTATAAACAATCTCGCTTAAAACAAAATTTTGAAAAGGGGGAACAAATGATGAAAACTCAAATAATAAAAAATCATATTTTTAAGCAATCCAAAACTTTATTATTTGTATTTCTTATTATTTCTTCCTTCTTTAATTTTACGAATAATTTGGCAGTTGCACAGGTGCTCCCGGGAAATGATAAGGCCGTTAGTCTGAAATGGGTATCAACCTCAGTAACTGAAGCAACAATTTCTTGGACATCGCCAGTATATGGTAGCAATACGCTAAGTAAATACTTCTTGTCAGTTACCTCAGATGAGGTAACATTTGCAGATATTGTAAGATTGGATGTTGGTTTATCAACATCCTATTCACTGAGTGGTTTAGTAGAAGGGAATAAATATACCGTAAAAGTTGAACCGGTGTTTAGTTCGCAAAGTTCTGATGACTACAATTTCGAAAATGTGTTCATTCAGAAGTTTTTTACTCAGCCAATTGTAGTTGAATTTGGAGTAATCACAGGGAATGGAAGAATTATAGGAACTGATTTAACAAACATTCCAGTCGATGCCAATGTTTTTATTCGCATTAAAGATGATAAGGATATAAACTTCCCTACTAAAGAAATTATATTAAAAGATAAAAATGGTGGAGTCATCGAAGGCTCAAATACTACAGCTCAATTGGACCCTGTAGACTCAAAGCAAATTGACCTTATATTTAACCCGAATGTTACGTTAAACGCAGATGAAAAATACTCAGTGACAATTAATGTAGTTGATTCCGATGCTAAAGTAGCCTTTCCGATAAATTTTACTTTTAAAACAGATAAGACTTTTGTTGGATATGCAAGTGGCGATCCGAGAGAAAATCCAAATGAAGTGATTAGAAATAAGAACCCTCATGGTGCTTTTATTAAAAATCAAAATTCATGCTTTGCTTGTCATGGAACACAAAAATTGCTAGATCTGAGTGGGAACATAAAAACTATTCAGGATGCTGCAACTAATTTTTGTTTGACTTGTCATGATGGAACTGTAGCTACTGCAGTTGATTCTGGAAACAAAAAATTTCAGCATGGGTTTGATGATGGAATCTCAAAAATGGGCACCGCACAATGTTCAGATTGCCATGACTCACATTTGGGATGGTCAACAACTAATCCTAATTCAATTAAATCAAGACTTGTTTACAATCATAAAAAGAAAAATGGGGATCATATTGTTGATCCAAAAACAGGAACTTGGATTGGTGTGGTTGACAATGCTTCAACGATAAATTGTTATACGTGCCATAAAGAAGAAACGGGTAAAGTAATCAATTTAGCGACAAACGATGCAGCAGAAAACGTTTATTATCAATCGGATGCTATTACACCTTTTAAATATAATAAAATGGCAACAACGAGGGGAAAGGAAACTGACGTAACCCTATGTTTATCCTGTCACCAAAGTGGTGGCAAAGGAAAAAATATCAAAGATATATATCTGGGCCAACAATCTGGACATAAAATTATATTTAAAGATCGTTATGATGAACTAGGTGGAGGATTAGAAGGTTATCTATCTTGTTCTGATTGCCACGAAACTCATGGATCTGATAATGTTTTTTTACTAAAGAAAAATCTAGGCCATGATGAACAGACAACAGAATATATTACTGATGCTACAATACGCAGTGAGTGGACAAATGCCGATGAAAGAGCATTTTGTTTAAAGTGTCATAATGGTACTACCCTCACTTATGGAGTTGTAGGACGATTAGAGAAGAAAAATGCAAAATATCAAGATATAATTGGCCATCAGGATACTGATACAAATGTTTCGTGCACTTCCTGTCACGGTCCAGGTGGAATTAGTGATTTTATAGGAGCGGCGCATGCTCCTTTAAAGAAAATTCCTGTTGCACCTTAAAACAAATAGCTAAACTCCGTGTATTTTACACGGAGTTTTTTTCATAATCCCGACTCGTTTGGAAAAACTATTTACCGAATGGAGGGATGATTATGTCAAAGAAATCAAAAAAAGATGGCCAATCAACAAAACAGAACAGTAAGAGTAAGCCTAAAGGTAAAACTTCAAGCTCTGCTAATGGTCAAAATGGCTACCACTAATTAAGAATCGTAAAAAAAGAGGCATATGCAATTGCATGTGCCTTTAGCTTGTTATAGAGAACTTATATGATGGATGTAGCACCTACATATGCTTTAGTAATTTATAGAAAACTAAATCGTAGTTTGCAGCGATACTGTATGTGTTGGATTTTTATTAAAGGTGTACTTCCAGATTCTTAATAACCCGAAAATGCAGTAAAAAAAGCTAGCACTTGAAATATACTCAATTGCAGCACCGCCAACAAAGGGTCCTGAAATACTTCCGAAACTGTAAAATATTCCACAAAGTAGATTTCCTGCAGGAAGAAGATCCTTCGGCAGAAGATCAGCCATAAAACTAATCCCCAATGAGAAAGTAGAACCTACAATCATCCCAGCACAAAGTGTTGTTATAAACAGCATCATAACAGAATGTTGACTAAGGGCTGCTCCAAGAAAGCTTAAAGCCCCACCAAACATTACATATGTTAGGACTTTTCTGCGACCATAACGATCTGAAAGAAATCCTAGAGGAAACAAGGTGATAATTGCACCAAATGAAAAGGCTGGTAGTATTGTTGACACTTCATTAATGCTTAAACCCGTACGAAGTCCAAAAACCGGGAAATTTACATTCATTGATGATTCCAAATAACCAAAAATAAATGTTGAAATAAATGCTAACCATGCTATTTTTATGACCGATCTAAAACGACGTGCTGTATCAAAAAACGAGGTAGACTCATTTGCATGAAACGGTCGCTCGTTTCTTAAAAAGAAAAGTAAAACCCATGATATCCCACACATAATAGAACTCAAAACAAAAGGCAAAACCATATTTATCTTTACTAAGGCTGCTAATAGGGGGCCAATGGCAAATCCAATACTGAATGAAAGCCCATAAAGAGAAAGGGTACGTCCCCGTTTTTCTGAAGGGGTAAAATCGGTTATCCAAGTTTGAGTAGCAAAGTGAAGCATATGATCACCAACCCCTACTACTAAACGAAGGACAAACCAGAATACGACAGATTTCCAAACCGGGAAGAGTAGTAAACTTCCGATCGTCATGAGTCCACCGATTTGAAGTATTCGCTGGTAGCCTATTTTTCGAAGGGGTGCTTCCATAAAAGGTGATGATACTAGAATTCCAAGATAGATGCCTGTCGCATGTAATCCATTTGCAGTTGAACTTACACCCGATTGTTCGAGAATAATGGATATTAATGGCATTAACATGCCTTGGGAAACGCCGGATATAAATACAATAAAGATTAGAATGCCTAATCTCCTGATATCATAACGCATAAAAGGTACCTCTTTCAAAAATTCCAAATAAATTAATTCATAAAAAAAACGAGAGCCGGCCTCAAATTCGAATCTCGTTATCATAAATAAATTGTATCAGAATTATCACATGATGGGGTATTCATAATCGTTTTTAACTGCTTGAAAATTATTTTGGGAACCTAGCTTTCTTGGATATTTTATCAATGAAAACCACTAGACTCACTCATGAAAACTAGAAAGATGAGATCCAAGGCTAGTGCTCATATGCAGGAAAGCTAGTGGATTTCATTTAAAATATATTAAATTATATTTCCTACAATAACGGTACATGATTTAATTTTTATTGTGATAAAATGGAAAAGATATCTAAATGGGGAGGAATTATAAAATGAACAAAATATTTACAGGCATTTTAGCTGTTGGATTACCACTCTCGGTTGTGGGATCTTTTATGCATTGGCCCAATTTGATTATGTTTGTCATCTATTGTATAACAATTATTGCTTTAGCCAGCTTTATGGGGCGGGCAACGGAAAGTTTAGCTATTGTCTCGGGACCACGGATTGGGGGATTATTAAACGCAACCTTCGGAAACGCGGTTGAGCTAATCATCTCTATATTCTCATTAAAAGCAGGCTTGATTGGAGTTGTATTAGCTTCACTCACTGGTTCGGTTTTGGGGAACCTATTACTAGTTGCAGGATTATCTTTCTTTCTTGGTGGTGTAAAATTCAAACGACAAAAGTTCAATGTATATGATGCTCGTCATAATTCGGCTCTTCTTGTATTTGCAGTATTTATTGCGTTTGTTATTCCTGAAGTTTTCGCAGGTGAGTTAACTGTTGCAAAGCAAATGACACTTAGTGTTGGTGTTTCCATTGTATTAATCGTGTTGTATCTTCTTGCATTATTTTTCAAACTAGTTACACATCGTGGTGTATATCATACTGAAGATTCTAATGCTGAAGGTGGCCATGGTAGTCATGAAACACCAGAATGGACAAAAAGAAAAGCGATTACCGTTCTTGGATTAGCAACGGTTGCAGTTGCCTATGTATCAGAGAACTTAGTACATACATTCGAGTCAGTAGGTCATACACTTGGTTGGTCAGAACTATTTATTGGTATTATCATTGTAGCGATCGTGGGAAATGCAGCAGAACACGCTTCTGCTATCTTGTTCGCAATGAAAAACCAAATGGATATTGCAGTTGAAATAGCCGTTGGTTCTACATTGCAAATTGCTATGTTTGTCGCTCCTGTATTGGTGTTGATTTCTCTCTTTTTCAAAAAATCAATGTCTCTGGTATTTAGTTTGCCAGAACTTGTCGCAATGGCAGTTTCAGTTCTACTCATGATCGCAATAAGTAATGATGGGGAATCGAACTGGTTCGAGGGCATATCGCTACTAGCAGCTTATGTCATCATGGGAATTGGTTTCTATCTACTATAAAAAGTTTCGAATGCTGATTACATTTTAAAGTCTGATGTAGTTTCTAGTGCGAGTTACATAAATGTTCAAGGTAGTTTCGAATGCTGATTACATTTTAAAGTACGAAGTAGTTTCGATTGCAGGTTACATTTAAAGTTCGAAATAGTTTCGAGTTATGATTACTTATTAAAGTTCAAACAGTTTCGAATGCGAATTACATTTTAATAAAGATGGTTTTTACAAAGTAAATGTTTGTATTGGGCTTGTTGAAAATTTCTTAAGTTTCTCTCGATCGATTTCGTATCCAATTCCAATTTTATCTAAAGGAACGTTAATTGTGCCGTTTTGGGTCGTAACCTCTGGATGTATAATATCCTCTTTCCAGTAACGAGAAGAAGCAGAGATATCACCTGGAATGGAAAAGCCGGGAAGACTAGCAAGTGCAATATTATGGGCACGGCCAATGCCTGATTCAAGCATGCCACCGCACCATACAGGGATATGATGTTTCAAACAGTAGTCATGAATTCGAACAGCTTCAGAAAGTCCACCAACACGGCCTGATTTAATATTTATAATTTTACATGAACCGAGACGAATCGCATTTTTAGCATCTTCAAGTGAATGTATGCTTTCATCTAAACAAATTGGTGTTTCCAATTGAGATTGCAAATGCATATGTTCGTAAATATCTTGATCTCCTAGTGGTTGTTCAATCATCATCAGGTTCAAGTGATCAAACTTCAATAAATGCTCAGCATCCGTCAAGGTATAGCCTGAGTTTGCATCAGCCATAAGAGGAATATCAGGGTAACGCTGACGAATGGTTTCTAGTAATGGCAAATCACTTTTGCGATCTATTTTAATTTTAACTCTTTTGTAGCCAATGTTAATTGCCTTTTCAATTTCTTTAAAAAGAGCATTATTCGAAGGTTGTAGCCCAATTGAAATACCTGTTTCGATTTGAGAGCGGGTACCACCAAGTGCTAGTGCTAAAGATTGATTGGTTTGTTGTGCATATAAATCCCAAACAGCAGCTTCTAATGCTGCTTTCGCCATGTTGTTTCTTTTTGCAAAAGAGAACAATGAGGACACATCATCTGGATGTTCGATAGGTGTTTTTAAAAGTAGTGGAATGAAAAATTCCTTCATCATGTGGTAACATGTTTTCTGTGTTTCTTCTGTATACCATGGACTCGTAAAAGCTACACATTCACCCCAACCTGTTTTTCCATTTCGGTCGACCATTTCAATGACGATAAATTCTCGTTTTGTAACACGACCAAAACTAGTAACAAAAGGGGAGAGCATTTCCATTTCTAAAAAATGCATATGTATTTTCTTGATATGAATGAATTCAGTCAATACTATCAACTCTTTTTCATGTAATTGCAATCATTTTACCATTAATTCACCTGTATATCTTACCTAAAATTTTATATAATATTTTTTGCTGGTTTGCTTTTTTAAACTTTTGTTAGCTGAAACAGTTTCTTAAGACATTTCGTCTTCTTCAAACTTCTCCGTACCCTACAAGAGTCATTCATTGTTTGGAGGGGATTTTTTTATGCAGTTTTTTAATAAAAATTTTAATATGCGATTATTAAAACGAATCACGATTTTTATTATGGGTACAGTTTTCATAGCTTTAGGAATTGCGTTAACTTATAAGGCGCAAAGTCTTGGCACAGGTGCGTTTGATGCGCTTAATTTGGGACTTAGTAAAACCTTCGGGCTTGAAGCTGGAGATTGGGTTTTAATCATGGGTGTTATCATTATTATCTTAAACTCTTTCCTTGAGAAACAATTTCCAAAAATTTTGTCTGCTATTCCAGTGATATTGATCGGTCAGTTTCTGAATTTATGGATGAAAGTATTTAATCAATTTCAACTTAGTGGAAACGTACAATTGATTTTGATTCTTATGTTAGGAGTTGCTGTACTTTCTTTTGGTGTGGCTTTGTACATTCTGCCATCTTTTCCTCCGTCGCCGATTGATTTACTAACTCTAACGCTAATGAATAAGTTGAAATGGACATTTAGAAAAACAAAAACATACGTCGAGATTATAGCGCTCGTATTGGCATTGTTTTTTCATGGTCCAATATGGATTGGAACAATCTTCATTACGTTATTCATTGGTCCGTTTATTCAATCCTTCCTAAAGATATTAAAGAAACCTTATCTTTATTTCGTTAAGTAAAAAAAGAAAGGGCTTTATTTTTTAAAAATTTGAATATAAAAAGCAAACTCCTGTTGCATAGTTTTGATGAACTCTGAAAAAACTAGAAACAGGAGTTATTTTATGCCTTTTTTGAATTTTTAAATGATATAAGGATTTCTAATCTACCAATGGAAAGAGGAATTAAATTGAAAAGAGTATTGTCTAGCGTTATAGTTGCTTTCATAATTTTACTAATGCCTTTATTAGCAGAAGCGAAAGTAAAAATTCCATCCTCTGTTTATAACATTGAGAAGGAAAATACCGTTACAAATAGCACAATAGATGATATCAGCATAGAACCAAATGTGCTTGCAAAGAAATTAATCAAATCAAGCAATGTCAAAATAGAGAATCCATCACTCGTTTCTCTTTTAAACGAAACACAAATTTCAAAAAATCCGATGGCATTTTGGTATCGCGCAAAAGTATTTCTCGGGAAATGGCCACTTAATTATCAATCTGAAGAAACGCATGTCAACTGGGAGTACGAAAAGGTTAATACGAATGTAGTTGATAATCGTGGTGGAACGGAATCAGCCATGCTTAATTACCATCAACAGACTTTCAAATCCATGAAAGGGCATATCACCCCAGATGTATCCAAAAACGGTGATATCCAAAACATGATATTAGGAAAAGTTGTAAAACAAACGGGGTTACCTGCTGATTTAGAGGCCAAGATTGGGTCTGGTACAAAAAAAGAAAACCGATACCAAGTTCCTGTTCGAAAATTAGGTTTAATGAATGCCTATATTCCTGCTGTTTTGGATAAGGGCAAAGTCACATATGGTGAAGTATATCTTGTCTTAAAGGGTGGCAAACCTTCTATAGAAGTAAAGAATGTAAGCACGCAAAAAGTAAGCTCTTGTTTTCCAATTCAGGATTATGTGTCATTAAAGTTACAGACAGCGAATAATTAAAATAAATAAGTGGTTTGCTGGAAAACATCTTTTAGAACTAGTTCGGATGAAGAAACATACAAACATATTGTTAATTTGCAAAGAACATCATAAATAAATTTAAAGGGAAGCATTTTGTTTGCGCTCCAAAGTTAGATTTTTGGTCTAACTTCAGAGGTACACCACATTCTGCTTCTCCTTTTTTTGTAATAATTTCTCATAAACGCAAAATTTCTGTATGATATACTAGAAAAATAATTTTGTTTGAGAGTATTTTAGAGGTGATTGGATGATTGAAAGATATACACGTCCGGAAATGGGCGCAATTTGGACAGAGCAAAACCGTTTTCAAGCATGGCTTGAAGTTGAAATTTTAGCATGTGAGGCATGGGCAGAACTTGGATTTATTCCAGTTGAAGATGTTAGGGCTTTACGCCAAAATGCAGCCTTTGATGTAGCAAGGATCAAAGAGATTGAAGAAGAAACAAGACATGATGTTGTAGCCTTTACGAGAGCTGTTTCGGAATCGCTTGGCGAAGAACGTAAATGGGTGCATTATGGCCTTACTTCAACAGATGTGGTGGATACTGCACTTTCTTATACACTTAAACAAGCAAACGATATTTTGCAAAGAGATATAGAGAATTTCGTTGAAATTTTAAAAAATAAGGCAATTGAACATAAATACACCATTATGATGGGTCGAACACACGGTGTACATGCTGAGCCAACAACATTTGGACTTAAAATGGCTCTGTTTTATGAAGAAATGAAGCGTAATTTGAAGCGTTTTAAGCAGGCCCGTGAGATGATTGAGGTTGGAAAAATATCTGGAGCAGTTGGTACATACGCTAATGTAGATCCGTTTGTAGAACAATTTGTCTGTGAGAAACTTGGGCTGGAAGCGTCACCAATTTCAACACAAACGTTGCAACGAGATCGACATGCGCAATACCTTTCAACTCTTGCACTTATTGCAACTTCCATTGAAAAGTTTGCAACTGAAATTCGTGGTTTGCAGAAATCTGAAATTCGTGAAGTAGAAGAATTCTTTGCAAAAGGCCAAAAGGGATCTTCAGCAATGCCACATAAACGAAACCCAATTGGATCTGAAAATATGACTGGTCTAGCGCGTGTGATCCGTGGGCATATGATAACAGCTTATGAAAATGTAAGTTTATGGCATGAACGTGATATTTCACACTCATCTGCAGAAAGAATCATCTTGCCAGACTCAACCATACTATTAAATTACATGCTAAATCGATTTGGAAATATCATGAAAAATTTAACCGTATATCCAGAAAATATGAAGAAAAATATGACTCGAACATTTGGCTTAATCTACTCACAACGTGTTTTGTTAGCGCTAATTGAAAAAGGGCTATCGAGAGAAGTAGCTTATGATCTTGTCCAACCGAAAACAATGCAGGCATGGGAAGAACAAGTTCAGTTCCGTACGTTACTTGAAGCAGATGAGAACATTACATCAGTACTAACCGAAAGTGAATTAAATAATTGTTTCAAAAATGATGTTCACTTAAAGAGTGTAGATACAGTTTTTGAAAAATTGGGATTAACGAATTAGAATCGTTTTATCAATACGTGATCGAGGAAAATATAAAACGAATGGGGAGATGTACAATTGAAAAAACTTTTATTTCTTTTTTGTATGTTTTTAGCAATAGGTTTTATGACTGGCTGTGAAAAGGAAAAGACTGTAAAAAAGCCAACAAAAAAACCACCAAAAAAGGTGGAAGAAACGGTAGCGAAACCAACATATAAAAATCAATTTCCTTTGAGTGGAATTCCTACAAATGACAATGTCGATAGCCGAGCAGTTGCTATTATGGTCAGTAATGCGCCAGAAGCAAGACCTCAATCTGGATTAAACAAAGCTGATATTGTTTTTGAATTTTATGCTGAATCAAACATTACTCGTTTCCTGGCTATTTATCAAAGCCAGAAACCTGAAAAAATCGGGCCAGTTCGAAGTGCGCGTGAGTATTTTGTACGGGCAGCGAAGGTGTATAATGCGTTCTATGTAGCGCATGGTTATAGCGAACCTGCACGAAAACTATTACAAAGTAGTTTTATCGATAATATTAATGGGATGGCATATGATGGTGTCTACTTCCATCGTGATAACTCACGATATGCGCCACATAACTCCTACACATCTTATGGAGATGTTGAAAAAGCTGCTAGTAAGCTAAATAAGAGCTTAGCAGGTGCGCCGACAGCTTATAAATTTTACGAAGAAAAAGAGATTGCGGCTATTCAAGGAAATATGGCGAATGAAGTAGCGGTTAACTATGGTGGTTCCGATTTCAATGTAACGTATAAATACGATGCGGTGTCAAAGAAATACACTCGTTATGTAAAGGGTGCACAATGGACGGATAAGGAATCAGGGACGCCAATTGAAATTGAAAACATTTTCATTACAGAAATGAAAACAACGGTACCAGTTCCAGCAGATAAGTTGAAAATGATTGATGTACAATCAGGAGGCTTAGCTTATCTCATTCAAAATGGAAAAGTAACAGAGTGTACATGGGAAAACAGAGATGGCGCAATCCGCCCAATGTTGAACGGCGAGGAATTGAAATTAGTACCTGGACATACATGGATTAACTCTATTCCAACAGGAAACCTAAAGAAAATCGTTACAGTACAATAATAAAATCTTTTGACTATATAAAATGTAAACTGCTGAAGCATTGGTTTCGGCAGTTTTTTTTATGGGGAAGATAATCTTTAAATCCTTAAGAGATTGTTGTTAAGTATGTAATCAACTTCAATTATTTGAGAAGATAGGAGAGAGGATATAGTAAAACTTTTTACGTTTTTAGATTTTAGTAAAATGTTCGGATTTTTTATAGATTCTAAAAATGCTATAATAAATGGATGTATTTAGAGTTACAACTAGTGCAAATTTTAAACAATGAACGGATGAAATAAATGGGGAATCAAACAGTAGATTTATTAACAGGTTTAAATGAACAGCAACGAGAAGCGGTTAAAACGACAGAGGGACCTTTGCTCATTATGGCGGGAGCAGGAAGTGGCAAAACCCGTGTTTTGACGCATCGAATTGCTTATTTAATTGGTGAAAAGGGAATAGCACCGTGGAATATTTTAGCGATTACATTTACAAATAAAGCAGCCCGTGAAATGAAAGAGCGACTTGTAAAATTAGTTGGTCCGAATGTCGAAAAGATGCAAATTTCAACTTTCCACTCGATGTGTGTTCGAATTTTACGTGGGGATATCGATAAACTTGGATATGATAAAAACTTCACGATTTTGGATCAAGTGGATGCTCAAAATGTTGTAAAACAACTTGTTAAAGAACGAAATTTGAGTGATAAGCAATTCGATTACAAGTCAATTTACTATGAAATTTCTCAGGCGAAAAATGATTTTGTAGATTATAAACAATATGTTGCAAAAAACAGCTACAGTCCATACAAGAAAGTGGTTGGAGAAATATACGAGGTGTATCATAAGCAGTTGCGCCGTTTTTCATGCCTTGATTTCGATGACTTAATTATGAAAACAGCTGAGTTGTTTGACCTTGTCCCAGAATGCCTAGAATACTATCAGCACAAGTTCCAATATATTCATGTTGATGAGTATCAAGATACAAACCGTGCCCAATATACATTGGTCAATTTATTGGCGAAACGATTAAAAAATTTATGCGTAGTTGGCGATTCAGACCAATCTATATATGGTTGGCGTGGCGCTGATATCTCCAATATTTTGGATTTTGAAAAGGACTATCCTAATGCGAAAGTTATTCTACTTGAGCAAAACTACCGTTCAACGAAAACGATATTAGATGCAGCAAACAGCGTTATTCGGAATAATTCAAATCGTAAACCAAAGAATCTGTGGACGGATAAAGCTGGAGATACAAAAATATCGTATTTTAAAGCATCTGATGAACGTACTGAAGCACATTTTGTCGTGAGTCGAATCAAGAAAATTATTGAAGAAGATGGCCGTAAAGTATCCGACTTCGCTATTTTATACCGAATGAATGCGTTATCGCGTGTGCTTGAGGAAACCCTTCGAAAATCAAATTTGAATTATAAAATTTACGGCGGGTTGCGATTCTATGATCGTAAGGAAATTAAAGATGTCATTGCTTATTTACGATTACTTGTAAATCCAGCTGATGATGTTAGTTTCGAACGGATTGTAAATGAGCCTAAACGAGGCATAGGTGCAACATCGATTGAAAAAGTTCGAAACTTTGCAAATACACACGAAATATCAATGCTACATGCTCTGGACTCACTTGAAATGATAGGTGTTCCAAAAGCAGCTTACAATAGCTTACTAGCATTCCGACAAATGATCGAAAATTTCGTAAAGCAGGCAGAATTTTTACCAGTAACGGATCTTGTAGATGAAGTTTTAGATAAATCAGGATATCGAGAGGCTCTGAAAATAGAGCGGACACCTGAAGCGTTTTCACGATTAGAAAACATTGATGAGTTTATGGTTGTAACAAAGGAATTTGATCATTCGAAAAAAGAAGAGAGCAAATTAATTGATTTCCTAACTGATTTATCACTTGATTCGAATTCTGAAGAAGATGAAAAATCAAATAAAGAGCATGTAACGATGATGTCGCTTCACTCTGCAAAAGGTCTAGAATTTCCGGTTGTGTTTATTGTTGGAATGGAAGAAAACATTTTCCCAAGTGCTCGTGCCATGCAAGAATCGGGTATAGAAGGTGAAGAGGAAGAGCGTCGTCTAGCTTATGTGGGGATAACTCGTGCAGAAAAACAACTGTTCCTCTCTAGTTCAGATTATCGACAAATGTTTGGTCGAAAAACGAGCACAGGTGATTGGGAAAGACCTGTTCCTCAGATGAAATCACGTTTTATCAATGAAATTCCACAGGAATTAATAGAAGATATTTCTTTCCGCACACCACCTAACTATACACAGCGATTGGGAGGCAACCGTGATCATTCAAACGATTACTATTCAGGATCTTTCCGCGAGGAGGAGAAACGAACTGTTGTAACTCAAACCAAACCGGTAATTACTACTTCAGGCGGAGAAAAAATTGCTTGGAGTATAGGTGACAAGGCCTCACATGCGAAATGGGGAATTGGTACGATTGACGGTATTGAAAGTGCAGGGGAATCATTAATGCTTACAGTAACATTCCCTGGTATGGAACCCAAAAAGTTGATGGCTAAATTTGCTCCAATAACAAAGCATTATAAATAATTTTTAAAACAAGAGGACTAACCATGCAATTAGATGCTGCAAAAAAAAGAGTAGCTGAGCTTCACGAAATAGTAAATCGATATAATCATGAGTATTATGTGCAAGACAAGCCAACTGTAACGGATGCCGAATACGATGCGCGAATGCAAGAACTTCTTTCACTCGAGAACCAGTTTCCGGAACTCGTTACAGCGGATTCTCCAACACAAAGAGTTGGCGGTCAGGTTCTTGAAGGATTTGAGAAAGTTACGCATGAATCGCCAATGCTAAGTCTAGGTAATGCTTTTAGCGAAGCGGATTTACGAGATTTTGATAGACGAGTTCGCTCTGGCCTCGATGTAGGCGCAGGCTATTCTTACATTTGTGAATTGAAGATTGATGGACTAGCTGTATCTGTGACTTACGAAGATGGAAAACTTGTTCGAGGTGCTACTCGTGGTGATGGGGCAGTTGGTGAAGATATTACAGCAAATATCAAAACCATTCGTTCGATACCGTTAACAATTCTTGAAAAGACTAAAATAGATGTGCGCGGCGAAGCGTATATGCCGAAAAAATCGTTTGAAAAAATTAACCGCGAGAAGGATGAGAATGGTGAAGAGCCCTTTGCAAATCCGAGAAACGCAGCTGCAGGTTCCTTGCGTCAACTGGATCCAAAAATTGCAGCCTCTCGAAATTTAGCTGTTTTCGTATATGGTATTGGACGGGCATCCGAACTTGGATTGAAAAGTCACTCAGATGGATTGAACTATTTGGGTTCGCAAGGTCTCAAAACAAATCCAGAGCGTCGTACATGTCGTTCAATTGAGGAAGTACTTGACTTTGTAGCGGAATGGACAGACAAGCGAAATAGTCTAGACTACGAAATTGATGGGATCGTTATCAAGGTTGATCAGCTTAAACATCAAGAAAAACTAGGCATGACAGCTAAAAGTCCACGATGGGCAATTGCTTATAAATTCCCTGCAGAAGAAGTAGAGACGAAATTAGTAGATATTGAAATAACCGTAGGTCGTACAGGTGTGCATACACCAACTGCACTACTCCTTCCTGTAAAAGTCGCAGGAACAACGGTTAGCAGAGCGACACTTCACAATGAAGATATCATTAGAGAGAAAGACATCCGGATAGGTGATGCTGTTATCATCCGTAAGGCAGGTGATATCATTCCTGAAGTTGTTCGAGTTTTAACTGAAAAACGAACGGGTACTGAACTGCCTTACCAGATGCCATCGCGTTGTGTGGAATGTGGAAGCGAGCTTGTTCGTCTTGAAGAAGAAGTTGCTATTCGCTGTGTTAACCCTCGCTGTAAGGCGCAAATACGAGAAGGGTTAATTCACTTCGTATCTCGCATGGCCATGAATATTGACGGCCTTGGTGAAAAAGTTATTACACAATTATTTGAAGAAAACCTGATACAGGATGTATCGGATATTTATAAGTTAACTTTTGATCAGTTAATTGCACTGGATCGAATGGGTGAAAAATCAGCATCGAATCTATTAGAGGCAATTGAAGCTTCGAAAACGAACTCAGTTGAGAAATTAATTTTTGGACTTGGTATTCGTCTAATTGGTGCGAAAGCGGCAAAAACCCTTGCGATGCATTTTGAAACATTGGATAATTTAAGTGCAGCTTCAGCAACTGATTTGCTTAACATCGAAGAAATAGGCGACAAGATGGCAGAAGCGATTCTGGTCTACTTCTCAAATGAAGGAACGAAGATTCTAATTGAAGAACTGCGCAAGGTGGGTGTAAATTTTACCTACACTGGGAAAAAAGCGAGTTTAGACAATGCCAATGAAGCATTCTATGGTAAAACCTTTGTTGTGACTGGAAAGCTAGAGTCCTATGGCCGAGAGGAAGCTAAAGAAGCGATTGAGTCCCTCGGTGGAAAAGTTGCTGGAAGTGTCAGCAAAAAAACGCATGTTGTTGTGGTCGGTGAAGAAGCCGGTTCTAAACTGAAAAAGGCAGAAGAGTTAGGGATTGAAATTTGGGATGAAGACAAATTCTTAGAAAAGATAGGCAGAGTTTAAATAGTATTGTAGACTATACTTAAGGTGATTTTTAAAGGAATGATGGTCATGAAAAAAATTGTACTAATTGCAGTAAGTCTCTTACTTTTAACAGGGTGTGCATCTCGATTTGATTCAAATAAAACTGATGAGTCAACACCAAACTCAAATAACAAGGTAATCATTCCTGAATATAAAATTTCGGGTGATAACTATCAGTCCGTATTACCCTTTCTACCAAGCAAGTCTCGAGGATTGGTTGTTAATAATTTAAATTCTCGAACGGATTTAGAGGCTTTTGAAGAGGGCTTGATGGAAGTTTCTAAGGAAGCTTTCCCAACGGATCGTTATTACTTTCGAGAAGGTCAATTTTTGGAAACAGATACGATTAAATCTTGGCTTGCACGAAAGTATAATGCTGCACAGTTGACTGCTAAAGGTTTAAAAGAAAAAGAAAATCTCGGACTGAATCCAATTGACGATGAGGTCGGCACTGTTACTGAAAGAAATGAAAAGGCTCCCGAGTATTTGGCTCATATTTTAGAGCAAGACTACTTAATTAAGTCCGAAGATAAGGTAAAACCGGGAGGGATCTCTATCGGTTTGGCATTAAATTCAGTTTTTTATTACAAAGAGGTAGTTGGTGGAGATAATCGTAGCGTCATAACTGAAAGAGAAAAACTTCTTGCAGAAGGTAAGAAAATTGCAGATGAAGTTATTCGAAGAATAAGAAGTGACAAAGATATACCGAATGTACCCATTACAATTGCATTATTTGAACAGCAAAGTATTGGAAGTGTCCTGCCAGGAACATTTCTTGCTTACGCAAATGTAAATAAAGGTGATCATACAATCTCTGGTTGGAAGGATATAGACAAGAAGAATGTTCTTCTTCCTTCGACGGAGGCAGACAAGAATTACCACGGCGATCAAGAGACATTCTTGAATTTTAAAGATGCTGTTGAAAAATACTTCCCGAACTTCAGTGGAGTGATCGGACTAGCAACCTATAAGAACAAAGTGTACGATAACTTGAAAATAAATATACCAATACAGTTCTATGGGAAAACCGAGGTTATCAGCTTTACACAGTTCGTAGCAGGCGAAGTGATGCGGACATTCCCTAAAAGTGTGAAAGTAGAAGTGGAAATAACTTCAACGAATGGCTCCGAGGCACTTATCATTAGAACACCGGATAAGGATGCACCGTTTGTTTATATTTATAATTAAAATAGTAATTCAGCTCAACAAGAGAAGCGGAAACGTTTCTCTTTTTTCGTTTAAGGGTGGAGTTAAATAATAGATGTTATTTTGAAAATACTTTCCTAACTAATGATAATGATAATAGCAAAAGTGAAATAGTTTGAAAAATTAAAATATTCTTTAAAATATCTATTTTTAAAAGAATTATAAATTGCTACAATTGAGTTGTTCAGATAAAATGGTAGCAAAGTAGGCTCTATAAAGGGTTTGTGTTGCATATTATTACTATTCAAGGAGGTTTTACAATGGTACAAGCTTACAAACATGAAGCGTTCACAGATTTTAGTAAAGAAGAAAATCGTCTGAAAATGCAAGAGGCAATTGCGTACGTTGAGTCACAATTAGGTCATGACTATTCTCTTGTAATTGATGGGAAAGCTGTTGCTACAGAAGAAAAAACTTTGAAACTTGGAAAAAAGTAAAACCTGAAGTACGTGCAGATGTACTGTTCAAAGCAGCAACCATTATTCGTCGTCGTAAATTTGAATTTTCTGCTTGGTTAGTGAAAGAGGCAGGTAAATCGTACATGGAAGCTGACGTTGAGTGTGCAGAATGCATTGATTTCCTTGAATATTATGGTCGTCAAATGCTTCAAATGAAGAATGGTGTGCCGGTAGAAAGTCGACCGGGCGAATACAATCGTTTCGATTATATCCCTCTTGGGGTTGGGATTGTCATCTCACCTTGGAACTTCCCGTTTGCGATTATGGGTGGAACAACAGCTGCAGCAGTTGTTACTGGGAACACAGTTATTTTAAAACCGGCTTCAACAACTCCAGTCATTGCTGCTAAATTTGTAGAAGTATTAAAAGAAGCTGGACTACCAGATGGAGTTGTTCAATTTTTACCTGGAAATAGCCGTGAAATTGGTGATTATCTAGTTGATCATCCAAAAACTCGTTTCATCAGTTTTACAGGATCTCGTGATGTTGGGGTTCGTATTTATGAACGCGCTTCAAAGGTAAACCCTGGGCAAATCTGGCTTAAAAGAGTCATCGCTGAAATGGGCGGTAAGGATACTATCGTGGTTGATTCTGAAGCAGATTTAGAATTAGCAGCGAACAGCATCGTAAATTCAGCATTTGGCTTCTCCGGCCAAAAATGTTCAGCTTGTTCTCGTGCAGTTATTCACCAAGATGTGTATGATCAAGTTGTAGCGCGTTGCGTTGAACTAGCAAAAACAAAAACTATCGGAGATCCAAAATACTATGAAAACTTTATGGGTCCAGTCACTGATCTGAACTCGTTCAATAAAATTATGGAATATATTGAAATCGGCAAAAATGAAGGACGTATTCTAGTCGGAGGTACTGGCGACGCAAGCAAAGGCTTCTTTGTAAACCCAACGATTATTGCAGACGTAGCTGAAGATGCACGTATTATGCAAGAAGAAATTTTTGGTCCAGTGGTCGCAGTATGCAAAGCCCATGACTTTGACCATGCTCTAGAAATTGCAAACAATACGGAATACGGATTAACAGGAGCTGTTATAACGACAAATCGTGCACATCAAGAACAAGCTCGTGAAGATTTCCATGTTGGTAACCTATACTTTAATCGCGGATGCACTGGTGCAATCGTAGGCTATCAACCTTTTGGCGGGTTTAATATGTCCGGTACCGACTCTAAGGCAGGCGGTCCAGATTATTTGTTACTGCATATGCAGGCGAAAACGACGAGTGAGATGTTTTAGGATATAGAGCAAGAGAACAGAAGAAAATTTTATTGATAACAAAAACATATAAAAAACCATCTTTTTCGGAAACTTTGAAGTGAAAGATGGTTTTCCTTTATTTATTTTATTATAATTTTCCTTATTTCATTAAAAGGTGTACCGTATGCAACTTAATAAGTTAGATAAAAAGAAATTGTTTTGGTGGGTTGCCACCCTTAGTCTTATGATTGGGATTTTTATATTTTCTTCTCAACCTTCGGGAACATCCTCTTCATATAGCGGTGCAATCATTGAAAAGATTGTAAAGCCCATTTTACAAATTCTTCACATTAAATACCGTGAAGTCTTACACACTATTGTTAGAAAAATTGCGCATTTTACATTTTATGGATTGCTCAGTATTAGTATTTATAACTTGCTTCAATCTTATAAAACTAAAAACACTGTCCTTTTAACGTTATTAGTATGCTTTCTATATGCCTGTTCTGATGAATTCCATCAGACATTTGTTCCTGGTCGTTCAGGAGAGTTCAGAGATGTGTGTATTGATTTAAGTGGTTGTTTAACTGGAGTTATTTTATTGTCTACTATTAAAAAAAAGAAAAATAAAGTTGAATAGAGTCTTTTTAAAATACAATCCTTAATTTTAATTTGTTATAAATTACAAAGATGTACATAAATTTTGTATAATGAGAATTAGCTATTTTCAAAATGAAGAGCGAGGTTTTGTCATGAGGGTTCGTAAAGCAATTATCCCAGCTGCGGGCTTGGGAACGAGATTTTTACCTGCAACAAAGGCACTACCAAAAGAAATGTTACCAATTGTAGATAAACCAACCATTCAGTTTATTATAGAGGAATGTATAGCTTCTGGAATTGAAGAAATTTTAGTTGTAACAGGAAAAAATAAAAAATGTCTCGAAGATCATTTTGACAGAAATGTTGAATTAGAAGTTGAACTAGAGAAAAAGGGAAAGACAGAACTTTTAAACCTAGTACACGATATTACAGACATGGTGGATATTCATTATATCCGTCAAAAAAATCCGAAAGGTTTAGGACATGCAATTTCTGTTGCGAGAACATTTGTTGGAAATGAACCTTTTGCAGTTCTTCTAGGTGACGATATTGTTCACAATGACGAGAAACCGTGCTTAAAACAAATGATTGAAGTGTATGAAAAGTACAACGGGAGTATCCTAGGTGTTCAAGAAGTTGATCCATCTGTTGTTCATAAGTATGGAATTGTAGATGGAATGCAGATTTCTGATCGTGTTTACTTAATTAGGGATCTAGTTGAGAAACCTAGCCGTGAAGAAGCTCCAACGAATATCGCGATACTTGGTCGATACATCATTAACCCAAGGATTTTTGATATACTAGAAAGAACAGAACCTGGCGTTGGTGGTGAAATTCAATTAACTGATGCTCTTCAAGAGTTGGCTCAAAAGGAAACTATTTACGCTTATAATTTTGATGGCCGTCGTTATGACGTTGGAAATCAACAAGGGTTTTTAGAGGCAACAGTGGAGTCCGCTTTACGTCGTGATGATACAAGAGAAGAATTTTTGGATTACTTAAAGTTGATTGTGGAAAAGGAAAGTTGTGAATAATAATATAAGTTGTAAAGTTCAGAAATAGCGCTGTAAATCGTGCTATATATGAACTTTTTTTCATGGTAAAATATGCAGGTATATTTATTTGTGTTGGTTCTGGAAATTGTTGATAAGAGTTGGATGAGGTGTTCAATATAGTGCAGAAAAAAGTACGTATCAGTATAGTTACATATAACAGTGAAAAGGTTTTTTGGGTCTTAGATCAATTAATTGAAGAATTTAAAAACGATTCTATTTGTGCATTTTCAATTTATGATAACCACTCAAATGAGGGTTTTATTAAGAAATTAAAGAATTATGAGTCTTTTGCAGACATCACTTATGGCAATGAAAATAAGGGGTTTGGTTATGGTCACAATGCCAACCTTTTGAAAGTACAAGAGGATTATTTCTTAATTTTCAATCCGGATATTCTCTTAAAAAAGAGTGATTTGGAGAAAATGTTAGATGAACTTGAAAAGAATCAGGATGCAGCTATGCTCTCTCCCAAAATTATCTTTGCAGATGGAAGTACACAACACTTAGTTCGGAGTCGATTTACAATATTTGATCTCATTGTGAGGCGTTTCCCTCTGAAAATTGTTCGAAACGTTTTTGCAAATAGAATAGCAGATTACGAAAATGTGAATTTACCTGACGATCAAATTAGTCATATTCAAATAGGATCTGGCTGTTTTATGTTGATAAAATCGTCAGTGTTTAAGAAACTTTCAGGTTTTGATGAACGTTTTTTTATGTATCTTGAGGATTATGATTTATGTTTAAGAATTAATCAAATTAGTAAGATTGTTTATATGCCACAAGTATCTGTTGTCCATTTTTGGGAAAGAGGTTCAGGGAAGAATTTCAAACTCGCTTGGATCCATTTTCAATCTGTTTTCCGCTTTTTCAATAAATGGGGTTGGAAGTGGTTTTAAAATAGTTAGTTAGTAATTAATTGAATGTGAAGGAGGAGAGTTATGAATAAAAAGGTTTCAGTTGTAATGGCAACGTATAATCCACATATTGGGTATTTAGAAGAACAATTGAAAAGCATCGAAAATCAAACGTATCCTGATTTGGAACTGCTAATTTGTGACGACTGCTCTTCAAGTGAAAAATATAGTGAAATTCAGCAATTGGCTCATTCCGTTTTAAAGAAAACACCATATACCGTATTTCAAAACGAGAAAAATATGGGCAGCAACCGTACGTTTGAAAGATTAACCCAAATAGCTACAGGTGATTACATTGCTTACTCAGACCAGGATGACATATTTGATTTAAATAAGATTCAAGAACTAGTTGATTTAATGGAGATA
Source organism: Caryophanales bacterium (assembly GCA_029240105.1). Lineage (GTDB taxonomy): Bacteria > Bacillota > Bacilli > JARBTR01 > JARBTR01 > JARBTR01. Next base: position 329,819 of record JARBTR010000006.1, on the reverse strand, counting down.
GAAAAAGGTGTTCTTGTTTATTCAGATGCCCGAGTTATTGACGGGGAAGGTCATCTGCTAAATGATAGTTTTAAAAGTTATGGGAAAAGAATAGTGCATGTTCATGGGGAAAATCAAACATCTTTCTTTATTAGGCGGAATAGTGTAACAGGATGCACCATGCTTATTAGAAGTGATGTGGCAAAGAGTGCCCTACCATTTCCAGACTATAAAATTTACGTACATGATCACTGGTTAACTCTTATCGCTTCCACTGTGGGGAAGATATCCTATTCTGAAAAACCATTTATTTCTTATCGTATTCATGGAAATAATCAGATTGGATCGTCATTCCTAAAAAAAATCGATGATAAAGAAAGTTATTTGAAAAACAAACTATTAGATGAAAAAGAACGATATGCATATTTGGTAGACAAGAAAAAGTATTTTAATGGCGAACTATCAAAAGAAATTGAAGCATATTTGTTAGACGTGAAAACTCGTATAGCGTTTTTTCAGCAGTCGAATGTAAAGAATTTTGTTTCATTCATTCGTAATAGAAAAATAGATTGGCAGCTTTTTTTATTTGAAATGGTAGTGGCAATTATGCCTGAAAATGTACAAAGAAAAATATTTACAAAAGTTAAAGGAATGTAAGATAACTAAAAGTGATTATTTAATGGAGGGAAGTCATGACGAAGCCAGTTGTTTCAGTTGTATTAGCTACATATTTTCCAGACGAAAAATTCTTCGAAAAACAACTGCGCAGTATCGATGATCAAACCTATACAAATATAGAACTTTTGATATGTGATGATAGCGAAAGTGAAGAACAGTTTCAATTTATATCTGAATTGTTGAAAAAGACAATTGTTAAAGTTCCATATACATTATTTAGAAATGAAAAGAATTGCGGAAGCAATAAAACCTTTTCTCGTCTAACATTGGAATCAAAGGGCAATTATATTGCTTACTGCGACCAAGATGATATTTGGCTACCAGTGAAAATTGAAGATCTTATGCAACTTATTGAAACCAAAAACAGTACCCTTGCTTATTCAGATTTAAGTTTGATCAATGAAAATGATCAGGTAACAGCTACAAGTATGCTGAAAAGTAATTTTCGGATGAAGCATGTTTATGGGGATGAAGCATTCTCCTATTTAGTAGAGAGTAATAGTGTTACCGGTTGTAGTATGTTAATAGAAGCTAATTTAGCAAAAAATGCATTACCTTTTCCTGAACCAAAGGTTTATGTGCACGATCACTGGCTTGCTATATACGCAGCAGCAAAAGGGAATTTAGTTTACAGTGCAAAACCACTTGTGCACTACCGAATCCATGAACAAAATCAAATTGGTGTTAAACGTTTTCATGGTTTACAAAATGTGGAAGATTACGTTCGAGCAAAGATTGAGGAACCCCTAGAAAGACTGGAACTGGTTAAGGAACGGATAGATTTGAATGATAAACAAGTACCGATTCTTGATGATAAGATTCTTTTACTAAAGATTCGCTTAAGCAGAAGTAAAAAGGAAAGATTTTACACTCTTCATGAGTTAAAATTAGTAATAAAGAGCAATCCAGTTTTGTTTATTTTTGAAACGATCCTTTTTATGAGTGGAAAGACTTTGCAAGTATTTATTCTTAATTTTAAAAACCATTTTGTTAAAAAAATAACTAGGGTAGTCAACAAATTAAAACCAAAATTATAACAGAAAACAATAAGGGCACATACTCATGAGTGAAAAAAACATCTATCCACTACGAAAAGAAAACGTTTGTGCAATTATCGTAACGTATAACCCGGATTCAGATTTTCCACATAATCTTATGGCTATTAAAAGTCTTGCTAATGAGATTATTATTGTGGACAATGGTTCAAACAATCTTCCTATCATACAGGGGTGGATTGAGAAACTTGATGGGGTCATTCTCTTGGTAAATAAAGAGAACGAGGGTATTGCTAGAGCATTAAATCAGGGCGTAGACTGGGCAAGTAGCCATAATTACAACTGGGTATACACATTTGATCAAGATTCAAGGCCTTCTGATATACTTATTGAATATCATCGAATGATAATAGAGTCACTTGAAGATAAGGAAAAGATTTCGCTTATCGGTACCAAACATACGGAAAACGAAAAAGCGCTAGATTTCCAATTTAAAAGACAAAATACTTTGGATACCATCAAAAAAAATGATGTTTTTGAAGAAGTGAAGGTAACCATTACGTCAGGTTGCTTGATGAAAGTCAGTGCATTTAAGCATATAGGTCCTTTTCGAGAGTCCTTTTTTATTGATGCTGTGGATCACGAATATAGTTTAAGAGCGCAACAATCCGGTTTTAAAGTATACGAGACGAAAGCACCATTACTACTCCATAAAATCGGTAACAATTCGATACATAAATTTTTCGTTTGGAATCCTATGACGAGTAATCATTCTTTGGCCAGAAGATACTATATGTTCCGCAACAATATGATTTTGAACAAAGAATATCTTTTAAAGGAACCTAAGTGGGTTTTGACCAATATTCAAACAATAACAAGGGTTTCAGTGTATATGCTTCTTTTTGAAAAAGATAAGTGGCAAAAATTTAAAGTTCTACTTAAAGGAATACCAAGGTAGAGTCCTTAAGAAGGGGATACAAAGTGTTTTATATATTTTTGGTTCTCAAATTCTAACTTTATTATTAGGGTTTGTCACAGCTTTTTTTATTCCGAAAATTTTAAATGTTGCAGGATATGGATACTGGAACATCTATTTGTTTTATGCAGGATATACCGGGTTATTTCAACTTGGATTAGTTGATGGTATTTATTTAAAATATGGAAATTTTGAATATAAAGATTTGCCCTTTGAGATTTTCAGAAGGGTATTTGATATTCTGCTTATTTTTTTATTCCTTGTGACCGGTTTACTATTAGGGGCTATTTTTCTTTTTGAAAAGGATCCTGGGAAAATCTATATGTATGCAATGGCTGCAATGAACGTTTCAATTGGTGTTTTTGGTATTTTTGTGATGGTTTCTCAGGTAACGAACCGTTTTAAACAATATTCTTTGATGACTGTAGTGGGTAAGGCATTACTAGTTGCATCCATCCTCATCCTTAACTTTACGAATACTTTCGGATTTAGGGCACTTTCAATTATAGATTTTGTTGTAAAAGTTCTAATCCTATTGATTATGATGGTTCTTTTTAAAGAGTTGGTTTTTGGAAAAAGAGCGACATGGAGAGAAGGACTTAATGAGTCAATAGACAATATTCGAGTGGGCATAAGTCTCATGATTGCAAATGTTTTGGGAATGCTCTTGCTTGGTTTGGGTAGATTCATCATTGAGCAATTTCAAAGCGTCTCGAACTTTGGCCAATATTCATTCGCAATAAACACGACTAATTTAGTTATGATGTTTATTTCTTCTATAAGCCTTGTGATTTATCCAATTCTAAAAAGGTTAAATAAAGACAAATTGGCCGAATCCTATAGAAGTATTAACAGCTTGCTCATGATATTGGTTTTCTTCTTGTTGTTGACGTATTATCCGTTACAGTGGTTAGTAGAACACTATTATGCTAAATATTTACCGATACTAAATTATCTTTATATTTTTTACCCAATCATCATTTATCAAAGTAAAATTCAAATGCTTGTGAATTCTTTTTTTAAGACTCTACGTAAAGAAAGGGCGCTTATGGTTTCCAACTTTTTAGCGGTTGCTTTGTTTGGTATTGTAGGGTTTACTTCGTATTATTATTTCCAAAACATCGAATCTATTGTATGGTGCACGGTTTTAGTTGTTGCATGTTGGTGTTATGGCTCTGAAATCTATATCACACGAATAATGAACATGAGAATCTTAAGACTACCATTACTATTAGAAATATTGGTTCCAATTGTATTTATGGTTTCCGTTGGTTTAATCGGTGGCTTAAGTGGTTTAATAGTCTATATTGTAACGTTCATCATCTACTTTTCCCTACATGCAAAAAGCATCATTGGAAATGGTAAGGCATTATTAGGTGTAGTATTTAATAAAAAGGTTTAAATTAATGAATGTGGAATAAATTTAAATGAAAATAACAAGTTTATTTTTTACCAACTAATCTAAAAAGAAAAGGTGAATTATTTGAATTGGATAGAAGTTTCTGAGAAATGGAAAACCGCTACAAATGTACCTAGCTACCTAAAAGAAGAGTTAGAAGAGATGAGCCAAGATGAACAAAAATTAGAAGATGCTTTTTATCGGAACCTTTCATTTGGAACTGCTGGAATGCGCGGTGTGTTAGGCGTAGGAACCAATCGAATGAATATCATGACGGTACGTAAAGCGAGTAAAGGATTAGCAAATTACATTCAATCTAAAGGTGAAGTGGCGTCAAGGAAGGGCGTTGTTATCGCCTATGATTGTCGGAATTTCTCATCTGAATTTGCGATGGAAGCTGCAAGAGTTTTAGCTTCTAATGATATTAAAGTGTATGTTTTTGATGCGCTTCGCCCAACTCCAGAACTTTCTTTTGCCGTGAGACATTTAAACGCCTTCTCAGGAATCGTAATAACAGCTAGTCATAACCCGAGAGAGTATAATGGTTATAAGGTTTACAATATGACTGGTGCACAGGTAAATTTAGAAGAAGCTGATGAAATCATCCATTTCGTAAATAAAATCGAAAATGAATTAGAAATTCCGGTTAAAACAGAAGAAGAATTAAAAGGAATTGGATTAATTCAAATGGTAGGTGAGGAAATTGACTCAATCTACAATGAAAAAGTTGTATCCATTTCAGAGAACTCCAATCTGAGCAAGGAAGTTGATGTATCCGTAGTATTCACGCCCCTACATGGAACATCGAATGTAGCAGTTCGTCGTGCATTGCAAACGCTTGGTTATCAAAATGTACATATTGTAAAAGAACAAGAACAGCCAGATGGAAACTTTCCTTCTGTTAACTACCCTAATCCAGAGGAGATTAAGGTTTTTGAAAAGGCAATTGATTTGGGCAAGGAAAAAGATGCTGATATCTTGATTGCAACAGATCCAGATGCAGATCGTTTAGGTGTTTGTGTAAAGAATGAAATGGGCGATTATATTTTGCTCAATGGGAATCAGACTGGTGCACTTTTAATGGATTATATTCTAAGTCAAAAAAGTGAAAAAGGATCATTACCAGAGAACGGAATCGTATTCAAAACAATCGTTACTTCTGAATTAGGCCGTCGTGTAGCTGAAAGTTACGGAATTACATGTGAAGACGTATTAACAGGTTTTAAATTTATAGGTGAAAAAATCGAACAATATCATTCTTCGAGTAAACATGAATTCCTTTTTGGTTACGAAGAGAGCTATGGTTGTTTAATAAAAGATTTCGCTCGTGATAAGGACGCCGTGCAAGCTGCTGTTATTGCGGTTGAGGCTTGTGCCTTTTATAAATCTCAAGGCAAGACTCTTTATGATGCGTTGGTGTCTTTATTTAAAAAACACGGATTCTATACAGATGGAATTTTCTCCTTAACGATGTCAGGTAAATCAGGGGCTGAGCAAATTGTTGGTCTTATGAATCATTATCGTGTGAATGTTCCAGTAGAAATCTGCGGAATTCAAGTGGAACGGGTGGAGGATTATAAATCAAGCAAGCGAAAAGATATCGCAACGGGAGAAGAGTCAATTATTACGTTACCTCAATCTGATGTTTTAAAATTCTTTTTAGAAGATGGTTCTTGGATTTGTTTGCGTCCATCTGGAACAGAACCTAAGATTAAGTTTTATTTCTCTGTAAGAGACGAAACAAGTGAAGCAAGTGATGTGAAATTAGCTGTTTTTAAAACTGAATTAAAGAGACAGGTTGATGAGATTTTAGGTTAATTTTCAAATAATATTTAGTTTAAAATAAAGTCTTTTCAGTTTATTGAAATGGGGAGTTTGAATGTATGTACTAGTGACAGGTGGCGCTGGGTATATCGGTAGCCACACTTGTGTGGAACTTTTAAATGCTGGTCACAAGGTTGTAGTTGTAGATAATTTCTGCAATAGTCAAATGGAATCAATACACCGGGTTGAAAAGATAACTGGTAAATCTGTTAAGTTCTACAAAGTTGATATTCGCAATGAGGAATTGTTAGAATCTATATTCTCTGAAAATAAAATTGATGCTGTGATTCATTTTGCTGGTTTGAAAGCGGTGGGGGAATCTGTAGAAATTCCATTAGAGTACTACCACAACAACATTTTGAGCACATTGGTGCTATGTAAAGTAATGAGAAACCATAAAGTGAAAAAAATGGTTTTCAGTTCTTCTGCAACAGTATACGGAGTAAATAATGTTTCACCTTATACGGAGGATATGCCACTAAGTGCTACTAACCCATACGGTTGGACGAAATTAATGTTGGAACAAATTTTACGTGATGTTTATGTAGGGGATCCGGAATGGAGTATTGCACTACTTCGTTATTTTAACCCGATTGGTGCACATGAAAGTGGTTTGATTGGCGAAAACCCAAATGGGATACCTAACAACTTAATGCCTTACATTACGCAAGTAGCAGTAGGGATTCGAGAAAAGTTAAATGTCTATGGTGACGATTATGAGACACACGACGGTACAGGTGTGCGAGATTATATTCATGTGGTCGACTTAGCACGCGGGCATATAAAGGCACTTGAGAAAATTGCACACACAACAGGTGCTGAGGCTTACAACCTTGGTACTGGTGTGGGATGCAGTGTTTTGGACATGGTGAAAAGTTTTGAAAAACAATCAAGTGTTGAAATCCCGTATCAAATAGTAGGTCGTCGTGCGGGTGACATAGCTACTAGTTTTGCCGATCCAACAAAGGCTCAAGATGAACTAGGTTGGAAAGCTGAAAAGACAATCGACGATATGTGCCGTGATTCTTGGAGATGGCAATCACAGAATCCGAAGGGGTATGAATAAATATTTATCAATTTCACACTGTTTTAATAAATCTTACATTGTAAGTGAGTATATTTAAATATTCATGGTTTTTAGATATAATGATTTTACAGAAATAGAGGTTTTGGTTATTTTTGACCAAAACCTCTTAAGTTATTTAGTTATCAAATTTTTTAAAATATTTACTGTTATTTTTTATAATTAAAATGTAAATAAAGGTTCCCTTAAAAAGGTGGCAAGAAGATGTATAAGTCAAAATGGTTTGCTAATTTCAATTTTTGTCTAGTTTTAGGTTTTATCGTAATATCTATGATATTTCCTGCTGATATTTACAGTCTGAAAAAAATAATATTTATAGTTTTAATTCTTATAAATCTACCTGATCTTCTAAAAATGAAGTTTAAAAAAGATGATTATTTGATTTTGATGATAGGTTTCATTTTTCCGATTGTTACTATTGGATACTCCTATTTTTTAACAGATGATTTGAAATCAAGCATTGTACAAGGAATTGCGCCATTCTTTTTTTTGTTAATGTTCGTTATAAAAAGAAGAGAATTGAATTTTGAAAAAGTAGTTTTATTGGGAAGTCTGGGGCTTATTGGACTTTATGTTTTTATTGTTTTTGCAGATTTTTTAAAATTAGTTGAGATTAATATTTTCTGGAATAATTATTTACCAATTATGAATATGGGTGTAGCTGCAAAAGGACCACTATATCCAGTGTATTATTTTATTTTTTTGAGAGCAAGTCCATTGCTTGTTATACCTTTATTTTATGGAATATATAAGAGGAATTACTTTCTCGTTTTACTAGCGTATGGCTGTTTATTTGTATCAGGAACAAGAGCAAATTTCGTTTTCCCACTTATCGTTGCCTCAGTATTTTATTTAAAAAATTTGAGAATTCAGTTTATAAATAAAAAACTTTTGTTATCTGTTTGTTCTTTTGTAATTTTTATAGTTTGTGCTTGGAAGTTTAATTATCTATATGAGATGTTAGTTGTCAAAAAAGAGCAATCGAATATAATACGGATTGGTCATCTTAAGAGTTTTGTAGACTTGTACACTAATAACCCAGAAATAATTATTACAGGCATGGGATTAGGAAGTAAATTTTATTCAATCGGGGTAAACGAGTGGATTTCATCTTTTGAATTTTCTTTTTTAGATTTGTTTAGACAATTAGGGGTAATCTTTTTTACTGTATTTATTGCCTTTTTGATCTACCCATTTATGAAACTTAAAACATTTAATAAATATTATTTCTATGCGTATATCACATATTTAGCTATTGCTATGACAAATCCTTACCTCTATAGTTCTACTGGTTTTATTATGTATGTTTATGTTTATTATTGTATGTATAAAGAGTGTGGGGAAATTAATTCAATCCAATTTCGTTAATATCAATTCAGTTTATGATGATAGTGGAGTGAAAGACTAGGTAGGTGAATTGAAGTTGAATAGTTTATATTCTAGTGTTTTTTACATAATCATAATAGTTTCAGCATCTTTTTTTGCTTTTATTTCTCAAAATCAAAAAATAAAACAAAAGGAAGTTTATTACTTAACACTTTTGAAAAAATTATTTGATAAATGGATGTTATATATAGTAAAATGCTTTCTTCGAAAAGATTATGAGAAAAATCAAAAGTTATTTAAAGAAAGAGACTACAGTTCTTCTCTTTTGTTCGTTTCCTTTTTAATTTTAACCACACCAGTTGCGGTTAGGCATTTTACAGGAGCTGATTATGCAGCTTATGTTGCTTATTACGATGGTATTAAAGAAATGGGTTCAAGTTTCTTTATCCATAATTCCCTTGAAGTTGGTTACGTATGGTTAAATGTTATTTGTAGGTTCTTTTTTGATAGTTACAAGTCAGTGTTTGTTATAATGGCCATTGCAACAAATCTTTTTTTCTTTAAGATTATGACCTTCGAAATTAAGAAAATAAGTTTGGGAACTGCAGTATTTGTTTATGGATTCACATTGTACTTTTGGGGCTTCATTATTATTAGAAATTTATTAGCAATTTCCATTGTTTTCTATGCATTGCGTTACCTTTTTCAGAAAAAACCATTTAAATATTTTTTATCTGTAGCATTTGCTGTCCTTTTTCATTATTCAATGGCCGTTTTTTTTGTGCTTGGCATTTTATATTTAGAAAAGTTCAAGAAGTACAGAGGCATATATCCTTTTTTAATATTGCTAATGGTTCCATTTGCACATGACATTTTGTTATATTTTATAAGAGAAATAAAATGGATTGTCCCTAAGGTTGATTTTTATGCATCTTCCTTTAGTAATCTGTCAGTTCAGTTTGGGATGAATGTCTACATTGGTGTTTTCTGGTTGATTTTATTCTCTATTTTCTATAAAAAGTTAAGAGAAGCAAATGACCATATTACTTTATATTTTTCTTTTTATTTTGTGGCTGTAATTTTGAGCTTATTTACTATATCAACACCTATTATAACAAGATTTATCTTCGCACTATTACCCGCTCAAATACTATTAATGGCCCATTTAGTGCGCGTGTTCGATAAAAAAATGGTTTTAAAAGTAGTTTTGATTTTATTTATTTTTGTATTTGGAATAAATGAAACAAGACATTTTATTAATGAGGAAACGTATCATATGCTACCATATAAAACTATTTTTAGTAAATAATAGTGTATTTATAAAGATAATGATTAAAAATTATAAAGTTAGAGGGGATTTACTATGAAAGGTATAATTTTAGCAGGTGGAAGCGGAACCAGGTTATATCCGTTGACAATGGTTACTAGTAAACAGTTACTTCCTATTTATGACAAACCAATGGTGTTTTATCCGCTTTCAACATTGATGTTAGCAGGAATTAGAGAAATTCTGATTATTTCAACTCCGGAAGATATAAATAAGTACGAATCCTTATTAGGTGATGGTTCGCAATATGGTATTGAATTGCAGTATAAAGTTCAGCCTAGCCCGGATGGGCTAGCGCAAGCTTTTATATTAGGTGAGGATTTTATTGGTTCTGATTCTGTAGCACTAATATTAGGAGATAATATTTACTATGGAAATGGATTGAGAAAAATTCTGCAAAGAGTTGCACAAAAAGAGACCGGTGCAACAGTCTTTGGTTACCATGTGCATGATCCAGAGAGGTTTGGTGTGGTTGAATTCGACGAAAACGGAAAGGTTTTAAGTGTCGAAGAAAAGCCGGAAAAACCAAAATCAACTTATGCAATTACTGGCTTATATTTTTATGATAATCGAATTGTTGAAATTGCAAAGAATGTTGAGCCGTCATCTCGAGGAGAACTTGAAATAACAGCTTGCAATGATGCGTATTTAAAATTGGGTGGATTGGATGTTGAATTGCTTGGGCGCGGTTTTACATGGCTGGACACTGGAACACACGAAAGTCTGGTAGACGCAACAAACTTTGTAAAGACTGTTGAGCAACATCAGGGAGTAAAAATTGCAGCACTAGAAGAAATCGCCTTTATAAATGGTTGGATTGATAAAGAAAAACTAATTGCAGCCGGTGAAAAATTCAAGAAGTCCGGATATGGACAATATTTGTTAAAAGTTGCTGAAGGTAAAATCGCCTATTAAACGGTATATCAAAGGAACTCTATAAAATGTTTAGGGTGGTAAGAATTAAATGAATTTTATTAAAACAAATCTACCTGGCGTTTTCGTTATTGAGCCGAAAGTCTTTGGTGATCATCGAGGCTGGTTTATGGAAACATACAGTAAAAAATATTTTAAAGAAGTCGGTATAGATATCGATTTTGTGCAGGACAATCAATCATTCTCTGCAACAAAGGGAACACTTCGAGGATTACATTTTCAATTAAATCCTAAATGCCAAGCAAAACTTGTTCGTTGCACAAGAGGAGCCATCTTCGATGTAGCTGTTGATATTAGAAGGGGGAGTCCTACATTTGGAAAATGGTTTGGAATAGAATTATCGGCAGAAAACAAAAAACAACTTTTCATTCCAAAAGGTTTTGCACATGGGTTTATGAGTCTAACAGATAATGTTGAAACTCAGTACAAGTGTGATGAATTCTATGCACCAGATTGCGATGGGGGAATCCTCTGGAATGACCCTGAAATTGGTATTGAATGGCCAATGGGTATTCAACCTATTTTATCAAAGAAGGATGAAAATGCTCCATTGTTAAAGGATGTGGCTACCAATTTTGAATATGGAGAGTAAAAAATGAAAGTACTAGTTACGGGCGTTTCAGGACAACTTGGATATGATGTTGTTTATGAAGGGGAAAAACGCGGATTAGAAATGATAGGCTCTGATGTTGTTGGAGAAACGGCTTTTAAAATAGATATTACAGATAAAGAGTTAGTTTTAGAAACAGTTCGTTCACTTCAACCTGATGTAATTATTCACTGTGCTGCGTTTACTGCTGTTGACAAGGCTGAAGAAATGAAGGATGTTTGTTGGAAAGTTAATGTCAATGGGACAGAAAATCTAGTGTTAGCTGCAAAAGAGGTAGGTGCTAAGTTTGTTTATATTAGTACAGACTACGTTTTTGATGGACGAGGCGTTGAAGCTTTTGTTGAAACGCATCAGCCAAGTCCAGTAGGGTTCTATGGCTTAACTAAATATGAAGGCGAAAAGGTAGTTCAAACTCATCTTGATAACTATTTTATAATACGAATTTCATGGGTGTTTGGTTTAAATGGATTAAATTTTGTTAAAACAATGCTTAAATTAGCAGAAACCCGAGATGTATTAAATGTAGTGGGAGATCAAATCGGTTCACCAACGTATACGCATGATTTGTCTAGATTGATAATTGATATGGTTGAAACTGAAAAGTATGGAATCTATCATGCAACAAATGAAGGATTCTGCAGTTGGGCAGATTTCGCTAAGGAAATTTTTAAAATTAGTGGAAAAGAAGTAAAAGTTAATACAGTTACCTCTGTAGAATACCCAACTATAGCAGTTCGACCGAAAAATTCTCGATTGTCTAAACAAAAAATTGCGGAATTAGGATTTGAGCCGCTTCGAAGTTGGAAAGAAGCATTAACTCACTACCTTAAAGAATTAAAACAACAAGAGGTGCAATAATGGCAAACACAAAAATTTTAGTAACTGGTGGGGCAGGGTTCATCGGTGGCAACTTTGTTCAATATATGGTAAATAAATATCCGAGCGTTGAGGTTTACAATCTTGATTTGTTAACCTATGCAGGTGATTTAACGAAGCACCGTGAAATTGAAAATAAGGGTAATTATCATTTTATTAAAGCGGACATTACAGATCGAGAAACAATAATTCCTTTATTTGAGAAGGAATTATTTGACTATGTTGTCCACTTCGCAGCAGAATCACATGTCGATCGTTCAATCACAGATCCAGAAGTTTTCGTTCGTACTAATGTTCTTGGAACACAAGTATTACTGGATGCTTCTAAAAAGATCGGCTTGAAAAAATTTGTTCATGTTTCTACAGATGAAGTATATGGCGAACTAGATTTTGATCCTACTACTTTCTTTACAGAAACTACGCCTTTGCAACCAAATAGTCCGTATAGTGCGAGTAAAGCATCATCCGATATGATTGTACGTGCATACCATAAAACATTTGGATTACCAATAAATATTACTCGTTGTTCTAATAACTATGGACCATTTCATTTTCCTGAAAAACTAATTCCTTTAACTATTTCTCGTGTATTAAATGAAGAGAAGGTACCTGTTTATGGGGATGGCGGGAATATACGAGATTGGCTTCATGTATTAGATCATTGTGCAGCTATTGATTTAGTATTACACGAAGGTATAAACGGTGAGGTTTATAATGTTGGCGGGCACAATGAACGAACTAATTTAGAAGTCGTGAAAACGATTATCAAAACACTAGGGAAATCTGAAGAATTAATCGAATTTGTTAAGGATCGTCTAGGGCATGACAAGCGCTATGCAATTGATCCAACGAAACTAGAACAGCTTGGTTGGAAGCCTACATACACATTTGAATCAGGGATTGCACAAACAATTGATTGGTATCTTGATAACAAATGGTGGTGGGAACAAATTATTAGTGGTGAGTACCAAAAATATTTTGTAAAACAATACTCCCTATAATACTATTTATTCCAAACAGTAAATAATAGACAACGGTAGAATGCCGTTGTCTATTTTATTGAACTTTCAGAGTTTTATTTATCAATATTTGTCTTATACAGACTTTATTTGTGTTATATTTATTAAAGGTTTGCTTGAAAAATGGGAATAATAATTTATAAATCATTATGAAAATTTTCATATTAACAAATCAAAAAGAATGTATTGAAATTATTTGAGTAGGTGATTATTGTTGTCTTATCAAAAGCGAGTAGCTTTATTAATGATGTTGGATTCTTTTATTGTATTTTCATCAGTGTATGTGACTTATTTAGTGCTTTATGCACCTACAGTATTAAATAGTCCACTTTTAATGTTTAAATCAGGGAACTTATTGTTAACTTCTTTGTCATTGTTAGTATGCCATCATATTTTTGCTGGATTTTATAAGTTATATGACAAAGCTTGGGAACATGCTAGTGTCGGTGAAATGCTTAGTATTGTTAAATCAAGTACTCTTTCGATGGTTGTTACTACTTTTATTGTTTACTTCGTTGCAAATGATATTTATGTGAGAGCGTTAGGAATAACCTGGATGGTTCACCTGTTTTTAATTGGTGGTTCTAGGTTTGTATGGAGAATATTGCGAGAAAAGCTAGTAATGAACCCAAATGTTAATAAAAGAACAATGATTATAGGTGCTGGTTCAGCAGGGAGCATACTCGTCCGTCAATTACTACAAAATCATACAATGGGATTTAAACCTATTATTTTTATTGATGATGATCAAAAGAAAAAGAAATTACAAATACACGATATAACAGTGGTTGGGGATACAAGAACAATCATTGAAAATGCCAAAAAGTACGACATCGAACGGATTATTATAGCAATTCCATCTCTTGGTAAAAGGGAAATGGCAAGAATTTATGCTGAATGTGCGAAAACCAGGGTTAAGACAGTTGTTATGCCAAGTGTTGAAGAAGTAATGGTTGGTAATATTGAAAATGCTCAATTTAAAGATGTACAAGTTGAGGATCTGTTAGGGCGCGAGCCGATTGAATTGGATACAAAAGGTATATCGAGGGAAATTGCAAATAAAATAGTTCTCGTGACTGGTGCTGGTGGTTCAATTGGATCTGAAATTTGTAGACAAGTATGTAATTTTAAACCTAAGAAACTAATTTTATTGGGGCATGGTGAAAACTCAATCTATCTAATTGATATGGAACTTAGAAATGATAAAAAAAATAATTTTGAAATTGTTCCTGTCATTGCAGATGTACAAGATCGAAAGAGAATTTTTGAGGTAATAGAGAAATATCAGCCAGATATTATTTATCACGCAGCAGCACATAAGCATGTACCTTTAATGGAGTACAACCCAAAAGAATCTGTGAAAAATAATGTGATAGGTACGAAAAATGTAGCAGAAGCAGCAGGTCAATTTGGAGTGTCAGCGTTTGTATTAGTTTCGACAGACAAAGCTGTTAATCCTACTAATGTAATGGGGTCAACAAAACGTATTGCAGAGATGATTGTACAGAACCAATCTAAAGTAAGTAAGACACGGTTTGTTGCTGTACGTTTTGGAAATGTATTAGGTAGCAGAGGAAGCGTCATTCCATTGTTTAAAAAACAAATTAAACAAGGTGGTCCAGTTACAGTAACAGATCCTGAGATGACAAGATACTTCATGACAATTCCAGAAGCTTCAAGACTTGTACTACAGGCTGGTGCACTCGCTCGTGGTGGGGAAATATTTGTATTAGATATGGGTGAACCAGTTAAAATTGTAGATTTAGCAAAAAATCTAATTACAATGTCGGGATATGAAATTGACGAAATTGGCATTCAATTTACAGGTTTACGCCCAGGTGAAAAAATGTATGAAGAACTTCTAAATGAAGAAGAAATACACAGTGCTGCAGTTTTTCCAAAGATTTTTATTGGGAAAACGATTGACTTCAGTTTTGAAGATGTAGATTATTTATTGAAGAATTTTGATATTTTTACCTCTGAAGAGGTAAAAGAATATGTTCTTGATTTAGCAAATTCAAGACTTAAAGTAAAGCAAAAGACATAGTTAATACACATTCAGAAATTTAAAAAGAAGGTATTCACTTAAATGTATAAAGAAATAAAACCTATTATTGATTTTTTAATTTCATTACTAGCCTTATTAATGATATGGCCAGTTTTATTTATAATTGCATTGATAATTAAAATTGATTCTCCTGGTCCTGTTTTGTTTAAACAGAAACGTTTTGGTAAAGATAAGGAATTTTTTAATATTCTTAAATTTAGGTCAATGCGATCAGATGCTCCTAAGGACACACCTACACATCTCTTAAAAGATGCAAATACTCAAATAACAAAAGTAGGTAAGTTTTTAAGAAAGTCTAGTTTGGATGAATTGCCTCAGATTCTAAATATTTTAAAAGGTGAAATGAGTGTTATTGGGCCGCGTCCAGCGCTTTGGAATCAAACAGACTTGATCGATGAGCGTGATAAGTATAATGCCAATTCAGTTCGACCCGGGTTAACTGGGTGGGCTCAAATAAACGGTAGAGATGAATTACCTATTGTGGTTAAAGCTAGACTTGATGGAGAATATGTTAAAAAAATAAATTTATGGTTTGACCTTAAAATATTTATGAAAACAATATTAAGTGTACTTAATAGCAAAGGTGTTAAAGAAGGCACTAATGATCAATGTGAAAAAGAAACACGCGAAGAAAGAGGTTAAGTCCATTGGTGAAGCAACTCAAAATCTTAATAACAGGAAAAGGTAGCTATATTGGTACAACTTTTGAAAAATGGGTTGGACAATGGCCAAAGCTGTATAAAGTAGACTCTATTGATATGATCGATGGAAGTTGGAAAAACAAGGATTTTTCGGAGTATGATGTTGTTTTTCATGTTGCTGGATTAGCCCATTCAGATGTAGGAAATGTAAGTGACGAAACAAAAGCGAAATACTATAAAGTTAACACTGACTTGACAATTGAAACTGCAATCAAAGCTAAAACTGAAGGTGTGAAGCAATTTATTTTTATGAGTAGTGCAATTGTTTATGGCGAGAGTGCAGGGATTTATAAAGAAAAAGTTATCACGTCCAAAACGGAACCAAAACCAGCAAATTTTTATGGTGATAGTAAACTGCAGGCTGAAATTGGAATACGTCCATTAGCGGATGATATATTTAAAATCGTTATTTTAAGACCACCTATGATTTATGGGAAAGGAAGCAAAGGGAATTATCCAACTTTATCTAAATTTGCTCAGAAACTTCCTGTTTTCCCGAATGTATTTAATCAGCGAAGTATGCTCCATCAAGATAATTTATGTGAGTTTGTTCGATTGATAATTAACAATGAGGAAAGTGGTACATTCTTCCCTCAAAATGCAGAATATGTAAAAACATCTTTAATGGTAGAACAAATTGCAAAAGTCCATGGTAAAAAAATTATTCTAACCAAAGTCTTTAATCCTTTTTTAAAAATAATGGCACGCTTTACTGGACTTGTTAATAAAGCATTTGGAAATTTTGTATATGATAAAAGCATGAGTTTGTATGATAAAGGAAATTACCAGATAAGGGATTTTGAGGAATCTATTAAATTAACTGAAGGATAAAGGTATGGAAGTAAATAAGAAAAAGAAACATTTACTCGTGTTAAGTCAATATTTCCATCCAGAACAATTTCGCATTAATGACATGTGTATTGAGTGGGTAAAACGAGGTTACAAAGTAACTGTATTAACGGGTATACCAAATTATCCGCATGGTAAATTCTTTAAAGGTTATGGTTTCTTTAGGAAAACAAAAGAATCATGGAATGGTATTGATATAATTAGAATTCCTCTTATACCAAGAGGGAAAAATCCAATTTTACTAATATTAAATTATTTGTCTTTTGTTTTTTCGGGTTACTTTTGGAAGGTGTTTACAAAAGTTAAGACAGATTTAGTATTTATGTATGAGGTCTCACCGATGACCCAAACTCTAATTGGTGTTTGGTATGCTAAGAAACATCGAATTCCTTGCTTTTTGTATGTACAGGATTTATGGCCTGAAAACGTTCAAATTGTAACAGGCATTCAAAACAAGATGATACTTAATGCAATTGGCAAAATGGTTGATTATGTTTATAATAACTGTCAAAAAATATTTGCTACGTCAGAAAGTTTTATTAAAGAAATCACAAATAGGGGAATAGAAACCAACAAGGTTTTTTATTGGCCTCAGTATGCTGAAGCGTTTTATAGACCTATGGAAAAAAAAGTAGATTTAGAAATATTTAAAAATAACAATTTTAAAGTTATTTTTACTGGTAACATCGGTATTGCCCAAGGTCTTGAAATACTTCCTAAAGTAGCTCAAATATTAAAAGAAAAAAATGTAAATGCTTGCTTTTACATAGTTGGTGATGGAAGAAATAAGTTGGATTTGGTAAAATCTATTGATGCGTATCAAGTAAATGATATGTTTTTCATGATAGATAGACAACCAGCTGAAGAAATTCCAAAACTTTTATCTATGTGTAATGCGGCATTCGTTTCATTTATGGATAATCCGTTGTTCTCAATGACTATACCGGCTAAACTTCAATCCTATATGGCTTGTGGAATACCTATTATAGCTTCTGCTTCTGGTGAGACAGCTGAAATAATAAAAAAGGCTGAGTGTGGTCTAGTTTGTGAAATTGGAAATGTATCAGCGTTGGCGAATTTGATCCAGGAAATGTCATTGAAAGACGATTTAAAACTTTTACAAATGGGGAAAAATTCTTTGAGTTATTGCAACAAACATTTTGACAAAGCGTTATTAATGGATGAAATGGATAAACATTTTAATGATTAATATGATTTTGAATCAACTATATAAGTAAAGAATAAAAATGTTTATATTCTTTCTAAAGAAGTTTATATTTAATAAATTATTCTGTAATTTATAGAAAGTGGAGATTTAGATATGTTTAAAGGAAAAACATTATTAATTACAGGCGGAACCGGTTCATTTGGGAATGCTGTTTTAAATCGTTTCTTAGGAACAGATATTAAGGAAATTAGGATTTTCTCAAGAGATGAACTAAAGCAAGATAATTTACGACATAAATACAACAACGATAAAATTAAATATTTTATCGGTGATGTTAGAGATTTAAATAGTATAAAAAATGCCATGTATGGTGTTGACTTTGTATTCCACGCAGCAGCATTAAAACAGGTTCCTTCTTGTGAATTTTTCCCGATTGAGGCGGTTAAAACAAACGTCATTGGGACTGAGAATGTTCTTACAGCAGCGATTGAAGCTGGTGTAGAGAAAGTAATCTGTTTATCAACTGACAAGGCTGCATATCCAGTTAATGCTATGGGAACATCTAAAGCAATGATGGAAAAAGTATTTGTAGCCAAATCTAGAACTGTATCAAAGGAAAAAACATTAATCTGTGGAACACGTTACGGAAATGTAATGGCTTCTCGCGGCAGTGTAATTCCTCTTTTTATAGAACAAATTAAAACTGGTAAGCCATTAACAATAACAGATTTAGAAATGACACGTTTTATTATGAGTCTTGAAGAAGCCGTTGAGTTGGTTTTATTTGCGTTCGAAAATGCAGAAACAGGCGATATTATGGTACAGAAGGCTCCTGCCTGTACTATAGCAGTACTAGCGCAAGCTATAAAGGAATTGTTCCATGCTGATAATGATATAAAAGTTATTGGTATACGTCATGGTGAAAAAATGTATGAAACATTATTAACAAATGAAGAATGCGCAAATGCCATTGATATGGGAGATTTCTATCGTGTACCGGCAGATAAACGAGAGTTAAATTATGATAAATTCTTTACTGAAGGAAACCGAGAGAGAAATGAACTAACTGAATTTAACTCAAATAATACTGAGTTATTAAATGTTGAAGAGGTAAAGGAAAAGTTATTATCATTACAATATGTACGTGATGAACTTGCTAAGTGGGAGGCAAGATAATGAAAATTCTTGTGACCGGTGCAAAGGGCTTCATTGGGAAAAACCTTGTTTTAGAACTTCGAAACCAGGGGTATCAAGATATTTTTGAATATGATATGGATACAAAAGAAGAGATGTTAAACTCATGGGCAAAAGAATGTGATTTTGTTTTTCACTTGGCCGGAGTTAATCGTCCCGAAAATCCGGATGAATTTATGAAAGGAAATTTTGGGTTTACATCGACACTCCTAGATGCACTAGTTCGTAACGGAAATAAATGTCCAATCCTTATTACTTCATCTATTCAAGCGGCTTTAGATAACCCGTACGGTAACAGTAAACGCGAGGGTGAAAAACTACTTTTTGAATATGGTGCGAAACATAATGTGCGTACATGCGTATATCGTTTACCGAATGTTTTTGGAAAATGGTGTAGACCGAACTATAACAGCGCAGTGGCGACATTTTGTCATAATATAGCTAATAATCTTGAAATAAAAGTAAATGATCCAAATGTGGATATGCAATTAGTTTATGTTGATGACGTAGTTGGGCAGTTTATCAATGCACTTAACAACAACGAAATTAAGGAAAATGAGTTCTGTGTAATTCCAACAGTATATGAAGTTAAACTTGGTATGATTGTAGATTTAATCTACTCATTTAAGGAAAGTAGAAACAACTTGTCAGTACCGGAACTTTCCAATCCCTTTATAAATGTACTATACAGTACTTATCTTAGCTATTTACCAAAGGATCAATTTAGTTATCCTCTAAAGATGAATGTAGATGATAGAGGGTCGTTCACAGAAATTATTCGAACTTCTGACCGTGGACAAATTTCTGTGAATATTTCAAAACCCGGTATTACAAAAGGAAATCACTGGCACCATACTAAGAATGAAAAATTCATAGTAGTAAGTGGGAGTGGTTTAATACAATTCCGTAAAATTGGTACAGATGAAGTAATTGACTATTATGTGAGCGGTAAAAATATTGAAGTTGTGGATATTCCAACGGGATACACTCACAACATAATTAATAAAGGGGATACAGATCTGGTTACAATTATGTGGGCAAACGAGGCTTTTAATAATGAAAAACCAGATACGTATTTTGAAAAGGTGTAAGAATGAAAAAATTAAAATTAATAACAATTATGGGTACTCGCCCAGAAATTATCCGTTTGTCTGCAGTAATTAAATGTGCAGACAAATATTTTGATCATGTACTTGTACACACAGGTCAGAATTGGGATTACACGTTAAATCAAGTGTTTTTTGAAGATCTTGGGCTAAGGGCACCAAACTATTATCTTGATAGTGTTGGCTCGACACTTGGTGAAACAATGGGAAACATCATTGCCAAGTCCTACGAAATTTTACAAAATGAAAAACCAGATGCAGTGTTGATGTTGGGGGATACAAACTCGGCTCTTTCTGCTATTTCAGCGAAACGTTTAAAGATACCTATTTTCCATATGGAAGCTGGTAATCGTTGTTGGGATTGGAACGTTTCTGAAATGATTAATCGTAAGATTGTTGATTCAATATCAGACATTAACCTACCCTATACTGAGCACTCACGCCGTTATTTAATCGGAGAAGGTATTGATCCGAAAACTATTTTTGTGACAGGTTCACCGATGCGTGAGGTTTTACACGAACATAAAGAGAATATTGAGAAAAGTGATGTACTTGATCGATTAAACTTAGAGTCGAAAAAGTACTTTATCGTTTCTGCACATCGTGAAGAAAATATTGATAATGAAGAAAATTTCATGGATTTAATGAATTCAATTAACAATATTGCTGAAAAATACGGTATGCCAGTTATTTATTCAACACACCCTCGATCAATGAAATTTATAGAACAACGAGGGTTTAAGTTCCATCCGTTAGTACAAACGTTAAAGCCGTTTGGATTCTTGGATTACAATAAACTACAAATGAATGCTTACGCAGTACTTTCCGATAGTGGTACACTCTCAGAAGAATCAGCGATGCTTCATTTTCCGGGAGTTCTTCTGCGTACATCTACTGAGCGCCCAGAAGTGTTAGATAAGGGATCTGTTGTAATTGGTGGAATTAAAGGTAAAGATGTTGAACAAGCGGTTGAATTGGCTGTGGCAATGTTTGAAAATGATGAAGAGGTTGTCTTGGCTGAGGATTATGCTGATCATAATGTATCTGTAAAAATTGTGAAGTTAATTCAGAGCTATACAAAGATTGTAAATAAGACAGTTTGGTTAAAGGATTAAAAAGAAATCGATGGGGATAGATTAAATGTTAAAACAAATTCAAATAAAGTTTCCTGTTCTACTAGTAATTTCTGTGTTTGGACCGTACCTTGTGTTAAGTTTGGGGATTTCGTTATGGACAGCCTTTTTGGGTTCAATTTTTTTGGTGGTTACTTATAATTTTATTAAATCTGAAAAAATTGGGTTTCGAAGCATTCAACATTTTATGACTTTATGGCTGGCATTGATTTTTTATTTTTGCTTCTCCACATGGATAAATTGGAATGGAACTGGTTTAAAAGCGATCGTAGCAGAGCTTGATAACTTCTTTGAGCCATTCATTGTTATGTTTGCTTGTTATTTGCTATTGGAGAAAAAAACAAAATTACAAATGGAAGAAAGATTCGAAAAGGTTGCGAAAACCCTAGTAGGGTTTCTAATAGTTAATACATTTCTCAGTTTGATATCTATCTTTTTTAATGTAAATACAATAGAATCTACCGTGGGATTAGTAGGGAAATACTTTTGGGGTGGAGAAAACAGTGTAGCAGTTGCTGCGATGCAAAATGGAAGATATTCAGGTGTTTTTAATCAGCCTTTTGAAGCGGGGATAGCCTATACGCTTGGAGTTTTAGCCTGGATATATATTGTTAGAAATAGAAAAATAAAATCAATTGAACTAATTTCCATTTTAGTGCTGTTTTTAGGTGGTATCTTTACCATATCTAAAGCTTTTATTTTTGTGGGAATATTAGTTTTTTCCATTGTTTTTTTATCAATAAAGAATTTGAGAAATCAAGCTAAATTAGTAGTGCCATTTTTAATTATTTCTCTTCCGACAGTAATGTTTTTATTGCGTAAACCATGGGGATTAGGGCTTCAATACTTTTTAAGATTTATTAGGGTAGATAGTTATGAAAATGGGGCACTAAATCTTTTTACTGCTGGGCGGTTTGGAGGAAATAACGCGACACAAACTAAGGCTTTTGAAAGGGTTATAACGCAGGATAGTTCAGCATTTTACCATAAAGTTATAGGAAATGGATTTGGGACGCAGGCTATGTATGATGATACGTCTTTTCATTTCTTTTCAGTTGGTGGAATAATTGGTATTTTATTTCTTGCATGTATTTTGGTGCTTCTAATCGCAAAGAGCATTTTGTTTATTAAGAGAAGCAATTTTTCTGTAGAGTCAAAACTATTTGCAGGTATTGTGTTGATGATTCTTTTGGATTGTTTTGGAGGACCGATTTTTACAGTTAACAGATCATCTTCTATATTATGGCTTATGATTTTAATGCTTTTACAATTCTATGATGAATCACAACAAAATGGGATTAGTAAAATTAGAGATTTTTTCAGGTAACGTAGATATAAAAGTTTTAAATAAATCCAGTGAGTAATTTAGCCTTACAATATGAATGTCCTGACTGCAATATTTATAGTAATTACACATAAAGACTATAGTAAAAAATTCGACTATGTTCCGTTGTCTACCTTTTTAACTTATGGATATCGCTATCTTTAATGATTAAAAGCATTGAATTAATAAAAGAAGAGAGGTGCATTTTTATAAATGCACCTGTTTAACCTTTATACAATATCTTTAAAAGTTTAAATACGTACTGTTATATAATAAAAAGTTGTAGATGTGAGAAACGATGATTGAAGGGAGCATATACGGGTGAATATACTAAACTTAAATACGTACTTAAAAAGTTTATCTGGAACAATTCCTTTTTTTATTCATAACGCACTACTAGAAAACGGAGAAAACTCAGTATTTGTTACGAATAAAAGTATTATTAAAAATGAAAACATATACAGTTTAAGTGAGAATAGGAAAGTTCCAAATCTAGATTTATCAAGGTTTATCAGAAAAGTATTTTTCGAGATAATTTTAAGGGATAAGAAGCACTATTATTATCCTGATTGGAACATAGAATTAGTAACTGCTCAAGAAGTTTTGAAAAATATACCGTTCAAACCAGATGTTATAATATGCTACTGGACAAAGTTTACTTTTAATCAGAAATTAATATATGAATTATCACAAATGACGGGAGCGCCTGTAATAATTTTTATGATGGACATGGCAGCATTTACTGGTGGTTGTCATTATGCATATGAATGCAATGGTTATAAAAATAATTGTGGTAAATGTCCAGCTCTGCATTCGAATTTTGAAAAAGACATTTCAAGATTAAATTGGAATTTTAAAAAGAAGTATATAGATAAAACAAACATTACAGTTATTGCACCTACACATACATTACTAACACAAGTAAGTGAAAGTTCTTTATTTAAGAAAAAAAGAATAGAAAAAATAATGTTAAGTGTAAATGAACATATTTTTAAACCTGGTGATAAATATAAAATAAGAGAAGAACTAGGTATTGCTAAAGACAAAAAAGTTATTTTCTTTGGTGCGGCGACTCTAAAAGATAAGAGAAAAGGGATGGAGTATTTAGTTAAATCACTAAATATACTATCCGGAAAAATTAAATCAAACCCGGAATTACATGATAGTGTATTATTGTTAATCGCTGGTAAAGATGTAAGTGATTTAGAAATCCCATTTGATTATAAGTATGTTGGGTACTTAAATACTCAAGAAAAATTAGCTCAAGCATATCAAGCAGCTGATATTTTTGCTTGTCCATCAATTGAAGATTCTGGACCGATGATGATAAATGAAGCAATAATGACTGGAACACCAGTAGTTTCATTTGATATGGGTGTTGCGCCTGATTTAGTTTTTAACGGGGAAACTGGCTATAGAGCTACTTTGAAAGACAGCAATGACTTTGCTAGAGGGTTAGAATCTATTATTAATTTAAATGAAAAACAATGGTTGCAATTGTCTTCTAACTGTAGAGTTCTAGGATTAAGAGAATGTTCTATAGAAAAGCAAAATTTAAAAATAATAGAATTAGTAAAATCTGTTTTAAACAATTAAATTGGAAAACTATAAAATAAAAAGTAAGAACTAGGAGAGACATTGATAAAATTAAATAAAAAATTTTTTATACTTAAAGATTTAATGCTTAATATTATTGGTATGTTTTTTGTAACTGGAATCTTACAATTGGTTGTATACCCATTTTTATCCAGACAAGTAGAACCAAGCAATTTTGGAACTATATTAACGGTTATTGGTATTGGAAATGCTTTGGCAGTGATATTCGGCTCGAGTTTAACAAATGTAAAATTATTGACCCAAAATGAGTATGTGAATGAATTAAAATTTAAGGATTTTAAGGCTTTAGTATTAAAATCTATTTTACTAATTGTACCAATAATGACGGCAGTTTCTATTTTATATTCAAAACAATCAAGTGTAATAGGAATCATTTTAGTAAATGTTATTACCATATTAATTATGCTTAGAGCATATATGGTTTCCTATTATAGAATTGAATTAAACTATAAGTTAATTTTATATCACTTGATAATCACAGGATTGGGTTATCTATTTGGGATCTTATTATATAGCGTAGTTAAATATTGGGAAGTGGTATTTTTATCTGGGGAAATTACAGCATTTATATTTGCCTATAAAACAACAAAATATAAAAACGAAGAGTATAAGACATCTCAGTTATATAAAAAGACACAAAATGAATATATACAACTAATAGCATCCAGCGCCATTACAAATGTAATGGTATATATTGATAGAATACTAATTAACCCTATTTTGGGTGCTGCTAGTGTAGCAATTTTCTTTATTGCTTCATTAATGGGAAAAACATTGGGCTTAGTGTTGCAACCTTTAGCATCAATCATCTTAACGTATATCTCAAAAGACCTAAAAATAGATAAGAAAAAGCTGTTTATGTACTATAGTATAGTAATAACGGTATCAGGCATATTCTTATATATTTTGTCGATTGTATTTACGCCAACATTAATAAAATTATTATACCCTCAGAGCTTTAATGACGTAAAAGATTATTTGAATATTGCTAATTTGGGAGCTATAATTTCTATTTTAGGAAGTTTAATACAACCATTTTTACTCAAATATTGCCCGTTATGGTGGCAGCCTACTATTGAAATTTTATATGGGACTATTTATATTCTAGGGGGAATAGTACTGATGTCTTTTATGCAATTATATGGGTTTTGTTTAATTTCAGTAATTGCAAACTTAATTAGATTATTGGGCTTGTTACTCGTTGGAATTTATTATATTTATGACCTAAAAAAATTGAAATCATATAATTAATATGACATTTGGCTATATCCAATTAAGAAAAAACAAACAGAAATTAAATTTTTTTATAAGTTAATCTATTTCAATTCAGATAAAAATTTGGTCTAATCTATAATCAGGTAGCAGTATTTATATATTGTTTTTTAATAATTAAGAAAAAAGGTATATAATAATAAAAAAATTAATAGGAGAAAATTATGATAGTATTTAATGTGCCACCAAAATCGTCTAAAGCTATTGAGTATATACAAAAAGCGATTGATAATCAAAAAATCTGTGGAGATGGGGAATTTACAAAACTATGCAATAACTGGTTTCAAGAAAAGTTCGACACTCCTGCAGCACTATTAACTACATCGTGTACTCATGCTTTAGAGATGGCAGCTATTTTAGCTAACATATCAGAGGGTGACGAAGTAATTATGCCATCCTTCACCTTTTGCTCTACGGCAGACGCTTTCGTGATGAGAGGAGCAAAAATTAAATTTATTGATATTCGCCCAGATACAATGAACATGGATGAAAATCTAATAGAAGAAGCAATTACACCACGTACGAAGGCAATTGTTCCAGTACATTATGCTGGAATTAGTTGTGAGATGGATCGGATACTCGAAATTGCTAAAAAGTATAATCTCTATGTAATTGAAGATGCAGCTCAAGGTGTTATGTCTACTTATAAAGGAAAAGCACTTGGGACAATCGGAGATTTTGGATGCTATAGTTTTCATGAAACAAAAAATTATAGTATGGGAGAAGGCGGTGCTCTTTTAATGAGAGATCGTTCTAATCTTGAACGTGCAGAGATTATTCGTGAAAAAGGAACAAATCGTTCAAATTTCTTGCGTGGGCAAGTTGATAAATATACATGGGTGGACTTTGGATCCTCTTATCTTCCAAGTGATATGCTAGCTGCATATTTGTATGCACAATTAGAAGAGGCTGAATCGATTAATGAAGACAGAATTCGCATTTGGAATCAATATAATG
The DNA here is from genome assembly GCA_029240105.1 of Caryophanales bacterium. Classification (GTDB taxonomy): domain Bacteria; phylum Bacillota; class Bacilli; order JARBTR01; family JARBTR01; genus JARBTR01. The sequence continues at coordinate 303,404 of JARBTR010000006.1, read as the reverse complement.
ATGGATTGCAAGATTTAGCACTAAAGGGAAAAATAATACTTCCTACTGTCCCTTCAGATTGTGTTCACAATGCACATATGTTTTATATTAAAGTAAAAGATATAGTAGAAAGAACAACACTAATCAAGTTTTTGCGAGATAATGATATACTAAGTGTATTTCATTACATTCCTTTACATTCAGCACCTGCTGGTGAAAAATATGGAGAGTTTGTTGGCGAAGATATTTATACAACAAAGGAAAGCGAAAGATTGATGAGATTGCCTCTATACTTTGGTTTAAAAGAGGACGAGGTTGAGTATATCATTTCAAAAATATACGATTTTTATAAATAGTTTTGTCTTAACATAGAAAAATGCAGCAGTGTATTTGTGGGAATTTGAGAACTGTTGCATTTTTTTATATAAATAACTTTTATAAGAGTTTCAAATTAGAAATCGAGGTTGAGAAGATGTTAATTGGAGAAAAAATACTATTAAGGCCAATAGAAATGTCTGACACTGAAGATGTTTTAAGATGGCGTAACAACTCAGAAGTAAGAAAGAACTTTGTATATCAGGAATTATTGACCAAAGAAGATCATATTTCATGGATGCAAAATATGGTAGAAACTAAAAAAGTTGTTCAATTCATTATCGTTGACAAGGATACCAATCAATCTGTAGGGTCTGTGTTTTTAAGAGATATCGATCTTAAAAATCAAAAAGCCGAATATGGGATTTTTATTGGAGAAGTTCAGGCGCATGGTAAGGGATTTGGTACAGAAGCCGCGAAATTAATTAATGGTTTTGGTTTTGATGAGTTAAAACTTAATAAAATATTTTTAAGGGTTTTTGCAGATAATCATGCTGGTATAAAAAGTTATAGTAAAGCAGGATTTGTTGAAGAAGGTCTATTTAGGCAAGATGTAAAAATTGGAGATAAATATAGAGATATGGTATTCATGGCTTGTTTTAATTTGAAAAATGACATGAGTGTACTTTAACAATAAAAATAAAAATCACTATATATCATTTAGAATTCAAGTTTAGCAAGTTTAGGCAAATAAATTGATCGAATGAATAACCTAATTTTGCACGGAATAATTGCAGATATTCAAAGCTGTAAAAAAATAAAAAGACTTTAGATAAAGATTTTCTTTATTTAAAGTCTTTTTTAGAGAGTATTAATTTGATTTAAACAATACTTGAAAATTCTTTAATTATATTAATTCTCCAGCTATCTCAAACCCTTTCTCAAGTGCCTTTCGATTCACATCGAGTAGGTGCTTTTTGCTGTCTCCGAGAACTTTTTTCAAAGCGTCCATAATTCCATCAATACTTACAATGCCAGTCATTTGAAGAAGGGCTCCAAGTAATACCATATTCGCCACTCGAGCATTCCCAAGTTCCACTGCGATATTCGTTGCATCTATTTCAACCACTCGGATGTCATCGCGTTCTGATTTATCCGTTACTAAAGATGAATTTATTAATAGGATTCCACCAGGTTTAATCGATGGTTCGAATTTTTCAAGAGATGGGTTGTTTAAAATAACTGCTACTGTTGGTTTCGTGATTAGTGGAGAACCAACGGGTGCATCACTTACTACTACCATTGCATTTGCAGTTCCGCCTCGTTGCTCTGGTCCGTAAGAAGGAAGCCAAGAAACTTGTTTTCCTTCCACCATTCCAGCGTAGGCAACTGTTTGGCCCATTGACATGACACCTTGACCACCAAAACCAGCAAATATAATTTCTTCTAATAATGCCATATTATTTCATCTCCTTTGTTGAATCTTTAAAAACTCCCAAAGGATATACTGGAATCATATCTGACTTAATCCATTCAAGTGCTTCATTGGCATCAATTCCCCAGCCGGTTGGGCAAGTTGATAGAACTTCAATCAATGAGAAACCGCCACCAGTTTTTTGAACTTCAAATGCTTTGCGAATCGCTTTTTTGGCTTTTTGCAAATGCATAACGTCATGTGCAGAAACACGTTCGATATATGTCGCGCCCTCTAATGTAGCAAGCATTTCAGATATTCGAATAGGTGATCCTTGAACTTTGGCATCACGACCAAATGGTGTTGTTGCTGTTTTTTGGCCAATAAGTGAGGTTGGAGCCATTTGTCCACCAGTCATTCCGTATATACAGTTATTTGCGAAGATAACAGTTATATTTTCACCACGTGCGGCTGCGTGAATAGCTTCAGCAATACCAATAGAAGCAAGGTCGCCGTCACCTTGATATGTGAATACGAATTTCGTAGGTTCAACGCGTTTTATACCAGTTGCTACTGCTGGTGCACGACCGTGAGCAGCTTGAACCATATCAACATTGAAATATTCATAAGCCAATACAGAACACCCTACTGAAGCCACCCCGATTGTATCTTCTAAAATATTCATTTCATCGAGAACTTCTCCGACTAATCGGTGAATCATCCCATGTGTACAACCTGGGCAATAATGTGTTGCTGCTTCTGTTAATCCTTTTGTTCTTTCAAAAACAGGTTTCATACTCATTTGTGATCACCTCCAGCTACAGCAAGGATTTTCTCTAAAATCTCATCGGATGTTGGTACAATACCACCATTTTTACCGTAAAATTCAACAGGTGCATGCCCGTTAACAGCCAAACGTACATCCTCAATCATTTGCCCAGCACTCATTTCAACAGCAATATACGCCTTTGCACGTTCACGAGTCTCTTCGAATGGTTTTTGTGGGAATGGCCATAGTGTAATAGGACGGATCATGCCGACTTTTACACCTTTTGCGCGAGCCTCTTTCACTGCGCTCATTGCTATACGGGAAACTGTTCCATAAGCAACAACAACGAAATCTGCATCCTCTGTAAACTGAGATTCAAAACGTTGTTCGTTTTCACGCATAGTTTCCATTTTTTCATTTAAATGTTTGTTATGTTGGTATAGTGAACCCGCATCAAGATGCAGAGAGTTCACAACTTTAGGGCCGCCGTCACCGCGTTCACCAGTCGCTGCCCATGTTTTTTCAGGTAATTCAGGCGCCTCAGTTTCAAAAAATTCAACTGGCTCCATCATTTGTCCAAGCATACCGTCTGCCGCCATGATTACTGGAGTACGATATTTATCAGCTGTGTCAAAAGCTACCTGAGTTAAGTCGACTATTTCCTGTAAACTTGCCGGAGCATAAACAGGGCAGAAGTAGTCACCATGACCACCACCCTTTGTAATTTGAAAATAATCGGATTGCGCAGGCATGATATTTCCAAGACCAGGACCACCGCGCATAACGTTTACTAAAAATGCAGGCAACTCAGAACCAACTAAAAATGAAATCCCCTCTTGCTTCAAACTAAAGCCTGGGCTAGAAGATGATGTCATGACACGTTTTCCAGTTGCTGCAGCGCCATATACCATATTTACAGCTGCAACTTCACTTTCAGCTTGTAAGAATAAACCACCCACTTCAGGTAGTCGGCGAGCCATATAGGCAACTAATTCACTTTGAGGCGTAATCGGGTATCCGAAGAAATACTTACAGCCAGCTTTAACAGCAGCTTCAGCAATAACTTCGTTTCCCTTCATCAAGATTTTACTCATATATCATTCTCCTTTTTCTAGGAATCGTAAAATTTATGTTAACTATCTAGCAATCTTAATTTGTAGCAACCTTACGTTCTGGACGGTACACTGAAATAACTAGGTCAGGGCAAATCTGTGCACATTTTCCACAGCTGATGCATCCGTCTTGGTTTTCAACGGTTGCAGCACGATAACCAAGGGTATTCAAATCTTTCCCTATAAAAATCACATTCGTCGGACAGACACGTACACATAGTCCACATGACTTGCAATAATCCTTGCTAAAAATAACTCTTTCTTCCATCGTATTGCCTCCAAACTTTTTCTTAGTTGCGCTCCCCAATGAGGCTTACTAAAAATAATCGCACCATTTTATTATAAAGTATTTCAAAACAAGTTGAATACCTTATTTTTATGGTAATTGTAATACTTTCGTTTGTTTCTGTTTTAACTAAAAATGAAAAAAACTTTCCCATGAATAGGAATTAGATATTTTTATAAGATATCTAATGGAAAGTAATCTGACTATTCCCATTCCAGTTTCATAAATCGTTTGATATAGAAAACATTATGATCCTTAGCAAATTGTTTTGTTTCTTCTTTTAGACTCTCTGAAATTGTCGTGCAAAGTAGAGGAATTCCTAGTTTATCCGAAACTTTAAGACTAAGTTCATGGCCCTTTTTGATATCATCAAGTGTCGTAAGTTTTCCAACATTTGAATTGTTGATGATGCCTGTCACCTTCATGCGTGCAGAATCTTCAATTTCTGAGATGGTGAACAATGCTCCTTCTAAGGTACTCACATAAGGTCGATTGGCATTCAAAACAAAAAGTACTTCCGGGTGTAGATCCTTCCAGTCGTGATAATACTGCCCGAGTGCTTTGGCCCCATCTTTATCACCGCCGGCATCGACAATGACTTGATACTTCTCGTCTTGGAGAACACGGTAAATTTCTGGAGAAACCACTGGAAGATCCGCCATTGTTAATCTTTTTGGAGGCGCTATAAGTTCAATCTTATTCTCCCTGAAAAAATCATCGACATCTCGAGTCCGAAAATAGGGATTAATAACATCTAGATCATCCACGGCAACATGCTCATGTGTTTGTCTCAAATATTTTGCAAAATTGATGGATAGTTCTGTTTTACCAGAACCAAAATGACCAGTGAAAATATGAATACGACCTTTGAGATTCATATAGGCTCCTTTTTACTAAATCAATTAAATTATTTATAGAAACTTTTAAATTATATGCTCTGATTAAGTTTCATGTTGAACTATTTTGATTTTTTAATCAAATCTATATAAATTGTTGGAAATTAGAGAAAATGAGCGGTATTCCCGTGGTGAAAAGGGGTGAATGAGACTATAGGCTCATAACCCGACCACAGGAATTTCCGCCATTTTATCAATTAACAACATGTATTTCAGCGTGATTAAAAAATAAATATTAAATAATAATTTTATTTAAAATTGTATTAAGTTTTCTTACAACAATAACAATTATATCGAACGGATAGGTAGGGGGCAAATCTATTTGAGATGTAATCATTATGCGAATGAATCACGAAAACAATTCTCTTATAGTGATTAAAAGAGAGCAAAAGTGTATAATGAGGAGGATGTAATAGAATTAAAATTCCTATTAAAATAGAGATAACCATAAAAAACAAATAATATAAATTGTTATAAAAATATGTAATTAACAAGTGAAACCTATAATGTTTAGGTTAATTATTTTAGATTTAATTTTTATAAGGATCGTGAGGTTTTGCAAGTGAAACGAGCTAGAGTAATATATAATCCAACATCGGGACGCGAAATATTTAGAAGAGAGCTCCCTGAAGTTTTAGAAAAGTTAGAAAAAGCAGGATATGAAGCCTCTGCTCATGCAACAACGGGTGCTGGAGATGCAACGAAAGCTGCTCGTCTGGCTGTTGAACGCAAGTATGATTTAGTCATAGCCTGTGGTGGAGATGGGACTTTATTTGAAGTGATTAACGGAATTGCTGAACAAGAGTATCGACCTAAATTAGGCGTTATTCCCGTTGGAACTACTAATGATTTTGCACGAGCACTTCACGTGAATGTTGATATACAAACTGCAGTAGATATTATTTGTGAAGGGCATTTTATGCCTGTTGATCTTGGTAAAGTAAACGATGGATACTTCATCAATATTGCTGGTGGCGGACGAATTACAGAACTTACATATGAGGTGCCAAGTAAAATGAAGACGATGCTTGGACAATTGGCTTATGTTGTAAAAGGAATGGAGATTCTACCTACAATCAAACCCACACATATGCACATCGAGTATGATGGACAAGTCTTTGATGATAAGGCAATGATGTTCTTAATTGCAAATACCAATTCTGTTGGTGGTTTTGAGAAGCTAGCTCCAGATGCATCTCTGCACGATGGAATGTTTACATTATTAATTTTAAAAAAATGTTCCCTTCTTGAATTTGTAAAAGTTGCAAGGCTAGCCATTTTTGGTGATCATACGGTCAGTAAAAAAGTAATCTACGCGAAGGCAAAGCATATTAAAGTAACATCGAAACAACCTCTTCATTTAAATCTGGATGGAGAATACGGTGGCACGATGCCAGCTGTATTTACGAACCTGCACAGACATTTAGAAATATGTGTTCCAAAAGGGTGGAAAGATTTGCAGGACTTTGAGCACGGAACATTTAGAAAAGAACAACCTTAAGCGGTGAGAAATCACCGCTTTATTTCTGAGCTCTGTTACATTTTGAGATGACTTTTATAAAAACTTATTTTCCGAATATGTTTAACAGAGTCTTTTTTTAAAAGGGGATTAGGATAGATGGAACATGCAAGGAAAAACATTTGGAATTATTTGAGTGGTGTTGCAGTTACCACATTTGGCTCTTCTGTTGTACAGTTTGCAATCATTTGGTATATCACGCTTGAAACAAAATCAGGTGTTATGATGACAATCGTCACAATAGCATCAACCTTACCACAGTTGTTCGTTACACCTTTTGCAGGAGTATGGGCAGATCGATACGATAAAAAGAAGATTATTGTTATATCTGACTTAGCAATTGCTTTTGCAACGTTGATACTAGCAATTGTATTTTTATCTGGTTACGAAGCAAAGTGGCTCGTATTCTTAATTGCAGCTATACGCTCTCTTGGTGCAGGTATCCAATCACCTGCTGCAGGTGCTTTTGTGCCTCAGTTCGTTCCAGAAGAGAGTTTGTTAAAAGTAAATGGTGGGATTTCGACGATTCATTCAACCAGTCAACTCATAGCTCCAGCGGTAAGTGGGTTACTACTTCAGTTTGCATCCATATCTATGATCTTTTTTATAGATGTTTTGACAGCGGTTATTGGATGTGCGCTTATTTTTAGAGTCATTGCACCACCTCTGAAACAAAAAACAATTAAGAGTTCCTCATCCGCGTGGTCAGAAATGAAGGCAGGTTTGAAATATGCAAAAGAACACCCATTTTTAAAAGAAATCCTCATTTTCTACGCCAGTTTTATGATTTTTATAGGGCCATCTGCTGCCTTGACACCCTTACATGCAGCTCTAAAATTTGGTGATGACGTTTGGCGTCTAACTTCAATTGAAATGTGTTTCAGTATAGGAGCTGTAATCGGTGGTCTTGTTCTTTCAGCCACTGGAGGGTTTAAGAACCGAATCTTATCACTTGCATTATCCTGCATAGGTTTTGGTGTTTTTACAGTGTTATTAGGTGTCGTACCGTATTTCTTCATTTACACGTCACTCTTTATATTTATGGGATTTGGCTTACCGTATTTTAATACACCTGCTGTGACAATGGTTCAACAAGGTGTTGATAAAGAAATGCTTGGTAGAGTCATGAGTTTGTTTGTATTAATTTCATCATCAGCATTCCCTATGAGTATGATGATTTTTGGCCCAATGGCTGACTATATGAAAATTGAATGGTTGCTTATTGGAACTGGATTAATCATTACGTTATTAGGTGTCCGAGTTTGGTTTGACAAAAAGTTACATGAGAAAACGATGATAGTGGAAAAGTAAAAGTACGAAACTAATTGCTATAAATATATAGGATAAAAGATGGGGAATAGTAATATCAAATGAAATTCCTTTTGAATCCATACGGAATTCGATTGACAAAAAATAAAGCAGGAACAATAATTTAATTTATACTAATTTTAATAAGCCATTTTATCTTTAAAAAATAAGCGTGCAGGAATAGTCTTCATTGCACCTTTCAATAGAATGGAGTAGGTAAGGAGAATTTTACATGTGTGGCTTTAGTGGCTTTATTAATAATATTCCTCATTCTGAAGAAGTCATGGATAAAATGTTGGAGCGCATCCACCATCGTGGTCCGGATGATACAAACAAGTATGTAGATGAGAATATCATTTTAGGTTTTACCCGTTTGAGTATCATTGACTTAGAAGGTGGCAATCAGCCCATTTTTAATGAGGATAAATCTCTTGTTCTTGTGTTTAATGGTGAAATTTACAATTATGAAAAAATAAGAGAAGAGCTTCTAGCAAAAGGGCATGAGTTTTATACACACTCAGATAGTGAGGTATTAATTCATTCATACGAAGAGTATGGCGTAGACATGCTGAAAAAACTACGTGGAATGTTTGCTTTTGTTATCTACGATAAAGTGAACAATAAGATTTTTGGTGCACGTGATCATTTTGGTATAAAGCCATTTTATTACTATCATCAAAATACTACATTCCTATTTGGATCTGAAATAAAGAGTTTTGTTGAGCATCCTGCTTTTGTGAAGGAGTTCAATCCAAATGTTTTATCTGATTTTTTGAGTTTTGGATTTAATCCACATGTGGAAACATTTTTTAAGAATGTATTTAAACTAGAGCCAGGTTCTTATTTTACGTTTGAGAAGAATCAACTTTCAGTGCATAAATATCATAAAATTCAATTTGAGCCAAATGGAGCATCATTTGAAGAACAAGTAGATGCTGTTTCATCCGTTATGGCTGATACGGTTCGTCATCATCACATCGCAGATGTGGAGGTTGGTAACTTCCTATCAAGCGGCATTGACTCAAGTTATTTGGTTAAAGAAACGTCACTGTTTGAGAATTTGAAAGTTTTCTCCGTTGGATATGAAGAAGAGAGATACAGTGAGCTTGGTCATGTTGAAAATTTCTTGAAAGACTACGAAGCTGAATTCCATTCAAAGAAAATATCACCAGAAGAATATTTCAATATCATTCCGAAAGCCATTTATCATTTGGATGAGCCTATTGCAGATGCAGCAGCTATTTCTTTATATTTTGTAACTAATTTAGCTTCAAAGCGTTTAAAAGTAGCACTTTCGGGTGAGGGAGCAGATGAACTTTTTGGCGGATACAATGTTTATAAAAACTTGTACTACTTAAATATTTATCAATCTACTGTGCCTAGTATTATTCGTAAATCAGTAGCTGCAATAGCTAAATCACTTCCAGAAATAAAGGGAAGAAATTTCCTTATTGATGGAGCTCTACCAATGGAAGAACGGTATATCGGATGTGGGGGAGTTTTAATCAACACTGACCAACAAAACCGATTGCTGAAAAACAAAAATTGGATTAAAAATCCATATGATATCACCAAAAAAGTTCTAAAAGAAGCCAATTGCAAAGAAGATGTCAGTCGAGCGCAATACTTAGATATAAATCTATGGTTAGCTAATGACATTTTACAAAAAGCAGATAAGATGAGTATGGCGAATTCAATTGAAGTGCGCGTGCCATTCTTGGATGTTGAAGTGTTAAAAGTAGCATCAAAGATTCCTCAAGAATATAAGGTGAATAAAGAGAATACGAAGTTAACTTTAAGACATGCAGCAATGAAGAAAATTCGAAGCTTTACTGCAAATAAGAAAAAACTTGGATTTCCAGTTCCGATTCGTGATTGGATGAAAGAAAGCCCATATTATGAAAAAATAAAACAAACCTTCCAAAGTGAAATTGCCCAAAAGTTCTTTAACTCAGATGTACTTGTGCAGATGCTTGATGAACACAAAGCAAACAAAGCGGATCACTTCAAACCTATTTGGATGATTTATGGTTTCTTGGTTTGGTACAATGTTTACTTCGGAAAAGAAGTAGTAGGCTATGAAGGGGTTTCAAGTGAGAGCAAAGAAGTTGTAAGTGTATAGATATTTTTTTATAAAAGTTCAATAATGCCCAATCGACTAAAAATGTTGATTGGGCTTTTCATATGATGATTTTAAATTTTTTGTATGCAATAGGGTTGTATAGTAAAACTTATAAATAGTCAAATTTTAATAAATTTTTTTGAAAAATTTAGGAAATAGTAAGGGAATGAGTAAAAATAGAACTAAATTTGAAAATAGAGAAAAAGTACATTTTATTATAGCTTGGGTTATCCTACTTCTCTTTGTGAGCCCAATGTTTATTCTTGGTGAAAATGCCCATTTTCGCATTCATGATAATATGGATTCTAATATTGCCTGGTACCGTACACTTGTTAATTCTGGTCAACTTTTTGGTTCCTTGCAATCTTCTATCCCTCAGATTATCAATGGGTTACCAAGACATGCATATGCTAGTGAGTTTACAGGGATCGTTTGGTTACATGCCCTTTTTCCATCCATGTTCGCTTATGCGCTCAGCCAAACCATCTCACATGTATTTGCATTTTTAGGCATGTATTGGTTACTAAAAAAACATTTTTTACATGAAAAAGAGTACCATCTCATTTATATCTATGTGTCATTAGCATTTGCATTAACCCCATTTTGGCCATCAGGAATGCTTGCCACATTGGGAATGCCGCTCGCTCTTTGGGCTTTTTTATCGATAAGAAAAAATCAAGAAACCTGGAAAGAATGGCTGACACTAATTTTACTACCATTCTATTCAAGTTTTGTTCTAGGTTTTTTCTTTTTTCTAGCATTTATGGGATTTCTATGGCTATGGGATTTCATTTCAAAACGTGCTTGGAATCTTAAATTCTTTTTTTCAATTGCGCTGATGACAACCATATTTTTATTAATAGAGTATCGACTTGTCTATGCCATGCTATTCCCAGATGGTTTATCAAATAGAACTGAGTTTTGGAGTTCAAGATTAACTGTTGAACATTGTATACGATTGTCTATCAAAAATTATTTAATTGGCCATAACCACGTCATGACACTTCATACATTGGTAGTTGTTCCGATATCGTTTGCAGCACTATGGTTTGTTGTAAAAAACAAAGAAATGTTGCTGTCTAAAAGATACAAATTGCTTTTTGTTTTTAACATTCTTTTATCTATTTGGTATGCTTTCTGGTTTTGCAAGTGGTGGCAACCTTTAAAAGAATCGTACTCAATATTAAACACATTCAATTTTGCAAGATTTCATTTCCTGAGGCCAATGGTCATATATCTATTATTTGCTATTGGGTGCGCCATTCTATGGAAGCGAAATCATTTGTGGAGATCACTAGTAAAGGTAGCGCTTGGTCTTCAAGTAGGACTACTATTTCTAGCGAATCCAGAGATCGTTTATCGAGCTTATGGATCTCCATCCTTTAAAGAATTTTATGCGATGAATCAGTTTCGAGAAATTGAAAAAACTATTGGTAAACTAAAATCAAGCTATCGTGTTGTCAGCATTGGATTACATCCTGCAATAGCTGAGTATAACGGTTTTTATACCTTGGATACCTATGCAAACTATTATCCTCTAAGCTACAAGCATCAGTTTCGCAAAATAATAGCCAAGGAACTAGATAAGAATCGAAAGATAAAAGATTATTTTGACCATTGGGGTGGGCGTTGTTACATTTTTTCATCAGAGCTAGGGAAAAAGTATGATTTTAGGAAAGATAGTAGAAAGAAAATAAAGAATTTGCAATTGAATACTGATGAACTAAAGAAAATGGGTGGGCAGTTCATATTTTCTTCCGTTCCAATTTTAAACTACAGACAAAACAATCTTGACTATATAAAAACGTTTGATGACACACAATCAGCTTGGAAAATATATCTGTATAAAGTGAAGTGACTATTTTGAAACAAGAACCTATCCTTACAATTGTTGTACCATGCTACAACGAAGAAGAAGTTTTTCCAGAAACAGTTGTTAAACTTACTGACATGTTGGAAAGTTTAATTCAGGAGAAACTTGTATCGAAAAGCAGTAACCTCCTATTTGTTGATGATGGAAGTTGCGATAAAACTTGGGAATTAATTCAAAAGGCGTACTCTGAAAATACACTTGTCCGGGGGTTAAAGCTTGCCTGCAATGCCGGGCATCAGAATGCCTTATATGCGGGACTTTTGGCAGCAAAAGATGTAGCAGACTGTGTCGTTTCGATTGATGCTGATTTGCAAGATGATATTAAGGTCATCCGTGAATTTGTTGTTAAGTACCGAGATGGCTATGATATTGTTTTTGGTGTTCGCGATAAAAGGGATACGGATAATTTCTTTAAAAGAAATACGGCTTGTGCCTTTTATGCATTAATGAAAAAACTTGGAGTGAATTTAGTACCAAACCATGCAGATTTTCGATTGATGAGTAGACGTGCTTTAATTGAGTTGTCACGCTACGAAGAAACCAATCTTTTTTTACGAGGTATTATACCAACGTTGGGTTTTCCAAGTACTCAAGTTTACTATAACCGCTTAAAACGAACAGCAGGAGAAAGTAAGTATCCCCTTAAAAAAATGCTTGCTTTAGCGATCAATGGGATTACTTCATTTAGTATTGCGCCTATACACCTTGTGACAATGTTAGGTTTTTGCACAATCCTTTTCTCTATTGCACTATCCATCTATGCATTTTTTATTAAGATCTTCCACCAACCATCCTCGGGTTGGAGTTCAACTGTCATTCTGATTAGCTTTTTTGGAGGGATTCAGTTACTTAGCCTTGGAATTATTGGTGAATATATCGGTAAAATTTACAATGAAACCAAAAAACGTCCAAGATATATCGTAGAAACGTCCATTGTCCCAATAGAAAATATTGCAGAGAAGTGCATTAATAGTAGAAAAACGGTCAGATTTGTCAAAAGGTTTGGAGGAAGTTCTTTTAATGAGTCAAAGTTTTCTTAAGTTTTTAGTAGTAGGAGTTATTAATACGATTATTGGCATGGGTAGCATTTATTTTATGTTACACATACTATCTTTCGGTTATTGGCCAGCTACTTTTATAGGTAATAGCATAGGAGCAACTGTTAGTTATTTACTCAATCGGAACTTCACCTTTAAAAGCGATCACGCCCATTTCGGTGCAATCTTCCGTTTTGTGATCGTAATCGGGCTATGCTATTTTATCGCCTATTATCTAGGGGTAAAATTTGTACATACATTCCTATCCGGATTACCCTTTGAAGAGGATATTGCCGTTCTAATAGGAGCAGGCAGCTATACGATTCTTAATTACTTTGGACAGAAATGGTTTGTCTTTTCGAAATCTAGGTACACACCTAAATTAAAGGAACTAAGATACTAGTGTTTTCATAAGAATTCCTGCATGTTACGAATGATGCAGGAATTTTTCATGACTAGATGGTACAATGAAGAGATTAAAAAAATAAGTGAGTCGTCAACAGTTCCTGAATATGGGATCATACTGTTTTGAATGCATAACTGTTTTCATGCTCAACTTGCTAAATCGTGAAACGAGGAAATAGAATGACTTTTGAAAAAAATCAATTAATTGATGTGTTATTTGAAGATATAACCCATGAGGGAGCTGGAGTTTGTAAACCAGAAGGTATGCCGATTTTTGTTCCAGGTGGCTTGCCGGGTGAGAAAGCCCAGATTAAAATAACAAAAATGCAAAAAACACATGGCTTTGGTCGCTTGATGAATATATTGGAACCAAGTCCAAAACGGGTTGAACCTGAATGTGAGGTTTACAAACAATGTGGCGGATGTCAGCTTCAGCATCTTTCCTATGCCGGACAGTTAGAAGCAAAACAGAAAATTGTTCGTGATGCGATGGAACGTATTGGGAAAATCCCTCATGCAACCATTCATCCAGTTATCGGCATGGATGAGCCTTGGAATTATCGTAATAAAGCGCAAGTTCCGGTTGGAGAGATCGGAAACCGACTTGTGGTCGGTTTTTATGGAAAACGATCACACGAAATTATCGACATGAAAAAATGCTACATTCAAATGGATGATAACGATCAAGCGGTACAAATCGTTAAAGATATCTGCCAAAAACATACCTTGCGTGCTTACAATGAAGAAATTCATAAAGGTGTCTTGCGTCATATTTTGGTTCGCTCAGGTAAAGTTTCCGGCGAGGTAATGGTCGTACTTGTAACCCGTTTGAAGGAATTCCCGGTGAAAGACGCAATTGTAGCGGATATTGTGAAAGCGATTCCAGGATTGAAATCTATTGTACAAAATGTGAATCCTGACCGTACAAATGTTATATTGGGTAAGGAAAGCGAAGTCCTATGGGGCGAAGAAGTTATATACGACTCTATTGGTGATGTGAAATTTGCAATTTCAGCACAATCTTTCTATCAAGTAAATCCAATTCAAACACAAGTTTTATATAATAAAGCTTTAGAATATGCAGCATTAACAGGTGAAGAAACAGTCATTGATGCGTACTGCGGAGTCGGAACGATCTCTTTATTCTTGGCACAAAAAGCAAAAAAAGTTTACGGTGTTGAAGTCGTCGAAGCGGCTGTTGAAGATGCGAAAAAGAATGCAGAATTGAATGGCATTGAAAACGCTGAATTCGTAGTTGGAGAAGCGGAAAAGGTTATGACGAAATGGATGAAAGAAGAGATCCATGCAGACGTAGTCGTAGTAGACCCACCTCGTAAAGGGTGCGAACCGTGGTTACTTACTTCGATAATCGAAATGGCACCAAATCGAGTGGTTTATGTTTCTTGTAATCCCGCAACTCTTGCTCGCGACTTGCGAATCCTTGAAGATGGTGGATATCGAACGGTTGAAATACAGCCTGTTGACTTATTCCCTCAAACGGGGCATGTTGAGTGTGTAGTACAGATAGTGAAAAAGTAAATATTTAATGAAGACCTATCCAAATTTTGGATAGGTTTTTGTGTTAAGATTTATTAAATAAAATTAATTTTTAGTATACGGAGGTTAAAGATGTATAGCGCTGATAAACCAATATCGAATAGTAATGATGATGTTTTAGGTAGACGACCTTTTGCTAGGCAACTATCCAAGGCTATTTTATCTTTAGGAACAACAGATAATTTCACAATTGGCTTATTTGGAAAATGGGGTACAGGGAAAACATCTCTTATAAACATGGCTGTAGAGGAAATCGACTTATTAGCGGCGAGAATGACAAATGATACAAGCCCTATTGTTATTAAGTTCGAGCCATGGAATTTTGTTGATTCAGATAACCTGATTGCACAGTTTTTTAATCACCTTAAAAACGAACTAAAGTTAAAAGATCGGAGTGAAATATTAGGTAAAGTTGGGGAAGCGCTAGAAGAATATTCAAATGCGATTGAATTTGTCGAGTCAATTCCAGTAGTTGGAAAATATGCATCATTCTTAAAATATACAATGACTTTAACGGGTAAAAAGCTAAAAGATAAGACTAACCAATCTAATGTTTTACATACTAAAGAGAAATTATCTAAGGAATTAGAAAAACTTAATAAAAAGATTGTGATAATTATAGATGATATTGATAGATTAAGTAACAATCAAATTCGTTTGATATTTCAACTAGTTAGTTCAGTTGCTGGATTGCCGAATTTAATATATTTATTGTCAATGGATAGGGAAGTTGTTGTGCGGGCTTTAGAAAGTGTACAGGAATGCGATGGGAATGAGTATTTAGAAAAAATTGTACAAATTCCTTTTGAAATACCTGAAATTGACAGAGAAAAAGTGCTGGAAATGTTGTTTCATAAATTAGATGAAATTATGAAATCTAAAACAAATACTATTTTTAGTGAAGAACATTGGAGTAAGGTTTTTAGAACTTGCGTAGAACCGTATATTTTAACTATTAGAGATGTAAATAGAGTCATTAATTCTTTTTATTTCAAATATGACATGTCGTATTCAGAAGTAGATTTTGCGGATTTGTTTGGAGTTACAGTTTTACAAATTATGGATCCTGAAATTATTAAATGGATTATTAATAATAGCAAAGAATTATGTGGTAGTTCTTATGATTATAAAGGAGTAGTTTATGCAGAACAACAGAAGAAAAAACAAGTATATTTAGAAAAGTTTCAAAGGATAACAAAAAATGCTGAAAATATGTTAAACGTTTTATGCACTTTTTTTCCTAAATTCGCAAAAGAAGTAGATCATTATTATGAATCAATTACAGATGATGAACTAAGGAGACAATGTCGCCTTGCGCATGAGGACAAATTTAGTTTTTATTTTAATTTAAACATTGAGAAACTCCCAATTTCAAGAGAATTGATGCAAGAATCATTTTTTAAATATTCAATTGAAGAGGTGAAAGAATTAATTGAACTGATTAATAATAAAGATATGATTATCTCTTATCTTCAAGAATTACGAAGCAATATACAATATATCCCATATGAGAGAATTCCTTTTTTTGTTGAGATTTTATATAGAAATTCATATTGGTTTAAGGGAGTAAAAGAAAAATCAATAATGTCATTTTCCGCACAACGATTTGCAGAATGGTGCATTAATGATTTAATTAAGAGGTTAAAAACAAAAGAAGAAAAGTTTATTTTATTAAAGGATATCATTGAAAATGCAGACTTATATACATTGCATACTGTCTCAATAGATATTAATAGAATAGAATTAGGTTTTGGTAGATTAGCCGGTAAAGAAGAGAAGGTTGACCAACAATTTATTAATTTGGAACATTTGCTCATTCTTGAGAAATTATACTCAGAAAGACTAAAAGAATTGTTAAAAATTGATTCCATATTTGATTTAGATAGTATGCTATTCGTTGTATATCTTTGGAGAAATTTTGATGAGACAAGTTGCAAAGAGTATATCGGGAAAATACTTTTGGATAATGATAGCATATTAAAATTTATTGTTAGATTATCAAGTAGTTGGAATGGTACTAATGGAAAAGGGTGGACATTTAATGAAGAGAACTATAAGGAATTTGTATCAAAGGAAGAAATATTAAAAGCTATAGAAGAAACAACATATACAGATAAAAAAGCTTTATTGACGGAAATTGAATTAATTAAATTAGCGTCCTTTGTTCTTAATTTAAATTTAGCGTCTATGGATCATGTGTCTGAAAAAGATGCAAAAGAATTAGTAAATCAGTGGGCTAATAATGCTAATAATCAGGAAACAAGCCACTGACGTAAAATTTATGATAATCAATTATCAACTAATAAAGCATGTCTAATATATAACTAATTCTAGTTTTCTGTGAAATGCACTCCGGACATGTTGAGTGTGTCGTACAGATAGTGAAAAAGTAATTATTTATTGAAAACCTATCCAAATTTTGGATAGGTTTTTATGTTAGAATTTGTAAAAAGAGGTTCTTAATTAGGAGTGATAAAATCTGGATAAAAATCAAGACTGTAATATTACCATTGAGAATAAGAGATTTCGCTATCGTGCAGCAGCCATAATTATGGAAAATGATTGTGTTTTAATGGCAAGTAATGAGGATACCGAATACTATTATTCGGTAGGTGGTGGAGTTCATATGGGTGAAACTAGTGAAGATGCCATTATTAGAGAAGTTTATGAAGAAACTGGAATAAAATATGAAATAGATAGATTGGCTTTTATCCATGAAAATTTCTTTACCGAAAATAATGTAGAATAGCATGAGATAGCTTTCTACTTTTTAATGAGATCAAAAGGAACCCAAGTATTAAACGGAAATAGCTATACTAATGGGGTCAGAGAATTTATGAATTGGATACCTATTTGCAAATTGAAAAACTTAAAAGCATATCCAACCTTTTTTGTAGATAAACTTACTGTTCTGCCTAACCAAGTGGAACATATTGTTACCATCCAAGATTAATGATCTAACTGTTTAACAAATATAAAGAATGAAAAATGAAAGTTATTCATCTTTAGGGGCCTTTTGTGGAGGGTATAGTCATGGAAAAGAATTCTGCTTATAGAACAAACATAATTGGTGCTGATGAGGTTGGCTGTACCATTTCGGCCGACATGGACAAGAATTCTGTTCACAAAACAAACAGCCTCTTTTGGGATACAAAAGGGAATGACATTTTAGGAGCAACGGCGCTTCCTCTTTATGGAGCATTTATCTCTGAGGAAAAATGTCAACTTTTTGGTGATGTATCTGGAAAAAAGATGCTCGAGATAGGCTGTGGATCTGGTCATTCCATGCAATATCTGGGGGAACTCAAAACTTCTGAACTATGGGGTATTGATATATCAAAAAAACAAATCGAAAAAGCAACAAAACATTTGACGGAATGCGGTCTATCAGCAAAATTTATCTGTTCTCCAATGGAAGAAGAATGCGGCATACCTGTAGATTATTTTGACTTTGTTTATTCGATTTATGCCATAGGCTGGACCACCGACCTTGAGGTGACATTTTGCAGGATAGCTTCCTACCTTAAAAAGGACGGTATATTCATTTTCAGTTGGTCTCACCCGATACACAAATGTGTAGCCGCAGAAAATAATATGCTTGCTTTTAAAAAATGCTATTTCGATGAATCTTGGTATTCGGTAGCTCTTGATGAAAGTGAGCTAACATTATCGGATCGAAAACTATCAACCTATGTGAATGCGTTGGCAAAAGCAGGGTTTGTAATTGAGAAAATGATTGAGGAATCAGATGATGAAATTATTTCATCGTGGAACGAAAATAGTACTTTTGCAAAAAAAGCAAAGATGCTGCCTTTAACTTTTGTTTTAAAAGCAAGAAAACTGTAAGTATTTCAATTTACGCCCGAATGAAAAGTTTGAAACGATTAGACTTTGCTCCGAGATTCTATACGACCGAAGAGATTACCCAAATTCTTGCATCATCACCCTACCTTATAGGAAAATCGCTCAAACCGTATCTACAGTTTGAGTATAATGAATTATTAGATAAGGATATTTTGATTTGTGGTAAAGGTAAACCCTTTTTGAATTCAAAGACAGATGCCTCAAAAATTGAAAAGTACTTTAAAAAGTTTGACTTATTAATAAAGAAATATTCGTGCTAAGAATTCTATAAACAATTCATTATTCCCACCTAAAATTAAAAAATAGTTTATTATATTCAGACCAATTATAAAAAATTGAATAGGAGGACCTATGAACTTAGAGGTACAAGAGACACTCTTTAATCATCTTCATGATGGTAGGATTGAAAATATCTTTTATGAAGGAAATTTCTTAAAGTTGATAGTTGATATTCCTTATTTAACGGAAAAAATTAATTTAGATGTTAAGCATTTAACATTAGAATTAACAAAACCAGAATTGTTTTATTTTTACGAGCCAGAATCTAATTTAAAATTTGATAGGATAGTTGATTTTAAAAAACTATCAATTGAGATATTGGAGTCAGAAATACAAGGAGATAATTTAGTAGTTTTATGCGCACAAAACAATTATGGAATAACTAAGACTTCTTATATAAATCTTATTATAAGAACAGAAGATATTAGAGTTGTAGATTCGACTGGTAATATAATTGAGTTTAAAACTATCGAGAGAGCATTTGTGAATTTTTGGATTGAATTCTCAGAGCAGTATCAATATCGAAAAAAACTACTTAATTATGAGTTTGAGTTTGTACAGGAATTAGCCCCTGTCAGAGATATAAATGGAGATATCAAGCTTTTCTCACCACATCTAAAATTAATAGATAATAAGAGATATATTCTACATAAATATGGAGAAGGTCCATTTTGTAGATTTTCTATTCATCCAAAATGGGATTCTGTTTCTGGCGTGTATGCTTATTTCTTTAATAATGAATTGGTTTACATTGGACAATGCTTAAATTTTTTACAGCGTTTTAATAATGGTTATGGAAATATAAGCCCGCGAAGTTGTGTGTCTAATCAAAATTCTGCTGGTCAATCCACTAATTGCAAAATGAACAAAGCAGTATTGAATCAATACCTTTCTGGAGACCAAGTCTTTTTATACTTTCTAGTTACAACTGATTATGACAAAGTTGAATACGAACTAATTCAACATTATAAACCTAAATTAAATACTGCTCGAACTCAGAGCAAATTAGTACAAAAAAAGGAAAAAGAAAAATCTGTAAAGAAGTTGAATGATTTTGAAAAAAACCAGAATGTAAAAAAGGATATTAAAAAGAATCTTGGTAAAAAGGAGATTGTTAAATATCTAGAGGATTATTTTGAGGAATGCAGGTTTAAAGGTTTTATGGAAGTCGATGTAGTCTCGGGTGATATCCACAGTAAGCTTAATCTAAAGAATTGCATGCCTACCGTCTGTGCTGCAATGTATTCTATGATGAAGAGCAACGACAAGGTTTTAAACACGACTCCAAGTGGATTTAGTTCAACTATTGCAATTAAATATAAATTGTAATAGCTTTTATCAAGTTTCTTCTATCTTTTAAATACACCCGGGACACTGCGAAAGTGTCGCATTGTTTGTGAAAGAATAGATAAGCAAAGACTTACAATAAAATTGTAGAGATGAGTAAAATGTTTGTACGTGTATATGATAAAGATAATGATAGATTTTACAAGTCAATCGTGTATGGAAAATTGAATCAAGGATATTATCAGCAAGCAATTTTACTAAATCCTTTTACTTGCTCATTTGAACTGGTTGATTATATTGATAAAAGCGAACAGAAGTTAACACCAAAGTATGCAGTAATCAATTCTGACCAAAATGGTTGGGTGACTTATGAAAAAACATATTTATTGAAATTTAAAAAATATTGCAAAGATCATGGATTTAAAGATAATGTAGAATCTTTTTCTGGCTATGATGAAGTGTTTCAAAATTTTGATTTTATGTTTCGATTATTAAATGAAAAGAGTGTAGCTAAAGAGCAAGTTAACATTCAAATCCGCAAGCCGGAAGATATCAATATTTGGACTTACATTTCAACTGAAGAAGATGCGAATGATTTTTTAAAAGATTTTGTGGGATTTCATGATTCAATTATTGAAAAAATAGTTTATGAAGAAGATTATGGGCAAAGAAGATTAACTGTTACATTTGACAACTCAGGTTGGTACGGAATTGTAGAGTTGTGTTTTGAAGGATTAATTGCAATGAACTTGATACCAGCACAAGAGAACTTTTCTCGTGAGATTTATGGTGGGACATTAGTTGTTAAAGACGAAAGTATTTTTTGGGCTGATGATGTTTTACAAAATGAAGAAATGAACTTTGAAGTAAGTTATATAAAAGCGCTTAATTTGAAGTGGCGTAAGATTGATTAATACTCTGTCTTAACTGTTTTTACGATTTGAAATTGTACTGTGAAATACACTCGGGGCATGTTGAGTGTGTTTTTTTGCTTGTAAAAAAAGATAAATAAAGATGTAATAGTGAGTATAGAGCCTTTCCTAAATGGAAGGCTCTTACTTTTTTGTAATAAAAACTTTTGTCGGAGATTATTAAAATAGCTTCAGAAGAAGCTAGATTACATGATTCTAGCAAAGTGGATATAATAGTGCCGTAGTTAAAACAAAAAGATATAATCGTTTATCTGGTTAGCTTTTGCCTTTAATTTGTTAATCATTCTGATACGTAAGCATAGGATAGGAGGAATGGACTAAAGGGGATAATATCATGCAAAACATCGAAATGATACGAATGCAAATAAATTATCTTGTTACACAATCACGTTATGATATCAATACGTTATCTACAATGAGTGACACTTCTGTTAATCAACAAATTCTTCAACGGTTATGGGATGCACTTTCAACTATTCATTTTCTTACTGAATGGTTGGTGAATCAAGAAAAAGCTAGTTATCATATTTTACCTTCACAACTATCAGCTCCAGTTCCTTCATGGAATTTAAATCAAGGACAGATTCCTTCTATTACTCCTTTACCCAATACACCTATATCACAATCTAATCAACGAACATTTACAATTGGAGAATTAGCCAAATTTAATGGAAAAAATGGGAGACCTGCCTATGTTGCGGTTAATGGCATTGTCTATGACGTGACTACCAACCGTGCCTGGGCTGCTGCTACCCACTTTGGCTTAATTGCAGGCAAAGATTATTCGCAGGAATTTGCTTCTTGTCATGACGGGAAGCAATCGATCTTAGCTACAATACCCATTGTAGGGAGGTTGGTTTGATGAAAGGACAAATATTAGTGCCAAAGTCTTTAACAAATGAAGCTATTGCTGAAAGGTTAACAAGTACAGCACTGAAGAACATCAAAAAGGGGATTATCAAGAAAAAACCACTCATATACTTAGAATTAAATGGTTGTTCCGGTAATATCATTTCCTTATTAAACGGGCAGAATCCCGACTTTGAGTACACGTTAAATTCAATGGTTGATCTTTGTTATTGCAATAGTTTAATGGCCGCTGAGGGTGATCGGGCTATCGAGAAATTAATAAAGGCGATGAACGAAGAGTTTATTTTGGCAGTTGAGGGAGCTGTGGCGTTAAAAAATAATGGTTTATACAATATTATCGGCAGCTGGCAAGGAAAGCCTCTTACTGGCCTTCATGCAGCTAAGATGCTCGGGGAAAGGGCTTCACATATTTTAGCAGTGGGGGCTTGTGCCACACATGGCGGGGTAAGTGCAGCAAAACCCAATCCATCCCAATCTGTGGGGCTACAACAGGTCCTACCTGACAAAAACATGATTAAACTTCCAGGATGTCCTGTTCATCCAGACTGGTTTTTAGGGACATTAGCGCATCTTTTATTATATGGGGAGCCGGAAACAGACAATTTAAACCGGCCTTTAATGTTTTATAGCACGATTATCCATGACCGTTGTCCGCGAAGGCCGTTTTTTGACCGAGGGATTTTTGCTGAGAAGTTAGGCGATCAAACATGTTTATTTAAGCTCGGATGTCGGGGACCTGTGACGAGAGTAGATTGTCCAACAAGACAATGGAATGGTCATGTGAATTGGCCGATAGGAGATAATACGCCATGCATTGGCTGTGCTCAGTTTGGTTTTCCAGATGCCATGGCACCGTTCATTAGCTATGATACGACAAGGGTGGTGAAGAATGAGTAAGAGAATTGTGATTAATCCATTGACACGAATTAGCGGTTTTATGGAAATTGATGTGATTATCGACCAGAATAAAGTCGTTGATGTTAAAACAAAAGGGAATTTATTTCGCGGCTTTGAGCAAATGTTAGTAGGGAGAAGTCCGTTTGATGCCGTTTATTTTACACAGCGAATATGTGGCATTTGCTCTGCAGCCCACTCAATTGCTTCATCCCGTGCTTTAGAAGATGCTTTGCACATTGAACCAATGGAACAAGGAAAATATTTGCGAGATATCATTCATTGTTGTGAGTTTTTACAAAATCATATACGCCATTTTTATCAATATACTGTTCCTGACTATGTAAAGTTTGAACAAAACTCTCTTTTTCAGTCCGACCATGACGATTTTCGATTACCCAAAAACAGTAATGACCGGATTTCGCAGCATTACTTTGATTCCCTCAAGTACAGTCGTCTAGCTCACGAGATGTTAGCCGTTTTAGGAGGTAAAGCTCCACATAATCATGGGGTTTTTATTGGAGGGATAACAACACAGGCAACAGCCGAGAAGGTCGTACATATCGATTCTATTTTAGGGGAAATTACCAGATTTATTGATGAAAAAATGATTCCAGATGTATATGAGATATCGCATTTCTATGCAGACTATTTCCGCATTGGCAGAGGGTATGGCAACCTTTTAACCTATGGTGCTTTTAACCATTATAAGGAGTTAGGCACACTATATGTTGATCCACTTGTATCCACAATGGAATCTGTTGAAGCATTTGATGAAAGCAAAATTCAAGAAAAAATAGATTACTCCTATTTTAAATCAGTAACTGACAGCAATAAACCAAATGAAGAAGTAACAGAGCCGGATATGGACAAAGAAAAAGCCTATTCCTGGGTGAAGGCACCAAGATATAATAGTCGCCCTTTTGAGGTCGGACCATTGGCAAGATTAATACTAAGTGGAGCCTATAACAACGGAATCTCCGCTATGGATCGAACGATTGCCAGAGCACTAGAAGCAAAGAAAATCACAAGAATTATAAAAATATTACTTCAGCAAATTATTCCAGGAGTAGATGTACAAAAAAAATATGAACTTCCAGAATTGACAACAGGAAGAGGGTTAGTGGATACAACGAGAGGGGCTTTAGGCCATTGGTTAAAGATTCGAGATAATAAAATCTCTTCCTATCAAATCATTACACCTTCCACATGGGATTTTTCAACTAGAGATGATAATGGTTTTAGAGGTACTGCTGAAGAGGCCTTAGTCGGTACACCCATTCAGAATCCAGATAAACCTGCAGAGATTGGTAGAATTCTTCGTTCCTTTGATCCGTGTATGTCATGTGCGACTCATGTATATCGTCCAGGAAAACAAGTGAAAACCATAAAGGTGTTTTAATGGAAAAAATAATGGTTTTAGGTATAGGCAATCGATTAATGATGGATGATGGAATTGGAATTTATCTAATTGAGCAACTATCCAAGCTGAATCGTACATCTCATGTAACTTTTTTAATTGGAGAATCAGATATAGATTACTGCATGGATCAAATAAAGAAGGCTACATTTGTTATCATTGTGGATGCAGTATTTTCAGGAAAAAAACCAGGAGAGATAACTGTTTATCCACTTGCCAATTTACATGAATGTCAAACTTTAGACTTATCAGCGCATAACTTTCACTTGTTTCAATCATTGTATCAGCAGAAAGAATCAATTAAGGGCTATCTCATAGGAGTGGAGCCTTATGAGATAAGGTTCCATATTGGATTAAGCAAAACTTTAAGAGAAAAATGGAAAACGATTTTACAAGATGTATCACAGATAATTGATAGGTTAATTGCAAAGATTTGAGTGTGTTATATAGATCTTCAGATTAAAAATATACATCTCAATTATTTATCATTATTATAAGTCTTGTCTTCCCAATAGGGCTCTAAATGGGCGATTATTTGGATGTTCTGTGGAAACTCAGCATTTAACCTCTCCTCAATATGGTGTACAAGTTCGTGCGATTGTTCAATGCTCATTGTGGGATCTGTCATAAGGTGCATATCGATGTACAAATCATCACCAGAACCTCGACTTCGGATTTTATGGGAATCTTTGACTTGTCCGAAGCTCATAACAATTTCCTTTATTTTTTGCTGATCCAGAACCGCCTTATCAACAAGGGTACCGATATTATCAGAAATTATTTCGTACGCTGCATGTATGATAAAACACGCAACAACAAAGCACATAATTGGGTCAATTATTGGAGGAAGTCCGAGCCGAATACAAATTAATGAAATGAGAACTCCTATAGAAACATAAACATCACTGCGAGTATGTAGTGAATCTGATATTAATATGTGACTGTTCATCTGCTTACCTTTTCGATATTCAATCACCGAAACTAAAATATTGATAACAAGCGTGATAATTAGAGCGATAAGACTTATTGTAGTAATTTTAGGTGAAATTGGATGTTGTATACGGATTATTGCATCCAATATCAACTTAATGGCGAGAATAAAAAGCATTACGGAAATCAACATTGCAGAAAGTGTCTCAAATTTGTTGTGGCCATAAGGGTGATCTTCGTCCACTGGCTTAGAAGCAAGACCAATACCAATAATACCAATAATATTAGATGAGCCATCAGCGATTGAATGGAAGCCATCAGCGGTAAGGCTTGAACTTTTAATCATTGTGCCAACTATTATTTTTATCAATGCAACTGCGACATTTGCCATTAGAATTGCCCAAAGCACTTTTTTAACATTTTGAAATTTAGTATTCGTCATGGTATGCCTCCTGATTTCTAAAAAATATTCAAAAAAGTACGACATATTACCAAGTTTGAAACTATGTTTGTGTAATTGTTAGAAATAAAAATAAAAAAATTCATAGAACGATTACCTAAATTCCCCATGAGTATAATTAACTGAATGTTTATTTCTTTTTGATGAATAAGAAAATATGAAAATTCTACTTCTCTCAATGATGTCTAACTGAGCCATAGGGTTCAGTTTTTTTGTAGGCAAAACGGAATCAACAACATAGATTATTTAGAGTATGAATGTTGAGGTGGTTTTGATGAATAGAGAAATAAAGGTTACAGGGAGAGGGAAAATCTCTGTGCCGCCAGACTTAGTGAGAATACAGTTCGGAATTGAGACGCGTCATCCCACCTATCAAAGAACGATTGAACAAGCAATTAATGATTTCGAGACATTAAAAAACGATCTACAAAATCATGGTTTCAAAAAAGAGGATTTTAAAACGATTCGATTTGAAGTGAGACCCGAATTTGAATCCTATCAGGAAGGTCAAGTATGGAAGTCACGATTTATTGGGTATGTATGTGAACACATCTTCAAAATTGAATTTCCTATAAGTAGTCGTATGCTTTCTTCTGTTATAGATACTGTTGTTCGAAGCAGAGTCAGACCCACTTTTCAGGTATTTCATACCCTTAAGGATACCGATCAAGCTAAGAATTACTTGATTGCCAAAGCCGTTGAGGACTCAAGGAGAAAAGCCGAAATATTATGCTACGCATCTGGTGTGAGTTTAGGTGCTGTCAATAATATCGATTACTCTTGGAGCGAAATTGAGATTCGAAAGCAAGTGGTTACTTTGAATAAAAGTGCAATGATTGAGACGGCTGATAAAGGGGTACCCATGTTAGACATTACTGCCGATGACATTGTCCTTGAGGATACAGTCACCGTCACATGGGAAATTCACGGGTGACAAATTACTCCTACTAACTAAGTTTCTGAAACAAGTGCATTGAATCTAAAAAAGAATCCATACATTGGATTCTTCTAACGATGTTTCAATAGTAAGTAATTTTCATTAAGCTTTAATATCGATCCTAGTTCTTCCTTCACCTACATTAAAAAAGATACTTTTTCTATCATTTAAGGATTTCAACGTCTTTTCTTTTTTGTCTGAATTAATTTTCTTAGGTAAATATTTAGGGATAGCGTTAATTCGCGTAATTGGTGGAATCATCAAAATGCCCCCCTTTCCGTGTATATTTTATTTGGTAGGACATTAGGAAATTGTCACAATAGAAAAAAATTTTTGTATTTTTTTGTAAATTAAAGGGGGATGATGTTTGAGTTTTACACTATGTTGGTCTTAAACATAAAAAACGCTCGAAATAGAAGTCTTCCTGTTTCAATCTAGGAAAACTTCTTTATTTTATATTCCAGAAAATAGTAAAAATGGGTAAGGGAAGAGGGAAATTATGTAAAATAGATAGGAAAAGCTGAAAAGAGCTTGATTTTCGGAAAACATCATTGCGTCCGTGAATAGTGGTATGAGTTTACATGAGATGATAAGGATGAGTTTTTATTAGTTTTAATGGGGAGACGTAAACAGATGAAAAATAATACGGATCAATCGTCAGGTCATGTTTTTTCCTATGAGATCAAGAAGGATAAAAAAGTATTTATCTACTGGTATGATTTGCAAGTTAAAATTTTAAATGGTGAGAATGCCAATAAATTTCTAAAAAAGGCAAAAGACGTAGATGGCATCGAATTACAGCAACTCATTTCTAAGTTCACTTCAAACCTTAAGACAAAAAGGGATGGAGATATTGATACAATTGTTATAAATGGTGTCTTTCATTCTAGAAAAATTAATCAATGCTTTTTTAGATTTTAAAAATTAAAATAAATAATAAAAAGTAAAGAAGGGTGAATAAAATTATATGAAAGAAAATGGAAATATACTTGAATTGTTCAATTCAGTTAAGGATTATTGGTCTCCTAGAGTAATAGCTGATGTGAATGAAGATTACATAAAAATAGCTAAGTTAAAAGGTGACATCGTTTGGCACGATCATGAAAATGAAGATGAAATGTTTTATGTTATAAAAGGAAGCTTTGATTTACATTTGGATGAAGATATAGTCACCCTAAATGAAGGTGATTTTTATGTAGTTAAAAAAGGTATTAGACATAAGCCAGTGGCTAAAGACGAGTGCTGGGTAATGTTAATCGAAAAAAAAGAAACAAAGCATACAGGTAACGTTATTTCAGATATAACTAAATCTATAGAACAACAATTAAAGTAGAGGCAGTATTCATCAACTATTTATTCCTCCATTTTCTTTGTTATTGCAGCTTCTATTCTATAAGAACAAAATGCCAATTAAATCTATAGCAAGATTTAATTGGCATTTTTTATGACTTGTATACTAAAGTGGTAAACTTTCTTCCAGCGCCATTCGTAAAATTATTTGACATATGGTGTGTTATATGACAATGAAATGGCCAAATTCCAGGATTGTTGGCTTTATATAAAACATCCCAAGTTTCACCAGAAGCAACTAATATTGTATTTTTTAAAATTCGATTCTTAACGTAATTTGTACCGTTCCTAGCTTACTCTGTAACAAGCGTATAAGCAGAAATCTTTCGGATCCGCAATGTAATCAATAGAGATAACAGGTAAGATAATAGTATGATTGCCACACCAAAACCAACCGTCCAATATGGATTAACAATAAATCCAGCTCTCATAACCCCCATGCCTTTCATCGACACAGACATCAGCGCGTTTGTATAAAATGACCCTAAAAGGGTGCCAATAACTGCTCCAAAGATGATTGGAACCGTAAAGCTGACTGCGAGCTGGTTCATCAACTGAAAAGTGGTAAATCCGATTGCTTTCTGAATCCCCAACTCCCGCTTTTTTCGAATTACCGAGGAACTAATCACAAAATATAAAACCAACGTAACCACAAGCAGTGTAATCACAAGCATTGCAATCCCCATAGCAGCAACTATATTCTGATAGGATGCCATACCCTCAGCCATCTGTTTATCAAAATTTAACGCTCCCAGTAACAGCTCCTTATCAAATAGCCCCTTTAATTGTTCAACGAATCCAGCGGCATCAGTTCCTTTTTCAAGATAAATATATAAAGCCTGCTGCTTATAGTCCGGATTGAGCTGTCTAAAGTCTTCCGACAATATGGAAGCATTTATCCCTCCCATAGAAGAGCCATTTGATAACCCTACAACTTTAAAAGTTTCTTCTCTCTCTCCAAAGTTAACGGTTACTGTGTCATCAATTTTTTTATGCAACCTTTCCGCTAAAACGCCAGCGAGGGTTATTTCATTATGGGTTTTTGGATAACGGCCCTCATAAACTAATTTGGATTCTTTTTTCGAGTAATCGTCCATTACAAATGCAGAAGCTTCGCCACCCTCAATCTTTATTTTTACTTCATCCAAATATTGCGTTTTGCGAACATGATCCATGCTTTCAATCTTTTTCACTGCCTGTGCATGATCTTTTTCAGGGTTAAGAACAGCGATTGCATTGCATATTTCCATCCCTGGAACCTCAGCAAATGCTTTGGTATCGATAGTTGTGTTATAAAACATAATCAAACCGAAAGTACCTGCAAACGTTACCGCTATAAGAATAACCCCAATCATGATGTTTTGTTTCATGCTTTGCAAGACAGACTTAAAAGCCAATACAATCGTCAAATGCCCTTTTGTATTTTCCAGTGGCAAGTAGTTTCTTTTATAACCATGGGTAGATGTTTCGCCCCGTAGTGCATTGATTGGATTAAGTCTGCTCAAGCGACGTGCAGCGATCCAGGCAACCAGAACAACAATAAACAATAATATAAAAAGGGCTGATGAACTAATTACTCCGTCAAATCCCTGTTCCCATTTCAAGCCCGATTGTTGCTCAAATACTGTGGCGACCGCAGGCAGTGCAGGGTAGGAGAGTGCGATTCCAATAATGCATCCGATGCCTGCTAAAAGTGAAAACTGCAAAATGACGGAAAGAATGATTTGCCTGCTGGTATAACCTATTGCTTTTAAGGAGCCGATTTTAGTGACGTCATCTTCTATGCTGTTTACGATTCTGAAGCGTACGACTAAAAGACAGACAATCACGATAATCATAGAAAAGACAACCATCATAACAGAAACCATGCTAGCCATCATACAACGAGCCATTTCGACCAGTTCAAGATCAATCACTACAAACATGGATGATACATCTCCAGCTAGCAGTGAGGCGGAATTTAAATCCAGATTCGTAAAGACCACATGCATGTTATTGTTGGGATTATTTATAATGTCTGCAACCTTTTGATAGGTATCCGACGTCAGATAAAATCCCATGAATCCCGTATCGTGGGAACTGAAAAAGATGTCTTCCGTATAGCCTTTTACGGTAAAAGACAACGTTTTTTCAGTGGCTGTTTTTTTATCAGTATATTTTAGTTTGATTTTATCGTTCAGCTGATACCCGCTGACGGCTTTAAAAATATCCGGAACATAAACAGACATTTCTTCTGCTGGTAAATGATCACCGACGAACTTCCATTTGGATAGTTCTCTTTGTTCATCCATGTTATTAAATAAGATATTAAAGGACTTCATTTTCCCTTTGGAGGAAATTTTTGAGTCGAGTAGCATCATTTCATTTGTCTGAATTTTTTGGATATGTTCGTTCCGGTGTAGATAGGATTTTACTTCATCCGTGTAAAGCGTGTCTGGTAGCATGTAGTAAACATCCGCAGGCGAAAGCTCCTTTTTCAATGTGTTAAAAAAGCCCCCATAATTGATCACAACCAAAAGACCAGCATTGAGCAGAAAGGACGCAATAATAAACATAACTACAAGCGTAGCGGAAACGGATTTCGTTTTTCGAATATTTGCACTGGCGTGCAGCCAACATTTATTCACGTTACCACCCCATTTCGAAAAGAAAATCCTGAAGCTTTTGATGGCGCTGTTTATCACCGCTCACATATTTGCCCAAGTTGCATTCGCCGCCGATCACACCGTCTTTTATGTACAAAATCCGGTTCCCTCTTCTCGCCGAATGCAGGTCGTGTGTTACCATGATGATACTTTGACCGCTGTTGTTTACATCAGTCAAGACATCCAACACTGCTTTCCCAGCCGCAGAATTCAAAGAACCGGTCGGTTCATCAGCAAAAACGACCTTAGGTTTGTTAATTAATGCTCGAATGATTGCGGCACGTTGATTTTCACCACCCGAAAGTTGTGTCGGAAATTTTCTCCAAATGGTTTCGGTTAAACCAACCTTTGTGAGCAGTTCTTTCGCGTAAGCGATGATGGCTTTTTTGTCGTTTCCTATGAGTAAACCACTGGCTAAAATATTATCCAGGATACTCATGTTATCCAGTAAAAACATTTGCTGAAACACAAAACCACAATTCTGTCTGCGAAACACTGCTAGTTTGTCGCTATTCAGACTGGCAATATCTTTGTCGAAAAAACGGATGGTTCCGCTTGTTGAACTGTCCATTCCGGACAATGCGTAAAGCAGGGTGGATTTGCCCGCACCGGACGAACCCATGATAACGGTAAAATCTTGTTCATAAATATCAATATCAAGATTTTTTAATACACGTTGCTCGTGTTCTCCACTTTTAAAGTTTTTGCATAGTTTGTTAGTTTTTAAAATGATACTGCTCAAATTTTTCCCTCCAGTCACCATAAAATTTTCTTTCCTTGTTCAACCTAAAAGTTACACCTATGATACGTTTTCCTTGACATATTTGTCCTCTATTAAGCATCAGACATTGCAGTGGATATTTCACCTAAACAAGGTACCCCGGTTGTCGGGACTATGCCATAATATTCAAATTCAACGATTTTATACAGGGTTAATTGACTTATGTTGAGGGTATGTTGGTTGGTTGGTGCAAGACATAAATAACCATAATGAGGTTTTATCCTGGTTAGGAGAATTAAGTAGAAAGCACAAAAAATGGGTAGTTCATAAATTAAGTAAAACTCTTAGGTGAGGAAAAGGACTACCTGTTAACGAACTCAAAAATATAGATTATGAATCTATAAAAATAGTAATTTCCTTTAAAATAATATGATAAAATTAAAATAGTATATGTCAATTTAGATGTATTTTTGATAACTTGAAGCTGTAAGGGAAGGAGCCTAGAAGCGGTATGAAACTGACAGAAGAAATAAGTTGGAGAATTGTAAATTTTATTTATAAGCAAACAGGGTTCCATTCTATTTGTTGTAATGAAGAGGGCTTGATTATTGCTGATTCGGCAAAAACAAGACTAGGTATCACACATGCAGGTGCTCAAAAAATCTTAACAAGTAATATTGAGTATATTGCAGTGACTAAAGAGGATGAAGAAGCCTCTGTTGGTAAAATGAAAGAAGGTTACAATCAAGTAATCACTTTCAACCATGTAAGAATAGGAACCTTTGGGATAGCTGGGACCTTAGAAATTATAACTCCAGTTGCCAAAATTGCGACCGGATTGGTTGAAAATTACCTTAAGGATGAAAATTTGAAGGTTAACCTTCAACAACAGTCACATAAGGTAACCTCCACCATCGAAGAGGCTCTACAGCATGTAGACGATGTGAACAATATGGCAAAGGGCTTACTTGAAAGTAGTGCTACATTAATCAAGGACTCTAATGAAGCAACAGAGCAAGTAAACAAAACCACTAATATTCTTAACTTTATTCGGAGAGTATCTGAGCAAACCAAATTGCTTGGTTTAAATGCTTCTATTGAAGCTGCCAGAGCAGGAGATTCAGGCCGAGGTTTTGGTGTTGTAGCTAAAGAGATTGGAAAGTTGGCAGAAGAGAGTAATCGCTCTACATCAGAAATCAATACAAATTTAATTAGCTTTCAAAAGTCAATCTCTCGAGTAGCTAACAATATTGAAAGCAACAGCAGTATTAATCAGGAACAGGCAAAAGCAACTCAAAAAATTGTTGATGTCCTACATGAGTTAGATGCGGTTGCGCAAAAGTTATCTGATCTAGCAGTAGAGTTATAATAGAAATTATAAAAATAATATAAAACAGCAAGATCTATAATTATATCTCCCCATTATGTGGACAGATGAATAAAATCTGTATTCATAATAGGGAGTTTTTTATGTTGCAAAATCTAAGTGTTGCAGATTACAAGTTGGAGGTCTTGGAGTTAGAATTAGATATGGGCTTACTTGTGCTTCAGCACATTATTGGGTCTCTAAATTGATTGTCCTTGAGAACTTATATTCTAGGATTGACGACATATATAGCTTAATGTAAAATTTATTTATATTTATTTAAAGGGAGCGGCAACGGAAATGGACGATGAACCTGGGGAAACGTTGAGTATTAAGTATGTTGTATGTGAGTTTAGAAAAACTAAACATAGACTTATAAAAATCATAACTTCATTTTACCATCGTAGTCCATGATGCAGTGATTGTGCTGTGTTTTTGTGGTCTTTTTTTTGTTTCTAAAATTATAGGAGGATAAAGTTTTTGATTACTAAAATATTATTTTTATTTGTTCTAATTGCAGTGAATGCATTTTTCGCTGCATCTGAAATTGCGCTTATATCACTAAATGATAACAAAATAAAGCTGATGGCAGATGAGGGAAATAAAAAAGCGAAGCAATTGGTTAAATTGTTGAGTGAACCGAGCAGATTTTTGGCAACAATTCAAATTGGTATAACTTTAGCTGGATTTTTAGCAAGTGCATTCGCTGCTGAATCGTTTGCAGACCCATTAGTAAATGTACTAAAAGGATTTACTCTACCGGTTTCAGAATCATTTCTCAAAGTAACTACAGTAATTGTAATCACAATAATTTTGTCTTACTTTACATTGGTACTTGGTGAGTTAGTGCCTAAACGTGTTGCAATGAAAAAATCAGAGGGAATAGCATTCTTTGTTGTGACACCCCTTACTGTATTGTCGAGAGTTACTAGCCCATTTGTTAAGCTTCTTACAGCCTCAACAAACTTCTTTGTAAAATTGTTTGGTATTGACCCTCATTCAATAGATGATGATGTAACGGAAGAAGAAATTAGATTGTTGGTTGATGTTGGTGAAGAAAAAGGTGCTATTGATGAACGCGAAAAAATAATGATCAACAATATCTTCGAGTTTAACAATAAAACGGCAGAAGATATAATGACACATAGAATGGAACTAGTTGGAATTCCAGCTAACATTGAACTGAGAAAACTTATTAATATTATAAAAGAACAGCAGTACTCTAGAATCCCGGTTTATGATGAGAGCATTGACAATGTTATTGGAATATTACATGTTAAAGATCTTCTAACACTTATTACTGAGGATGCTGAGAAGAACTTCAAATTGGATTCATTTATCAGGAAACCATTCTATATACCAATGCAGAAAAAGATTGATGAATTATTCATTGATTTTCAAGTAGTTAAAACGCATATAGCTATTGTAATAGATGAATATGGTGGTACTGCTGGAATTGTGACATTAGAGGATCTTGTTGAGGAAATAGTTGGAAATATATTTGACGAGTATGATGAAGAAGGGGATAAAGAACTCAAACAAATTGACAAAACGACTTTCGAGGTAAGCGGCATGATTAGCCTTGATGAACTCGAAGAACATCTTGAGGTTGAACTACCTGTTGAAGATTATGAGACTTTAAACGGCTTCTTAATTAGTCTGTTTGGAAATATTCCTCCTAAAGGTAAAATTAGTGAAGTGAGGTACAAGCATTTGCATATTCAAGCTATAGAAGTGACGAATAAACGGATTGAGAAGGCAATCATTCGCGTAGATAATCAAGTAGATTCTTTTCTGGAAACAGAGGAATAGATATTATACTTAACCGTTCTTTAGCTGATCTTGAGAACGGTTTTCTTTAAATGAAAACTTGTTTTAAAGAGCACAATCGATTTTGATAGATTGGAGGAAATAATGCAATCACCATACAACAAGAAGAAGCAATTCATCATAAATACAATTTATATTTTTCTGATAACCTTTATTGCCTACATCATTTTTAAGTATGCCGTTTCTTTAGTAAGCCCCTTTATATTTGCGTTTGTAATCGCATATTTACTAAAAAAACCGGCTAAGTTAATTTCGGAATCTACAAGAATACCACGTAAAATTGTATCGTTTATCCTTGTGTTAATATTTTACAGTACAGCGGGTGTACTTGTTTCATTGGCAGGTGTCAAGTTTATTTCGACGGTTTCTAGAATCGTTTCGTCACTGCCTGCAATCTATGAGAATCAGTTGGAGCCATTTCTTATTACCACTTTTAATGGTATTGAGAAGGAAGTTCACCGTATAGATCCTGCCATTGTAGAAGTACTGAACGAAGGATTTGACCAGTTTGTGAGTTCACTAGGAGAAAACGTCACAAAAATTTCATTGGCATTAGTAGGGTCGTTGTCTGATATAGCATCTTCGTTACCAGTTTTTTTGATTAAAATTTTATTGATGATCATTTCGACATTCTTTATAGCAATTGACTTTGAAATCCTTTCATCATTTATACAAAGACAGTTTTCAAAAAGAGGAAATGAGATTATAAACACCATCAAGCAATATATGGTGAACACACTTTTTGTGGTAATTAGATCTTATGCAATAATCATTTCAATTACATTTGTTGAATTATCTATAGGACTTACTATCATAGGTATACCAAATGCAATATTGATTGCACTTTTAATTGCCGTATTTGATATTTTACCTGTGCTGGGAACGGGTGGAATCATGATTCCGTGGACGATTATGACGTTTTTCCAAGGAGATGAACAGAGGGCCATTGGTTTACTTGTAGCTTATATCTTTGTAACGATTATTAGAAACATTTTAGAACCAAAGATTGTTGGAGGTCAGCTTGGGATTCATCCTGTTGTTGCTTTAATGAGCATGTTTGTTGGAGCGAAACTTTTGGGAGTTATAGGTTTGTTTGGTTTTCCAATTACAATATCTCTATTTGTACATCTAAACAATACGGGAACAATAAAACTATTTAAATGAATTTATCGCAACGAAATATAATTTGATAACAAGAATCTCAAAAGATTGTTAATGTGCTGCATGAGTTAACTACGCTTGCGCAAAAAATTATCTGATTTAGCGGTGGATTTATAAAATAATTTTAATATTACAATAAATATAAGACAAAAAAGATGTGCTCCCCATTAAGTGAACAGATGAAATTATTTAATCTGTTTGCAAAATGGGGAGTTTTTTTATTTGGTATGTCCATGTAAATTCATGTATTTACTAAATTCTTTTTCATGCAATTTCGGAATTACATTGTTGATAAATAAGTGTTGCCAAGAAGGATTCATAGTTTTAAACTTGTTAAGTCCCGAATTCTACTCAATTTTTAAAATCGTTTACTTCCAAAGGAATAACATTAAAATTATACCTATCCAAATTTGGACAGCTTTTTAGTAAGAAAATGTTTCAACTAAGTAATTGGTATAAATTTAGAAATAAGGACAAAATGATTTAAATTAGTTTCTAAAGATATAGAAGTATCAGTTAATGATGAATATAAGAAGAGGTTAGTGTATAAATGAATAAATTATTATTGTCTTTTGTTAGTCTATTGCCTGAACCTATAATAATCAAATTTATCAGTTTTTTTGTTAATTCGCAGATAAAAAAGCATGCGAGATTACATATAAAAGGACTTGAAAATTTAAACAGTGATTTTAAAAGACCTTATCTGTTTGTGTGCAATCATTTAAGTAATTCTGATGGATTAGTATTAAATAAAGTATTGGAAAAAGAGAATGTTATCTTTATTGCTGGAAAAAAATTAGAATCTAATTCTCTAACAAATTTAGGATTTAAAATCGTCAGATCAATCCCAATTTTGCCAAATTCACCTGATAAAGATGCGATTAAAAAAGTCATTAACGCAGTAAAAGAAGGGAACAGCATTTTAATATTTCCCGAAGGGACACGGAGCAGAACAGCAAAGATGTCTGAAGGGAAAAAAGGAATTTTGCTCTTTGCAAAGCTCACCAACGCTCCAATAGTGCCAATAGGTATTTGGGGTACGGAAAAATTTATGCCTATAAATCAGGACATGAGTAAAGAAGCATTTACCGATGCAGACATAAATATCAACATAGGTAAAGTTTTCAATTTACCTAAAAAAAGTGATGATGAGACCAAAGGAAACTGGGAAGCTAATTCTTTAAATCATATTATGACGAGTATTGCTGAACTTTTGCCAAAAGAATATAGAGGATTTTATGAAGAAAAAACATAAATTTTAGAAAAGAGCAATTATATATTTTTAACCAAAATGCGCTTCCGAAAGGATAAGCGCGTTTTTTTTGAATAAACACTTTTATTAAACTTGTTTATCATTGAGGACCACTTTACAACAACACTACTGCGTGATACTATATACTGGTAGTAAGTAATACTGAATACAAGTCATACAGAATAGCAAGGAGATATTACATTGGAAAACCTTACTGAAATGCTCAAAGGTGTACTGGAAGGCTGTGTTCTTGAAATCATCAGCCACGAGGAAATCTACGGTTACGAGATTACGCGACGACTGAACGCGCTAGGATTTTCTGACGTTGTGGATGGAACAGTCTATACCATCTTGGTGCGTCTTGAGAAAAACAAATTGGTGGAAATTTCAAAAAAGCCATCTGATATGGGGCCGCCGCGAAAGTTTTTCACACTTAACGACGCAGGGCGAAAGGAACTACAGAAGTTCTGGGAAAAATGGGAGTTCGTATCATCAAAAATGAATGAATTAAAGGAGTTGAAACAATGAACTTTTGGGAAAAAATCACAGGCAGCGACATGACTAAAGAATTGAAAAATTTTGAATCGAGAGCTAAAAAGCTTCCGGCTGATTATCAAGCGGCATGGGAAAAAATTAAGGCCAATATTTGGCCACATTCAGATTTCACCGGTCGTAACCTCATTCCAATCCTTGACGGTGTGCTTGGCCTGCTTGAGGAAACTTCTGCAGACGGTCAGAGTGTCCAAGCGGTTTTGGGTGAAGATATCAAAGGCTTCTGTTCAGCGCTAGTCGGCGAAGAAGGGGCAAAGTCTTATCGCGACAAGTGGCGCCAGCAACTCAATAAAAATATCGCTAAAAAATTAGGTAAATAGGAGGATTAAATGAGAATACAAGATATCATCGAAGGCAAAAAAAAATGGCGAGCGCACATGGCGCGTGTCAAAGCACTCCCGCAAGATTATCAAATTGTTTATAAAGAGATTCAAAAATATCTCTTTAAGGTCGGCCCTGTTGAACTAACTGAAGGAACTGATTTGCTCACGGGGATTATCGATCTTTTCGAAGAGGGCGCGACCTTGGGGAAAGGCGTGCTCGAAGTGACTGGAAGTGACGTAGCGGCTTTCTGTGACGATCTAATCAAAGATTCAAAAACGTACGCTGACATCTATCAAGAATGTGTTGACCAAGAAGTTAACAAGGCCATGAAAAAAGTTACGGATAAATAGAACTCTTGATTTCAGGTGTGGGGGGATTACAGTAGTTTAGTCATCGGATAAAACAGAATAGAAGGGGGATATCAGGATGGAAAAAGCAATTGAAGTGAAAGGTCTGCGAAAATCTTTTAAAGATATAGAAGTCCTAAAGGGCGTCGATTTTGAAGTGAAGCGAGGTGAGATTTTCGCCCTGCTCGGCTCCAACGGCGCGGGAAAAACGACGATTGTGAAAATTCTAACCACGTTGCTTAAGCAGGATAGTGGAACTGCCTCTGTAAACGGATTTGACGTTGTGGCGAAGCCAGACTACGTACGGCAATCGATCAGTCTGACTGGGCAATTCGCTGCTGTAGACGAAATCTTGACTGGAAGAGAAAATCTTACCATGATTTCTAAACTTCGGCATCTTACCAATCCACATCAGCTTGCGGATGTTTTACTAAAACGATTTGGACTGACCGATGCCGCAGATCGCAGAGTATCCACCTATTCGGGTGGTATGCGCCGGAGACTCGACATCGCAATGAGCCTAGTAGGGGAACCACAGATCATTTTTCTAGACGAACCGTCCACTGGGCTAGACCCGGAAGCACGAATTGAGGTTTGGAAAACTGTCAAAGAGTTAGCGAATACTGGTACCACTGTATTTCTGACGACTCAATATTTAGAGGAAGCCGAGCAACTCGCTGACAGAATTGCCATTCTACATGAAGGCAAAATTATTGCGAACGACACTCTTGCGAATCTGAAAAAACTATTTCCACCTGCAAAAGTTGAGTATGTTGAAAAACAACCGACACTAGAAGAGGTATTCCTCGCAATCATAGGTAAAA
Source organism: Caryophanales bacterium (assembly GCA_029240105.1). Classification (GTDB taxonomy): domain Bacteria; phylum Bacillota; class Bacilli; order JARBTR01; family JARBTR01; genus JARBTR01. The sequence goes on along the minus strand of JARBTR010000006.1, from coordinate 264,567 downwards.
GGGAGGGAAATTAAATGGAGACAGCAAAAAAATATTTTTTTAGTGATTTGAGTGTTATGTTTGGACGTTCTATGCGTCATATTTTTCGGAGTTTGGACACCATTATTACAGTAACGATCATGCCAATCGCCATGATGCTCTTATTCGTCTATGTATTTGGTGGTGCCATTCGTTCGGGCGCTGACAATTATGTAAATTATCTATTGCCAGGCATTCTGCTAATGGCAATTTCTAGTGGCATATCTTATGCATCTTTTCGTTTGTTCACGGATAAACAACGAGGAATATTCGAGCGTTTCCATTCGATGCCAATCGCTCGTTCCACTATTTTATGGGGGCATGTAATGACTTCCTTGATATCCAATGGGATTTCAGTAATTGTAATTATTCTGGTGGCTTTAATTATGGGTTTTCGTTCCTCAGCAGGAGTGTTACCATGGCTCGCTGTAGTAGGTATACTTGCGATGTTTACACTGGCTTTAACCTGGGTAGCTGTAATCGCTGGATTGTCAGCTAAAACCGTAGATGGAGCAGGCGCATTTGCCTACCCGATTATTTTTTTACCGTTTATAAGCTCTGCCTTTGTACCGACCGAATCCATGCCTTCAGCAGTTCGAGCTTTTGCGGAAAATCAACCTGTGACTTCTATTGTTGAAACAATTCGTGCTTTACTATCAAGTCAAGCAGTAGGCAATGATATCTGGATTGCTCTTGGGTGGTGTACAGCCATAGCCGTTGTGGCTTATATCTTTTCAATGAGGGCATATAAAAAAAATTAAATGTTTTCAATATAGATGCATCGATAGGTAGAAGTTTAAGAAATAAGAATGTTATTGTAGGTGATTCGGTAAGATAAAGACCTGTCCAAGTTTGGGCAGGTTTTTAAAATTCTGATAAAATAGTACTTTAATTAGAAATCCAATGAAACAAGGAAAATTCAAATGAAGAAATTTGAAAATCAAGTACCGACCAGTATGAATATGGGATTTTCTTCTCTAATTAGTATAGTGAAAGATTTTAAAGCAAGTATGGGTCTTAAGAGACCAAAGGTTTCACTTGAACCGCTTCCTTTAAAAATTAGTGAAGTAAAGGATAATCAAAAAAATACAATAACTTGGTTCGGTCATTCAACAACTTATTTAGAATTGGATGGAAAGCGCATTTTATTTGATCCAATTTTTAGTAAATGGTCCTCACCTTTTCCACCATTTGGACCGAAAAGATATAGTATTCGTCTTCCACTTGAGGGGAAAGACTTTCCTGCTATAGATGTCGTGGTTATTTCTCACAACCATTTTGATCATTTAGATGTTCCAACTATTAGACAATTAATGGGGAAAACTACACAGTTTATAGTACCAATGGGCGTTAAGAACAATCTAGTTAAGTGGGGAGTAGAACCGAGTAAGGTATCTGAGCACAACTGGTGGGAAGAGACTTATTTCGAGGACATAAAGTTCATTTGTACACCAGCACGTCACTTTTCTGGTAGAGGTCTTTTTGACAGAGATAAAACCCTTTGGGCGTCATGGTGTATTTTAGGAACCAAAACAAGAATTTTCTTCAGTGGCGATGGCGGTTATGGCCCCCATTTTAAAGAAATCGGTGGAAAATTCGGGCCATTTGATCTGACACTAATTGAATGCGGTCAGTACGGTAAGCAATGGGCGGATATTCATATGATGCCTGAACAATCTGTGCAAGCTCATTTAGACGTTAAAGGAAAGCGTTTTATGCCAATTCATTGGGGTGCATTCACACTTGCAATGCATACTTGGACTGACCCTGTTGATAGGGCCATTAAAAAGGCAAAAGAATCTGGTATTATCATTTTGACGCCTCGAATAGGGGAATCAGTAAATTTGGATAAGGTAGAATTTATTGAAAATCATTGGTGGAAATAGAGTGGTGCCCCACTTACATACTGTGAAAAACAATTTACAGTTATGGAGTGTTTAGTAATAGTAAAAATATCTAATTTCAATGAAAAATAATATAGGGGGTACGTACTTGGGAAACACGGATAAATTTGAAATGATGGCGAATAAATATGATACTTCTGAGAGGGTTCAAATTGCAAAGGTGTCTTCAGATGCTATTAAAGCATATTTAGTAGACACCAAAAATAAAGATGCAATTGACTTTGGCTGTGGAACCGGTCTTGTTGGAATGAATTTGTTAAATGAATTTAGAACAATGCTATTTTTAGATACATCACAAAATATGATCAATACCGTAGGTCAGAAGATTACTGATTCTAAAGTTTTGAATGCACGTACATTATGCTTTGACTTTGAAACATCTTCGTTAACAAACATCCAAGCTGACTATATTTTTATGGCTCAGGTCTTACTCCATATTAAAGATGTTGAATTAGTTTTATCAAGATTATATGAGATTCTAAAAGTAGGGGGACATTTACTAATCGTAGATTTTAATAAGAATGAAAAAATAGTTTCCGATTTAGTTCATAACGGATTTGATCAAGTGGAGCTATCTGAAATTATGACAAAACTAGGATACAGAGATATTCAATCTAAAACCATTTATAACGGAGATAAAATATTCATGGGGCAAGATGCATCTATGTTTATTCTTGATTCTCAGAAATAGAGTATGAAATATCGTATCGTACTGTTGAAAAAACAATATACCTAGCCCTTTTCATATTTGGACAGGTTTTAATGATAGAAAGACTTTATGCAAAGCATCTTGTAGGAGGGAAAGGGCTTGGATACTTATGCAAAGATAGATTTAGAAGAAGCAATTCGATCCATTGCTTCAACGCTCAGTAAGAGTGAAAAAGTTCAGCTGAAATTGAAAGAAGGAACTTCACAACATAGTACGATTGTAAAGGATATAAGGGCCTACACCATTGCAATAGAGGTGTTAAAAAAGGAATTGGAAAACGATACTTTTGATCGCGCATATACGGATGAGGAATTAGAAGAAGTACTTCAGTCAATTTCTTCGGTAAATAATAAGGTTGAGAAAATCTTACCTAAATTTAACCCAGGAACTTCTCAACATACACTCACAATACGAAGAATTAAAGCATTCGATATTGCAACAAAATTAATTGGAAAAGAGTTAAATCATTTCATTTAGCATCTCAAAAAAACAGTCAAAGTTTGACTGTTTTTTTTATAGAACTTTAAACCATGATGATGGTTCAATTTCCTCATGGAAAACTGGATATATGCTTTATTTGACTGGAATATAGAATTTTATTACTAGAATTGATTATTGTCCAATAAATGTACAAAACTTCAATTATATGATTATACAATATTACCAAATGTTGTGCTATTATTTGAACGATGTCTAACAAAATATATTGTTGCTCGTAAATCATATATGATAGAAAAAGTAGAGTGTTTTAAGGGAGGTTAAAATGCTTTAAAGTCAATATTTTGCGCTAAATATACTTGACTATATTATGCAAATCAGAAATTAGGTACTTTAACTTTTTAATGGGGGAAACTATGAAAATATCGACTAAGTTTACAATGATTTTATCAATTATTATGCTCTGCACTACATTGCTTTTGGTATTCACAATAGTATCTTTGAATAAAGTGAAGGAACTTAACAATTCTTATCAAGAGAAAGCCACGCCCATGATGGTAACGTCCATACAACTTCAAAAAGATGTTATACAGATTCAACAGTGGTTAACGGATGTATCTGTTACAAAGGCGATGCCAGGATACGATGATGGATTTCAGGAAGCTGAAATTTATTATAAGAATGCATTGAAAAAAATTGATTCACTTGAAAAATTGGGATTAGACAAAGATGAGGCACAAGGTTTAAGAGATGCACTGAAACCATATTATGATACAGGACTTCAGATGGCAGATACATATATTAATCAGGGAACAGAAGCTGGAAATGTTTTTATGGGTACCTTTGATACAACTTCTGAGGTCATTCAGGAGAAAATTGCTATTTTGCTGAAGAAGACCAACTCATCTTATAAAGAGAGTGGTAAACTGATAGACTTTAAGATTCAGTCGACATTTACTGGATCGATTATTTTAAATATTCTAATTTATATATGCTTAGGTATTGCGCTGTTATTAATTCATATTGGGGTCATCAAAGGAATTAAGGTTGCCATAGAACATATTAAAGATGTAGCAGATTATGATATATCAACCAATTTTCCACAAGGATATATGAAGCGTAAAGATGAGGTTGGAGATCTTGCTAGAATGACTCAAAAAATTATTGAGAATCTTCGTAGCTTGGTAAAAGTAACCACTGAAACTTCGGAGTACGTTTCAGCTTCTTCTGAAGAATTGGCTTCTACATCAAAACATACTGCCGCATCTACAAATGAAATGGCAAAAGCAATAGAAGAAATTGCCAAAGGTGCTATCGAACAAGCGAGAAGCACTTCTGAAGGTTCTAAGAGTTTATCAGAATTGGGTGGTCTCATCGAAGAAGACCAACAAAATATTAGAATATTAACAGATTCTTCATTTAAAATGGATAGTCTGGTTAAAGAAGGACTGGAAGTTGTAGATTTACTTTCTAGAAAAACAATAGAGGGCGGAGAAGCAACCAATAGTGTCTATCAGAGTATCGTTAAAACGGATGAAAGCTCAAATAAAATAAGTGAAGCAAGTGGTTTGATTACCGCAATTGCTCAGCAAACAAATCTACTAGCTCTAAATGCATCGATTGAAGCAGCTAGGGCTGGTGAACATGGAAAAGGATTTGCAGTGGTTGCAGAAGAAATTAGAAAACTTGCTGAACAGTCAACTGATTCAACCAAAGTAATTGATGAGATGGTACACAATTTACAAAAAGATTCAAAAGAAGCAGTAGAAATAATGAGAGTGGTAAAAAATAGTGTTGAAGAGCAAGCTCTTCACGTTGCACATGCAAAAGGAAAATACCATGAAATTTCTGATGCAATAGAAAGTTCTATTGATGCTGTGAATGTAATCAATAAAACCGCTTCTGTAATGGAAAGCAAGAAGAATGAAGTATTAGACAATATTCAGTCACTTTCTGCAGTTGCTGAGCAAAATGCAGCAGGTACAGAAGAAGCTTTAGCATCTATAGAAGCGCAGTCCTATTCCGTAAACGAAATAGCAGAATCGAGCAGTAATCTGTCAAAAGTGGCACAAGAACTTCATGTGCTAGTTTCCAAATTTAAATTATAAGAATGTTGAGACCGAGATTTATTTCGGTCTCAAATTTATTTTGTTATTTTTACCTTATTAGTTGAAGAAAGAATTTTGTGGTTGGATTTTTGATATAGAGTTATAGTTTAAATAGTTTTGTTGATTTGACTTATATTAACTAAGATAAAAAATAATAATAAAAATTAATATAATTAGTTGATTTGTTCTGAATAAGTGGGAGTTGGTTAAATTCATGATAGAAGTTAGTCTGTGTATGATTGTAAAAAATGAAACTGAATATCTAGGGAATTGTTTAAAATCAGTTGAAGGACTTTTTGATGAAGTGATTATAGTAGACACTGGGTCGACCGATAACACAAAAGACATTGCGCTGAGTTTTGGTTGTAAAGTATTTGATTTTAAATGGATCAATGACTTTGCAGCTGCCCGTAACTTTTCCTTTTCTAAAGCAACAAAAGACTATGTTATGTGGCTAGATGCGGATGATATTATTGATAGTGTGAATAGGGAACGTTTTTTGGCTTTGAAAAACACGTTAACTCCTGAAATTGATGTAGTTTATATGAAATACAATGTTTCTTTTAATAAGAATGGTGACGTATCCCTGACATCAGTACGTGAACGTATCGTAAAAAGGGAACGTAATTTTATTTGGAATTCGCCAATTCACGAGGCTTTAGTTGTTTACGATTGCAACAGCTTGTATTCTGACATAGAAATAACGCATACAGGTGAGTTTTCAGCTAAAGATTCAATAGAAAGAAATGCTGTATATTTAAAAGAAGCAATTAGTAAGCCAGACTGTCCAGTTAACTTATTTTATAATTATAGCGAGTTCCTAAGAATGAATAATGAATTTGATGAAGCGATTAGAATGCTTCACTTATTTATTGAAAAAGGTGGAAAACATTCAGGTTTATTTATGTTAGCATGTATGGCATTGCATCATTGTTACGTAAATAAAAACGAGTACGAGAAGGCATTAGACTCATTGTTAATGTATATGGACAGTAATAAACCAAGATCAGAAATCTTTTGTACGCTTGGTGAATTCATGTTAGAAAAATGCAAGGATGTAGATATTGCAATTCATTGGTTAAATGAAGCAATCAAATGTCCGCTTCCTAATGCTAAAGAGGGCAATTATTTACTACCAGAATGTTATTATTATTTGCCTTATTTCTTAATTGGAAAATGTTTCATTCAGAAAAGAGAATATAAAAGAGCTCTTGATGCGTATGAAAACTGTTTAAAATATTCTCCAAATGATGAGGAAGCATTGTTACTAAAAGATAAATTATCAAAGCTACTTAGCCAATTAACATAAAATGGTAAATTAGAGTCTAAAAATACTTATTATTAAAAGGTCTATCCCGTATAGGAAAGGCCTTTTTAACTTTTATGAATGAATAAATAGTTGACAGAATGGTACAGGTATAATATACATAATTTAGACCGACTGTCGGTCTAAAAATGAAATGGAGTGTTATTGTGAGAATTACGAAAGAACATGACGATAGAAAAAAAGAAATACTTGATACTGCTGAAAGGTTATTTCTTGTTAGTGGATATGAAAAATGTACTGTCAATGATGTAATTAATTCAGTTGGCATTGCAAAGGGTACCTTTTACCATTATTTCAAAACAAAAGAAGAAGTATTGGATAGCATTGTTTCGAGGTATAGGGAGAAGGTAGTCAGTAGAGCCATTGGAGTACTTATGGTTGATGACATTAGTTCAGAAGAAAAACTGATGCGCGTATTTATGGCTATGCAGATTACCAACCAGATCGATACCGGCAAATTCAGCGACATTCATAAATCAGGTAATGCCTTATTACACAAAAAATTCTTAAATCAAATAATTATAGCGATGGCACCTATCCTGGTGAAGATTGTTGAAAATGGAATTGAAAAAGGGGTTTGGAGTTGTAGATTTCCACTGCAGTACATGCAAATTTTATTGGCATCTTCACTAACCTTAACCGATGAAGGTATTTTCGGATTGGATGCTGATTCACAGTTGAAGGTGATGGGAGCATTGATTTCTTTACTTGAGAAAATGTTGAATGTTACCGAAGGTTCATTAGTAAAGATATATTTGAAAGGCCAAGAACAATAAAAACTAGACTTAACTTTAAATAAGTGTGATAGAAACAAATGAAAAGAGGATTGGGGTACTTTGAAACAAAGCAGTGTAAATAACGATATACTTTTGGAAATTATTAATATACAAACTGAAGTAGTACAACAAGGAATAGATTTGAGCAATATTATGGATTTAGTGACACAACGAGCTCAACTTATTTCGAATGCAGATGGTGCTTGCGTAGAATTAGTAGAAAATATGGAACTCGTCTATAGTGCTACATCTGGAATTGCAAAGAAATTCTTAGGCTTACGTTTGGATAAGGAAAGCAGTCTTTCCGGTGCATGTATAAAGGCGGGAGCACCTTTAATTAGCAATAATATTGAAAATGACGATCGCGTTAATAAAAATGCATGTAGGCAAATCGGTCTCAACTCTATGATTGTAGTTCCTCTTATCTACAGGGACGATGTTGTTGGAGTTATAAAGGTTCTCTCTTCAAAAGCCAACTTTTTCAATAATGACCACATCAAAATTTTGGAACTAATGTCTGGACTCATTGCAGCAGCGATGTCTAACGCTATGACAAATGGGGAAAGTGAATTGTTTTATAAAGCGACACATGACAGTCTAACAGGCATATCAAATCGAGCTATATTCTATGATCGTTTAAGGCAAAAATTAGCACAATCATTGAGGAACAAGGATAAATTCGGTATCGTTACCCTTGACTTGGACGGATTAAAAGAGATCAACGATAATTTCGGTCATCGAGCTGGAGATGCCGCAATCAAAGAAGTTGCTTTGCGTGTTAGTAACAATTTGCGTGAGACGGATACCTTTTCTAGATTAGGTGGAGATGAATTTGGAATTATTGTTGCATCTGCGATGAATCATGATGATCTTGCATTATTGACACATCGGTTAGACGAGCAAGTTAAACAACCTTTCGCATTTGAAGGACAGGAAATAAATCTCAGAGCTAGCATCGGATATGCCCTTTTTAATGAGGATGGTATTGAAATAGATGTATTGATCGAAAAAGCAGATAAAATGATGTATGAAGTAAAAAGAAAGAGGAAGGGCATAGAGAATGTACGCTAATTGAGTGTTATAGATAAATAAAAGTAAAGCTGCTCATCTATGGATTTGAGCAGCTTTTTGTACATTATAAGCTAAGTAAAAAGTTTTAGTGAATGGGGAATAGCCTTTACCAACTATTCTTTTTTTACAATCAATCAATACGATTTTTTATAAGGACATTTATTAAAGAAAAATTAATCGTCTAATCCTTTTCCATTAAGTATATGTTGGATATATTTTTCAACTCTCGATGCTCGAGTTTTAGACTGTTTAGGGGCGGAAAAATATAGAAGGTATGCCCTTTGTCGACCAGGGGTCAATGTTTTAAAAGCTGTTTTCAAAACTGGTATTTCATCTAATTTATTCTGGAATTCTTCTGGAATGTTGTATTCTGAGGTCTTTTTAAGTTCCACCTTTAACCCTGATTTTTCCACTTCAATAGCTTCATCAATATAGTCTTTTAAGATAAATTCCATCTCAACTATTTCTTGAAGATTGGTGAAACGAATTTGTCTCCCAGCTTGCACGTTCTCTGTAAGTGCAACGTACTCTTTAAATCCATGTATCAAAACAACATTATTATTTTCGAATGTATAACAAGGATGCATCCACTTAAATTCTTCAGTCAGTTGACAGTCAAGAACAATTTCTCTTAATTTTTTATACTCATCTTGCCACTTTTGAGCTCTACTTATAAAAACATCAACCTTAGGATTCAAAACAATCTCTGCCATCTCGGAATACCTCATAATTTATAAATGTCTTTATTAATATCTCACGCTATTTAATAGTATATCAGTGATTTTAAAACTATTTTTAAAATAAAAAATGCTTATTTATAGAAAAAGATGCGAGCATAAAAAATCAGACATTTTGAGGAAATTTACAGTATACATCGCAATAGCTAAATGATAATATGTTTATTTATATAAGTTAGTTCACTAAAAGCTCGCCCTATTCAAGAAATAGAGATGCGCGAGATTCTATTTATTGGAGGGATATCTATTATGTGTGCAATTATGGGGTACTGTGGGAAGCAAATAACCCACGACAAATTTAGAGAATGTTTTGACCGAACTATTTCAAGAGGTCCTGATGCAAGTAGAATAATAGATACCGGCTCGGGATATTTAGGATTTCATCGTTTGGCTATCATGGATTTAGAGATGAGTGGGATGCAGCCATTTTCTTTAGATGGCAATTACGTAGTTTGTAATGGCGAAATATATGGATTTCGATCCCAAAAAGAAGAATTAGTACTTAAGGGATATACTTTTAACAGCGATTCCGATTGTGAAATATTATTACCAATGTATCAAGAATATGGTCTTGAAATGTTTAATAAGCTTGACGCAGAGTTCGTTTGTATTATTTTTGATGCAAAGCAGAATAAATATATTGCTGCTCGTGATCCAATTGGAATTCGTCCATTGTTTTATGGATATGATCAATCAGGTGCCATTATGTTTGCCAGTGAAGCAAAGAACCTAGTGGGTTTAGCAGAGAAGATAAGCCCATTCCCTCCCGGACATTATTATTATGATGGACAATTTGTAAGTTATTGCGATATCACAAAAGTAGAAACTGTTTGTGATGACGATGTAGAAACGATTTGTAAAAACATTCATGATAAATTGGTAAAAGGAATTGAGAAAAGACTGGACGCTGATGCACCAGTTGGATTCCTTTTAAGTGGTGGTTTAGATAGTTCTTTGGTATGTTCAGTTGCAGCTAAAATGCAAAGTAAACCAATTCGAACGTTTGCCATCGGTATGAATACGGATGCCATAGATTTAAAATATGCAAAAGAAGTGGCCGATTATATTCATAGTGATCACACAGAAGTCATCATAACGAAGGATGATGTACTTGAAGCACTTGAAAAGGTTGTTAGTATTCTTGGCACATATGATATCACGACGATTCGTGCTAGTATCGGCATGTATTTGATTTGTAAAGAAATTCAAAAAACGACAAATATTCGTGTTCTTTTAACCGGTGAGATTTCCGATGAACTTTTTGGATATAAATACACAGATTTTGCACCGAATGCAGAAGAATTTCAAAAGGAATCAGAAAAACGTATTCGCGAACTCCACATGTATGATGTGCTCCGTGCAGATCGATGCATTTCAGACAACTCTCTAGAAGCTCGTGTACCGTTTGGTGATTTAGATTTTGTAAAGTATGTGATGTCGGTAGACCCTGTGAAAAAGATGAATGTTTATAACAAAGGTAAATATTTGTTGCGCCATGCTTTTGAAGGTGACTATCTACCGCAAAGTATTTTATATCGTGAAAAGGCTGCATTTAGTGACGCAATGGGTCACTCAATGGTCGATTATCTAAAAGAATTTGCAGAAAACAGTTATACAGAAGAAGAGTATGAAATGGCGAGAGAAAAATACTTTTTTGCTAAGCCATTCACAAAAGAATCCCTATTGTACCGTGAATTATTTGAAAAATATTATCCAGGTCAAGCTGAGATGGTCAAAGACTTCTGGATGCCGAATAGGGAATGGGAAGGCTGCGATGTGAACGACCCTTCTGCAAGAGTTCTCTCCAATTACGGAGATAGCGGACTGTAATTTTAAAATAACGCTCTGTTAAAGTTCGTTGTTGATTTTTTTGGATTTTTAATCAACACCCATATAATTTGTTGGTAATTTGAGAAAATGTGCCAAAAACATATATGTTTTTTCCCGTGGAAAAAGGGCTGAATGAGACCTTAGGCTCACGGCCCGACCACAGGAATTTCCGCCATTTTATCAATTAACAATATGTAATTTCTACTTGATTAAAAATCAACATTAACATTAACAGAGCCTAAAATAAAATATAGTAGATTCTTCAAATTTTTACAGGGTTATTCAATGATAACCAATTTATAATAGTAATTGATTCATACAGAAAACCGTCGACAGAAGGAGTAACCTTCATCGGCGGTTTTGCTTATACCTTTCAACTGAAATGTACACAAAAGTACTCTTTAGGAAATACTGTAAAGCAATTGAAGTTTAGAACTAGATTATAATTCATTTGTAGTAAAAAGAAGTTATAATTAAAAAGTAATGTAAATATAGGCTGTAAAAATAAATTTAGGATGGAATGCACCGTGTTAAGAATAAGTAATATTAAGCTTCGTGCTGACTTTGACCCAAGTAAAGAAAAACAACTTTTAGAACTGAAAATAAAAAAAATACTAAAGATTAAACAGGATAAAATGATAACTTTTAGTATTTCTAAAAAGTCGATCGACGCAAGAGAGAAAAACAACGTCCTACTGGTTTACTCAGTTGATGTAAAAGTAGAAAATGAAACATTGTATGCAGGCATAAAAGATGTTTCTTTCTTTGAACCAATAGAATATGTAATCAAAAAAACTCCAAAAAGAATCACTCGTCCTATAGTCGTAGGTAGTGGCCCAGCAGGTCTTTTCTGTGCGTTAATTTTAGCAGAACAAGGTTTAAACCCAATTGTTGTAGAACAGGGCATGGACGTAGATCGAAGAAAAATGGCAGTTGAAAAGTTCTGGAAATACGGCGTACTTGATCCTAATAGTAACGTCCAATTTGGAGAAGGTGGAGCTGGGACATTTTCTGATGGGAAATTGACAACAGGTATAAAAAACACTCGTATTCCGAAAGTGTTAAAGGAATTCGTAGAAGCGGGAGCTCCTAAGGAAATTTCGTACTTATCTAAACCTCATATCGGAACAGATATCTTGATAACAGTTGTTCGAAATATTCGAAAAAAAATCGAACGGCTGGGTGGGGAAGTGCGTTTTGAAACAAAAATGAAGGAACTCAATATTGAAAATGGTGAAATTCGAGGTGTTGTTTTAGAAAACCAAGGGAATGCAGAGGCAATAGAAACAGATGCGGTAGTATTGGCAATAGGACATAGTGCGCGAGATACTTTTTATATGTTAAAAGATTCAGGTGTAGATATGATACCAAAGGCATTTGCAGTTGGAGTTCGTATCGAACATTTCCAAAAGGATATCGATTTACAGCAATATGGTAATTTTGCAAAGAGTCCAATACTAGGTGCATCAGACTATAAGTTAAATGCCCATCTGCCGAATGGACGTGGTGTCTTCACATTTTGTATGTGCCCCGGCGGTCATGTTGTTGCGGCTGCATCTGAGGAAAATGCTGTTGTTTCAAATGGTATGAGTTATAGCACAAGAAGTGGTGAAAATGCCAACAGTGCTTTGCTCGTATCTGTTACACCAAATGATTTTAATGGAGATGTTTTGGCAGCCGTAGAGTTTCAAAGAAAATTGGAGCGAAAGGCATTCGAACTTGGTGGTGGAAATTATTTTGCACCTGTTCAATTGGTTGGTGATTTCTTATCGGATACAGGTAGCAAACAACTTGGCGATATTATCCCAACGTACTCCCCTGGTGTTACACCAACCGACCTTCGAGAATGCCTTGACGATTTTATCATAGATAGTTTAAAAGATGGGCTACGAGTTTTAGATAAAAAACTTGCTGGTTTTATGAAACATGATGCTGTGTTAACAGCAGTAGAAAGCCGAAGTTCATCACCAGTTACAATTAAGCGAAACCAACTGTCATATGAGTCAAACATAAAAGGCTTATACCCTTGTGGTGAAGGTGCTGGTTATGCTGGTGGGATCACATCCAGTGCAGTAGACGGTATAAAATGCGCAGAAGCATTAATGGGGATTTATGAGTAGATTTTGAAATTCGTTTAATTAAAGTGATGTTGTTCGATTGTTTGTAGTTTAAAATGTATTTAATAATGGTAATGTATTTCTTATTAGATATACATTTTTACTTATACTAGGAGATGAAATGATATGAAGAAAAATGAGATTTTGCTTGAGAGTGGTACAAACGAGCTTGAAATAATGGAATTTAAAGTAAGAGACGTTGTGTATGGTATTAATATTTTGAAAGTAAGGGAAATTGTGCAGGCGCAATCTTTAACAGTAATGCCCAAATCTCACCCTTATATTATGGGGGTAGGACAAATCAGGGGAGAGCTTATTCCAGTGATTGATTTAGGGAAAGCACTTGGCTCAGTAGGGCAACTTTCAGAAAAAGAAGGTTACTGGATTGTAACTGAAATGAATCAAAATGTTGTTGCATTTCTTGTTGACTCGGTGACAGGAATTGATCGTCTTTCGTGGGCAGATATTCAAAGTCCATCAAATATGGTAACGAATGAGGAGTCTTCTATCGTAGGTCTTGTAAAGCTTGAAGATAAAATCATCTCTCTTCTTGACTTTGAAAAAATCCTAACTGAAATTAATCCAATTGTGGGTATTAATAAGAGTCGTATAGACAAAATAGAGCATTTTGAATCGAGAAGAATGAAGCATATATTGATTGCGGAGGATTCCACATTTTTGATTCAACTTATTAAAGAGAGTGTTGAAAAAGCAGGATATGTAGATATTACTGTAAAGTATAACGGCAAAGAAATGTGGGATTATTTAGAAGATTTGGTTAAAACAAAAGGTGCAAATGCTTTAGATAATATTCATTGTTTAATTACAGACATAGAAATGCCTGTAATGGATGGCCTTCATTTAACTAAACGGGTGAAGGATAACTCAATTTTGAATAAACTACCCGTGGTAATTTTCTCATCTCTCATCACTCCAGATTTAAGACATAAAGGAGAGAGTGTAGGTGCCAATGCTCAGGTATCAAAGCCTGAGATTGAAACATTGGTAGACGTTCTAGATTCATTACTACTGAATAAGTAATACAAAGTGACTTGGCCGATAGTACATTTCATTCTAGGCTTTTTATGCGTTAGAGATTAAGTGCAAAAAGTATTTAATCTCTACTATAATAAAAATGAGAGAACCAAATAGTGTAAGGGCAGGGAAGGTAAGATGTATCCTGAGGCAAATCAAAATATAGACATAAAAGTTACTGGACTGAATCAGATATGTAAGGTAAATGTAGCTGAAGTTAGGGATAAGGAAATTTCAATTCAAATACCCATGGATCAGCACGTTGCTGATTCATTGCAGAAAGGAAAAATAGTCGATGTAAGTTTCGTTGTAGATGAAAAAAGATACCAATTTACAACCGAAATAGTCGATAGGAAAATTTCCTTATTTATAGTAAAAAAACCAGCAGAAAAAGATATTTCAAGTATGCAACTGCGTAAAAACTTTAGAGCACCTATAAATATTCCGCTTTTTTTAAATGAAAAAAAGGCTATTACAATTAATATTAGTACAGGTGGAATCTCATGTTTATGTAGACTGGATTTAAGGCTTAAAAAGGGTGATGTAGTTACAGGAACAATTTCTTTACCAAGTTTCTCTAGTATTGATAAAAATACTATTTATTTCAAAGGGGAAATTATCCGAGTTAATTATATAAACGAGCTTGAACGAAATAACGTCGCCTTAAAATTTATTGAGATGGCTCAGCAGGATAAAATTAAAATTAAACATTATTGTTATGATAAGCAACAAAAAATAAAGAATAGTGAAATTTACATTTCAACTACAGGTTTTCGTACATTTTAACAAATACTATTGCTAGTTGTTTTTGGGATAAAATTAAAAGTACACTCTAATTATTACATCTAAAAAAATAAATTAACTTTTACATAAGAAAATACATCTTGGCACTACTTATCTTATAAATAGATTTACTGAATAGTTCGGACTACAAAAAGGTAGTCCGTTTTTGCTTTTTATAAGTTTTTTTAGAATAATTAACAGATATAGCTTATTAAGGTTAAACTATGTAATAATAGCTTTAAAATAAGAATTATTCTAAAAAAAGTTATAACCAATTTCCATGACGAGCACTTAGTAGTACAATAAAAACATAAAAATATTATTTTTATATTTGCTTGGATATTAATGAATCATTATTGTCTGTATTAAGAAGACTAAATTTTTAAAAAATTTATATAAAAGTCAGGAGGATTTAATCATGAAACATTTTTTTATCAAATTAGTTGATGATCTAGTAGCATCGATGAATCGTTTTATTGCAGCCTCTTTTTTTACAGTATGTTTGTTTTTAGTAGGTAGTTATATCGTTATCTTCGAACCGATTGATAGCAATCTAAATCTGGGGTTAAGGATTATTTTAACCATTTCCTTTGGAATTTTATTTTGTACTTTTACAAAACTATTATTTGAAAGATTTTCTGAAAGATTAAAGGTAAACCAATTTTTATTAAATATTGCAATGATTGTGCTGAGTGCAATATCGTATTTTTTCCTAAAGAATTTTGATACAGATAACTATGTTGTTCTAGGTTATGTTGGTATTATGACCACTTTTTTTGTAGGTATTATATATTTATCTACAATTGATAACCTATCGAAATCGTTTTCTTTTATCTTAAAAAATATAATCTTTTACATATTCATTTGTGGGATTATCACTGCTGGTACCATGTTATGTATTTTTGCTTTTGATTCACTAATATACAAGTTCACCAACATCGATAAAGGATATCAAATCATTGGCTTGGCTATATGGAGTGTTCTATTTTTAAATTTATTTTTAGCATCTATACCGCACAGGGATTCTGAACTAAAAATCCCAAATATCTTTAAGACTATAGTTGTGTATGCCGCATTACCCGTTTATTTAATTTTAATCGTTATTTTATACGTTTATATTGGAAAACTTATAGCTAATTGGAGTTTCTCATCAGGCAATATCAATTGGTTTGCATCATTTGCAGCGGCATTCTTTGTTTTTTTTGCTATCACCGTAGAACAATATAAAGAGGACAATAAACTAGCGAGATTATTCATCAAATATGGTGGATACTTCATCATTCCAATTGTCCTTATTCAGTTTATGGCAATGTATATAAGGGTATCTAATTATGGATTGACATTTCCGAGATACGTGTCAGTGGTTTTAAATATGATTGCCCTTTTATTTTCGATTGCGTCACTAGTCAAAGGTGGAAAGTATTCAAAACAAATGCTTCCTGTAATCATGTGTGCAACGTTGTTACTCACTATAACACCACTGAATGCCATTGATGTTCCGATACGCAATCAAAGCGCAAGGCTAGTTAATGTATTAAACAAATATGATATGATTCAGAACGAAAATATTGTTCAAAATTCAAATGTTTCTGATGATGATAAAATTAAAATTTCAGATAGCTACCAATATATCGTATCTTCAGGAGGGCACCTTCCGAGTATACTTAATGGTAAAGCAAGCAAGAAATCTTTTTCAGAATTGTTTGGTTTTGAAATGAAGTCTAATGATCAATTCCAAAATGAAAGATATGTCAATTATTACTATGAATACAAGTCAATTCAGATAGCTGGTTATAGTGAGTTTTACAGTATACAACCGGGTGACTTAATAGACGGAGATAATGGAAGTAAGATTCTTAAATTAAATCAATCTGGAAACCCAATTACATTTGATCCGAAAAAGGAGATTTCAGAACTTTATAGTAAGTATGGAGAGCAATACAATAAGCCAATGGTGTTTGAAACCAAAGACGGAAAAATCATTCTCACATCCATTTCTTTTACTATAGATAACACTGGCAATATAAAAGTGATGGAGTTCTTCGGATATTTCTTATTGAAGTAGAATGTCCTGGTAATAGATACAACTAAAAAGACCACTTCTAAGTAGTACCTACTAGAAGTGGTCTTTCGTTCCATCAAAAATTACTATATAACCTTATTTGCTTTTTTAAGCTGTACTGTTAGACTTTGAACTTCTTAACTGCGTTTTCCAGTTCATCCGTCATATTTCTTAACTCATCAATACTTGTTGATATATTCTCAACAACAGTATGTTGTTCTTCGCTTGCTGCATTTACTTCTTCTGTTCCTGCCACCATTTGTTCTGAGGTGTGTTGAATTTGATGAATAAGTTTTAAAACATCTTCTTTCTCTTTATAAACATTCTTGATTGCAACTTCAATGTTTAGTATATTCCCAGAAATATTAGCAACAATATCGGTTATGCCTGTCAGAACGTTGCTTGTATTATCAATAGATGCAGATTGGCTTGACATGGTATCAACCATTTTGTTCATTGCATCTGCTGTATCAATTGATTGGCTGCGTACCTCATTTATATGATTTGATATTTCCTTTGCAGAAACTGTTGTATTTTCAGCCAGTTTTCTGATTTCATCTGCTACAACAGCAAATCCTCGACCCTGTTCACCAGCTCTAGCTGCCTCAATTGCTGCATTAAGGGCAAGAAGATTGGTCTGTTCTGAAATTTTCGTAATCACTTCAATAATTTTCGTAATTTCTTCAGATTTACTTTCAAGCTTTTTGACTGTTTCGGAAACTGATCCAACGATTTCTTCACTAACTTTAAACTTCTGCTGTAAATCAACCATTGCAATGGTTCCTTCATTCGTGAAGCTTATCGCTTCTTTAGCTGAGTTGCTAATCTCATTTGAATTCTGAGAAAGTACGTTGATACAATTAGAGAGATCTTCTATTTTATCGGTACTCTCATTAACAATTTCTGACTGTATACTAGTTCCCTTTGCAATCTCTTGCATAGCTAGGTTTACATTTGCTGTAACTTCTGAGGTGTTATGAATAGACTCAGTTATTTCCTTAGAGTTCCGATTCACATTTACTGTAGTTTCACGAATCATTTTTATAATACTTCTAATATTTGCTAATAACTCGTTTGTTTTTCCTGCTAGTTGTTCTATTTCGTCACCTGTTTTAATTTTTATCTCTTGAGTAAGATCGCCACTGTTTTGAACTACATCCTCCAAACTATCTACCATTAGGCTGATTGGGCGACTGATTAGTCTAGAGAAAAGGGTTGCAGCCACAATAGAAATTAGAATACTTAGCAACATACCTGCCCCAATAAGAATGAGCAATTTGTTTTTCATGTCAGTTAAATCTTTAACAGCGATATCTGCTCCTACTATTGCTACGACTTCACCATTAGAATTTTTAATTGGAGCAAATCCGGATAAAAATGTTCCCCATTGGTCCGTTTGGGGAGTTTTGGTAACAGTTACTTCACCTAATAAAGCCTGCTTAATTTCAGAATCAAGCTTTTCGCCGTCCTCAGGGTATTCGTCTCCTATTTTAGCCTGTTCTTCTGACTCATCAGTATCCAGTATAAATTTTACCTTTTCCTCATTAACTGGAATATATGTATAGAGGTATGTAAGTTCAGATGTCTTTTTAAAAGACCTTAGTTTAGCTAGGAGATCGGTGTAAGCCTCTTCATCTTCGTCCCCGGGTTGAAGTTGTGTATGCAACTCAGCATCTATATTGCTTGCCCCTATTTCAGCAATCATTTTTAGTTTGTCTTTCACTTTTGTAAGCTCATAATCAGAGATATTCTTATACGCTATTCCACCAACAACCAAGGCAGAAAGCAATCCAATTAGAACAAATCCTACTAGCATTTTTAGCCGTATACTTACCTTAATCCCAAAACGTTTTACCATCAGTGCCCTCCGAAAAAGTAATTTCTTTAAATTAATAGTATGTTAGATTCTTGAAAACGGCGTGCTTTTATTGAATGTTAACATAATTGATGTAACTATAACTCTAGTAAATTAGTTATTTAAAAACCCATAACTACATCTAAACTGGTTATAGACTTGCAATATTTAATGCGGATGCTGCCCTCCTAATTTACAATAATACCCTTATATTAAAACTTCATTACTATAATAACGTATCTTTCAAATCTTGAAAGAAGAAGAAATTGTTTTTTTTCGTAACAATTTACAATTTTTCTCAAAATTTTTGTCTTATTTCCCTTTGATACAAATTTTCTATAAGTTTATTTTTCTCTCAACCTACTTTTAGGCAATATTCCCTCCTTTTAAAACTATAAATTTTTTTAATATCTTTGCAGGATTTAATGTTTACTTTAAACAGGATCATAGTCACTTTTTATTAGAGATACTATTAATTTGTACTTTAAATTTGGATAGTTATTGTCAAATTTTAATATGTCGAAGTATGGTGAAATTTGTAGACTTTTTTACAATGTTATGTGAAAATTAAGGCAAGCAAGGAGGGACAAATAATGTCAATAAATAAGAAACTGCCAATAATTATAATTAGTCTTATACTTGTTGCAGTAATCACTGCAGGTTTTTATACAACAAAAAAAGCAACGGATATTATAACAACACAGACTAAGAAAGAAATGCTATCCGCTACAAAATTTAGTGAAGAACTATTAACCTCACTAACTGAAAAAGAGTTAATAGAGGATGGTATGATTGCTGATCAGCTTTCTGTTATCGAGCTTGCCAAGGAAAGACTAGTAAGTAGTGAATCAAGTAAGTATATATCGTTTAATGAACAAGTAAACAAAATTTTAGATGATTATGTTAAAAAACATGGAAATTTAGAACACGCCTTTATTGTTGATACAAAGGGAATCATTATTGCTGATAGTGATCGTAATTTAATAGGGAAAGATATCAATGACAGAAGTTATGTCATGGATGCCCTGAATGGAAAATCTTACTTTAGTGAAACATTAGTTTCAAAGTCTACTGGTAAACAAATTGTAGTTATCTCTCAGCCTATCAAGGAAAGCGGACAAACGATTGGTTTTGTTGCCAAAGCAATTTTAGTTGAATCATTTTCCAATTATTTGAAAGATATTAAAGTTGGGGATACCAAATCAAGTTATGCGTACCTATTGGATAGTAAAGGTACAATGCTTTATCATCCAACTAAAGATAAGATTGGTAAACCAGTAACCAATGAAGCGATAAAAGCGGTTATTAAAAGAATTCAAAAGGGTGAGCAAGTACAACAAGATATTGTTGAATATGTGTTTGAAGGTCAAGAAAAAATAGCTTCATATGGTAGTTTACCTCTATCTAACTGGTTAATAGTTGTTTCAGGTGATGTTGGTGAAATTCAAGAACCGGTTTCTAAAGTAAGGAAAAACGCGATAATCATATCTGGATTATCAATCTTACTTTCTATGATTGTAGGTTACATTGCCTCAAGACAAATAATTAATCCAATTCTTGGTTTGTCGAAAGTAATGGAAGAGGCAGCTGATGGGAATTTAACTGTTAAAGCTGCAGATAAGTCTAAAGATGAATTAGGTTTGCTTGGAAAAAGTTTTAATAGAATGTTAACAAGTGTTAATTTATTAATTGGTGAAATTAATAATGCATCTCAAATGGTGGCTTCTTCAAGTGAGGAATTGACTGCATCTGCAGAACAAAATGTTGCTGCCGTGGAACAGGTGTCTGCATCTGCAAGTGAGCTAGCTCAAGGGTCAGCTAAGCAAGCAAAAATTGTTCAAGAAACAAGTATAACTATAAATGAGATGTCTAATGGTATTCAACAGATTGCAAATAGTGCTTATGCTGTTAGTGTATCCTCTGATAGAGTTGTAGAAGCGGCAAAGGATGGAGTAAAAGAGTCTGAAAATGCTGTTTTAACCATAGAGCGAGTGCGTGAAACGACCGAAAAAACATCTGAGGTAATTAGAACTTTAGGTGAAGAATCCAAAGAAATCGGTCAAATTGTAGTTGTTATTAAACAAATTGCTGATCAAACAAACCTCTTAGCATTAAATGCTGCAATTGAGGCTGCACGTGCTGGTGAGCAAGGTAGAGGGTTTGCTGTTGTAGCAGATGAAGTAAGAAAGTTGGCCGAGCAATCTTCAGCTTCTGCTGAACAAATTGCAAGTTTAATTTCTAAAATTCAAACCGAAACCAATAATGCTGTAAAAGTAATGGAAGTTGGTACTAAAGAAGTAAGTGAAGGAGTAATAGTTGTTAATAAAGCAGGCGAATCCTTTAAACTAATTGTTGAAGAAATCAATCAAGTGGTTAGTCAAGTACAAGAGGTTTCTGCCGCTTCACAACAGATGGCTGCAGGAAGTACAGCAGTGGTTAAAGCGATTGAAGAAATTGAGAGTATCGCTAATCAAACTGCGAATTCAACCAAGGAAGTTGCTTTGAACACAAAAGAGCAAGCTGCTTCCATGGAGGAAATTGCAGGTGCGTCAGAAAACTTGTCACTTCTTTCTGAAGATTTACAGAAAAATATTAATAAATTTAAATTTAATTGATACTTCAAAATCAGTGAATTGATTGACATGACTGATATTTTGTATAAATTTAAAAAAATATGTAAGGCACTTGTGGTGTTAATCCACAGGTGCCTTATTTTTTATACTTATAGGGGACAAATATACAAAAAAAGGTTATAAAATGTGGAAAAATGTCGATTAATGACGGCGAAAAATGTAAAAATTTAGTGCATAAATGTGATAATCTGAGAAGTGTGTGATTCAGTTAGTTTAGACATTTTACAGTTGCAGAGTTCTTAATGGAAATAGGAGAAATGGTCAATGGATGTTATGGAAAGAGCTCTTAACAATCAAAATGTGGTTAAGAATAATGACAGAACTTTAGCATTAGAGTCACTTTATGAGAAAAGGTTACATGCTCTAATAATCTCTTGCTCTGGTGTAATCTATCGTATGAGTCCTGACTGGAGCGAGATGCACCAACTCCAAGGAAATGGTTTCTTCTTTAATACAGAAAATACAAAGGGTGACTGGCTACATGATTATATTCATCCAGATGATCAGATACACGTCACCTTGGCAATAAATAAAGCAATCCAAGCGAAAAGTGTTTATCAGCTTGAACATAGGTTTTTACAAGCTGACGGTAGTTTGAGATGGGCTTCTTCGCGCGCCATTCCAATAATGAATGAGAATGGTGAAATTGTTGAATGGTTTGGAGAGGCCTATGACATAACAGAACGTAAGAAACGGGAAGAGAATCTATCATTTTTAGCAGAAATATCGAAAGATTTATCGAATCTTTCGTCAGCAAATGAGATTATGAATACAATTGGTGAAAAAATCGGCAGGCATTTAAATATAACAAATTGCCTTTTTGCTGAAGTAAACGAACTAAAGGATGAATTGATTGTGCGATATGCTTGGCATCATGAAGACGATCTTAACGTCATTGGTGAACGTAAACTATCATCATTTGTAACGGAGGAGTTCCGGAAAATTGCACGTGAAGGAAAAACCGTAATTATAAATAACACACAAACTGACCGGCGAACGAATGCTAATCGTTATGAAGCTCTTAACATTCACACGTATGTATCTGTGCCATTTCATCGTGATAAAGAATGGAAATATTTATTTACAATAACTGACACTATTGCTCGTAAATGGAGTAAAGGTGAAATTGAACTTATTGAAGAAGTAACAAATCGAATATTCCCCCGATTGGAAAGAGCTTATGCTGAAGAAGCAATGCGAATTAGTGAAGAGAAGTATCGAACATTCTTCGAACATATAAGTGAAGGGTTGTCAATATTCGAAATAATTTACAACAGTTCAGGTAACCCCAAGGACTTCCGTTATATTGAGATCAATAGGGCTTATGAAGATCATACGGGCCTCAAAGCAATTAATATTATCGGAAAAACTTTACTGGATGTTATTCCGGACTTAGAGCAATCATGGATTGATGTGTTGGTAAATGTTGCTGTTTCAGGAGAGTCAATTCGGTACGAGAATTACAACCAAAGCACCCAAAATCATTATGAAACCTTTGTCTTTTCACCAAAGAAAGACCATGTCGCTCTTCTGTTACGAAATATTACTGAGCGTAAGAAATTGGAGGTCGAATTAAAATCCCAAAAAGAGTTATTTGAGGTTGTTATCGAAAATATGCATGACGCACTTGCTATTTACAATCCTATGGGAGAGCTTATTTTTTTGAATGCGAAATCACGCAAAATGTACCCTCATTTGGACGAAAAAACCACATTAAACAGTGCATATAATAATTTTCAATTTTTTGATTTAGATCATAATGTTTTGCCAATAGAAAAGCTCCCTACAGCGAGAGTTATCAAAGGGGAAAAAATAAGAAATGAGAAAATCTTAATTAAGCGACCGGATAGAAATCAATATACAGAAATCAATGCTACTCCTAATTTTGATGAAAATGGACATATAACGTCAGTAGTTGTGTCGCATCGTGATATATCAGACATGATCCAAAACCAACAAACTTTGAAAGAGCAGCAAGAAAAATTAATTAAAACGGAGAAGGAGAAAAGTGAAACTCTTGAAGCTGCCATTAAACTAAAGGATGAGTTCCTTTATCTAATAACCCACGAATTTAAAACACCAATGACAGTAATCTGCTCGGCATTGCAAGCAATTGATTTTATTTGCAAGGGTGATGTGACAGAAAGAATGGGTAGATACTTGAACTCTATTAAAATAAACACAAACAGGCAGCTTCGACTAGTGAACAACCTTCTTGATATTACAAAAATAAATTCAGGTAACATACATTTAAAAATGAGTAACTTTGACATTGTTTACGTAACAAAGTCAATTGTAAAATCTGTTGAGATATACGCAAGTCAAAAAAGGGTTACTATTAATTTCGTATCTACTTTGGCAAAAAAAGAGATTTATATTGATGAGGAAAAATTTGAACGTATACTATTAAATTTACTTTCAAATGCCTTAAAATTTACAACTCCAGATACATTTATTTATGTATCGGTTTCAGTTGTAAAACATGATAAGAAAAACTTTATTAGCATTGTTGTAAAGGATGAAGGTGTAGGGATTCCATTAGAAAAACAGAAGGTAATTTTTGAACGTTTTGGACAGGCAGATACAAGTTTATCACGCCGTGCAGAAGGTACGGGATTGGGGTTGTATCTTGTCACGCTTTTGGTTAGAGCAATGGGTGGTGAAATTTCAGTTCAAAGTGAAGAAGGAAAAGGAAGTGCATTTACTGTCTTATTACCTGCTACAAAGCCAAAGCTTTTCAATGAAGTTGATATAAGTAAAGAAATTATAATTAACAACCAATTTAATAGTGGAGATGACCGGATTATACAGGCTATTTCTACTGAGTTCAGTGACATATACTTTGATTAAGATCGAAAACATAACATTTACATTATCATTTACTTTTAGACCAGCATCGTAACTTTTTTTATTGTTACTGTGCTGGTCTAATTATTTCATTTTAAATTTAGAATCGCGAGAATTTTTAGAATTTCATTCGTTATTTTCAAACTTCCTTTGATAATGTGACAGAGCCAAAAGTGGGAAAATATAACGATAACTATGATAGTGAATATAGTAAGTTCCTGGTATTCCTTGCCCTTTCGGATAATCAGTTGTCCAGTCATCTTTATCCAGTGAATTCAATAAATAATTTATTCCTTTATTTATTGCTGTTGTTGGTTCTTCAGAAGCGGCTATTAACGCATCAAGTGCCCAAGCTGTATGGGTCAATGTACTAACTTGTAAAGGGATATATGCTTTTTTACTGTCACTTTTACATGACTCGCCCCAACCTCCATCTCCATTTTGTATTTGAAGAAGCCAATTTACTGCTTTCTGAATCGCAGGATGATTTTTGGGTATGTGAGTTGCATGCAACCCTGTAATGGCTGCCCATGTTCCGTATATATAGCAAATCCCCCATCGCCCATACCAAGAACCGTCCTTTTCCTGGTTTTTAAGAAGCCAACTAATCCCTTTTTCAATAGAAGGATGATTTACAGATTGGACTGTATAATTCCCATAAAATTCCAATACTCTTCCGGTTATATCTGCACAAGATGGGTCTGTAAGTAGATATTCGCCTTTTTCAATCGGTAAAAATTCAGATAGCTTGGAATTGATATTTTTTTCGAAGGCTGGCCAACCACCATCATTGTTTTGCATGGATAAAAGCCATTTATTCCCGAACGCCCATTCATTATTCACTATAGGATACATACTTGATATAGACCGAAGGGCAGCTGTTGTGTCATCGACATCTGGATTCATTGTATTTACATTGGAAAAACCCCATCCCCCAGGTGGGATATTCGGATTGTGGATTGCCCAATCTCCAAGTTTGGTATGCTGCCTTGATAAAAGATATCCGTTTGCATTTGTTACCATAGGATCTACATCAGAAACCCCAGCAGATTGCAGTGTATACCCAATTAAAGCAGTATTCCATACATTTGCTGTTGTATATTGCATGTGGGGGAAGCCTTTAATAGTACTTTTCATAGCCCGAATTCCATCTATAGCATTTCTTATTATTGGGTCTGTTTTCTTATATCCAAGAGCAAGAAAGGCAAATATCATCAGATAAGTAGCCCCGAAATAGCTGTAAAGAGATCCATCTGGTTCAAGGTGAGCGATCATGTAATTCTTTGCACGATCGATTGCTAATTGATGAAGCTGCTCTGGGATGCCAATTAAATTTTTTACCCCATTTTCAATGAAAGATAATAATGAGCGTAACTCAGAAGAACGTATCCATTGATCATCATGTTGGCGATGTACGTACAAATCTGATAGGTTTGGACTTTTTTCAGTCTTTATAGAAAATTTCTGTTCGGCAAGAATCATAGTTGGAGCTAGGTTTGCTCTCCCGAAAACGGAGAAGGAATAGAAATTGATTGGAAAAGATTTCGGTAAAAGAATTGCTTCAATTGGTAGCGGAGAAAAGGGTGGCCATTTGTATTGCCCAGTTAGTGCTAGCATGATTTTAGTAAGGATACTAACAGCATCTATCCCCCCATTTTCTTGAATAAATATTTTTGCTTTTAAAAGTTGAGTATCATCTTTAGAATAATAACCCGAATACAGAAGGGCGTAATATGCCTCAATTGTTATTGAAACATTGCCATTTCCCTCATCGTAAAACATCTTCCATGCCCCGTTTTTCTCTTGTTTACTTAAAATCCTACGTGTTAGGTCGTATATGAATTCTTCATCGTTGATTTCTAATGTCCGTAATAAAATGACCATGTAAGCATCTGTTGAAATACCCGTTTCAAAGGGATAATTCCATGAGCCATCGGGAGATTGGTCTCTTCTCAATTTTTCGATTAGCATTTCAATTCCTTTTTTGGTTTCCAACATTTTAGTTCCTCATTTCCCAACTATAAATAATGTTCTCTTCAATATGTATTCTATTTTTGGGGTCAGAATACATATGGGAAATTAGAGGCTATTTGCACGTTATCGTTCAAATTTATTGTTATGGAGTTTGGAGGCTATTTGCTCGTGAACCTTCAAATTTTTTGTTATGTTAACAATAATTATGTTGGTGATGTATTCACCCAGTGCATTTACAAAATTTCATGCGAATGCTGTTTATTTGATATAAAATAGTTCTATATAATCGAAAAAGTGAATCGTTAGATTTTGTAGTTTGTGATGAGGGGTGAGTTTGGATGGATAAAATAGACGGTAGCAGATTTAACTTTCAAAAAGGTCAAAATGATTGGTTTGATTTTAAAAAAATTCAAACGGAAGAGCAATTGAAAATTACTTCTACGGTACAACCGAAAACAGAAACTTTTAGAGCAGATCTACAAAAGTCAGAGCAACAACAGCAGAATGCCTTTCAGGATACTAGGAACCCATTTCAAGATGTTGATGATGCTTTATCAGGATTTCAAAAACTTTTGGAATTTGCAACTATGAATAATTCAGCAACAGCCCAAGTAGCTACTGATATAGATTTAGAGGAAATTATTTCCTCGATGAAAAATCAGTTTCGAGCACAAACATTTTCGGGAAAAGAATTTGATTCCTTACTAACTCTACTAAAGCAAAATTCTAATAACACTTTGATAAAAAATGCAATCGCTGATGTTCTACGTGCTTTTTCGGCTTTGCAAACGGCAAATGCAGCTCAGAGCACAATTGAAAAAGCCACTGATGAATTACTAGTACTGCTAAAAAATGACGGAACGTTTCAAAAGGAGCTCAAAAAACAAGGTAGTTTGGAAAAAAATGCAACAACTTCTACCTTAAATTTATTAACTGGTACTCCATCGATACGTAACTTACAAAAATATGAAACGTCTTCTCGAGATTTAAAGGATTTACTACATCAAATTAAAAATACAGTCTCAGAAGAAAGTAGTATCTATAAAACGATTGATCGAATTTTTAGTGCAATGAAAAGGTTAGACGATGCACAACGGTTTGATTTAAAAGTTGCAGTAGAAAAATTGTTAAATCTCCCTGGACAACCTCATAACGAATCAACAGATAAACTGACAATGCTATTACAAAAGGCTTTGGGTACAGGTAGTTCTGAAGAGAGAGTTGGAGGGAGAGTGGTTTCGCAAAACTTGCAGTTAACAAATCTCTCTCAAGAACTTACTAAAATAGCACAGTTTCCTCCTGAAAAAAATGAGTTAGAGAATGTGATTTCAGTCATAAACCAGTTGAAAAAGCAGTATCCACAAAGTTACGCTGTTCAAAATCTAACCGCACAAACTCTAAATGGTCTTACAGCAAATTTACTTACAAATCAACCGATGCTTCACTTTTTTTTGAAGTCATTTTTGAATGAATCTCCTCATGTTTCGGATGTTTGGATTGATCCAGAGTATGAAGAAGGTAGCGAGAAATCGGTTAAAGTCTACCTGTCTGTTGATTTGGAAAATGATGAAGGCTTTGAAGTAGAGTTAAGACTTAACGGTAAGATGCTCTCTGCAAAAGTACTGTGTCCTGAATCGTACATTGAGGAGATGCAAGGAATTAAAAAAGTGATTAGGGAGCAGGCAAATAGTTTGGGGTATTCGGTCCCGAATTTGAGTATAGGTGTGCTTTCTGAAAAGCATGCATTGGAAGACATTTTTGGTAAAAATAGTGGCGGAAGGGGATCTTTTCATGCAAGGGTTTAATTCTGACATTCCAAAATGGAAATCAATTAAAAGACAATACAGAAATAAAAATACTGCAGTTGCATTGAGGTATAACGAGGAGAATGATACTGCCCCTGTAATCGTAGCTACTGGGAATGGCTATGTTGCAGAAAAAATCATTGCTACAGCTGAAAAACATGGAATACCAGTTCATAAAGATGAAAGCACTGCGGTACTTCTTTCTCAACTCGAGCTTGGTGCTCGGATTCCTGACGAACTGTTTCACATTATCGCGACTATTTATGCCCACATTATGGAAGTTGCTGAAAAAAAGAAGGCCTAAATGAATAAAATTCCTAAGGTTAAAGTAAAAGAATATACCTTCTCACGAAATCCCTAGTTTTCTTTATAGGGAATGTTTATTACTACATAGGGAAGAATAACTTCAAAACTTTACTTTTGGAGTCTATATGAAAAGAATACTAATCATTCTAATCCCGTTCTTACTACTTTCATATCAGTTTAAAGTATTTGCGGAAAGTAATAGTACTAAGCAATTAAAGGCAGCAATTATTATTGATGATTTCGGTGGATGTACACGCGGAGTTAGTAACTTCTTAGAGGGAAATGTTCCCATCACAGTGGCTATAATGCCTTTTACTGTGAAATCAAAAGAGCATGCAAAATGGGCACATAAAAATGGATTTGAAGTTATGATACACTTGCCTATGCAGCCAAAACATGGGAAAAAGTCATGGCTCGGACCGAAGCCAATAACGGTTGGCCTTTCTCCTGCACAAGTTAGGAGTCGTGTTATAGAAGCAATAGAAGATGTACCTTTTGCAGTCGGGATCAATAACCATATGGGATCACTTGCAGTTGAAAATGAAGAAATTGTTCAAGCTATTGTTGAGGTAGCGAAGGAAAATCATCTTTTTATAATCGATAGTGGTACTAGTCCCAAGTCAAAGTTTCCTGAAATTGCTAAGGAACTTGGGGTACCTGTATTAAAAAGGGATGTTTTTCTTGATGATATATCTTCATCATCTCATGTATATAAACAGATGATCAAACTCGCAAAAGTGACAGAAATGAAAGGTAAGGGCATTGCAATTGGTCATGTAGGTGATACTGGTAAAGTTTGTTCAGCAGGAGTTTTTCAATCCATGAATGAATTTAAAAAACGTAATATTAAAATTGTACCTGTATCTGAGTTGTTTGATGACAACTCAATGGATCAGAATTTATTGCCAAATTAGAAGAGTAGTCGATATTCCTTTATTTGGAAAGCTTTATTAAAGTGTTTGATTTATAGGAATTGAATTTAAATTATTGACTAATAAAGAGTTGGTTGGTATAATTCACACTAATTTCATAAATAAATCGTTGATTAAGAGTAAGTAAGAAAAATTAACACATTAAAGAGAGCTAGTGTTTGGTGAAAACTAGTATGGGTGATTTTTCCGAATGGACTTAAGAGATGTACGCTGAAAAGAAGTTGAGTAGGCTACACGGGTTCCGCCGTTAAAAGGATAGGGTATCGATGAAATCTGTACCTGACAAAGTGGGTCGTTTGATTTTAAATGACCAATTGAGGTGGCACCACGATCTTACCATTCGTCCTCTGCATGAATTTTCATGCAGAGTTTTTTTGTGTTTTTAGACTTAGTGTCATTTATGAAAAGTAAAAAAATTCCATTAATCATAATAAGGGGGAAAAGTGTATGAAAATAAAAAATGTAGTATCAGAGAGGGAAGGGTTTTCAACTAAAGTTGCTTCCTATTTTAGTTCATTGAGTTCAGCGGTGGGTTTAGGAAATATTTGGATGTTTCCTGTTTTGACAGGGTTGTTCGGAGGAGCTAGTTTTATATTTTGTTATATTTTCTTTGCATTACTTACAGGTATCCCTGTTATGGTTAGTGAGTACGTCATTGGAAGGAGAACTCGAACGAATGCCATTGACGCTTTTGGGGTCCTTGGAAAACCTTATATGAAAATCACAGGGGTACTGGGGCTAATGGGCTGCCTATTTATTCTATTTTTCTATTCAAGTGTTGCAGGATGGGTTTATTCTTATATTGGTAAGGCTATTACAGGAGAATTCAAAGGAATCTCCAACATGCCTTTGGATCAAGCAAATACAGTGTCACAAGAGATTTTTAACAATGTAATAAATGGATTAATGGGGCCGTTTTTATTGCAACTACTCGTAATAACAGTCGTTGCAATTGTATTGATACTAGGGGTGAAAAGAGGCATTGAGCGCTTAAGTAAAACATTGATGCCTGTTCTGTTTTTATTACTTCTAATTTGTGCGATAAAGGGATTAACACAGCCTGGTGCAGCCGAAGCATTAAAGTTTCTATTTGTTCCTGACATTTCAAAATTAAATAGTACAACTATTTTAACTGCAATGGGGCTTGCATTTTTTAAATTATCTGCAGGTTCGGGAACACAGACTACTTACGGAAGTTACTTTACAGGAAGTACCAACCTTGTATCAAATGCTATTCAAGTATGCATAAGTGATATCGTTGTATCGATCTTAGCTGGCATAGCGATTTTTCCTGTTGTTTTTACTTTTCATCTAAACCCAGAATCGGGTCCAGGACTTTTGTTTAACACAATTCCGTTGCTTTTCTCCAAAATTCCTATGGGTGGGTTGTTTATGACATTGTTTTTCGTTCTAACTGGAATTGCAGCAACAATGGCAATGCTATCGTTAGTGGAACCGGTAGTGGCTTTCTTAAGTAGTAAAAAATTATTATCACGAAACACCGCAATATTGATTACATCGTCCTTAATTGCTGTTGTTGGTTTCTTGACGATGCACCAAGGAAGTTACGTAAATACGATTCAACTATTCGGATTAAACATGAGCTTCTTTGACTTCTTCAATAACGGTTCATCTAACTACTTACTCCCTATTGCAGGGATCTTGTTTTCGGTTACTACTGGATGGATGATGGATTCTACTATTTTTCATGATGAAATAACAAATAACGGAACAACCAATAAGAAGGTATATCCTATCCTAAGGATTGTCATTCGATATCTGACGCCAATCTTAATTCTAGTTGTATTCTTGAACGCTATTGGTATTTTGAAGTAATATAAATATTGAGATTTGGCTGGTACAAAATGTAGAATTTTTTAATATGACAAATGATCTATGTGTCGCAATAATTATTTTGTGAGGGAAATGTACATGAATGCATGTAAGTATGAAAAATACCTTGAAATACTTAAGGAAGAAATGATTCCAGCTTTAGGATGTACAGAACCAATTGCCATAGCGTTTGCTGCAGCAAAGGCAAGGGATATTTTGGGCGTTTTCCCGACAATGTTAAAAATCTACTGTAGTGGAAATATCATTAAAAATGTAAAAAGTGTTGTAGTGCCTAACACAGGCGGACTTAAAGGGATTGAAGTTAGCGTTTTGGCTGGAATTGTTGGCGGAAATGTCAATGATGAGATGGAGGTTTTATCTCAACTAGATCAGCGGCATGTTACGAAGGTAGTTGAGCTATTGGAAGAAGGTATTTGCCAGGTCATGCCACTTGTTTCGGATAAATCATTGCATTTAATTATTGAAGTTTCAACGAAGCAGGAATCAGTTACTGTAGAAATACAAGATTTCCATACAAATATAGTTAAAATAGAAAAAAACGGAAAGAAAGTATACGAGAAAGCTATTTTAGTTGAAAGCTATTTGGGAACATTAACAGAACGGAATATCTTGAATGTGGAGGATATTTTCTATTTCGCAGAGAACGTTGAGATTGAGAAGATTGAGGACCTAATTAAACTACAGATAACTCATAATATGGCAATTGCTGAAGAAGGATTAAAGGGTTTATACGGAATTAATTTAGGAGAGACTTTGTTAAACTACGGTCCGTCTAGTATTTTCAACAAAATAAAGGCTTACACTGCATCTGCTTCAGAAGCTCGAATGAGTGGATCGGATCTCCCCGTTATAACAAATTCAGGAAGTGGCAATCAAGGCATTGCATCCTCAGTTCCGGTTATTGTTTATGCTCTAGAAAAGCAAATAGAAGAGGAACGACTTATAAGAGCTCTTGTGTTAGCAAATCTACTGACCATTCATCAAAAGACGCTAATTGGAAGACTATCAGCTTTTTGTGGGGTTGTAAGTGCTTCTTGCTCTAGCGGTGCTGCACTTACTTATTTAGCAAATGGTAGCCTAGAACAAATTAAAATGACCATCACAAACACATTAGCCAATGTTTCGGGAATCGTCTGTGACGGAGCAAAGCCATCTTGTGGAATCAAAATTGCGGCTAGCTTAGACGCTGCCCTAATGGCGCACTTGCTTGCTTTAGATAACAAGGCTTACTGTGCTGGTGATGGATTAATCAAAAGCAACATAGAAGATACCATTTCTTCAGTGGGAAGAATGGCACGAGATGGTATGAAGGAGACCGATAAACAAATACTTGAGATTATGCTCGAATGTTAATCTATTCATTACAAGTTTTTTATTAATAGTGTGTGATAGCATATTTTTTCATTGAATGATAATTCATGTATAAGATTTTTGATAATAACTTTTACCCGAAACAATTAAGTATTGTTTTGGGTATTTTTAATTAAAAGATTGTTTTTCTAAAAAGTTCTAATTTTGCATAATGTTCCTTAGTTAGAGATTTCTAATTCGTTACTGGTGATCAATACAAAGAGAACAATTAAATAAGAAGCAAGAGGTGCGGATATTATGCATGAAATTGGAATCAGCGTGTACCCTAACTTTTATCCTGTAGATCAAATAAAAGATTATCTGAAAGAAGCCTATTCACTAGGATTTAAAAAGGTTTTTGTTTCTATGATCTTATATAATCATGGATTTAAAGGTGCTAAGGATGTGGACGCAAACACTTGGAATGACATATTTAGCTACTGTAAAGAACTCGGTATGAATGTATCAGCCGATATCAATGATGAAGTTTTCAATGAATTAGGTTGTTCATTAACAGATCTTTCGGTTTTACAAAGGATGGGAATAACAAAACTCCGAGTAGATGGTGGATTTACAAGCGAAGAAATTGCAGTGCTTACAAAAAACCAGCAGGGCATTCATATTGAAGTAAATGCTTCGATTTCTTCTTCTGATAATCAGCAAGATAATGCTTTTCGTGAATGTCGTAATTTTTTGGAAACGGTAAAAAAAGAAGGGAATATTGGTCAATTGACGGCTTGCCATAATTTTTTCCCTCTTCCAGATACAGCATTGTCTCTTAAAGATATTCGTCCAATAAATGATTTGTTTGCCTCATACAATGTACCGGTTAGTGGCTTTGTTGCATCCCAGCTTTCGCCAAAAGACTTACACCACTTAGGGCATGGAGTTTGTACAATTGAAAAACACCGCTTTACGCCTTGTCATATTGCAATGATAGAACTTTTTGCAAATGGGTTTGATGATGTGTTTATTGGTGACTCATTTGCAGAGGTAACAGAGCTTTCTGAAATGGCAAGATGTTACAAGCATGATTATATAGAAATTCCAGTTGTATATAATCAGTTCGTTCCTTCAGAAATAAAATTGAAAATTCAAGAAAAAATCCTAATATCAAGGGTTGATCAACCAGCAAATCTTATTCGGGCGACCGGTACAAGGGGATTGGATGTATCACCTGGTTATTGTGCGCCAAGAGATAAATACACAGTTTCAGTTTTAAACAATAAAAGTGCTCAGTATGAGGGAGAACTCCAAGTCTCGATGAAAGACTTAGGACAATCTGTTGAACATAATGTCATTGGATTCGTACATCCTTTTGCAAGGGAATTACTTCTTTATCTGCTGGCAGGGAAAAATAAATTCCGACTAGTAGAATATAAGTAAAATGATTTATCAGCTTATAAGAAAAAAATTGAGATTTAAATACTGATTGATTAAGAGGTGATAAATGGGTAAGGGTGCCATTATTCTTGCAGCAGGCAAAGGCAGTAAAATATTTCCATTCAACACAGTCCGATCAAAAACAGCTATAAAAATCGCTGGAAAACCATTAATTCGCTATAATATTGAAACTATTTTAACAATAGGGATACAAGAAATTATTGTTGTTGTTAACGAGGAGCATCAAAGAGAGCTGCAAAATAATTTATCGGATATAGACAACATTAAATTTGTATGTGATCAAACTAATTTAGGTAATGCAGAAAGTCTAGTTATAGGCGCTGAGAAACTATCTGACACAAAAGACTTTATCGTTCTCTATGGTGATACCATTGTTGAACTAAAGGATCTAGAGAACTTACTTTATTCATCGACTCCATCTGTGCTTTTAAAAAAATTAAAGGAAACCTCTAAAAATTGGATTGGTGCAAGTATTATGGATGGTGTTGTACAATCGATCGGTGCCCACTATCGTGGCAACAGTATTACACACCAATTTGCAGGATTTCATTTCAATGAAACACTTTTAGATTATGTAAAAAGAACACCTGATTATTTTCCAGATGCAAAAGTGGGTGTAGGTGTCCCAAAAGAAAGATTTATTGAAGCTGGCATTCTGAAATCCCTTGATAAGGTAAAATTGAATGCCATCGAATGTAATGGATATTTCTTCGATATAGATAAGCCTTGGCATATGTTAGAAGCAAATCAATTTATGGTGGATTATTTTTGTAATGAACTTAAAGAGAACCAGCTAGCAGATGGAGCAACGATATCTGAAAATGCAACCCTTCATGGCTATGTGAAATTAGGAAAGAACTCCTCAATTGGTGATCGTGTAGTGATACATGGCAACCTGATTGTAGGAGACGATACAATCATTGATAATGGAGCCATTTTTAATGGGAATGCTGTAATCGGTGATCATACAAAGATTAGCAATTACAGCATGATTTACGCTGGTGTATCGATTGGATCGAATTGTATATTCGATCATTGTGCAGAGTTTCTTGGAGGAATGGTGATGGATAAGGTATATATTTATCACTATAGCGAGTTTTATGGTGCAATTGGTGGTCATACGGATATCGGAGCGGCAACAGTTTGCGGAACTTTGCGCTTTGATGATGGAGAAACTGAACAAACCGTAAAAGGTCGAAAAGAAATACCGTTACATTTTTCAAATGCCTCTTATCTCGGCGATTATTGTAGAACAGGCGTAAATACGATTATTATGCCTGGTTGCAAAATAGGTGCATACAGTGTTATCGGGGCAGGAACGATAATAGATAAAGATATCGAAAGTAATAGACTTGTTTTCGTGAAACAAGATCTAATTATAAAAAAGTGGAGCGAAAATAAATACGGCTGGTAAAAATGAAATAAAGGATATAAGTTAATGATGGAAAATTATTATCATTATGTAATTGCCAATCTTAAGAACCTTTATACGACTCAAATTGAAAAAATGGATGAAGCAGCAAAGTGCATTTTTGAAGCACTTCAAAATGGAGGACGTTTTCTTGTTACTGGTTCCGGTCATTCTCATATGTTTGCAGAGGAATTTTATGTAAGAGCGGGTGGATTTGCGCAAGTTTCACCTATTTTACCAAATGAGTTTTTATTACATGATCATCCTTTAAAAAGCACTATAATTGAACGAGTAGAAGTATATGCAACAGTGATTTTTGATTTATATAAAATTAATTCAAAGGATGTGCTTGTAATTGCTTCTAATTCTGGAAGAAATGGAATGATTGTTGAACTTGCAAAAATGGCGCAGGATTGTGGTGCAAAGGTAATTTCATTTACAAATCCACATCATATTGAAGGTTCAAAATCAAGACATAGTAGTGGAAAATATTTATGTGACTTTAGTAATGTAGTTATTAATAATTGCACGGGACCCGGTGATTCAGCATTCTATGTAAAGGAAGCAGATACTGGTATGGGAGCAACTTCAACTATTGCAGGGGCTTTCGTTGCGCAAACCATTTCTATTTTATTGGCTAAAAAATACCATAAAGCTGGATTAAAACCGCCAGTTTTTAAAAGCTCGAATGTTGATGGTGGAGATGAATGGAATAAAGAATTGTTTGAGAAATATTATAGTGTTTAAATCAGGTCTGTAATTGCTGAGGGTGAAGAAAAATTAACTAGTGATACTGAAAATTCTATAAATAGCGTACTTGACGATGATTTAAATAGAAAGATTGTTGTGAATATAGAGTTCGAGTTAAAAAAACTTGATCAAGATAAATCTGTGAATATTGATAAGGATTCAGTTATTTACAAACCTTAATAAAAAGGAATCACTATTGAAAATACAAAAAGTTCATTATATTAATTCTTTATTATTAAAACTAATTGTTAGGTGCCTGGAACGATTAACTAATTGTTCCAGGTATTTTTTTATTCTTTATTCCCAATAACTCGTTCGTTCGTTTATTACAACCGTTTCTTGTATTTAGCTTCAAAAAACCAACCTTTTCATAGTCCATGCATAGAGAAAATATAATAATTTGAATATTAGATTTTTATAAAATGGTCTCAAACTGGTTAAAAGGGTGATAAGGTATGAAAAAAACATTTTACATAATGAGACATGGGCAGACAATGTTTAATGTAAGAAAAAAAATCCAAGGTGCTTGTGATTCTCCACTTACTGAACTCGGGGTTAAACAGTCAAAAGGAGCTGCTACATATTTTAAAAAAATTAAATTAGATCACATATACTGTTCAACTTCAGAAAGAGCTTGTAATACTTTGGAAATTGTTACCGATTATCGTATGCCGTATAGGAGATTAAAAGGATTGAAAGAATTGAATTTTGGGATCTATGAAGGGGAAAGTGAAGACTTGATTCCAGATTATAAAACAATGACGACTTTCTTTGTCGATTTCGGTGGTGAGTCAACCAATAGGCTTTTAGAAAGAATGGTACATACTTGTACTGATATTATGGAGCAGGCAAATCATCATATTGTATTAGCTGTATCCCATGCATTTGCTTGTATTGAATTTATGAGAGCGTGGACGGATCCAACAGAAGAAATAAATAAGGGAATCCCAAATTGTTGCATTTTTAAGTATGAATATGAAGCAGGTAAATTTACTTTAGTAAATGTCATTCGACCTGACGGAATAACGGTTTAATATGATAGGGTAATCCATTTGCATTTATATGAAAAGCGCTGTTCTGATTATGAAAATAAAAACGGAATGCATATCGCAGTGAAAAAGTGTATAATGGACTAGTAGATGCCAAAATTATGTTTTATAAATAGTGACTTGAATACAATGGGTATAGCTTTTCTGAAGAAATGTTCTTTCAGTATTAAACCCGTATTCAAGTCACAATTTTTTATAAATTCAAATTGGAAAATACATTTTACAAAAAGATGCAGGGAGGAAGTTTATGTTCAAAGTCAATGATTATGTCGTATACAATGCAATGGGAATTTATAAAATTGTGGATATTAGGAACGATAAAGATTTAAGTGATTGTGTAATTGAGTACTATGTGATGGAACCGGCTTTTGGTAAAAATATGACTATAAAGACCCCTGTTAAAAACCCTAGAGTTTTGATGAGAGCAGTTTTAACAAAAGATAATGTTTTATCTTTGTTAGCGAGAAAACCGGAAGCTGAGAATGTTTGGATTCTTGATAATAGAAAAAGAAGTCAAAATTTCAAAGAGGCCCTTAAATCTGGGGAATGTGAAGAATGGATCAAGCTTATTAAGACATTAAATCTAGAGCGACAAGAAAAATTTCAAATTGGCAAAAAACTTCAAAAGTTAGATGCAGACATTTTGAAAGCTGCTGAAAAAAATCTAAATGAAGAGTTTGCAATTGCTTTAAATATATCACCGGGGGAAGTTCCTTCCTTTATTCATGAACATATTTCATAGAACGGTAATAATCTTACACTTTTTAGGTAATATACTATGATGAAAAACACACATAAACCATAAAACCAGCTTTCTATGATGCAACAATTATCATTGAAAGTTTTTTTAATTGAATTTTTTATGGTAGAGGAATAATAGGAAAAGGCACACGAAAGCTGCTAGTATTATTTACATAATTGGCTTGTTATTGGGATTAGCAAACCAGGCGAGCCCCTTGGAACGCGGCTTGCCACAGATAAGAGAGTAAAATTTAGTAAGTAGTAACATTCAACTATAACAGTGCCATATAATTCCTCAAATTTCAAAGCTCAAATCGATAAATAAGTCCATTTTCACCATCAGGGTGACTACTTTCTTCAAAGCCTAATTTTTTAAAAATATTTCTAGATCTTATATTTTCTGTATAAACTTCCGCAATTAATGAATTAGCAATAAGAACATATTTTGAATAATTTAGAAATCCACGTGTAACTTCTTTGGCAAAACCTTTGTCCCATTGAATTCTACGGAGCCTGAAACCAATTTCAAATTCGCCGTAAGTTTTGGTTTTAACAATGAAAGCCATTCCAATTTTACTGTTATCATGTTTACTTTCTATACAAAAAACACCAGAATTAGGATTTTTGGAATATTGTTGGATCCATTTTTCTAATACCTCATGGCATTCATGTAAGGACATTGAATTCCAGCCGTTAAACTTAATACATTCAGGGTCATTATTGATATCGAAAATAAGATCAATATCCTCATCTTTGAATTCTCTAATAATAAGTCTCTCAGTGTCAAATACCATGCTAATCCCCCTTATTTATATAAAACTCTAATTAAATCTGTCAGATAAAATCAAAAAATATTAGTTTGAATGTAGTTGCTATTTGATTCTAGATAGTAGATAATTTAGCAAATATTTCTGAATAATAAAATTTATTTTCTAAACAACATGTTTCTTTAAAAAGGTTTAAATTTTAATTTACATTTCAGTATCCAGTATTTTATGGAAATGTTTCCAATTGAAAAGGAGTTTTTATGCAAAATACAGCTTTACTAATAATTGATGTACAAGTAGCGATGTTTTCATATGAAAATACGAAATTGTACAAAGGGAATGAAGTTCTGGCAAATATAAAAAAAGTATTAGAAGCAGCAAGAAAAACGAATATACCTGCTGTTTTTATTCAACATACAGAAGATGAAGAATACACAAAGGGACTTCCAACATGGGAAATTTGTAAAGAGGTGGCTCCTCTAAATAATGAAAAAGTAGTTGAAAAATCTAGCTGTGATTCATTTCATCAAACAGAACTGCAAATTGTATTACAAGATTTAGGTATAAAAAATTTAATTATAATGGGAATGCAGTCAGAATTTTGTATTGATACAACATGTAGAAGAGCCTTCTCCAGGGGATATAATTGTATTTTGATAAAAGATGCACATTCAACCTTCGATAGCGAAATGTTGACAGCTGAGCAGATTATAAGTTTTGAAAATCGAGTACTTGGTGGTAAACCTGATGGCAGATTTGTTAAATTAAAAACAGCTCACGAAATAATTGATTTACTTAAATAATAATATTCTAAAAATAAGTCATGCTTTTTGAGTTTTTCACTCAAAATTGTGTGACTTTATTCGTTAGTACGTTATAATTTGTCTAATATTGAGTAAATGGTAAATACACTATCTAGAGGTAGATTTAATATGATTGAAAAAGAAGTTCTTAAAGTTTTTGATAAGCTTTTAGTAATTGAAAAAATGTGCAAGAAAATGAGGTTTGTTGATCCAGTTTATAAGAAAATTTTAGAATACGAGGGTGAAACTTTTAAGGAAATAGAAGGTAGTAGCTGTTTTCAATATTTAGGTAAGAATGTTTCCTGTACGAATTGTATCTCAATGCGTGCAATAAACACGAATGAAACTCATGTCAAAATAGAGTATAACCCTGATGAGGTTTTAATTCTTACTGCAGTTCCTATTGAGTTAAGTAATAGAAGAGTAGTAGTTGAATTGATTGTGGATGCAACTAAAAGTATGGTAGTCAATAGTGTACCAGATAACAAAGATGATTTTTGTGATATTCATTCGTTAATAGATAAAATGAATAATTTAACCTCTAAGGATTCATTGACAGGTGTTTACAATCGACGATATTTGAACGAAAAATTACCGATAGATATTGTAAATACGGCACTTACAGATGAAAACATTACTATTGTTATGGCAGACATAGATTTCTTTAAGAGAGTAAATGATCAATATGGTCATTTAGCTGGTGATCATATCTTAAAAAGCTTTGCAGAAATTTTGTTATCAAACACGAAGGAAGTAGGGGGCTGGGTTTCAAGATACGGCGGGGAAGAATTCTTAATCATTATTCCTAGAACAGGTCTTAAAAATGCAATAAAAATTGCGGAGAATATTCGCAGAGAAGTGGAGTCTACTGAGTTTATCTATAAGGAAAATAATATAAGAATTACTTCTTCATTCGGAGTCATTAGTCTAAAACCTACAAATGGTTTAACTGTTGATATTTTAATAGAAGATGTTGATAGAAAATTGTATTTAGCAAAAAAGAATGGTAGAAATAGAACTGAGTATTAATGTCTTTATGTAACTCAAAATAATTGAATTTGGAGAGGATACATATGGTTCAAACAAAAGGTATTTCTTATCTGTCTGATCATGAAGCTCAAACAGCAATTGTTGAAATTGGTAAAAGAATGTACGCCAAAAACTATGTAGTATCAAATGATGGCAACATAAGTATAAAAGTTGGTGAAAATGCTTTATGGATCACGCCTTCAGGTGTATCAAAAGGGTATATGACACCTGAAATGTTGATCAAAACAGATTTGGATGGGAATGTACTATTGGGAAGTTCAAGACCATCCTCAGAAATAAAAATGCACCTTAGAGTTTATAAAGAAAACCCTGAGGTACTTGCGGTAACACATGCGCATCCACCGATAGCAACTTCTTTTGCAGTTGCTGGTATCCCATTAGATTCTGCTATTTTGCCTGAGGCGATTGTTACGTTGGGTAGTGTACCAATTGCAGAATATGCAACCCCTGGCACTGTTGGTGTTCCCGATTCAATAGCACCTTATTGTAAAACCCATAACGGAGTTTTGCTTGAGAGTCACGGCGTAATTACATGGGGTAAGGATGTGTTTCAAGCTTATCATCGTCTTGAATCTTTAGAATACTATGCTACTGTTACGATGAATACACACAATATTATAGGAAAAGCACAAGTTTTAGATGATCAAGAAGTTGCTAGATTGATTGGCTTAAGAGAAAATTTTGGAATTACTTCAGGTGGTCACCCAAGGAGTTATTCATCATCGATAGATAATATAAACCAATCTGACGAGGGTGCAAAACAATCTAGATTTTCAACTTATTTCCTTATGGAAGAAAAGGATGTACATGAGTACGTAAGAGAATTCGAGTTTTTTGACACTTCCTCAGAACTAACTTGCAAAGAAATTGGCGACGGAAATTTAAACTATGTTTTCCGTGTTGTAGATGAAAAGAATAAGAAGTCTATTATTGTAAAACAAGCTGGCTGTACTGCTAGAATTTCAGATGAATTTAAACTTTCAACTGATCGAAATAGAATCGAATCTGAGATTCTTATTTTGGAAGATAAGCTGACAGATGGACTTGTACCTAAAGTATATAAGTATGATTCGATTATGAATTGTTGTGTGATGGAAGACTTGTCCGATTATACGATTATGCGCACTGCCTTGTTAAAGCATGAAATATTTCCGCATTTTTCAGACGATATCACAACATTTCTAGTAAACACGCTTCTTATGACTAGCGACTTAGTTTTGGATCATAAGGAAAAGAAGGAATTGGTAAAAAATTATATCAATCCAGAGTTGTGTGAGATATCTGAAGATTTAGTATACTCTGAGCCTTTTAATAACTATAAAAACAGAAACGAAGTTTTTCCACCTAATGCGGAGTTTGTTGCAAAAGAAATATATGGCGACAAGTCATTAGGCCTGGAAATGGCTAAGTTAAAGTTTGAGTTTATGAATAACGCACAGGCACTTATTCATGGAGATTTACACACAGGATCTATATTTATAAAACAAGACTTAATGAAAGTAATTGACCCTGAGTTTGCCTTTTATGGACCAATGGGGTATGACATCGGTAATGTCATTGCCAACCTAATCTTTGCACTAGTTAATGGAGAACTGACGATTACTGATCAAGTTAAGAAAGAGAAATTTACTGGTTGGGTAATTGAATCTATTATAGAAATTATTGACCTATTTAAACATAAATTTTTAGCCGCTTGGAAAAATCATGTGACTGATTGTTTAGCAAAAGAAGAAGGATTTGACCAGTGGTATCTAAGCAAAGTTATAACAGATACAGCAGGCGTTGCCGGTCTTGAACTTTTAAGAAGAATAGTTGGCCTTGCAAAGGTAAAGGATATTACTTCAATATCGGATGAAGTTTTACGAACGAAGGCAGAGCGCTATTGTTTATTAATAGGGAAGCATTTCATTCTTAACAGAGAACATTTCTTATGTGGGGACGATTTTAAAACACTAATTAATGAAACGTTAGGAGGAAAATAAATGATGAACGGCAAAATTTTTGACTTAGAAGCGGTTGCGTATGATGAAGAGACAGGAGAATTAGTCCTTCTTGATCAGACGCTTTTGCCAAATGAAACGAAATTTTTACGACTAAAAACGCAAAAGAGTATTTGGGAAGCAATCTTCCTATTGCAAGTAAGAGGTGCTCCTGCGATAGGAATTGCCGCAGCATATGGAATTTATTTGGCTGTAAAAGATTCTGTGGCAGGTAGTTTTGAGAAGTTTTCAGAGGAATTTGTTGCAGCTAAAGAATACTTAAATTCTGCTAGACCAACTGCAGTTAACCTGTCATGGGCATTAAATAGAATGCAAGAATGTATGGAACTACATAAAGAAAAAAGTATCGCTGAAATCAAAAACGTACTCTTGAAAGAGGCAAATGACATTAAAGAGGAAGATATTTGGGTTTGTAAAACAATTGGCGAATTCGGACTTTCTTTATTGGAGCCAAATATCGGTATTTTAACCCATTGTAATGCGGGAACACTTGCAACTGGTAAATATGGGACAGCACTTTCTCCAATCTATATAGGAAATGAGCAAGGGTACAACTTCAAAGTGTTTGCCGATGAAACAAGACCGCTCCTGCAAGGTGCAAGATTAACGGCTTATGAACTCTACCAT
Source organism: Caryophanales bacterium (assembly GCA_029240105.1). GTDB lineage: Bacteria > Bacillota > Bacilli > JARBTR01 > JARBTR01 > JARBTR01. Next base: position 221,494 of record JARBTR010000006.1, on the reverse strand, counting down.
GCAGGTGTTGATGTTACTCTTATATGCGATAACATGGCATCCATTGTTATGAAAAAGGGTTGGATACAAGCTGTATTTGTGGGTTGTGATCGTGTTGCTGCCAACGGAGACACAGCCAACAAAATTGGAACAAGTGGCGTAGCGATTCTAGCGAAGAGATATGGAATTCCTTTTTATGTTTGTGCACCAACGTCAACTATTGATTTAAACTGTGAGACCGGAGAAGACATACACATTGAAGAAAGAAATCCGTTAGAAGTTACAACACAGTGGTATGAGAAACCGATGGCACTAGAGGGAGTAAAAGTATTTAATCCGTCATTTGATGTAACCGATCATGACTTAATAACAGCAATAATTACAGAATACGGAATTGCTAAGGCACCGTATGATCAATCACTGAAAGAGATATTTTCAAAGAAAACAAAAAAGTCATAATTCTGTTCGGTGTTGAATAACTGCAATTCTATTAAAAATTAATCTAATATACAGATAAGGATAAGTGAGACTGCCGTGATGAACAAAAGAGCTATATCTATTTACCAACTTATCCTTACAGGATTACTCTGGAGTATTGCCGGAGTATTTATCAAGATGATTGACATGAACGCAATTGCACTCGCATCTGCAAGATGTTTCATTGGTGCGTTTGTGATTTTGTCTTTTTTAAAATTTCGACCAAAGTTTACCTTTAGTAAGGTACAAATTATCGGTTCAATCAGTTTTGTGGGGACTGTTACTTTTTTTGTTTTAGCGAATAAAACTACCACATCAGCAAATGCAGTGCTACTTCAATATGCAGCTCCGATTTATGTCACTTTTCTCGCTTATTTTATTTTAAGGGAAAAGTTACGCTGGTTTGACTTTGCAAGTATATTTGGCATGATCATTGGGATGGGTGTTTTCTTTTCTGATGGGTTATCAGGTGGGTCCATGTTAGGGAATATGTTTGGCGTGTTAAGTGGCGTTTCCTTTGCGGCACAGGCAATTTGCATGAGACTACATAAGGAAGGATCAAACATTGAGACTATTCTTTTGGGGTGTATCTTTACATTTTTGATAGGTAGTCCATTTTTACTTGCATCTCCACCTACAGTATCAGAAATTTCACCTTTACTCATTTTAGGTGTGTTTCAATTTGGAATCCCATATCTTCTGTACCCAATCGCATCCAAAAATGCAACATCCTTGGACTTGGTTTTAATTCCAATGATAGAACCGATTATGAATCCAGTATGGGTGTTTCTTGGTACAGGAGAAAAGCCGAGCATTTATGCTTATATTGGCGGTGCAATAATTATTTCGATGGTGTTGTTTAAGTCTGTATTTTCACTGAAATATCCACTCAGTAAGGAAGATAACAATCTGGAAAAAATAGCGGTTTGATGTTTCAAATATTGTAGCGAAATTGAAATAAGTAAAGGCTGACGATTTTGTATAGCACCCAAAAATAGATCAAACATCTAACTCTTAGGGAACTCTACATTATGCCAGCCTTTCTTTTTTTATCAAAAGATTCTATTTTAAAGACTATTCCAATAAAATCCCTGCCTGAGGTTCTAGTCCATCTGCTAGAAGCAATATGCCGATAATTGTTGCAGTTTCTGGGACTCTAGGTTGATGAGTTGGGTTGGATGGGTAACTGTTATGCTGGAATTTTAATCTTGCGTAAAATGGATCTACTCCACCTTTTGAAACATAAGTAATTATGTCATGATATCCATTCGTTTTCTCCGTGCTGACAACTATGGGCTGGAACACAGGTGAAATTTTACTAAGTAATTGAAAGCCTCTTGCGGTGGTTTTAAAAATGGCTGCCATACACCCTTCATTTCCACAAAGTTTGCTACCAGTTAGAAATACGAACACTTCGGGAATACCGTCCCCATTTAAATCAATCATATTGTAATAATAGCGCACCTTGTCGATTCCCTTTTTTACTTGAAATTCTCTAGTAATTGCCAGTTCAAGTTGCTTGTTCCGTTTTTTTTCAGTAAAAAGTCTATGTGAGAAAACGAAGTGAAGTGGAGGTTGTGTTATTCTTTTTTCTGTTAACTCACTGCCAAATAAAGCGAGATTCTGTCTAGAGGCAACAAATTGTTTGCCATCCCAATGAAGAACTGTTTCCACGTAGCCAAAGCCATCTGCTTGATACAATCCATTAACTTTCTGGAAAATAACTAGTTCGAAGATGCCATCCCTTTCAAAGTCAACAGGATAGATTCCGCTTAAATGAGCAACATCGCCGTTCACTCTTTTTTTAAGCTTTTTATTCGAATCATAAATTGCCGACAAGTATTTTTCCCCTCGATCTGAAATATTAAATGTATAGGATTTTCTCAAATTATAATTTGTTACGTTCACTTGATAATCGTTCAGGTAGGGGACTTCATATTTCATAAATTGATTAAATTGTTCTGAATCAAATAGTTTATGAAAACCACCATTATTATAAGTATAAAGGTAAGCAAAAACGGTGCCCCCACTACCACCGGAACTAATTACAATCATGATATCGTCGACACCATCGCCAGTAAAATCTCCGAGAAATAGAGAGGGTTCGTAACCTAAGTTTTCTGGGAGGGGAATTCTTGTTGTCTTTTTGGTCTTGTTCTGTTCAACGATTAATTGAATGTCACGCACCTGTGGGCTGGATAATCCAAATGGTCTACTGCCCACTATGAAAACACGGTCAATAAGTTCATCCCCATCTATATCCCCATATTTCATAGCTAACGTTACTAGCTCCATTTTTATCATCCCTAATTTTGTTTTTTCCAAAATATATGCACTAATTCTATTTCTGTGCAGAGGGATTTAAAGGGCAGACAAAAAGGCTGGGACATAACACTCTAAAATCATTTTCTGTTTGCTTTCCGCGGGCGAAGTTTCGAGCCTCCGCGCCTGAGAATTGCATTCTCAGCGCGATTCCAGTGGAATCGCCTCAACCCGAAAACATATATGTTTTCCCCGCAGGAGTCAAACATATGATTTTGAGTATTGTTCCAGCCTTTTTGTTCTGTATTTTTCACTATATTCTTTAAGAAAAGCTAAGACATTTGTGTAAGGTTTATGTTAAGGCATCTACTAAAAAGAAAATAAAAGGTATTATTTGAAGCCATACGAACAATTTAACTAAAAATAGTGCAAACGGCTTTTTTTGGTAGACCCCATAATAATAAACCAATATAAAAAATAATAACGATAAAAATACTCTTGGGTGAAATAGAAAGTCTTTTCCATAATCAGTGTAGTAAAGGTAGAGGGTAACTAATGCTGACATAACAAATAAAATTTTATAAAATTGAAAATTCTTTTCTTTATTGATTTTCATTAAAAAACTCTTTCTAATAAATTTTCCATTACTAGTTCAATTAACAGGTACTTTCTTAATACAAGTCTAAATTCAAACTCCGTCTAGAAAATAAATTAATTTCCACCAGGTCCATCTTGTCTTGGACGAGTATCTGATGGCTCTATTAAATTGGATTTTGCCCATTGATTGTCGGTTGCTGTTTTTTTGTTTTTCTTTGAATCTTTCTCATTTTTATTTTTCATAAAAGCCACCTTTCTTTATCGTTATTATGGTTAATTGAAATGGGAATATACGCTAAAAAGGGGTTGTGACCTTAATTGTAGACTCTGTTTTCCTTTATAAATTTACATATAAAGGTATAAATCTGATTGTTTTAAGAAATCAATGGTTGTGAACAAAATTCTTTTGGAGGAAAAGGTATGAAGAAAATTTTTTCATTGTTCCTTTCGATGTTAGTAATTACAGGCTGTAGTACTGCTCAATTGGAGACAAAAGAAACAACCGTTAATGAGTTTCCGTTTGAAGTTGAAGTTATAGCAGAAAATCTTATAATCCCCTGGTCTGTTGCGTTATCGGGGAATGGGGATCTTTATTTTACAGAACGAAATGGATTTATAAAGGTAATAGAAAAGGGAAAAAAACAGCCAAAAACGTTAATCAAATTTGAGTCTCCGTTTGTTATGGTTGGTGAAGGTGGGTTACAGGGACTTGTTCTTCACCCTGATTTTGAATCAAATCATTATTTGTACACTTATTATACCTATCAAGATAATAAACAATTATTTAATCGTGTTGTCCGTTTAATTAAAGAGAACGAAAAAATTACCATTGATCAAGTTCTCTTAGATAGAATTCCAGGTAGGGATCATCATAATGGCGGAAGACTTAAGATTGGTCCAGATAAAAAGCTTTACATTACAACTGGAGATGCTGGGAATGCCATGCTTGCTCAAGATTTAACAAGTCTTGCTGGAAAAATATTACGAATTAACCTTGATGGCTCAACTCCGTTAGATAATCCATTCGCTAAGTCGCCTATTTATAGTTATGGACACAGGGATCCACAGGGTCTATCTTGGGATATTAATAACAGGTTGTATGAAGCAGAACATGGAGAAATAGGTCATGATGAAATAAACATCATCCAAAAGGGAGCTAATTACGGATGGCCAATTATCCAAGGTGATCAAACATTTTCTGGAGGTAATAAAATGTTGAAACCCTTGATTCATAGCGGAGAAGAAACATGGGCACCATCTGGAATAGCCTATATCAAACAAGGCCCATGGAGGGGAAAGCTTTTAGTTGCAAACCTATTAGGTCAACAACTACTTGCATTTACATTTAATGAAGATGGAACAATCTTAGATAGAAAAGAAGTTTTGTTAAAGAATAAATACGGGAGAATTCGAGAAGTTATTCAGTCAAAGGATGGTTCAATTTACATCACAACAAGTAATATGAATGGTCGTGGAAAACCAAATCCCGGAGATGATAAAATACTTCGATTAGTTGCCAAAAAACAAAAGGAAGCATTATAACTTTAAAAAAGGTTTGTCGTTTAACTCAGCGAGAAACCTTTTTTAGCTGAGATTTTTCTAATCCATTAGGCTTTGTTTGAAAAAAACTGTCATTCTTATTTTAAAATGATACTATTGTTTAATTGGCATTAAAAAATTTATCCTATTTAATGAGGTATGTATGATTAAAGAAATCAAAAAATATTGTGTGCTTATACTGCTTATCGTTTGTGCTGGTATAGGTGTGGCAATTACGTTGAAAGCATCCATTGGTGTAGGTGCTTGGGACGCAATGACAAAATCCATAGCGTTACTTACGGATGTTAAAATTGGAACTATGGGGATGATTTTAAATTGTACCTGCGTACTCGGACAGCTTTTGTTGTTAAGAAGTGAATTCAAACTCAAACAATTTCTACAAATTCCTGTAAGCATTTTGTTAGGAATAGTCGTGAATTTTATTTTATATGAAGTACTTACCGGTTTTACTTTAGAAAATTACATAATCCGATTAATACTTTTCGTCTTAGCAATTGTAGTTGTAGCGCTTGCAGTTAGTGCTGTGATGGTTTTAAATGTTGTAACATTTGCAGTGGAAGGTTTTTGTATGGCGTTATCTAAAAAGATTCATAAGAATTTTGCCATGCTAAGACAGGGTGTCGATATATTGAGTATTGTGATCTCACTTATTTTGACTTTTGTGTTTTCACAAGAACTAACGCTTAGAGAAGGAACTATTGTTGGAATGTTACTTTTTGGTCCATTAATCGGAACTTTTATGAAACTTTTAAAACCAATATTCAAAAATTTAGGTTTAGCAAATGAAAATTAAATTAAAAAATGAGGGGTACCGTTAAATCTGGTATTCCTCATCTTTTGTTTAAAGAGAACTGTAGCAGGATAGTCCTCGATTGTTTTCTATAAAAAAGTTTTTAATTGATCGATATTGCTTTGCTCAGTTTTCAGTAGCTTATTGGCAAGTGCTCTTATTTCTTCAGAAGCTTCAGGATATTTTTTTAAATTTTTTGAAACATCGATAATCCCCATAGTACTACCTTGTATTAACATTTCAGATATATGTTCCGGTGTATGATTAGTTAAGGTTTTCATAGCTATGTTCAAGTAAGTTGAAACAACAGCTGTTTTTGGTATCCCTTTTTCAACTTGATCAATCTTATGGAGTTGATTGGTAGCTTCATCTTTAAAAACTTCGTACTCCTCTAGTTGTGAGCTTAATTGTCTCTTAAACGATGGGTCATCAACTACTTTTATAAGCTGTGTTAATGTTTTAACGCCCATCTCTGAGTTTTGATAAATGTAATTTAGAAATTCTGCATTATGATCCATGTTTTTCACCTCAACTTTATTATGAGCGAACAAACATAAATTTATTGTCATGACTTCTCTAATAAGAACAAAATATTTATAAGAATAAACTACGAACGTGAGTAGAAACTAATACAGGGTAACTTTTATAAATAAAAAACAAAAATAGAAATAGAGGCATGATAGAAAAAATGGAACGAAAAGATTTCGGTTGGAAGTTTGATAATAGTTATGCACGATTACCTCAGTTATTTTATTCTAAATTAAACCCAACTCCTGTTCACTCCCCTAAGATGATTATGTTCAATGTACCTCTAGCGAACTACTTAGGACTAAATGATAAATTAATGCAAAGCGAAAAAGGGGTAGAGATGTTATCTGGGAACGAAGTTCCCGAAGGTGCATTCCCGCTTGCACAAGCATATGCTGGACATCAATTTGGTCATTTTACGATGCTGGGTGATGGACGGGCCATGTTATTAGGTGAACAGATAACACCCCAAGGGAATCGTTTTGACATTCAATACAAAGGATCGGGCAAAACACCATATTCTCGGAGAGGGGATGGGTTAGCGGCACTTGGGCCAATGCTCCGAGAATACATAATTAGTGAAGCTATGCATGCTCTTGGAATACCAACTACTCGTAGTCTAGCGGTTGTTTCGACTGGTGAATCAATAGTCCGTTATAAAATGGAACCTGGTGCAATTCTAACAAGAGTGGCGTCTAGTCATATACGTGTAGGTACTTTCCAATTTGTATCTGAATGGGGAAAGTTAGAAGAACTACGAAAATTGGCAGACTACACGATAGAAAGGCATTTTCCAGAAGCAAATTCTAGCGAAAATTGCTATATCCATCTACTTCAAGAAGTTATGAAGAGACAGGCTTTCCTCGTTACAAAATGGCAATTGGTAGGATTTATACATGGGGTAATGAATACAGACAATATGGCTATTTGTGGAGAAACTATTGATTATGGACCTTGTGCATTTATGGATACATACGACCCTGCAACGGTTTTCAGTTCAATAGACAACTTTGGTCGCTATGCCTATGACAATCAACCCAAAATCGCAGCATGGAATCTCGCTAGATTTGCTGAAACCTTGCTACCACTTTTAGACGATAATAAGGAACAAGCTGTTAAAATAGCCCAAGACGTTATCTCAGAATTTCATATTATTTATCATCAAAGTTATATGAATGGAATGAGGGCTAAGTTAGGAATTTTTAATGAGGAATCAGAAGATGAAGGACTAATCAATAACCTGCTTAGTCTCATGCATAAATATCAGGCCGACTATACCAATACTTTTCGAGCTCTTTCAAATGAAAATCTGGATGGGATGCAACTATTTGAAAGCCCTGAATTTTCTGAATGGTATAAATTGTGGAAGGAACGATTATCCAGACAATCAGAAACAAAAGAATCATCTTTGCAATTAATGCGAAATTCTAATCCAGCAGTCATTCCTCGAAATCACAGGGTAGAAGAGGCACTTGAAGCGGCTGTAGAGAAGGGGGATTACAGTGTAATGGCGAGATTATTAGAAGTTTTATCAACCCCTTATTCGCATGTTTCCGATAAAGAAGATTTCACCAAAGTGCCTGAGACATCATCTTGTTCGTATAAGACTTTTTGTGGTACCTGATCATTTCAATATGAACCATGTAAATAAAAGAAGAAAAAGGAAGAAAATCCTTTTTCTTTTTTGTTATTAATAGTTTATGCGTAGTGATGCTACTATTGGTATTTCTGTACAAACAATCCTTCCTCCTCAAGCCACTCTGCCAAAAAAACATCTTTGTAGTCATCGACTTGGTGTGCAGATAATTGATATTTTAGCCACTTCTCGTCGAATCCTAAATCAAAAATTTCATCCCATAACACCTTGCCATCACGTATTAATGTCACAGGAATATAAACCATTTTTGATGGTAGTTTAAAATCTTCCTGTGTTGTCTTTTGATATTTTGATTTTTTTATGACACTAATTGTTCCATTTGACTCTAAATAACAATATGCAACCTCACGAACTGAAAATGTTTCATTCTGCCTTAGCAAACTTTGTAGTTGGTTTAAATTCATTCTAGCCTTCTTTAACTTATCTCGATTAATGACACCATTTTTTACTAAAACTGCTGGTTTCTCTTCAATAAACCCTCGTAGCCAAAGCCACTTTAAACTTAGATATTCAACACAAAAAAGTAAAAAGGCCCATAAACTTATTGAAAATACAATATATTTGACTCCGATTTTAGGGTCATACAAAGCGTTTCCAAGCAACTCTCCCAGTACTACTACAGAAACAAACGTAAAAGGTGTGAATTGATTTATTAATTTTTTACCTATAAATTTAATGACAAAAAATAGTAGAAAAAACCCAACAACTAATTCAATTGATAAAAGTTTAAAAAGCATATTTAAAACTCCACTAAATGTGATTACAACATTTAATATGGCAATCCTTTCAAATATCTAACCCGTATCGATAAAATTTTCATTTAAACAAAGACAAAAAAGGAACATGCAATTATACACCGCATTGCTTTGAACATTAGTAGTAATAAAGCAAGTATACCCAGTATGAAGATTGTATCTGGTACAATTCTAAACCATAGCAATGATTTCACGACATGATCTTGGTAGAACTCAAACATTCGTGCTGACCAGAATCCATTTGTATATGACTCTTTTAGTTGTAAGAAGCCAATAGGCACAAGGACGATGAATACCATTCCTGCAAGTCCGATATTTAATAACCAGAATGCCCACTTCTCTAATTTTTCACTCCACGCATTTTCTTTTACTAAATTACGCATAGTGAAGAGCAAAATCGCAACGGAGAAGAATCCGTATACCCCAACCATAGCTCCATGTCCATGCGCTGGTGTTAGTTGAGAACCATGTTGATAGTAAGATACTACAGGTAAGTTGATTAGGAATCCTAAACCGCCCGCACCTACTAAGTTCCAAATTGCTACTGAGATTAGGAAACGGAATGAGCCCTTATAAGGGAAGTCAGCCCCGCCTTCTTGCATCATTTTGTATTGACCATATGCTTCTAGAATCAATAGTGTAAGCGGAATAACCTCTAATGCTGAGAATACTGCGCCAAGTCCGATCCATAAATCAGGTGAACCAATCCAATAATAGTGGTGACCTGTACCAATTATGCCACTACCCATTAAGATGGTAAATTGGAAATAAAGAGCTCGTACTGTTGATTTTTGAGTATTTAAACCAAGTTGAACCATCAAGAAACCAATTACACATACTGCAAATACTTCGAAGATTCCTTCTACCCAAAGGTGAACGATCCACCAACGCCAGTAGTCTGCGTAAGTAATGTTCGTACCAGGGTTGATAAAGAAAGCAAATACATAGAAGAACACTACAGCGATTGAACTATAAAATAATAGGTGAACAAGACCGCCTTTATCTTTTTCAGAACGAAGAGCATCTTTTAAGCCGCGTCCTACAATGAATAACCAGATTAACAAACCAACTGTAAGAAGGATTTGCCAAATACGTCCAAGTTCGAGATATTCCCAACCTTGGTCTCCTAATAAGAACCAAAGGTTTCCTAAGCGACCTGTTACACCAAGCCATTGACCAATTGTACTTCCACCAACGACAACGATTAATGCCCAGAAGAGGATATCTACAAGTAAGCCTTGACCTTTTATTTCTTTTCCGCTAACTAATGGTGCGATATAGATACCCATTGCTAACCATGAAGTCGCAATCCAGAAAATGGCTAACTGTAAGTGAGAGCCTTTTGCAAATGTAAATGGTACGATGCTTGAAAGGTCAAATCCAAAGAAGTTTGTTCCATCTACATAGTTATGAGCTAGATAAGCTCCGAGAAGTGCTTGAACAATAAATAATAACGTTACAACTAAGAAATATTTTGCTGCTTTTCTTTGACTTGGATATACTGCTAAATTAGAAAGTTTGATGACTGGGAATTTACCAGGTTCATAAGCTTCTTCCATATCAAATTTATATCGTTTATAAACCCATAAAATGATACCTACAAAAACAATCAATAACGTTACGCTTGCTGCAGACCACCAAACTGCAGAGAATGAAGGTCCATTTCCTGCCAATTCTTCATATGGCCAGTTATTTGTATATGTTGCTGTGTCATTTGGCCGCTCAGTAGAAGAAAGCCAAGCTGTCCAGAAGAAGAAATCACTCATTTGAGTAAGTTGATCCCCTTCAGCTACCCATGCTCTGTCTTTTTCAGGCATATGTTCTTCTTTGATTAAGTTAGGAGGTAGTCCTGCCTCCAAATCACCATTTGTAAATTTGTCCGTCCAGTACTCACGTACTTTTTTCATACCAGCTTCTTGTGCTTTTGTTAAAGTTAATTGGTCAGCTTCTTTATCGTATCGATTTTCTCTGACTTCTTTTTTAACTTTTTCTACAATTCCAGCTTGTTCTTCAGTTGATAATTGATCAAATGATTTGTCAAACTCTTTATTTGCGTAATACGCATGCATCGCAAGTAAGTACTGATGAAGAGATTCTGCTGTAAAATCCGGACCAAGATACGTACCATGGCCTAAGGTTGTTCCCCAATCCATTAGACCATATTTTTGATAAACCGCTTGGCCACCTTTAATTTGTTCGGAAGTTGTGATAACTTTTCCGTTTTCGTTTAAAATTTCCTGTGGATTTGGTGCTGCGTTTTGATAAATTTTATAACCACCAAACAGCAGAACGCTAAAACTCGTGATAAGAGTTATTATAAGAACATTTTTTAAAATGCTATTTGTCTTCTTATTTTTCTGATTCATAAGAATGACCTCCTTTTCTTTATTCATTTTAAGAGGAGTGTTATATATATAATGTGATTCGAATCAAATTTTTTATATTTTATTAAATTCGTAATTTGGATAATAAAGGGGTATAAGTTAAAATGAAAATAAGGATATTTACATGTGTATCTTGATACTGGTAAAAGTTAAATAATAAAATTTAGATACTAGTTTTATTTAAAAATATCGAAGGAGATTTTTTAAATGAAAAGGAATATGATTTCGCCTGTTGACGAATATATTTTGCAACAACCTGCGGACATACAAATAGTTTTATATTCTGTTCGAGACGTCATCAAAAATGAAATGCCAGAAATCGCTTTTGAAAAATTGAGCTATCAAATGCCAACATTTGATGTTCACGGAAACTGTGTTCACTTCGCTGTAGCCAAAAATCATATTGGATTTTACCCGGCTCCAAGTGGAATTTTGGCTTTTGAAGATGTAATTAAAAAGAAAAACTTAAAGTATTCAAAAGGGGCTGTTCAGTTTCCGCTTCATGAACCTTTGCCACTTGATTTAATTCGTCTAATCACTAAATTTCGAGTCGAAGAGAATATCTCGAAATATAATGATAAAAAGATAAAATAGAATTCAAAGCTGTGATATGTGCCATCCATTTAGAACTTGATAGAAAGTTTGTAGGCATTGGTAATTCATGGTTTATTTTTTTATTAAAAAGACGGATAATAAAAGAACTTGTGAAGTAACCGGGGCTATTTTAATAGATTTAGGAGTATTAAAATGATGAAAACACCCAAAAAACTAAAAGGTAAAGGTATAAAGGTGCAATTGCAACCTCAGAAAACTGTTACCAAAAATACGGTTCAACAAAAAAGTACTACATATAAAAATGCAAAAATAAAACCAAATGAAATTCTACTAAGTGAGGAAAAACGTAAGCAGAAGCTTTCTAGTATTTTTCAAGAGTCTGAAGTCATTGATGAAAACGCTGATATTGACGAACTCTTAGGAGAAGATGTCACGAAATTTGAACTATGGGTTTTGAAAAAGCATTACGCTCAAACATCTGTTAAAATTAGAAATTTTTTAATTAGAAATTTTGAAAAACTGGGTCAAACCTTCCCTGTATTAAAAAAAATCCATTCTAAAGCTAGAATTGGAATGAGAGAAATAAAAGCTGAAATTACGGGAAAAAAAGGTGGAGATAAATTCAGTTTTAATACTTTTGTATTTTTGTCTCTAACAACAATAGTAATTGGTCTTATTAGCATATTTATATTAAATCATACGATTTTAAAAACAGGTGTTAGCACCAAAATTATTGCGCAGATTGAATTTTACGAAGAAAAAGTTGATAAAAGGCCGAATGATGCAGATTTGCGCGTACAATTGGGAAGATCGTATTTACAAAACAAAGAAGAAGATAAAGCTATCAATCAATTTAATAGAGCGTTAGATATTGAAAAGAATTATTATCCAGCTACACTAAATTTAGCTATTACATATCAAATCCTTAATAACGATAAATTGGCAATACAATATGGAAAAAAGGCGATCCTGATTTCCAAAAATCAAGTTGATTCATACCTTGTTCTTGCTAATTCTTATAAGAAATTAAAGGATTTTAACCATGCTTATGATTCTTTAGTAATAGCTAATCAATTATCTCCTAATAGTTCGGAAATATTAGTCCAATTAGGAGAAGTAGCAGAGAAAATGGGTGACAGTGATAGTGCAACAAAGTATTATCAAAAGGCGCTATCTTTTGACCCGGGAAATAAAAAAATACAAAAAGCTATTACTCGACTTATGAAGAAAAAGGAATAGCTCATGAAAATATGTAAGCGTATTGGAGAGAAAAATGATCAATTTAGAAAAATTCATGATCAAAAAAAATACGACCTACGCTATTCTCGTTTCATTATTTCTTGCTGTAATTGGTTCTTTTTTAATCTATTATTATTTTAAAATGTCATGGAATCCAAATATGCAAAACAATGATCTTACTAATGGCGTACCTACTTTTACAAAAACAATTTATGGAGAATTGGACAAACCGCTTTCCAGACCAATGGATGTTGTTAAAGTTGATGACAAAATTTATGTTACTAATAACTCCGACAAGTGTGTCCAAGTTTTTGATGAAGAGGGAGAACCTCTATTTCAATTCGGTAAAAGTGGAAATGGAGAAGGGGAATTTTTATCACCTTTTGGTATCACAAGTGATGGCTCAAATATTTATGTAGCTGATATTCTAACTGGTAAAATCTCTATCTTTGATCAAAAGGGAAATTTTATAAAATATTTTAAAGAGCAAGATATTAATGAAGTTCTTGTTTCTCCAATAGGCATTCGATATATGGATAAAAAACTTTATGTAACAGACGTACGCGCAAACAAAGTTGTAGTTTTTAATATAGAAGGAAAAAAATTGTTAGAAATATCTCGAGCAAACGGAATTCCGTTATTCGCACCAAATTGTGTAACAAAGGATGACGATGACAACATCTACATCAGTGATTCTGGAAATAACCGAATAGTCAAATTTGATAAAAAAGGGAATTACTTACTAACTATTAATGGATCTCCTGGGGGGACTGGACAATCAAAGTTGGTAAACCCAAGAGGTATTGGGATTTCGAAAGCTGGTGTTCTTTATTTTGTAGAGAACCAAGGAAATACAATTCATGGTTATACGCTGAAAGGTAAGAAATTATTCAGTTTTGGTGAGCATGGCACGGATGATGCCGATTTCATTCTTCCCAACGGTTTGTTTATATCTGAGGAAGGTCACATCTTTATAACGGAAACCGGTAATAATCGAGTAGATTGGTATAATTAAGTTTGAATTAAAATGATTAGGGTGGGGGAGATAGAATGAGGAGAAAAGACCGGGAAGTTCGTTCTTTGGAGGATATTATAAAAATAATTGAAAAATGTGATGTCTGCCGTCTGGGGTTATCTGTTGAAAACCGTCCCTATGTAGTTCCTTTAAATTTTGGGTATGAAGTAGTAAATGGGAAACTAGCACTTTATTTTCATGGTGCTAATGCAGGTAAGAAATTAGAAATGATTGAGCAAAATCCTCATGCATGTTTTGAAATGGATTGCGACCATCAGTTATATGAAAATGAAAAAGCGCATGAGTTTTCTTTTGAATATTCTAGTGTAATTGGTTTTGGTGAGGTTCGATGTTTAATAGAGTCTTCTGAGAGAAACCACGCATTGCAAAAAATAATGCAGCATTACACTGGCCAATCAGACTACGAATTCAAAGAGTCAGCTGTTAGTAAGATAGCAATATTGAAGTTGGAAGTTTCAGAGGTAACTGGAAAAAGAAATAAAAGGTAGAACACCCATCTGAAAGTGTGATTCTTCTTGCAACAGAGTTAGATTTTATTTATTAGAGGTAATACATGAATCCAAAAATAAAATATATGGCCTTTTCTTATTTAATTGGCGGAGTAATCATATGGATGGCTTTTCTTTTAGTGCCTTCTTTTGATGAAGCACCATACAAAACTATTACACCCCATCAAGCTTGGAAGCAAATGAATGCCAAGAAAAATATCTTGATATTAGATGTTCGTACATTAAATGAATATTCACAAGAGAAAATTCCAGACGCAGTTCATTTTCCAATTGGAAAAATAAAGGTGGATTCTAAAGGACTTCCCGCTCAAAAAAATCAAACCATTTTTGTGTATAGTTCTGCAGAAGTAGATAGCGAGAAAGCTACTCGTAAACTAATAGAATTAGGTTATAGTAAGGTTTATGATTTAGGTAGTATTGATGGATGGCCGTATGACATTGAAATAATAAAAGAATAAATTTATTTTTCAGGAAACATTTCAAATGTTGATTTGTTTTAAGACTATTTGAAAAAGCACTTCTAATTTGATATCCATTTTACATACACAACTAACGTGAAATTTAAAATGGAATAAGTTCAAATTAAGAAGTGCTTTCTTATTTTATTTCACTTTCCCTGACATCATCTCATCATCTTTATTTGGATACTCACTGGAATCTTTAATTGGTAACTCCAAATGTTCTCTTAAAGTATTTATGACTATAAGCCTTTCTTCGTGACTCATTGTGACATAATCCAATTTGTCTTTAAATACCCCAGCACCATATTTTGCTTGTAAGGAGGTCATATTACTTGTAGCAGAGGAATACTTCTCTCTAATGTCCATAATGTCGTCAAGGTAAAGACTTGTTTTTACATTATTCTCAACGGCATTAAAGATTTTAGATAATTTTGTTATATTAGAAAAATTACTTGTCTTTTGTACAATTTCTTTAATAACTTGTTTTTGTCGTTCCTGACGTCCAAAATCCCCGTTCTTTATATCTTCTTTACGCATTCTAGAGAAAACAAGGGCTTTTTGCCCATCCATTTCAATTTTCCCAAGTGGAAAATCATAACCACCTAATGTGAATTCAAGTGTATTCTCAATGGTTATGCCACCAAGAGCGTCAATAAGCTCCACAAATCCTTGGAAGTTAATCTCTAAAACATGGTCAATGGGGATATCTAGATACTTCTCTGCAGATTTTCGTACTAATTGTGTGCCTCCTAAAAAATATGCATTATTAAATTTTTGGTAGCCCTTTTTTTCGTAGCCAGGAATGATTACTCGAAGGTCACGAGGAATGCTATACATGTTTGTTGATTGTACTTTAGGATTTAATGTAACGACCATCATTGTGTCTGAACGACCAGGTCCTTTGGAAACGGGATCCTCGTCTACGCCAACAAGTAAAATTGAAAAAGGATGTAGTTTGCTAACGTCCACTTGTTCTTCTCTTAGATCAGATTTGCCTGTGTCAAACCCCTCATGAAATGTATCATTCATTTTTTTAAAATCAAAATAAACTTTTGTTCCATATGCTAAAAAACTTATAAGGATTATAGTAATTGCAACTAGAATCCTATTTTTCGTAAAAATCTTTTTACTTTTATTGAAATTTTCACTTTTTGATAAATCAATCTTTTTACTTTTTGTAACCATAATTTACTCCTTGAAGGTTATTCTTCAACAATAACTTGATAATTTTTCCAATTCATGATACACAATATAAGTCATAATAGAAAGCAATTTTAATAATTTACTATAAAATTTATTATTTAACTATAAGTGACCGTTTCAATAATTGTTTTGTGTTAAGAATGTAAGGGGTTGAAAAAGTGAGTTTTGTTTTTGGGCCAATAAAACAAGATTTTAATGAAAAGTATGACCAGTATTGCAAACTTATCTACAAGATTGCTTTTATTCATCTTGGGAACAAGGCTGACTCTGAAGAAGCAGTTCAAGAAGTATTTATTAAATTGTTTAGCAAATCACCGGTATTTTCTGATTCTGAGCATGAAAAGGCATGGCTAATTCGTGTGACTTCAAATCACTGTAAGAATATGCTTCGGAGCTTTTGGAGGAAAAGAGTGACACAACCTGAAGATATGTCTGTATATTTCGGAAGTCATAAAGAGTTTGAGAATGCACAACTTATTATCAACCTCCCTGCAAAGTATAAAACGATCATTCATCTTTTCTATTACGAGGGATATGCTGTGAAAGAGATTTCAAACATAATGAAAATCACAGAATCTGCAGTAAAAATGAGATTAAAGCGTGGTCGTGAAATGTTGAAGATGGAATTGGAGGCTGACTTCAATGAATAAAAAAGAATATAAAAAAACAGTCGATCAGATTCTGCCAGATGATTCGCTACGTGAAAAAGTGTGGCAAGGTTTGGGTAACAAATCGAGTTTTTTTCCTAAAATAAAATTTTCTACATTAGCATTTGTATCCATTACGATTTTGAGTGTAGTTTCTTTAAATGCTCTCTTGAATTCGGGAATAGAGAATAAACAGTTTGACCAAGTCAAGTCGTCAAAAATGGAGAAAAAAGTTGTTTCTAATGAATTTAAAGGATTTGAAGAAAAAGTTAGTAAAGGTAATGCGAGTGCGGATGCTAATTTGAAAGGCATCAATGATCAGGAAAATGCTAATAAAGCCTATAGTTCAATGGACCAAGCGCAAGGTATATTTGTACCAAAATTCCAACTACCAGCAGCTTCTTCATCGAAATTAGGCGATTCAAATAAAGTCCTAACCCTAAACTCATTCGTTTATAATGGTAAATTCTATCTTCCAAAGAATGAATTATATTTAGAAGAAACTATGTCCAATTCTGCTTTTGAAGCTATAAAGGGAACATACCTTGGAACAACTAAAGAATTTAGGAATAGAAATTTTGAAGAATCTACGGATATAAGAGAAGATGGTTCGAATGTTGAAAATTTTTCATCTAATATTCAAGGTAATAAGATATACACTGTTAAGGGTTATGATCCTTTTTATCGCTTAATGGTAGTTGGTGAAGGACAAAATAATAATTCTTATAGCATGTATGAATGTTGGAATGGCATTAATTTAAGTAGCGGCAAAGATTATTTTGGTAATATTTACCTTGAAAATAATGTCCTATATGCTACTTGGGAGTCAACGGAAAGTTTTATGGGACGTTTAAATCAACATCACAATCTAAATATTGATCAGAATTTTGAAAGTTTTATTAGTAGCTTATACAGCACTAAACCCTATCTAGATTCAAATCAAAGTGATGAAGATTTTAAGGGTAGTCGTAATCAAATAATTATAATTACATTAACTATGAAAAACCAAGTGAAAGAGGTTTTCATTATATCTAAGGCGAAAAAAATGATTGCTACAGAAAATGGTTTTTACTTCAAAATGGATGGCAAAGAAGTTGAACGCTTTTTTGAATTACTAAAATAGTAAGATAATGTGCTGGAGTAAAATCCAGCGCATTTTTTAGTTGCTCTTCATGGACAATTCATTCGCATTTTGTCGAATAATCGATTATAGTAATCTCTAGAATATGGAGGTTATTGATATGAAAATTGAAATTTGGTCGGACTTTGTTTGTCCATTTTGCTATATTGGAAAAAGAAATTTTGAAAGAGCTTTAGAGGGATTTAAACATAAAGAATTAGTAGAGGTTGTTTATAAAAGTTTTCAATTGGATCCAACGCTGCCAAATGGCACAACTGTCTCTACTTATGAAATGCTGAGCAAAAAATACAATTTAACGCATGAAAAGGCTGTCCAAATGTGTGAAAGAGTTGCATCAGCTGCGAACCAAGTGGGACTAGAGTTTGATTTTGAACATGGTGTTCAAACAAACACATTTGATGCGCACCGCCTGTTTCAATACGCAAAGCAAATGGGCAAATTAAAAGAAATGAACGAAAGCCTATTAAAAGCGCATTTTGTTGATTGTTTAAATGTTGGTGACAAAGAGACTTTACTTCAGATAGCAGTAGAAGTGGGATTAGAGAATGACTCTGTTGCAGTTGTTTTGTCTGATTCGGGACAATTTGCCGAGGATGTTCTCCATGATCAAAAACAAGCGCAACAAATTGGTGTCACTGGAGTTCCGTTTTTCCTTATTAATGGGAAATATGCAATAACTGGTGCTCAAACAAGTGAGGCTATCTTACAGGTAATTAAACAGGTATGGACAGAAGATAATCAAGAACCAATTCGTAATTTGAATTCATCAGAGGAACAAGATGGTTGTACTGATGGTAGTTGTTCTATTTAAGAAACTAAAAATATTTTTTCGAAAATCCAAATGAATGTGATATGCTCCCCCTAAAGTAGACAGTTTTAAAAAATAAATCTGTTACTTTAAGGGGAGCAGTTCAATGTGCACTCACTTGGATTTTTTATGTGTTCGCTATTTTTAAAACTTGTTTTAGGTATAATGAAATTACTTTATTTCGAGCGGTGAATGTATGACTTTTAGGATAACGATAGACGAAGCTAGGAAATTTATTTTACTTAAACATGGTTTGTTAGATAAATATAAATTTCATGGGAAACAGGGCATTTGCGATTTTGTGAGACAGGCAGGGTGTTTGCAGTATGATCCTATTGATCCTCATGGACGAAATGCGGAAATAGTTTTACAGTCTCGGGTTCAAGATTTTGATAAACAAATGCTCTGGGACTTGCTATACAAAGACCGGAAACTTATCGACCACTGGGATAAATGCATGTCCATTTACCCAGTAGAGGATTGGCCTCATTTTGATCAAACAAGGAAGAGATTTGTTCTTTCGAATAAAGGGAAAAAAGATATTGGTCCAATCGAGGAGGAAATTAAACAATATATTAGACAGTTTGGACCAGTTAATTCAAAAGATTTTGATTTCAGAGAAAAGGTCGACTGGTGGTGGGCACCCACATCACTTTCTCGCGCAGCACTTGAGTCCATGTATTTCAATGGGGACTTGGTTCTGCATCATAAAAAGGGTACCATCCGTCATTATGATTTAGCAGAGAACTTAATTTCAGCTGATATTTTATCAGCTTCGAATCCAAACAAAACCGAAGATGAACAGGTAGCATGGCATTTGCTTCGACGTATTGGTGCTGTCGGTTTAATCTGGAACAAGCCCTCTGATGCATGGATTTCGATGAAGGATTTCAAATCATCGGTAAGAAATAAGTCTTTTAAAGGTCTACAAGATAATCATAAAATTCAAGAAGTATTCGTAAAAAATTTATCTGAGCCTCTGTATATGTTGAGTACTGATAATCTAATCATGGAACGAGTATTAAGCGGCGAAGAGTTTGAACCTCGAACGGAATTCATCGCACCTTTAGATAGTTTTATCTGGGATCGGAAATTGATTTCTGCACTTTTTGATTTTAATTACAAATGGGAAATTTATAAAAAGCCAGGACAGCGAGAATACGGTTATTACGTTTTACCAGTCTTACATGGGACGAAATTGGTTGGACGTATCGAACTCTTTCGGGATAAAAAAGAGAAACAATTATTTATAAAAAATTATTGGCCTGAAAGAGATATTGTTCATAGTGTCAAAATTCAAGAAGACATTGCAGAATGTGTTCAACGCTTTGCTCGATTTAATGATTGTAAAGCTGAGCTTCTAAGTTTTAATTTTAGTAAAATATAAAAAGACATCAGAAGAAATAACGCATTTCTTTAAGACTCAATATTTTTTAGCAATATGGTATTAAGGGAGAAAAAATGAAATTAATTTCGTGGAATGTAAATGGGTTAAGGGCTTGCTTAAATAAAGGATGGCAGGAATTTTTTAACGAAATAGATGCGGACATTTTTTGTATGCAGGAAATTAAATGTCTGGAAGGACAAGCTGAAGTTGATTTAAAAGGCTATTATCAGTATTGGAACAGCGCAGAAAAAAAGGGTTACGCAGGTACAGCCGTTTTCAGTAAAGAAGAGCCGATTACCGTGACATTTGGATTAGGGATAGAAGAACATGATCATGAGGGTCGAATTATAACTTGTGAGTACAATGATTTTTATTTTGTATGTTGTTATACACCAAATGTGAAACGTGATTTATCACGTTTGCCTTATCGTCAAGTTTGGGAAGATGATCTTCGTTCATATTTAATCGAATTGGATAGAAAGAAACCTGTTATTTACACAGGAGATTTGAATGTTGCACATCAAGAGATTGATATAAAAAATGCAAAATCAAATCGTGGAAATGCCGGATTTACGGATGAAGAAAGATTGAAGTTTGCTAAGTTATTAGATAGTGGATTTATAGATACCTTCCGTTATAAATATCCTGATCGAGCTGATGCTTATACTTGGTGGTCATACATGCCTGGTATTAGAGAAAAAAATGTGGGCTGGAGAATTGATTACTTTGTAGTTTCTGAACGGCTGAAGGAACAAGTTGAAGATGCAAAGATATATCCTGAAATTTACGGAAGTGACCATTGCCCTGTTGGGTTAAATTTAAAATAAATAAAATTTGTTCTATACTTGATGTTAACGTATTCATTAAGACTGAATAAATGAAAAACAGGTTCAAACCCGTATGCGGTTTGAACCTGTTCTTATGACAATGGGACTATTATTTTGTTTCTATAATTTTTCGATCATCCTCAACAAAGTAGAAGATGATACCACCAATAATAAACAAAACAGCGAGGCTTAGAACTCCAGCGTTTGTATTATTAGTTTGGTGAATCGTGTATGCCATCAAAGTCGGTCCGATTATTGCAGCGAACTTACTAAATATACTATAGAATCCAAAGTACTCATTTGATTTTTCCTTTGGGATAATTTTGCTGAAATACGCACGGCTTAGTGCTTGAATGCCACCTTGTGCAGAACCAATAAGGAAAGCAATCAGCCAAATGCCCAGATTTGATGTGGTGAAATACCCGGCAATACACAATACGATATAAGTAAAAATGCCGAAGTAAATCATTCGCTTCGCGCCAAATTTATCCCCTAGTTTCCCGTATAAAATGGCAAATGGAATAGCAACCACTTGGATTATAAATATTAGAATCATCAACATATCAGACTCCATACCAATATCCGTTGCAAATGCTGCAGCCATAGAAATGACTGTGTTTACACCATCAATATAAAAGAAGAATGCGAGTAAAAAGAGCAAAACGTTTCTGTGTTGACGAATGCTTTTCATTGTTTCAAAAAGCCTAGAAAAACTTTTTGAAATCATATGTTTTTCTTTTTCTACGCCGTATATTTGTTCAACATTTTTAAACAATGGAATTGTAAAGAGAAGCCACCATAAGCCAGTAATTATAAATGAGATCTTTGTTGCCTGAACCTTGTTAGCATCAGGAACTAGAAGAATCATAGCCATACATAAAATAAAAGGAATACAACTTCCAAAATATCCTAGTGCATAACCGAAAGAAGAAACACGGTTCATGCGTGAATCATCTGTTACGTCAACCAAAAAGGAGTCGTACACAACTACCGTTGCCTCAAATGAAAAGAAAGCTATTACATATAAAGCAAGCAAAAGAACCCAGTTATCATTTGGAATTACAGCTAGTCCAAAGGTAAAAAGAACACCCATATAGAGAAAAAACGAGAATATTTTCTTTTTATAACCTTTGTAAGCAGCAATAGAACCAAGTATAGGTGCGATAATTGCTAAAAGAAGGGTACCCACGGAAGTTGCATAACCCCAATAGGCGGTAGAAGTTGCATCACTAATCCCAGCATTCTCAGCTACAGATTTAAAATATACTGGCATGATAGCTGTAATGATCACAAGAGTAAATGCCGAGTTAGCCCAATCGTATATTGCCCAACTTGACTCTTTTTTTGAATAATTCTTCAATAATTTCATTTCAGCGTCCACCATTCTAGTTGGATTATAAAAACAAAAGGATAAATGAATTCATATTAGTTTTCATTATAAAATATTTATCAGTATTATTGTGAAAATTCAGAAAAAATATTTAATATCTATTAACCTACGACCTGTCTATCTTATGTTTTAGTAAACCCTCTATATTAGCTACGAAATTTCATGTAAAATAGTTAAAAATAAAATGTAATTAGAGAGGGAACAAAATGTTTGAAAAAGAGCCTGCTATAATAGCAAGATTTGAAATGTGCCCAAATTGTCGTGATATTTCCGTATTAGTACCAGTTCAAACTGTTAAGCAGATGGTAGAGAGTTTTAATACGGAATGTGAATCATGTGATATAGGTCATTATTTTTGTCTAAATGAAGATTGTGTTGTAGTGTATTTTAGTAGTGAATATGAATACAAGACCTCAGATGTGAAGGTTCCTATCTACCAAAAGGATCAAGGGGAAGAGGTCCCGGTATGTTATTGCCATAATCTTACTCGTCGAAAAATTCAATCAATGATTGCTTCTGGAGTTGATCCAGTCGTACACTTAGATGAACTGATGAAAGAGGATGGATGCAGCTGTGTTATAAACAACCCACAAGGAAGTTGCTGCAGGAACAACGTCATTCTATATTCTCAGAGCATTAAAGGGCAAGAGTAGATTTATCATTTTACAGATTTAATTTATTCTTAAAGGATACTCAGATTTAAAAATAGATTCTTCTCGTTTTATGGAATGTAAAGAATAGGAGAATAAGTATGAAATTAAAATTTGCATCGATTGGTACAAGTAGTATATGCAGCATGTTTATTGAAGCTGCACTTAAAAGCGACAAGTATGAATTGGTGGCAGTGTACTCACGAAACGAAGAAACAGGTCGTGCTTTTGCTAAAAAACATGGTATCCAAAAAGTATTCACAGATTTGAATCAATTGTCTGAATCAAAAGAGTTTGATGTTGTATATATTGCTTCGCCAAACTCAATGCATTTCGAACAGACAATACGTATGTTACAAAATAAAAAGCATGTCATTTGTGAAAAACCCATTTTTTCAACAGTTAGGGAACTAGAGGAAGCCTTTCAAATAGCAGAAGAAAATAGGGTCTACCTGTTTGAAGCTATTCGAAATATACATGATCCAAACTTTATCTTCTTAAAAAATGAGATAGAGAAAGTTGGAACGATTCAAAATGTCATGCTTCAATATTGTCAGTATTCTTCTCGTTATGATAAGTTTATTGCAGGTGAAGAACCCAATGTTTTTTCGCGTAAACTTTCAGGAGGTGCACTCGTAGATTTAGGTGTTTACCCTATCAATCTGGCAATCGGTTTATTTGGCAAACCAAAGGATTTTCTGTACCATGCAACCAAACTTAGAAATGGGATAGATGGTGCTGGGACACTCGTATTGAAATATGATGGGTTCAACTGTACAATCATTGCTTCAAAAATTTCAGCTGGACAAACTCCAAGCGAGATTCAAGGTGTGAATGGTTCGATTGTTTTAAACGATACAACCACTTTAACTGAATTGATGTATGTAGATCGTAAAACTTCTGAAGTAACAAAATTAGAAGGAATGAAAGTAGATAATAACATGATTTATGAAGCATCGGTTATAGCAGATGCAATCTCTACGAGAGACAATGAAAAATATCAATATTGTAAAAAATTAAGCCGTACTGTTTTACAAATAACTGAAAAATCACGTCATCAAAATGACATATATTTTGAAGTTGAAAATTAAGCGCAGAATTTGAATAGATATATAAAAATACAGGTATTCCATTAAAGATTTCCAAAATTATTAGAAGAATGAGGTTCAAAATGAATACTTTAGAGCAAATACTGAATCATAATCAATCCTTTGTACAAAACGGGGAATATAAGAAATTAAAAACAGATACAAAATTTCCTGCAAAGGAAATGATCATAGTCAGTTGCATGGATACTCGTTTGACGGAACTGCTTCCAAAAGCAATGAATGTTGCAAATGGTGATGCAAAAATCATTAAAGTAGCGGGAGCTGTTATTAGCCATCCTTTTGGTGCTGTTATGCGTTCGATTATAGTAGGTATCCATAGTTTAGGTGCTGAGGAAGTTTATATCGTGGGTCATGATGATTGTGGTATGTCTAATGTCCAAACAGAAAAATTGATTGGCGATATGATTGGCAAAGGAATCTCTAATGATATGATAACAATTCTTGAAAATTCAGGAATTGATATCAACAGATGGCTCCGAGGTTTTAATTGTATTGAAGAGAGTATTCGAAATAGCGTAAATGTTGTTAAGAATCACCCTTTAATACCTAAAAATGTAAAAGTAAATGGACTTATCATAAACCCTGAAACCGGTGCTTTACGAGTGGTAGTGGACGGAAATTAATCGGAGTTAATTGCTAAAGTAGAAGCATTTCCCGGGCAATAATTTTAGACGATATAAAAGGTTTTGAATCGTAGATTCAGAACCTTTTTCAAAAGAATTATAAAAATTTATAGTTATTAAACGTTGGATGTTTGCTTTGGATATAATTGGTCAGCCTTGGTAAAAAGATAAAAATATAACCACGCACTAAAAACTGCCAAAATAGAAATGCTTAAAAAAGTAAATCGGAAGCCGAGTAGCTGCGAACCCATAATACTTATTGGTGCTAAGAGGCGGCCTACTGTCCACCTTAGACCTGAAGCTGCATAATATTGACCACGCAGATCTTCGGGTGCAATCCGCGCAATAAAATCCATTTGGACGCCTGCAGTCATGATCTCAGCAATGGTGAAAATAAACATAGCCACAAAGAATCCTAAATAACCAGTTGTAAATGCGATGTAGACCATTGAAATAGCGTAGAGTAATGCTGACCACATGAAAATGAACTTTTCAGAAAATCTTTTAACGATTCTAGTTGTTACTAGAGTGAAAAGAATAACAATTAAGCCATTTTCTGCAACAATAGCACCGAAAACATTATTCGCTGAAAACTCAATAGTAGGAGGGACATAAAGATGAATACCTCCGATTGTATAATCTATATTAGGAAGCCAGGAAACAGAAATAGATTTTTTGACGACTTCTTTTACATAGACAGGTATTAGTAAATCTAGTTGCATATAAGTTTGCGATAATAGGACTCCAGCAAAAATGAATAGAAAGAAAATCTTATCTTTTACAATAATGGTATAACTTTTTACTTGTTCTACTGCAACGTCATACCAGTGATTATTGGTATTGACTATAGTCTCAGCCCCAGGTTGCAGAGCAGGTGCTGTTTCAGATATCCACTTTTGAATTACAAAACCCAATAAACCAAGGACTATGGCATCTGCAAGAATTAATTCAAATCGATAATTATCAATAAAAAGACTGCCTATTATAGGTCCAATTACTACATTCAAATTATTAGTTGTGTAGAAAACTGCAAAAACGCTAGTTCGCTCATTCTCTGGTACCACATCAGCAACCATTGCTTGACTAGCAGGATAATAAAAGCTACCTAATGCCCCTAGTAATGCAAAGAAAACAAAAGCTAAAATTGGAGATTCAAATTTTGGATAGCATGCAAGAGCAAAAAAAATACTAATGATCGCTTGTGCATAAGAAGCAAAGACCATCATCTTTTTACGGCCGAATCGATCAGCACAATAACCGCCAAATAAATTTGTAACCACTGATAGTGCTTGTGATATAACAAGAAGTAATCCAGTTAAACTTTTTCCAAGTGATTCCGAGAAATATAGAGTCATAAACGGGAAGAACATCCAGAAGGTGGCACCAACGAAGAATTCCCCGATAAGTCGTATTTTTAAATTGCGATCCCAATCACGTATCCTCATTATTTCCCCCTCTCCGCGATACTCTAAATTCTAAAAGAATTTAGCAAGTAGAGCGCATGCAAAAACGGTCTAGCTTTCGAAGAAAGGTAGGAACCGTTAACTGCTAAATAAAAATGATAATTCCATCATACCTTTTCAAGTACCTCTAAACAATATATTTAAAAAATTGAGCTTTAGACGGTACCTTTTATAATCAAAAATAAAGTTAATTACAGAAAACAAATATAAATGGTTAAGAATAAACAAATATTCACAAATTGTAATCAAATTTAAACATCAAAGAAAAATTTGGATGATATAATAATAAAGTGTGCAGAATTAAATAATTTAAATAGCATGATCACAAGATATTTCGGGGGGTAAGATGAATGATTGAAATGATAGATGTTTATAAAAGTTATCCGAACGGTGTAAATGCGTTGAATGGAATAAATATTAAAATTGAACCTGGTGAATTCGTTTATATTGTTGGTCCAAGTGGATCAGGGAAAACGACGTTCATTAAAATGATGTATCGGGAAGAGAAACCAACAAGTGGTGCTGTCCTCATAAATGGAAAAGATGTAGCTTCATACAAGAACAGCAAAATCCCACTACTTCGAAGAAATATGGGCGTTATTTTCCAAGATTATAAATTGTTAACAAACTTAAATGTTTATGAAAATGTTGCTTACTCACTTCTCGTAACGGAAGAAACACGCACAAGAATGAAACGACGTGTCATGGATGTGCTTGAGCTAGTTGGTTTAAAACATAAGATTCGAATGAAGCCTCAAGAATTATCCGGTGGGGAACAGCAACGTGTTTCTATTGCCCGTTCCATTGTTCGAAATCCAAAGCTTGTTATTGCAGACGAGCCTACCGGTAACTTAGACCCTGAAACATCAATCGGCATTTTAAAATTATTCGAAGAAATCAATGCGTTGGGTACAACCATTGTTATGGCCACTCACAACAAAGATTTAGTAAATAATTTTAGACATCGAGTTATTGCGATTGAGAACGGTGAAATTGTTCGTGATGAAGTGAAAGGGGAGTATGGTTATGATATTTAAATCCCTCTTTTACCATTTTAAAGAAAGTTGGAAAAATCTTTTCCGAAATGCGTGGATGACATTTGCCTCTGTGAGTTCAGTAGCAATGACATTGCTTATTTTAGGTGGTTTCATTGTCATGACAATGAACCTGAATTACATCACACAAGGTGTAGAAAACAAAGTCGAGATTCGCGTTCATATTGATCGTACTGCTGAAAAAGACGAAGTCACTGCCATGAGATCAAAGCTTGAGCATGTCAAAAATGTAAAGTCGGTGGAGTTTTCTTCTAAAGATGATGAGCTAGAACTTATGCGAGAAAGTTGGGGTAAAAACAGTTCAGTACTAGATATGTTTGAACAAAACAACCCACTCCATGATGTATATGTTGTGAAACTGGTAAATCCTCAAGATGTTGAAAAAGCAGCGAAAGATATAGAATCGATTGATTTTGTTGATAAACTTCAATATGGGAAAGGGTTTGTTAATAACCTTTTTAATGTAACACGAATTGGTCGTTATGTCGGAATTGGATTAATAGTTGGTTTAATTTTTACAACAATCTTTTTAATTTCAAATACCATTAAAATAACGATTATTGCTAGAAGAAGAGAAATAGAGATCATGCGCCTTGTTGGTGCAACCAATGCATTTATTCGTTGGCCATTTTTCCTTGAAGGAATTTGGCTGGGTACTTTAGGTGCTGCAATTCCAATTGGAATTTTATCTTTAGCTTATTACTATTTATATACAAACGTAGTAGAAAGATTAAATGTTCAATTTTTACAACTACTTCCACCCAATCCATTTCTGTATCAATTAGCAGGAATTTTGATTGGTATTGGATCTATCATCGGGGTATTGGCAAGTTTAATGTCCATTCGTAAATTCTTAAAAGTTTAGGGGGAGAATTTTAATGAAAAAGAAACTATTGAAGGGACTACTTTCACTAATTCTTGGATTATCTATACTTTCTCCAACTTTATCTGTTTTTGCAGATAAGATTAGTGATTTACAAAAAGAAAGAGATAGAATTACAAATAATAAAAATGCAATTGACAATCAATTAAAAAATACAAAAGAAAAAATCAAAGCCATTGAAAAAGAAAAAACAGCGATTGATAAGCAGATAGAAGCTCTTGATGATTCTATATACGATACAACAAGCAGAATTACCGAATTAGAAACGCAAATTTCAGGAATGGATGCTCACCTTGCGGAAGTAGAAGGTCATATCGCTTTATTACAAGAAAAAATCAACAAACGAAATGATTTGATCCGAGAGAGAGCTGTTGCTTTCCAAGAAACAGGTGGCTCGCTTAACTTTTTAGAACTTATTTTCGGCTCACAAACCTTTGCTCAATTTGTTGAACGCGTAAGTACTGTTTCGACAATCGTTAAGGCAGATAGTGAAATATTAGAAGATCAGGTTACAGATCAAAATGATTTAATTCGTGTCGAGAATGAAGTAAAAGCCACAAAAGCCGAATTAGAGACAATGAAAGTCCAATTTGAAGATTACAAAAAGAAGCTAGCGACACAGAAAAAAGAAAAAGATTTAATGATAAAGAAATTAGATAACGAACAGAATTCCATGGAAAACACTGCTCTTGGATTAGCTGAGACAACTGAAATTTTAAACAAACAGAAGGTTGCAATCGATAAATTAATTATAGAAGAACAGAAAAAGGGTCAAGGTGGAAGTGTTCCAATTAATGGATTCTTTATGGTGCCAACTCAAGGTAGATATTCATCAGGATTTGGTCCAAGAGGAGGTTCCAAACATAACGGGATTGATATTGCAAACCCTACATCTGTTCCAATCTATGCGTCTGCAGGTGGTGTAGTTATTCGTTCTTACTATTCTTCAAGCTATGGGCATTGTGTATTCATTTCTCACATAAATAATGGCCAAATTTATACAACGGTCTATGCGCATATGTCTAGTAGAGCCGTTTCTGAAGGGCAAGTCGTGTCAAGAGGTCAAACCCTAGGTATGATGGGTAACACTGGTCAATCTTATGGTCAACATTTACACTTCGAGATCTATAAAGGTGAATGGACTGGAGATCATAGATTTGCAGTTAACCCAGGAGGATATATTTCCTTACCTCCATTAGGACAATGGTTTTAATAAGTACACTCTATAAATTTATAAAATCACTTTCTTTCATTAGAAAGTGATTTTTTTATAGACACACGATTCTGTCATAATTTGGCCAAGCTCACATAAAATTTTTTAACAATTGATTTGGGTGAAATCTGTTTACTCAACCAACGAAAAAAGATAATCGAGGTCAATCATGAAATCAAAATGGCTGTGGAGTTTTATTGGAACGTTAGGAATTTTAGTATCTATGACTTTAGGTGCTTGGTTTGGGTATCATCAAGTAAAAACAACAAATACTTCTGTTGAAAATAAGAGTGTTAATAAAGAAATAGACAAAATTGCTCAGGTGTTTGATATTGTTTCTAATCAATATGTAGAAAAGATTAGTAGAACAAAACTGGCTGAAGGAGCTATAAAAGGGATTTTAGAACAATTGGATGACCCTTATTCAGTCTATATGAATGCTAAGTCAGCAGCGCAATTTGAGGAGTCACTGGATTCTAGTTTCCAAGGAATTGGAGCGGAGATTAGCGAAATAGATGGGAAAATCATAATTGTTTCTCCGTTTAAAAATTCACCCGCAGAAAAATCGGGTTTACTATCTAACGACCGAATTGTATCTATAGATGGGGAAGACACAACTGGTTGGTCAGTTTCAGATGTTGTTGCTAAAATACGTGGACCTAAAGGTACAAATGTTATTTTAGGTATTCAACGTGCTAGTATCAATCACCCTATTGATATCACAGTTAAGCGAGATGAAATTCCAATTAACACCGTTTTATCAAAAGTAAAGAAAAAAAATAATCAAAAAATCGGCTACATTCAAATTACCCAGTTTAGTGAAAAAACATCATCAGATTTTGATAAGGCATTAACTAAACTAGAAAAACAAAAAATTGAGGGACTTGTCATAGATGTTCGCGATAATCCTGGTGGACTTCTATCGAGTGTTGGAGACATCTTAGGTGAATTTGTACCTAAGTCTTCGCCATATATACAGATCCAGGATCGAAATAATAATAAAGAAAAGTTTTATACAAAACTGGATTCTAAAAAAACATACCCGATTGTTATATTGCAAAATGGTGGAAGTGCATCAGCAGCTGAGATTCTTTCAGCTGCCATGTCAGAAGCATGTGGTTATAAAATTATAGGAGAAAAAAGTTTTGGTAAGGGGACTGTTCAACAGGCTATATCTCTTGGGGATGGCAGTGAGGTCAAAATGACATTCTTTAAGTGGCTTACTCCAAATGGGTCCTGGATTCATAAAAAGGGAGTGCTCCCAGACGTATTGGTGCATCAACCAGAGTACTTCACAATTCATGCACTAAAAATTGATTCTAATTTGGTGAAAAATCAAAATTCAGAATCAATTAAAATCATGCAACAAATGCTTGTTTCTAATGGGTTTGCACCAGGAAGAGTAGATGGATATTTTGATGACCAAACAGAGCTAGCTGTAAAAGCCTTTCAGCGTTCTGAATATTTGACTGTAACAGGTATTGTGAATCAAGATTTAATTGATCTCATGCACAAAAACATATCTAATATGGTCAAAGATGAGCGAAATGACAATCAATTACAAGCTGCACTAAATTTGATTAGTTCGCAATAAACTATCCAATTTTAAAAATATTATTTAAAACTATTTCAATAATTTTAAGATAAAAAGTTAAGTCTAAGAGTTGATTTAAATAATCAACTCTTTTTGTTTGGGTATGAAGATGTTAAGATATCTTGTGTATATTTTTAATAAATGGATTCAGAATGGTGGAAGTTTTTATGTGGCAAGATCACGCAATTAGGCTCGCTAAAGCATTAATGTATATGAGTTTTAACCCTTTGCTATATGTGGGTATTCTTACTTCGATTTTAATGGGATTATATCGAGTCAAACGAGAACGTAAGGAACTACATAAGAAGTTGCGTCCAGAACTTTTTGAATTGAAGATGTTATTCCAGGGTGTCATTTTTGGACTTATGGTTTCTGTTGTTACTGTAGCGAGTGGAATTGCAATACCATTTGATTTTATGGTTCTAATAGGTGTTTTTTCAATAATTTTTATTTTACTATTCCAAGTAAAGGCTTTGTCGCCAGCATATATCATCGGGCTAGCATTGATAGCAAGTTATGGTATTGTTAACTACACTACTTCTGGTGGTCTTTTTAACGAAAAGATTCACTCTGATTATAATTACTTCTACATTTCAATGGCTTTTTTGATGGGATTGTTACTTTTTGTAGAAGGTCATTTAATTTGGTGGGAAGCACATAAAAAAACTTCTCCATCTATTGTAAAAAGTGATCGAGGTCGTAATATTGGCCAACAGATTATGAATCGAATTTGGCTTCTACCAATTTTAGTTGTTTTACCAGTAAAAGACATTCCTTCTAATTTCGAGATAGTACCCTTTTTTGCATGGAACCAGTCAACTTGGATTCCAGTTTTCTTTCCTTTTTTAATAGGATTTGGGTTGAAAGTTAAAACAAGGTATTCAGTGGAAATGAGTAAGAGAATAGGTGGAAGTATATTTTTACTAGCTATTATAGTTACTGGATCGGCAGTAGCAGGGTTATATGATATTCGATTTATTATTGTATCCATCTATTTAGCTGTTGTCATACGTTTTTGCATTCAAGTGGTACATTTATTGCAAGAAAGAAAACATGCACCTCTGTTTACGCAAACAAACAATGGTGTTCGTATTCTTGATGTTTTTCCGGATTCACCTGCAGAAAAATTAGGTATCCAGTCTGGAACCATTCTTGAGTCTGTTAATGGGGTACCTGTGTCAACTAAAAAAGAAATCTATAATGCAATACAATTAAATCCAGCGTATTGCAAATTGGTTATTATAGGTAAGGATAAGATATCCAAGGAAATACAAACACCAATTTATGAGAAAGATCATCATGAGTTAGGTCTTATTGTTACAGAATAATTAAAAGCTACGAAAGTAGCTTTTTTATTTTTATAAAACAACAAACACTTGTTCGTTTTTGTTTTTATGATAAAATAAAAGGATAAAATTAGATGTGAACCTAAAAGAATGAGGTACATATGACGAATTTGTTTAAATTAGAATCGAAATTTGCTCCAAGTGGAGATCAACCAGAGGCAATCCTAAAATTAGTTGAAGGTGTAAAAGAGGGTAAACGTTACCAAACACTCCTAGGTGCGACGGGTACTGGTAAAACATTTACGATTTCAAACGTTATTAAAGAGTTGAATAAACCAACTCTTATTTTGGCTCACAATAAAACGTTAGCAGGTCAGTTATATAGCGAATTTAAGGAATTCTTTCCTAATAACGCAGTAGAGTATTTTGTTAGTTACTATGATTACTACCAACCAGAGGCCTATGTTCCTCATACAGATACATTTATTGAGAAAGATTCAAGTGTTAATGATGAAATTGATAAACTAAGACACTCAGCAACATCAGCACTTTTTGAACGGCAAGATGTTATTATTATTGCTTCGGTTTCTTGCATTTATGGTTTGGGAAATCCAGAAGAATACCGTGAATTGGTCTGTTCATTACGTGTTGGCATGGAATTAGAACGAAATCAGCTACTACGAAAATTAGTAGATATTCAATATGAACGAAATGATATCGATTTCAAACGTGGTGCATTTCGAGTGCGCGGTGATGTAGTTGAAATATTCCCAGCTTCAAGAGATGAACAATGTATTCGAATTGAATTTTTTGGTGATGAAATAGAACGAATACGCGAAATAGATTATCTAACTGGTGAGGTTTTTGCAGAACGCGATCATGTAGCTATATTTCCAGCATCTCACTTTGTAACGAGAGAAGAAAAACTGTTAAAGGCAATAGAAAATATTGAAGTAGAATTAGAAGAACGACTAAAAGAATTAAGAGAAAATAACAAGTTGCTAGAAGCGCAACGGTTAGAGCAAAGGACCCGGTATGATCTAGAAATGATGCGAGAAATGGGATTCTGTTCAGGAATAGAAAATTATTCACGCCATTTAACATTGCGTCCACCAGGATCAATTCCATATACATTAATTGATTATTTTCCAAAGGATTTTTTATTAGTCGTTGATGAGTCGCATGTCTCATTGCCACAGGTAAGGGCTATGTTTAATGGAGATAAGGCTCGCAAAGAAGTATTGGTAGAGCACGGATTTCGTTTGCCGTCTGCGTTAGATAATCGACCTCTGAGATATTCTGAATTTGATGATCATATTATGAATGCGATTTATTGCTCCGCAACACCAGGACCACTGGAACTGGAACAATGTCCTGAAATGGTAGAGCAAATTATACGCCCAACAGGTCTTTTAGATCCGGAGATTGAAATTCGTCCTATTGAAGGTCAAATCGATGATTTGATTCATGAAATTCACTTGCGAGTAGAGAAAAATGAACGTGTGTTAATTACAACTTTGACAAAGAAAATGTCTGAAGATTTAACGAAATATTTAAAAGAAGTTGGTATTAAGGTAAATTACTTACACTCTGAAGTGAAAACATTAGAGCGTATTGAAGTTATCCGTGACTTACGGCTTGGGAAGTACGATGTATTAGTTGGTATTAACTTGCTTCGTGAAGGATTGGATATTCCTGAAGTATCTTTGGTAGCTATATTAGACGCAGATAAAGAAGGATTTTTACGCTCAGAAAGATCTTTAATACAAACAATTGGGCGAGCAGCTCGTAACTCTGAGGGTCGAGTAATTATGTATGCGGATAAAATAACAAATTCTATGGATATTGCAATTAAGGAAACAAATCGACGCCGTGGAATTCAATTGGCCTATAATGAAAAACATGGGATTGTTCCACGTTCGATTAAAAAGGATATTCGTAATCTAATCCGTGCAACACAAACAACTTCAGATAGTGAAGTGGCTGAGGATACACCAAACTATTCAAATATGAAGAAGAGCGAACGTCAACAGGTTATTAACCGTATGGAGAAAGAAATGAAAGATGCAGCAAGAAATCTTGACTTTGAAACTGCAGCACAGTTGCGCGATATCATCATCGAGCTACGAGCAATGGGATAAAATTTGCATTATAAACGACTATCTTCTTTGTCAGCTTCACTTTCAAGGCTTCTCATGTACGTCTATGTACACTCGGCGCCTTTCAAGGTTGCTTCCTAGAATCTAGCCATTTCTAAAGCAAATTTAAAATTTTGTTCGAAAAACACTGATCTACGTTGTCAACTGCGCTCAAATGTTACTCATGTACGTTTAGGTACACTTCGTTTCCATGTGAGCTTGTTTCCTAGTATCTCAGCATTTTTGGAACAAAATTTAATTTTAGTCCAATAAATTTTTATTTTCACTGTCAGATGCGCTTTTTCACATCCTCATGTACCTTTTAGTACACTCCGGTGTTCAAAAGCTTTCTTCATAGAATTTTACCAGTTCTAGAATAAAATTTTTTATGAATCAAATTTATAGTTCAAATAATTAGGTTAAAAACATTACTTCACGAATTTTCTAGAAAAATTGAGGTAGGACATAACACTCTAAAATCATTTTCTGTTTGCTTTCCGTGGGCGAATTTTCGAGCCTCCGCACCTGAGAATTGCATTCTCAGGCTTACGGGGTCTCTCGAACCCGCTTTCCCACAGGAGTCAAACAGATGATTTTGAGTTTTGTCCCAACCTCATAGTTGAGACTACAGGCTCACATCCCGCCTTAGGAAGGATGGGTGATTTTTCTTAAATTTGTTTTGTTGTATTTTAGAAATATTGTGACATTGATTCAAATAAAAGATAAATAATCATATTGAGGTTTTAAATGACAAAGTTGAAAATGTTTGTGGCAGTACATTTGTTCCTATTGAAAGGGGATAAAATACTGCTTTTAAAAAGATATAATACTGGCTTTATGGATGGTAAATATAGTGTTGTTGCAGGACACGTTGATAGTGGAGAAACCTATGTAGAAGCCATGAAGCGAGAAGCAAAAGAAGAAGCGGGAATCGTTATTACAGAAAGAGATTTAAAACCAGTTCAAGTGATGCATAGAAATAGCGATACGGAAAGAATTGATTATTTTTTTGTTTCAGAAAAATGGGACGGAGAAATCCGAAATATGGAGCCAACTAAATGTGATGATTTAAGTTGGTTTCCAATAAACGAACTACCTAATAATATGATTCCGTATGTTCGCCACGCAATAGAAATGTATAAAAAAGATGAGCATTTTACAGAGTATGGCTGGACGTAATTTTTAAGAAAAGTAGAGGTTTACATATATGGCAATGGACAAGATTGTTGTAAAAGGAGCGCGTGCTCACAACTTAAAGAATATAGATGTGACGATACCACGCGATAAGTTGGTTGTTTTAACGGGTTTGTCTGGATCGGGAAAATCCTCATTAGCATTTGACACAATATACGCAGAGGGACAGAGAAGATATGTAGAATCTTTATCTGCGTATGCGCGTCAATTTTTAGGACAGATGGATAAACCTGATGTGGATGCCATTGACGGGTTATCGCCCGCTATTTCGATTGACCAAAAAACAACAAGTCGTAATCCACGTTCAACAGTGGGGACTGTTACTGAAATATATGATTACCTTCGTTTGATGTACGCACGAATAGGACGACCAATCTGTCCGGAGCATGGTATCGAAATCACATCGCAAACAGTAGAACAAATGGTGGATCGTATTTTCGAGTTTCCTGAAGGAACAAAGATGCAAATATTAGCTCCTATTGTTTCTGGTAGAAAAGGAACACATGTAAAAGCCCTTGAAGATATTAAACGTCAAGGATTTGTTCGTGTACGTATAAATGGAGAGACGATTGGTTTAGATGATAACATTGAACTTGATAAAAACAAGAAGCACAATATAGAGGTTGTTATTGATCGTATTGTTATTAAAGAAGGGGTAGCAACACGTATTTCTGATTCTCTTGAAACGGCACTTCGCTTAGCTGAGGGAAGGGTCATTGTGGATGTTATTGGCGACAAAGAAATTCTATTTAGTGAACACCATGCTTGCCCTTATTGCGGTTTTTCTATAGGTGAATTAGAGCCAAAGTTATTTTCATTCAACAGCCCATTTGGAGCTTGCCC
This sequence comes from Caryophanales bacterium, assembly GCA_029240105.1. GTDB lineage: Bacteria > Bacillota > Bacilli > JARBTR01 > JARBTR01 > JARBTR01. The sequence goes on along the minus strand of JARBTR010000006.1, from coordinate 185,251 downwards.
GAGTTGTGATGGATTAGGTATGAAATTGCAAGTTGATGTTAATATGGTTATTCCTGATGAAACTTTGAGTCTAAAAGAGGGAGCTATTGATCCTTGGAATTCACCAACAAGCACGTACTACCCACAACTTTTGGAAGCGGTTTGTAAACACTTTAAAATTGATTATGAAATGCCATTCAAAGATTTACCGCAGGAACATAAGGATATTATCTTGCTTGGTTCAAAAGGGCAGATGTTACCCTTTAAATATACAAATGAATTTGGATATACACGAGATCATGAAGTTAAATTTTCGGGTGTTATTCCAAATATTGAACGTCGACATCGTGAGTCAACTTCCGATTATGTACGCGAAACTATAGAACGCTATATGGAGCAACAGCCATGTAAAACATGTAAGGGGCACCGCCTGAAGAAAGAAGCTTTGGCTGTCCGTATTAACGAAAAACATTTAAGTGAATTAACCTCTTATTCTGTAACGGAAGCACTTAACTTTATTGAGTCGCTAAAACTAACTGAAAAAGAAGCCCAAATTGCAAAACTAATTTTAAGAGAAATTAAAGAACGACTAGGATTCTTGAATAATGTTGGCCTTGATTACCTGACTTTATCACGTGCAGCTGGCACACTTTCTGGTGGAGAAGCGCAGCGCATTCGATTAGCCACACAAATTGGATCTCGGCTAACAGGAGTTTTATATATACTAGATGAGCCGTCAATTGGATTACATCAACGAGATAATGACCGACTTATTGCGACATTAAAAAATATGCGAGATATAGGTAACACATTGCTTGTTGTTGAACACGACGAAGACACAATGTTAGAAGCCGATTATCTACTAGATATTGGACCTGGAGCTGGAGTTCATGGTGGACAAATTGTTTCAATAGGAACACCGCAGGAAGTTATGAACGATGAAAACTCCCTAACCGGTCAATATTTATCTGGGAAAAGATTTATCCCTGTACCAATTGATCGTAGGAGTGGGGACGGACGAAAAATTGAAATAATTGGTGCAAATGAAAACAATTTAAAAAATGTGAATGTAGATTTTCCTCTAGGTATATTTGTGGCTGTGACAGGAGTTTCGGGTTCTGGAAAAAGTACACTAATCAATGAAATTTTACATAAAGCATTGGCACAAAAGATCAATCGCGCAAAAGCGAAACCAGGTCAACACAAGGAAATTCGTGGTGTGGAACATCTTGAGAAAATAATAGATATTGACCAATCCCCAATTGGTAGAACACCGAGATCAAATCCGGCAACCTATACAGGTGTATTTGATGATATTCGTGATGTGTTTGCAATGACAAATGAGGCAAAAGTCCGCGGATATAAAAAAGGGAGATTCAGCTTTAACGTAAAAGGTGGTCGTTGTGAAGCGTGTAATGGTGATGGAATCATCAAAATAGAAATGCACTTCCTACCAGATGTTTATGTACCATGTGAAATATGTCATGGTAAACGCTATAACCGTGAAACGCTTGAAGTAACATATAAAGGTAAAAACATCTCCGAAGTATTAGGAATGACTGTTGAAAGTGCTTTAGAATATTTTGAAAATATTCCTAAAATCCAACGTAAAATTCAAACATTAAACGACGTAGGACTTGGGTACATTACTCTAGGACAACCCGCAACTACTCTATCTGGAGGAGAAGCACAACGAGTGAAATTGGCATCCGAATTGCATAGACGTTCAAGTGGGAAGAGTCTATATATTCTTGATGAACCAACAACTGGTTTACATGTACATGATATAGCTCGACTTTTAGAAGTATTACAACGTCTGGTAGAAAACGGAGATACGGTTCTAGTAATAGAACATAACTTGGACATTATTAAGGCATCGGATTATATTATAGATTTAGGTCCAGAAGGTGGAAATAAAGGCGGTACGATTATTGCAAAAGGAACTCCTGAAGAAATTTGTGAAGTTTCTGCATCGTATACAGGCAAGTACTTGAAACCCATTTTAGAAAGAGACCGTAAAAGAATGAAAGAAAAAATGTTCGTTTAAGTGTATACTAATATGCAAAATAACATATTAAATGGTAGTGCAAGGAAATTGAAAGAGTGAGGGGAACTAGATGAAGAAGTGGATTATTAAATTATTGTTGATTGGTTTGTTGTTTGTAGGTTTAACTGAAATGACATCGATATTCGAAGGGTTTAAGGTAGAAAGTTATCAAGCGGCTGTCATAGCTGCACTAGTGATTTCAATTTTAAATGTGACTGTTCGACCATTAATGAAAATGTTTGCATTTCCATTAACACTAATAACCTTCGGACTTTTTGCTTTGGTTATTAATGCAGTTACTCTTCTAATTGCAGATAACATTATGGGTACATCGCTTGAATTAGGTGGATTCTTTAATGCGTTCTTGTTATCAATCATTCTATCTTTGGCTAATTCTATCTTAGATAGTGTAATGAAAAAATAGTAGTAGGTATTCAATTAGCTTAAAAAGTGAATAAACTATGGTTTAAAAAGCAACGGTTAGGTAAATTACCTAACCGTTTTATATGCGTGATCAATTTCTTTTATCAAGACATTAAGAGCGTTTTTCTTCGTGTATGCCTTCATATTTTCCTTGTAAGTAACTTGGTTCTCTTTTAATTTAAGCATCAGTTCAACTAATTTCTTAGGTGTCAAATCTTTCTGGCTAACATTAATTGCAAATCCTTTTTTCTCAAAGTGTTTTGCGTTTAAAATTTGATCTCCCCGGCTCGCTCCTCCTGCCAATGGTATGATTAGCATTGGAATTCTTAGAGTTAAGAATTCAAAAATAGCATTTGATCCACCACGTGTTAACATAAAATCCGTTGCTGCAAGTATATCTCCCAATTCATCATGCACATACTCAATTTGAACATAGTCAATTTGATTTTTATACTTTTCATCTAACTGGCCTTTTCCACAGATATGAATGACTTGAAAATTTTTTGTAAGGTCATTTAAACTTTCACGTACTATTTCATTTACGGCTTTAGCCCCAGTACTTCCCCCCATAACTGTAATAACTGGTTTCTTTCCGTATAGACCAGCAAATTGCAGGCCTTTTACCTTGGAACCATTAAGAATTTCCTCTCGAATCGGTGATCCGATTGCAATCGTTTTCTTAGATGGGAAATATTTCGCGGTTTCGTCAAATGTTGTGAAGACCTTCGTTGCAAATTTAGAAGCAATCTTATTTGCAAGTCCAGGTGTTAAATCGCTTTCATGTATATAGCAAGGGATTCCAAGGATTTTGGCAGCCATAACAACTGGTACAGAAACAAAACCACCCTTTGAAAAAACCAATTTTGGTTTTATTTTTCGTAAAATTCTTAGTGCACCGAGTATCCCCTTTACAACACGAAACATATCCTTTACGTTTTCAATGTTAAATTCACGTCGCAATTTTCCGGTGGATATTGCATAAAATGGGACATTTAGATTCTCAATTAATTCTTTTTCAATATGTTTACCTGATCCGATGTAGTGGATGTCCCATTCATCTCGATCAAGTTTTCTAATAATTGCTATATTAGGGGTTACATGCCCTGCAGTTCCACCGCCAGTAAATACAATCTTTTTTTTGGACATAAGGCCTCCCAAAATTTTTAGTCTAAATAAGTATACAATCCAAATTTGGAATTTAGCAAAAAAATAGTAAAAAAAGAAAGCAACATGTAAAGTTGCTCTAAAAAGGTTGGAATTTTAGGAGATAGATCTATTTGGACAGTGCTGCATCATCAGCTATGATTGTAAGATTCGGATGATTTTTCAAAACAGTCGCAGGAACATCTTCTGTTTGTGATCCTTCCAGTAATGCTCTAATAGCATTAGCCTTTTTCGCACCGGTGGCAATTAATACAATTTGCTTACTTTTCATTATAGTTGAAATTCCTGAAGTAATGGCTTGAGTTGGTACTTCACTAATGGAATTAAAAAAGCGAGCATTATCTAGGCGAGTTTGTTCAGTTAATTCAACTATATGTGTAGGACAGGAGAATGGAGTACCGGGCTCATTAAAAGCAATATGTCCATTGGAACCAATTCCGAGAATCTGTAAATCTACACCACCAGCTGATTCGATTGCTTTTTCATATTCTACACACTCAATCTCTGGAGATTTAGCCATCCCATTTGGAATATGTGTATTCTTCAACTGTATATTGATATGATCAAATAAGTTCTTTCTCATGAAATTGGCATAACTTTGTTCATGGTTTGATGGCAAACCAATGTACTCATCAAGATTAAAGGTACAAACATCCGTGTAATTCGTGTTGTTTTCCAAGTAATCTTTAATCATCGCTTTATACATATTTACTGGAGAACTCCCAGTTGCCAACCCAAGAACAGCATTTGGTTTTTCTCTCACCAAACTAATAAAAATCTCAGCTGCAACTCTCCCAGCCTCTTCATTGTCTGCTACCGTTATAATTCTAAAATTTTGATTAGCTACTGCCATCAACGATCTCACTTTCCTTTAATTGCTTTAAAATAGATCCTTCTTTAGATAGGCAATTTTCCCTCTACATATTGTAAGAATTACGTTAAAGTTTTCATCAATTACAGTGATATCTGCATCTTTTCCTATAGAAATACTTCCTTTTCGTTCGTAAATTCCCAAAAGTTTTGCTGGATTAGCTGTTGCTAATTTCACCACTTCATCTAGTGGTAGTCTTGTAAAATCTATAACATTTCGTATTGCTTCTGACATAAGGAGTACACTTCCAGCTAATGTGCCGTCCGCTAATCTAGCCTCATGTCCATTCACATTAACCTTCTGTCCGCCAAGGGCGTATTCTCCATCCCGTAAACCTTTTGCACACATTGCATCAGTAACCAAAATTGCTTTATCAGAACCTTTTGCATTTATTGCAAATTCAATCATTTTAGGGTGAACATGGATACCATCTGTGATTAATTCAACGTTTAATTCATCTAACACTAATGCTGCTGCTGCAAGACCGGGTTCGCGATGGTCCAACCCGCTCATTGCATTGAACAAATGAGTAACATGAGTTGCTCCAGCTTCAACTGCCATATTTGCCTCATCAAAGGATGCATCTGAATGCCCTAAAGAAACTACTACATTATTCGATGACAGATACTTGATTAGTTCAAGGCTACCTTCCATTTCTGGTGCAATTGTTATCAGGCGAATATTCCCACCTGATATAGTTTGCCATTTTTGAAATCGTTCAATAGAGGGCTCAGTAATGAATTCTTTAGGCTGTGCGCCAGCTTTTTTGACGTTGATAAAAGGACCTTCTAAATGAATACCAAGAACTTCAGCCTCACCATTTGGATTGGAATCCTTCATATATTGTTTCACATGTAAAAGTGCAGTTTCAATTAGAGTATTGGATTGAGTCATTGTTGTAGTTAAAAAAGAAGTTGTTCCTTCTTCGGTTATTTTTTTTGCAATTCTTTTCAAGGATTCCTCTGTGCTATCCATAGTGTCAGCACCGTCTGCTCCATGAATATGTATATCAATAAAGCCAGGCAATACAAATCCACTATGTTTTAAGTCGAAAATGTCTGCTTTATCATATTCATGCAGATTTTCCATTAAACCAAATTGACCTATTTTATGATCTTCTAGATAAATATATCCATTTTCAATAATGGACTCTTGACTATAAATTGAAGCATTAATGATTAAAATTGGCATGATTTTTTCATCACTCTCATTTAAAGTTTCTATGAAATCAGCACAGCAAGGTCGTTTTTTCTGAAGTTTAATGCAATAAATCAAGAATTACTAATAATATTGGTTTTATGGAAGTTAGTTTGAAATGTTTAATAAGTTTTTTTAATGGTCAAAAAAAATATGTTAGAATAACAATATTGCTTTGTTAAAGGGGAATAAAATATGAATATTCAACCATTGGATTCAGTTGCTTTTTCAATAGGACCAGTTTCGGTACATTGGTATGGACTTATCATTGCATCAGCAGTTGTTATAGGTATTTTTATGGCAACATCAGAAGGGAAAAAACACGGTATTCATCCAGATACTTTTGTTGACCTTTTAATTTGGGCCATCCCAATAGCTGTTTTGTCAGCTCGGGCATATTATGTAATTTTTGAATGGTCTAGATTCCAAGACAACCCGTTAGATGCGTTTAAAATTTGGGAAGGTGGACTAGCTATCCACGGTGCACTAATTGGTGCAATCATTACGGCTTATATTTTTACAAAAAAACATCAAATTAACTTTTGGCGTATTGTGGACATAGCTGCGCCTAGTATTATACTTGGGCAGGCTATGGGACGTTGGGGAAATTTTTTTAATCAAGAAGCTTTTGGTGGAGAAGTATCCCGTCAATTTTTAGAAAATTTACAATTACCTAAATTCATTATTAATCAAATGTACGTAGAGGGAGCTTATCACCACCCAACATTCCTTTACGAATCAATTTGGAGCATTCTTGGGATTGTTTTAATTTACATAGTACGCAGTAAAAATCCACGTCTTGGTGAGACATTCCTTTCTTATGTTGTTTGGTACTCAATTGGTCGCTTCTTTATTGAAGGGATGAGAACGGATTCACTTATGTTATTTGGAATATTAAGACAAGCACAATTAATTTCTGTTTTGTTGATTGTAGCGAGTATCGCGCTTATTATATATCGTCGTAAAACAGGAACCTCTAGTGAAAGATATTATAAGGCTATATAAATTATGGTTCAAACGATAAAGAGGGGAATTTATTCGGGTTGGCAAACTACATGGAAATTGACCAAAATCATTTTTCCAATATCTCTAACAATTTCATTATTGTCCTATACGCCTGTTTTAGAATGGATCATGGATTTGATTAGCCCTGTTTTAAAACTCATAGGGTTGCCTGGGGATGCTGCGATACCAATTGTATTAGGTGCTACATTAAATTTATATGCAGCTATTGGGTCTATGTTTAATCTAACATTTACAGTTAAGGAAGCATTTATAATCGCTTTAATGGTTTCGTTTTGTCATAATCTTCTTGTTGAAACAGGTGTTGCGGCAAAACTTGGAGTTAAAGTCAGGCTGGTTTTAACTGTACGAATAGGATTAGCATTACTTTCCGCTATTCTTATTAACTTGTTTTGGCAAGGTGGAAATGAAATTGCACAATATAGCTTTGTACAAAAATCTGAAGCAGCTGTAACGGGATTTTTGCCAATACTAGAACATTCTTTATTAAAATCCCTTACTGGAATTTGGCAAATGGCAAAAATAGTGATGCCATTAATGGTTGCAATACAATTACTAAGAGAGTATGGATGGTTGGATAAACTTTCTAGTGTTTTAGCGCCAGCCATGCGATTTTTAGGACTTAAAGAAAATACAGCCATGACACTTGCAGCGGGCTTAATGATAGGACTTGCTTATGGTGCAGGAGTTATGATGCAAGCTGTTGAAGTGGATGGGGTTAACAAAAAAGATATTTCTGTGATTGTACTGATCCTCGTTTCCTGTCACGCAGTCATAGAAGATACACTATTATTCGTACCGGTGGGGATACCCATACTTTCATTGTTTTTGATACGAGTATGTGTTGCTATAATCATTGCACTAACTGCTTCACGAATAATGACTAAAATAACTGAGGGAAGGATGAAAAAAGTTGACTAAAATAACAACGTTACTTTTTGACTTAGATGGAACTTTACTTGATACAAATGAATTGATAATTCAATCATTCCTTCATGTATTTGAAAAGTATTATCCGGGAAAATATAAAAGAGAAGATGTATTGCCGTTTATGGGGCCAACCTTAATTGATACTTTTGGTGAAATGAATCCAGAAAAAATGGATGAAATGATTGAAATGTATCGAGACTTCAACATAGCAAAACACGATAGCATGGTAGTTGCTTTTGAAGGTGTGGAAGAAACACTGAAGATTTTAAAAGAAGAAGGATTTAAATTAGCAATTGTTACTTCAAAGTTAAAGAAAGTAGCAAAAATGGGTACTGAATTAACAAATATTGATGAATTCTTTGATGTTTTTGTTGGTCACGATGATGTTCAAGTACATAAGCCAAATCCAGAGGCGCTATTCTTGGCAATGGAAAAATTGGGTTCAAAGCCTGAAGAAACGATGATGATTGGGGATAATTATCATGATATAAATGCAGCAAAAGCTGCAGGAACTGTATCTGTGGGGGTTGCTTGGACGGTAAGAGGCCGTGAATATATTGAAAGCTATCATCCGGATTACGTAATAGACTCCATCCAAGATTTGCTGGAAATCTTAAAAGTATAGGGTTTTTATAAACGAAATTAACTCAATATAAGCAGGGATGCACTCTTTTAAAGGGTGCATCCCTTTGTATTTTCCACACTTTTCTATGTTATACTAAGTTAATCATTGTAAGAATGATGCGCAAATTGTATACTATTTATTTCTAAAATTGTTCATTTAATAATGTCAATATATAACGGAGGTTTGTAATATGACTGAAGAAAAAATCTATGATGTGGCAATTATTGGTGCTGGACCTGCTGGAATGACAGCTGCTGTGTATGCATCAAGAGCAAATCTTGAAACGGTAATGATAGAACGCGGTATACCTGGAGGACAAATGGTTAATACAGAGGCCATCGAAAACTACCCGGGTTATGAAAGTATTCTTGGTCCCGATTTATCAAACAAAATGTTTGAACATGCGAAATCATTTGGTGCTTCGTATGCTTATGGTGATGTGACAGAAGTGATTGATGGCGAGGAATATAAAACCATTCTTATGGGATCTAAGCAATTGAAAACAAGAACAATTATTATTGCAACAGGTGCTGAATATCGTCATTTAGGAGTGCCAGGAGAATTAGAATTAACTGGACGCGGTGTTTCCTATTGTGCAGTTTGTGATGGCCCTTTCTTTAAAAATAAAGAATTAGTAGTTGTTGGTGGTGGGGATTCTGCAGTTGAGGAAGCCATATATTTAACGAAATTTGCAAGTAAAGTGACGATTGTTCATCGTCGTGATACTTTACGGGCACAAAAAATAATCCAACAACGTGCTTTCGCAAACGAAAAAATTGATTTTATTTGGAATCCAACGAATGGACTTTTTATTTTTGTTGGTTTGGATCCATTAACAAAACCGTTTAAATCACTAGGAATATTAAATGAAAAAGGTTATATCGAAACGAATGAAAATATGGAGACAACTGTTCCTGGGATTTTTGCTGCTGGGGATGTTCGAGATAAACAACTACGTCAAGTTGTAACTGCAACAGGTGATGGAAGTATCGCTGCACAATTCGCTCAACACTATATCGAAACAAAGTTTACGAAATAACTTGTACCAATACTTACATATCTATAAGGGGTGAGTTTATGCAAAGAGTAACGACATGTATGTTTATTCAAAATGGGCAGGTGCTTTTGTTAAACAAGCCTCGAAGAGGTTGGTGGGTGGCTCCGGGTGGTAAAATTGCTGAAGGAGAGTCAATAGCGGAAGCTTGTGAGCGTGAATTTTATGAAGAAACTGGGCTAAAAAGCAATTCTTTCAAATTGGTGAGTATATTTACGGTGATTAATAAAAAAGATGAACAAGTGATAAAGGAATGGATGTTTTATACATTTAAAACTGACACTGCAACAGGAACTCAATTAAATGAAAATCATGAAGGCTATTTAGAATGGCATTCAGTTGAGGATATTTATAAATTACCAATGGCTGAGGGAGATCATATTATTTTTGATCATGCATTGAACGGTCAAGGCGTTTTGATTGGAACATTTGTTTATACAGAAGAATACCAGTTGTTAGAGACGCGGTACTCTATTCACTCATAATGTAAAAATATCTTTGTGTTGGGGGTAAAGTCATGGACGAACATTTATTTTGTAAGAACACAGAGGTTGTCATAATAACCGGAATGTCAGGTGCAGGGAAATCAGTAGCTGTCCGTTGTTTTGAAGATTTGGGGTTCTATTGTGTAGACAATCTACCGCCTGCATTACTTCCGAAATTCTTAGAATTAATGAGAGAATCTGGATGTGATTATACTCGAATCGCGGCGGTTATGGACTTAAGAGGAAGAGAGTTTTTTGAACAACTTTCAGGTGTTATAAAAGAAATAAAAGAGAAGCCTGAACTAGACATTGAAATATTATTCTTAGATTCTAATGATGAAACACTGATTAAACGATATAAAGAAACGAGACGAGCTCATCCTCTTGCTTTAACGGATCTCCCTATAAAGGGAATTGAACAAGAACGAGCTTTACTATCGGATTTAAAAGACCAGGCGAAATTTATCATTAATACTTCTGATTTGAAACCAAAAGATCTTCGTGAAAAAATAACGAAAAAATTCTCAGCTGAAAATCACCATCCTTTCCAAGTGCATATTATGTCCTTTGGTTTTAAGCATGGAATACCTATTGATTCAGACTTAGTTTTTGATGTCCGTTTCTTGCCGAATCCATTCTATATTGACGAAATGCGTCCGCAAACAGGATTGGATGAAGAAGTTTATAACTATGTTATGAAATTTGATGATACAAAAGAATTTTTAGATAAATTAATAAACCTACTTGACTTTATGCTCCCTCAATATCAGAAGGAAGGTAAATCTCAACTAGTAATTGCAATTGGGTGTACAGGTGGTCAGCACCGGTCGGTTTCCATTGCAGAATTTTTAAATAATCATTTTAAAAATAATTATCCTTCGAGCGTTTCCCATCGCGATGTTGAAAAAAAGAAGGTAACCCTACATGAATAATAGTAAACCAAAAATTGTTGTATTAGGTGGGGGAACGGGGCTGTCTGTCATTCTTCGTGGTTTAAAAAAGTACTCTGTTGATATTACAGCAATAGTTACAGTTGCAGATGATGGCGGTAGCACGGGACGCCTTCGGGAGGAACTTGGAATACCAGCAGTAGGTGATATTCGAAATGTAATCGGTGCTCTATCTGACGTGGAACCACTTTTAGAACAGTTGTTTGAATACCGTTTTGCTGATAGTGAGGCGCCTGGAGTTGCTGGCCATTCTTTAGGGAATTTACTGTTAGCCGCAATGACTGATTTAACAGGGGATTTCGCTCATGGTGTTCGAGAAATGGGTAAAGTATTGAATGTCAAAGGCCGTGTGTTCCCAAATGTAGCGGGAAATGTGGTGCTAAATGCTGAATTAGAAGATGGGACTATTGTAACTGGGGAATCCAAGATTCCAAAATCGGGAAAAAAGATAAAACGTGTTTTTTTAACGCCAGAAAGTGTTCAACCGGTTAAACGAGTAAAAAATTCAATCTTAGAGGCGGATTTAATCCTAGTTGGGCCTGGTAGCTTATACACAAGTATCCTAGCTAATTTAGTAACTCCAACCTTTAAAGATCTAATAGAAAAATCGAGAGCTAAGAAAGTTTATATATGTAATATGATGACACAACATGGCGAAACACAAGGTTATTCAGCAACTGATCATGTTCAAGCCATTGTTGATCACATGGGAACAAAATGCATTGATACTATTTTGATAAATAATAAAGATATCCCTTGTGAATTAAAATTAAAATATTTAGAAGAAGAAGCTGAACCCGTTATTTTGGATATTGAAAAGCTAAAGGATATGGGTCTAGATGTTATCCAAGAAGAAATTGTAACAATTCAAAATGGAGTCATTCGACATGATGCCGAAAAAATCGCTACAATTTTAGTTGAGTTGATACAAAAATAGTAATCACATTGATAGGTTACCGCAGCAGCCAACTTCCCGAATAACCTCTAAGGGTTTTCTTGCTGCTTAAAGCCTTCTTATCAATATTGGGTGAAGTTTGGAGTTGACTGCAGTTCTCAGCGCCTTGAAAAATCGGGCTCTCCAGACCAGCGTCTTAAAACCTCCCGAAAGCTCTTGCAGGTTTGACTTCGTCAAACCTACTGCTAGCGACCCTCCGGACCAGTTTTAACGACACTAAACGGTCTGACGAGCACCTGGTATAATCAGGCTTCGGTCGGCAGCTCCTCGGAACTTCCCGAATAACCTCGAAGGTTTTTCGCAGGCTCAAAGCCTACTTCTTCAGTTATTCGGTCCAGTTCCAGCAGAGCTGAACGCCGACCTCAGCACCTAAGAAAGGAGGATGATAAGATGTCATTTGCATCGGAAACCAAAAAGGAATTGACTTCTTTAGAAACAAATACTTGTTGCAACAAAGCGGAATTATCTGCACTTATCCGTATGAATGGCTCTTTGTCATTCTCACAAAAAAGGCTATTTATTGATGTTCAAACAGAAAACGCTGCCATTGCGAGAAGGATTTATACTCTTCTAAAGGGGCTTTACCAGGTCAATGTTGAACTTCTCGTTCGAAAAAAAATGAAACTTAAAAAGAATAATGTTTACATTGTACGTTTGGTGGAAAGAGCTCAAGAGATTTTATCTGACCTTCGCATTTTAAAAGATGGATTTACGTTCATCCATGAAATTGATTCGCAATTGGTGCAGGAAGATTGTTGCAAAAGAGCGTATTTACGAGGGGCTTTTTTAGCTGGTGGATCAGTAAATAATCCAGAAACATCTGCATACCACCTAGAGATTTTATCGATGTATGAAGATCATACCAAATCTCTTTATGAATTGATGGAAGGTTTCGAACTCAATAGTAAAGTACTAGAACGAAAAAAGGGTTTCATCAATTATATAAAAGGTGCTGAGAAGATATCAGATTTCCTAACAGTTGTTGAAGCTTATCATGCAGTTATGCATTTTGAAGATGTAAGAATCATACGTGATTTGCGTAATTCAACAAATCGAATGGCCAATTGTGATCAAGCGAATATTGATAAAATCGTTGCTTCAGCAAGTCGTGTTCGTGAAAAAATTAGGTTTATAGATGAACGGATTGGTATCCATTCTCTTCCGGAAAAACTTCAAGAAGTTGCTCGATTAAGGTATGAAAATGAAGATACAGCTTTAAAAGAACTTTGTGAAATGATGACTACAGAGACACTGAGCAAATCAGGATTTAATCATCGATTAAAAAAAATTGAAGAAATTGCAGATCATTTAGCAGCGGGTAAGTTGACTTTGTAAAATATTCCTAGATAAAAGGCAAACATTGAAATGTACTTTCAATGTTTGCCTTAATTGTTTTATTTACTTTCCTTATGGATTTCGTTACGTGTAATAATTCTGTCAATTAATCCAAATTCAAGAGCTTTATCTGGATCCATAAAATTGTCACGATCAGTTTCGCGGTCAATAACATCGATTGGTTGCCCAGTTTGTTCGGACATAATCTTGTTTAACTTTTTACGAAGGTGAAGGATACGCTTCACAGCGATTTCCATATCAACTGCTTGACCTTGTGTACCTCCAAGAGGTTGGTGAATCATGATTTCACTATTTGGTAATGCGAAACGTTTGCCTTTTTCACCAGCAGAAAGAAGAAATGCAGCCATTGATGCAGCCATTCCGATGCAAATAGTTGATACTTTTGGCTTAATGTATTGCATTGTATCGTATATAGCCATACCAGATGTAATGCTTCCACCAGGGCTGTTGATGTACAAGTAGATATCCTTTTCAGGGTTTTCTGTTTCTAAGAAAAGTAATTGTGCAACGATTGAGTTAGCAACATTGTCATCAATTGCACTTCCGAGCATGATGATTCTGTCTTTTAAAAGACGAGAGTAGATGTCGTAAGCGCGTTCGCCACGGTTGGTTTGTTCAATAACTGTAGGGATTAAATTCATATGTAATAAACCTCCTTAAACGGTCTTTTAGACCTTCTATGTATTGTATCATACTGCATTGGTCAAAAAAGGTCAAACATTTTGACTTTAAAAAATTCCTCACTATTCTCGCCTAAGATTCTTATATTAAAACTTATTTTAAAAAGAAATAATCAAAAAAATAGCTAATTCCCAATTCTAAAAATAGGAATTAGCTATTTTCTTACGCACCCGAGAGGATTCGAACCCCCGTTTTAAGAACCGGAATCTTACGTGCTATCCACTGCACTACGGGTGCAAGAAAGTAGAAGAACGCCTTTCATTATATAAAAATTTAAGATATTATTGCAACAAATATTGAACAAACTTAGACATAGAACAAACTCATTAATAAAAGTTTATAATGAATGCAATATTATTAAAAAATTCAGGTGACCTATGACTTCAAACCATGTTTAAAGAGATAGGTTTTATAAATGTGAAGACATACATTCAAAGCGGAAATGTTCTCTTTGAGTCAGAGAACCAAACTAATAATATTGTAGAAATTCTCGAAAAGAAATTTATTGAAACTTTTGGTTTTTCATCATCAGTAGTTTTAAGAACAAGAGAAGAACTCAATAACATTTTAAATAGTCTTCCTTTCACGAATGAGGAGATTACCAAAGCAGCTACAACATGTGTAGGAGAATGTCTACATGTTACAATGCTAAAAGAAATTCCATCCAAAGAAAGAATTGAAAAATGGATAAATTATAAATCAGCAATAGAAGAATATAAATTATTTGGAAAAAATATATTCTTTCTTTTCTATACGACAATACGTGATTCGAAATTAGCTAATAATGTACATAGACTCGATCGTAGTGCAACCACTCGTAACTGGAAAACGATTATAAAAATGTTTGAACTAGCTAATGAAATGGATGAAAAGAAGGGTTGATTCAAGAAGTGGAAGAAATCCCAATTGTAGAATTTTATACAAAACCAGGTTGTCATTTATGTGAGGAAGCATTGCATGATATTAAAAAAATTGAACAAGTAGTCAGAATGAGACTTCATGAATACAATATTGATGAGGAAGATGCGTTAACAGAAGAATTTGGGATAATGATTCCTGTTATTAAAATTAATGGTGAGCTTGTGCAGTATGGTAATGTAGACATGAATATTGTAAAACGAGTTCTTTTGAGAAAGGATGTTTGATACAGACAGTCAAAGTGATAAAACCGACTTCATAAAGTTCAACCGAGTTCACAAAGTTCATCTGTGTTCACAAAGTTCAACAGAGTAATACAAAAGCAATGCAGTTTATCGTTAAAATCTTCTATATATTAATTGAATTTATCAGAGGATTCTGTTTCAGTTCATATCTAAATGTGATATAATTCTTGCGAGATCTTCTTTTTTTTAACCCAATAGGGACAAAAAAAGTCTTAGGCGGACATAAAAAGTCCGAAGAATAATCGAAATGAAATAGGGGAAATTAACCAAATGAAATCATTTTTGTTATTACAGAAAAAAGTTGTCCCTGAAATGCATGAACTTTTACTAAAAAGATACGAATTGCTCAAGACAATTAAGCATGCTCAACCCGTAGGACGTCGCAACTTATCAGTGGCTTTAGGAATGACGGAACGTGTACTTCGTGCTGAAGTAAATGATTTAAAGGATTTGAATCTTTTAATTTTTACAACTGCAGGAATGACATTATCGCCTGAAGGAGAGGCATTATTTGATGAGCTAACTGATATGATGAAGTTTTTATCAGGTACGATGGAACTTGAGCAACAGTTAAAAGCTAAATTTGGTTTAAAAGAAGTGATTGTTGTTTCAGGAAACTCAGATAAATCAGCCCTGGTAAAAGATGATTTGGGTTATGCAGGTGCTTCAAAACTTCAGGAATTGTTTACGAAGGATGCCATTATAGCTTTGACAGGTGGTTCAACACTTGCAAAATTAGCAGATGTATTACCTGAAGAACCAAAAGTTAAATATCCAAAAAATCTTACTTTTGTACCTGCTCGTGGTGGTTTTGGAATAGGAACACGGTTACAAGCCAATACCATTTGTGAAAAAATTTCCAACAAAACAAACGGTACAAATCGAGAATTATACTTACCAGAACAATTAAGTGATTCTTCATTACAGTCATTAATGGAGGAACCTAGTATTGCTGAGACAGTGGAAATTTTAAAATCAGCAACTATTGTTGTACATGGTGTAGGAGATGCTATAACAATGGCAAATAAAAGAAAATCTCCACCGGAAATTATAGAAAAGTTAAAAAGTTCAAATGCAGTGGGTGAAGTGTTAGGGCACTACTTTGATGAATCAGGGCAAATTGTATTTAAAATTCAAACCATAGGAATTCAGTTTGAAGATTTAAAAAATACGGATACAGTATTAACAATTGCTGGTGGGGCATCTAAGGCGAAAGCAATTGCTGCTTTTATTAAATCTACTCCAATTAAGCCCATATTGGTAACGGATGAATCGGCAGCTGCAAAATTACTAAAAATTAAAAAATAGGGTAACTTTAGAAAACGACTAGCCCTAGAAAGAAGGAAAATAAAATGGTAGTAAAAGTAGCCATCAATGGATTTGGTCGTATCGGACGATTAGCATTCAGACAAATGTTTGGTGTTGAAGGATATGAAATAGTCGCAATAAATGACTTAACAGATGCTAAGATGTTAGCGCATCTTTTAAAATATGATACAGCTCAAGGAAGGTATGCTTTAGCAGATAAAGTGATAGCAAAAGAGGGTGCTATCGTTATTGATGGAAAAGAAATTAAAATATCAGCTGAAAGAGATCCGAAAAATTTACCTTGGGGAGAATTAAATGTTGATGTAGTGCTAGAATGTACAGGATTTTTCACAACAAAAGACAAAGCCACTGCCCATATTCAAGCAGGGGCAAAGAAAGTTGTTATCTCAGCCCCAGCTGGAGACGATTTACCAACAATTGTTTTTGGTGTAAATGAAGATACTCTTAAATCAGAGGACACAATTATTTCAGCGGCTTCTTGTACGACAAATTGTCTAGCTCCATTAGCAAAAACATTGAATAATTTAGCACCTATATCAAAAGGTTTCATGACAACTGTACATGCATATACAGGTGATCAAATGACTCTCGATGGGCCGCATCCTAAAGGTGATCTTCGTCGTGCTCGTGCAGCAGCAGCGAACATCGTACCTAACTCTACGGGTGCCGCAAAAGCAATTGGATTAGTTGTACCTGAACTAGCGGGCAAATTAGATGGATCAGCACAACGTGTTCCAGTAATCACGGGTTCTTTAACTGAACTAACTGCAGTTGTTAGTGGGCAAGTAAATGTTGATCAAGTTAACGAGGCAATGAAGTCAGCTGCTTGTGAGTCCTTTGGATATACAGATGAAGAATTAGTATCTTCTGACATTATTGGAATTACGTATGGATCCTTATTTGATGCAACTCAAACACGTGCTACAGATCTTGGTAGTGGCCAAACTTTAGTAAAGGTTGTTGCATGGTACGACAATGAAAATTCATATACCAGCCAAATGGTTAGAACAATCAAATATTTTGCAGAATTAGAATAAAGGGACGCAATTAGTCCATAAAATCGAATTTTATAAGGTAATCTTGGCAAATTTTTGGTAAAATAAAATTGACCTAATGGGGTCCGGTTCTTTCAGGACTGGACTCCATTTTTTAGAGCTTTTTTAACTAGCTAAAAAATGGTTTTTAAATAATTGATTCCAAAGGAGTTTTTCTATGTTAAACAAAAAATCAATTCGGGATGTAGAATTTGACAACCAACGCGTTTTTTGCAGAGTAGACTTTAACGTACCAATGCAAGATGGTGTCATTACAGATGAAACAAGAATTCGAGCAGCTATTCCGACTATTCAATACTTAATTGACGGTGGGGCTAAATTAATATTAGCAAGTCACATGGGCCGTCCTAAGGGAGAAATAGTTGAAAAATATTCCTTGGCACCTGTTGCGAAACGATTATCTGAAATCATTGGAAGAGAAGTGAAATTTTCATCACCCGATTTTTCTCAGATTGAGAAAGATGTAACAGACTTAGAGAAAGGCGAAATTTTATTATTAGAAAATGTGCGTTTCTATCCAGGCGAAGAAAAAAATGATGCTGAACTAGCAAAACAATTTGCTAAACTGGCTGATTTATTTGTAAATGATGCATTTGGAGCTGCTCACCGCGCGCATGCTACAACTGAAGGAATTACTAAGTACATACCAGCTGTTGCCGGATTTTTAATGGAAAAAGAATTAGACGTATTGGGTAAAGCACTAAGTACGCCGGAACGTCCTTTCACAGCTATTATTGGTGGATCAAAGGTTAAAGATAAGATAGGGGTTATTGAACACCTACTTGATTTAGTAGATAACCTAATCATCGGTGGAGGGCTTTCTTATACGTTTAGCAAAGCACAAGGTTTTGAAGTTGGTAAATCCCTTTTAGAAGAAGATAAAATTGAACTAGCGAAAGAATTTATGGAAAAGGCAAAAGCGAAGGGTGTTACCTTCCTAATGCCGATAGATTCTGTTGTAGCACCTGAATTTGGTGAATTTGTTGAATCAAAAGTAGTAGATATTGATGCTATTCCATCAGATTGGATGGGACTTGATATTGGGCCAAAGACGGCTTCTTTATACGCAGATACAATTGCAAAATCAAAGCTTGTTGTATGGAATGGTCCTATGGGTGTATTCGAATTTGATAAATTTGCTGGTGGTACAAAAGCTGTAGCTGATGCACTAGCTTCATCAAAAGAAACGTATTCTGTCATTGGCGGTGGTGATTCCGCTGCAGCTGTAGAAAAATTTAACCTAGCAGACAAAATGAGTCATATCTCAACTGGTGGTGGAGCATCCCTAGAGTTTATGGAAGGAAAGGCTTTACCGGGTGTTGTTGCTTTAAATGATAAGTAAATGAACCACATACAAATGATAAAATAAAGGAGGTTCACTTTGATGAGAAAACCTATTATCGCAGCGAACTGGAAAATGTACAAAACATTTGAAGAGGCGAAAGATTTCATTAAAGCTGTACGCTATAATATCCCTGATTTTGATGCTGTCGAAGCAGTCGTTTGTGCTTCTCCAGTATTTTTAAGAAAATTAGTAAGCAAATCAAAGGAATCCCATCTAAGAATTGGCGCTCAAAATATGCACTTCGAAGATCAAGGAGCCTTTACTGGAGAAGTTAGCCCTGTACAACTAAAAGATCTTGGTGTTGATTATGTTATTATTGGACATTCAGAACGTCGAGAAATGTTTAACGAAACAGATGAAACAGTTAATAAAAAAATGCATGCAGCTTTTAAGCATGGAATCCTACCTATTATGTGTTGCGGAGAAACTCTGGCTCAACGTGAAGCAGGAGAAACGTTCAGTTGGGTTGAAGGACAAGTTTTAGCTGGATTGGCAGGACTATCAACCGAACAACTTCAAGAAACAGTTATCGCTTACGAACCAATCTGGGCTATCGGAACTGGTAAAACAGCTACTGCAGCAGATGCAAACGAAGTGTGTGGCCACATTCGTGGTGTTATTGCAAAAGAATATGGTCAAGAAATTGCAGATGTCATTCGAATTCAATATGGTGGGTCAGTTAAGCCTGATAATATTGTTGAATTAATGTCAGAGGAGCATATAGATGGTGCATTAGTTGGTGGGGCTTCACTTGTAGCAGAATCGTACTTAGCCCTACTAGCGGGGGCGGTTCCGAATGCCTAAAAAACCTGTTGCACTAATCATCCTTGATGGTTTTGGCTATCGAGAAGAAACCCAGGGGAATGCAATTGCAGCTGCTAAAAAACCGAACTACGATCGCTTATGGGCAAAATATCCACATGCTACAGTTCGAGCATCGGGAGAAGCAGTTGGCTTACCTGATGGGCAAATGGGGAACTCTGAGGTTGGACACTTAAATATTGGTGCTGGGCGTATCGTTTATCAAAGTTTAACTCGTGTGAATGTGGCTATTCGTGAAGGTGAGTTTGAGAGAAATGAAACATTCACAGAGGCTGTTGAACATGTAAAACAAAAAGGAACATCTCTACATTTGATGGGATTATTATCAAATGGTGGTGTTCATAGCCATATAGATCACATGTTTGCGCTAATTCGATTAGCTGCAAAAGAAGGTGTGAAAAAAATCTTTGTGCATGGGATCCTAGATGGGCGTGATGTTGGTCCACAGACAGCGCTTGAGTTTATTGAACAAACTGAAAATGTTTTTAAAGAAGTGGGAGTTGGTCAATTTGCAACCATTTCTGGACGTTACTATTCAATGGACCGAGATAAACGTTGGGATCGTGTAGAAAAATCATATCGCGCAATGGTATATGGTGAAGGGAATACATACAAAACAGCGCGTGAAGTTGTTGAAGATTCTTATGCTAATGCTATTTATGATGAGTTCGTTATTCCATCGGTAATTGTTGGGGAAACTAATTCACCAAATGCAACTATCAACGATGATGATGCTATGATTTTTTACAATTTTAGACCAGACAGGGCCATTCAAATTTCAAATGTTTTTACTAATGAAACGTTCCAAGATTTTAATCGTGGGGAAAAGTTCCCGAAAAACATCTTCTTCGTGTCATTAACATTGTTTGCAGAAACAGTTCGAGGATTTGTAGCTTTTAAACCCACAAGCCTAGACAATGTAGTAGGCGAAATTATATCCAAGTCGGGTTTAAAACAACTTCGTATCGCAGAAACAGAAAAATACGCTCATGTAACCTTCTTTATGAATGGTGGTCGCCATGATGTGTATCCAGGTGAAGAGCGGATATTAATACCTTCGCCTAAAGTTGCAACCTATGACTTAAAACCAGAAATGTCAGCCTATGAGGTAACAGATGCCTTGCTGAAAGAATTGGATGCGGACAAATTTGACGCCATCATTCTTAACTATGCGAATTGTGATATGGTTGGACATTCCGGTAAAATGGATCCAACAATCAAAGCAGTTGAGACCGTCGACGAATGTCTTGGAAAAGTGGTTGATAAAATCGTTTCATTAGGTGGAAAAGCAATTATTACAGCAGATCATGGAAATTCAGATGAAGTTTTGAACCAAGATGGAAGTCCGATGACGGCACATACAACAAATCCTGTACCGGTTATTGTAACAGAAGAAGGTTTAGAGCTTCGTGAAGATGGTATTCTCTCTGATTTAACTCCAACATTACTGCAACTTTTAAATTTAGATAAGCCTGTTGAAATGACGGGTACCAGCTTAATTGTTGGTAAATAAATATTTTGTCATAAAATTTAAGTGAGGACTGCTTGCCGTATGGTTAGCAGTTTTCGAATGAATTTTACATAAAAATTAAAAGAAAGAAGGATATAGAAAAATGCCTTATATTAACGAAGTTTATGCTCGCGAAGTTTTGGACTCTCGCGGAAATCCTACAATTGAAGTAGAAGTTGAAACAGAATCAGGTGCAAAGGGTCGTGCAATCGTACCGTCTGGTGCATCAACAGGAGAACATGAAGCGGTCGAACTTCGTGACGGAGATACATCTCGTTACCTAGGTAAAGGTGTACAGAATGCTGTTGATAATGTAAACAACATTATTGCTGATGAAATTATTGGTTTTCATGTTACAGATCAAGCTGGAATTGATAACCAATTGATTCAATTAGATGGAACTGAAAATAAAGGTAGATTAGGTGCAAACGCTATTCTAGGAGTATCTATGGCAGTAGCTCATGCAGCAGCAGACTACTTAGAAATACCGTTATACCGTTATCTTGGCGGATTTAACGCAAAACAATTACCAACGCCAATGATGAACATCATTAATGGTGGGTCTCATGCTGATAACAATGTTGATTTCCAAGAATTTATGATTTTGCCAGTTGGAGCTCCTACTTTCAAAGAAGCAATCCGCATGGGTGCTGAAGTTTTCCATGCTTTAAAATCTGTACTATCTAAAAAGGGCTTAAATACTGCTGTAGGTGATGAAGGTGGTTTTGCACCTAACCTTGGCTCTAACCGTGAAGCGCTTGAAGTTATTATCGAAGCAATCGAAAAAGCTGGCTACGTTCCAGGAAAAGATATTTACCTTGGTATGGACGTTGCTTCTTCTGAGTTTTATAACAAAGAAACTGGAAAGTATGACTTAGCAGGAGAAGGTCGCACAGGATTATCTTCTGAAGAAATGGTTGATTTCTATGAGGGATTAGTAAATGACTTCCCAATCATCTCTATCGAAGATGGTTTGGATGAAAACGACTGGGCTGGACACAAGTTATTAACTGACCGTCTTGGTAGCCGTATTCAATTAGTTGGTGATGATTTATTCGTTACAAATACGAAGAAATTGGCTGAAGGTATCGAAAATGGCGTTGCTAACTCAATCCTTATAAAAGTGAACCAAATCGGTACATTAACTGAAACTTTTGATGCAATTGAAATGGCTAAACGTGCTGGTTACACTGCAGTTGTTTCCCATCGTTCTGGTGAAACAGAAGATGCAACAATCGCTGACATTGCAGTAGCAACAAACGCTGGCCAAATTAAAACGGGTTCAATGTCACGTACAGACCGTATCGCGAAATACAACCAACTTCTTCGCATTGAAGACGAGTTAGGTGATTTAGCGGTTTATGCTGGGTTGAAGTCGTTTTACAACTTGAAAAAATAATAAATATTATTTACCCTTAAATATTAGGCTTATCTTAGGAAAACTCTCTAAAAATGTTGTTGAATAACATTTTTAGAGAGTTTTTGTTTGTTTATAGATTTAATGAAACACCATGGCTTTTATTCAGTAAAAGAATTTTAGTATAAGAATTTTTACACTTAAAAATTACAAACTGTATAATCACTTCTTATTTAATTGGCTAAATGGCTATTCTTTGTTTTTGTATTCAAATTTAACCCATTCTACAGAATTTTATTGATAAAAATATGAAAATAAAGGAAACTAAATTAAATGATACTAGGAGAATAAAAATGATTAATTGGCTAAATCACAATAAAGAATGGTTGTTCAGTGGTATCGCAGTATCAATACCACTAGCTATTGTAGGATGGTTTTTCTCATCAAGTTCTAAAAATACAAACCAGAAATTGAATAGTGGTGAAAATTCAACAAATATACAAGTTGGCGGGAATTTAATATTGAATGATAAGGTGAAAAATGATGATTGAAAGATTTTTCGGAAATCTGAGACAAAGGCAGAAAAGCGGAAATGATTCTACCAATATTCAAGCTGAAAGAATTGTTATTAATAATGGTATAGATCTTGTGACTGCAAAACAAATTGCACTAGATGTTTTTAAGGCTAACTTTTTGGATTTAACTGAAGTGGCTAAAAAGACAGCATATGAAAGAGCAGAGGAGATTGTTGATAAATTCCTAAAAGAAATTAAGGAAAACAAGAATCTTGAATTGTCATTTGTATCTGATCCTGATTTTCAATTTTCTTTTTATAATGTTCAAAGAGATTATGCTAGGTCAGGCGATAAAGTATTGGGTGAGATTTTAGTTCGATTACTAGTAGATAGAGTGAGAACAAAGGATAGAAATTTTCAACAACTAGTAATTAATGAATCTATAACTGTAATTCCAAAATTAACAGCAAGCCAAATGGATGTTTTAAGCAGTTTGTTGCTAATTAGATATCTTACAGAAAAAGAATTTGCATCATTGGAAAAAATTTACTTATTTATAGACAAGTTTAATAAACTATTACATTTGTATATTTATGAAGATACCTCACTTCTACATCTACAATATGCAGGTTGCTTGATTAATTCGCAAAAAAGATACGATTATTTAGGCGTGTTTCTAAAAAACAACGGTGGTCTTTTTCAGAAAGGTTTTAACAAGAAAGAAATAGAAACGATATTATCTAAGTATGGAAATCACAAAATTTTTGTACCCTGTAAACATAACAAAGAAAAAATTCAATTTAATGCTTCTAACCGTATACATTTAAATATTCTGTTATTTATCAATGGGTTTTCGGCTGAAGATGTAAGTTACTGTGATGACTTATTTGAAGCCACAATGATGTCTAAAGAAGAAATGGGAAAATTTTTATATAAAACTACTAAATTCTATTTTAGGGGAACGGATGATTGGGATGTTTACAATGCAAGAAGTTATAGTTTGACAAGTGTTGGTATAGTTATTGCTCATGCAAATATTAATCGAAAATTAGGAGAATTTGAGGATTTAAGTTTTTGGTTTAATTAATTGAATAAAGTTTTATTAATTAAACTTATAATATCTATCCCATTTTAGGAGGAAAAAAAGATTAAGACTAGAACATATAAGTTAATGAAAGATATTGGGAGTTAGAATTTTCAATGCCAATGTTTTTAAAAATTTGCCTCTATGATCATCACCACTACAATAAATATCAGTAAAAAATATTTGGATTCTAAATTAGAAATTATTGGAGTATCAAAAAATTTAACAAAACTTTATAAACTCTCAGCATAAGAAACATAAAGTATTGGCGTAAGATTTTAAAAAGTTTCCTTAAACGCTATATAGAAGCTATTTTTAAATTCAAATTTTTTAAATTTATTTGATATGTATTGTAAACAATAAACTTGGTGATATAAATGAGCAACATTAAAACATTTGTTTTTGTCGTAATAGTATTCGTTTTATGCATTCTACTTCCTTCAAATAAGAATGAAAATCCAAATAAAAAGTTAAAGGAAAGTACGAGTCAAAATAAAGAGTATGAAGAAATTTTGATTACACTTTTACTGCCATCGGTCCAAAAGGCTGTTGACGAATTTTATAGCCCGTACCTAACAAATAATCCTATGGTCATGCCATATGATATGAAAATAAAAAATGTTTATTATGTTCAGAATGATTATACAAATTTTATTAAATATATTGTGACCGTTGAGACAAACCCATTTCTGGGTCCGCATCGTTATATAGGAAAAGAAAAGATTGTGTTAAATATATCTGCTGGTGGAGAGGTTTCAGTTAAAAAGTATGAGCATTTGAGAAGTAACGAGATTTTTCCACTCGACAAACCTTTATTTAAAAAACCATTGCCAAGAAAATGATGGCGTTTAAATCATTTGTATAGTGTTTCGATTTTCTCGATTAATTCATCTAGTTGTATTTCACTCATGGAGGATAGCCTCAATGCATGCCCCTCGAATGGTAAATGTTTTGTTACGAGACAAGGGATTATAATACATGGAATATTGGCTGCATTTGCTGCCTTCAATCCGTTTAATGAATCCTCAAAAATGATTGCTTCATTTGGTTCCAACTCTAGAGCCCTTAATGCTGAAAGATACAATTCTGGGTCGGGTTTTACTTTTGAAACATCTTCTCTCGATTTAATGATTTCAAAATATTCCAATGCATCAATTTTGTTTAGAAAATTTACAATCCACTCTCTATTAGAACTAGAAGCAATTGCAAGGCGAAGTCCTTTTTCTTTTGCAGATTTTAAAGTTGAGATAACACCTGGCATGGCTACAGGTTTTTCCAACTTTTCTTGGACAATATTCCATGCTTTTTCTTCTAAAGTCTCAATTTCAATGGGTTTTAGAGTATTTTCAAGAATATAAGCATTTAGTACATCATTTTCACTTCCAACTACTTCAGAAAATTTTTCAACAGTAAGTTCGATTCCATAGTCAATTAGGAATTCCTTATAAGCTTCATACCAGACAACCTCGGTATCAATAATAATTCCATCAAAATCAAAAATCAGTGCTTTGATCATACTTCATTCTCCTTTTTGGATTGATAAAGCTACTATACCTATTTTTAAAAATATTGGAAAGTATAGAATCGTAATTACTATGTGAGAAAACCAATTATAATTAAAAATTGACCGTAATCGGTCAAAAAATATAAAATACTTATAATGTTGATTGGAAACGGTCAAAAAAATGACCGATTGTGATTGACTTTGAGTACTGCAATTCTATAATAAATTGTGAGGGACGTTCTATGACCAAAACTTTAGATAAGAAGATATTAGAGACCATTAACAGAAAAAAAACAGTTACGATAACGGAACTTTGCGAAGAGTTTGACTTTAGTGAAAGTAGTTGCAGACGCGCTTTGAGAAGACTAGAGGCTCAAGAGTTAATTTCCCGGTTTCATGGAGGGGCGAATTGTCTTGAAAAAAATCAAAGTCATTTAGATATTTATAAGCGCTTCAACTATAATTCAGACTCTAAAGAGCTGATTGCACAAGAGGCAGCTAAGAAAATTAAACCTAATTCTAGAATTATTTTACTTGGTGGTACTACTGTTTTTCGAATATGTAAATATATTAAAAACATGACGTTAACTGTCATAACAAATTCTATTATTGTTTTTAATGAATTATCCAATTGCCACAATATAGAATTAATCTTACTCGGAGGAATCTTAAATCGAGAAGAAGCAGAACTAAGGGGATTTTTGACAGTAAGTAATTCAAAGCTCTTTACTTGTGACCATGTTTTTATGGGTACTGAAGGGTATATTAAAAACGCTGGATTAACAACAACGGATGATGAGTCAATTGAGCTCTATCACTGGTGCATGGCACTTTCACAAGAAACGAATGTATTGACAGATAGTTCAAAATTTAAAAAAAGAAGTAAAGCAATTGTTGTATCGCTTAACCAAATTACAAGTCTTATCACTGATGAAGGTATTTCAAAAGAAATTGTTGATGAACTTTCAAAAAACAATATAAATGTTCAAATTACGAAGAAAGAATAATGATTTTTTTAAGAGGTAACATGACAACTATTGAATATCTAAAAAAAGATAACTACGAACAACTATCACAAACAACAGCACAACTCATTATTGATTATGTGGGCAATAATCCCGAATCCCTTCTATGTATGGCGGGAGGGGATACTCCAATTGGTACATATAAAGTGCTGGTAGAAGCTCATTTGAAAGGTATTGTTGACTTCTCAAAATGTAAATTTATTGGATTGGATGAATGGGTAGGTTTAGATCCTAAAGAACCGGGAAGCTGTCGTTCCTATTTACAAAACCATCTTTTCAATCCGATGCAAATAAAAGAAGAGAATATTGTTTTCTTTAATTCGATTTCACCTGATTTGCAATCTGAACTGGATAGGATCAATTCTTTCCTTGAAGTTAATGGGCCAATAGACATTAGTCTTTTGGGTGTAGGAGTGAATGGGCACCTAGGTTTTAACGAGCCGTATTCAAATATTGATGAGAATGCCCACATTGTTAATTTGGATGAAACAACTCAAGAGGTTGGAAAAAAATATTTTGGTGGAGAATCAACGAAAACAAAAGGAATAACACTTGGTTTAAAGCAACTACTTCAATCTAATTTAATTATTGTTGTGGCTTCTCATTCTTCCAAAATGAATGCAATCAATGCATTGAAAAAAGGCGAGTATCTTCCTGAGATTCCAGTAACGGCACTTAATGTGCATCCCAATTGTTTCATTGTAACAGCGATTGATTAAACCGTTATTACTATTTTTGTTCCTTTAAAGGAACAAGAATGTTTAATAAAAATTGCTAAAAAATCTTTTGAGAAAGGAGGATGAAAATGTCAACACCAAATATTTTACTTACTCGTATTGACAACAGATTAATACATGGTCAGGTCGGTGTTACATGGACAATGACTCTAGGAGCAAATTTGATTCTAGTCGCTGATGATCCCGTTTCAACGGATACAATGCAACAGCAATTGATGCAGATCACTGCTGAATCATCTGGTGCAGGTGTTCGTTTTTGGACTGTTCAGAAAACGATTGAGACAATTCATAAAGCTGCTCCACATCAAAAGATTTTTATCATTTGCCGTACACCAAAAGAAGTTCTTCAATTAATTGAAGGCGGTGTACCTATTCAAGAAGTGAATGTCGGCAATATGCACTTTGAGAAGGGTAAACGACAAATTAGCAAAAAAGTCTATGTAGATGACTCAGATATGGCAACACTGAGAGCTATCATAGCAAGGGGAGTTAACATGTATATTCAAGATGTTCCTGGTGATAAAAAGGAACGAATTGAATAAAAGTGTTACTAAGTTTTTAAAAAATAGAAAAAGGGGAGAAAAAAATTGGAAATTACGTTAGTACAAGGTATTTTACTTGCAATTATGGCACTCGTAATTGGGATTGATTACTGGCTGGAAGCATTGTTTATTTTCAGACCAATTATCGTTTGTACACTGACTGGTCTAATTCTTGGGGATTTACAATTAGGTTTAATGGCAGGTGGTTTGACAGAACTAGCATTTGCTGGTTTAACACCTGCAGGAGGTACTCAACCACCTAACCCTGTTTTAGCTGGTGTAATGACCGTTGTTATTGCACATACAACTGATAATAATCCGGCAACAGCGATTGGTTTAGCATTACCTTTTAGTATTTTAATGCAATATATAATTTTATTTTTCTATTCTACATTCTCATTCTTTATGAAAAGAGCAGATGATGCTGCTGATAAAGCAGACACCAATGCATTAATTAGATTAAATATGCTCATGACTTCTATTGTTGCTGTTACTTATGCAGTAGTTGTATTCTTATGTGCTTTTGTTGCACAAGATGCAATGAAATCAATGGTAGAATCAATGCCTTCTTGGTTAACTCATGGTTTCGAAGTTGCCGGCGGAATCTTACCAGCAGTTGGTTTTGGTATGCTATTAAAAGTTATGATGAAAGGGGAATTAACTCCATACCTAATCTTTGGATTTGTAATGGCTTCTTTTATTCCTTTCTCAAATCTATTACCTGTAGCAGTTGTGGGTGTAGCATTAGCAATTATCGTTTTCAACAATGAAAAAAGAAAAGCTGCTGTTTCACCAATAAATATGTCGAATGGAGATGATTTTAGTAATGGAATCTAAACAAAAAGTACTCTCTAAAAAAGATATTACAAAATTAGGCTTCTTATCGACTTTTTTACAAGCAAGCTTTAACTTCGAAAGAATGCAAGCTGGTGGATTTACAGCAGCACAATTACCAGCTTTGAAAAAGATCTACAAGGATGACAAAAAAGGTCTTTCAGAAGCAATGAATGACAATTTAGAAT
Organism: Caryophanales bacterium; assembly: GCA_029240105.1. Classification (GTDB taxonomy): domain Bacteria; phylum Bacillota; class Bacilli; order JARBTR01; family JARBTR01; genus JARBTR01. The sequence goes on along the minus strand of JARBTR010000006.1, from coordinate 156,501 downwards.
TCATTAACACACACCCGAACCTTGTTGGATTCCTAATGGGTCTACTGATTTCTCTAGAAGAAGGTCGCGAAAATCGCCAAACAATCAAAGGGTTGAAATTAGCATTATTTGCTCCAATCGCTGGTATTGGTGATGCAATTTTCTGGTTCACTTTACTACCAATTATGGCGGGTATTTGTTCTTCATTCGCAACTGAAGGAAGTGTATTAGGACCTATTTTATTCTTCTCAGTGTACCTAACTATATTCTTCTTACGAGTTGCTTGGACACATGTTGGTTATAATCTTGGAACGAGAGCTGTGGATAAAATTAAAGATAGTTCGATTCACTTTTCTAAAGCAGCTACTGTTTTAGGTATTACGGTTATCGGAGCTTTAATTGCAAATTATGTTCACCTTAGTACGATTATTAAGATCAAAGTAAATGATCAAAAAACGGTTTTATTGCAACAAGATTTCTTTGATAAAATATTTCCGAATCTTTTACCATTTGCCTACGCAATGTTAATGTTCTACTTCTTGAAAAAGAAAAAGGTTAGTCCTGTGACTCTAATCATCTCAACAATTGTTGGTGCGATTGTACTTTCGTTCTTTAAAATAGTTTAATAAATACCAAGCAGAAGGGGATACATTTCAAAGTATCCCTTTTCTATGGAGGAAATATGATATTTGAAAATAACAGTGACCAATTGAAAGAAATTGGTGCGATATATACAGCAACTGAAATAGCTCAACAACCGCGTTTATGGCTTGAAACCGTATCAATAATAGAAAGCCAACTAGATGAAATAAATTCATTTATGGAGAGAAACGTAAAATCAGACACTCGCATTATTTTAACTGGTGCAGGGACATCAGATTATGTGGGTGCTACAATTGCAGATCATCTCTCTAAAATACTATCCAAAATAGTAGAGGCAATCCCAACAACAGATATCGTTTCAAATCCCTTTGATTATGTTGATAAAAATGTACCGACAGTTTTAGTTTCATTCGCGCGCTCTGGAAACAGCCCTGAAAGTGTTGGTGCGTTTGATTTATTGAATAAATTAGAAAACATCCATCATATAGTAATTACTTGTAATGATAAAGGTGCTTTAGCAGAGCGAGTAAAAGAGGGCAAACAACATTTGTTGGTATTGATGCCTTCAGATTCAAATGATAAAGGCTTTGCAATGACTGGTTCATTCACATGTATGTTGCTTGCTGCTGTACTGATTTTTGATATAGCTCAGTTTAAAGAAAACAAGAAATATACAGAAATTATCGCGAGTCAAGGTGAAAATATCATTGAAAATGGTTGGGCTCACGTAAAGCAAATTTGTAGTAAAAATCCATCCCGTATTATTTATTTAGGTTCCGGATTTTTGAGAAAATTAGCACAAGAACTTATGCTTAAAAACCTGGAATTAACTAACGGTACAATAATGGCTATGGCAGAGTCCGTATTAGGTTTTAGACACGGGCCCAAAACGTTTATTAATGATGAAACCGTTGTTATCGTCCTTGTTTCACAACATCCATATACTCAGCTTTATGATGCTGATTTAATCAAAGAGATTTTTAATGACAAAGGGGAACATCAAATTATTGTTCTGGATTATCAAAAAAACCCAATGTATCAAACTATTTGTAATCAATACTACTCCATAGGTGGAAAAGAGGTACCTGCTGTATTTACAGCATTGAATTATGTTTTGTATGGGCAAATGATTGGTCTGTATAACTCTATTCGTTTAGGTATTACACCAGATAACCCAGTTCCAAGTGGAGCAGTTAACAGAGTGGTACAGGGAGTAACAATTCATCCATATAAGTAAAATAAAAAGAGGTAGAAAAATGATAGGAATAATCGTAACAGGTCATGGGAATTTTGCTTCCGGATTATTAAGCACTGTAAAACTAATTGCTGGTGAGCAAGAGTATCTAATCGGTATAGATTTTTTAGAGGAAAACAGCACAGATGAGTTATCACAAAACATTAAAGAAGCTATCCATACACTTGGGGATGATGTTGTTATATTTACAGATTTAGCAGGAGGCTCTCCTTTTAACCAATCAGTGAAACTCAAAATGGAAATGAAGGATAAAAATATTGAAGTGCTTTCTGGCACGAATTTTCCAATGTTACTTGAGTCTCTATTTACTAGAACAGGGATGTCTGCTAGTGATTTAGCTAAACAAGCAATCGAATCTGGACGTGCAGCGATCCATGCATTTAATCCACAAGCTTTTGTTGAGTTTGAAACTAGTGATGAGGATGGAATTTAACCGATGGGTACTATTGTTTCTTCAAAAGAAATGTTGTTAGATGCACAAAAAAACCATTATGCAGTCCCTGCATTTAATATTCACAATCTTGAAACCTTTCAAGTTGTAGTAGAAACGGCTGCAGAAATGCGCTCTCCAGTCATTGTTGCTGGCACACCCTCAACTATTACGTATGCAGGAGCAGATTATATAGTGGCTATGGCAGAGGTTGCATCAAAAAAATATGATATACCTATTGCGATTCACCTTGACCATTTTGAAAAAATAGACGTGATAAAAACATATATTAACACTGGCTTCCGTTCAACCATGATTGATGCCTCATTGGAACCATTTGCAAAAAATGTTGCCATTGTCAAAGAAGTTGTTGATTATGCATATCAATTTGGTGCGACTGTTGAAGCAGAACTTGGTAAATTAAGTGGTCAAGAAGATGATTTGATTCTTCATGAGAAGGATGCACTTTATACAAATCCAGAAGAAGCGGCAGAATTTGTTATGAAAACAGGAATAGACTCTTTGGCAATTGCTATAGGAACTGCACATGGATTGTATAAAGGAGAGCCAAAGTTAGATTTTGAAAGATTAGAGCAAATTCGTAAGAAGGTAGAAATACCTCTTGTTCTACATGGTGCTTCAGATGTACCGGATGAAATGGTAAAAAAGGCAATCTCCCTTGGAATCTGCAAAGTAAATGTTGCCACTGATTTAAAAATACCGTTTGCAAATGCAGTTAAAGAATTTTTTAAAAAGAACCCAGAAGAAAGTGATCCAAGAAAATATATGACACCAGGAAAAGTTGCGATGAAAGAAATAGTTCGCCATAAAATCTTGGTGTGTGGCAGTAATGATCGTTATTAGTGGTTAATTCTTTAATAATGAATATGTTGAGGGTCTGGGGAGATTAAAATGAATCATCCAATAATGGACATGATTAAAAGATACAAGACAGGAAAACAGGAAGGTATTTTTTCTATTTGTACATCAAACCAAACTGTTATTGAGGCAGTTATGGAAAAGTTACGGAATTCTTCAATGTATTTAATGATTGAAGCAACCGCAAATCAAGTTGATCAGTTTGGTGGCTACACGGGAATGAAGCCAATAGATTTTAAACGCTATGTTGAAAAACTATGTGTAGATAATAATTTCCCATTTGAGAGAGTTATTTTAGGGGGGGACCATTTAGGTCCTTTAACTTGGAAGAATCAACAATCATCTGTTGCGATGAATCATGCAAAGGAATTAATACGGCAATACGTTTTAGCTGGTTTTACGAAAATCCATATAGATACTAGCATGCCTTTAGTAGATGATGGTCCAGTATTTGGAGATGAAATAATTGCAGAACGAGCTGGAGTTTTATGTAAAGTTGCTGAGGAAGCTTTTCTAGAAAGATTGAAGTCGTATCCGGATGCATTGCATCCTGTTTATGTGATTGGTAGTGAAGTGCCTATTCCTGGTGGAGCGGAAGCGGAAGAGGAAGAATCTCATGGCATACAGGTAACTAGTCCTGATGCTTTTGAGAAAACAGTTCACTCGTTCAAAAATGCCTTTGAGAAAGCTGGAATTGGAGAATCATTTGACTATGTTGTAGGAGTTGTAGTTCAACCGGGTGTAGAGTTTGGTTCTGAAATGGTGTGGGACTACAATCGAGAAAAAGCAAAAACATTATCTTTTTCAATTGAGAAATATCCAAATATCGTTTTCGAAGCACATTCAACTGATTATCAAACAAAGGAAAACTTGCGTGCTCTTGTTGAGGATGGCTTTGCCATTCTAAAAGTTGGTCCAGCTTTAACGTTTGCATTACGTGAAGGTTTGTTTGCTTTAAGTCATATTGAAAATGAACTTATTGAAGAAGCAAAACGCTCTAATTTTATTAAAATACTTGATGAAACTATGATTCTTAATCCCGTATATTGGGAAAAACATTACCATGGTTCAGATGCATTTCTCAGATGTGAAAGAAAATACAGCTTATCCGACCGTAGTAGATATTATTTACCAAATAAAGAAGTTCAAAGTTCAATCGATAGGTTAATAGAAAATTTAAAAAATGTAAAAATACCTATGACTCTTGTAAGTCAATATATGAACACGCAATATAAAGAAATTCGTAACCATCAGTTGAAGCTATCTCCTGTAAATCTTTTGAAAAGCAAGATAGGGGAAGTTGTTGAGGATTACATATACGCAACAAGAGCTTCTAAATGAGTTTGATATAAATATATTAAATAAGATAATCACCTTCCGTGTTAATTAGAAAAATAGGTAGGTGATTTTTGTTTAATCTCCCTTCCTAATCGCTAGTTTATTTTAAGAAAGTAAATTAAAATGATTTTGCAGTACTAACTTGAATTTTAAGAAAAAGGAGAAAAATAATGATTAATTCAATAGGCTATTATAAGTTGTCTAACGGAGTGGAGATTCCATGTGTAGGATTCGGAACATGGCAAACGCCAGATGGTGAAGTTGCAATAGCATCTGTGAAAGAAGCGATTTCAGCTGGATACAGACATATAGATACTGCAGCTATCTATAGAAATGAAGCTAGTGTCGGGCAAGCAATCCGTGAAAGTGGAGTACCTCGCGAAGAGCTGTTCATTACAACGAAGGTTTGGAATAATGCACGGGGATACGAGGAAACTTTGGCTGCCTTTGATGAGTCAATGGGTAAATTGGGTTTAGATTACCTTGATTTATACCTAATACACTGGCCTAATCCACTTGAATTCCGTGACTGTTGGGAAGTGAAAAATGCAGAAACTTGGAGAGCGATGGAAGAACTTTATGAAGCTGGTAAAATTCGAGCTATCGGAATAAGCAATTTCCGTCCACATCATATGGATATACTGCTGAAAACCGCAAAAATTATCCCAATGGTCAACCAAATTTGTATTCATCCAGGCTATCTGTTAAACGAAACGATATCGTATTGTAAAGAAAAGGGAATCTTACTTGAAGCTTATAGCCCACTTGGGACAGGGAAGATTTTTGAAGCGGCAGAGATTACACCAATTGCAGAAAAGTATGGTAAAACTATAGCTCAAGTTTGTTTGCGTTGGAGTTTGCAAAAAGGATTTTTACCACTTCCAAAGTCAGTTACTACATCCCGAATCCGTGAGAATTTAGACGTATTTGATTTTGAGTTAACAAGTGAAGAAATGGATACCCTATCAAATATGCAGAATGTTTGTGGAGATCATGGACATCCAGATGAGAAGAATTTCTAAGGATAAGATAATTTATTTTTACTATCTTTAAAAAATGAGGCTGGGACATAACACTCTAAAATCATTTTCTGTTTGCTTTCCGCGGGCAAAGTTTCTAGCCTCCGCGGCTGAGAATTGCATTCTCAGGCTTTCGGGGTCTCTCAACCTCGCTTTCCCGCAGGAATCAAACAGATGATTTTGAGTATTGTCCCAACCTCATTTTAGTGTTTTATAAACAATTACTATTTTTCTAATATCCATCCTTGATCCCCATGATAAATCATCTGCTTCGACATACCGCCATCAATGGTAATGTTTTGCCCCGTGATAAAACCTGCATCTTCACTACATAAATAAAGAACCATTTTGGCAATATCCATCGGGTGACCGATCCGGCCAGCAGGATGTTGAGATATATCTTCGTTTGTAAGTTGTGGTAAATAATTATCACTATCTTGAAAAGCACCAGTGTCAATCCATCCAGGGCTAATGGAGTTTACACGGACACGTCCTGCCAAACTCACACTAAGAGAATGTGTCAAAGCGCTAATGCCGCCCTTTGCAGCAGTGTAGCTCTCTGTGTCTGGTTGAGACATGAACGCTCGAGTAGAAGAAATATTCACAATGGATGCACCTCTATTGAAATGGTCTTTAAATAATAAACTCAGCATATAAGGCGCAGTTATCCCTAATTTCAGGACATAATTGAAATCATCAAATCCACAGCCTGTTAAAATCCCTTTCCGACTCATACATGCATTATTTATAAGATAATCAACGCTTTTGAATTTTTCTAGAACGAGACGAGTAAATTCCTTTAAAACATTTTCTTCTGTAATATCTCCCGTATATTGAAACAATTTCTCATGAGATAGTTTGGATTCAACCACATCAACTACTGCAACATTAGCCCCTTTTTCTAAAAACTCCTGCGCGATACATCTTCCAATTCCATTTGCACCACCAGTCACAACTACTGTTTTATTTAAAAAATCCACAGCGAATCCCTCCAAATGTTATATAATGGTACCATTGTAAGAAAAGTTTTAATAAAAGAAAAGGTAGGGGAGACATAGATCTTGAAACAATTGAAACAGTTATACACTTTTAATGAGAACATGCATCTATGGGATAATTTTAAATATGTGATGTTAGCAATTGTGCTATGGAATATCATTGTTTTTCTTATTTATGGTTACGACAAGAAGAAATCAATAAAAAATCAGTATCGTGTAAGTGAAAATAAACTACTTACATATGCCTTTTTAATGGGAGGAATTGGTGCATTTTCGGCAATGGAATTTTTTCATCATAAAACAAAAAAGTGGAAATTTCGAATATTGGTACCGATCGCAATTGTATTCAATATTCTGTTCTTCTTGGCAATGATTCGTTAATATATGGAATAATTTAATAGTTTGTAAAAGTGCAACTTTTAGTTCGGGAATTCGTATTATCCCATGGGAGGAAGGCAAATATGTTTCGTTTTTTATTTTCGGTTATGATAATAGCCGCTATAATTACATTCGCAATTATTCCTGTTTTTAAATATTTACGAAAATTCGGAAACATGGAAAAAAAGTGGCTAGACCAAAGTTTACTTGAAGAAGAAAAGGGAGAGTTAAAAAAGAATGACACAATCGAGTAGTATGCAAAATCCAAAGAGTATTAAAATATTGGTAGGAATTTTTATTATTGTTATTGCAATCATCGCAGTTGCTTTTGCTTTTGTGGAAAAAGTTCCAGAAGGGAAAGTGGCAGTTGTTTATAGCCCGAATGGTGGGGCAACGGATGTGTTAAATCCGGGCTGGCATTTAATTGGACTTTTTGATAAAACGCAGGTTTATCCAACACGTATTGCTATTATCACAACGAAAGTTTCAGTAACGACAAATGATGGTAAAAAAATTACAATGCCTGCTCGTTATGAAATGAAAGTAGATAAATCAAAGGTTCTATCTATTTTTAAAGAACTCGGTTCACAAGACATTGAACAAATTCAAGAAGGTTATTTGTATCAAAAACTTTTTAAATCATCACGTTCAACTGTTTCTCAATACAGTGTACTTGATATCTTTGGTACTAAAACAACTGAAGCTTCAGGCAAGGTTACAGAAGCAATGGCTGAATCATGTGAAGAACTAGGATTTATCATAACAGATGTAACTTTAGGAAACCCAGAGGTAGATAAAGCAACGCAAGCTGCAATTGATGAGCGTGTAAAAGCAGCACAACAATTGGAAAAATTGAACCTCGAAAAACAGATTGCAACTGCCGAAGCTGAAAAGTTAAAAATTGAAGCTGAGGGTAAAGCAACTGCAGAAATTGCTGAAGCAAAAGGAACTGCTGAAGCGAACAGAATTTTACAAGAATCAATTACAGAACCATTGCTTCGAAAAATGGAAATGGAAGCTCGTTTAAAACACGGTTGGGTCACGATTCAAGGGTCTACGACTCCAATTGTGAACACACAACCTTAATAGTAATTATAGTCAACGCCTCTGATAGAAATGAGGACACTGAAAAAGTTTTATTTTTATAAATTATCAAAGCTTTAAAATAAAAACCTGGGAATATTTACTCTGAAAAGGGGTGAATATTCTCAGGTTTCTTTCTATTTTCTTTTTTTTTTATTTACTAATTTCAAAAACTTTTTAAAGTTGTCTGTTCATATGCTGGGGAACCTGTATTTCCATGCTGAATAAGCCAAAGGCTGTCCCGTTTCATGTGGGATTGAAGTGAAAAGCGGCGACTCCAGCGGGAAAGCGAGGCCAAGTGAGACCCCACAGAAAGGTGGTTTTTACCTTTCGAGGAGGCTCACGGACCACCCGCGGAAAGCGTCCGCTTGTAACGGAAATTCCCTAGGCTTCAAAACTATTAAGAATTAAAAAAGATACTGGACATTAAATGCTCAATATCTCATTTATGAATGAATATAGGAGTTTTTCAGTGCCCTCGATGGAAATTCAGGAGAGTTTTTTTATTTTCATTTCGCACAAACTAATCCCAATATATGAATTAGGGTTGATCAAACATGAAATTGACAAAGAATTTAGATGAAAATATTCAAATTCTTAAAGAACATTTTGGTATTGGCAAAAGTTTTGATGTTATTGGAAAAGAAATAAGAATGGGTAATGGTGATAGAAAAGCATATTTACTCATGCTTGATGGTTTTACGAAGGATCAAATGATGTACTACATCACAAATCGTTTACAGCTACTGGATTTTACAGATGGGACGATCCGTGACTTGATTCATCGTCATATAGCCTACATGGAAGCTGATGAATTTACCGAGTTTGAACGCATGGAGGCAATGGTACTTTCTGGTGCCATTGCTCTGTTTGTTGATGGATTTGACAGTGGAGTTATTATTGACACTAGGGAGTACCCTATTCGACCATCTGCAGAACCTGATTTAGAAAGAGTAACACGTGGCCCACGAGATGGTTTTGTAGAAACAATTATCTTTAATACTGCATTGATTCGTAGGCGTGTAAAAGATCCGAAATTGCGATTTGAATTAAAGTCAGTTGGAAAACGTTCTAAAACGAATATAACTCTTGCCTACATAGAAGATTTAGTTGATAGAGACTATATAAATGAAATAAAACTAAAGATAGATGAAATAGATGTGGATGCATTGACTATGGCAGAAAAATCATTAATTGAACTTATGATTAAGCGTCCATTTTATAATCCTTTACCACAAGTGCGTTTCACTGAACGGCCAGATGTTGCTGCAGCCCACCTTTTAGAGGGGCATATGCTGATTATAGTAGACACAACACCAAGTGTCATTATTTTACCAACAACCATTTTTCACTTTACCCAACACGCTGAAGACTATTATCAAAGTCCAATAGTTGGTAACTACATTCGTGGAATTCGTTACTTAGTAATGTTTTTATCCTTATTTCTCGCGCCTTTATTTCTATTGGCAATTCGCTATCATACAGTTTTACCAGAGTCACTACAATTTCTGTATCCAAAGAATTTAGGTGAAGTACCCTTAATCGTTCAGTTTATCTTATTAGAGTTAGGGATTGATGTATTAAGAATATCCTCCATCCATACACCTAGTAGCCTAACAACTTCTCTTGGTATTATTGGTGGTTTAATACTGGGGGAACATGGAGTAAAAGTTGGCTGGTTTATTCCTGAAACCATACTTTATATGGCGGTTGTAGGTATTGGAACTTTTGCAACCCCAAGTATTGAATTTGCAATGGGGATTCGTATTTTTAGGTTGTATTTACTTTTACTAACAGGTTTGTTTGGATTCATCGGATTTATGATTGGAATAGGACTAATCTTATTTATTATCTTTACAACTAAAAATTCAACACGCAGAAGTTATATGTGGCCACTAGTCCCTTTTGATTGGAAGGCATTGAAGCATATTCTTTTTCGAGCGCCTACACCAATGACAAGACGGAAAAATTAATTCCTTAGTAAAAGTATTATTAGCATGAATCTTTAAACATAAAATGGTTTTTCATAAAAAATGCAATGTTTTTTGAGTTTAGACTATATATTGGTACTATGAGTTTAGATAGTTCAAAAGGGGTGGATATATGGGGATTTTTGATGGATTATTAGGAAATGCATCGAGCATGTCGATTGAAGAGGCTGAGAAGGAATATGGGTATATATTAGCTAAAGGTGAAAATATTGAAACGGCTTACAAATTAGTAAGAGACATGTTTATTTTTACACCAAAGAGATTAATATTAATAGATGTTCAGGGTTTTACTGGAAAGAAAGTGGAAGTAAACAGTATTCCTTACAGAAGTATCATTCGGTTTGCTGTTGAGACAGCAGGACATTTTGACTTAGATGCTGAATTAAAAATATGGATCTCTGGCCAGCAAGCACCTATAGTTAAAAGGTTCAATAAAAGTGTCAATATTTATGAAGTTCAAGCTATTTTAGCTCAAGCAATTGCAGGATAAGAATAAAACCATTGAAAATTCAGATGAATTTCAATGGTTTTTGTTTTTCTAAGTTTAAACTTTTCCTAATAGCATACCAGCAATGAGTATCAATAACACTAGCAATGTAATTTTTACATAAGTATAATCTTTTTCTTTCCAGAAAATAAATACTGACATGACGACACGCATGATTGGTGTTAATAGTAGAAATAGAAGTCCTAATAATATGATAGCGTAGGATTTAAACTTAATGACTCCACTAAATAGTTCTGTAATTGTGTAGGGATAACTATCACCTGGATATCCACTTTCTCCAGTTATGAGAAGTTTGAGTAGGCCAATTATGATTACGGTAGCGCTAATTGTTACACCAGCTCTAAGGGTTTTACTAAATATTAAGTTTACGTCTTTGGATTGTGTGTTCAATTAGAAAACCCCTTTCCAGATCATTTGAATTGAAATAAACGCGATAACTGGAATGAATATAATACGAATAGCTTTTGCCGGTAATTTTTGCATTACTCGAGCGCCAATCACTGAGCCTGCCAAGACTCCAAGGGCTACTGGGGCAGTAATTTTAGGATCGATTTCCCCTCGGAAGAAGTATATTGCTGCGCTTGCAGCAGCTGTTACTCCAATCATGAAATTGCTGGTGGCAGTAGAAACTTTCATTGGTAATTTCATAAAGACATCCATTGCTAAAACTTTAAATCCACCGCCGCCAATGCCAAGTAAACCAGATGTAATTCCTGCAAAATACATTCCAATAACTCCACCATAAACACCTGCCACTTTATAGTCCTTTTGTGTACTTGTGGCCTTGTCAAAATAGGACCCACCCAAACGTAGTTTATCTGCTAGTGGATGGGAAACTTCAACATGATGGTCTTCGCCACCTGTTTTTCTGAGTTTATCAAACATGTTCCAAGCTGAGTAAAGTAGAAAAAGTCCAAATACAATATATAGTACGCTCGAACTGAAAAGCCCACTTAAAAAGGCACCTGTAATTGCGCCAAGTGCAGTCCCGATTTCAAGTAGCATAGCTATACGAACATTAGCTAGACGTTCTTTTAAATAGGCGATTGCTGCACCGCTTGAGGTAGCAATAACAGAAATAACACTTGCACCAATTGCGTATTTGATATCAATACCAAAGAGTATGGTTAAAGCTGGTGTGACGATGATGCCACCACCAAGTCCAACTAATGATCCAAAAAAACCAGCAATAATTGCAATTAAGAATATTTTTAAAGCTAAAATGATCAATTGTAATCCTCCAAATTGTTGATAGTGTTTATTATAACGGAATTTAACTTTATAATTATACTGTTGTTAAATAAAAATGAGAATAAGGTGTATCCGTGAGAAGAGTTTTAGTATTCGGTGGAACTAGATACTTTGGGAAAAAATTGGTTGATTTACTTTTGAAAAACGGTGATCAGGTGACAATTGCAACTAGAGGAAAAGTGCAAGATAAATTTGGAAACCTTGTATCTCGGATTACAGTGGACAGGTCTTCAATATCATCTTTGAACGAAAAATTTTCTAATTCTCAAGTCTGGGATGTTATTTATGACAACATCTGTTATTCATCAAATGATGCAAAAATTACTGTTGACCTTTTTAAAGATAAAGTAAAAAAATATGTTTTCACATCTACAATGTCAGTATACGGACCAGGGGAAAAAGTTTTAATAGAAGATGATTTTAAATCAACGGAATATCCAATTAAAATGTTAAACCGATCAGATGTGGATTATGGTGAAGGTAAAAGAATGGCCGAATCCTATTTTATACAAAATGTAACTTTTCCGGTTGTCGCTCCGCGTTTTCCAATCGTACTTGGTTTAGATGATTATACAAAAAGACTTCATTTTCATATTGAAAGAATTTTAAAAGGACAAGAAATTGGTTTTCAAAACACGGATGCAAAAATATCATTTATTACTTCTGAAGAAGTAGCTGAATTTTTACTTTGGGTTGGTCAAAATGATGTAGTCGGCCCAATAAATGCCTGTTCTAGTGGCGAAATGGTATTAGGGGACATCATATCAATTATAGAAAATGAAACAGGGGAAAAGGCAAATGTTATAAAAGATTTGAAGAACGAGTCTTCTTCACCATTCTCATTGCTTGATCATTGGATTATGAGTAATGAACGTGCTAGGGAAGCGGGTTTTAGCTTTAAAGAAGTAAATAAATGGTTCCCTGAGTTGGTGCATGATATTTATAGGGAAAATTTATAGGGAAATGGAAAAATAGTCCGTTTACAAATACAAAGGAGCTTGAATGAAGATTTTGTTTCTTCATACAAGCTCCTATTGAATGGGGCTTCTTACATTTTTCATTTTTTATTTAGTTTCGAATCAAATAATCAAATGCACCTAATGCTGCCGTTGCACCAGAACCCATAGAAATTATAATTTGTTTATATGGACTGTCCGTGCAATCACCTGCAGCAAACACACCTGGAACATTTGTAGCTCCATGTTTATCTACTATAATTTCTCCAATGCGTGTACGATCAATAGTGTCTCCTAGCCAATCTGTATTTGGTACGAGACCGATTTGAACGAATATACCCTGCAATTCAATATGATTCGTAACTCCAGTTTCGCGGTCTATATAAGAAATTCCATCAACTTTATCTGTACCGGTAATTTCTTTCGTTTGGACGTTTTTAAGGACGGTTACATTAGATAGGCTATAAAGTCGTTCTTGTAAAACAGCATCCGCCTTCAATTCAGGCATGAACTCAAGAACCGTGACATGTTTCACGATTCCTGCTAGATCTATTGCAGCTTCAACCCCAGAATTACCACCACCGATAACGGCGACATTTTTTCCTTCAAACAATGGACCGTCACAATGCGGACAATACGCCACACCTTTATTCTTAAATTCAGCTTCCCCAGGGACACCAACATTTCGCCAACGAGCCCCTGTAGATAGGATGACAGTTTTGCTTTTAAGGACTGCTCCATTTTCAAGTTCTACTTCAATGTAATCTTTTTTTGAAAGATGTTTCGCTCGCTGTAGATTCATTATTTCAACGTCATAACCTCTTACATGTTCTTCTAAACTTGCTGCAAGCTTGGGACCCTCTGTATGTTTTACACTGATAAAATTTTCAATACCCATGGTGTCTAGAACTTGACCACCAAAACGTTCCGCAACAATACCTGTTCGGATACCTTTTCGAGCCGCATAAATGGCAGCACTTGCTCCAGCTGGGCCACCCCCAATAACAAGTACATCAAAAGGTTGTTTATCTGAAAAATCAGATGCATCGTGAGAAGTATCTATCTTAGATAAGATTTCTTCTAAGGTCATTCTTCCACTTCCGAAAACTTCACCATTCAAATAAACTGTTGGCACCGTTAGGATATTTTTACCTTCAACTTCTTCTTTAAAAGTTGCACCATCAATCATGGTATGAGAAATATTAGGATTCAGAATGCTCATTAAATTCAAGGCTTGCACAATATCTGGGCAATTGTGGCACGACAGACTTATAAAGGTTTCAAAGCGATATTCACCTTTTAAGTTCTTAATTTTTTTAATGAGATCGTGCTCTACTTTTGGCGTTCTTCCACTTACTTGCAACAAGGCCAAAACCAATGATGTAAATTCGTGTCCTAAAGGGATACCAGCAAATGTAACACCTGTTTCCTCACCAAAACGGTTAACACTAAAGCTAGGTGTTCTATATAGTTGCTTTTTTTCAACTTTAATTTTGGGAGACATAGCAGTTAATTCTGCTATGAGTGAAAACATATCGCGTGAAGCTTTATCATCTCCCACGTTGATGTAAAGCTGAATATCATTCTCGAGTAACTCAAGATATTGAGCTAATTGGGCTTTTATTTCTGCATCCAGTATCATGTGCTGCAATCACTCCTTAAATTTTACCAACTAGGTCAAGGCTTGGTTTTAATGTAGTTCCGCCTTCTTGCCATTTTGCTGGACATACTTCACCAGGATTGTTCCGCACATGCTGAGCTGCCTTCACTTTGTTTACTAGAGTACTTGCATCGCGTCCAATTCCGCCAGCATTTATTTCCACTGCTTGAATTATACCGTCAGGATCTATGATAAAAGTTCCACGTGCAGCTAGACCAGTTGATTCATCAAGTACTGAAAAATTTCTGCTAATTGTGTGACTTGGATCGCCTATCATGATGTAAGTAATTTTACCAACAGATTCTGAACTATCGTGCCATGCCTTATGTGTGAAATGAGTATCTGTTGAAACGGAATACACTTCAACACCTAGGCTTTTTAAAGTTTCATATTGATTTTGAAGATCTTCTAGTTCAGTTGGACATACAAATGTAAAATCAGCAGGATAGAAGCAAATAACACTCCATTTGCCCTTAAGATTTTCTTCACTTAATTCAAGAAATTTCCCGTTTTGAAAAGCAGACGCTTTGAATGGTAATACTTCAGTTCCGATTAATAACATAATTTAATTCCTCCTAATTTTCATTTTTATTGTTTAAACTTTTTGTGTGAAATATTTAAATTATAATAATTATAATCTAATAATAATTATTATATACCGTTCCTTTTTTTGTCAAGAACTTGAGTCAACTTTTAAATAATCACATTTTCCTTTTTTTATTGCTAAGGATATTTTGGCTTAAAAAGAAAATTTAATGATGATTGAGCTAAAATTAAAGTGAGAACGCAAAAAATTCTAAACAGTGTTCCATCAAATCCTTGTACCGAGGTCCCGATTGTGATAAAATACTTGCATTGTGTACTTATTTTAGGAGGATTTTCCATGCATACTGCATTAGTCGTTTTATTAGTAATCGTTTGTATACTTCTTATAGGTGTTGTTTTATTGCAATCAGGTAAAAGTGCTGGTTTATCAGGTTCAATCGCAGGTGGTGCTGAACAATTGTTTGGAAAGCAAAAGGCGCGTGGTGCTGAGCTTTGGTTGCACCGCTTTACGATTGGTTTAGTCGTATTGTTTTTTATCCTAACAATTGCAATCGGTTATTTTGCAAATAACTAAATTTTAACTTCACAGAACATCAAGAAGTCTGGCAAACGCCAGGCTTTTTTTCATTTTTATGGGCTTTTTGTAGAGTTTGGAGATAAAAAAGGAATTTCCGAAAAAATAAATAATTATAGTTTCTATTTTTTGGTTAAAATTTAATAAGTAGAAATATTTAGTAAAGAAGGTTTTTTAATGGATGAATTGATGAAAGATTATGCAGACAAAATTCTGACTTTTATGACGGAAGCTGCTTACAAGCCGATGACTATCCAGGAAATTGCTGAGGATATGGGATTTCACGAATCTGGAGATTTTAAAATACTCGTAAAAACTTTGGTCCAAATGGAGCAACGGGGTATGGTGATTCGTACTCGCTCGGACCGCTATGGTCTACCTGAGAAGATGAATCTGCTAAAGGGTCGTTTGACCATGAATGCAAAAGGTTATGGATTTGTTGCGCCTGAAGAAACAGGTATGGATGATATTTTTATCCCAGCACACGAGTTGAATTTGGCTATGCACGGGGATACAGTCATGGTTCGTGTGTCTTCGGTTACTTCTGGACAGCGCCGAGAAGGTTCTATTGTTAGAATTATTGAACGTGGTCTTAAGGAAACGGTTGGTACATATATCGAAAATAAGGGTTTTGGATTTGTTGTTCTTGATGATAAGAAAATGGGTGGCGATATCTTTATCCCGAAGGAATCCAAGAATGGTGCTGTTGATGGTCATAAAGTTGTTGTGAAAATTGTGGCATACCCAGATGGTATTCACTCTGCAGAGGGAGAGATTGTCCAGATTCTTGGCCATAAAAACGACCCAGGAGTAGATATTCTTTCGATTATTTACAAGCATGGATTGCCAGGTGAGTTTCCTGAGGATGCTTTGGCACAAGCAAATAAGGTCAAAGATCAAATACAAGAAAAGGATTTGTTCAAACGTCGAGATCTTCGCGGAGAAACGATTGTAACCATTGATGGAGCAGATGCGAAAGACTTGGATGATGCTGTTACGGTTGCCGTATTACCAAACGGTAATTATAAGTTAGGTGTACATATTGCCGATGTTAGTTATTATGTGACTGAGAATTCACCTATTGATCTAGAAGCATATGAGAGAGGAACATCCGTCTATTTGGTAGACCGTGTTATTCCAATGATTCCACATCGCCTATCAAATGGGATTTGTTCGTTAAATCCAAACGTAGATCGTTTAACGCTTTCTTGTGAAATGGAAATCGACTCAAATGGTCATGTAGTTTCACATGAAATCTTTCAAAGTGTCATCAACACCACTGCTAGAATGACTTATTCAGCAGTTAATGAGATTTTAGTTGAAGAAAAAGAAGAAACTTGTGCGAAATATGCTGAGCTAGTTCCATTCTTCAAGGATATGGAGAAACTTGCAGCGATTTTACGAAAAAAACGGTTTGATCGTGGTGCAATTGATTTTGATTTTAAGGAATCAAAGGTGCTAGTTAATGAAGAAGGTAAGCCACTCGATGTTGTTATTCGAGAACGGTCCGTTGCAGAAAAGTTAATTGAAGAGTTTATGTTAGCGGCGAATGAAACAGTGGCTGAGCATTTTCACTGGTTAGAAGTACCGTTTATCTATCGTATCCATGAAGATCCAAATGAAGAAAAATTAAAAAGATTTTTTGAATTTATATTGAATTTTGGTTTGTTTGTCCGTGGTTCAGCAAATGATATTCATCCTCGTGCACTGCAAGAAATTTTAGAGGGTGTTGCTGGTAAGCCAGAAGAAATGGTTATTTCTAAAATCATGTTGCGCTCCATGAAACAAGCTAAATATGATCCGGAGAGCCTTGGGCATTTTGGATTATCAACAGAATTTTATACACATTTCACGTCGCCAATTAGACGTTATCCAGACTTGATTGTTCATCGTTTGATTCGTACATATTTAATTGATGGGTATCTAGATGAACAAACACAAGCGAAATGGGAAGCACTTTTAGGAGATATTGCTGTTCAAAGTTCACGTATGGAGCGTCGTTCTGTTGACGCGGAGCGAGAGACAGATGAGTTGAAAAAGTGTGAATTCATGGCTGATAAGATTGGTGAAGAGTATACAGGTATCGTTAGCTCGGTTACCAATTGGGGTATGTTTATTGAACTTCCAAATACGATTGAGGGACTTGTTCATGTAAGTAATATGTTTGATGATTACTATCATTTTGATGAACGTCAATATTGCATGATTGGTGAGCGAACAGGTAAAATCTATCGTATAGGCGATGAGGTTGCAGTTAAAGTCGCTCAAGTAAATCTAGATGATCGAGCGATTGATTTTGAGTTGGTTGGTGATGCTGGAACTCCACGTAAACGCGAAAGAGGCCCAGGAAAGATCTTTAAAATAAATAATAGTAAAAAATTAGAACGAAATTCATCTGGTGATAGAGGCACAAGAAAACGATCAGATGAACGAACTTCTGGTGATTCTTCTCGTAACAAGTCAGACAAAAGCCGCTCTGCTGGAAGAGGAAAGTCTGATTTGAAATTAGATTTATCTTCAGTTAAAAGCGGAGAGAAAAAAACACGTAAAAAAAGGGATACAGTGCCTGAAAAGGCTAATGAAATCATCTCGAAAAGGAAATCGAAACCATTTTACGAAGATGTATCGAAAAAGGATAAAAAAACTCGAGGTCGAAATAAGTTCAAAGGGTAAAACATGAAACCTAAATCACTTGTGATATGGTTGAATGCAAATGAATTCGTATGGTAAAAAAGCGTGATTTTCTTTATTTTTCTGTTTAAATTTTGAGGGGAGACTTAAAGATGAAAAAAATAGTTAGTACAAAAAAAGCACCAGCAGCGATTGGGGCCTATTCACAAGGTGTAATTGGACGCGAAATGGTGTTTACTTCAGGTCAATTAGGATTAGATCCGGTCACGGGTGAGATGAAAGAAACTATTGAAGCACAAACGCATCAAGCGCTGCAAAATGTGCGAGCAATTCTTCAAGAAGCTGGTACGAATATGGATAATGTTGTGAAAGTCACAGTTTTCCTAAAAGATATGTGTGATTTTCCGGTTTTCAATGAAATTTATGCTATGTATTTTTTTGAACCATTCCCAGCAAGAAGTGCAGTTCAAGTAGCTCGATTACCAAAGGATGGTTTAATTGAAGTTGAAGCGATAGCCTTGCTTTAATATGTGCAAGGGTATAAACGGGCTCTCCAGACCAACTCCTGGGTAACTGGCACTCTAAAATTCGAAGAATTTTAGCAAGAGGAAGAAATGCCTGTGGTGTAATTTCCCGAATAACCTTGAAGGTTTTTCGCAGGCTCAAAGCCTACTTCTTCGGTTATTCGGTCCAATTACAGCGGAGTTAAGCGGTCTGTCGAGCACCTTGTGTGAGGGGAGTGATTTTTATGCCGAAGGGCGAGGGGAATATGTTGGCTCAAAATAAGAAGGCCAACCATGACTATTTTATAGAAGAGACCTATGAATGTGGAATTGTATTGCAGGGGACTGAGATAAAATCTGCAAGACGCGGTAGAGTGCAATTGAAGGATTCTTTTGCAAGGATTATTAATGGCGAAATGTATCTTATGAATGCCCATATCAGTCCTTTTGAAGAAGGAAACCGTTATAATCACGATCCTTTAAGGGTTCGTAAACTTTTATTACATAAAAAGCAGACTATGAAGCTTTTAGGTTTAACGAAAGAGCAGGGTTATACATTAGTTCCTTTGAAAATGTACTTGAAAAATGGTTTTGCAAAGGTACTAGTAGGTCTTGCAAAAGGGAAGAAAGATTATGATAAACGGGAGACATTGAAAACGAAGGATGCAAATCGTGATATTCAGAGAGCTCTAAGAGATAGACAGAAAATGTAACAATAATACTATACAAAATAAAAACACAGCTGATTTGAGCAGATTACCAAATTTTAAAGAAATTTGAATTTGGTGGCACTATTCAATTATAGCTGTGTTTTTCTTATAATTTTTATGCAGAAATTGTAGGTTCTCCTGGGTCAGATGGTTGTTTGTAAGCATCAATCATTATAAATATAGCTGAAATAATGTGCATAATCATACCCACAACAGGAATCCAACCAACACATGAAGTAACAATTCCAAGTATATTCCCAGTTGCTTTTAGTCCTTCTTTTTTTGCTAAAACTAAAGTCACGATGTGCAAAGCAAGCATAATCAACAAAGGTGTCCATAACAATGATAATACAATCGTTCCACCAATGATTGGAAAGCCGAGTAATGCTTCAAGTCCACCAGATACCCATTTTAAGATTTTAACAGTATCTTTCAAAAATAATCTCTCCCTTTAATAGTAATTCTTTATAATTTACTTAAATATGACAGTAAGTAGTACAATAATCAATTGAATTGCATTAAGCTTTATAATTAGGTACCTACTTAAGTCAACTAGAATATTTTACATAAATAGACAACGGTTTCTTGTACTTTTCGTACTTAAATATGGTATGATTCAGAAGTAATAAGTTTTGTGTTA
This sequence comes from Caryophanales bacterium, assembly GCA_029240105.1. Classification (GTDB taxonomy): domain Bacteria; phylum Bacillota; class Bacilli; order JARBTR01; family JARBTR01; genus JARBTR01. Next base: position 136,569 of record JARBTR010000006.1, on the reverse strand, counting down.
TTACACTATCGTATGCTTCTTTTATTAGATTTTCTGAAACTCAGATGATCTAACATCACGGGGTACGACCATTTGTTGCTAATCTTTTCAAGATTAGACAAATGTAGCACGCCGTTCATTTGCTAAATCATTTCATGATTTAGATTCACGGGGTTGTTACGGATTCGACAGGGGTAATCAAGCTTTGGTCGCGAGTCGGAGGATCGTCTCCGTCATCAACGTAAAAGCCAATAACTGGCAAACAAAATCTTTCTTTCGCTGCTTAATTGACGGCGAAGCTTTCCCAGTGCATCGCCTATGTGCATTGTCGAAGGCTCACTCTTAGTAGGCTACGCCCGAGTTTTCCGTCTGTAGACAGAGGAAAGGCAGATTGATTAGCGAAATCCCAATATGACAACTACACTCGTAGAAGCTGAAGTGCAGATGCTTTTGGACGCGGGTTCGACTCCCGCCAACTCCATAAATAAGAAAAAGGTTCCCAACCGGGAGCCTTTTTCTTATTTATAGAATTGATTGGAGGGAGTCGAAGACGAAGAAAAACGATTGAGTATCGTTTTTCGAGGCCGGCTTTTCAGTTTGACTGAAAAGGTCTCCCGCCAGTATTTATCGAACGAAGTGAAGTGAAAAACTTACCTAGGGAGTCGAAAGCAAGCAAAACAGTCTGGGGGACTGTTTTGAGTAGACCCGACCTGGAAGGGAGACTCCCGCCACCAAATCACTGAGCAATGCGACAGATTTGGTTAGTTTAAAAGTGGACTTTTAAACTGTACTTGATACTGAATATTTTCCTATTTTTATAGAATTAAAATTTTTATAAATTTTTTAAAAATAATTAAAACAGCAATTATGGAACAGAAAAAATTTGGTGGTTTGATATACTAATACTGCTAGCATGAATGGAGGTATACCTTTGCGATATACAGAAATACTGCAAAAGACATTAGAATACATTGATGAACACTTAAAAGATGATTTAGATGCGGATACTTTAGCATCAAATGCAGGATTTTCAGTTTACCACTTCAGCCGAGTTTTTCGTTTTTATGTAGGATATTCAGTTATGGAATATGTGAGGAACAGGAGGCTAACGTTTGCTGTTACTGAATTAACAGGTGGCAAACGTATCATTGATATAGCCTTAAATTATGGTTTTGAAACACATTCAGGCTTTAGTAAAGCTTTTCGTCGCCATTTTGGTTGTTCACCTGAAACATATTCGATTCATACACAAGCAAAGCAACCAGCAATACCAATACTTACCCATCTAGATAAATATTTAATTGGAGGAATTATCATGGAACCGAAATTTGTTACTCGACCAGCTATAAAATTAGTTGGATATTCAATTACCACGACTTCAGATGGAAATGAAAACAATAAAGAAATACCGAAATTTTGGAATGCATATATGACTGATGGAAGAATGGAGAAACTACACAGTGAAAAATTTGTAAAAAATCATGCAGAGTATGGCGCCTGTTTTCCTGAAAATTCAAACACTTGCGAATTTGAATATATCATTGGAATAGAGCCACAGGAAGGTGTTGGAATTCCAACTGAATACTGCACAAATGAAATTCCAGCTGCAACATATGCTGTCTTTTCTTCTCCTAAATCTAATGCAAATAATTTTGTATCCAATATTCAGGGAACATGGCAATTTATTTTCAATGAATGGTTTCCAAACTCAGGTTATGAATACGCTCAAGGTTGTGTCGATTTTGAATTATATGATGACCGTTGTATGAGTGAAGCAGAAAAAGTGTGTGATATTTATATTCCAGTATCGAAGAAAAATAATTAGTCAAGTTCGATTACTTATTTTGGAACGGATAAAAATCTCAAATCCTTATAAACTTCCTTATAAGTGAAAGACCAATCATATAAAAATATGAAGGCTTGAAACCATTGGTAAACGTTTCAAGCCTTCTTTGCTCTGTTAGACAACTGAAAAATCATCAACAAGGTAATGGTTCATAGTTTTCAATTTTTCCAAACGGTTATAATTTTCGTATTTTATGTGCTTTATAGATAAATATTTAGACAAAAAATTGTCGTAAATTGTCGAATTTCAATATACAGAGAAGTAATTTTTTTTGTATAATTATCTAGATAGTTATCAAATCAAAGGAGAATTGAAATGAAAGTAACATTATTTACAACTTGTATTGTCGATTTTATGGCAATGAATGTCGGTAAAGCAACAGTTGAATTACTTGAAGGTCTAGGACACGAGATCGATTATCCTAAGAACCAAACATGTTGTGGACAACCTACTTATAACACTGGATACGTTGAGAAAACAAAGAATACAATTAAGCACTTTATTGAGACATTTGAACATGCTGATGTGATTGTATCACCTTCAGGTTCTTGTGTTATGTTCGTAAAAGAATATGCACATATTATGGCTGATGATAAAGAATGGAAAGAAAGAGCTGAAAAAGTAGCGGCTAAAACATATGAATTGTCTCAATTTTTAATTGAAGTAATCAATGTAGATGACTTCTCTGCTAAACTTCCAGGAAAAGCTGTTTATCATCACAACTGCCATACTGCTAGATTCTTAAAAGTAAAAGAACAACCTATAAAACTTCTTTCTAAAGTAGAAGGACTTGAATTAGTAGATTTCCATAACTCAGACAAGTGTTGCGGGTTTGGTGGTACATTCTCTGTTAAGATGGGCGATATTTCAGCTGAAGTAGCTGATGAAAAAGCTAGATATATCATGGATGCTAACCCTGATTATTTAATAGGTGCAGACTTCGCTTGCCTAATGAATATTGGTGGACGTTTAAGTAGACTTGGATCAAATATCAAAGTAATGCATATTGCTGAAGTTCTAAATTCTAAATAGTAGGGGGAGCCAAAATGGGGATTAAGATAAATAACGAAAATTTTAAGAAAAATCTTGATAAGAACCTGAATAATGATTTCATGCGTGCAGCAATGGTTAAAGCTCAAGATTTAATTAATAAAAATAGAACGAATGTACTATCACAATTGGGAGATGGTAATTACCGTGAGTGGCAAAAACTATCAGGTGAAGTTCGTGCACACGTTCTTGAAAACTTAGATTTCTACTTAAATCAATTTGCTGAAAACGTTGTCAAAAATGGCGGTAATGTATTTTTTGCAAAAGATGCGAAGGAAGCGTCTGAATATGTTACGAAACTAGCAGTTGAGAGAGGCGTTAAAAAAGTTGTAAAAGCTAAATCGATGGTTACAGAAGAAATTGGACTTAACCACCATCTAATTGATGCTGGTGTAGATGTAAAGGAAACTGACTTAGCTGAATACATTCTGCAATTAGATGACTGGAATCCACCTTCACATATGGTTGTACCATCTTTACATTTGAACAGAACTCAAATTAAAGATGTTTTTGCAAAAAATGGTTACTCTGGAAAAGATATTCCAGAAGACTTAGCTGCATTCGCTCGTGCTCAGCTGCGTAATGAATATGTAACTGCTGATATGGGAATTTACGGATGTAACTTTGCTATTGCCGAATCAGGAGCAATTTCATTAATCAGTAATGAAGGAAATATCGATCTTTGTACATCAGCGCCTGAATTACAGGTTGCAGTAATGGGAATGGAACGTATTTGTGCTACTTATGAAGATGCTGATATCTGTATTAGCTTATTAGCTAGAAATGCAGTAGGGGCAAAAAGTACAAGTTATACGACATTTGTAAATGGTATCACTGAAGAAGGTGCTGCGGATGGTGCTAAAGAATTTCACGTGGTAATCGTTGACAATGGACGTTCTAAAGTATTAAAGTCTCAATTTAAAGAAGTATTACAATGTATGCGCTGTGCTGCATGTTTAAATATCTGTCCAGTATATCGTCAAGTTGGTGGACATTCTTATAATGCGATCTATTCTGGACCGCTAGGGGTTGTATTAACGCCACTTCTTGCTGGATATGATGACTTTAAAGAACTTCCATATATGTGTTCACTTTGTGGAGCGTGTACAGAAGTTTGTCCATCAAATATTCCATTACATTCTTTAATCCATGAGCACAAACGTGTATTAGCTGAAGAAAAGAAAGTTTCTGCATTCTGGGGTGCAAGTATGTCTGGAGCAGGTATGGTTCTAAGCCGTCCTTGGATGTACAAGCTAGGAACAGGTGTTGCACCGTTAATGACAAAACCACTTATGGTAGATGGAAAAATTAAAAAAGGTATTAGTATTCTTAAAGGTTGGACTGACAAACGTGACTTGCCGGCATTGGAAGTTGTACGTTTCAGAGATTGGTATGCAAAAAGAAGTAAAGGAGGAAATAAATAATGAAAAAAGGACAAATTTTAAATAGAGAGTCATTTATTTCTAACCTTTCAAACATACTTGGTCGAGAAATGCCGAAAGAGGTCGTTCATCCTGGTTTATCAAGCACACCTCACCTTGAGATTTATAAGGGTTTTACTCAAGCGCAATTAGCTGAAGAATTCCATAAGAATGCTCAAGTTAACAAAGCGGGTTCAGGTGGTAAGATTGATTCCGTAATTATCGAGAAAAAAGATCTTGCAAAAACTGTAGCTGAGAAACTTGTTGAACATGGAACAGGTCCAATTATCGCATGGAACGATGAGCGTTTTGCACAATGGGGTCTAACTGATGTGTTGAAAGATGCGTATGTTTGGACAGATGAAAAAGGCCGTGAAAATGTAGATAAGGCATTGAATGCGCATTATGGCGTATGTGTTAGTGACCTTTCTCTTGCGGAAACAGCTTCTTACACAGTTATTGATAAGCTAGGAAAAGGAAGATCTTCTAACTTCTTGCCACTAAACTATGTTTGTATTGTACCTCAAAGTACAATCGTTCCTCGTTTAACACAAGGAATGCAAAAACTTCATGAAATGTCAAAACAAGGAATTAATCCTGCTGCCATTAACTTTATTTGTGGCTCTAGTAGTTCTTCTGACATTGAGTTAAACAAGGTATGGGGAGTACATGGACCTATTCGCTTAACGTATCTTATTGTTTCTGATTTATAGAATAAAAATTTCCTGTCATTGAAGATCAGATTTATAGTTGCTAGTTAACATGAATGTGTCTTATAGATTTAGAGTTTTGTATAAAGATATTGATTATGTACTATGAAATGAAATTTGTTTAAATGATTATTAAGAAATGATCACAATGTGTGCTTTTATAAAGCTTTCATTGTGATTTTTTTGCTTATTAGGAAAATACGAAAAAAGAGTGATTCAATAACATGAGAGTATGATAAATTCATATGGAAAAAAGTAGAGTGACATCCTGATAAAATAATCTTTAAAGATTTAATGTGAAATATTATGAACAATAATAAAAATAATAGTTGTTGAATAATGCTTAATGCTAAAAATTCCCTTTTTTTAACTACAATATTTTACTTAAATAGACAAAGGTTTCTTGAAAATTTCCCATCCAATTTTGGTATGATAAAGAGGTAATAGGCTCTATGTTATTACGATTATCATATGATCCTTTTATTGGATTTTCTGAACCACGGATTATCTAACATGAAGGAGTACGACCTTTTGTTGCTAATCTTTTCAAGATTAGACAAATGTAGCACGCCGTTCATTTGCTAAATCATTTCATGATTTAGATTCACGGGGTTGTTACGGATTCGGCAGGGGTAATCAAGCTTTGTTCGCGAGACGGAGAATCGTCTCCGTCACTAACGTAAAAGCAAAAACCGGATAACAAAATCTCTATCTACAATTTTGGCACAAAAAATACCATTGTAATCTTATATACTAAAGAAAATAAGTTTAGAGGAGAAAAATAATGAAAAAACTATCTTTGACTTTTATTCTGGTACTAGTTCTAGCATTCACAGCAGGTTGTGGAAATTCAATCAGTTTGCCACCGCTACCTTCAGGCGATGATTGTCATGCTAATAGTGCTTACATGCAAACTGGAGTAGATAACTATCTTAAAGAGTTTGGTAAATTGCCAGCAAACCTAAATGTTCTTTTGGAAAAAACAGATGGTAAAGGACCATTTATCGAAAAGGTATTACAATGCCCAGAAGGAAGAACTTACTATATCGATGAAGAAGGTATTGTAAAAGAACAATAAATATCTTTTCTTAAAGTATAAACCTATCTGTTTCCATCAATTTATATTTACAAATCCATCATAAGGGTGGATTTTTTTTATTTTTATAGAATTGAAGAAGTAAGTAGATAAATCATAAAAAACTTTCAAATTATTTATAGGATTTCGTCTTTTTAGCATTCTTAAAAGGTCTTCTCGTGATGTATCCTATAAGAGTAGGTAATTATTTGTTTTATAAAGTGTATTCAAATAGATTAGAATGCACGATTGCTAGTATTGTGCATAAGTAAACGTAAGAATTTTATGCTATAATTTGTTAATATTTATGGTCAAATGAAAAGGAGTTTCAAATGACAAAGAAGAAAAAAGAATCCCATTACAAACAACGTGTATTTGCAGTTGATATCGGAACAAGAAGCGTTATTGGCCTTGTAGGTTACTATGAGGACGGGAAGCTTGTCGTTGAGCACGGAGACGTTCAGTACCACAAGGACCGTGTTATGATTGATGGTCAGATTCAAGAGATTGATGGCGTCGCTGATTCAATCAAAGTAATCAAAAAAAACTTGGAGAAAGCGTGCGGTCAGACATTCACAGAAGTGGCGATTGCTGCAGCAGGTCGTTCTCTGATTACGTCCAGAACCAAAATGGAGCAAGAAATTGATGGTTTAGTGCCTATAAAAAAGAATTTAATAGATAGCCTCGAAACAGAATGTTTGCAGAATATTTATGCAAAGATGATTGAAGAATCACAGGAGATGAAAGATTATTTTTGTATTGGGCATACGGTTGTTAGTTATTACTTAAATGGCAAAACGATGCTCAGCTTAGAGGGACATAAAGGAAGTAGAATCGGAGTCGACTTAGTTGCTACTTTCTTACCACGTACAGTTGTAGACAGCTTGTATATTGCAGTGAGTCGAATTGGGCTAGACGTGAGTTATTTGACCCTGGAGCCAATTGCCGCAATCGAAGTCGCCGTACCTTCAAATATCCGTCTACTTAACATTGCGCTCGTAGATATCGGAGCTGGAACGTCAGATATTGCAATTACAAAGGATGGTACCGTTGTTGCTTATGCGATGACATCGACCGCAGGTGACGAAATCACTGAGGCTTTGGCCAAAACGTACCTATTGGATTTTGATAGTGCGGAATTATTGAAATGTAATCTGAGCGAGCAACCTATACATAAATTTAAAGATATATTTGGAAATGAACATGAGAAATCATCTGAGGAAATTTTGGATCAACTAACAGATGTCATTGATTTAATCGCGAAGAATATTGTAGACAATGTGATTGAAAAAAACGGAAAATCTCCTAGCGTAGTTTTTTTAACCGGTGGTGGCAGCAAAATTCCACGATTAAATCATATCATTGCGAAATACTTTGATCTGCCAATTGAACGAGTGAGTACAAGAGATTTAACGAATATCCAGAATTTGAAAGTAAAAAAATTCGGTTTGACCGGACCTGAAGTGATAACACCAATTGGTATTTTAGCAAAAGCAATCACACATTTCGGGCGGGATTTTGAAGAAGTTTACGTAAATGGTTCAAATGTAAAGCTTTTTAACACCAAAACATTAATGGTAGTTGATGCGTTAATGCTTGTTGGTTTCAACCCACATGATTTAATTGCGAAAGCCGGCAAGAACCTTGTGGTGTATGTAAATGGACAAATGAAGAAACTATTTGGTGAAGTTGGAGAACATGGTGTCATTTATGTTAATGATAAGCCATCTAGCATTAGTACCCCTATCAAATCACAAGATCAAATTGTAATTGTGCCTGCAAAACATGGAGAAGAACCAAATGTGAGGCTAATTGAAATGATTCCTTTAACCGTTAGTTTTATTCTAAATGGAATGGAAATGAGCACAATTACAAATGTTCTGATAAACGGAAAAATTGCTGATGGCGATGTACAGTTGAACGATCAAGACAAAATAGAATTTGATCAGATTGTAACTGTAGAAGATTTACGCAAAAAAATGTTAATTCAAGACACGTATAATGTAATTGTAAATGGCTCAATTGTGTTTGATGGTTATATCGTAGTTGATGGAGATATTATTGAGACTTCAGAACGAATTGACGAACCTCCTTATAAAATAGAAGCTGGAGAAGAGTCAGTAGTATTAAGTAATAATAGTAATACCACTGCTGACGATGTTCATAGTAGAGAAGAAGCACGTAATGAAGAAGAACAACTAAGTTTTGATGAAGTTAAGAAAGAAATAGTGATAGAGAAAATAGTTGAAAATTCCACTCAAGATATTGAGAAACAGAAGATTTTAGTTAATCAAAAATCTATGCCTATTGGTGTGGAAGAATCCCCACTTATAACCGAGGAAGCACCTTCGTTCATCACAATAACTTATAACGGAACATCTTTAAGATTGCCTGGAGATGCACCACTCGTTTTTGTTAACCTATTTGACTATATTGATTTTGATAGAACTCGACCACAAGGTAATCTGTATATGACCCATAATGGGGGGCCTGTTTCTTATTTTAGTCCGATTCAAAATGGTGATAAAATCGAAATAAAATGGGTAGAAAATGCAGAGTAGAAATAAGTTGCTTAGAAGCAGTGTGCATATGGTTTTTTAGTAGATTTAAGTAAGAAAATAGCGATCTTTTCTAGGTTTTTTCCGAGGGAAGGTCGTTTTTTCTATTATTTTCGTAAAAACCAAAATTTTGCAAAAATGACAGAACATCAGTTTTAAATTGTTTGTTAGGTTAACTCCTTTATTTTTCAACAACTAGTAGTGTTAGGACTCGATTTATCAATTTTTAATTCAGAAATTGTTGGAATCGGTCGATATTTTCACAATTTGTGCACAAAAATATGACGAATTGTGAAGAAATTATGTAGAAAATTAGTAGATAAACTGATAAATTTAAGATGCTTAGATATATAGAATATAAAAATAAATTTAACAGGGGATGTGTATATGGAAGAAAAAAAGAATTATAGATTTGGATTAAACAAGAGACTTGCTTTATTTACAACAGGGTTAGCATGTGTAACCTATACAACTAGTGCTTTCTTTATCTATTATGTTTATGGATTTATTTCAGAACTAATAAATCAACAAATCTTTAGCATAATCTGTTTAGTTCTAGGTGTAATTTGGTCTGGAATTCTAGCATATTTTACTGCTACACGATTTATTACGAAGCCATTACATGTATTAGAAGTGTCTATAGGAAAAGCAGCTAGGGGAGAAATTTGTGAGGATGCACCTGTTCATAAAACAGATGATGAAATCCGTTCTCTTAGCTTAGCATTTAATGAAATGTTACATAGTATCCGTGAAATTGTTAGAGGTATTGATTCTAACTTTGAAAATACAAATGAAAAAGTAATTCAAATGACGGTTGCGTCAAATGAAGCAGTAGAACAGTCACAAAATATTTCAAAGACTATTTCTGAGATTTCAAAAGGTGCTGATATATCTGTTGGAGCTATGCAAGAAACAGCACATTCAATAGAAAATGTTTTGCAAATGGCCAATCAGGTCCAAGAAAAAGCACGTAAGTCAGAAGAATTATCTAGTGAAATGGTAAGCGTTTTAAATACAAGTAAGCAAATTATTCACTCACTTGTAAACGATGTACAGGAAATGAAAAATAGTAGTAAGGAATCTCTAGAATCTGTCAACCGTTTAGAAAAACATGCAAATGAAGTAGAGCAAATCATTACGTTTGTAGGGAAAATTGCAGGTCAAACAAATTTACTAGCGTTAAATGCTTCTATTGAAGCTGCTCGTGCTGGTGAACACGGAAAAGGTTTTACAGTCGTTGCAGGGGAAGTTCGAAAATTATCGGATCAAAGTAAACAAGCTGTTGAGGGGATTTCCACATTAATTCATAATATTCAATTAGAAGTGAAAAATGTTGTAGACCAGATAACAAAACAAGTTGAAATAGCAAACGAAGAAGTGAAAAAGGGTAGTGAAACGAATAACGCAATAAGTTTGATGAGTCATTCAATTGATGAAGTTGTTGAAGTAATCAACGGCATTGTCTCACTAGTTGAAAAGCAATTCCACCACATTGACCATACAGCAACTCAGTCACATGAGGTTACCGCAATTGCAGAAGAGGCATCAGTGTCTGCCTCTGAAGTAGCTTCAGCGGCAGAGAAACAAACCAATGTTATAAAGGAAGTTAATGTATTAGGAAGTGAAATTGTAATGCAGGCGGAAGGCTTGAAAGAAACAATTAAGAAATTTAAGTACTGTTAGGGATAAAATAATAAATTAAATTTTATAGAATGATAGAGCTGCACATAGCAGCTCTATTTTTTTGAAGATTTTATTTTTTAATAGTAAAAAAAGTGGAAAAACGATTAAATAAAAGTTGCTAGAAGAAATTTCTATTGTAGTAAGTTCTTAAGTGTCAAAGAAATATTGTCAAAATTGTGTCGAACGTGGTAGAATTTTGTCATACCATTCATGGTACAAAATAACTATAATAAGGTTTATGTTGTAACGTTTTTTTAAGATAGTTTTAAAATGGGGGAATTGTTTTGGGTAAGATGACGGTCGGTAAGAAGATTACAGTTGGTTTTGTTATTGTAAATATTTTAGTTATTGCGATGTCTGTATTTTGTTACATTAGTATTGATAAAATCAATTCGTCCTATCATGATTTGATGGATGTTAACACGCTCAAACTTGAGCTTGCGCAAGGGGTAGCAACAGATATTGCGAATGAAGCAGTTGCTATGCGTAGATTTAATTTTACAGGGGATCCATCGGATATATCGATCTTTAATGACTATAGAGAAAAAGCTGACGCTAAGATTGATAAACTTAATGAAGTTTTGGCAACTAAGGAAGCAAAGAAGATTACACAGGAAATTAAGTCGAGAAAGAATGAATATGAAGAAATTGCTGCATCTTCATTTGAGGCAAAAAAGGCTAACAATCTAGAACAAGTTGGTCTTTATATGAAACAAGCTGGGACACCTTATAAAGCGGCGATGTTCTCTTCTGAAGAACTTATAACAGCTGTTAAAAAATTTGTTGAGAAAGAACAAAAAAAGCAAGATATTAAAGCAAATAATACGAAGATGTTATTGCTAGTAACTAACATTATAGTAGCAATAATGTCACAAATTATTGGCTTTGTCTTAACTAGAAAGCTTGTTAATCCAATTAAACAAATTACGAACACTGCAAATGAATTAGCGACAGGTGATCTTTCACAAGAGGATATTCAAATTAGAACATCTGATGAGATTGGTACAGTTGCAAATTCCTTCAACATAATGAAAAGCAATATTAGACAATTAGTCAAACAGATTGTGGAAACGACAGATCAGGTCGCTGCATCTTCTGAAGAGTTTTCTGCAAGTGCTGAGCATTCAGCAACTGCAACAAGAAAAGTAGCAGAAACTGTCAGTGAGGTTTCAACAGGAGCTGAAAAACAAGCTATTGCAGTTGAAAACACGGTTTCTATTGTTGAACAAATGTCCGCAAGTATTCAGCAAATATCTACCAATGCGAATGAGGTGTCGGGAGTAGCTGATAAAACTGCAGAGACAGCAGCACAGGGGCAAAATACTATTAATGCAGCTGTGGAACAAATGGAATTGATTGAGAAGACAGTATCTGATTCTGCGTTAGTAGTTACAAACTTAGGTGAACAATCTAAGGAAATTGGTCAGATTGTAGACACTATTTCTGGTATTGCAGGACAAACAAACTTATTAGCACTTAATGCGGCGATTGAAGCTGCTCGCGCTGGAGAACAAGGTAGAGGATTTGCTGTTGTAGCAGATGAAGTTCGTAAATTAGCAGAGCAATCACAAGAGGCTACTAAACAAATAGCGCAACTCATTAGTGAGATTCAGAGTGAAACAGATAAGGCAGTTGTAGCTATGAGCAAGGGTGCTCACGAAGTTAAAGCTGGTAGCGAAGTTGTCAATAATGCTGGTCTAGCATTTAATGAAATTGTATCGCTTGTTGATGAAGTATCTGTACAAGTTAGGGAAATTTCTGCTGCTATTGAACAAATGGCAATCGGAAGTCAACAAATTGAAAAATCAATTCATGATATAGATTCTATTAGTAAAGACACAGCTACACTAACACTAACAGTAACAGCGGCAACAGAAGAACAGTCAGCTACTATGGAAGAGGTTGCAGCATCTAGCTTAGCCTTAGCAAGAATGGCAGAGGATTTACAGAAGGCTGTAAGTAAATTTAAAATTTAATTCTTAAAGTGCGATTGTTATAGAGAAATTTATATTATGGTATTTTTATAAAGTAAGGCAATTCTTAAAATATCAGACAATTAAGAGGTTCAAACTCGCTAAGTCTATAAAAAGAACGACTCCATTGGAGTCGTTCTTTTTTATAATGAAATTAATTGAATTAAGTAGAAATAAAAAAACAGAACACAAACCACTTCTGAAAAATGTATCCTCTTTACATCTATTAATAGTTTTTTTGTTAATTGTAAGGGGTTGCTTTTATTTTTTGAAAAAAACAAATATTGCAAAAATTAAATGAACTTTAATATAATTCTATTCGTATATATAATGAATGCTTTCAAAGGGGAAGTGTAAGTTTGAACGCCGAAAAAATCAAAGAATATGTTTCAATTCATGGAAATGATTTATCAAGATTTTGCCTATTTTTATGTAGAAATCAGGTAGAGGCAGAGGACTTATACCAAGACACTTGGTTAAAAGTAATCAAAAAAATGGATAGTTATGACATTAATAAGCCGTTTGATAAATGGATTCTTACAATTTGTAGTAACACGTATAAGGATATAAACCGGCTACATTTTGTAAAGAAAAGGTTTGAGTTTGCATCTCCAGAAGACAAGCAGTTGTTTTTTGACTCCATTCCGGACAAGAGTAGACCTAAGGAAGACTATTTTGAACTGTTTAATTGCCTATCAATGCTGACACCGAAGTTTAAAGAAGTACTTATCCTCAAATTTATCGAAGGTTATTCTGAAATAGAAGTAGCTGAAATTCTGGGAATCCCAAATGGCACAGTAAAATCACGCTTAAGTAAAGCAAAGAAGTTGTTAAGGGGGCGATTAGAAGAATATGAAAAGTTACACAGATGATCAAATTGAGAATATGCTATCAAAATTTAGAAGTACAAAAATCAAAGAATTCTCATTTACCACAGATACTCAAAAACTTAGAAAAAATTTTATCTTCAAAAGAGTAATTCCTATTAGTGTGACCAGCTTTGTAGCATTAATCGCAGTTTTTGTAATTCTTGTGAATACTTCTCCAGCATTTGCAGAAGTGTGCAAACAAATACCAGTTTTAAGTAGTGTGACTAACGTTGTGACAAACGCTTCGACTAATAGTGATTTAGAGACAAATAAGGACGTATCATCAAAAACAGATCAAAAATATGGAGAAGGAACAAGACTAACTTCACCAGATGATATTGTGGATCCAACTCAAACAGATAACTATTTTGACAATCCTCCAGGAATATCTTACGAAAATGTTAAAGAGGGATTTATGCCTGATTTAATAAATGTAAGTGGAACTGATGCAGTGTTTATGTTAAAGCAAGCTAAAGTTGTAGGATATCGATTAGGCTATGTAGTAAGCCCCAATATACCTGAAGGTAAGGTTTGTTATCAGAGTATAGCAACAGGGACAGAGATTGACCCTAGCATGATGGTTACTATTTATGTAAGCATGGGCCCCAAATACATTCCTAATTATATTCCACCGATTCTTGGTGAACCAAAGTTGGTTACATATCAAGGTAACCGATACTTAAATTGCGGAACCTATGCAGTATTAAAAAAATGGGACAAGGTAATTGAAACTGCAAATATTCCAAGTCAGGTTACACTTAATGGTAAAACAATACCAGTCACAATTATTGGTGATTCAGCGTTCAGTGGGCAAGATGTAAAAACAGTGGTAATTCCAAATTCTATCACAGCGATTCAAGATGGAGCGTTTGCAACGGCTCGTTCTCTAACAACGATTTCGATACCGAACAGCGTAAAATCAATAGGAGATTTGGCATTTGCTTACTGTACATCACTAACTTCTATATCAATCCCAGAAAGTGTGCAATCACTTGGAAATGATTTATTTAATAGCGATACTTCTCTTCGTACAGTAACAATTGCAGGAAATATTCGAGCAATTAAAGGAAATACTTTTTATGGGTGTAGTTCGTTAACTTCAGTTTCATTGCCGGATTCTGTTACATCAATTGGAAACAGCGCGTTTTATAATTGTACAGCATTGACATCAATCAAGTTTCCTAAATCTTTATTGGAAATTCAACAAATGTCTTTTTGGGGATGTAAGTCCCTAAAAAACATCACCATACCAAGTAGTGTAAAGTCAATTGGCTTTGGAGTTTTTGGATATTGTAATATTTTTGACGTTTATTTCTTGGGAAATGCACCAATTGTTGATGGTAATCCCTTCGATTGGTCGTCTCAGAAAACTCAAATTCATATTGTTGATGGTACTTCTGGGTGGACATCCTCTATATGGTCAACTTTAGGTATTCCAGGAATTCCTTTAGCAAGTGAAAGTGTAAATTCTCAGACAGTTTCACCATCACAACCGGATACAAATGGTACACCATCACAACCGGATACAAATGGTACGCCATCACAACCGGATACAAATGGTACATCATCACAACCGGATACAAATGGTACATCATCACAACCGGATACAAATGGTACATCATCACAACCGGATACAAATGGTACATCATCACAATAAAAGACAGAAAAGTGTTTATAAAAGTATAGAAATATAGAAAAGGTTCCCCGTTTGTACTGCACCCCAAAAGTTAAATTTTATGATTTAACTTTTAGAACTTACTACACAAAGAGGAGCCTTTTCTATTTAGTGTATGTGGGGATATTATTAAAATATAAGATTTACTAAGGCATGGTAATGACTTAATCAGCATAATGAGGAGGAATTTGCTTACAACCTCTTTTAAATTTTTTTTAGAAATAAATGGAGAGAAAAAAATTGAAAGGAAGTTAAAATGATATACATCTTTTATTCTTTTTAGCTTCTATCTTAAGTCCTGCAAGTATTGTAGATATTTCAAACGTGCTATTAAAATCTCTTAACTTATTATTTATAATAACTGTAGTAAGTGATATTAAAGGGAATTTTTCAATCACGCCATGTCTATTTAGAGCAGTAACATAACCGTTCTGTTTATCATTCTCATTATAATAAGCTAATATTTCCGATTCAAATTGACTCGTTATCTTTTCAAAATAATCTTCAGCTATGAAATTTTCTAAAATAACAACAAAGTCATCTCCGCCCACATGCCCGATAAATTGACTGCTAGGAATACTATTAATTAAGACCTCTGAAAGAAGCTTAATAACCAAATCTCCGTTTTCAAATCCATATGTATCGTTGTATGCTTTAAAATGATCAATATCAAGATAAGCAACGGTATATTCTCGATTACTCTCTAAAAATTGATTCAGTTTCTGGTCAATCATTAAATTACCAGGTAAACCGGATAATGGATTTTGATGCTTTGCGGTAGTGACGTCGATTTCTATGGATTTTTGAAGTAAATCTTTTATTGTAACAGTACCATGATATTTATCATTTACTGTGACAACTATAAAATCATATAGTCTTTCATTGGGACGTGCCATAGCTATCGTTGAAACAACCTTTATTGGTGTTTCGAAATCTACCGATAAGAAGTTTCTGTCCATTATGGAGGATATGGGTTTATTCTGATACAATGTATAACCGTACTGACCACTCAAATTTAGAGCTAGTTTCTCCTTAGTAATAATACCAACAGGGATCTCATTATCTATTACACAAAGTCCAAAACAATTTTGGTTTTGTTTAAAAATATCGTAAACCTGATGCACAGTTTCGTCAGGAGTAACAATTCCTGATTCAGCACATAGATACTTGATGGAGGTGTTAAAAGTACTGTCCCGTAATAACCGATTTTGATTCAAATTTATTTCTTTTATTGCCTTTAATATTTTGGGTTCTATTTCCTTTATTTCTGGACTTGGTTTCTGTATAAAATATCCTTGCCCATACTGAACTCCAAGTTTTACTAGAGTCTCTAACTCTTCATATGTTTCAACACCCTCAGCGATCAGTTTCACACTCGAAGCTTTTGAGAACTCAACCATCCCTTTTACAATTGCCCTTTTTAAATTATCTATATGAATGTTGCGAATTAACTTCATATCTAGCTTTATATAATTCGGATTAATATCGCTAATTAAATTAAGCCCTGAGTATCCTTCCCCAGCATCGTCAATTGCAATGTTATAGTCCTGACTTTTATAATGAATAATGGTGGAACGGAATCCCTCCATATCATCAATAATGTTTTTTTCAGTTATTTCAAAGATTACATTATTTGGGGCTATTTTGTATTGTCCCAAAAAATCTTTTGTAAAGCCTTTTTTGAAGTTTTCGTCATGCATTATATTAGGATTGACATTAAGGAATAGCTTTTTGTTATAGGGAGGAATCATAAATTTGTAAGCCGACTCAAGTGCAGTTGTTCTGCAAAGTTGTTCCAAGTCCCACAAACGATTACATTCATTTGCGAATGTAAACAATTCTTCTGGATTTTTAAATAAATTTTCACCAGTAATTCTACTAAGTGCTTCATATCCAGAAATACTCCCATCTCTTATAGAAATGATGGGCTGAAAAACCGTCTTAATATGTTTATTGATTATGATGTTATTTAGTGCTACTTTTCTTTGATCTATCATCTGTCTTCCTTCTTTTATCTTTAAATACACTACTATTTTATTTAATAATAAATAAGGAATGTTAAATTCAAATCATGAATTGGTAAATTTCATGTAAATTAAAGTGAAAAGTTTTTCATTAACAAAGCTAGTGTTCCATTTAGAAGAATTGTTATAAACAGTATTTATCGTTAATTTGGCATCTAGATTTATGGTATGAGAAATGTTTCTACAAGTAATAACTTAGTTAGTAGATTTGCTTACCAACTTATATTATTCAATGCCTCATGTACATCTATCCAATATCTTTGTAGGACTTCCGCTAGTTGACTGTCGAGTATTTCATTCTCTAAAACTCCACCATTTTTTTGAATAGTTCGAGCGGAGCCTATATTATCTTTGTCACAAGTGACCAAAACTTTATCAATACTTAATTCTTTGCATAGTTGCAGTCCTAAATACAATGTTTCGGTCGCATAACCTTTTCTTCTTTCTGTAGGTCTAATGCCATATCCGATGTGACCGCCCTCTTTTAATAAGTAATCGTTAAGTTTATGCCTTATATTTATCATTCCAACCATACGATTATCTTCCTTACGATAAACAAAAAAGGTAGTGGAAGGAACTCTATCAGATTGCATATTTGTAACATCTAAATCATTTCTCAATTTTACAAGCCATTCAGAATAATTTTCTGAATAACGTTGTAAACCACCAGTACCATTAATTTCAGAACCATATTCTTTAAATTCTTGTAAAAACTCTAGAGCCAGATGTTCATGTTCAGCAGTCGGAGATATTAATTTCAATTTATTCATCATCTTCACCAAAACTCTCTCTATAGAAGTTTGCAAGTTAACTAAACCCATAATATGTTAATTTTTATGTTTATTTGATTTAAACATACTTATATAAAAAATCAAGTACTTTTAAGCAATGACAGTTTCAAAAAGCCTTCCTACAAACTACTTGTTTGGATTTTCTGGTCTTGGTCTAGTAAACATTTTTTAGATTCGATATACTTATTCGGTATGGATTTTTTAAAGAGAATAGGAGAATGAGTATGACAAATATACCTAATTGCCCGAAGTGTAAGTCAACATATACATATGATGATGGAACGCAGTTCGTTTGCCCTGAATGTAGCCATGAATGGACTTTGAAGTCAGATTTAGAAGTTCAAGATTTACTAGTAGTTAAAGATGCAAATGGTACAGTTCTTCAAAATGGAGATACTGTAACAGTAATAAAGGACCTAAAGGTAAAAGGGAGTTCAACAGCATTAAAACAAGGAACAAAAGTGAAAAACATTCGCCTTGTTGATGGGGATCACAACATTGATTGCAAGATTGATGGTTTTGGTGCGATGAGTTTGAAGTCGGAGTATGTTAAGAAGATATAAAAACAAAAGTTCTAATATCCTTTTTTGGATATTAGAACTTTATTTACTTGTCTTTTCTTTCAGGGTTTTCCTTTTTAGCGGGTTGTTGTATCCCGAAGGTAATGGGTTTTTTTCTTAAAGATAAAAAGAAATCAAAAATTGCTACTATAATGTAAAAAATGGCGAATCCCTTATACCCTAAATTCCAACATATTCCCGCTGCTATTAAACAGAAAATACCAAGTCCTACTAACATTATTTTAAATCGAATGTGCATATGTAAGTCCCCTAGCTCAATTGTGATCGTTTACCACATCTATATGTATTATTTTTATAGTTAGAACAAGTTAATAAATCAATTCTATCAAAAAAGAAAGAAATAGTGTTCATTTTTTAAACATATTAAATTATTAAGTTAAAAACATTGACAATATTTAAATCTTCTGAATATAATCAATCAAAGTAAAATTTTAATGATTGGTGTGGCGAAAATGAAAAATCAAAACGTATCGTTACAATTAAATCAATATTACTTTAGCTATTTTAGATAAAGTTTGTATTTATGACACAGACGTCCTAGATGCAAACTTCCAGAACTTGAAGTTTTGTATCTAAGATGGCTTAGTTTGATGTACAATCACAGCCACTTAGAGATGATAAAATCTAAGTGGCTTTTATAATTAGGTGAATTTTTTTAAAAAACCTACCCGTCACAGGATTTTATCGAGAATCCAGTGGCGGGTCTTTTTTAGCTCTAAAAAGAGGGGAGAAAAAGAAAATGAAAAAGGAAACAGTAGCAAAACTGTTGATGATTCTTGTTTTAGCCGTTGCAGTTGTGATGACTAGTCCCAAGAAGGAGTCGACAAATCAGGCTTCAAAGTCTAAAAAATTAATAAAAATTGGAATCTTACAATTAACAGAGCATCCAGCTTTGGATGCTGCAAAACAGGGTTTTATAGACGGATTGGCTGCAAATGGCTTTGTTGAAGGCAAGAATATTCAAATTGATTTTTTAAATGCGCAGGCAGACCAGTCAAATTTAAAGGTGATGAGTGGAAGGTTAGTATCAGAAGAATCTGACTTAATATTGGCTATAGCAACACCAGCAGCGCAAGCCTTAGCAAACGAAACGAAAAAGATACCTATTCTAACAACAGCCGTCACAGATTTAGTTGGAGCTAAGTTGGCAAAATCTAATGAGAAACCAGGAACAAATGTTTCGGGTACAAGTGATATGTCACCGATTAAGGAGCAAGTTGCATTGTTGAAACAGTTGGTTCCGAATGCAAAGACAATTGGTTTTCTTTACAATTCAAGTGAGGATAATTCAAAGTTGCAGGTTGAAATTGCTGAGAAGTCTGCAAAGGAACTTGGTTATTCAACAAAAAGTATGACCGTTACAAATACAAATGATGTTGCTCAAACTATGGAAGTATTAGCCGCACAGGTTGATGCTCTATATATTCCAACTGATAATACGTTAGCTTCTGCAATGGCTACGGTTGGAAAAATCGCTAAAGAAAAGAAGATCCCTGTTATAACTGGTGAATCCAATATGACAATGGAGGGTGGACTTGCAACTGTAGGAATTGATTACTACAAATTGGGCCAACAAACAGCAAAAATGGCTGTTCAGGTTTTAAGCAAAAAAGTTAAAGTACAGAATTTGCCGGTACAAACACAATCAGATCCACAAGTTGTGATTAACAAGATGATGGCTGAGGTGCTCGGAATTACAGTTCCAAATGAATTAAAAAGTGCATTAAAGGAGGGGAAATAAATGGATGTTTTAGTAACTGCGATTTCTCAGGGATTATTATGGTCTATGCTAGCTATGGGGGTATTCCTAACATTTCGAATATTGGATATAGCAGATCTGACGGCAGAGGGGAGTTTCCCTTTGGGGGCATCAGTGGGATCAATTTTAATTATAGAAGGAGTATCTCCACTATTAGCAACGATAGTTGCTATTTTAGCAGGAATGACTGCTGGATTACTGACTGGTGTCCTGTATACAAAATTTAAAATACCAGCATTGCTCTCTGGAATCCTAACAATGACAGCGCTATATTCAATCAACCTAAGAATAATGGGACGGGCAAATTAGACAATGTGCAAATGGTTCGGTCGCAAGGTGCAAATACAGATACATTAAAAATTTTGGGACTAATGATTTCAAATGGATTAATTGCTTTTTCAGGTGCGTTAATCTCACAGGATAACGGTTATGCAGATATTTCAATGGGCATTGGAACTATAGTAATCGGTTTAGCTTCTGTCATTATTGGAGAAGTACTGTTTGAGAATTTAACTATCGCAAAACGTTTGATGTGTGTAGTACTTGGTTCCACAATATATCGAATGATTATTGCGTTAGTTTTGAATCTTGGTATGGCTCCGACTGATTTAAAACTGATTTCTGCGCTGCTTTTGGCCGTTATTTTATCCTCTCCGTTGTTAAAAGGTGTATTACAAAAAAGTGTAGGGAAGCGAGGTCTTCTGAAATGAGTGATGCAATTAAACTAAAAAATCTCCATGTAACATTTGAAAAGGGAACGGTCAATGAAAACCATGTTCTAAAGGGGCTGGATTTAGATGTAAATGAAGGTGATTTTATTGCTGTTATTGGTGCAAATGGTTCAGGAAAATCAACTTTATTAAACAGTATTGCTGGAGCGGTATCAGTTGATGAGGGACTGATTGAGATTTCAGGAGTAGATATTTCGAAAATGAAAGAGTTTAAACGTGCTCGGTTTATAGGGCGTGTTTTTCAAGATCCTCGTATGGGAACTGCTACAAGGATGACAATTGAAGAAAATATGGCCATTGCTACAAAACGTGGGGAAAGTCGTGGATTGTCATATGGAATTTCTATGGATAAAAGGGACTATTTTAAGGAAAAGGTTAAATTGTTAGAGCTTGGGTTAGAGGAACGAATGAAAACGGAGGTTGGTCTTCTATCCGGAGGGCAACGCCAGGCGTTAACGCTGCTAATGGCAACGTTAGTCCAGCCTAAAATATTATTGCTTGATGAGCATACGGCTGCACTTGATCCTAAAACAGCTGCACAAGTAATGTATTTAACAGATAAAATTGTAAAAGAAATGAAATTGACAGCTTTAATGGTTACACATAATATGCAGGATGCACTAAACTATGGTAATCGTTTAATCATGCTATATGAAGGGCATGTAGTTGTTGATCTTACTAAAGAAGAAAAATCAAAGCTACAGGTTAGTGATTTAATCCGACTATTCAAAGAAAATAGTGGTGTTAGTTTGGTTGATGATACAATTTTATTGGCGTAAGTAGGTTGGAGAAAATCAACACTAAGGTATTACAGAGGAACTATTTAAAAGCTAGGGGCACTCTTTTATAAAAGTGTCTCTTTTGTTGTATATTTTTGAGGTTTGTTGCGTAGAATGTTTTACAATGTAACAGTGTTATGTTACACTGCATATGGTAAGTTATTTAAATGGGCAAACAGTGACCAGCCATTATAGAAAATCCGTTTCACACAATGCTTGAACGAAACCCATGTTCAATTTTTGTGTAAACTGGAATTTTCATGGCATGGCTAAACGGGCACAACTTGCACCTAAAACAAAGGAGTGAAAACATGGAAACTGAACTCATTTCCAAAAAAGATTTATTAGATTTGAAAGGGATATCATATGGCCAACTATATAGATGGAAACGTAAAAATTTAATACCCGAAGATTGGTTTATTCGAAAGAGTACATTCACTGGTCAGGAAACGTTCTTTCCGAAAGAAAAAATTCTACAACGTATTGATAAAATTCAGGAGATGAAAGAGGATTTATCACTAGATGATTTAGCTGAAGTATTTTCTCCAACTGTAGGTGATGTAGAGTTTTCAACTGAAAGTTTAGTTGGGAATGGCATTATATCTGAAATGGCATTTAATTTTTTTATGGATGTACGAAATTTCAACAAGCTATTTGAATTTGAAGATGTTATTCAAGTATATCTAATTGATCAACTTTTAAATTCAGGTGAAATAAATCGAGAAGAAGCAAGAATGGTTCTAGATTTATTAAACGGTAAAGAAGAAATTTTCAGAACTAAACCAACAGAAATAGTAATTGTAAGAAAATTTGGTGTCTCAAGCAGCTTACTTGTATCAAATCAAGAAAATGTACTTTTTGATAACGGTACAAAAATTATCAAGAAAGTCTCAATAGGTACTGTGGCAGAAGAATTGAAATCGAAGTTAATGGGAGTAAAGTAACTATGGAAAATTTAAGAGATCTTTTTATTAATGGTCATGGAAGTTCTGGTGGAGGCACTTTTGAGACAGTTAAAATAAACGGTCATGGTAAAATCCACGGAGATTTGAAATGTGATTACTTTACTATTAATGGTCATGGAAGCACTGAAGGTAATGTTGATGCGCAACGATTTCAGATAGATGGTTCAGGAAAAATCAGGGGTAATGTAACATCTAAGTTTGCTAAAATTGAAGGTCATAGCAGTATTTATGGAAATGTGGACGCAGAGCGTTTGGATGTTGATGGTCACGCAACAATAACAGGAAAAGTAACCGCAAAAGAATTAGATATTGACGGATGGGTGACGATTGAAAATAACACAAAAGCAGAAGAAACCAAAATAGATGGCAGATGTAAAGTTAAAGGGAATTTTATAGGAAAAGAAATCCGAATGGATGGTATTTTAACTGTACAAGGAAATTGTGAGGTAGAAACATTTAAAGGTGACGGTAAGTTTGATATCGATGGTTTGCTTTCTGCAGATCAGATTAACATCAATATTTACTGGAGTTCTAGTTCAAAAGAAATTGGCGGTCAAACCATTATTGTAAAAAGAAAAATTGAACTACTAAATAAACTTGTAAGTACATTTAAAACCGTACAATTGACGACTGATTTAATTGAAGGCGATTATGTTGAATTAAATTCTACAAAAGCGAAAATTGTTCGTGGTGAAGATGTAGTTATCGGTGATAATTGCGATATTGATTTAGTGGAATATAGAGGCACCTATCAAGAAAATAGCAACTCTGTTGTACGAAAGGCGGTCAAAATATGAGTTCAAAAAATTTAATTATAAATGGATCGTCAAGTACAAACGGTGGAGATTTTGATAAAGTCTCCATCCGTGGTGAAGGTACCATTTATGGTGATGTCAAAGCAGACGTTGTCAATATATATGGCCAAGGAACTTTTAGAGATAACGTCTCCATTAAAAAAATGAAAGTGATGGGTCAAACAGATATATATGGTGGTATAAATGCTGACCTACTAAAGGTGTATGGTCAACTGGATATATCAAAGATGTCCAAAGTAAAGCATTTAAAGGTTCGTGGAGAGGTCAAATTCTTCAACCATTTATATGGGGAGCGTATTGATAATAAGGGGAGCCTGAAGGTAAATGGCAATGTCACTTGTGATCAGTTTTTATCGAAAGGTGAATGTAAAATTGATGGTCTTCTTTCTGCAGAGGAAATAAATGTGAAACTATTATTCTCCACAAGTCGTATTACAGAAATTGGTGGGGGTACAGTCTCAGTTAATAGACACAACTTTCCATACGGAATTAACTTTAGATCTAAGAGAGCACATTTAGTTACTACAGTCGTAGAAGCGGATGATATATACCTGGAGTATACAACTGCGAAGGTCGTTCGCGGAAATAACATAAAAATTGGACCAGGGTGTGATATTGAGTTGATTGAGTATCGTGATTCTATACATGTTTCACCAGCATCTACAGTTCATTCAGAAATAAATACAAACGTTAAGAAAATCGATCTGCCACCAAAAGCAAATTAAATCAACAGACATGCTGGTGTCTTGCAGGCAACAGTTTAAATTGAATATCTGTATAGAAAGTCACATTAAATACAAAAAAAGGTAATATAATCTACTTTCTGTTTACAAAATCAATTTATTATATATTTTTGTAAAGAAAATCTCTGTTCAAAACTGTTATTTATAAATTTCTTGTATTCCCGAATAACAATTATTATTAACAGAGTCATAAAAAGGAGAGACATATGAACGGTATCATTAATTTCGTATTGAAAAACAAATTCGCTGTATGGATCATGACTATTTGTGTTATAGTAGCAGGTCTTTATTCAGGAATGACAATGAAAATGGAACAAATGCCAAACATTTCAATTCCAGTTGTCATGTTAACAACAGTGTACCCAGGAGCAACACCTGAACAGGTAGCTGAAAAAATTACAGAACCAATTGAGCAGGCTGTGCAAAATGTATCTGGCGTAAATTTAGTTATGTCAAATTCATTCCAGAATGCATCTTCCATTCAAATTCAATTTGATTATGAAAAAGATATGGATAAAGCAGAAAAGGAAATAGCAGATGCTGTGGCCAATGTAACATTACCGGATGGTGTTACAAAGCCTGATCCATCTCGCTTTAGCTTTGATATGATTCCTATTGTTGCTTATGGGGTTGAAAGTAAGGAACTAGGACTGTCAAAATTAACGAAAAAAATGGAAAGTCAAGTTGTTCCTGCTTTAAAAAGCATTGAGGGCATCCAGAATGTGTCACTTGCAGGACAACAGTTGCAAGAAGTTCAAATTGAATTTAACCAATCTAAACTGGCTGAAATTGGGATGACGGAAGAAACGGTTAAATTGATGATTCAAGGTGCGAAAGCGAAATTCCCGCTTGGGGTATTGGAACTTGATAAATCTGAAAAATCAGTAGTAATCGATGGTAATATTACCACTCTAGATGAGTTAAAAAATATTCAAATCCCAGTAGTGCCGAAAAGTTCTATGACAGGCCAAACTGGTGCTAGCACTGGTATGCCTAGTGGTATGGCACAAGGATCTACAAGTGCACCACAACAAAAACCAACAGGAAACATGTCTTCTTTCATTCCTCAAATGGTGAAGTTAAGTGATATTGCTGACATTCAAGTTATTGGTAAAGCAGAATCAATAGCTCGTACCAATGGAAAAGAAGCAATTACCTTTGCTATTTTTAAAACAACAGCAGGTAACACAGTTGAAGTAGCAGATAAAGTAGATCAAAAGCTAGAAGATTTTGAAAAAGATATGCCTGGTTTAAAATTTTCAAAAACAATGGATATGGCAACGCCTGTTAAGGAATCAGTATCCACTATGTTAAATAAAGCAATTATTGGTGCGTTATTTGCAGTTGTAATTATTTGGTTATTTTTGCGTAGTTTCAAATCAACAATAATTGCTGTTGTCTCAATCCCATTATCGATTTTGATTGCAATGTTATGTTTACAACAGTTGGATATTACGTTGAATATGATGACCCTGGGTGCAATGACAGTTGCAATTGGACGGATCATTGATGACTCCATCGTTGTTATTGAAAATATTTTCAGACGAATGTCTATTAAGACAGAAAAACTATCGGGTAAGGACTTAATCCGTGAAGCAACAAAAGAGGTTTTTGTCCCAATCCTATCATCAACACTTGTTACAATTGCCGTTTTCTTACCTCTTGGTTTAGTTGGTGGAATGATTGGACAAATGTTCTTACCATTCGCTTTAGCAATTGTATTTTCATTATTAGCTTCATTGCTAGTTGCAATCACGATTGTCCCGATGTTAACAAGACAATTGTTCAAAAAAGGTTTATCTGAGAAGCATATTCACGAAGAGGGTAAACATAGTCAATTAGCTTTAAAATATGAAAGTTTGTTAAGATGGTCACTTGATCATAAATGGATACCATCACTAATTTCTATTTTAATGCTGGTAGGAAGCTTCACATTGGTACCTTATATCGGTGTGAATTTCATGAACAGTGAAGATGAAAAAATGATTTATATGAATTTTAAACCGCATGCAGGAAAAACATTAGAAGATGCAGATCAAGCGGTTAAACAAATGGAAGAACTATTACTATCTGATAAAAATGTAGAGTCTATCCAAATATCTGCTGGCGGAATGAATCCATTTGATCCAGGCAATAACAAAAATGCTACAGCAACTGTTACCTACAAGAAAAGTACGAAAAATTTTACAGAGAAAAAAGAATCAGTACTTAAGAAGTTAGCTTCCAATAATGATTTGGGTGTTTGGAAAGAGCAAGATTTCGGTCAAGGTACAACTTCAACTGTAACATATTATGTATACGGTCCTTCAATGAATGATTTAACTGAAACTGTTGCCAATGTTGAAAAGGTGATGAAAGCGAATAAAAATTTGAAAAATGTTGAATCTTCTATGAAAGAAGCTTATGACGAGTATTCGTTAGTAGTTGATCAACCTAAGGCGGCCATGATGGGGTTATCTGCTGGTCAAATAGGGATGGCACTTTTTCAAAATCCAACACGTCCAACTTTAACGACTGTTGTAAAAGATGGTGAAGAGTTAAATGTTTATGTTGAAACGAAAAAGGATATGTTCAAATCTATAGATGATATTAAGAATAAAATGATTACAACACCAATGGGTGTTCAAGTTCCGTTGAGTACGATTGTAACTGTTAAAGAAGGAAAAACTTCTGATACAATTGCTCGTCGTGATGGAAAAGTGTTTGCTTCTATAAGTGGAACACCAAAAACCAAAGATGTTGGAGCAATAACAAAAGAAGTACAAAACAAAGTAGATAAAATTAAAACACCTGAGGGTATTTCAATTGAAACCGGTGGTGTAAGTAAGGATATTCAGGATTCATTTACGAAAATGGGATTGGCAATGCTTGCTGCAGTTGCAATCGTCTACATGATTCTTGTTATTACATTTGGTGGAGCTTTAGCGCCGTTTGCAATTTTATTCTCACTACCATTAACCATTATAGGTGCTTTGCTGGGATTATTTATTGCAGGTGAAACAATTGATATAACAGCTTTAATCGGTATGTTGATGCTGATTGGTATTGTTGTTACAAATGCAATTGTATTGATTGACAGAGTACTTCATAAGGAAGCGGAAGGAAAAACAGTTCGAGAAGCATTACTTGATGCGGCGGTTACACGTCTTCGACCAATTCTTATGACAGCTATTGCAACAATCGGTGCTTTGATTCCATTAGCATTAGGTTTGGAAGGAAGCGGCATGATCTCAAAAGGATTAGCTGTAACCGTTATTGGCGGTCTAACAAGTTCTACATTGTTAACGCTTGTAATTGTGCCAATCGTATATGAATCATTAAGTCGTTTCAAAAGAAAAAATGTAGATGCTTAATCTAGAATTTTAAAATATAAATTTTAAAAACGAATTCCCAGTTGACGTTAGTCTTCTGGGAATTTTTTTTCTAAATGAATATAAAATGACTATGTAATCATAATTTTTTAAAACTTTTGGCATTTATGATAAGTTGAATGTAACTATAAATTTCGATAGATCATAAATCTAATTTTGAGAGGAGAATCATTATTAATATGAAGATAAAATATTTTTTTCCGGTGATTCTAATTATTATCATTTCTTTCATATTGAATGAGTTTTTTCCTGCTACAAACCATAGTCAAATAAACGGTAAAATCTCTGGTTCAGTTAGTACTAGTCTTAGACAACTTGTCGGGGAGGCACCCATTAACATTAGTACCAATAAAAAGAACATGAAATTAAACGAAAATGAAGAAAATGAAATACTATCAAATGTTGATGCGTTATTAATCACGCTGAAACCAACGCATCAAATCAATTATTTACCTTTAAAGGAATATCTAAAGATAACATATCAAAAGTATGAAAATGACTATAAATTATATTTACCAATAGGAGAGGGTAAGGATCCGGAGAATAGTATATATTTGCAGGGTCAAGATAATGGGAAAGACGTATTTTATCAATTAAGTGGAGGAGAAATTGAAACATTAAAATTAATTGATTCGGATATGGTTAAAAAATAAGTTGATTAATATGAGTAAGTAAGATTTACTGAAAAAA
Organism: Caryophanales bacterium; assembly: GCA_029240105.1. GTDB lineage: Bacteria > Bacillota > Bacilli > JARBTR01 > JARBTR01 > JARBTR01. The sequence goes on along the minus strand of JARBTR010000006.1, from coordinate 108,481 downwards.
TAATAGAGGTAGGGAAAAATTTCGAAAATATTCGGAAATACCCTATCTCTTTTCATGTATAAATCAATTTAAGTGTCTTATTTTCAGTAAAAATAAAGAAAGGGAAATCGTGACACAAATTGCAAAAAAAGTGTCACAATCTACTTGTAATAAATTTCAGCAGTGTTACAATTTACTTGAAAAGTAACACGTTTGTATTTAGGGGGTAAAATTTTGAAGGAAAATAAGCTTACTCGATTCGGCGTATCAATGGACGAAGCACTGCTTGAGCAATTTGATGAAATGATTGACAAAAAAGGTTATCCAAATCGTTCGGAAGCGGTACGTGATTTAATACGAGATGCCATTCTACAAAATAAATGGACGGATGGAGAAGAAGTAGTTGCGGGAACAATTATGTTGTTTTATGATCACCATCACAACAATCTTGTTGATGAAATGATGCATATTCAGCATGATTTCCATGAAAATATTCTTGCAACCACACATTTACATATCGACCATCATAACTGTCTTGAAATAATTGTAGTGAAAGGGAAAACAGCCTTACTGCGCAATCTGAGTGATCGATTAATTTCTTTGAAAGGAGTTTTCTACGGCAAATTAACAGTGTCACCATTAAACAAATAGGTGAATGGTTTACAATGTCTGAGTGAATTTTATTTAAATGTAGAAAGAAGGGTATTCAAATGCATATTCCTGACGGGATTCTTTCAGCACCTGTTCTTGTTACCGGTGCAGTTTTGTCAGTTGGTATTTTATCAGTTAGTGTAAAAAAAACACGTGAAGAGTTTGATCAAAAATCAGTTCCAACAATGGGTGTTATGGCAGCATTCATTTTTGCTGCGCAAATGCTTAATTTCCCAATAGTAGGTGCTGCTTCTGGCCATTTGATGGGAGGTGCGTTATCTGCTATTCTGTTTGGCTTTTGGCCATCGACGATTATAATGACAACAATTGTGGCTATTCAGGCACTTTTTTTTAGTGACGGTGGCATCTCGGTTTTTGGAATAAACTTTCTGAATATGGCCATTATTGCACCAGGTATAGCTGCAGGAACGTATCATTTTTGTCGTAAAATTAAAATTCCACAACAAGTTTGTATTTTCACTGCCGGATTTCTTTCTGTAATTGCTACTGCTTTTTTTGGAGCTTTACAACTTGGTTTGTCCGGCGTTGCGTCCTATTCTCATGCTATTGTCTTACTAGTTGGATGGCACCTTCTTATTGGTGTTGGTGAAGGGCTTATTACGATGTCGATTCTTCCATTTGCATTTAAATCTAGGTTTGGACAAGCTTCTGAAAAAAAAGTTCAAATAGATTTTAGATGGAGAACGACAGGGATTTGGTTAGGTGTTGCTATTGCTTTAGGTGGATTTGTTTCACTCCTTGCTTCTCCAAATCCAGATGGATATGAGACTGCTGCAGAAAAATTAGGAGTACTAGAAAGAGCTAAAATAGTGATTGGATCACCAATGCCTGATTATGCATTACCTGGCTTGTCAGGAAATGCATCAGCAATTATTGCCGGGATTGTTGGTGTTGTACTAACATTAGGTTTATTTATTTTAATAGGAAAATTGGTAACAAAAAAACAATGAGACTTCCTAGTTTAAAAGTAAGAGTATTATCTGGTCTAATTCTAATTATTCTTGGTGTTATACCAAAATCATTAACAATTATAGTCACGGATCTCGTTTTTGGATTCGTGATTTTGACATGCTTTCAAGTCTCTCTACGATATGCCTTGAAACGGTTTCTGTTTATTGTTCCATTTTTTGTAGTTTCGACATTTATGCTTGTATTGGTAGAAGGCTACGATGGATTTGTAAAGGCAGAGATTTATACGGGACGATTGTTATACGTTGCAATGATCTTGTCATTTATTATGTATCAAACAACAAATGAGTCTCTGTTAAAAGTGCTTCATCAATTGAAAATACCGTCGATATTTATTGAATTAGCGTTCTTTACTCTACGATTTACAGATGTTTTTAAAGTAGAAATACGGAATATGCACCTTAGTATACGAAGTAAAGGGTTTCAAACAGTGAATTTTTTTAATGTAAAAACAATTAAAATCCTTGGACATCTGCTGGGTAGCATGTTAGTTCGATCGCTTCAGCGTTCAGAAAGAATTTACCTTGGAATGCAAAGTCGAGGGTATAACGGTCAAATACTACATATTGAAAACGAAAAATTACCGAAAATTGAGTGGGTTTGCGGTGCGTTACTGATTTTTATATTGATTTTTATTCAGTTTTTGCAATTGATAAAGGAAAACGAACAGCAATTGTCGGTCCAAATGGAGCTGGAAAATCAACAATCCTCTATCATTTAAATGGTTTGTTTACACCGAATGCTGGTGAGGTTTTTTACAACGGTCAACTAGTAGACAAGAAGGAAGCAAAGTCACTTACGAGTAAAGTGGGAATTGTTTTTCAGGATCCTGATGATCAGATCATTTCATTAACTGTTCGAGAGGATGTCGCTTTTGGACCTCTTCAGCTCGGGATTAGCCAAGAGGAAGTGTTTAAGAGGGTTGATAAATATTTAAAACTTCTTGGAATTGAGCATTTAGCAAGTAGAAATCCATCTGAATTAAGTTATGGTCAGAAGAAATATGTCACTATCGCTGGTATATTAGCAATGGAAACAGATGTATTTATCTTGGATGAGCCAATGGCTTTTCTTGATCCCAAAGGGAAGGAAAGTATGATTGTTATTATGGACATGCTGAACCAAGCTGGAAAAACGGTTATAGTAACAACACATGACATGCAGTTTGTTGCTGAATGGGCTGAAGAGGTTATTGTGATACACGATGGACAATGTTTAGGCAAATATACTCCTGCACAACTATTTGCAAATAAAGATTTGATTGAAAAGGCAAGATTGAATTATCCGCCAACAGTACAATTGTTTAAATCGTTTTGGAAAGAAACTTTAGGTGAAATGCCAATAAAGATTACCGATTGTATAGCATGGTTAGAAAAAAATAAGTACTAATTTGAAGAAACAAGAAAGCAGTTTCCTAATAAGGAAACTGCTTGTCATTTTATAAGTTTATTTAAATGAAAAGTTCATAAAAACCAATTACAATCATAAAAACCGCAACATATCTCATAGCCATAGGGTGGCCCTTTTCTATTTGTTTAACGACTTCATTGCTACGAGCTAATATGAATAAAAGTAAGACCATAACCAAAATTGGCAATACGGTTCCAATTGCAAAAATGCTTGGCACAGCAGACCCTATAGAACTTGTAAGCACTATATTCATAATATCTTCAAAGAAAATGGATATCGTTCGATCACCAAAAGAGAAAGAGAATATAGAACCAAGTATAAAGGTTTTTGAATAGTCGTTATTTAAATAAGGTGGAATTTTACTGGTCCATTTTTCCACAAGTGGAACTTTTAGGACACCAAAAGATATAAATCCTACCATAATAAGAGCAATTCCATAGAAAAATTTTATAGATGGAAAATATTCTAGAAAAACGGATTCTGGAGGACGCCCGCTGGTCCATATAACAACGACAAAAATGGAGTACATGACCATCTTTCCAAGTAAAAAACAAAGAAATAAATAAAGTGCCCTTAATTTTTCCGCTGCTCCCTTAGAGAAGTAAACAAATGCACTTATGTTCCAAATTAACTGTCCCTGCAAGAAAGCACAGTAAAGACCTAAAAATAAAGGGTATAGGATGGTTGATGATTGAAATTGCTGAGACAAGTCCCAATAAGGATTACTTATCCAATCGAATATGGGTGTAAATATTTCAAACATCGTATCCCCCCTTTTTTGTCCTCTTTTTGATTTAAAACATACTAAATTATTATACTTAAAAGAATGCGTCCAATTATATTTATATTTTTAAAAAGCTGTGACAATCAATGGGTTTTCATTGTGATTTCTCTAAATTGTCACAATTCAATAATACATAGTTACTATTCTAGAAATAAAAAAAGGCCCTTTATAAAGGCCTTAAAAGAATAATAATCTACAATTTCTAATTTGCTAAATATAACCACACGACAATTGCAAGTGCGAAACGGTAGAAGGCAAATGGTACTAATTTTAATTTGTTTAATAGCTTCATAAAGAATACGATTGACAGTAGAGCAACAAAAAATGAAACTACAAAACCGATTGCGTACATTTGAATATCGGTAGAGTTTAATGTATCCTTTACACCCATTAAGTCAAGCCCGCTCGCTGCTACCATCATTGGAACTGCTACGATGAATGTAAAATCAGCTGCCGTTTTGTGATCTGTCCCAGATAAAATTCCACCTGCAATAGTCGATCCTGAACGTGAAAACCCTGGCCAAAGTGCTAGACATTGGAAGGTTCCTATTTTTAATGCTTGCATATAAGAAAGTTCATCGAGAGTAGTCGCAGTTGTTTTAATTTTATCACCTAGTGTATCAGCGATAATCATTAAAATCCCACCGACGATCAGTGCATAAAAAACCATTCTAACATTAAAAAGTGATTTGATTTGATCATGAAAAAGCAAACCGATTGCGCTTGCAGGGATCATTGCAATGATGACATGAAGGAAGTTAAACTTGTCCATTTTGAATTGAAATAGAGAAATAAAACGTCTCCAATAATAAGCAACTGCGGCTAGAATTGCCCCTAATTGTATAAAGATTTCAAATGTTTCCGCTTTTGGCCCTTCAAAGCCAAGTAAATGTCCAGTCAGGATTAAGTGCCCGGTTGAAGAAACAGGTATAAATTCTGTTAAACCTTCCACAATCCCCATGATAATCGCAATAAATGTTGAACTCATATAAAAACTCCTAATATCAAATTCTAATTACCATTTAGACGAAGGTTCCAGCCAAACCCCTTCATTTAAATATGTAAAGGCATACTTAATAATCATACGTAAAAATACATAAATTACAATGTAATTTTTACGAAATTGATTTAAACTATTTAATATATTAATTTTATATTCATTTGGAGAAAAATATGTCTGAAAACATAGATGAAATGAACGTAGGTTCAAAAATAGCATTTGGTCAAATGGCACTAGTTTTTTTATTGGGAACTTTTAGTTTTATGGCAATTTATAGTGCTCAACAAGCCAGTAAATACAGTGATAATTTTATACTCAAACAAAGTATTTTCTATATTATCGGTTTTATTATTGCGTTTATAGTTATGCAATTTGATTCAGAACGGTTGAAGAAGGCATGTTGGTATTTATATGGCTTTGGTATTTTCCTTCTTGCACTATTGTTGATAGCCCCTGATAGTATTGCAAAACCCATTAATGGAGCAAAATGTTGGTTTAGAATTGCTGGAATATCTTTGCAACCGTCTGAGTTTATGAAAATATTTCTGATTATAACTTTGGCACACATAATCCAACAACATCATACTAAATTTGAAGTAAGAACCCTAAAAACAGATTTAGTGTTACTTGGAAAATTAATAGGATTAACTTTGATTCCAATTGCTTTTATCATGCAGCAACCTGACTTAGGTACTTCAATTGTATTTATCGCTATCTTGATTGGTATGACATTTATATCTGGAATAACTTATCGTTTATTACTTCCTATTATAGCGATAGGTACTGGCTTAATCGGTTTAATATTTTATTATGTATTACAAGCGCCGGAAGTATTGGAAAAATATTTAGGTGTCGATCCCTACCAGTTTAACAGAATTTATTCTTGGCTGGATCCCTACAATTACCCTTCTGACTCAGGATACCAGTTGGTTCGATCGCTAATGGCGATTGGATCTGGAGAAATATCTGGAAAGGGAATGTCCGGTCGTCAAGTATTTTTGCCGGAAGCTCATTCAGACTTTGTTTTTAGTATTATAGGTGAGGAATTTGGATTCATTGGTGCTAGTATCGTAGTTATACTCTTTTTTCTACTTATTTACAGTTGGACTAGAATTGCGCTTGAAACGAAAAATGAGTTTAATGCCTATATATGTGTGGGAGTTATTAGTATGATGACTTTCCATGTATTTCAAAATATAGGCATGACTATTGGTGTTTTACCCATCACTGGAATACCATTACCATTCGTTAGCTACGGGGGCAGCTCTCTATGGGGAAGTATGATGGCTCTTGGTCTGATTTTTAGTATTCGATATCACCATAGAGTGTATATGTTCTCAACACGAGCATAATTGTTATTCATCAAATAATTAAATAAATGACTAAAGGCGTAATACAGAAACTACATTCTGTTTTACGCTTTTTTGTAATTTTTGTGAATTTTCTGTAAATTTTTTATGACATATGTTAAAGTTTTGTCAAGTAGTAAAAAATCTGTCAATGAGAGGGGAATAATCGTTGGAAAAGGTTTTGAAAAATTTATTCTTGTATTTATCAAAAAATAAACTACTCAATGCTTCAGCAAAAAAAGTTGGCCTTAAATTTGGTGCAAAGCGATTTATAGCGGGGGAAACGTTTGAACAGGCAGCAAAAAAGATTAAAAAGCTTAATGATGATGGCTTAGTGGCAACAGTTGACTATGTGGGAGAATTCATTGAGACAGAAAAAGAAGCAAATGAAATGACTGAAGGATCTATTAATGCAATTAAAACGATTCGAAAGTACAAATTAAACTCACATCTATCTTTAAAAATGACTTCGATGGGAATGGATATTTCCGATGAAGTAGTCTTGCGTAATATGCGCAGAATTTTAGATGCTGCAAAAGAAAATAATGTTTATGTAACAATTGATATGGAAGACTATAGTCATTGTCAAAAGACGATTGATATTTTTCATACCCTAGCAAAAGAATATAAAGACTTAGGAACAGTTATTCAATCCTACTTATATCGTTCTGAACAAGATGTTGAAGATTTAAGTCAATATGCCCCAATGATTCGATTTGTTAAAGGGGCTTACAAGGAATCCTCTGAAGTAGCCTATCCAGATAAAAAGGATATTGATGAAAACTTAAAAAAATTAATAAAGCAATATTTGAAATATGGACATTATACAATGGTTGCCTCTCATGATGAGAAAATAATTGATTTTACAAAAGAGTATGCAAAGGAAAACAATATACCTAAATCTCAATTTGAATTTCAAATGCTTTATGGAATATGTGTAGAGTTGCAAAAAAAGCTTGTTAAAGAAGGGTATACTGTTCGCATTTATGTTCCATATGGGACTGATTGGTATGGTTATTTTATGCGTCGATTAGCTGAAAAACCTTCTAATGTAATGCTAGTATTAAAGGGTCTATTTAAATAAACTAAATACTACTGGAAAAAGGTTGGGATAAATGTCCTGACTTTTTTTGATTGTGTAATAAATTAAGAAAGGATTGATAAAAACGGAAATTATAACCGTTTTTATCAATCCTTATTCTTTTAAAGAGAATATTTTTCTCGACCATTTAAAATTTATTATTTAGAAAAAACAGAAGTACTATGTAAATGTCCAATTTTTGCAGAAGGATCTGCATACATTTTAGCTTGATTAATTGCTTTTGGAGCTTCCCCAAATCCAACAATAATTAACTTTGCTTTTCCATCATAAGTACAAATATCTCCACAAGCAAAAATTCCAGGCACATTCGTTTCTTGTTTAGAGTCAACAACGATACTATTCTTTTCTATGTTTAGACCCCATTCCTTGATAGGACCTAATGAAGAAACAAAACCATAAGTAACGATCACATCATCAACATCTACTGTTTCACGGGATTTATCGTTCACATTTTCAAGGATAACTTGTGTAACACCGTTTTCATCTCCAATTAAATCAACGGGAATGTATGGCGTGCGAACATTGACATTTGAATTCATTAAGTTTTCTACGCTATGTTCATGTGCACGGAATTGATCACGTCGATGTACTGTTGTGACACTTTTAGCAATAGGTTCAAGCATAAGTGACCAGTCTACTGCAGAGTCTCCACCGCCAAAAATGATCACATTTTTGCCAGCAAATTTGTTCATATCGCCTACAAAGTAATGGATGTTTTTGTTTTCGTATTGAAGTGCACTATCTAATTCTAAGCGTCTTGGTTGGAAAGCTCCATTCCCAGCGGTAATAATTATAGATTTAGTGTAATGAACTTCTTTATTGGTTGTAATAATGAAAGAACCATCTTCTTGTTTTTCAACACTTTCTACTGATTCGTTTAAGCAAATAGATTGTTCGAAAGCTTTCATTTGTTCTAAAAGATTATTAACCATTTCTTGCGCACGAACTTTAGAAAATCCTGCAATATCATAGATATATTTTTCCGGATACAAAGCTGCTAATTGTCCACCAAGTTGAGGTAGACTTTCAATTATTTTTACAGACATCTGGCGCATACCACCATAAAATGCTGTAAAAAGTCCTACGGGACCTCCACCAATAATTGTTACGTCAAATACCTGATTTTCTTTCATGATACAACCTCTTTCTTTTTGTTCATTTTTTATTCATAAAAATGTCAAAATTTATTCTACCATGCAGTTTTAAAAAGTAAATGAAATTTTTAATCTTTTTAAAAAAATACAAGTTAACTAATGTAAAGGTTATGCAAAAACTCATATGAATACTCTTTTATTTTATAGAAGTTAACTATTACATTCATTTAAACCATTGATTACAAAAAGATTACAAAAGCAGAAAAAGGTATAAATTAACTCCTTCTGGGCAAAATGGTTGCACGAAAGGAGTCGATAAATCGCATGTACCAGACAAAGCGGTTGTTGAATAAGGTTGTAGTGTTTGTGCTATTCTTAACAGCATTGGCATCAACCTATCATCAACTTACTGGCGTTGGGTCAGATGAATTATTGATGAAAGACAAATGGGTTGCAGCAAAAGAAAAAACGACAAAAAATCTATCAGCGACCCCTATTAAGATTGAAGAATTACCAATGATGAAATCAGATACTAGCAAAAATACAGTGGAAGCAGAAACTGTTTCTCATGAGGACGACTTAGAAAACTGGATAAAAAATAATCATTTAGTTAAATCGTACTCTCCAGAAACCATGTTATCGTCAGCAGAAGTTGTAAAGCCTACAAGAGTAGAAGATACATTAAATTTAAAAGATTTAGAAAAAATTAACGTTGTAGCGACTGGTTATACGGCAGGCATAGAATCAACAGGTAAAACACCAAGCCATCCATCCTACGGTGTGACAAGTTCAGGAGTTAAAGTAAAGAGAGATTTGTATTCAACTATAGCAGCTGATACAAATAAATTACCATTTGGAACCATTCTCTACATACCAGACTATGGGTTTGGGGTTGTAGCAGATCGTGGTGGAGCAGTAAAAGGGAATAAGATTGATTTATACTTTGAAACCGTAGCTGATGTCTATGCACAATGGGGTAAAAAGCAACTTGATGTTTTTGTAGTTAAGCGCGGAAGCGGTAAGCTAGATGAAGAAACGCTTAAGAGCTTGAATGAGGCTATTGCCGTTCAAAGCTTTCGTACGGAATTTACTAAAAGATAAGTTACTCTTCGATATTAATTAAATTGTTTAACTTCTCAATAAATTTTATGAGAAGTAGGCTATAGCCTATCCCACTAAATTGTCCCAAACATAAACAATAGTGTAGGTCAACTGACTAGTGGAGGTTATAAAAATGTACGATGAATTTAGAATTGTAGGACGCCCTGGATTTGGTGGTGGATTTGGAAGACCAGGTTTTGGATTTGGAAGACCAGGTTTTGGATTTGGAAGACCGGGATTTGGAAGACCAGGATTTGGTTTAGGAGGCTTTGGTGTAGGCTTATTAACTGGAGCACTACTTTCGCCAGGCTTCGGAGGTTACGGATATCCTTATCCATATCCAGCATATCCATACCCATATTATCCAGTATATCCATACCCATATTATTAAATTTTAAATCTCGGTATAGTACCGAGATTTTTTTATACGATTATAAATACTTTTAGATACTGAAATTTGATAAAATAAAAGGACAATACTAATAGTTGAGGTACAGATACATTGGAATTTGAACATACATTAATGAATTCACTTGGAATTGAAGTTAAGGAAACTACTAAGGAAAAAGTTATTATGACAATGCCTGTAGATGAGCGGACACGTCAACCATTTGGTTTACTTCATGGTGGTGCATCAGTTGCTCTCGCTGAAACAGTTGCAAGTTATGGTGGCTTTTTAAATATCGATCCAAAAAGCCAGGGTATTGTGGGCCTTGAAATTAATGCTAATCATATTAAAGGAAAGAAAAGTGGAATAGTTACCGCAGTAGGTACACCATTACATATTGGAAAGACAACTCAAGTTTGGGAAACAAGGATTTCGGATGAAGTGGGAGAACTTATTTGCATTTCTCGCTGTACAATCGCAGTGATATCATTAAAAAAATAAAATTTTAATTGTTTACAGAACCATAAATTAGTTAATGGATTGGTGTTTCGGAATTATTCGAAAACCAATCCATTTTATTTGTTTTATTTGTACTATTGACCCATGGGTAAAAAAATTACCGGTTAGCCCTATTTATATCATCATAATACTCATGGACAAAACCAATAAAAAGTTTCGAAATAGGTGATAAGATTACATTTTTCTTGGAAGCAAAATAGAAATGTCGAACAGGCATATTTATATCCATATTTACAACTTGAACCATGCCATTTTTTACGTAATCTTCTGCAGCCATTTTTGAAACCATGGAGACACCTAATCCTTTTGACACTGAATGTAGAATACTCTGTGTGTTAGAAAAACTGGCAATTGTCTTTACTTTTGTTGGATCTATTCCTTCATTCTTCATAAAGTTCTCATATCCAGCTCGTGTACCAGAACCGCTCTCACGCATGATAAAATTTTGAGAATAAAAAAAATCTTGTAATTTATTTTGTGTAATACCATCTATTTCTGCATCTGGAGGAGCTATTACTACCAATGTATCTGAAACGATATGATCATAATTACAAGTTGCTTCCTCTAATTTTCCACCAACGATACCAAATTCACATTCTTGAGATATAACGCCTTTTGTTACACCAAACGTATCTGATTGGTGAACGACAAAACGTATTTCAGGGTAAACCTTATTAAAACTGGCTAATATCTCAGGAAGTAAGTACTGTGCTGGAACTGTGGAGGCCATTATCACAAACTCCCCACTTAAAGCAGATTTTTGTGCTTGAATTTCAAATAAAGCTAAATCACGCAAAGCGATTATGTTTTTTGCGTACTCGTATAATTGCGTGCCTGATTTGGTGGGTAGTAATTCTTTTGTCGATCGTACGATAAGTTGTGTATTAAGCTCTTTTTCTAAGGAGTGAATATAAAGACTTACGGATGCTTGTGACAAATAAATAGACTCTGCAGCTCGTGTAAAACTCTTCAATTCAATAACTCTGGTAAATGCCTCTAATTGTTTAAAATCCATACCTATACCTTTATTAAAAATATTAATTGGTATTATTATATTTATTAATAACTTGAATTGCAACCTGTTTTGATTGACAATATAATGTTTGTGAAAGGGAGCTTAATGGGAATGTTATGAAAAAATATTGGAAAGTGTTTATTTTCACAATAGTTTTTTTATCTTTATATTTATTAAATAGGCATTATGAATGGTTAAATGTGTTTTTAAGCAAAGATAGAATTCAAGATTTTGAAAAGTTAGTGTCTCAATACTACTGGCGATCTGTACTTATTTATATTCTTATAACCGTAGTGGGTAGTGTAGCTTTTGCTTTACCTGGTGTTACATTTGCTATAGTGGCTGGAATATTGTTCGGGCCATGGCTTGGTAGCCTGTATTGTTTAATTGCTACTACCATAGGTGCTGTTTTCGCTTTTATTGCAGGTAGAACTTTCCTTAAGGATTCGTTAAAGCCGTTAGTTATGAAGAATCAATTAATTAAAAGCTTTCTATTTAATGGTTCAGTACAAAATGAAATCATATTATTGTTCATTACTCGAACCCTTCCAATCTTTCCTTATAACTTACAAAACTTCGCGTATGGAATATCGGAAATTAGTTTATGGAAGTATACACTGTTTACTTTCGTATTCTTAATACCTGGTGTGACAATGTTTACAGTTGGTACTGTAGGGGTTACTGATACAGTCAATCGTTGGTCGTATATAGGAATAACTGCAGGATTGATATTGGTTGTTACCCTCATAGCACTTATATTAAAAAGGAAATTATTAGTTCCTAAACCCTAGACTTAGGAATTCTTACTTATTAAATTATTTTTAAAAAGCGATGTAAACCATCAAGGGAGAAATTAAGATGAAAAAGTTTTTACTAGTATTAGTAGCATTATTCGCAATCGTTGGTTTAGCAGGATGTGGAGAAGAGAAGAAAACTGAAAAAAAATCAGAAGCAAAACAAGAAGTAAAAGAAAAAGAAGTACCTCAAGTAGTTGTTAATGCAGAAGTTAATGGTAAATATTTTACTGAACCAACTCGTCACGGTGTTGTTTTTAAAGATGGTTCAAATGGTGAAAAAGCAATCTTACGATCTTTGGATGACCAAAAGAAGTTCTATGACGATTTAGTAGCACTTGGCGCAACGCCAGGAAATAACGTGAAATTGACTGATATGACTGCTGACATGGATCACGGTATAGCGGTTGATGGAGAAAAATTAGATGTTTATATAAAATGGGAAGGACAAAAAGAAATTCCTTTTACTGATATCATTAAAGCTTCTAAAGGTGGAAACACTGATTTAGATATCCGATTTGGTGGAAACTTAGAAGCTGCAAAAGAAAAACAAACCGGTTGTATCCTTTGTTTAGATAGCTGTGCTGTAGGTATTACTTCAAATGCAAACTACAAAACAGGATCTACTCAAAACAATGTTGTACAATTTTTTGGTAATGACACAGTTTTACCAGCTGATGGAACAAAAGTTCAAGTTATCTTCCGATTACACGAAGATAAATAAAATAGAGTTTCTGAAGACCACATATTGTCTTGGCATCCCTCCTGTGTAAACGTTCACGGGGGGGAGTGCTACATATAGAGAAAAACTTGAATAGGAGTGAAGAAATGTTAAAACGTATTACTCTCGTTTATAACAGTTTTATATTTGCTTTTGTATTGGCTCTTTCTGTTTTTTCAAACACGAATCTAGAGATGATGATCAATACAGGACAAATACTGATTGGTTCCTTTTTTATTTTGGTAGTAATCGGGCTGATTATACAATGGAGAGGTAAACTGGAAATTGGATTCATTACAACTGTATCTAACATAATTATTTGGGGAGTTTATATTTTCTTTTTGATAGGAAATGACCCGATGTTTGGAAATGCACGATTTGCTACTCTTCCAGCAAGTATCATTCGAGAAGGGATACATCAAACTAGCATTCCATTTAGTACAATTAATTACTTATTATTAAGTTGGTTAATACTAGGTTTTATTGCAATTATATTTTTACATATAAAATGTGTTCGTAAATGCAAAACACCCTATCAAATGAATATCAGCTGGAAAGCAGTTTCTTTTAACATCTTTCTTGCTGTTGTTTTCTCAGCTTTTTTTCAACCACAATTAAGTAAGGAAACAAAAGAATTGGGCTCAATGCTTGGTTCAATGGACGTTGATCGAGTTATTGAATATATTCGTTCATTTGGTGGGTGGGCTGCAGGTGTTTCATTTCTACTAATGCTCTTACAGTCCGTATTAGCTCCAATTCCTGCTGTTTTAATAACTTTTTCGAATGCAGCAGTCTTTGGCTGGTGGCAAGGTGCAATCCTCTCTTGGTCAAGTGCAATGGCTGGAGCAGTATTATGTTTCTATATAGCTCGATTCTTTGGACGTGGAGCTGTCGTAAAATTAACAAGTAATACTTTATTAAAACAAGTAGATGATTTCTTTGCTCGTTATGGTAAACATACTGTGATTATTTGTCGATTATTGCCGTTTGTTTCATTCGATATAATTAGTTATGGTGCGGGTTTGACTTCTATGGGATTCTGGGAATTTTTTGTTGCTACTGGTGTTGGACAACTACCAGCAACGATTGTTTACTCCTATGTTGGAGGTATGTTAACCGGATCAGCAAAAATGGTTTTATCTGGAATTCTAATTCTTTTTTCAATCACCATATTGGTTTTTATTATAAAAACCATGTACAAAGAAAGAAGCAAAAAAAAATAAATTTAAAGGTCAGAAAAGTATTGAAAATTCATTTGAAGAAAACGAACGGATGAAACTATCATGATGCTTATCACAATTACAAATTCAGGTGAATACAAATGAGCCTAACAAAAAAAATGGTCTTATTTAATCAGTATTTATATTCTCGACCTTTTCTTGCTAAAGGTACAAAGTCAAAAGAAGTTTTTTGGCCAGGTTGTTCTGCAATGAAACTTGAACCTGAAGTTTTTGAACAGACGTATCAGATTTTTAAAGATCATAATCCAGAGATGGGTTTATCAACTCATTGTTGTTCAAAACCGACCTTATCAATTGGGTCTGAGAAACAAAAAAGCGCTCGTATTTCAGAATTGAAAGAGTATTATGAGTGGAGTGGTGTTGAAACTATTTATACGTTGTGTACGAACTGCTTGAATACTTTACCTAATACATTTTCTGGAAATGTTCGATCAGCATGGCCGATTGTTGCAGAATATGTGAAGAATAACCCTGGTAAGGCCACAGAATTTACAGATATCTATAAGCTCCATGACCCTTGCTCAACAAGAAAAGAGCGGGAAGTCCATCAAGTTACTCGTCAATTGCTAGATGAAAGAGAAGTAGCAATGTTAGAGTTTTCATGTAATCAATCTAAAACACTATGCTGCGGAAGACAAAATATGTGTTTTGTGTCAAACAAAAAAGCTTCTGAGAGAATGTGGAAATTACGAGAAAAAGACATAGAAGATAGACCGGTACTTACCTATTGTGAATCTTGTGTTGAGGCTTTTCGTGGACATCATAAGGAAGCGTATCATTTGCTAGAAGTTGTGTTTAACAAAAAAGTAACAAGAAACTTATGGAACAAATTTAAAACAATAAGAAAACATTTTAATAAAGAATAAATGTTTCAAGAGAGGAATATTCATGCTTGATACACATGCTAGACATAAGGTAGAGGGGATTTTTGATCGAGTAGCAAACTTCTTTATTTGGTTAAAATGGAAACCGACTCAGGTTACTCTGCTAGCCTTATTTCTGGGGATTTCATCAAGTGTTTTTTATTATTTTGAATTTATATGGCTTGCAGTAGCATTCATGTGGCTTTCTGGTGCCTTAGATGCTGTTGATGGTACTATGGCGCGAAAAACTGGTCAAACGAGTAAATTAGGTACATTGATGGATCTTTTATTTGACCGTATTGTTGAAATTACTTTTATTATTGCAATTGCACTTAAACATTCAGAGACAACCTTTTCATTGATGGTATTGGCTTGTACTTTTATAATTTCCATGACAATGTTCTTAACTACAGGTAATCTAGTGAAAAATGAAGGGAAGAAAAGCTTTCATTATCAAGCCGGATTAACGGAAAGAACAGAAACTTTCATCTTTTTTACCTTGATATTTATTTTTGAAGACCACATAATTGATTTAACAGCATGCAGTAAAGAGGATGAAAAAAAAGGAAGTAACAAAGAAACACAAACAGTTGTTATTGCTGGATGGGGTGGAGATCCAGTCATCAACGATTATATGAATAAGACTGTAAAAAAATATGTAAAAAAAACAACAGGCCTTGAAATGAAATGGATGCCAATGAATGCAGATGAATACCTTGCAAAATTGACCAACGAAAAAGAAGCTGGTAAAAAAGGTAGCATTGATGGCATTTGGATTAACGGTGAAAACTTCTATTATGCTAAAGAGAAAGGTTTATTATTTGGACCGTTCTTAAAAAAAATGGATAATGCAAAAAAATATCTAAATTTAAGCGATCCAGCAGTAAATATGGACTTTGGATATCCAACAGATGGATACGAAGCACCTTGGGGGAAAGCGCAATTTTCCTTCTTCTACGACAGTGCAAAAGTAGGAAACCCTCCAATGAACACGGATGCATTAACGGGATTTTTGTTGAAAAACCCTGGTAAATTTACATATCCTGAGGTTACTGATTTTACTGGGTCTGCGTTCCTTCGAACAGTTTTATACGATAAAATTGGTTTTGATAGATTATTTACAATGCCAGAAGATAAAGAAAAAGTTAGAGAAACTATTAAACCTGCGATGGCATATTTAAACTCAATCAAACCTTTACTTTGGAAAAAGGGTGTAACATATCCAAAGGATTTGGCTTCCTTAGAGAAGTTGTACCAAGATGGTGAAGTTTGGTTAACAATGGATTACAATACAATGAAAGGGTACCGTAAAGTTGAAGCTGGTGATTGGCCAAAAACAACAAGACCCTTTTTATGGGAATATGGAACTCCTTTTAACACTCATTTCTTAGCCATTCCGTTTAATTCAAAAAATACAGATGATGCACAAAAAGTGATAAATGCTATCCTGTCTGTTGATATGCAAGTGGAAAAGGCAAGGGTTGACGGATGGGGAGATGCCCCGGTTCTTGAATTTAGTAGACTTACAGCTGTAGAGAAAGAAAAATTTGATGCAATAAAACCAAACAGTGAAAATGCAGCTAATTTGATCCTTCCACAAGATAGTTTAAACAAATATGGAAAGCCAGAATTACCTGCTAAACTTGTTGCTTTAATTGAAGAAATTTGGAAAGAGGATGTATTACTTGCTAAATAATTTGAAACACAGATTATCTCTTTATACAATTATCTGCTGCCTACCGGCGTTTTTGTTGGTGGGCTTTGTTTCGTTTATCGGCAGTTGGAACGTGTTCGAAGAAAGTCTGGGCTTAATCCGTGGGCTAGGAATGACAGAAATTAATTTGAACAACTATATAACCCTTTTTAAAAGTCATGAATTCCAACAAAATCTATTATATAGTCTAAAAGTTGCATTTATTTCTAGTATTTTTTCAGTGTTACTAGGTATCCTATTTTCCTTCAAAACAAAAAATGAAAAGCTTCCACCGATATTTACATTTTGGGGTCTCTTTGTCATTATTTCTTATGTTGCTGCTTCTTTGTTAATCTATAATACTTTTAGTGATAAAGGCCTTTTAGCAAAAATACTTTATCTTGTTTTTGGTTACGAGAAGTCCATGAATATCATTTTTAATCCTAACGGAATTGGGATTGTCCTTGTATATGTTTTAAAAGGAACTCCATTCACAGTTTTAGCTACTTATGATCTGTTTGCCAAGATTAATGGAAAGTATTACAGTGCAGCTTTGAATTTGGGCATAAGGCCTTTACAGTATTTTTTTCAGGTTGCTCTTCCACTAGCAAAAAGAACTATTTTTGCTGTATGGATTGTTCTCTTTAATTTTATTTTTCTTAGTTATGAAGGTTTCTTTTTCTTAGGCACTTCAAACCCAAAATCAATTGGTGAAATGAGTGTTATTTTTTTTAATAGCCCAGTTTTAGAACAACGTTCAATGGCTATGACCATATCAGCACTGTCGATCATCTTTGCATGTTTTCTTTCTTTCATTTACATACTCCTAATTAGCGAGAAGGGGGGAGCAGCAGATGAAAATATTCGCTAGTTTACTTAAGTTCATCTTATTTCCTTTCTTTTTGCTGCCTGGACTTTCTTTGTTTTTATGGTCCTATATTACTGTATGGAAATTTGAGGACTGGTACCCTAAGCAATTTTCTGGGAAGGGTTTCTATTATTTTTTTTCTTCCGGTGACTATAAGATTCTGATTTATACTTGCATATTCTCTTGTATTGTTGCAGTTGTATCCATTGTACTAGCAATTTTAGCTTCCTCTGGCTTAATGAGAATGAACACGCGCTTAGCAACTAAGTTTGAAGGCTTTCTTTATTTGCCATTGCTTTTTCCTGTTGTAGGAATTTGTATGGGTATGCACAGATTATTTTTAAGTGCTTCAGCTTCATCTATAATCAATATCTTCATAATGCATGTTTATTTTTCGATTCCTTATGCATTTATGGTGATATATTCGGGCTATAAAGAAATTGGTCGAAAATGGTTTCTAATTTCTAAAAATTTGGGTTTAACCAACGTTCAAACATTAATACATATAGAACTTTCTATGATAAAAGAATATTTATATAGTGCTTTCTTATTTGCTTTTTCTGTTTCTTATGGACAGTATTATATCAATGTATTTCTAGGTGAATATGAGGATATTAATTTTTCTATGGTGATAGCACCTTACCTGCAAACTTCAAATCGTAATATTGGAGCTGTCTATATTCTGATGTACTTGTTAATGGGATATGTTGTTACGTCATTTGTTCGAAAGGGGTTGAAAAAATGGAAAGTGTAAAACTAGAAACTCTAAATCTTGTATTGAATGGGAAACAAATTATAAAAGATTTAAACCTAACTATTTCCTCAGGTGATAGTTTTTCGATTCTTGGAGAAAGTGGAAGTGGCAAAACCAGTATTCTCAAAATGATTACAGGAGAATTCACGCCTACTTCAGGAAACATTTTTTTTGGTTTGCAAAGGATGAATGAACTTCCAATGGAAAAAAGGGATAGTGTACTTGTATCTCCAGAAGATTCTTTGTTCCCCCATATGACAGTTTATGAAAATCTAACATTTGCTCCTCGAATGAGAGGAATGAAAAAAGCAAAAATTCACGAAAAAGCTATTCAATTATTAGATTTTGTGGGGATGCAGGGGTTTGAAGCACGGTATCCAAGTTCTCTCTCATCTGGACAAAAACAACGTATAGCTATTGCTCGTGGATTGATGGTAGAACCTAATGTCCTACTACTTGATGAGGCTTTTAGTAATCTGGATCGCCACAAAAAGAAAGAAATGCATGATTTGGTTCATACTTTAAGAAAGCATCTTTGTTTTACATTGATTGTCGTTACGCATGATTTAGAGGAAGCGATTCGTTTAGGAGACAACATCGGTATTCTAAATGATGGTCAACTACTTAAGGGTGAATCAATAGAGGATCTCATTCGGAACTCTAAAGATGCTCAAAAGTTTTTAAAAGTATATGCCTCAGAACAAGAGATGAAAATTCAAGATGTTTTTGATATACTGAAACAGGTTTAATGAAAAAATGGCCAGATGGCCAATTGCTATGGAGGATATGATGAAAAAACTATTAGTCATCACAGTAATGCTAGTTGCAATTATTGGACTTGCAGCTTGTGGAAAAAAAGAGGAAACAAAAACTACCGAAAAAAAATCAGGTTCTGAAAATAAAAGTCAGACTGAACAAACGAAAGTTCCAGAAAAAGTTGATTTGTTACAATTCGGAGAAGGCTTAACAGGTACTGAAAGAGAAGTTGAAATGGTTACAACAATGGGAAATATTAAAATCATGTTATTCCCAGATAGAGCCCCAAAAGCAGTTGAAAACTTTATCACACATGCAGAAAAAGGATATTACAACGGGCTTATTTTCCATCGTGTCATAAAAGACTTTATGATTCAAGGTGGTGACCCTAATGGTACTGGAACAGGTGGTGAATCTATCTGGAACGCACCTTTTGAAGATGAGTTTTCAATGGATTTATTCAACTTCCGCGGGGCGCTTTCAATGGCAAACTCAGGTGCAAATACAAATGGTAGTCAATTCTTTATTGTTCAAATGAGTAAAGAAGCAACAGCAGCTGCTAAATACACGGAAGATGCTTTAAGCCAAGGTGGATGGCCAAAAAATGCTGCTGCAAAGTACGCAGAAGTTGGCGGAACACCATGGTTGGACCAAAAACATACAGTATTTGGACAAGTTACAGAAGGTATGGATATTGTTGATAAAATTGCAGCAGTAGAAGTTTCTAACGATAAACCTGTAAAAGATATAAAGATTGAAAAAATCAATATTTTAAAATAAAACACTGCACTGAATTGAGGATATAAAAATGACTACTTTACCACAGTTTACTGAAGTACAAGAAAATGAAAGATTAGTTGAAATGGTTACAACAAAGGGTGCTATAAAAATTAAAATGTTCCCAGAGCAAGCACCAAAAACAGTAGAAAACTTTATAGGACACGCTGAAAGCGGATATTATAATGGAGTTGTTTTTCACCGTGTAATCAAGGACTTTATGATTCAAGGTGGAGACCCTCAAGGAACAGGAATGGGTGGAACGAGTATTTGGGGTTCTAAATTTGAAGATGAATTTGCCTCGGATTTATTCCATTTTCGTGGAGCGCTTTCGATGGCGAATGCTGGGCCAAATACGAATGGAAGTCAATTTTTCATTGTACATAAATCAGATGCTCCAGCAACTCGTAGCCAATTTGAGGGTGCTGGATATCCGGAAGAAGCTATCGCAAAATACCTTGAAGTTGGTGGTACAGCCCATCTTGACCATCGACATACCGTATTTGGACAGGTAGTTGATGGTATGGATGTTGTGGATGCTATTGCAGCAACTAAAGTTGGTTCTCAAGATCGACCAGTAGAAGAAATCAAAATTGTTGAAATTAAGGTTTTGAAATAGGTAATTTTAAATTTTAAAGTTCTGTTAATGTTTAATGTTAATCAAAAAGCAATGACATGTTAATTGATAAAATGGCGGAAATTCCTGTGGTAGGGCTGTGAGCCTGTAGTCTCATTCAGACCAGAAACGTATACGTTTCTTACCACGGGAATACCGCTCAATTTCTCTAATTTCCAACAAATTATATAAATGTTGATAAAAAATAAAAATTATCAACAACAAACTTTAACAGAGCTAATTTTAAAGTAATAAAGGGCATTCGGTTACAATTATTCTTGATGAATTAATTGCAATTGAACGCCCTTTTATTATATTTACCAGTCTAATAACACTAAATCATCAGATTTTAAGCTCTTTTGAACATCAATAATCCGTTGATTTGAGGAACCTCTAAAGCTTAAGTTAAGTGACTTCAATTCAATTTTGAAAGGTCCATCAATCAAAACATCCACTTGACTTAAATAATCAGCAAAATGCTTCTTGTTTTTCATTAAATCTTCCCAAATGAACCCAGTGTATGAAATGACGTTTAATCCAAGTTGATGACACTCTTTGGCTAGTAATGTGAGTGCTTCGGTGTGCAGAAGCGGCTCTCCACCTGAGAATGTAACACCATCCAAAAGAGGGTTCTTTTTAATCATTTGAAGTAATTCTTCAATCTCTATTAATCGACCACCTTCGGGATCATGCGTAGCTTGGTTGTGGCATTGAATACATTTATGAAAGCAGCCCTGTGTAAAAACTACAAAGCGGATGCCCGGACCATCAACAACTGATTCTTCAATAATGCCAGAGATACGAAGTTGCATATAAAAACCTCTTTCATTTCGGTAACTGATGAAAAAGTGACTAGAATTAACTAGTCACTTTTTTAAAAAAATTATTATTTCACACCATGTTTCACACGATTTCTTACTTCTGCTTGCTTTGCATTGTTGAAGCGATCTAGTGTACCCACTAAATAGCCAGTAATTCGACGAATTCTCTCAAAGTAAATATCTCCATCTTCATGACGGCCACATTTAGGGCATTCATCATTGATTACACCTGTAAATCCGCAAACTGGATCACGATCAACCGGGTGGTTAATGGAACCATAACCAATGCCTGATTGATGCATAGTACGAATTACTTTTTCAAATGCGTCTAGGTTTTTCGATAGATCACCATCTAGTTCAACATAAGTTATATGACCCGCATTTGTTAATGCATGATAAGGTGCCTCAATTTGTATTTTATCGAAAGCGCCAATTTTGTAATAAACTGGAACATGGAAACTATTCGTGTAGTACTCTCTATCTGTTACACCTTGGATTTCTCCAAATAGATTACGGTCGATTTTAACAAAACGCCCTGATAGTCCTTCAGCTGGCGTAGCGATTAGAGAGAAATTTAACAAATGCTTCTTAGATTCTTCATCTGTTTTTTTACGCATAAAGCTTACAATTTCTACACCAAGTTTTTGAGAAAGTTCACTCTCACCATGATGCTTCCCAGTTAAAACGACTAAGGCTTCAGCTAATCCGATAAAACCAACTGTTAAGGTTCCGTGTTTTAAAACTTCACCAATACTATCTTCATAGCTCAGATTTTCACTACCGAGCCAAACGTTTTGCCCCATAAGGAAAGGGTAATTTTTAACTTTCTTAGAAGCTTGAATTTTGAAACGCTCTAATAGTTGATCTACACATAAATCTACTAAACTATTTAGTTTTTCAAAAAATGCCTCTTTATTACCTTGTGCTTGAATTGCAATTCTAGGTAGATTAATAGATGTAAAACTTAGGTTGCCACGACCAAAAGTAATTTCATTGTTTGGATCGAATGTATTTCCGATTACTCTTGTTCGACAGCCCATATACGAGATCTCTGTTTCAGGTCTACCTTCTCTTAAATATTGGGCATTGAATGGCGCATCTTGGAATGAAAAATTAGGAAATAATCTTTTTGCACTAACGCGACAAGCCAATTTAAATAAATCATAGTTTGGTGCATCAGGGTTTAAATTAATGGATTCTTTCACTCGGAATATGTGAATAGGAAAAATAGGTGTTTCACCATTCCCTAAACCACTTTCTAAGGCTAACAAGAGATTACGTACAACCATTCGCCCTTCTTCTGAAGTATCAGTTCCATAGTTAATAGAAGAAAATGGAGTCTGTGCTCCTGCGCGTGAATTCATTGTGTTTAAGTTATGAACTAATGCTTCCATTGCTTGGAATGTTGCCTTATCTGTTTCATGCCAAGCCTCTTTTAAAGCGAATGCTTGAGCACGCTCAACCAATATAGCGTCAAAACCTTTTTCAACAAAAATGGCTTTTTCTGTGTTGCGGTAGCTTTGGTTATCATTGATACGTAATTCATGCCCTTCGTTTAGAACGCTTAAACCAACTTCTTTCACAAGGTCGCGAGCGTCATCTGCTCCAAACATTAATGTAAAGGCCTTGCTCAAGTTTTTTCGATAATTTTTTCGGTATGTTTTACGAACACCTAAACCCATAGCATAGTCAAAGTTAGGTACACTTTGACCACCGTGCTGGTCATTTTGGTTTGATTGAATAGCAATACAAGCAAGTGCAGAATAGCTCAAAATATCATTTGGTTCTCTTAAGTAACCGTGCCCGGTGCTGTATCCATCCTTAAAGAGTTTAATCAAGTCAATCTGGCAACAAGTTGTTGTAAGTGTTAAAAAGTCCAAATCGTGAATATGTATATCACCAGATTTGTGTGCCTTAGAATGCTCGGGCTTTAATAAAAACATTTCAGAAAAATGTTTAGAACCTTCAGATCCATATTTCAACATCGTACCCATCGCTGTGTCGCCATCGACATTCGCATTTTCACGTTTCAAGTCGCTCTCTTTTGCAGATGAAAAAGTAATATCTTCATATATTTTCATTAAGCTAGAATTCATTTCACGGATTTTGCTTCTTTCAGTACGGTAATGAATATAGGCTTTTGCAACTTGTGCATAGCCCTTTTTAAGTAATAGAAGCTCTACTGCATCCTGTACTTCCTCAACTGTCGGCGCATTTTCAGATGGTAAAATATCTGATTCAAAAACCTCTTTTGCTAAATCCAAGCAAAATTCTTCTGAGACATATTGCTTTTGAGCTGTAAATGCTTTATTAATAGCATTCGAAATTTTTGTAATATTAAAATCTACCAGTCGCCCATCCCTCTTAACAATTTTATAGGTTTTTAATGCTTGAGTTAGTACTGCTTCCATTGCTTTATCCCCTTTTATTTATTTGAAAACCTACTAGAATAGCGGTTTTTAGTTATGTAAATGAATTGCTCTAAAATGTATATAAAACACTAAATACAGTGTCATTGGAAACAGATTATACCTAGATTTAGTTGCATATTCAAGAGAACAAGCGAAAATTTTTCCAACAAAATTTAATGGGAAACTATTGCAATTTTAATTTATGTGTGATTTGGTTTATAAACTGATTTTTACATAAAAACGGTAAAATAATTTCATATTAAGGACTTTGATTTGTAATGTTTCAGATTTATAACGTTATTCAGAAACAAAATGAAGACGTAAAAGCGAATCTAGTATCTACTTTTTTTAAAAAACCTTCTTGGATTTTTTAATAGAAATGGTTTATGATTAAAGGCGTACATATAGTTCTCTGAAAATTGATAAGGAAGGTAGTTATGGGCAACATTTATGAGTGTGGGCAAATTGTTGAAGGTACCGTAACCGGCCTTCAGCGGTATGGTGTTTTCATCTCCTTAGATGATGATACACAGGGTCTGGTTCACATATCTGAAATTACAAATGGATTTGTAAAGGAAATAACAGACTTTGTGAAAATAGGTGATGTGGTTAAAGTTCGTGTCATTTCAATTGATCCAGTAGATGGAAAAATAGCATTGACAATGAGAAATGATGATCCAACAACCCGTGAAATGAGTCGTCGAGTTCCTCGAAATAATGATCACCAATTGCCTAAAGCATTGCCGGTTGAAACTAATAGCGGTTTTGCGCCGCTCCGCGAGAAACTTGCAGAATGGATTGAAAGGTCAAAGGAGTAGCAGATTTTGCTGCTCTTTTTTCTTGCGTTTCTTGAAATGGAAAAGTTAAGATGATATCTTTAAAATATCATTTCAACTGGAGGAATATAAAATGACAGAAAAAGTTTTCGACGCAATGAAGGCAGCTGGTGAACCGTTAGGTGGTGGAAAAATAGCAGAATTAACTGGCTTGGATCGCAAGGAAGTTGACAAAGCAATTAAGATTCTAGTAAAAGAAGGACGTATTCATTCACCAAAACGCTGCTTTTATTCAGTAACAGAATAAAAATACAACCTAAAAATAATCAAGTGATTTCATTTTACAGGGATCGCTTGTTATTTTTTATTCTATAAAAAATATACATGTAAAGTATGAAAAACAGGTTCAGATTTAATTCGTACTTTTTTTATAATAATGATTTATGCATCTTGAGCGCCAAAAATAATTTAGGAAAATATGGAGGGAACAGCAGTATGACAAATCTTTATGATTTAGCTTATAGTTTGGAGAAATCAATTCGTGAAAGTGGTGATTATGCAGCGTTAAAGAGTGCTTTTGATGCTGTTAATACAGATCCAACCACTAAGCAGTTATTTAACAATTTTCGTGAATTGCAAATGAAATTCCAAACGATGCAAATGATGGGGCAGGAAATTCCTACTGAAGAAATGGAAGCAGCACAATTGACACTGACAATGGCTCAACAAAATCCGAACATTGTAAAATTAATGGAAGCAGAACAACGTTTTTCAGTAGTAATCAATGATGTAACCAGAATTATTATGAAACCATTAGAGGAAATCTATGGAGGAAATCAATAATTTACTTTTAAAACAAAATACAATTTTTATAACAGAAAGTAGCCTAGAATAACTCGTTCTCGGGTTATTTTTTTTGTCTTAAATACATAAGAAAGAAGTAAAGGTTTTTTATTGAAAGGCTGTGGCAAAAGTGATTTATCGACTGCTTGTGATTCACATGGATGGTTGTTTATTGAATACGAGAGGTAGGCTACATAAAATCACCAGGGCTGCTGTACAAGACGCTGCAAATAAAGGAGTAGAAGTCGTATTTTATACATCAAGGAGTTATCAACATGCTCTTAAAATCGGAAAGAATTTCACCTTCAAACCACATATAATTTCCAACCAAGGTGGTTTTATAGCTGAAGCTTTAACTCGGCCAATTTTTGTTAAGAGGATATCCGAGTCAACCACAATTGATATTGTACGTTTACTGGAGAGTATGGATTGTCATGTTCGAATCATTCATGATGAACAAACTTATGCAAACTCCATACGCTTTCCAAATCGTATGAATTCAAAAATTCGTTGGGCAGCAAATGATTACACCTTCTACACACAACAGTATGTAGAATCCTTGGTTGAACATTTACTTGTAGTACCGATCGCACCCCAACAAATAGATGTGTACTTTGAGAATATAGAAGATCGAACAGATGCAATTGCGGCTTTGAAAGCAATATTTGAGAATATCGACATGCAAATTGATGAAGATGGAAAAGTAACGATATTGCCTGAGGGAGTCAATGTAAAAAACGGATTGAATTATTTATGTGAGCATTTAGGTATCGACATTGCTGAGGCTGTGGTTTTTGGTTGTGATGAAACAGATGCTGAAATTGTGGAATTAGCTGGAATTGGAATCGCTACAGCAAACGCATCCATGGCAGTAAAAAATGTTGCCGATTGGATTACACGTAGCAATAATGAATTTGGAACTGCATACGCAGTCCGTGAGGTTTTCCGGAAACAGCAAGCAATTGACTTCTTAAAGCGTTATGATGCATTGAAATAAAATGTGAAGGATTTGAACATCTTGATTTGTCCTCCTGAAGTTGACAGTTAAAGGACTGTTACTTTAGAGTAACATGTCATTTTAGTTCAGGTCCTTTTTAGCTTTTTGTAATTATCAAGTTAACTATGAGCTTGAGGTGTATGTAACTGAAAACCAAGATTCAGAAGATGCATTTACGAAATCTGGATTCCAGTAAAGAAGCGTTAAATATATCAAGTGGCTTTTACTTGTTGATTTGCTGAGTTTTAGTTATCTAAAGTGAAATATATGTGAAATTTACCTGTTATGGATTGCATTTCCTAATAAAACCTACTATGATTGGTTCATATGATAGCTCTTATCAAGAGAGGTGGAGGGACAAGCCCTGCGAAGCCCAGCAACCGGTAAGAAACCGAAAGGTGATTACAAGGTGCTAATTTGAGCGAAGTAAAATACTTCGAACGATGAGAGAAAGGATTAAGCAATGCTTATTACGACCTTTCCTCTTAAAAGAAGAAAGGTTTTTTTCTTTCTAAATAATTTTTTAGAGCTTGTCATAAAATAATACTTGTAAAATGGAGGTCTAATAATGGCAAAACGCAAATTATTTACATCTGAATCAGTTACTGAAGGACATCCGGATAAGATTTGTGACCAAATCTCGGATTCAGTATTAGACGCGATTTTAGCGAAGGATCCAAATGCGCGCGTAGCGTGCGAAACTTCTGTAACAACCGGTTTAGTATTAGTTGCTGGGGAAATTACAACATCTACTTATGTTGATATTCCAAAATTAGTTCGTAGTACAATCAATGAAATTGGCTATAATAGCTCGGATTATGGTTTCGATGGAGATCATTGTGCGGTATTAACTGCAATTGATGAGCAATCTGCAGATATCGCAATGGGGGTTGACCGAGCGTTAGAAGCAAAAGAAGGCTTAATGTCTGAAGATGAAATCGAAGCAATCGGCGCGGGTGACCAAGGGCTAATGTTTGGATTTGCTTGTAATGAAACACCAGAATTAATGCCACTACCTATTTCTTTAGCACATCAATTATCACGTCGTTTAACGGAAGTTCGAAAAAATGGAACATTAGCTTATCTTCGTCCAGACGGTAAAACGCAAGTTACTGTTGAATATAACGAAGAAAATAAACCAGTTCGTATCGATGCAATCGTTGTTTCGTCACAACATTCACCAGATACAACATTGGAACAAATTCAAGAAGATATTAAAAAACATGTTATTTTTCCAATTATTCCGGCAGAATTTATTGATGAATATACAAAATTCTATATCAACCCAACTGGCCGTTTCGTGATCGGAGGACCCGTTGGTGATGCTGGGTTAACAGGTCGTAAGATTATCGTTGATACTTACGGAGGTTATGCTCGTCATGGCGGCGGTGCATTCTCTGGTAAGGATCCAACAAAAGTTGACCGTTCTGCTGCTTATGCAGCTCGGTATGTTGCGAAAAACATCGTAGCTGCAGGCTTGGCTGATAAAGCAGAAGTTCAAATAGCTTATGCAATTGGTGTTGCTCGTCCTGTTTCAATCTCGGTTGATACATTTGGAACTGGTGTTGTAAGCGAAGATATATTAGTTGAATTAATTGAAAAGAATTTCGATCTACGTCCAGCTGGTATTATTAAAATGCTAGATCTACGTCGTCCAATCTATAAACAAACAGCTGCATATGGACACTTTGGCCGTAATGATTTAGATCTTTCATGGGAAAAGACTGATAAGGCAGCTGATTTAAAAGAAGGCGCTATGATTTTGGGTAGTAGATAACGATTATTTTTGTTTGTTAAATAAAATTGATTTGAAATAAAGGAATTCCTAAAAAAGGAATTCCTTTATTTTCTATACTAATTTTTTTTTTGCATCTCTCTATAGATTTGTGCTTTTTTTACATATACGTCCACATTTTTAATCATTTCCATTTTTTCTTCACTAGTTAAACTACGGATAGGTTTTGCGGGTCTACCAATGATCATTTGCCCTGATTCGTATTTTTTACCCTCGGCAAGTAGTGACCCCGCCCCTATAAGGCATTCTTCACCTACTTCAGTATCATCAAGTAAAATAGAGCCCATTCCTACTAGTGTGTTTTTTCGTATTGTGCATGAATGAAGTGTGCACATATGTCCTATTGTTACATCGTCCTCAATGATGAGTGGTATTCCATAACTTTCATGTAGTACACTGTTTTCTTGGATATTTACATTTTTACCTATTCGAACAGGTGCAACATCTCCCCTAATGACAGTTCCATACCAGACACTAGATCCTGCTCCAATTTCAACATCACCTATAATAACTGCGGATTCTGCGATAAATACTGATGAATCAATTTTCGGCTTTTTTCCCTGAAATTCGATAATTTTCATTAAAATCCTTCCTTACTTTATAAAATTTCTAATACTTAAAGTGTATAATAGAACAGATATGATATAAATCTTTTTATATTATTTTTAGATAGGCGGTTTTTAATGAAAAAATTTGAAACAACACATAAACCATTGGGTGTCATAGTCATTATACATGGTGCAATGGAACATCATGGGCGATACAAATGGCTAGCTCAAAAATGGAATGAAGCAGGTTACCATGTTATTATGGGGGATTTGCCAGGTCAAGGATTAACTGAAAGATCAAATTTAGGGCATATTCAATCTTTTGTACAATATTTAACAGAGGTTAAATCCTGGATATTTGAAGCGTACTCATACGAATTGCCAGTTTTTTTGTTAGGCCATAGTATGGGAGGACTAATAGCAATTCGATTGTTGGAGGAAGGAACTTATAATTTGGCAGGTGTCATTTTGTCCTCGCCTTGTTTAAATTTAGTACATAAACCGAATGCAGTTCTAAACACTGTGTCCTATGTTTTAAATCTTTTTAAACCTAAATTGCGAATGGATTCGGGTGTAAGTCCGTCACTTGCAACGCGTAATAAGGAAGTAATTGATGCTGATGCAGGGGATACACTTTATGTAAAAAAGGTTTCGGTGCGATGGTTCCGTGAACTGGTCTCTGCTATGCGCGCGGCATTTTTAAGAAATGAAAATTTTCAAGATTTGCCACTTCTAGTGATGCAAGGTGGCGATGACCGTATTGTTGATAAGCATGCGGTAAAAAAATGGTTTCACTTTTGTCCTGCTCACGAGAAGCATTACAAAGAGTGGCCGAATTTTTATCATGAAATTTTCAATGAACCAGAGCGTGAGGAAGTGTTTAATTTCACACGTAAATTTGTTGAAGGTTGTCTCTTTGGCATTGGGTACAATCTATAGAGTTTATTAATTAAGAAATACTTCAAAGGGACAAAGGGTTCGAAGGAGGAGATGCTATTGAAGAAATTTATAAGTTGGTATAGTATTGCATTTTTAATGTCAATTTCAACAATTGCTATCAGTCTTTTGAATGGATCGGTTCAGATTTCTACAAATGAAATTTTTGTGATTATTGGGAAACATCTCAATATTAGCGGAAATAACATGGGGACATCCACCTTTGATGCTATTATCTGGGATATTCGATTACCACGAGTTCTTTTAGCATTTTTTGTGGGTGCGTCATTGGCGTTATCTGGAGCGGCACTCCAAGGGTTATTTCGGAATCCTCTTGTTGAACCGTACACAATTGGGGTATCCTCTGGGGCTTCACTTGGGGCAGTTATTGTACTATTTATGCAAATTCAATTAGGATTTTTAGGAAATTATACATTACCTATAGTTTCGATATGTGGAAGCATACTTTCATTATTCCTAGTTTTATTTATAACAAAAATCTCAAGTAGATCCTTTGCGAATGAAACGATAATTTTAACAGGAATTATTTTAAATTCATTTATAGGTGCGTTAGTAACATTTTTAATATCCACTGCAAAACAAGATAGTTTTAGACAAATTCTGTTCTGGCTCATGGGAAGCGTATCAATGCGTAATTGGGGTCATGTGGGACTTATAGTTCCATTTTTTGTTGTTGCAGTCATAGTGATATTGTTTCATTATAGAGAACTAAACACTTTGGCACTTGGCGATGAAGCAGCACATTACATAGGTGTAAATGTAAAACGTAAACGGACGTATATATTGACAGCATCAGCTGTATTGACTGGCGCAGCAGTTGCAGTATCAGGTGCAATTGGTTTTGTCGGATTGGTAATTCCTCATCTAGTGCGCCTCCTTATTGGTTCGAATCATAAACATGTGTTACCTTTTTCTTTGGTAGTCGGTGGTACTTTCTTAGTGTTTGCAGATCTGATTGCACGAACCATTCTTTCGCCGTCCGAATTGCCGATAGGTGTCGTGACAGCGTTTATTGGTGCTCCAATTTTCGGTTATCTATTGATCAGACAACAATTAAAAAGAAAAGATATATAATTTATTTCCTAAAAGTTGTATGTATTTATGCAGTAATTAAAAAGGGTAGAGTCATTTATGCTACGAGTTCTAGATTACACTACAGGTTATAGCAAGCAAAAACCAATTTTGCAAAATATTTCTTTCGAAGTTCCGAAAGGAAGTTTTTGTGCTGTGCTAGGAGCGAATGGAAGTGGGAAAACAACGCTTATTCGTGGAATCATGGGATTGCTTACAAATAGTTCAGGTGAGGTTTTTGTAGAAGGGAAGGCAACATCCACCTTTTCAAAAAGGGAATTGGCACAAAAAATATCTGTATTGACACAGGAACAACCCGTAAACATGGACTTTACATCTGAGGAAATAGTACTTTTAGGCAGGTATCCATATACTTATGGAAGTATATTCAGAGATATAAAGGAATCAGATTATCAATTAATTGATGAATGTTTTGAAATGACAAATGCGACGCATTTACGGAATCGAATTTTTACCTCTTTAAGTGGTGGTGAACGACAACGAGTACTGTTGGCAAAGGCATTTGCACAAGAACCATCTTTATTATTTTTAGATGAGCCAACTAATCATTTAGATATTAAACATAGTCTTGAATTATTAAAGCTGCTAAAGCAACAACAAGAACAAAATGGTTTAACAATAGTAGCTGTTCTACATGATTTAAATCTTGCTTCCTTATTTGCAGACCAACTCATTTTTATGAAAAACGGTCAGTTACTCGCTGATGGTAGAGTCGAATTATTTAATAATATGAAAGTAATGAAAGAAGTTTTTGGGATTGAACTTAAGACAATGCCACATCCGGAAACGGGAAAACCGCAGATTTTTTACTAAACTAGGGACAATCATTGGTTTTATAAGATTGTAATGTAAGGAGTGGAGTGAAGTGATAAGGATGACTGAAAATTACGGGCAACTATGTACCGAGGTTTATAATTTTACAAAACCAGTTGGACATTCATTAAATGGTGATATTGAATATTATTTTTCACAATTAGAAAATGTAAAGGGTCCTATACTTGAACCTGGATGTGGGACAGGGAGAATGCTTATTCCATTAATGGAAAAGGGATTGCAGGTTGATGGAATTGATCAATCACAAGAAATGATGGAACTTTGCAATTATTATTTACGGCGCAAAGGATTACGTACGAATTTAGGTTTAGGCAGTTGGGTAACGATGCGTTTACCAATTCGTAATTACGAAGCAATCATTGTACCTACAGGTACTTTAATGCTTATAACAGACTATGAAGAATCTGTTCAAGCCTTACGAAATTTTTATGACCATATAGGTGACGGAGGCCGTCTGATTTTTGACTTTTACTTACCTGATTTGGGTATGAAGGTTGGAGATAAGGTTTCAACAGAATATGTGATCGATAAAAATAGCGTCATTAAATATGAGAAAGAATTAGTTGAATTTGATAGCCTAAAACGTGTTCAAGTTTCAAAAATTCGCTATGACAAGTATAAATTTAAAATGCATATGCAAACAGAATATCAAGAATTTGCACTTCGATGGTTTGGTATAGAAGAAATGGAGAAGTTGTTGAAGGAAGTAGGATTTAAAAAGGTTGTTATTTCAGCAGATTTCCAATATGGAGTAATGCCTACAAATCAAAATCAAATTATTACTTTTGAAGCGACGAAATAGAATAAAAGTACTTGAACAAAGTTATTCAAGTACTTTTTTATTATCTTTTCTCAATTGCAATAATGAAAGGTGGATTGTTTGTTTGATTGATAAAGCGATATTCAAGTACATGAGCCTTTTCTTGTGGAATGCTTTTTACATAATACGACAAGGCGTCACTTTCAACTTCACCTTCTGGGTGTCCATGATAGATAACAATGACAATGATACCTTCAGGTGCCATAATCTCAAGTAAATCTTGAACTGCTTTGATAGTCGTTTCAGGCACGGTAACAATCTCTTTGTCTCCACCTGGTAAATAGCCTAGGTTGAAAATTGCACCTCTTACTTTGTTGTGATGTTCATTTGGTAGGACCATTTTAATGTTTTCATGACCCGTTAAATGTAATGAAACTTGTTTAATTAAATCATTCTCAATTAACTTCTCCGTTGTTTTCATAATTGCAAGTTCTTGAATATCAAAACCATAAATTTTACCTGTTTTACCAACTAAGTTTGCTAAAAAGACGGTATCTTTTCCGTTACCAACTGTACAATCAATTGCAATGTCTCCAGCACTAACAACCTTTTCTAGTAATACCCTTGCAAAAGGTAAAATTCCATCCAATTTCATTCATGTTACCTCGCTAATATTAACTATTTTATCTCGCGCTAAACGACTGTAATACCCCTCTTCAGCGAGTGGAACAGCTGCTAAGTCTCTAAATAACAATCTCTCAATTTAGATGGAATAAAAACCCCACTATGAGAAAATATTCTCCGTCGAAAATCAATAGTTCTTTTTATAAAGTCTCCCTTGATAACTGCCGCGCAAACGCATTTCATCATCAATTGCATTTAGGACTTCCCACTTATTCATACTCCACATTGGTCCAATCATCAAATGGATCGGTCCATCCCCAGTTATTCGATGAATGACCATATTGGGAGGTAAGATTTCAAGTTGGTCACAAACTAAGTTTACATATTCAGCTTGTGACATAAATTTTAATTGTCCCTTTTCGAATTGTTTTATCATAGGTGTTCCTTTTAACAAATGAAGCAAATGTAATTTCACACCTTGAACATCCAGTTTAGTAACTGCTTGTACTGTTTCCATCATCATTTCACGCGTTTCACCTGGGAGACCGTTTATAATGTGTGTGCAAACTTGTATTCCGTGCTTTCTAAGTTTCTCAACACCTCGAACATAGGTCTCATAGTCATGTGCGCGGTTAATTAAATTTCCTGTTTCTTCATGAATGGTTTGCAAACCTAGTTCGACCCATAAGTACGTACGTTTATTCAAATCAGCCAAATATTCTACCACATTGTCTGGTAGGCAATCTGGACGAGTGCCTATCGAAATACCAACAACGTTTTCTTCTAGTAGCACTGGTTCAAATCGGTCTCGCAAAACTTCAACTGGTGCATGTGTGTTTGTATATGCCTGAAAGTAGGCAATATATTTACCTTCCTTCCATTTGTTGTGCATCTTAGTTTTAATTTCTCGAAATTGTTTTTCAATTGAGTCCGTGCGTCGACCTGCATAATCTCCTGAACCCTCGGAACTACAAAAAGTACAACCTCCAAAAGCCACTGTACCGTCCCTATTTGGACAGTCAAAACCGCCATCTAATGAAATTTTCATTACCTTCTGTCCAAACGTTTCACGTAAATGTTGGTTTAAGGTAAGATATCTTTTTTCATTCATATAGTTAAATCTCCAATTTTATATAAAAGTCAAACTGAATCAATTTCATTTTTCAAGAGTGTTGTGCCACAATGGTTCTAGGGAAACAGAAAAGTGTCTGCTCCCCAAATTATGAAAAACACGCTCGCTTTCCTCATGCGAGCGCTGAGCCTAAGGTCTCAGCTTTCTCGCTTTCATGTAGGAGTCTCGCTAGTTTTTCTATCATTTGGAATATTTTTTAGAAACATTATGAAATTGATTCGATTATACCGTGTATAATTTTAACACCAAAAAACATTTTACCACATTGCTGCTTCGTGCATGAAATTGGCTAAAGTTGTCACACTAAACCTATGTGATTTTTATGAAAAAGAGAGGTTTTAAAGATGACAACACGAAAAGCAATGGATGAATTTATGGCAAAAGCTGAACAAGCGATAAGTTTTGCGGAAGAACAATATATAGCATACAGTAAACAAGAACATTTAAATGATGATGAATATACGATGGCTTTGCAACAATTGGAGTTACTCCATAAGGAATTAACACCTGTGCATAATTCTGCAAATGACCAGCAACGTGAAGATTTACGTCGGATGCGCATGAGATTCGAGGAATTACAGCATAAAATGATAACGCATAAACCCTGGAAAGAGGCATAAAAAATGTAAAATTGCTTAAATTTTATTAAGCGATTTTTTTGAAATCATTTAACTTGCACGTAAACCTTATGAACAATACACTTAATTTAAAGTGGGTGTTCAACATGGAAAAGGACAAAGTGAGTATAAAGAATTTAATCATTTTCTTAGCGATACTTGCTGGAATAACGGGTATTGTTATTTTTTATCAGTATTATGAAAAAATAACATTGCATCATCCCTTAATAGGGGACCAAATTGATAGTATCGTGTTTGAAAGTTATACTAGCGAAGGTAACATTAGGAAATTTCTAAATGAAAAAGAAATGGAACAGTTCGTGAAACGTTATAACTCTGCAAAGGATATTAAAAACAACAAAGAGTTAGTAGGTATAGGAACCCCAAAAGGATACATTAAAATAAACCTTAGAAATGGCGAGCATATTAGTATTTGCGATGGTAGTTTAAATGGTCTCGAAGTTCAAACAATGAGAGATGGAAAATCTGTTTGCTACTGGATGAAACAGCCAAAAATTAAAAAAGATTTGTTAGAAATTAACGATAATTAATAAATTTTAAAACATGTAGTTGGCGTTACAAAATAAAACGATGGAACACTTTAAAAGTCCCATCGTTTTGTTTTTATAATGATTTAAATTATCCTTATTCAGACTTACTTTCTTCCTTTTTCATCATTACAATTCGTTCATTTCCCATGAAAAATGCAGCAATAAAAGCAATTGCAATAATAAAAATACAGATAGTGAAAATAGGCGTTATGGATTCGAAAATTGCGTGAATAATTTTATTGAGAATCTCAGTAGGAATCATTTTTCGCACTTCGGGTTTAAACATTTGGCTTGGATCTTTCATTGTAGTAGGCAAGCCAGCCCCATTACCCATACCTTTGAAGGCATCTGAAAGTTTCTCACTTAAAATGTTGCTTTGAATACTTCCAAATATAGAGATACCAATTGTCATTCCTAGGGTACGGAAGAACTGGTTTGTCGAGTTTGCACTTCCGCGATGTCTAGCATCTATATGATGCATGCTTGTAGTCGGTAATAATGAAAAATTAAATCCAATTCCATAACCGCATAAAATCATATAAAAAGTAATCAATGTACGAGAAGTCTCAGGTGTTACTGTACTCATAAAAAACATACCAGCAAGAAAAGCTGTAAGGGAAACGAGTATGATGTTTCTAAATTTGAATTTAGTTTGTGAAAAACCTGCGGAAGCGCTTCCTGCAACTGAACCAAGCATCATTGGTGTTAAAACAAGAGAAGAATCAATTGAAGAACCTCCAAATTTTGCTGAAATAATAATTGGGACAAAAACTGTTAATGGTAAAAAGGCAGCTCCATAAAAGAAGGCCAATGCTTGTGAAGATGCAAATAGTCTATTCTTGAACATCCAAAACGAAATAATTGGATCTTTTGCCTTACGCTCAACAAGGATAAATATTAGGAACATGATTGCAAAGGTTCCAAAAAGTAAGAAACTTTGCAATGAATCCCAAGCAAATTCTTTTCCACCAAGTTCAAGAGCAAACATTAACGCAATAACACCTATGACAAGTGTTATCGCACCAAACCAGTCAATGTTTTGTTTTGCATGCTGGTTCGATTCGTGGTACGTAATAATAATTAAAAGCATTGAAATTGCTACGATGGGTACGTTTACATAGAAAATCCAATGCCAACTGATGGCATCTGTGATAATTGCACCAAGAAGTGGGCCAATTACACTAGAAAGACCAAAAACAGCACCAAGTGCAGCGGTCATTTTACCACGCTGTTGTGGTGGAAATATATCAAAGACGATTGTAAATGCAATTGGCATTAGTGCACCGCCACCAATACCTTGGATTGCACGAAAAATACTTAATTGTATGATAGATTGAGCTAACCCACAAAGCATTGAACCAATTAGGAAAACGGATAAACCAAAGAGAAAGAATTTTTTACGACCATACATATCTGACAACTTGCCGAAAATTGGCATACCAGCCATAACCATTACAATGTAGGCAGAAGTTACCCAAACAAATTTATCACTTCCTCCTAAATCCCCTACAATTGTTGGCATAGCTGTTGCAACAATCGTGTTGTCTATTGCTGCAGCAAAAATACCTAATAACAGGCCGAATATTAATAAGTTTTTATGTTTATTTTCTGAGACCATATTTTTCTCCTCTAAATAAATTTTCAATTGTTAATCTTACACCTAATTTAAGAAATTTAAAATATTTAAGATTGATTGATATCAAACAATAGAATAAAAGTAAAATATGCAAAATTGCATATTTTTTTAAATTTTATTTTGATACTATATTTTAAGACAAGGAAAGGAGAATATTATGACTATCAAAATTCTTATTTTCATGTTCTTGATTTGTGGTCTTTTATTTTCTCTGTACGTGTTCATTTTAGATTTTATTAATTTAATAAGTTGTCCAACAAACGATAGTATTCACAATTTAATTATTAGTTCCATTGGAAGTTTAATCTAAATATTTTCCGCCAATAAACTTTTCAATGTGTATACTAGATCTCCCCCTCCTATTATTTTTTTAAAAAAACAAGCACTGGAATCAGCAATTGATACCAGTGCTTGTTTTTTATTTTTTAAAATATCTTTTAAAAGTTTATATCTTAATTTAAACACTTACATCTTTAAATATAATCTGAATAGTGATCCTTTAAAATCCCAATAAATTTTTGGTGATCTAATTCTTCAAATGATAGAAATGCTTTTTTAAAACATCCAGAAATTGTTTGTCTTGGATATCTCATGTCAATAAGGCACTCTCCTTTTAAAAAATAGAGCATTCCAAATAATCTTAAATTCTCAACTGTTCTGCATAAAATTAAAGCTTTATTGACAATTTCAAGTGCCTTTTCAACTTGACCATAGCTATGAAGGTTATTCGCGTAATTAAAAAGTATTTGAACATATAAAAATGTGTTTGATTCACTTTTAAACTCTGAAATTAATCTCTCATACTCAACAAAAGATTCTTCAAACTTACCAATGCTTGCTTTCATGTTCGCTAATGAGTTGCGTATACGCATTTTTTGATTCTGGTTGATATAATCAATTTCTTCAGTAATACATTTCTCAATAATTGCACTGCATTCATCGTAAGTTAATATTTTTGCATAAAAAGCAGAAGTAGCTCGTGCCCATATTAGGAATTGCCTGTGTTCGCCAAGTAAAAATTCATTTGTCTGAAGTTCACTATCAGCCAACAAATAAACGTCCTGAAATTTGAATTGGGTGAGTAGTGTGTCTACTTCATTTTTCACAGAATTAACGTGGTGGAATTGTCCACTTATAGCAGCTTCAAAAAAATAATTAATGGGTAATTTAAGTCTATTCGAAAGTGCAAGGAGAACTTCAAAAGAGGGGAAAAATTCTCCTCTTTCAATTTTGCTTATCACACCCTGATCACAAATCCCATTTGAAATTTGCTTCTGTGTTAGATTGAGTTCCTCTCGTATTCTCTTAATCTCTTTACCAAGGAATTGACGGTCCATATAAAAACTCCTGAATCACAATAAATAGTAGATAATGTATAATCACATAATTCTGAATATTTACTTTATTGAAAGTTTTCATTTATTCTACTAAAAATAAATACGTATACTCGTTTATAATTCATGTAATTGTTACAATATTCAATTTTTACTTTTTTAGAAAAGTTTTTTGAATATTAGAAATTTTAGTAGTTTATATTCAGAGGGGATCAAATCTGATATGGAGTTTCAGTGATTAATAAATAAAAAACATCGTGTATTCAATTGATTACGATGTTTTGCTAAACGAGGTTATATAAATTTGGGAGTTATATACATTTACTTATCATAAATAGTTAGAATAGCGGTCCCATAAAATCTTTATATAGTCATCATTATGTATCATATCAAAGTAAAAAAGAGCTTTTTCAAAACACGGAGTAATGTCCTCTTTGTTATAACCTAAATCAATAAGGCATTCACCTTTAAGAAAATAAAATTTACCAAACATATTTACATTTTCAACTTTTTTACAAACTTCTATAGCTTCTTTAATTACAAAAAGTGTCTTTTCAAATAGAGCACAATTATGTAATAAATTTGCATAATTAAATAAAACTCGCAAATAAAAATGATTAAATGATTTATTTTCAAATTCAATTAGGATACCCTCAAATTCTTCTAATGCCTTTTCAGAATAACCATTTTCTGCATATAAAACTGCAATAAAGTTGCGATTTATTAATTTCTGATCTTGATTAATGTAGTCATTATTTTCAATAAAACATTGTTTTAAAAAAGAAATACTTTCATTGAATGATAACGTATTAGTGTAATAAGCCGTTACTGCTCGAGTTGAAACAAAGAATTCTTTATGTTCTCCAATTAGATTTTCATTAGTTTGGATTTCTCTATCGGAAATTTTAAAAGCCTCTTCATATCTGCGTATAAGTAATTCAAACGAAGGGAAAAAGTCACCGTTTTCGACTTTGCTTATGATACTTTGCTTACAGATTCCGAATGCAAGTTGTTTTTGAGTTAACTTGAGTTCAACCCTTCTTCTTTTAATTTCTTTTCCTAATAAAAAACGATCCAAATAATCACCCTGAATTCAATTATATGAAACTATTATACACACATTTGGTCAGAATCCGACCATCATTTTAAATAAGAAAATGTATGAAACAAAAGAATTTTTTTAACAAAATGATTTTTATAGAAAAAACAAAGAAAAGCATTGAGAGTCCTTTAAGAGACAAATCAATGCTTTTTAATTATATATTTATAACAAGTATTAGTTTTTAAACAACTTCATGTCATATATCGTATAATCGCAACGATAGATGAATAGGTATTGTCCATCCACAATCAAGCCAGTTGACTTATCAATATCTGTTGCAAAATGGCTGACGCTATTTCCTACATAGGTTGCAAGTGGTTTACCTGTTTGGGACCGAATCAAGATGATTTTATTCATCCCAACTGTATAATTTTTTACTTCATTTAGCATTTGGTTTAGGAATGGTACTGAACGATCTTGGTTCTTAACATCATTCGTTTTTGCATATTCTTCAAAAACGTTTGGCAGTCCTTTTTCAGCTAAAATCAGACTTGAACCAACATGTAGCATCTCTTTTCCGCCAACTGTAAATTTAATTACTGGAGATT
Source organism: Caryophanales bacterium (assembly GCA_029240105.1). Classification (GTDB taxonomy): domain Bacteria; phylum Bacillota; class Bacilli; order JARBTR01; family JARBTR01; genus JARBTR01. Next base: position 68,638 of record JARBTR010000006.1, on the reverse strand, counting down.
TGCTGATTACATTTCCTTTTTCGTCTGTTATTTCAAATGTATCATCCGCTTTGATACTGATAGAACGTCCATTAATACGATCAATGATGTTGCTATCCTCATCATAGGTTTGGATAATAGCATCTCGACCCCTAAAAGCCTCCATCATTTTTCCAAGCTCATTATCAAACCAATTGAAAATACAGCCACTTAAAACGGTAGTAGTTATAACAATGATTCCTACTATAAGGGCTAGTTTCGTTTTTTTCATCATTTTTATTTTTCTCCTCATTGTTTTTTACGAATTATTGTACGAATCTATTAAAAAATAAGTTACAAAAACTCTTATATTTTATCAATTTAAAAATGACTAATCAATGAGATTAAGATGAAAGGTATAAATAAAAGGTTTATCATGTAGAATTCATGATTTGTTTAAAATTAACTGTTTGTTGAAATATTTATCATCAAACTTTGCTTGTCATTAAGCTTTCAAAAGAATAATATATTTAGGTTATCGAAATTAATTTTGAAGGATTTATATATGAGTTTTATAAAAAGATTGATAGATTCAATGAAAAATTCCATTAGTTCATTACCTTCAGAGATTTGGACACTCAATTTAGGAATGACAATCAATGTTATTGCGGGTTCATTTCTTTGGCCGATGAATGCCTTGTTTATGAAAAGTGAGTTAGGAAAACCTTCTTTTGTAATCGGTGTAGTGATGTTTATTTATGCGGGTTCCACTGCATTGGGAAACTGGGTTGGAGGAGCTCTTTTTGATAAATTTGGTGGATATCGCTCCACCATTACAGGGATTGTCATTACCCTTACAGCATTAGTAGGACTTAATATTAATCACGGGTGGCCATGTTATCCGTTATTTCTAATGTTTATTGGACTTGGGCAAGGGATTGTATTTCCTTCGATAAATGCAATGGTGGGTACTACATGGCCAGAAGGTGGGCGAAAAGCATATAACGCAGGGTATGTTCTTCAAAACCTAGGTGTTGCAATTGGTGCATATTTGGGTGGGATGACAGCTGAATATCTTTCATTTGACTATTCATTTCGTGGATTTTTAGGATTTTATATAATTTTTCTACTAATAGCCATTTTTAAAATCAGAAAAATCAAACCAAGAATAAATTACTCTATAACAAAAAAAGAGGATGCACATTTAGAAAAGGGAGATTCAAAAAGAATTTATGCCTTAATGATGATTGGTTTTGCATTCCTTCTATGCTGGGTTGGATATGTACAATGGCAAAACACTATTCCATTACATGTGAGATCAATGGGCATGACAATGGATCAATACGCGAATTTTTGGATGCTAAACGGTTCATTTATCGTATTTATGCAGCCAGTTCTTAGTAGGATTTTGCGATACTTTAAACTGTCAAATAAAAAATTAATCATAATTGGTCTTTTGATTTTTATGATTTCTCATTTTATAACTGGTAATGTTCAGTCATACAAAGGGTATTTACTTTCAATGTGCATATTAACCACAGCTGAAATGCTCATCTGGCCAACTGTTCCAACCATTGCTAACAACCTTGCTCCTAGGGGGAAAAGTGGAATGTTTCAGGGGATATCAGCAATGTTTGCAACTGGAGGACGTGCAATTGGCCCATTAATAGGGCTAACAATAGCTGATGCATTTAGCATTCAAGTCCTCTTTATGGGAATCATTGGTTTAATGGCAATCGCAGGAGTCTTTGTTTATTTTCATGATTTTTGGTTGAATAAAAATTCCGAAAGATCTGTCTCTTTGTAAAAAAAGATTATCCTGTTACTTTTATTTTTTACTTAATAGTTAATAGAATAGAGATTTAACTAAACAAAATATTTTAATTGTAGATAAAAAAATAACCAGGTGAGGATTTGAACTCACCTGGTTATTATTAACTGTCATTTTAAATGTATTACTTAAAAACAATTGACCATTCATCGCGTTTAGCCAAGAATTCACGGGCTAAGCCCTGGGCTCCTTCTAAGGTATGGCTAGCAGCCCAGCCGCATTGTACTTCGTTGCTCGCTGGTACTTCAGTAGCTACTAAAACATCTTTCATTGTATCTTCTAAAACATCTAAAATTTTGTCGAAATTATCGTGGTTCAGTACCGTCAAATAAAACCCAGTTTGACATCCCATTGGAGACCAATCCACGATATAATCTGCGTGATTCCTAATCAACTCAGCTACCAGATGTTCTAGCGAATGTAGACTTGCCATTTCCATGTGTTCTTTATTTGGTTGCTTAAAACGAACATCATATTTAATGATTAAATCGCCATTTTCACCAATCTTGCGATCAGCAACACGAACATAGGGTGCTATGACTTTAGTATGATCAAGGTTAAAACTTTCAACATTCATTTTCATAAAAATTGCTCCAATCTATTTTTGTGCCTCAACGATCCAAACATAAGAGTTCATCTGAATAAAACGAGTTGTAAATCCCGCATTCGTGAAATATGTTTCTATATCAGGAATCAGTGGATAATATTCTCGCTGTAAATCTTTTGCCAGGTTAAGTTTATTTTCTTCAAGGGCTGTGTTTATTTTTTTAAAATGACTGGCTTCTGATAAAAACATCGTGTCACCAAAAATGATTTTCCCACCTGGTGGTAATAAATCATAGTATTGTTGAATAACTCTTTGTTTTTCATCACCATTCAGATGATGGAAAACAAAAGTGGATACAATAGTGTCAATTATAAAATTTGGTTTAGGAAAATGTTCCATATCCCCGTCAATAAAGGTTATATGCTGTAATTCAGGCTTGTTATTAGCAATTTCACGCATTTCTGGAGAGGGTTCAACAGGATATACCTGTTTGTTTTTTAATATTAATTCTTTTGTTAAATTTCCTGTACCGCTGCCAAACTCTATAACAGAATTTCCTGCTTTATCAGCAATTATCTTCAAAATAGTAGGATAGTTTCGAAAAACTTCAGCGTACTCTTTATCGTGCCCTTGAATTGAGGAATCATATTCAGAAGCCCAATCTGTAAATACATGTAAAAATTCTCGGCCCACCTACAACCCTACTTTCGTAAATGCTTGTTTTAAATCATCAATTAAATCTTCGAAATATTCTATTCCAACAGATAAGCGAATTAAACTGTCTTTAATTCCTGCAGCTTCTCGTTTATCTTTAGGGATTGAAGCGTGAGTCATAACTGAAGGAACTTCAACTAGACTTTCTACCCCACCTAAACTCTCAGCTAAAGTAAACAGACGCAATGATTCAACAAACTCGATAGCTTTATCTTCGTCAATTAGTTCAAAAGAAATTACTCCACTAAATCCAGTCATTTGTTTGTTAGCTAATTCATGACCTTCGTGTGTAACTAATCCTGGGTAATATACTTTCGCAACTGCTGGATGTGCTGATAGAAATTCAACAATCATTTGAGCATTTTTCTGATGTTCTTCCATACGCACACTTAAGGTTTTGATACCTCGTTGTAATAGCCAAGAGTCTTGTGGTCCTAGTACACCTCCAATAGCATTTTGTAAAAATCCAATTTTATCAGCTAATACAGGGTTGTTTGTGGTAACCAATCCCGCAATAACATCACTGTGTCCACCTAAATATTTAGTACCACTGTGAAGAACAATATCTGCGCCTAAAGCTAAAGGTTGTTGGAAATATGGAGAAGCAAAAGTATTATCAACAATGACTTGTATATTATGCTTTTTAGCGATTTTCGAAATACCAGTTATATCTGTGATCTTTAATAATGGGTTACTAGGCGTTTCAATATAAATTGCTTTTGTATTGTTTTTAATCTCTTTTTCAATATTTTCAATCTTACTTGTATCAATAACGGAGTATTCGAGTCCGAAATTCACCAATACCTTTTGAAATAAACGAAAAGTACCACCGTATACGTCATCGCCTAGGAGAATATGATCTCCCTGATTGAAAGTTGAAAAAACAGTGTGTATTCCAGCAAGACCAGATCCAAAAGCAAAGCCAGCAACTCCGCCTTCTAAATCTGCTATTAATTTTTCTAGTGCGTAACGTGTAGGGTTACCAGAGCGGGCATACTCATAACCTTTTGGTTTACCAACCCCATTTTGTTTGTACGTAGATGCATGGTAGATAGGCACACTAACGGCTCCAGTTGTTGAATCATCACTGATTCCACCATGTATCATTTTCGTTTTAATATGCATAAAAGTTCCTCCTAAAGATAAATGTTTTTGGATAAATAACGATCACTTGCATCTGGAAAAATTGTAACAACAGTACTTCCAGGGGGTAATTGCTGAACTTCTTTTAAAGCTGCAGCAAATGCAGCACCACTAGAACTGCCGACTAAAAGTCCATTGTTTAACGCTAGCTGACGGGTGTAAAAAAAACCTTCCTCATCAGATATTGTGAAAAATTGATCTATAGGTATATCTTTTAAAAAAGGTGGTATAAATTCTACACCAATTCCTTCTATGTCGTGTCCATGTGAGGGGCCACCATTCAGAATTGAGCCTTCTGGTTCTACACCGATAATTCGAATATTTTCCTGTTTTTCTAATAAATACTGAGATACTCCAGCAAATGTCCCTCCACTACCAATTCCAGCAACAAAGCTCGTAATCGTCGGTCCTAAATCTTTAAAGATTTCAGGTCCTAATGTTTCATAGTAAGTTAAAGGATTATCAAAATTATCAAATTGTGAGGGTAAATAACTATTAGGGATAGTTGCGTGTAATTCTTTGGCTTTTTTAATTGCTCCGACGATTCCATCTTTAGTGGGTGTATGGATGATTTCGGCACCTAAAGCTTTCATCAACTGCTGTTTTTCAATACTAAATTTTTCAGGAATCACAAATAAGGTTTTTATTCCATAGCGTGATGCTGCTAGAGCTAATCCGATTCCAGTATTGCCGGCAGTTGGTTCAATGATAGTTGATGATTGATTAATGCTTCTTTTTTCTAAAGCTTTTTCAATTAGGCTTAAACCAAGCCGATCTTTAATACTCCCACCGGGATTCAAGTAATCAAGTTTTGCGTAAATGGAAGATCCTTCCGGCATTGAATATTCTTTTTGAGTTATTTTTAACATTGGGGTATTCCCAATCACTTCTCTAATAGAAGAGATAATCAAGTAATATTCCTCCTTTTGCAATCAGCCATAAAATGTTTTTACATTAAAAAGTAGAGGTACAAAAAAGAGGCACTGACTATAATCAGCACCTCATAGAATTTCTCAAACAAAATCATTTAACCCCTAATGTAGTACGTTTCAAAGAAAAATGAAGTTACATATGGGATTTATTCAAGAAAAAGGGCGATTAATAGGCATGACGAATTTGTATACTGCTAATAGGCAACATACAACAACAATAATCTTTAATGAGTACATAATTTTTACTATTAGCCATGTCTAGTCGCTCCTCCTTCTATAATGATTTAACTATATCATTACTAAAATTTAATGTCAACTAAACATATATGTTTTGAATGTTTTAAATCTCTATAAATACTGTATAGTTACTTTCATAAGTGCACCTGTTAAAATATTGGATAGAATTAAATTTTTCACATCTAACAAACAAAATGACTTTTACCTGTTCCTATTTAAAGAAAAACTCTTTATATTACTGCTTGTTTTTCAGAAAAATGACTTTTTTATGACTGTGTTTCAGCTTTTTTGATAAAACTATGATATGCTAAAAATGACGATCTTTAATAGTTAGTTGAATGTAATTGTAATTGATAATAGAACAGGAGTTTTGTAATGGGTAAGGCGGCTGAAAATAAGTTATTAAAAGAAAAGAAGTTGTTTGAAGCAGCTTATGATTTATTTTTACAGAAGGGTGTCGATCGTACTACCATTGATGATATCGTTGATCGAGCTGGAGTTGCAAAAGGAACATTCTATTTGTATTTTAATGATAAACTGGATTTAATGGACAAACTTACACATCGTCATGCGAATCGTATTTTTGCAGAAGCTATCCAACAACTTTATAAGGTAAAACACAAATGCACAGGTGAAGAATATATTCATCAAATTGTGGATTTCATCGTGGATGCTTTTGCAAAAGATAAGAAACTTATGCGATTTATCAATAAAAATGTGTCTTACAGCATATTTCGTGCTATACGTGTTACTTATCCGGGTTCCACAGAACAGAAAAATATTTTGGAAATCTTGTTAAACGTGTTTCATGAATTTAATATGAGGCTGAAGAATCCTGAAATAACGATGTATATCATTGTTGAACTTGTAGGTGCTACCTGTTATAACTCAATTGTATATAATGAACCACTACCTCTAAAGGAATACAAACCATATCTACATACTGCTATAGATGCACTTATGAAAAATGGGTAACCAATAAACAAAAAAAGTATTTGAATGTTTCTTAGAAACACATGAGGAAAATCAGCAAATGAAAAGATTTAATGTTGTTTTAATTTTTAATAAAGAATTTGATTCCATTTTGATGTGCTATCGAACAAAGATGCCATATTTAGGGTTATATAATTTGGTAGGCGGAAAAATTGAAGAAGATGAAGAACCTTTTGAAGGTGCATTACGAGAGATGGAAGAGGAAACAGGCATTTCAAGAGAAGAGATCATTGTGAAACCTTTAATGGAGTTTGTATTTCCTTGGCAAAACATCCATATGTATTCTTTTGTTGGGAAGTTAGATCATGATGTTGAATTAGTTGAGGAGGTACACCCTTTGCTTTGGATGCGCCTTGATGAGCATAATTTCTTTGATCTTGAAAAATTCGCTGGTGAAGGTAACATAGGTCATATGATTGAACAAGTGAAAATGTGCTATAACGAGATTTTTGAAGTAGAATAATAGGAACAGCAACTGCAGGATGTTAGTATCATTGCAGTTTTTTGTTTGTTAAGATTAACTTACGATTCCTTTTGTTGGTTTCAACGGAAATGAGATAGTTATTTTAAAAGTTTTACATATAGGAGTAAAAAATGAAAATTGGGATTACAGGAATTTCAGATGAAAAATTACGAGTTCCATTAATGCATATTGCAAATCTTTTTTTTGAAAATTCTTTAATAAAATTTAATGAACTTGAGGATATCGATATAAAGGTTTCTTTGGAAGATAAATTCAACTTTGCCTCCCCTCGTGAACGAAAGTATGCAATCCTTCGTAAATTCTTAGAAATATTACAAGAGGTGACAGGAAGAACACAAAAATGGGGTGTGTTAACGGGGATTCGTCCAACGAAACTGTGGCACCAGATGGTTCGAGAGGCTGTTCCACATGAAGTGGCACGAAATCTAATAAAAGCGGATTATTTGATTACGGATGAGAAACTAGCGATGCTTGAACGGATTGTAGATAGACAACTAGAAGTTGTGCCAGATTTGTATAATTTGAAGGGTGAAGTTAGTATTTATATAGGTATTCCCTTTTGTCCAACGAAGTGTGCTTATTGTACATTTCCTGCTTATGCAATTCAACTAAATAAAGACCTTGTTTCTGAATTTCTAGAAAAATTACATATGGAAATTCGTGCAATAGGAGAATGGTTACTTAGTAAGGGTATGGCTGTAACAACCGTCTATTTTGGAGGAGGCACTCCAACATCCATTTCTGCTGAACAAATGGATGCACTCTATACAGTATTATACGAATCTATACCAAACATCGAGAGTGTTCGTGAAATAACTGTAGAAGCGGGACGACCCGATACGTTAAGTAATGATAAGTTAGAAGTTTTAAAGAAATGGAATATAAATAGAATTAGTATTAATCCACAATCTTTTCATGAAGAAACCTTAAAGGCCATTGGTCGCCACCACACGGCAATGCAAACGATTGATAAATTTAAAATCGCTCGGGAATATGGTTTTGAGAACATTAATATGGATTTAATTATTGGACTTCCTGGTGAAGGGGTTACAGAATTTAAGAAAACGCTAAACCAATTAGAGGAATTACAACCAGAATCAATTACTGTTCATACACTGGCCTTTAAGCGTGCCTCAGATATGACTCTGAATAAAGAAAAGTATAGAGTAGCTGGTGATGATGAAATTGAAATAATGATGCAGGAGTCTATGGATTGGATGGCTGAACATCATTACGAGCCGTATTATTTATATCGTCAGCAGAATATCCTTGGAAATCTCGAAAATATTGGCTATTCTAAACGTGGTCAAGAAAGTATCTACAATATTTTAATTATGGAGGAAGTTCAAACGATAATCGGATTAGGATGTGGTGCATCTAGTAAATACATTCATCCAGAAAGCGGTGTCATTACTCGTTATGCAAATCCAAAGGACCCTAAAGCATATATTGAAAATGTTGATAAGTATACTACTGAAAAACTGAAACACTTGAATGATTTATTTCGTAAATAGTTTTTAAAAATACTATTAGATAAAAAGATTATAAGGTTGAGGAGGTATCACATGACTTTAGTTTTAGAAAGTGTGACAAAACGGTTCGGACATTTTTTTGCAGTAAAGGATTTAAGCCTAAAAATTCCAAAAGGAGAAATTTTTGGTTTCCTTGGAGCTAATGGGGCTGGGAAGACAACTTCTTTTCGAATGATCTTAGGCTTACTTGACTCATCGGAAGGAAAAATTACCTGGGATGGTTCAAAGCTTGATTATTCCACAAGTTCTTTAATAGGGTATCTTCCAGAAGAAAGGGGACTCTATCCGAAGCTGAAAGTAAGTGAACAAATTATTTATTTAGCATCTTTACGAGGGATGAAAAAGTCAGAATCAGTTCCTGAATTACGAAAATGGCTTGATTTCTTCGAGGTTCCGGAATATTTTGACCGAAAAGTTGAAGACCTATCGAAGGGAAATCAGCAAAAAATCCAATTTATAGCTGCCATCATTCATAAGCCAAAACTCCTTATAGGAACTACGATTGTTTTTTCTAGCCATAGAATGGAACATGTTGAAGAGTTGTGTGAATCACTTTGTATTTTACGAAAAGGAAAAGTGGTTGTTTATGGTGCGCTTAAAGATATAAAGAGATCATTTGGCAAGAAAAACATTATTCTTCACACTGATTTTGATTGCGCCTTTTTACAAACAAACCCAAATGTAGTCGGATATAGACCAACAGCTTTTGGTGCAGAGCTTCAAATAGCTAACGAAACTGACGCGGAACAAATTTTAAAAGAAGTAGTAGGAAAGGGTTTGGTTCGGAAATTTGCACTAGAAGAGCCATCTCTTCATGATATCTTTATTGAAACGGTAGGTGAAAAGTATGAATAAATTTTGGCTCGTAGCTATGCATACTTTTCTAACGAAGTTTAAAAGTAAGCAATTTCTTATTACAACGGGTATCATGCTGTTATTGGCATTTGGTCTAACGAGTATTCCGAAGATAGAGAAAGTTTTTGACAAAAAAGTTGATCATACAATTGGCGTTATTTCTACTGAGGCAGATTTTAAACAGTTAGAAGTAATCATGAAAGATAATAAAGAAATCAATACTTTAATTGCTTTTTCAACCGAAGAAGAATGCAAACAGGCAATTAAGGATAAAACAATTAGAGGTTACGTTCTATTTGGGTTGGCAAATGAACAATACACAGCTACATTTAAAACCAGTTCAATTGCAGATGAAAGCCAAATAAATGCAATACAAAATGCAATTACAGCAATCAATACAAATTATCAAATGAAAAAGTTAGATATCCCTGCAGAAAAATTAGCCAAGATTTATGCGCCAATACCTTTTGAAAAGGTATCCTTAGAGAAAAATGCTAAATCTCAAGATGAATTGAATCAAGCAAGAGGGCTTGTTTACATTTTACTATTTGTCATATACATAAGTGTTTTGATGTATTCAAGCATGATTGCAACAGAAGTTGCATCTGAAAAATCATCTAGAATTATGGAGATTCTTGTGTCGAGTGTCCCGCCCGTTCAACAAATGTTTGCAAAAATTCTTGGTATTGCCATTTTAAGTATGACTCAAATTGCATTATTGTTTGGATTAGGATTTTCAAGACTAAAACAAAGTATGTCAGGGGCAATGGGAGATTTTTTAGGATTTGAAAAGGTTCCTACATCAACATTTGTTTATGCTGCCATTTTCGTACTGCTTGGGTATTTGTTATTTGCGACCATGTCTGCCTTACTTGGATCGTTAGTAAGCCGGATAGAGGATGTTCAACAGATGATTATGCCTATGACAACCATCGTTATTGCAGGTTTTATGATATCAATGGTAGGACTCAGTAATCCATCCTCAAGTTTTATAACATTTATGTCCTTTATTCCGTTTTTCACCCCAATGATTATGTTCCTAAGGGTAGGTTTATTGACTATTCCGTTCTGGCAAATTGCTATAAGTATAGGATTATTAATTGGAACGATAGTTGTACTTGGTGTATTTGGAGCTCGTGTTTATAAAGGCGGAGTACTAATGTACGGAAAATCCAGCTCGTTTAAAGACATTCGTAAGGCACTACAGTTATCAAAAAAGGAATAATCTTCTTTAAGACAAAGCGTTCATTCTAGTTAATCTAGAAGCTTTGTCTTTTTTTGATAAGGTGAATAAAATTTGAATCTGAAGGTAATGATTAGTTTGCTTTTTATATCAACCTTTTTGAAATCTGCCTTTTTCTCTTCTAAAATGGTTTTTCCTCTTGTTCAATTTTGTTTTACTGTCCCAAAAAATGGACATCTTTTGTAGTACAATAAAATGAAGATAATAGTTTGTCATTCTGTATAGTTAGGTGATTATATTGAAATCGATTCGATTTTTACATGCAGCAGATTTACATTTAGGCGCAAAGTTTAGAGATTTTCAAAATCTTCCCAAAAAATATAGCGACTTATTAAATAAAAGTGGCTATGTGGCGTTTCGAAAACTCATAGATAAAGCAATTGAAGAACAAGTTGATTTCGTTATTTTTGCAGGTGATATATATAACGTTGAAGATAAAAATCTAAAGGCGCAAGTTGAATTTCAAAAGGGAATGAAGCGCCTATATGAGCATTCAATCCCTGTTTACGTTATACATGGGAATCACGATTTTCTTGGAGGAACAAAGTTTAATCTTGCTCTACCAAAAAATGTCCACGTTTTTTCCAAACAGGTTGAACATAAACAACTTACAACTAAGTCTGGTGAGACCGTTGAAATGGTTGGTTTTAGTTATAGCCAAAATCATATTTCAGAAAAAATGGTAGATCAATATTTCAAGTTAGGTATTGCTGATTTTAGTATTGGTATTTTACATGGAAACTTTGGAAGTAGAACGGAACATGGTAACTATGCGCCTTTCACAATCGGAGACCTTCGTGCCAAGGATTTTCAGTATTGGGCACTTGGACATATTCATAAGCGTGATATTGTTTCTACAGCACCACATGCCGTTTACCCAGGTAGTTTAGTGGGTCGCAATAGAAAAGAAACTGGTGAAAAAGGTTTTTACCTAGTAACTTTAGATGAAACAGAATGTCATTTAGATTTTATTGAAGCAGCTGAAGTGAAATGGCTTGAAACAGAAATAATTTTTGAAGAAGTGACAGGGTTTGATCGATTAATAACAGAAATTCAAAAAAAATTAAAAGAAATTAAAGATACTGGTTCAAGCGTTTTGCTTGAAATTCGATTAGACTTCTCAGCATGTGCAAATATAGATCACTCTATATTGAAAGAAGAAGAGATTTTGGATGCTTTGCAAAATGAGGAAGATGATGATATCCCATTTGTTTGGATTCACCGACTTGAACTAATTCTTCCACAAGGGATTTTGGAGTCAGGTCACATCCTCAAAGACCTTTACGAGGTGGCTGATACAATGACCATAAAAGAGTTAAGAGAAATTATATCTCCTTTAACATCTCATGTGGATGTGAATAAAAATGCTATCTTTTCTGATTTAGAGGATGATTTACTGCAAGATTTAATAGAAGATGCAAAAGTCGAATTAGTAAGACAATGGGGAACAATCAAATAAGGTGTAAACGATGTTTTTCAATAAAAGAAACAAGAAAAGGACGTGGGTTCAATTCCTATTGTCTTAATAAAAGTGGTAGGTCTAAACAATGAAAATACTAGAAGTTGATATTTATGGATTTGGGAAGCTAGCACAAACAAAATTAAGGTTTGACATAGAAATGCAGGTTCTCTTTGGAGAGAATGAAGTTGGTAAATCAACTGTCTTTTCTTTTATTCAAGCAATTCTTTTTGGTTTTAATTCTAAAGCTTCACCAGGACCTCAATATGAGCCCATCCATGTGAATGTATATGGTGGGAGCTTGACACTAGAGTTACCAAACAAGGAAACGGTAAAAGTGGAACGAGTAAAAAAGTCTAGTGGGTCTGCAGTAAAAATTAGTTTTTCAGATGGAAGAATTGGTGATGAAGCTGATCTTCGCAATTTACTTCATGGACTTGATAAAAGTTTCTTTGAAAAATCTTATTATTTCAATTTGGATGGACTTCGTGATGTCCAAAATTTAGAAGAAGATGAGATTGGAAAGTATCTTTTTTACACAGGTGTGTCTGGTAGCGATAAACTTTTTGAAATTGAAAAACAACTACTTAAAGATACAGAAAATCTGTACAAAAAGGGTGGTAGAAACCCTCAAATTAACGGGAAAATAGCACAAATTAAGCAAAGTAATGCAGATTTTAAAACTGCAATATCAAATCAAGATCGCTATAATTCCTTACTTGAAAAAAAGAGTAAATTGATTCGTGAAATTGAAGATTTAGAGAGTAGTTTAAAGCAGGATCAAATTGAACAGGGAAAGCTGAGAATGGAAAAACAGCTTCTAGTAAACAGCCATAAGAGATTTAGCATTGAATTAAGATTAGCTGAAATAGGTGAATTGCATTTTCCTATCAATGGACTTGAAAGATTAAAAGATATTCAATCAGAACTGAATCCGATTGAAAAACTTGCATCAGAAAAAACACAAGAAATATATAGGTTAAAAGCAGAATGTTCAAACAATAGCTATAGCGAAGAAATAATTCGTTTGGAGGATGACATTCTCAAGTCTTCTGAAGTACTAAACAAGGTAGAAGATTTAAACCAACAAATACAAGACCTTGGCCTAAAAAATGAAGAATATGCGAAACAGTTGAAGCAATACGGAGACGATTTATGCCTTTCTTTAGATGGTGAAGTCATTACAAAGATGGATACTAGCATATTTGTAAAAGAAGAAATTGCACAACTAGAGAATCTTTTTAATCGTCTAAATAATCAAATCGATGAATTAAAAAGGCGCCAAAAAGTCGAAAGTGAAAAGTTATTGATTGTACAAGCTGATTTAAAAGAAATCGAATCAGAAATGTTGACTGATAAAGAGGTTTCAGAACTTCAAAGAAAACTTCACAATAGGAACATTGCAAAAGAATTAGAGGAGATTAACAGAAATATTCAGTTGGCTACTCTTACTAATGCTCAAGTCAGCACTAATAACCTAAAGCTTCCGTTAATTATATTTAGTGTAGTTTGCTTATTACTGGCAGGGTTGATGTTTTTTATTGGAAAAACGGACGCGTTTATTGTATCTAGTCTTGTTTCAACAGCCATGCTGATTTTTGCTTTTATGTCTTCTAAAAAAGGTAAAAACACCATAAATTCAAAAGATTATATGGGGGAATTATTAGAAAGAAAAAAAGAAATTGAAATGGATTTTATAGAACTAACCGAAAGGGAATTAACAGAAATTGAGTGGAAACTAAAGACCAACCTTGAATTAGTTGAATCACATAAAATTAAGTCAGCTCGTATGGATGATGTTTCTGTTGAATTAGGCAACATAGAAAAACAAATATATGAAAGTACTGCTGAATTAGATAAAGCAAAAAATGAACTCATTCAGTTAGGAGAAAAATTTCATCTTTCTGAAAAAATATCATTAGGAATGCTTTCAAAAGCATTTGAAAAGTTTGAACTATGGAAGAAAGTAATAAGTGAAAAAGTCACTATTGTTAATCAGTTAAATTTAAAAAACCAACATTTAGATGATTGCACTCAATTTATAAAGAACCTTTCCTCTTATTGCAACTTGGAAATTAAGGATAATTATTATGAAATTGTCTCAGAAATGAAACAACTTTTAAAAGAACACAAAGAAAGAAAAACTTTGTTTGATAAGAATCAAGATTTAGTTCGAATGGCAGAAGAGGAACTTGTCAAGTTCAAAAGTTCTATTAATTTCTGTGTGTCCAAGAAATTAGAATTGTTAACTCTAGCACAATGTGAAAACGAGGAAACCTTTTTAGCCAAAGGAGAATTGGCAAAAGAAAAAATGGAACTACAAAAAGAACTTAGTCCAATTCTATCCCAAATAGGAGATTTTAAGTTTTCAGGACTTGATCAGTTCGAAATAGATCTTAGACTACAGGTTCTGAATACAACTGAAGAAAAAAATAATTGTGAAAAATCAGAGAAACAGTCTGAGCTTGCAAAAACAATACTAGAAATTGAAGATCTAGAGGAAAACGGAACTGTTGAAAAGATTTCACAATCTCTTCAGGAAAATATAGAATCAATGCGGTCTGAAGCATTTAAATGGATGAAACTTAAATTGGCACATGGTATTTTGAATAAAACTATTACAAATTTAAAAGAAAAAAAACTTCCAGCAGTTGTAGCCAAAGCGGAAGAGTATCTTGAATTTTTGACAGACGGTAAATATAAGAAAATTGTATTTAGCGAAGCAACACCAGGTTTGTATTTAGTTAGTCAGAATCAAGAGGAAGTTTATGCGCGTGATTTAAGTCGAGGTACACAGGAATTACTTTATACTTCCCTACGTTTGGCTTTTGCACAAAATTTAAATCAAAAAATGAGCTGGCCGCTTTTAATGGATGATACGTTTGTTAACTTCGATAAAAAACGAACAAAAAAAGTATTTGAATTATTATCAAAAGTAAGCTGTGAGCAACAGATTGTATTTTTCACTTGTCATGAGCATGTGCTACAATATTTTAACGAAAATAATATTTGCAATTTGAACGAAGCTCAACTTATTGCAACAATGTAATTTTATAATGCAAGAGCCTAGTCAATGAATGATGCAGGAGGGGTTTTTTTGAAAAAACTTTTAGAATACACGCCGGGAGAACAAATTGATTTGTTTCTATTTATTAAAAAATCAACAAAGGCAATTGCGACAACAGGAAAACCCTATTTAACATTTATACTCCAAGATCAAAGCGGTGAACTTGAAGCGAGATTATGGGATGTTTCTCCTGAAGGGGAAACTTCATTTGTTGCTGAAGCAATAGTTAAGGTTTTTGGAGAAATTCAGGATTATAAAGGAAAAAAACAAATCCGTATCAAAGGGATCCGATTGAAGGAATCTCATGAAGTGATAGATATTGGGGATTTACTTCCAAGGGCACCAGTTGAAAAATTGGCACTATCAGAAGCTCTGAACCGTGCCATCTTTGAAATTAATAATACAGAAATACAAACAATTACAAGTCACTTACTTAGAAAATACAAATCAGACTTTCTTGAATATCCAGCTGCAACAAAAAATCATCATGAATTTGTTTCAGGTTTAGCGTATCATGTTACATCGATGTTAGAACTTGCGAAAGCAATTTCTACTATTTACCCTTCATTAAATAAGGACTTGCTTTATGCAGGGGTTATTCTTCATGACTTGGGAAAAGTCATTGAACTATCTGGACCAGTAGCAACGGTGTACACTGTTGAAGGGAATCTTCTTGGGCATATATCCATAATGGCGAATGAAATTTCCAAAGCTGGAGAGGAATTGGGTATAGATTCTGAAGCGGTCATGCTACTGCAACATTTGGTACTTTCACATCATGGAAAAGCTGAATGGGGAAGTCCGAAACCTCCAATGATTCGCGAAGCTGAAATTTTACATTATATAGACAATATAGATGCTAGAATGAATATGATGGACAGAGCTTTACAACATGTGGAACCTGGTGAGTTTTCTGAAAGAATTTTTTCAATGGATAATCGTCAATTTTATAAACCTAAGAATGGGATTTAGTATTTTTATCTATAGGAAATTATGCAATTTGTAAATCAATTGCATAATTTTTTTTACTTGTGCATAGATTGGACTAGCATAACTGATAAAGGATGATGAAAATGCCAGTCTGGATTTGGGTAGTCGTAGCAGGTATTGTATTAAGTGCAATGATGACAGCGCGTGCTATGCGGCAAGAAAATAAAGAAAAGCAAGAATTTATTGAAGCTGAGGGTAAGATCTATATGGATCGAATTGAAAGAAAACGTTTTGTTAAGGGAGATAGCAACTGATGATACATAAATCAGTTGTTCCCTTTTTGAACCGGGTTTCCTTAACGGAGGCCCGGTTCGTTTAATATAAAGAAACTTTTTACACATTGTAGGGTGACAGGAATAGATTCTACGTTTCACAAGCTCATCCAATATTGTTTAAAAATACATCATTACTCTTACACTTGAAAAATTATAAGAAAATTAAAAAATCCAATGGGCAATTAAAGATTGTCCATTGGATTTTTAATTTTAAAACCTATTTTAAAATATCTTTAAAGAATTCATCTTTTACAGTAACATCTGCTTCTTTAATTATTTTTTCAAGTAATTTTGTTATAGCTGCATCATCATTTTTTGATTCAGAAATAACTCTCTTTATTTCTTCCTTCATATTTTCAATTGGTTCTTTTTCTTTAGTGTCAGTCAATTTGATAATATGGTAACCATGTTCAGTTTTAACAATTTGTGAAATTTCACCTGATTTTAATTTATAAGCAGCGGTTTCAAATTCTGGAACCATTTGTCCTTGACCAAAGAAACCTAAGTCTCCACCTTGAGTTGCAGAAGCTGTATCAACTGAATTCTCTTTGGCAAGAGCAGCAAAATCTTCTCCAGCTTTGGCTCTAGAAAGAATTTGGTTTGCTTTTTCTTCTGTCTCAAGAAGAATATGGCTAGCTCTAATTTGAGGTTTTAATTTTGCGTAGTAAGCATTAATTTCATCATCTGTTATTTTTGTGTTTTCTCTCGCAGCCTTTGAAATCAAATTGTTTAGTTTAAAGTTTGTGCTTTTTTTAAATTCTTCAAGACTTGAATAACCGTTTTGCATGATAAGTGATTCTAGTTGCTCTCCGTATTGTGTCTGTAGTTCTTTCATAGCTTTATCAGCATCCGCTTTTGTGTAACCATATTTACCTTCAAGTACCTTTAAGTAAACCATTGACTTCAATTGATTTTTACCAGATTGGTCTTTTAAAGACTGGTACAAATCTTCTTTTGTAATATTTCCTTCTTTAGTTGTAACAAGTGTTTCGTTTTTCAACATACCAAAGTAAATTCCAACAAATATAAGCGTAGCAGCTAAAGCACCAACAATTAAACCAGTAATTAATTTTTTTGTTGTTTCAGACATTGCCGTTTTTAATGTGCTCTCATCCTTGTTTGATTCTTCAAAGTCATCTGTTTTCACAGTTTCAGCTGCTTCTACGACCATATCATTTTCTGTTTCAGCAAAATTAACCGATTTATCGGCTTCAAATGCGTTTACAGTTTCTTTGTTTTCTTCACGGTTTAATTCATTTCCTGACATTTCTTCCTCTTTTCCTCAAGCTTGTATTATCCGCTTGAATTTTCCAAATAATTATAGTTATTTTCCCCTATGTAAATCGAGTAATTCCTCTTTCTAAAAAAACTACAAGGCTTAATATACCATATTTTGTGTGTGGTCGATATGAATACACATTAAAAATCGACATTTAGGGCATTTGAAATGTACAACCGAATAAAATTGTCATAAATTATACTAGATTACCATGGTTTTATAACAACCAATAGCCTAATGAGTTAGGAAATTGGATTATAACCCACAAGGAGGGATTCATTATGGATGGAAGAAGAAATAACAATTTCGCTTTAATCGTTGTTCTATTTATCCTTTTAGTTATTGTTGGAACAGGATATTTGTACTAATTTCTAAATAAACATACAAAAACAAATTTCGTATAAGACATGTATTGTTTATGTGATATATGTATCATGTATACTAGCCCAAACCACTTAAAAATTTTTGAATATGATAAATCGATAAGAAAGGTGGGTGTCAAGAATGTCTTGTTCTTTTGGAAATAGCTTTGTTTTAATCGTTGTGCTTTTCATTCTACTTGTAATCGTAGGTGCTAGCTGGTTTTAAATAAAAAAGTCACACCAGACTGAAAAGTTCTGGTGTGACATTTTTAATTACTATTATTTCTTTAGCCCACTAACAGCTTGTTCTAAACCGTTAATGGCATTTTGAAGTTCTTCAACTTTATCGGTAATACGTTCGCGGTGAGGTGCAATTTCTTCTTGCCATTTCACGATAGCTTCTTTAATTTCATCAATTGCAGGAAGTAGTTGTTCATATGTAACACCAGCCGTATGAATGATATTTTCTGTTAATTCAAATATACTTTGTTTGATTTCTTCAAAGTGAATTTCCCAATTTTCAGCATAATCCTTTACCTTTTTTCTAGTTTCTTTACCAGATGCAGGGGCTGTTAGCAATGCTCCCACTCCGCCTAGTAAAACTCCAGTAATAAACC
The DNA here is from genome assembly GCA_029240105.1 of Caryophanales bacterium. GTDB lineage: Bacteria > Bacillota > Bacilli > JARBTR01 > JARBTR01 > JARBTR01. The sequence goes on along the minus strand of JARBTR010000006.1, from coordinate 50,120 downwards.
CTTTTAATAGTTGATTTGAACTCATAAATGATCTCCTCTTTTTTTTATATCCCTAACTACATTTCCCTAGAAATTTTTCGAACAATTTCATCAAGATTTCGATCTGGGTTTGGTTTCCAAACTAAATCAAATCCATCAGTTTCATCGAAACGAGGAATAAGATGGACGTGATAATGAAAAACCGACTGACCGGCAAAACTTCCGTTATTATTTAAAATGTTCAATCCCATTGGAGTTAACGAATTTTTTATGGCCTTTGCAATCTCAGGTACAACCTGAAATAGCTCTTGTGCAATTTCTGGTGTTAGAGCAAAAACATCTTCTATATGTTTTTTGGGTATCACTAACGTATGTCCTTCAGTAACCTGGCTTATATCTAAAAAAGCTACAACATGTTCGTTTTCGTATACTTTTTTAGCTGGAATTTCACCGTTCACTATTCTACAGAAAATACAATTATTCATCTTAAACCTCCAGTAAGTTTTGAGTTAGAATTAGTACCATTCTTAAATCTGTTATAAGGTTGAAAGGATTGGTATTTCAACCATTTTTTATTTTAGCACAAAGTAATGTTACATAAAAACAGAGACGTGAATGAAGTTTTACTTTCATCACGTCTCATTTAAGAGAGAGACATTATATCTTTAAGCTTATTTTATAAAATTAAACTAGAATGTCTTCGACAAACACCTAAAATAAGTTAAATCGTCAAATCCAATTCAATGTTCAAAGCTACCATCCCCTATGAATTAAAAGTAATTCAACTGTGATCGTATTAAAATTTGCATTACCATGTGGTTGATATAATGCTCTCTCTGTAAAAATAGAATGTGCATTTTACGTTTTAATATGCGGGAAAAATTTGCTAAAATAAAAATGAGTAAATACTTTAAAGGAAAGGTTATAAAATGACTTTATTAGAATTGAAAAATGTGACAGGTGGCTATTCAAACAAACCTGTAGTGAAAAATGTAAGTTTTCATGTGAATCCTAATGAAATTGTTGCTTTGATTGGTCTTAATGGGGCAGGGAAATCAACGATTATAAAACATATCATCAGATTAATGAATCCCTTCTTTGGTGAAATTCTTATTAATGGAAAAGATTTTACTTCTGATCCAGATGGATATCGTAAACAGTTTACCTATATTCCAGAAACACCTGTTCTTTTTGACGAAATGACACTAGAAGAACATTTAAATTTTACAGCTATGGCTTACAGCCTTCCTGAAGCAGAAGCAAAAGAACGAATTCAGAAATTATTGAAAGATTTCCGAATGATAAAAAGGTTGAAGTGGTTTCCTTCCCATTTTTCAAAAGGAATGAAACAGAAGGTTATGATTATGTGTGCCTTCTTAGTTGAGCCTAAATTATACATAATAGATGAACCATTTGTTGGTTTAGATCCTTTAGCAATAAAATCATTACTTGAAACAATGAGAGGAAGAAAAGAGAGTGGCGCAGGCGTTTTGATGTCGACTCATATTTTATCAACTGCAGAACGATATTGTGACCGATTTATCATCATGCATGAAGGTAAAATTAAAGCTCAAGGTACTTTGGAAGAGCTACAAAACCAGTACGGTATGTTACATGCATCACTTGATGATATTTATATTGCCCTAACAGATGAATCAGTTGATGAAAGCACTCCAAAGGATGATGGACATGAATAAGGATAATCTATGGAGTCAACGGTTCTCAACTTTTATATATGAAATTTTAAAATATGTTCGATTTATCTTAACGGGTCACTTTGTTATTGTATTGGTTTTCTTAGCTGGATGGGGTGCTTTTGAGTATCAAAAATGGTTGCAAGTTGTTCGCTCAGATTTCCCAGCAGAAATTCTAACAACAGTTGTCATAACTCTTTTAGTATTATGGAGTCCAATTCAAACCTTTCTAAAAAATGCAGATGTAGTTTTCTTGACTCCAATGGAAGCGAGAATGAAAGGTTATATTGTTAATTCTTTGATTTTTAGCTTTGCTTGGCAAAGTGTTATGCTGTTCTTAGTATTTCTTGTTTTTGTGCCACTTCTACATAAAATAAATGGAGATTCTTTTAACTTTTGGGGTGCGTTTGGAGCCATACTTTTTACTAAATTAATCAATATAATTATTCACTATTTTGAAAACAGCTTAACGAAAACTTGGGAAAATACAACTTTTCTTTTTTCGAGAATTGTGATAAGTTTTGGAATTGTTTTTTTGGTTTTAGAAAGAGACTATTTTAATGTCTATACGGTACTGTTAGTTTTTATTATGTTGATCAATGTTATTTTGAATTTAATAATAGTAGTTAAAGGAAAACCATTACCGTGGTTAAAATTAATCGAGAATGATAATCGCTTCATGTATCGTTTTTACCGATTTGCAAATCTTTTTACGGACGTACCACAGTTACAAAATAGAATTATCGAGCGAAAATGGTTAAATTTTTTACTTAAAAATAAAAAACTTACACATAGTAGGGCAATGGATTATTTATTTTTACGTACATTTATAAGATCTAATGAATATTTTGGCCTTTACGCTAGATTAACACTTATAACTGTTTCATTACTTAGTGTAATGAATCCAGGAATGTTGGCTATTTTAATTGGAATGCTATCTATTTATTTAGTAGGGTTTCAGTTATTGTCAATGGCTAGACATTATGAATTCCAACTTTGGTTAGATATTTATCCGATACCTCAAAGTCAAATTAAAACAGCCGTAATCGTGCTATTACGTAAAGTATTGCTTGTACAAAATGTAATACTTTCCATAACGATGGTACTAGCAGTGGATATCCGTACAGGCCTTATGTCATTCTTTGCATGTATAGCCTTTATCTTGCTTTTTCTTGAGTATGCAAAAAATAAAATATAAATGTAACTAAAAAGTCAAAGTATAAGAAAATGCTTTGACTTTTCTTTTTGATTCATTGATTTTCAAATGGTCATATTTAGTTCACACACAATTAATATAATGATATTAATTTTTAAAGAGGATGGCGTATATGTTTCAAATTTTAGTGGTAGAAGATAATCGTAATTTATCTCTCTTAATGAGAGCACGACTTGAACAAGTAGGCTACAAAGTAATTCAAGCAGAAAATGGGCAAGAAGCGCTCGATGTTCTAGATAGTCACCATATTGATCTGATTATAAGTGATATTATGATGCCGATCTTGGATGGGTTTGGTTTGATTAAAAATCTACGAGAAGCCAATTATAATATGCCAATCCTTGTGATTACCGCTAAGGAAAGTTTTGAAGATAAAGAAAAAGGTTTTAGACTTGGAACTGATGATTACATGGTAAAACCTGTCGATATGAATGAAATGCTACTTCGAGTATCTGCACTTCTTCGTCGGGCAAAGATTTCAAATGAGCACAAAATACTATTAGGTGACCTTGTTTTAGATTACGACACATTAAGTCTCACAGGCCTAGATGTACAAATTGAACTGCCTAAAAAAGAGTTTCTTCTTTTGTTTAAACTACTTAGTTATCCAAAACAGATTTTTACTCGTCAGCAGCTCATGTCCGAAATTTGGGGGCTGGACTCTGAAACAGATGAAAGAACAGTTGATTCTCATATAAAAAAACTTCGGAAGAAAATAGATGATAGACCAGAATTTAAAATTGTGACGATTCGTGGTCTTGGATATAAGGCGGAAAAATATAGTGACTAAACAAATTTCTAAATCAATACGTGCAAAAGGAACAATTATTGCTATTAGCATTTTAATGTTCTCTTGTTTTGTTTCCTTTACGTTAATGACATTTGCATTCTTGTTAACGTATAAAAATGTACTAAGTATTAAAGAAGCCCACACTGTTTTTGGTAGCATCATGTTACTAGCATTTATTTTATGTTTTGGTATAGGAAGTTCACTTTTATATCTGGCTTTGCGAAGAATTTCTCGTCCAATCATTGAAATCAGTAACGCTGCAAAAGAAGTGGCAAAAGGAAATTTTTCAGTAGTTACTACACATAAGTCGAACGACGAACTTGGTACTTTGTCCAAAAATTTTAATCTAATGGTAAAAGAACTTGGAAATATGGAGTACCTTCGCAAAGATTTTATCAGCAGTATTTCACATGAATTTAAAACACCTATAGCTTCAATAAAGGGATTCGCTGAAATGTTACAGGATAAAAATTTGTCAGATGAAGAATTTCGAACATATACGGGTATCATAATAGAAGAAACTGGTAGATTGAGCCAACTCAGTATGAACATACTTCGATTATCAAAGTTAGATAATCAAACAATTCCTGAAAATAAAAAGGAATTTATGTTAGATGAACAAATTCGAAAAACAATTGTTTTATTAGAGGAAAAATGGAGCAAGAAAAATCTTAATTTAGACCTTGATTTAGATGAAATGATTTATATCGGTGATGAAGGACTTATTCAACAAATTTGGATGAATCTTATTGAAAATGCAATCAAGTTTTCTGAAGATTCCGGTGAAATTTTTATCCAAACAAAAAAAACACAGAATCATGTCTTTGTTGAAATTAAAGATCAGGGAATTGGCATAGATGAAAAAGACCAGACTAGAATTTATGAAAAATTCTTTCAAGGAGACAAATCTCATAATAAAGAGGGTAGTGGCTTAGGTTTAGCCATAGTTAAGAAAATAGTTGAAATATGTCAAGGTGAAATCAAATTTGTAAGCGAAAAAGGGAAAGGTACGACATTTATCGTTCGATTGCCTATTTAAAGTAATTGATAAATTAAAGGAATAAAAATAGTAAAAATAAGGCAAATTCAATTTATACAATTTTTCAAAAAAGTAAATCAGATGCAAAAAAGGAAAAAGGAGCTCCTATAATGAAAAAAAGTTGGATTATATATGGCACTATTGCGACAGTGCTTGCATTAATTGCATTTGTGAAACCAATGCAATCCATAGCACTTGATGCTCTCTCAATGTTTCGCGTAAATGATGTTAGAAAAATAGAAATCACATTCGCAGATATTCAAGAAGGAATGCTTAAGTATGAAAGTCTTAAAGAGAATCTAAAAGGGAAAACTTTTGAGGACAAATCTCCGTTTATTATGGTTTCTGAACCAAAACATACAACCAAAAAAATAAAAAATGCTAAAGATTTTGAAGCTTTCAAACTTCGGTTGCCACTTGATTTAGAATCCGAAAAACCTGAAATTACATCAATAAATGAAACAAATATGAAGTTCAAAATTGATGTAGAAGCGGCAAACGAATACTTAAAAGCTATTAAGAATCCAATATTATTATCAAATGACATAAATAATGTAGATTTAACCTTAAAATCTCCAGCATCAGCAATAGTAAAGTATAAGGAGTTACTGTTTTTTGCTACACAAAAAACATACTTAGATGCACCAGAGCAAGTAAAAAAAGATCTACGTAGTGCAATAATAGATTCAGGATTTATACCAATGAATCTTAAAAAACAACTTTCTGAAATAGATGTAAATGGTTCAGATATTTTTCTCCCAGTTTTAGTTGGTTTTGGTAAAGAAGTCGATTTAGGGGGTAAAAATGGATACATCTACAAAGTATCTGATTTAGAAGCATTATCAAAAATCGCAGAGAGTGTAAAGGGTAAAAGTGGAACTCCAATTGCTAGTGAAGAGACACATCTATTCGAAAATGAAAACACAAAAAAATTTATTGAAAAATATAAAGAATCTAACTTTGCTGCGATGAAAGAAGCTCATATGAAAGCAACAAAGGACATGCCAAATATGGAAAATGCGTCTGTTTTAATTTGGTCAAAAGACGGAATTTTGTATGGGTTGGTAGGTAGCAAATCAGATAAAGAGCTTACGAATTTAGCTAGGAGCGTTCGTTAATGATCATTGAAACGCATGATCTTACTAAAACTTATGGTAATAAAACAGCTTGTTCTTCAATCAATCTTTCTGTCCAAGAAGGGCATATTTATGGATTTTTAGGTAGAAATGGCGCTGGTAAAAGTACCTGTATTAAAATGTTAACTGGTCTTGTGCATCCCACTTCAGGAAGTGGGACTGTTCTTGGTAAACCACTCGGAAATGTATCTATTAGAGCAAAAATGGGTTATTTACCAGAATTATTCCGTTATCAAGATTGGATGACAGGATTAGACTTATTAAATTTTCATTCAAATCTAATAAAATTAAAAAACAAAGAAGATCAAATTAAGCGCGTTTTAAAACTGGTCGGTCTTGAGGGGCAAGAAAAATATAAGGTCGGTTCTTTTAGTAAGGGGATGCAGCAGCGTATCGGGCTTGCCTGTGCATTGCTGCCAAATCCCAAGTTACTTTTCCTTGATGAACCCACTTCTGCTTTAGACCCTATTGGACGAAAAGATGTACGTGATATCATTGTCCAGCTAAAGAATGAAGGAACGACTGTTTTTTTAAACAGTCATCTTCTAAGCGAAGTAGAGGCAGTATGTGATTATGTCACTTTTATTAACAAAGGGACAGTTCTACTTTCTGCACCAATTGAAGAATTGTTAACAAGCAAAATCCAACTTTCAATTAAGGCTGAACATGTTTCTGAAAATCTTTTTGAAACATTAAAAGGAAAGTACGACACATTTCATAGGGTTGAGGATGGTAGTTTTCTAGTCGATTTAAAAGAACGTGAAGAAATAACTGACATTGCATCAGCGTTCTTTTCAGATGGATCGTTACTCTATGAATTAGTGCCACAAAAAGAAACACTGGAAAGCGTATTTTTAAAGCTTGTCGGAGAACCTATCAAAAAAAAATGAACACATTACAATTAAGACTATTTTTTTGGTAAAGGGGTTTCTATTCATGCATATAAACAAATTTTCTAGGAGGTATTACCATCGTAGCGATATTACTTGCAACACTAAACGAAGCGATTCGTAAAAAAACGTTTATCGTTATAGGGGTTGTTACCGTTCTATATTTAATTTTTTGGACGCTAATTCTTTCGTATCTGCCAAGTTCATCTATTACACATGGAATGCCCGCAGACCAGTTCAGGCCGTTTGCAATACAAATGGTAACGAAAATAGGACTTCAGTTTTCCTCAACTCTTATCGCCCTATTAACCATTATGCTAGGTTCAGGAACTGTTGCTTCAGAACTTGAAAACGGGTTAATTCATGGAATACTTTCTCGTCCAATTTATAGATATCAATATATCTTAGGGAAGTTATTTGGGCTAACAATAATTACGAGTATATATGCAACAGTTTTATATTCTGCTGTTCTATTAATTGGTGCTTTTTATGAATTAAATACGATTACAAGTCTATCGTTCACGCAAATTGCACAAGGATGGTTTCTATACTTATTACAACCTATAGCTGTTCTTTGTATAACCATGTATGGTTCTGTTTCTCTGAAAACCGTTCCCAATGGTATTCTGATAATTTTTATCTACATATTAGGAAGTGTAGGTGGAATGGTTGAAATGATGGGGCTCTATTTAAATAATAATTCAGTTATTGGTACTGGCATTTTTGTCAGTTTGATTTCCCCCATTCAAGTCATTTACAGTACAATGGAAAGAGTTTTATTAGCAAATTCACAGATGGTAAGCAATTTTATGCCTGGCGCCAGTTTATCCGGAAGTGGAAAACCTGCGAGTGATTGGATGTTTGTTTACATCGGTATTTACATGTTAGTTTTTGTAATACTCTCTGTTTATAAATTTTCACATAAGGATATTAGTTAACTACTCTATTGCTTCTTTACATATAACTCACATATTTACTTAAAAATTCACATGTTCTATATACAAAAACCAAGCCAGACTAAAGAATAGTATGTTATCTTTAAGTCTGGCTTTTAAGAGCACTACTACTATATTTAAATTAAGTTTATTTAGAAATTAATAGAATGAAGGTCATATGACATGTCAGAAAATACAATTATTTTAGGCTCAGTAATTATTTCACTATTTATGGTTGCTATCGTTAATTTTTTTCGTTTGAAAAATACGAAAAAACCAGTAAAAAATGCTAAAAGTATCATTATCCCACCATTTGGTATGGCAATGGGTTTCTCAATGTTTATTTTTGCTCCAGCACTAAGGCCAACTTGGACAGAAATTATTTATGCAGTTATTGCAGGAGTTTTATGTTCCGTTTTTTTGATAAAAACTTCAAAGTTCGAAGTGAGAGAAAATCAAATTTATCTACAAAGGTCTAAATTGTTTTTTATCGTTTTGATTGGACTTGTTTTAATCCGCTATTTAGCTAAATTTATTTTATCAACATCTTATCAACTGGATGCTGGCGAAATGAGTGGAATGTTCTTTATCCTGGCATTTAGCATGATCCTTCCTTGGCGAATAGGAATGCTTATAGGTTATAAAAAAATCGAAAAACAATTACAATCTATGCGTGCTGTGAATGCATAGGATTTAAGAGAAAAGTTGAGTGTACTACGTTCCAAAGTTAGAATTAGAATCTAATTTTGGAACGTAGTACACTCAACTTTTTTAGTTTATAGATTATGAAACTGCTCAAAAATTTCTTCTTCTGATGGAGCCCAATATTTTTTTGTATAGGTTGGGATTTTCAAGAAATCGCCATGCAAAATATGACTGGATGGAAGAAGATATTCCTTAGAAATTTCCCAACTTTCAGAAAACATGGCATTCTTCCAAGCTGTCAAAATAATATAATCTGTGCCTTTTATCGGTCTTAAAAGACGTATTGCAATAAGACCAGGTAAATATTTAGCTATATCAAAATACCCTTCAAAGCGAATTTCAAAATATTCACAGTCTTCTTTCTCAACTGTGATATGTTTCATTAAGACAACACCATTTTGTATAAAGTCCCCAATTCCATTTACAACTTCATATTTTCTTGGGTTACCGAAAACTGTTTTTTGATTTGTTTCTTGAAATAAAGTAATATCCTGTTTCCCACCTTCAAGTAGAAAAAACAAATGATGTTTATCCTTGTTTTTATAATAATACCTTTTCATGAAATCAACTGTCCCATTTGTTATATAAAACTTCATGCAATAAACACTTCCTTATGAAATACTAACGATTGTAAGTCTTTTATAATATTAGTAAAATTAGATTGGAAATAAGAGACAAGTAGTTTAAAAAAAGACGTTTTATTGACAATTATAAAGTTGGACTATACACAACGAACAACACCCTTTATAGTATAAGTTGGGCATTTTTAAAAAGTTAAATTTTAACCCTATTTTATCACAAAAATTTGAAAGCGAAGGTAGATTTCATGACAAGACCGATTAATGACACGTTTTTACGAGCTGCAAGAGGCGAAGAAACAGATTACACACCAGTTTGGTATATGCGCCAAGCAGGACGTTCACAACCTGAATACCGTAAAATTAAAGAGAAGTACTCTTTAGTTGAAATCACACACCAACCTGAACTTTGTGCATATGTTACGGAACTTCCAGTTGTTCAATATAATAACGATGCTGCTATTCTTTACAAAGACATCATGACACCAATTCCAGGAATCGGATGTCCGATGGATATTGTTGCAGGAATCGGCCCTGTAATGGAAAAGCCAGTTCGTACAATGGCTGACATTGATGCAATCAGACCTTTAATTCCTGAAGAAGAAATTCCTTTCGTTGGGAAAACAATTGATATACTTGTAAATCAAATGCTAAACGTACCTCTAATTGGTTTTGCAGGTGGTCCATTTACTTTAGCTTCTTATATGATTGAAGGTCGTCCTTCAAAAGATTATAAATTTACAAAAGCAATGATGTATTCAGAACCAACAATGTGGTTTAAACTTATGGATAAACTAGGTGATATGGTTATCACTTATGTAAAATATCAAATCCAACATGGTGCAAAAGCTATTCAAATTTTTGACTCATGGGTTGGTGCTTTAAACAAGGAAGACTACCGTATTTATATTAAGCCTGTAATGGAGCGGATTTTCACTGCTTTACGTGAAGAAAATGTACCTCTGATTATGTTTGGTGTTGGTGCAAGTCATTTAGCAAAAGAATGGAATGATCTTCCACTAGATGTAGTTGGTCTAGACTGGAGATTATCTATTCCTGAAGCTCGCGCTATGGGAGTTAACAAAGTTGTTCAAGGTAATTTAGATCCAACTTTGCTAGTTTCTTCATGGGATGCTCTTGAAAAGAAAGCAAAAGATATTATTGAACAAGGTGTAGCACATCCAGGTCATTTATTTAACCTTGGACATGGCGTATTCCCAGCTGTTGAACCAGATACACTTCGTCGTTTAACTGCTTTAATTCATGAATACTCAACTGAAGTTCGCAAAAATCGTTAATCAATCGTCTTAGATTGAGTAATTGAATATTAAATAGAAACGGGTGCTGCAATCATGCATGCACTCGTTTTTTAAGAAGATTAGTATATGCTATACATAATATAGAACAAAAATTTCAAACTATTGGAGATAATTAGTTATAAATAAACATCCCATAGAAAGAGATGGTTTTAGAATGACGAAACGAAAAATCGGTTTACTTGTATTGTCCTATGGTTCACCAGTTTCAGAAGAAGATGTAGAAAGATATTATACTCATATCCTAGGTGGCAGAGTGCCAAGACCGGAAATGGTGGAGCATTTAAAAGAAAAATATCGCATGATAGGTGGTATTTCGCCACTTAGAAAAATAACTCAGGACCAATTTATAGCACTTTCAGAGTACATAAATCAGATGCAGTCAGAAATTGAATGGGTTCCTTTTCTTGGGCATAAACATACAGCTCCATTTGTTGAAGACGCAGTTCGTTCGATGCATGAAGCTGGAATAACTGAAGCGGTTAGTATCGTTTTGGCTCCACATTATTCTATTATGAGTGTACAATCCTACAATGATCGAGCACAAGAAGCTGCAACTCAACTTGGCAATATAACGATTCATACAATTGATAGTTGGTATCAGGAAGATAAGTTTGTTCAATTTTGGTCTGATTCCATTTTGGAAAAGTGGAAAACTCTATCAGATGAGGAAAAACAATCTGCTGTAGTCATTTTTACTGCCCATAGTTTACCTGAAAAAATTAAACAAATGGGTGACCCATATGAGGATCAACTAAAGGAAACTGCAAAGTTAATTGCAGAGCGTGCGGGAATCAATCAATATGAAACAAGTTGGCAAAGTGCTGGCGGATCACGAGAACCTTGGCTTGGTCCTGATGTACAAGATTACACAAAACAACTAAATGATGAAAAAGGATACAGCACCTTTATTTATGCCCCTGTGGGTTTTGTTGCAGAACATTTAGAGGTATTATTCGATAATGATTTAGAATGTAAAAAGATCTGTGATGATTTAAATGCAAAATACCTTCGAGCTGACATGCCTAACTCAAATGAACTTTTCATTCAAGCCATAGCTGATGCTGTTTTAAATAAATTAAATGTAAGAAAATAAGTAAAAATAGGACTAGTCTACTAAAGGTTAGTCTTTTTTGTGAAGTTTTTATACATAAAATTGTAAATTTCGATAAGTTTAAAAGATGTTATTCTATTTTTAGTTTAAAAAGTAATATATGAATTAAAGAACGGAGTGTAATAGTGGATCAAAAGCAAAATATCGTAGTTATCGGCGGTGGCTTAACAGGGTTAACATCCGCATATTATTTAAATAAAAAAATTAAAGAAGAAAACCTTCCTTACCAGGTTATTTTAGTAGAGGCTTCCTCTAGACTGGGCGGAAAACTACAAACTGTTTACAAAGATGGATTCATCATAGAGAGAGGTCCAGATTCTTGGCTATCAAGCAAAACAGCAATTTCTGAATTGGCAAAGGATGTTGGAATGGGCGATGCTCTTACTTACAATACCCCTGGGAAGAATTACATTTGCGCTAGAGGGAAATTGTATACAACTCCAGGTGGTGCCATCTTTGGTATTCCGACTGAACTAATGCCATTTGCTACATCAAATCTGATTCCATGGGCTGGAAAGATTCGAGCAGGAATGGATTTATTTATTCCAAAAACAAAAACAGATGATGGTGATATTGCGATGGGGCCGTTTTTCCGTCGCCGACTAGGGAACTCACTTGTTGAAAACTTAATTGAACCACTGATTTCCGGTATTTATGCAGGTGATTTTGAGAAAATGAGCATTATGGCTACATTTCCAGATTTGTTCTTGAAAGAACAAAAATATGGAAGTCTCATTGTAGGGATGAAAGCAGGACGAAAACCTGCACCTAAACCTCAAACTCCAACAAATACCACTGGTAAACCAAAAGGGATGTTCCTATCTCTTAATACTGGTTTAGAGTCACTTGCAACTGCTGTAGAAGATAAACTAAGTGAAATACAAATTCTAAAAGACACATGTGTTGAAAATGTTGAAAAAAATAATGATCATTATGTTTTGAAGTTGAGTAATAATGAAGTCATTCAAGCTCAATCAATCATTGTTACAACAGAACATCAGTCGATTCCTAAAATGTTCTCTAAATATGATTTCCTGAACTTCTTTGAAGAAATGCCAGCTACTTCTGTTATTAATGTAACAATGGCATTCAAAAAAGAGGCAGTGGAAAAAGACATTGACGGAGGAAGTTTAGTTGTTGCTCGAACAAGTGGATATAATATCACTTCTTGTTCATGGAACCACAAAAAATGGCCACATACTACACCTAAAGATCATGTGCTTATGCGAGTTTATGTAGGGAAATCTGGTTCTACTAATGAAGATGTCCTTAAATTATCCGATGAAAAGCTTGAAGAGATTGCTTTGAATGATGTTAGCAAACACATTAAATTAAAAGAGAAACCATTATTTACAGTTGTAACTAGGTGGAAAGAAAAAATGCCACAATATACTGTAGGGCATAAAAAACGTATAGAAGAACTGAAAAATATTTCTTCAGAAGAGTTGCCAGGGGTTTACTTTGCAGGAGCATCATTTGAAGGAGTGGGACTTGCTGACTGTGTTAGTCAAGGTAAGCAAGCTGTTGATAAAGTATTTAATTTTCTAAAAGTATATAACATTGTAAAGAATTAATTTTAATTTCAATAATAAGCATTTCAAGTCATCAAATTAACAATTATTAAAAGACTAGATTTTAAATTAGCTTTAAAAAGCTATTCAAATAATCTAGTCTTTTTTAATTGGTCTGTTTATAAACTTGTCCGAATATGATTTTTATGACGACAATAAGTGGGGATGAGCTGATCGTATGGCAGACTATGAAAAGTTCAATTGGGTAACAAAGGCATACTTAAAAGAACGTGTCCAGGATGAAGAAATTATTCTTATAGATGACTTTTTGTCGGAAATGGAGAAGTCAGGGCAGCTAACTGAACAAAAAAGAGTATCCATTGTGGAGGATGTATTTCTATTTGATCATTTAAAAGAAAATCATGATCATGTAAAGGTGAACAATAATGAAATGCCAATTCCTAAGTTGCTTTTTAATAATTTGTTTCATAAGGAGGTTCCAACCCAGGTAAAAGTTCCTGTAAAAGAACCAATTCAACGTGAGCTTCCAGTTTTACAGCAGATTGAAGAAATGTTGAAAAAGTCGCCACTGAGAAAAAGACCTGTATGTGAATTCTATGTAAATGATCAGGTTTATAAGGGAAAGGTAGAAGGAATGCGTAATGGATGTGTTTACTTGAGTGAGGCATACGGAATGCGCTGGCGGGGTGTACCTCTGTCAGACATATATCGTATCAAGGTGTTAACATAATAAAATGGGCTTATTCTCAAAAGGGAATAAGCCCATTTTTTAAAATGTGTTGTTGTAATTATTAAACGTAGAAATTTTTATACGATTTATTTTATTTTAAAGTTAACACTCAAAAAGGTGTAGCCTCATAATCTATGCCCTATTATAAGATATTTGCGTAGTTTTTAAAATCTTTTTCAGTCAATTCATAATCAATAGATGATTGAAGCACACCGAGTTGGTCTTTCCAAGAATCAAAATTAATTCTTATTTTTTTGAATCCGATTTTTTCATAAACATGTTGAGCTCTTTTGTTGGTTAAATTGGTATCAAGAATTATTTTGTTATAACCAAAACCTTTAAACAAAGAATTAATGAGCATCGATAAAAAAATTATGCCGTAACCTTTATCTTGTTTTGAAAAATCGCATATTTTTATTCCTATTTCGGCTGTATGTTTTCGTTTGTTGCGATAGTTCATTTCCCCAATAGGAATATTGTCTATTTCCATTATTAATCTTCTATGAGTCTGGTCTGCGTCGGATTGGAGACTTTTTGCAATATCCTCTTTATTTTGACCAGTGCCATTTGGAAAACCAGCGTGAGCCATTATATTACCATCGTTCCACCATTTTGCTAAAAGTTCAGCATCATCTATACAAGCTTTTCGGATTGTTAGATTATTCAAACATAAAAACATATATCTCTCCTGTTTTAAATAGGGCTAGTAACGATCTTTTAGGAAAATTATACAACTTTTGTAACTAAAACATCTCTCTTTAAATTTATTTATTATTTAACAATTATTAATATAGCAATTTTTTTAGGAATATTCCTCATTTAACCAGCCTATAACATCCTCAATCATACTTAAACCAACTGTGTGATTGACATGCCAGTACTTGTTTAAAACTGCATTTTGACATCCTTTTTCCAGTGTTTCTTTATAAAATCGTTCCTGTGTTTCTAAAGGAACGACCTCATCGTTTTCACCGTGTATTAACAGCATTCTCCTGTTGCCAATTTCTTTAACATGTTTCACAGGGTTTAGTGCATCGAATTCATCTGGAATAACAACCTCTGCAATTTTGCGGGGACCTGTTTCTAATAGTGCTCGCCAGTCGCCTGTCGTATTTACTAAAACAAGGGAATGAGGGTATTTGTTTTGAACAAAAATACCTGATGAAATAAAGCCGCCCATTGAATTCCCGTACAAAACTAATTTATGGGTTTTCATCCAGTCCTCTTTTGTTAACCTTTCAAAAAAAGCATGAGATTCCTTTACCATGTCAATAACAATACGCCAACCATATTTTTCCCACATTCCTTGTGCATGATAATCTTCAAGTTTACCTCGGCTATCATGACCGATCACTTCAGGAATCAAAACAGTATAACCGTGACTGTTAAAAATAGTTGCTAAAAACTGTTGATTATGGATACTTGATGCCCAACCATGATAAACAACAATTGTTACCTTTCTGTCCATTATTGTTGGCTCGTAAAGCAAACAATTGACACCATTTATCTGAATGAATGATTTTGTAAACATCTTTACTCTCCTTTAAAAATATTTTCCAAAAATATTATCTAATTTATGTAAAATAATTATCTTTCCTCAAATTGAATGCCGATAATTTCAGCATCTGTGTGACTCTCAATAAAAGTTAGTAACGTTTCTTTAATGCGATCAACCTGAACATGATCGGGTGCAAGATATGCAATTCCAATGATGATAGTTTGATGTATGTCCTGTGCTTCACTTTCAATTACGGATACATTAAATTTGTTTTTTATTCTTTCACAAAGACTTTTCACAATCATGCGTTTTTCTTTTAAACTGTGCACCCAAGGAGCAAACAACTTTATTTTCATTACACTCACAACCATACGACCTATCATCCTTATCATTTATAAATGTTATTGAAGTCGACTTATTCAAGCTTTCTATAGTTCCTTTTATTATTCCACCATTTTCATTTTAACTGTAAATATGGTTAAAAATAGTTACGAAATTAATTTTTGGTATAAAAAGTACTTGCTTACAAAAAATATATTCAAAAATAGGTGGTGAACGAATGCGATTGGGAAAGTTCATTTTATGTCTTTTTATTCTAACAACTCTCACATCCTGTAAACCTGACTCAGATAGTGAAGAGGCAAAAGCATCACTTTTTAAATCGGTTAATCCAAAACCGGTATACATAAGTGGAAAAAACAAAGCGCCTCTAGAAAAAATAAAATCTAAGGTTAGAGGTATACATGAGATCCATGATGTCTCAGTTATACAAAATGGAAAGCAAATTCTAGTAGCTTACAAAGTGAAGCATTTTGATCGGTTTCGAATGGAGTCAATTGAAAAAAAATTAGTAACAATTTTAAATGATGAATTTCCGAAATATGAATTCCTTGTCTCAAGCGATATGAAGATATTTCTGGAAGCTATTGAATTAACAGTACATGTTCAGAAGGAAAATTATCCGAAAAAAAAAGCTGAAAAATGGTTTGGAAATATTGTTCGCTTAGAGAAAGAACAGACATAGTAGGTGTATCGAATGAAAAAGGAATTAAAACCTGAACAAAAAAAATATCAAGAACTACAACAAAAACATGAAACAAAGCGTCCTGTTTTAGCAAATTGCATGAAGGCGTTTATAGTAGGTGGACTCATTTGTGTCATAGGACAAGCAGTTTCGTTGTTTTATATGTATTATTTCAATTTTACAGAAAAAACGGTTGGGAACCCGACTGTAGCAACAATGGTGTTTTTCTCGATGTTACTTACCGGATTTGGAATCTATGACAAATTAGGTCAAATAGGAGGTGCTGGTTCTGCAGTGCCTGTTACTGGATTTGGAAATGCAGTTATTTCTGCTGCAATTGAGCATAAAACTGAAGGTTTTGTGTTAGGTGTTGGGGGAAATATTTTTAAACTTGCAGGTGCCGTTATTGTTTGGGGTGTATTTTCTGCCTTTGTGGTTGCACTTATAAAGACACTTTGGTTGATGTGGATATAGAAGATTATATGGTTTGGTTTATTAATTACCTTTTTGAGGGGTGAATAAAAGTGTTAAAGGGTAAACAATCATGGCAATTTGAAAACAAACCAGCAATACTTGTTTCAAGTAGTGTGGCTGGTCCGTTTGAAGGTAAAGGCAAAATAGCAAATGAATTTGACATTGTTTACGATGAGTTATGGATGAAAGAGGATTCATTTGAGAAAGCTCATCGACTTTTGGTCGAGGATGCTATTCAAACAATTTTTACAAAAAGTAATAAAACACAAGGTGATATTCAGTTCCTAATAGCTGGGGATTTAATCAATCTGATGACACCAACAAACTTCGCTGCAAGTACGCATCAGATTCCATATTTAGGAATATATAACGCTTGTGCTACTTCTATGGAAGGGTTAGCAATGGCAAGTTTTATAGTGAATTCTGGAGGGGCACAGCACATCATTACAGGTGCTTCAAGTCATAACGCAGCTGCGGAAAGGCAGTTTCGTTATCCTACTGAGTATGGAGGTCAGAAGCCTCCAACAGCTCAATGGACAGTAACTGGGGCAGGTTTTGGATTGATTGGACAGAGTAATCCTCAAATGAAAAATCAGCCTGTTGTTGCTTCATCAACAATTGGGAGGGTAATTGATATGGGGCTTACCGACCCATTCAACATGGGTGGTGCAATGGCCCCAGCAGCCGCAGAAACTATTTATACTCATTTTGAAGATTTACAATTGGCTCATGATTATTATGATGCCATTTTCACTGGTGATCTTGGAGAGATAGGAAACGAGGTTGCATTCGAACTGCTTGCAGAGAGGGGTTTTCACATAACAAGAGAAAAGTTCCAAGACTGTGGATTAATGATTTATGGTGATGATCAAGAGGTACAATCAGGTGGGAGTGGCGCTGGATGTTCAGCATTTGTATTATATTCGCATATTTTGAATGAAATGAAACGCGGCATATACAAAAGAGTTTTGATATGTGCGACGGGTGCATTGTTTTCACCTCTAAGTTTTCAACAAGGTGAAACAATTCCATGTATTGCCCATGCTGTTGCAATTGAAATGTTAGGCGGTGCTGAGTAGGTCTTACAAAAAATATATAAAATACAAGCAGATGTTTAGTACATAAACAGTAAGTTTATTTTAATCAGCAAAAATTTATAAATTTTTTGAAAGAGGATCTACGAAGATTGGTTTGAAAGGATGAAATGAAATGTTAGCAATGTTTTTTTGGGCATTTGTTGTGGGAGGTTTGATATGTGTAATCGGTCAATTGTTATTCGATGTAGCAAAATTAACGCCAGCACACACACTAAGCTTACTTGTTGTGATCGGTTCGGTGTTAGGTGGACTTGGGTGGTACGAGCCTCTGATTAATTTTGCAGGAGCAGGTGCAACGGTACCTATTGTGAGTTTTGGTAACTCTTTAGTCAATGGAGCACTAAATGAAGCTTCAAAGCATGGTATGGTAGGAGTATTAACAGGTATGTTTGAAATAACCAGTTCAGGAATTTCAGCGGCAATTGTTTTTGGAATGATAGGAGCCTTACTTTTTAAGTCAAAAGGGTAATTGAGCCCAAACCACTGTGACGCATTTTCATAAATTAAAGAGAAGAGTTTATGGAGGTGACTACTATGTGGGGTTACGGCTACGGTGGATGCTGCCAAGGTTATGGCTACGGTGGCGGCGTTGGAACTGGCTCAACTTTCGTTTTAATCGTTGTTCTTTTCATCCTATTAATAATCGTTGGAGCTAGCTTTATCTAAATACTAAAAAGAAACGTCTCGAGTACCGAGGCGTTTTTTTCATAAAATTTTTAAAAGATCAGCTATAACAGTCCGATGCACTTATTAGGCGATTTGCTCATACTATGTGTTGTTACGATAACCACCAGAATGGGGGAGCAAACATTGGATAGCGGATTTTTTAAAAACATGGAAAAGAAAACAGGGGTCAATATGAAGGATATTTTTGAATTGGCAAGTTCGCTGCAAACTGCAAATTTCAAAGATGAGCAGACAGTTCGCGGTGTTATTAAGCGAGTTGCACAAATGGCGAATAAACCAGTTTCAAAAGAAGTCGAGGATAAACTAGTTCAATCTATTGTTAACGATGGTAAAACGTTAGATATAAACTCGATTACAAAGATGATGAATAAAACAATTAAGGAAAACTAAACCCTTTTGTTATATTAATGAAATACTTACTTTGCTGGGCTATTGCCTGGCTTTTTGTATTTTAAATAGTAAATTTAAGCTCTGTAAAAATTATTTTTTAATCAACTAGCTAATTGGATTATTTAAACAAATGGCTCTGTTTATGTTTAATGTTGATTTTTTAATAAAACGAAAATGCCATGTTGTTAATTGATTAAATGGCGGAAATTCCTGTGGTCGGACTATAAGCCTAAGGTCTTATTTAGCCCAGAAACGTATACGTTTCTTATCACGGGAAAAAACATATATGTTTTTGGCTCATTTTCTCTAATTACCAACAATTTATATAGAGGTTGATTAAAAAATCAAAAAATTTCAACAACGAAATTTAACATAGCCAAACAAATTAAAATGCCATGTTATTTTTAAATGAGGGAAATCCATGTGATCGGACACTGTTTTTATTCAGCCCTTTTCACCATGTGAAAAAAATCTTTAGTACATTAAATATTTTATTTAAAGTTTATCCCAAATAAATGAAATTAATTTTACGATTAAAATAGTTACTCAAGTGGAAAAATAAAATTGTTTATTGTATCAAGATTTTAACTTGGTAAAATTTATTAGTAAAAGTTGGCATGAGTTGTGAACAGTGCTATACTCCTACTAAAGAATTAGTAAATAATTTTTTAAATTAAAAATAATAAAATGGGCTTATGGAGCTAAACTTCAATTCCGTCATATTTATAAATCTGAATTTTCTATAACCGATGTGTTAAATAAGGCTGTGTATAACGCATGCCATTTTCAAAAATTTAAAACTGATTATTTTGAGTAATTCAGTAACAATTGATCATACTACTAAAAAAAGTAAAATTAAAATTTAGTAAATGTTAATTGCAGATGGCATTTCTAGTAATTTTAGTCAATTTTCTACAATGTCATCATTTTTAAGGAAAAAAGTTTAAACAAGCTCTTCTAGCACCTATACGTATTAGGAGGAAAGATAATGGCTGTAAAACATATTACAGATGCAGATTTTACTGCTGAAACAAAAGAAGGTCTTGTTCTTGTTGATTTTTGGGCACCATGGTGTGGACCTTGCAAAATGATTGGTCCTGTACTTGAAGAAATGGATGCTGAAATGGGAGATAAAGTAAAAATAACTAAACTAAATGTTGATGAAAATGTTATCGCAAGTCAATTCGGTGTCATGAGTATTCCAACACTACTTCTTTTTAAAGATGGACAAGTCATTGATAAAATTGTAGGTTTCAAACCAAAAGAAATTTTAGTTGAATTTGTTGAAAAACATCAATAATTAAATAAAAGTTCTCGGATGTGGTGAACCCCAAGATTAGATTTTCAGTCTAACTTTAGGGATGCACCACAAAAGAGAACTTTTTTATTTTGAATGTACTTTTAAAGAATTTAGTGCTCTATGAAGAAATCTTTTTTTCAACATGAAAGTTTTCCGAAATAAGCAACCAATTTTGAGGGAAGCTTAAACCAAGTTTCCAGTAGCTCATACCTCGCAAACGAAATTCCTTTATTAAGTTAAATTTAGCTTGTATGGAACGTGCATCTTCAAACCAAACGATATGCTGTTTCCCGTCTGATCCTTGATATTGAAAATTTGGTGCTTGTGCCTTTAAGTCATAATTTATTTTCACATTTTTCTGTGCAGCAATACCAATTGCATTTTGAGGACTTAATGCTTTAGCTATGGTCCCAGGTGTATATGGTAAAGTCCAGTCATAACCATATAGATTTTGCCCCATCATTATTTTATTAGATGGAATTTGTGAAACGGCATACTTTATGACTCTTCGAACTTGATCGATAGGGGAAACAGCCATTGGAGGTCCTCCACTATAGCCCCATTCATAGGTCATGATGACTACAAAGTCCACAATTTCTCCATGTGCACGGTAGTCGTGAGCTTCATACCATTGACCAACTTGCTCAGTTGAAGTTTTAGGTGCAAGTGCCGTAGATATCAACCAACCTTTTGGTTTAAAGATGTTTTTTGCTTTTCGTAAAAAGGTATTATAGGCTTCTTTATCTGCAGGTCGTAAATACTCAAAATCAAAGTGGATATCTCGAAAACCGTTTTTCGTAGCAGTTTCAACAATTTGATTTAAAAAATGATCTTGAATTTTAGGATCAGTTAATAAAATATGTGCTACATCTGCATTAAATTGATCGTTTTCTTTGTTTGTGATAACCATAATTAGAATCTCACGGTTTTGTTTTGCGATTGCAGGAAAATTATTTAATAGTGGTGGTTTTAAATCACCGGTTCGAGATGCTTCATAACTAAAAGGTGCTAGATAAGTTAGAAAAGGTCCTGTTTCTCTAGCGCTTTGTTCAAGGGTTGCGGATACTTGCGAACCACGAGGCTCAATGTATCCGTTGAATTCAGCAGTCGTTTTTGGACGCGGTGGCAAATACAAACGTGTCCCAACATTTAAAATTTGATTAGGATTAATACCATTAATCTCTGCAATTTTTAAATAAGAAATTTGATTTTGAAGGCCTATGTTATAAAGGGAGTCTCCTGGCTGTACCCAATAGAAACTACCTACAATTGGAATAACGAGTGCTTGCCCTACGACAAGATCATTTGGATTTGGAAGCTGATTAGATACAGTGATGGCTTGAGCTGTTGTTCGATAAAGTTCCGCAATGGAGGTTAGTGATTCATTTTGTCGAACTACATGAATTTGCATAGCAACAACTCCTGTTTAGGTCATAGGTATTCAACCCATTGACCATATCTTAATCTTTTTTTGCATACCAGTTGAATCCGTAAACAATCTAACTTTGTTTTGAACATGAAACGTTATGTAAATGGCCGGAGCGATGCTCATCAACCATTAACCATTAGACCCAATAGGTTCTAATTTGTCGGAATACTTACATTTTTGACAGGCTTTGGCAACCATTTAAAATGGGATTTAATCGTTTTGGTTGCCATAGCACATAAGTGTTATTGGAGTATATGAATGTAATTCTCTAAAAAGTATAAAAGTGTGAACCTTTTCTTTTTACTAGTTGTTTCCTAAAATAGGTTGATCTACTGCGTTTACATCCAATGTATTATTTGCACTAAAAATGTTATTTGTAATAATGAATCCTCCTGTAATAGCTGAGCCTGAACCTGCAATGCTTTTAGAGGCATTTTTTGGATTCATAAGAAGCGTGTCACCAAATTGAACGGTTCCACCATCCACATTGATGATTTGAACTGGACCCACAATGGCAGGCATTTATTTCACCTTCAATCATTTGATGTCTGTTTACTTTTTCTCTATTTTATTCTCTTCGTTGTTCAAGTTACTTAGTTGGCGAATATGCAATGTCTTTGCTTCAATATCCACACTGTCCCCATTACCTATATGCAGAATACCATTGTTAGAGACGGCGGTTAATTTAATTCCCTTTACGTGGATACAAGGGTTTTTATGATGAAATGTCATTCGAATGTCTTCATAAATGGGTTCAAATTCTGGTTCCTTGTAAAAACTTTTATATAGTTCAAACGGAGCCTCGTTTCCAAAAAATAATTCATGTTCACGGTGAATAGCGAGAGTATTTTTTTGACTCTCAATATATTTAACTTCCCCTAGTTGCACGACTCCTGAAAAAGTAACAAGCTTTATGTTTATATTTTCAACTCGTGAGGATCGCTGCCACATAGTTTAGACCCCACCACGGTGTAGACCACCAGCACCAGCACCAGCACCACCATGAGCAGCAGTTCCTGTAGCAACCTGAGCAAAAGGTCCTATAATCAAAGATTCGGGTGGGGTGTCAAAAGTCGAAAACATTTGAATGGACTGCGTATCGCCTATTTTTAGAACAGAACCTAGAGCGACACTAGTCATCTTAATTTCATTTACACATATATTTTCATTTGTTACATGGAAGTCCATCATCCTGCTCACCTCTTTCATGACAATTTTTAATTATTGTTGCTTGTTCCATTTGAAAAAAATTTCAGCACAGCTAAATCACAATCTTTGATACATTTCTCTCGAACACGCTCCGACACAAATGGAAGGCGTTCAATTGTACGATCGTAAATAGGTGTTTGATCTAAGAAAAAATTAATTCGAAAAGGCAATTGTCTTTTAAGATCTTCCACAACAAAATCTGCAATTTGTGGGTCAATTGGCTTGTCTTGAAAAACCCCAGCATGCTGAAATAGTGTTGAACGTTCATTATCCAAATATTGATATACTTCTTGTGAAATTTGTTGGATTAGAGTTTCTCGCTCTTTAAACATAAATGGAGACAAAGGATTTTCTTGGTTTATTGTAAGCTCCTCAAGAGCTTCAGCATCAGCTGGGTTAAGCCCAATGTTCAATGTCCCTTCCAATGTTTCAACTTTTAATTGATCAAATTTATATTCTATTTTATCTATTTGGATGGAGGGTTTGTCTTCAAGCTCCTTTAGTTTAATTTTTAAAGAGTTCATTTCCATTTCTAGGGATGAGATTTTACTTTCTGCTATACGAACCTTTTCTTGGATCTGAATTAAAAACGTATTCCAATCAAACTGCATGTTACACCTCAAATCAATAATTCTCTATGAAATATATGCAATATGAATTAGAAAAATCTTAAGGTTTCAATATCCTTACTTAGATAATTACTTAAGCGGGGCAAGTTTTTTCCCGATTTGTGGAGCAGGTTGTGTAAATCCGCCTGTGTTTTGAAGTTTTGCAACCGCTTTAATTATTCCTGCACTCCCAATTTGAAGGACGCTTGCGTTTGTAATTGAATTAATCCGTATTGTGTTGATTTGAATTGTTTGTGTAATGTAAAAATTCATAAAATACCTCCAAATACGAAAGATTTAAAGAGTAAAAGCAATTGGCATGTCGACCCCATCCTGGTCATAGGTATTCGTCGAACTATACTGATTTTCAATTTTAACATTATCCCCAGTTACAAAAGAACCTGAACCTGCAAATGTTTTAGACTGAGAGATGGGTTGAATTTTATAGACATCACCAATATTAAAAATTCCAGATTCGGCAATTGTAATGATTTGGACAACTCCAACAAGTGCTGGCACACTCTTCACCTCAATCAATCTCGATAAAGTATTTTATGATTAGAAAACCTCATCGTGATTCTGTTTGACTAAAAAGTGAAAGGAATAAATTTACTTATGTTATGTGATACGGTAAATAGGAACAGAAATATCTTATTTGTTGTAATTATGCTATTAGAAAAATCTCTGTATTATTATCAAAAGTGGGGCTTCATCCATTTTTTTTGGTAAAATAGAAGAATCATAAAAAGGGAGAATCTTATGGGCCTACAATTTTATTTAGGACGTTCTGGAACCGGTAAAACGACTAACATAGTAAAGGAAATACGTCAAAAAATAATCGAAGACCGCCTTGGCTCTCCGATTATTTATATTGTTCCAGACCAGATGTCTTTTCAGGCAGAAACTGAATTAATTGGTGATGAGCAAGTTAATGGCTCGATGCGTGCGCAAGTCTACAGTTTCACTCGTCTTGCTTGGCTAGTACTAGGAGAGACCGGAGGTATGAGCCGAAAGCAAATCAACAAAGTTGGCATTCATATGATTCTCCAAAAAATACTTATTGAAAATCGTGAAAGATTACAACTCTACAGAAATTCTTGTGATAAACAGGGGTTTATCACTCAACTTGATCAGCTTTTTACTGAATATAAGCGTTATTGTGTAACACCTGAACATCTTTTATTAGCAGTTTCTAACGAACAATCTCCAATGCTAAGAGCAAAATTGAGTGATTTTGCACTATTATACGAAAATTTCGAACTAGAACTGGCTGGAAAGTACGTAGCTTCAGAGGATTACTTCAACTTACTTGCTGAAAAAATTCCTCAGTCTAATTATTTAAAAAACGCAACTATTTATGTTGATGGTTTTCATGGTTTTACCCAATTAGAAAAAAATATTTTAGCCCAGCTAATTTTACATACTCAAAATGTAAAGATTGCTCTAACTTTAGATCAACAATATAAGCATGCTAAGCCAGAAGAGCATGATCTTTTCCGTATGACGGGAGAGACCTATTTTGACTTATACAAACTTGCGAATGAAATGCATGTACAAATCGAAGAAGATGTAGAACATAAGTACAATTATCGATTTCAATATAATGAGGCTGCAGCTCATTTGGAAGAAAATTTTTCTAAAAGACCCGGGATTGAGTTTCATGAAGAGACAGCATTTACGGTTATAGCTGCAAAAAATCGTCGCGTAGAAATTGAGCAAATAGCCATGCAAATCATCAAGCATGTAAGAGAAGGTTTTCGATATCGTGACATAATTGTTCTCACTCGTGATGGTGATCAATACACAAAACTTTTAGAGACTATTTTTAAAGATTATCAGATTCCTGTTTTTATTGATCAGAAGAAACCGATGATGTTTCATCCGCTCATAGAGTTAGTTAGCGCAGCTCTGGACTCTGTAGAATCAGACTTCGCATATGACCCGATGTTCCGAGCTTTTAAAACAGACTTGTTTTTTGAAAGTAGCCATAGAATTCAATCCGAAAGGGACTTCCTATCAAAACTAGATAACTACGTTCTCTCGAGAGGAATTCGAGGGAATAAATGGGATGGAGAATGGATTTTTAAGTTGAACAGGGGCTTAGAACTAGAAAAAACGGTCCAGTCAGATGCAGAACTTTCATTTCAAGCTTTATTAAATTCATTTAAAAACATGTTATATAATCCAATACAAAACCTTTCAAAAAAAATAAAAAAGGCTAAAACAGTTTCAGATTACGTACAAGCACTCATTTGGTTTCTTGAAGTTTTGCAAGTTAATAAAAAAATTGAAAAATGGATGAAACATGCAGAATCATCCGGAGAACTTGTTCTTGCAAAACAACACAAACAAGCTTGGGAAGAACTCGTGAGGCTTTTTGAACAATTAATAGAAACTAATGGCGATATGTTTGTTGATTTTGCAACACTTAAACAAATGATTGAAGCTGGAATAGAGTCACTTAAATTCTCACTAGTTCCTCCATCCCTTGATCAGGTTATTTTAGGAAATTTAGATGTTTCCAAACCTCAAAAAGTAAAGATAGCTTTCATTATTGGGTTAAATGAGGGGGTACTTCCTAAAAAAATAAACGAATCTGGTATTTTAACGGAAGAAGATCGGGAGAAACTCTCTCAAAGTGGGATCCAATTAGCTCCAAGTGCCATTACAACCCTGTTTGATGAAGAATTTGTAGCTTATACAGTTTTTAACCTAGCGTCTAAAAAGACATATTTTACTTACCCTATTGCGGATGGTGAGGGAAAATCTTTATTTCCTTCTGGCTATATTAAACGAATTACAGCCCTTTTTCCTAAAATTCATATTGTAACTGCTTCTGATTTAGTTTCAGATTGTAAGGAAATAGAAGGGCAATTGAATTTTGTAAATCATACAGCAGCGACAATACAATATCTTGCACAACAAATTCAGGCATACAAAGAAAATGAAGAAATTCATCCTCTTTGGTGGGATGTTTACAATGAATTTACAAACGATTGTATTAAAAAAGATGCTGTTGCATTTGTTCTTTCAAGTTTGAATTATCAAAACGTATCAGAAAACTTAAATAAAGCAACCGTTGATCAATTATATGGGGAAACAATTAAAGGTAGCGTTTCGAGAATTGAATTGTATAATCGGTGTCCGTTCTCATATTTTTCAAAATATGGATTGAAACTTCAAGAAAGAGAAGTCTTTACCTTTGATGCTCCAGCCATTGGGACGTTCTTCCACGAAACAATTAAACATGTTGCGGATACATTAGAGGCTAATAACCTCTCTTGGAGTGAGTTAGATAAAGCCAAATGTGATGCATTGGCATCTGAAGCGGCTGATCGTATTGCACCATTAATGCAAAATGAAATACTTTTCTCAACAGAACGGATGAAGTATCTAAAACATAAATTTAGTCAAATCATTCAAAAAACAGCTTTTACAATGAACCAACATGCACAAAAAAGTACGTTCACACCATTTGGATTCGAGGTGCCATTTGGAACAGCGGATTCCTCATTACCTTCTTTAGAGATTCCACTACAAGATGGCAAAAAAATGGAATTAAATGGGCGTATTGACAGAATTGATAGCGCATTACATCCTACAACTGGTAAGCGATATGTTGCAGTTATAGATTATAAATCCGGAACTAAGAATATTGATTATTCAGAGGTCTATTATGGTATTGCACTGCAAATGTTCACTTATTTGAATGTTCTTCTTAAGCACTCAGATAAAGTATTTCAAGAAAAAGCACATCCAGCAGGATTGCTTTATTTTAGATTGCAAAATCCACTTCTGAAAGAAAAAGATACGTTATCAGATGCAGAGGCACTGATTGATGAGAAACGTTTAAAGCAATTCAAATTAAACGGCTTAGTGTCAGATGAAAAAGAGATAATAAGTCTCTTTGATAATGATTTTGAGTCAACATCTAAGTCAGACGTAGTTCCTGTTGCGCTCAAAAAGGATGGTTCGTTTTCTACCCAATCTAAGGTTGCATCATCTGAGCAAATTAAACTTCTAACAGAACATGTAACTGACATCTATAAAAAAAGTGGGAACGAAATACTTTCTGGCAAGACAGAAATAAAACCATATAAGTTAAAGCAGAACCATGCTTGTACCTATTGTGATTTTAAGCCTGTCTGTCAGTTCGACCCATCTTTAAAAGAAAATAAGTATCATTTTTTACAAAGTATGAAGATAAATGAGGCCATCCATAAAATCCAACCAGGAGGTGGTGAAGTTGAATAATTTGAATGAAATACCGATAAAAACACCAAATGAGCAATGGACCGATGAGCAATGGCAGGCAATCCATGCTTCCGGTTCGGATATGCTTGTTGCCGCTGCCGCTGGCTCTGGTAAAACTGCTGTTTTAGTTCAGCGTATCATTGATAAGGTAATTTCTAAAGAAAACCCAATTAACATAGATCGATTACTTGTTTTGACTTTTACAAATGCGGCTGCCGCCGAAATGAGATCGAGAATTAATGATGCACTAGAAAAAGAATTGCTTAGAGATCCATCTTCAGCACATCTACGTAGACAAGTAAGTCTTATGAACAAGGCGCAAATTTCAACATTACATTCCTTTTGTATTGAGATAGTGCGAAGTCATTTTTATAAATTAGATATGGACCCGAAATTCAAAATAGCGAATGAATCTGATACAGCCCTGTTACTAGAAGAGTCTATTGAAGAATTACTTGAAACAGAGTACGCGAGTTCAAATAATACTACGTTCCTACGTGCCGTTGATAGTTTTTCAAGTGATAGAAGTGATGATCAATTCGCAAAAATGCTTGTTGATGTGTATCGAGCATCTCTTTCTCACCCAAGCCCATTTCAATGGTTGAATGGGCTTGTCACGCCATATCAACTGAGTGATGATGCAGATATTACTGATTTACAGGTATACCCAATCATAAAGCAGGATATTATTTTCTATTTACATGCTGCGGTTGATCGTTTAAAGCTTGCGATTGAAATTTGTAATCAGGGAGAGGGATTGGAAGCATTTATTACAACACTCTTAAACGATATCGATGGCATTGAGCAAATTTTGCAATCTCTAGAAGTTGACTGGCAAAAATCCTCTGACTTAATGGCTCGTGAAATATTTAAAAGAGCACCATCAATAAAAGGTGATTGTTGTGATGTGGTCGCTAAAGATAAAGTGACAGCACTACGTAAAGAGGCTAAAAATTACGTTGTTACAGTATCAAAAATGTACTTTGAACGTGATTCAAAAGGATCTATTTCAGATATTCGGGAAATGGGATCTGTTATTTCTACTATAGCTGAGCTTGTAAAAAAGCTGCATGAAATTTTTACTACAGCAAAATCGGAAAAAAATATCGTAGATTTTAATGATCTGGAACACTTGGCATTGCAAGTTTTAACATCAGTTGAGAGTGGGCAGTTTAAACCAACAGATGCAGCGATAGAGTATCAAAATTACTTTGTTGAAGTTCTTGTCGATGAATATCAAGATACAAACAATGTGCAAGAAACCATCATTCAAGCAATTAAAAAGCCAACTGAAAAAGATGGTAATTTATTTATGGTAGGTGATGTTAAGCAATCTATTTATAGATTTCGATTAGCAGATCCTTCTCTTTTCTTGAATAAGTATCAAACATTCGAACATGTACCAAGTGACCATGGGCTTGTGATTGATTTAAACAAGAACTTCCGAAGCAGAAAAGAAGTTTTAGATGGAACCAACTATATTTTCAAACAAATTATGAATAAAACCGTTGGAGAAATTGACTATGATGCTGCTGCAAGCTTGTATTATGGAGCAATTTATCCGGATGAAAATGCAATTGAATTAAACCTTATTGATAAGGGGATAGCAAATTCACAAAGCCATTCAGAAGAAAGTACAGAAGATGAGAATCACTTTGAGTTCGAAGAGGAGGATCTCTCATCAGCACAACTTGAGGCTAAAGAGATGGCAAACCGTATTCGAAAAATGATGGATGACAATATGACGGTTTATGATACGAAGTTGGGTGAATATCGACCACTCAATTATCGCGACATTGTCATTTTACATCGTTCGAAATCCTGGTATGGCGAAATTTCTGAGGAGTTTAAAAAACAAGGGATTCCAGTTTATGCTGAACTTGGGAAAGGCTATTTTGCAACGACAGAAGTGAGTATCATAATGTCCTTGCTAAAAATCATAGACAATCCATATCAAGATATTCCACTTGTGGCGGTCCTTCGGTCTCCCTTGATAGGCTTGAATTCAGAAAAATTGGCTGAAATCAGATTAGCGAAAGTTCGTGCTCCATTTTATGAAGCGCTGTTAGAATTTAATAAGATATCGTTGTCTAACAACATTGTTGGAAAAAAAATTGAGCGATTTCTAAAACGGCTAGAGAATTGGATTCATTATTCAAAGAATAATTCAGTTTCAAGCTTGATTTGGGAAATTTATCGTGAAACAAATTATTTGGATTTTGTCTTGGGACTTCCTAATGGTTCTCAACTTTATTGAACGTCTCTTAGAAAAAGGAGAAGACTTTGGAGAAGTTTCCAGTATTGGCGAACAAGAGAATGTCGTTCGTGTTATGACAATTCACGCTAGTAAGGGTCTAGAGTTTCCAGTCGTATTTATTGGTGGACTTGCCAAGCGTTTTAATCAAATGGATTTAAATACTACCTATATGACAGATAAAGAATATGGGTTAGCGGTTAAATTTATGGATGTTGATAATCGTTTCCAACGTGATACCTTACTTCGAAGTTCTTTAGTTAATAAGAAGAAATTAGAATTAATCGCTGAGGAAATGCGATTGTTATACGTAGCACTAACGCGCGCTAAGGAAAAAATAGTTTTATTTGCAACTGTAGATAACCTTGAAAAAAGTCTTCAGAAATGGTCCATATCCATCACACAAAAGGACTGGATATTATCAGATAGTAGCCGAGCACTTAGTAAGAGCTATATAGATTGGATTGGCCCAGCTTTGATGCGTCACGAAACGATGTGTAAGTTCCTTGAGAAGAATTTCGCAGAAATGAATATCATTGCAAACTTTATAGATGGTATTACGAATCATCGATCTAAATGGAGTATACATCATACTGCAGTACAATCAGTACAATCAGTACAATCAGTACAATCAGTACAATCAGTACAATCAGTACAATCAGTACATTCATTTAATGAAAAAGATGTGTTAACAGAAACGGAAAAAGAATTGCAGAATGTACTTAAGAAGGACTTGAATCATAATCAAAAAGAAGATGATAAATTAAATTTCATCCTTCATTTAGAAAAATCACCTTATCAATCAGAGTATAAAGAGTTAGTACAAGCTCAAATGAATTGGAGTTACGGATTTGTAGAAGCAACACGTTACAAAGCGAAACAGTCAGTTACAGAAATAAAAAAGCTTTCTATGGAAGAAGATGACATCACTTCTGACGACCTAAAGCCAAAAACACATTTCTCCACTTTATCAATTCCAAACTTCAATAAGAAAAGAGAAATTGGTGCTGCAGAACGTGGAACAATTATGCATATGGTTATGCAACATATTGATGGTACGAAAGAAATCACTATTAATACTGTGTCAGAGAAACTAGATGAGCTGGTCCGTAAAGAGTTTCTGACGTCTGAACAAAAGAACGTTGTAAATATTGATCAAATAGTAGGTTTCTTTCGAACTACAGTCGGTAAGAAAGTGCTTGAGTCAACTAATGTTTGGCGTGAGATTCCTTTTTCGTTAATGGTAAAAACAAGTGATGTTTACCGGGAATATAGGGGGCAAGACGAAAAAATTCTTGTGCAGGGTGTCATTGATTGTATGTTTGAGGATCAAAACGGTGATATCGTACTAGTTGATTATAAAACAGATCGAATTAAAGGATTGTTTGCTGGGGGATTTGAGGAAGCGAAACCTGAACTAGCAAAGAGATACCAAAAACAAATTGAATTGTATGTAAAAGCTATAGAAGAAACTACGAGAAAGAAGGTGAGTCAAAAAATCCTCTATTTCTTTGATGCAGAACAGGAACTTCATTTGTAGAGCTTTATACTCGATTATTAAAATTCTTATGATAGAATAGTTAAACAACAACATTGCTCTCAGAAAAATATTTCTGAGAGCTTTTTCGAATGGGGGATCTCAATGAAACGAATAATGATTATGGGTGGTGGCGGTGCAGGTAAATCAACATTAGCCCGAAAGCTGCATGAGATAACAAAGTTGCCTCTATTTCATTTGGATTACTATTATTGGAATGATGGATGGGTGCCAACAGATGATGAAAGATTTCTTCTCATGGTAGAAAATATGGCTTCAGGAAATGAATGGATCATTGACGGGAACTACAGTCGTACAATAGATTGTCGTATAGCAAAGGCAGACACCATTATATTTTTAGATTATTCAAGATGGGTTCTTTTATCAGGGATTTTAAAAAGAAGAATAATGTACAATGGAAAGACACGCCCAGATATAAAGGAAGGCTGCCCCGAGAAACTTGATTGGGAATTTATTTCTTGGGTTTGGCATTTTAGTAAAAGAAGTGGTGTGAAGCAAAGAGAACTGTTAAAAAATGTTCAAGACAAAAAAATCTTCCATTTTCGTAATCGCATACAGCTTAATAGATGGCTTAATGAACTTGAAGAAAATTATAAAAAAGAAAGAGAAATTTAAATGAAATTATACGAATTTGATGCAGAATTAAAACTAGAAAGAAACGGAGCATATATCGAATTTCCATATGATGTTCACGTTGAATTTGGAACTAAGGGACGTGTGGCTGTTCAAGCAACCTTTGACGGAGTACCCTATCGAGGTAGTTTGATGAAGATGGGAACGAACTGTCATATTGTTGGTGTCCTAAAAGAAATTCGAGCGAAAATTGGCAAGGGAGATGGTGACATGGTTCATGTAACAATTATGCAAGATGTAGAAAGTAGAGAGAAAGAAATTCCAGAAATACTTTCAATTGAATTCGAAAAATGCACCGAAGTAAAGGAATTCTTCAATAGTTTAACGGATTCTCAAAAGAACAAATTTATTGACTTTATCAATTCTGCTAAACAAGAAACAACTAGATTTAGTAGATTAGAAAAAGTAATGAGCTTACTGAAAAATAACCAGAAGTTGTAACTTTTAGGTATATCAAGAAGCTTTAAATCATTTTAGAATTAGTAACCCCATTTAGATGAAGGATATAGTATTGTACCCGTAAAGTTAGATATTTTGTCTAACCTAAAAAGCGCAAAACAAACTCCAAAATTCAGATGGGCTTTTTTTATTTCAAAGGGTTCAAACAGCTTGTCACTGCATACAATATTTAAGATGATGGAGATGACTTACAAGATTTGGTAGATTTCCTAACATAAAACTATTTGTACTCTAATTTTTTGTTAGTTCTAATCAGTAAGTAGGGCCTTTCATCTATAGCGCTTGTCGCTTGGAAGGGAAGATGCAGTTTGTGTGGAATCACTGGATGGATTGAATTTGATCGACTGATTAAGGATGAAATTGATACCGTTTATAAAATGACGAACACACTATCAAAACGTGGACCAGATGCAACAAGGTATTGGGCAAATCGTCATGTTGGCTTTGGCCATAAAAGACTTGCAGTTGTTGACCCCGTTGGTGGCAGTCAACCAATGGTTCGTAAAAAAAACGGTTATAAATACGTAATGATATATAATGGTGAACTCTATAATACCGAAGATATTCGGAAAGAGCTGATTTCTCTAGGTTATACATTTGAGGGACATAGTGATACAGAAGTACTCTTGGATGCATATATCGAATGGGGAGAAAACTGCCTTGAAAAACTGAATGGAATTTTTGCATTCGCTGTATGGGATGAATCGCTTGATCGGGTATTTATAGCTCGGGACCGACTTGGAGTGAAACCATTGTTTTTTGCTGAACATGACAAGGGGTTATTATTTGGTTCTGAGCTGAAGGCAATACTAGCACATAAGAAAATGCATGCTTCTATTGATTTAAATAGTATTGCTGAATTGTTTGGATTAGGGCCATCACGTATGCCGGGTTCCGGTTTTTATAAGGGTATTCGAGAATTAAGACCTGGTCACTGGTTAATTTTTGATCGAAAAGGTCTGAAAATAAAACGTTATTGGAACGTGGTTAGTAAGCGTCATGAAGAGAGTCTTGAAGAAACGATTGAACAAGTTAGAGAACTTGTCAAAGATGCTGTAATTCGTCAATTGGTTTCAGATGTTCCACTTTGTACATTTCTAAGTGGAGGACTTGATTCAAGTACCATAAGTGCTATTGCTTCAGACTTTTATCGTGAAAATAATAATGGTCAATTGAATACGTATTCAATCGATTATGAGGAAAATGCTATCCATTTTAAACCGAATGAGTTTCAACCAAACTCAGATGCACATTTTATTGGTTTGATAAAAAATAAATTCGATACAAAGCATCATTCAGTTGTTGTATCACAAGCTGACTTAGTAAACGCATTAGAAGAGTCCATGGTTGCACGTGACATGCCAGGTATGGCAGATATTGACTCATCTTTATTGCTATTCAGTAAAGAAATCCGCAAAGATTTCGTCGTTGGTTTATCAGGAGAATGCGCAGATGAAATATTTGGAGGATACCCTTGGTTTTATAGAGAAGATGATTTGAAAAATACAGCCTTTCCATGGATGCGTTCAACAAATGAACGTGAGGAATTACTAAGTGAGGGTTTACGTTCTAAACTAAATTTAGGTGAATTTATTCAGTCCCGTTTTGACGAAACAGTTGCCGAGACCCCTTTATTAGAAGGGGAAAGTGCTGAAGAATCTTCCCGTCGTAAACTTTTTTACATGAATATGATTTGGTTTATGACTACCTTACTCGATCGGAAAGACCGAATGACTATGGCTACAAGTCTAGAAGTTCGCGTCCCATTTGCTGATCATCGATTGGTTGAATATGCTTGGAACATTCCTTGGGAAATGAAAAATGCTGGTGGAATGGAAAAGGGGATCTTACGTTCAGCATTTTCTAATTTATTACCAAATGAAATTGTGAATCGTAAGAAATCACCATTTCCAAAGACACATCATCCACTTTACACAAAATATGTACAGGATAAATTAACTGAAATTTTACGGAAAAAGGATTCAGTTTTGCATGAATTCTTTTCTAAGGAAAAACTTCTTGAACTTATTGAAAGCGGAGGATCATCCTTTAAGAAACCATGGTTTGGTCAGCTGATGTCAGGACCTCAGCTATTAGCTTATTTGATTCAAGTGCATCAATGGTTCGAAAAGTATCGAGTGAAAATTGAAATTTAAAATTAGAGGCTAAGTCGAACTGTTTGGTTCATTCTTAGCCTCGTTTTCTTTACTTTATGTCAATTGTGATTGGATCCTTTTCATTTGTGTGTCAAAAAAGGAAATAAGGTATCTTAGAAAATCATAGAGCCAAACTAGATGAGTGTCGATTCTCCTATTGTAACTCCTATTTCTTTACAGTATAAAATGAGTTCATTATGCATTTCTTTTCCGTTAGTTACATCTGCCCAATTTATTTCAAAAGAGTATTTTGTTAACATATTCTGATTTCTTTTTTGAAGTTCAATTGCTCCAAATGTATGAAGATTAAAAAATGTTTGTTGATTAATTACAAATTTTTTTGAAACAAAATAAATCATCACAAAAAAAATAATAAGGATAATATCAATAATGAGGTTAGAAGAGTCTGCTCCAGCCAAACTACTACCTCCAATTCCTTTTTCTTCACAATATCTGATATCCTTTATTTCATTCCAATGAATTTTTAGTCCCTTTTTGTTGTAATAAATGCCATGTTCATCCCAATAAACACCTTTTCCCTCAAGATTGTAAAAAATTAGACTGCATAGATAAGAAACCATACAAATAACAGCAACCCCAAATGAAATAAAAGATAGAATTTCAACTACAAAATATAAAGAAATGGACAAAGTAAAAAATAGTAAGGTTGAAATAAGTAGTGGCTTTCGAAATCTGTTTCGAAAATAATAGGTTTGGGATTTATATGACGACATGTTATATTCCTTTTTTTATAAATCAGTAGCAAATACATTAAAAAGAGACCACTCGGTCTCTTTCTCAATTTTTATCTGTAGTTCGTAAATTGAACATCAACAGTCAGCTTTTTGCAATCTCGAACAAGTGCAATGATGCGTTGCAGGTCATCTTTATCCTTTCCCGTTACACGCATTTGATCATCTTGGATTTGGGTTTTGACTTTAATACCACTTTCTTTAATGAGGTTATTTAAAACCTTTGCATTGTCACGGTCGATACCTTGTACCAATTTTGCTCGTTGACGAACGGTGCCACCTGATGCGCCTTCTACTTTTCCATAATCCAAGTTACGAATTGGAACATTTCGTTTAACTAGCTTGCTAATCAAAACATCCTTTAATTGATCTAACTTGTATTCGTCATCAGAAATGAGTACAAGTTCTTCCTTATCCAGCTTGATGTCACTTTTGCTACCCTTAAAGTCATAACGAGTTTCAATTTCTTTCATTGCTATTACGATTGCATTTTGTACTTCAGGCATATCAACCTTTGAAACGATGTCAAATGAACATTCTTTTGCCATATGTAAAACCTCCATATTTCGATAATTTAATTATAGACAATTAAAAACGAGATTTCTATCAAGAAATCCCGTTTTTATGTAAAAGTCTCACTTTTTAGAGGTGATCAACAGATTTGTTGACTACTGGCATAATACCTTTTTGTCTATTTTCCTCTGTTCTCTTGTTTTTTAGTTCATTACTAGCTTGATTGTCGAACGGTTTTTTGTCATTGTCTTTAGTGTTTTTTGTCATTTGAAAAGTCTCCTGGATTCCTCTAATAAATTAAAAAATTTTAAGTTGTTAATGTATTAATGTTCATTAACAATATTAAAAAAGAATTGATCAGATAAACTTGATCAATTCTAATATTTGTTAAGTGTTATGAAATTATGTAGTTTGTTTTTAAGAAGGTAGTTTATTTAAAAATGTAACTCCAACCGTACCAGGACCGCAGTGAGAACCAATTGCTCCACCTATCTCGATAATTTCGAATTTCGTTACACCAAATCTTTCTTCAATGGCACTTTTCCATTCAAGTGCTAATTCAAGGTTATCCGCATGTGGCAAACCAATCACTTGTTCATTCAGTCCTTCGCCACGTTCTTCCATTCGTAATAAAATGGCATCCAGTAGTTTCTTTTTACTACGGAACTTGTCTACAGGTACAAGCCTTCCATCAATCATTTCAATCAAAGGCTTAATATTCAGCATGCCACCGACTAAAGCTGTGCCTTTACTCATACGTCCACCACGAGCTAAATATTCTAAGTTGTCTACTACTATCAGATGCTCTGTATGATTCGCATAAAACTCAGCAGTTGCAATTACTTCCTCTATGCTTGCTCCCGATTTAACTTTTTCGACACAAGCTTTAACGAGCAATCCAAACCCGATTGAAGCACATTTTGAGTCAACTAAAGATATTTTACTTCCTGGATGTTCTTCTAAAAACTGTTCTCTGAGCATGGTCGCAGAACTGAATGTTCCGCTAAGTCCTGATGAAAATACAAGGTACAGACCGTGTTCTCCAGCATTTGCGACCTGTTCATATGCTTCAAGAATTAATTTAACAGGACCTTGAGATGTTTTTGGTGCAGCTCCTAATCGCATTTTGTTCATCAGTTCTTTTGGCTGAATATCAATACGATCCTGGTAGTCCACATGATCAACATGAACCCCGTGTGGGATGAGTATGATATTGTTTTCCTCATAGTAAGAAATTGGCAGATCACAAGGACCATCTACAATTAATCTAATATTCACTGCGAATCCTCCCCAAGCATCATTTTCGTATAAAATGATAATAAATACCATTTTATCATAAATGGAAAAGTACAAATACACATTTCTGTAACAAACTGTATCTATTCGTGAAAGTTAGTTATTTACAATAGTTTGATGAATAAGTTAGTATACTGTAGAAAATTGTTATAATTTTAATAATCAAATGTTGAAAGCTTATCGGAAATTGAGGGTGTAAAATGATTTTTGAAAACAGCAAAAAATTAGCTGCAGTAGTAATTGGGTCTGCAATTTATGCAATTGCAATGAATTTTTTTATGATTCCAGCAGAGGTATTAGCATCTGGTTTTGCTGGGGTTGGTCAAATCGTTTACAAATTAACTTTGATTTCACCTGGAACAGTAATTTTAATATTAAATATCCCAGTACTTATCATTAGCTGGTTTAAAGTTGGTAAATCGTTTACATTATACAGTTTTCTTTCGGTAATTCTTTTAACGTTCTTCCTAAAAGTCATACCAGTACAATCATTTTCAGACGATTTACTGCTGAATGCAATTTATGGAGGGGTTATTGGTGGGATTGGTGTAGGAATTACATTTAAATTTGGTTCATCATTAGGTGGTATGGATATTGTCACACAAATTATCTCTATTATAACAGGAAAATCTGTGGGTATTCTTTTCATGGTGATGAATGGGATTATCATTTTATCTGCAGGGAGATTTTTCAGTGAAGAAAAAGCTCTTTATACATTAATCTGTATATTTGTTTCATCAATCGTGATAGACTATATCCATACAGGACATGAAAAATTAACCTTAACAGTTGTGACGACTAAAGGGTATGAAATTACTGAAGCAATTAAATCCTCTATGGTGCGTGGTGTTACAATCATCCCAGCAGTTGGCGGTTATACAAAGCAACCAAAAGATGTCCTTATGATTGTAATTACCCGATATGAATTATATGACTTAAAAAAATTAATAGAGAAAATTGATCCGAAAACATTTATAAATATTACTGTAACGACTGAGGTTCTAGGCTATTTCAGAAAAAACGGAAAAGATAAATAAAAAACTGAGCATACATAAAAAAGCTGGAACAGAGATGTAACATCGTTAGGATGAATCTTGTTCCAGCTATTTTTGCATATACCTTTTACTCACTTAACTCTACTAGTACTGCTTACATATCCAATTTAAACATTACTGAAACCTTGCTTTTCTGCATCAGCTAAAGTCGAACGATACGTAAATTTTTCATCATGCTTCGAAACTTGGTCTTTACCTTGTTGTATAAAACGTTTAGATTTACTTCGTTTTCCCATGACTCAAATCCTCCTGAAATCTGAAATGTATTTCTGAAGAGCTTTTACAGTATGAAAAATGATATAAGTTATGCATCTATGGCAAACCATTGCCATGTTATATAGTTTGCCTAATGATCAAAGGAACTAATTGTTGAATTTTTTCCAAAAAGCTATGTTTAAATTTTTTGCTGATAAAATTTTAATTTTTTAATCAACATCTTAATATGTTGATAATTAGAGAAAATGAGCGGTATTCCCGTGGTGAAAAGGGCTGAAAGGCGAAAGCATGCCTTTCGCACTAGGCTCACTGCCCGACCACAGGAATTTTCGCCATTTTATCAATTATCAAAATGGACTTCTTTTTAATTAAAAAATTAACTTTAAACACTAACATAGCCTGCCAAAAAGAAAAGGTTTTGCCTTTAAAGACAAAACCAAAAGTTCAACATAATGTTGAATCACAATTTATGCATAATTAAGGTCTTCTTCGTCATTAAATACTGACAAAGGAATTTCAAAATAATCAATTAAGAAGGAAGCAACACCTTCTTCGTTATTCGTTAAAGTAACTGCATTTGCTACTTCTTTCACTTGATCAATCCCATTTGCCATGGCAACACCAGTACCTGCCCATTGAAGCATTTCCAAATCGTTGTCCTCATCACCAAATGCAATGACATTTTCACGTGCGATATTCAAATAATCCGCTACTTTTGTAACACCATCACCTTTGCTAATGCCCTTTTGAATAATTTCAATAACATTCCAGGGTGCTGCCCATGTACGGTGATCAATTATATCGGAAAAATTCTTTGTTAAGTGACTTCTAATATCTGTATAGTTGTCTTCTTTTGTATGAATGAGCATCGCTGTTGGATTGTTTTGTAGGTTTTCTCGAATATCACCTATCGTCAATTGTGGATTTCCCATTAAAAAAATATTAATGAGTTTTTCATCATGAGCATGAATGTAGACATCATCCACAACTTCTACAATGACATTGGATAAATTAAATCCTTCTATACCATGGATAATCTCTTTCACAATTTCCATCTCTAAAGGGGAATGGAACACTGGAAAGTTTTTGTCCAGAGGATGACTAATATAAGCTGCATTAAAGTTTATCATTGGTGTTTTCATCCCAATTTCCTCATAAAATTCAATGCTTGAGCGTGGTGGTCGACCAGTCGCGATCATGACCTCGTGTCCCTCTTCAATTAAATATTGAAGCACTTTTTTCGTTTTAAGTGTAATCTCTTGTTTATGATTTAGTAACGTTCCATCCAAATCTAAAGCAATTAAGTGTTTTTCCATATTTTCTCCCCAGAATTAAATTCAATAATAAAAATGATATCATAAACTTAAAAGTATATGTACTGGGCATTATTTGATAAAATATACCCTATTATTTACGATTCAAATTAAAGGAGGGTTCTAATTGATTCAAATTACAAAACACTCATTAGCAGGAATTCCAACCCTCTGCCTTCATAAAAAACATGCAGAGAATGCACCTTCATCTCAACCTGCTGTCATTATTTTACACGGAATAACCAATCAAAAAGAGGATAATTTAACCTATGCTTATTTGTTAGCTGAAAAGGGCTTTCGTGTGTTTTTACCTGATGCCATTCATCATGGGGATCGTAAAAATGGAATGAACAAGGACGAACAGTCATTTCATTTTTGGAAAATAGTTCTTAATTCTATTCAAGAACTGGGTGAACTAAAAGATATTGCAATTAGAGACTTTCATGTAGATCCTTCTCGAATATACGTTGGTGGTATATCTATGGGAGCCATTACAACTTTTGGAGCATTGACACAGCATAATTGGATCAAGGGTGCGTTTAGTATGATGGGGAATCCATCTTTTGTAAAACTTGCTCGGGAAATATATAATCATTTGGATGATGATACAAAGTCAAACATGAAACCATTTGAATTTTACAAAGAAATGTTGGCTCCATATGACCTAACTTTACAGCCACAAAAGGTAAATGGTCGGTCCCTATTTGTATGGCATGGAGATGCAGACGAATCTGTATCTATCTCAGGTGTTCGAAACTTCGTTGAAAATTTTCAAGAATCTGGGTTCCAAGGCGAAATCGTGATGAAAGTTGAACAGGGGCGTGGGCATAAAGTGAGTAATTTTGGCTATCATGCTATGATCGAATGGTTATGCTTACAGGAAAATATATAGTCTGCTTCGCTAAAAACTCACAAGTAAAACATTATCGAAATGGATGGATTTTGGTACAATATACCTTGTAATAGGTATCATTAATTGAATTCAAAATTTTAGTTTTAGAAGGAGATTTAAATGAATCAGGAACTTAAAGATAAATGTATGGAAGCTTTAGAAGAAGTTGTTGACCCAGAAATTGGGATTGATATTGTTAACTTAGGACTTGTTTATGGTGTCGATATGAAAGAAGAAGGTATTGTAAATGTTACAATGACATTGACCTCTATGGGATGTCCTATGGCTCCTCAAATAATGCAAGAAGTACGTAATGTGCTTGAAGAGTTAGAAGAGGTACAGGCAGTAAATATTGACTTAGTATGGACTCCGCAATGGGATAAAAGTAAGATGACTCGTTATGGCAAAATAGCCCTTGGTATTCACGAATAATAAAATAGAGGATGAGAGGCAACTTTTTAGTTGATTTCTCATCCTTCTTTTTATTCAGTTTCTTCATATCGATGTGCTAATCGAGATGATGCAGCTGCAGCAATGGCTCCTACAATGTCATCGAGGAATGTATGCACTTCTCCTGTTTCTTTGTTATTTAACCTATTAAGTACACCTGGCTTGATTTTGTCAATGTAACCAAAGTTTGTAAAACCTATTGATCCATATACATTTACGATTGAAAAAGCCAGAATTTCATCAACACCATATAGGCTTTCATCTGTTTTAATAAATTCCTGTAGGGGCTGTTCAAGGAGTCCTTTTTCTGCCAATATGTCGAGTTGAATACCAGTTAGAATTGCATTTTGTACTTCCCGTTTTGATATGACACGATCAATATTGTGTAAGCATCTTTCCAATGATAAATCATCATGATATGGTTTTTGCAGAAGCATGACTAATTCTGCAATTTCTTCAAGTTTTACTCCCCTTTTTATCATCCAATCTTTAGCTATGTTTGGTTCAGCGTTATTTTCTATCATGTTTCACTTCATTCTTTCTTTAATTATTTTGATGAGTTTTAGTCTCCGTGAATTTTTTTAAAATATGCTGTTAAATGATGTCATATAATTTAATGACGT
Source organism: Caryophanales bacterium (assembly GCA_029240105.1). Lineage (GTDB taxonomy): Bacteria > Bacillota > Bacilli > JARBTR01 > JARBTR01 > JARBTR01. The sequence goes on along the minus strand of JARBTR010000006.1, from coordinate 8,326 downwards.
ATTTAAAAATAGAACTTTAAACGACTTGGGTGAGATTATGAATGAACGCTTAATTAATGAATTATATGGGTTAAAAGTTGATCAGGTTCTGTTTGGGGATAAATTTACTGCTGCTGGATATACATTCTGGCTTTATCATACTGAAAAATCTTCAGAAGAAGAAGCTCGAGAGCGCTATATTTTGGCTAATCACCAGCATGAACAAGGAGAAAAAGGTGTTTGGATACCCATTCAAAATAGACAAGGATCTTTTCTATCTATGATTGAGGGTAAGAAGATTTGCTTATTAGGACTTGGTTCTGTAGGTGAGTCAATCGTTCATGAATTATTTGGAACAAAATTAGCGCAGTTCCATAATCGCGGATTACGTTTGCAGACAAAACTAGAAAAGGTTAATATGCTGGGACAATGGAAAGGTTTTTGGGAACGTAGAATTGATCAACTAGAACAGTTTTGGATTGAAAAGAGTATGTTTCTCCCAAGAAATGAATTTGAAACCATATTTGTGAAAGTTTTTCCATATTATATGGGAATGACTGAGAATGCGATTCAATTTTTGGTTGATACTGAGATGGATGACAAGCCTCAACAGTTGGATAGAGGGACGATTTGTTTTGAACGGTATGGTCAAGCATGTTATTCCAGTGATAGTAGCAGAAACCCGTTCCACTGGGTTTGGGATCACCCAAGCAGAGATTTGGCTGAATGGGTACGAGATAAATTTTTTATGAGTCCAAACACATATCATTATGAAGTGCGACAATTTTTACAAGAGTATGTACAAGAAATGCGCCCTTCTTTGTTTTCGCTTAGAATGCTTTTTGCCCGTCTTTTGTTACCATTACAATTTTTTGACACCATAGAAATGTTTTATTTAGCTTCCTCTGAAGGGGAAAGAAAACGGTTAGAAGATAAGTTGGCACTGGATGTGAAAAATGCACCCCAATATGAACAGTTTTTAAGGAATTTTTGGATTTCAGCAGAAATGCCTACTGTTAGACAGCAAATACGACTACCAGAGTGGTTGCAATAAAATAAGTAAAGCGATTCCAGAATTGGAATCGCTTTCAGTTTGTGCGCCCATGGGCGATTGCTATCTGAATTTTGTTTTTATAAAAATAAAAAGTCAGTATTAATCTCACTTTTTATTTTAATTAGAATACTTGTTCAACTTCAACTACACCAGGAACTTCTTCAACTAAAATGCGTTCAATTCCTGCTTTTAAAGTAATCGTTGAGCTTGGGCAACCATTACAAGCGCCAAGGAGACGAAGTTTTACAATGCCATCCTCAACATCTACTAATTCACAGTCTCCACCATCGCGTTGCAAAAAGGGACGAATACGTACAAGCGCTTCTGCAACTTGATCGTATAATGAAATTTGTTCTGTCATATTTTTACCTCTATTCTATTTCTAGATATTCTTTTTTTAAAATTTTCACCCATAAAGGATAATAAACTTATTATAAGTTTGTTCACAAAAAAAATCCATTTAAAATGAAATTTTATGAAGTTTAAAAATAGTTTTAAGATGTTATTTCGATTAAAATTAAATGGATTTGTTTTTATACATATAGCCCAATTATTAAATAAGGGGGAAAATCTATGAATACTGAAATTCAAGTGTTTGGTGCTGAAGTTGTTTGTGCTAGCTGTGCCAACCTGCCTTCAGCAAAGGATACGGCTAGTTGGTTAGAAGCAGCGCTAGGAAGAAAATTCATCGGGCAACCATTTACTGTTACGTACATTGATGTATACAATGTACCTCCTGGAGACGAGATTGAATACTTCGCTAAAAATATTCGCGAGGATAAGCTGTTTTATCCACTAGTTGTAATCAATGGAAAAATTTTTGGTGAGGGTAACATACAATTAAAAAATGTTGTTTCCGCGATGGTAGAATTGGGCTATCAGGAAGGTAATGAATGAGTTACTGATAGCATCCTCTTATTATTAAAAAAGAAAATTGAATTTCCTATCAACCTTATATGGAGTAAAACATGAAACCTCTAATTGAGTTTTGCAAGAATAACATAGCATCTTGTTCACAAATTGCTTCTGAAAAATTACAAAAAGACCGAAGCCTCGATATCATCGAATATCATTGCTTAGGTTATTGTGGTAAATGTTCTCAAATGCCATTTGCTTTGTTAAATGGTGAACGAGTATACACTGATACGAGTGAAGAGTTAGTTGAAAAAATCTATAAATATATCGATAAGTACGATATTGGTTAAATAACTTTTTAGCAGGAACACTTATACAAATGACCGCATTATAGCGGTTTTTTCTTTTTGTAAACTATTTTTAGTACAATGTTTACGATAAAATAACGATGATATTATTTCGCGTATCGAATTAATTTTATACAATGGGTTTAGTTGAAATTTTGAAAGAAAATTAATTGAAATTATATATTTTTGTTAAAAAGAATTAAGTAGGTGATAGTAGGTTGAAATTTTTACAAAAATACTGGTTGAAATATCGAAAAAGATTTTTGTTAGCGATCATTTTCTTAACCGTTGAAGCAACTTGTGATCTCCTGCAGCCAACAATCATGTCCCATATTATTGACAATGGCGTTCGGACTAGATCGCTTAGATCTGTACTTGAAATGAGTGGATTAATGTTACTTGTCACTTTAATTGGTGCAGCAGGTGCAATTATCCGTAGTCAATTAGCGAGTCGAGTTTCTCAGAGTTTCGGTGCAGATCTCCGTTCCGATTTGTTTCAGAAGATTCATTCATTTTCCTTCGAAGAAGCAAGCAAACATGAAGCGGCATCACTAATTACTAGAATTACAAATGATTCTACACAGATACAGAATTTCGCAAACGGACTAATGAGAATTTTTGTTAAAGCACCTATTCTTGCCATTGGTGCTTTCATCATGGTGGCTCTGCTTAGTTTAAAATTGGCAGCTATTTTATTGGTAGTCGTTCCTCTCATTGTTTTGTTCATGTATCTCAGTCTTAAAATTGCATTTCCTTATTTTGCGAAAATGCAGCAGAAGTTAGATCGAAACAATTCGGTCATCCGAGAGTATTTGTCAGGCATAAGAGTTGTAAAAGCTTTTAACACTTTTGATCAAGAAGTTGATCGATTTGAAAAGTCAAATAGTGATTTAGCTGAAATTTCTATCAAAGCAAACCGAGTACAGGTCGTTTTTATGCCAATTATTACATTCACAGTGAATATGGCTGTTGTTTTTTTGCTTTGGACTGCCCAACCGGAAATTCTAAAGGGTACCCTTCGTATTGGGTTAATTATTGCTTTCATCAACTACATTGCTCAGATATTACAATCTTTGACTATGATATTCAATGTATATCAAATGTTCATTCGTGCGAAAGCATCTGCAGAACGTGTTTCTGAAATCTTAACTATAGAAAAGGATCAACGAAAAGGGGATTTTCCATCAGATAAAATTCAAGGGGAAATTACCTTTAAAAATGTTACTTTTTCCTATCCGAATACAGTAGGAACTCCAATTTTACGAAATATAAATTTCAAAATTAATTCTAAGGAAACACTGGGTATCATTGGCTCAACTGGTTCTGGAAAAACAACGTTAGTCCATTTGATTTTAGGTTTCTTCCAAGCAAATGCTGGGCGGATTTTAATCGATAATCAACCGATTGAAAAATACGATTTAGATGGTCTACGGGAATCTATTTCAATTGTTCCACAAAAAGCTCTTCTATTTACGGGAACCATAGTGGATAACATTCGTTGGGGAAAAATGGATGCTTCAGATGAGGAAGTAGTTGCAGCTGCAAAAGTTGCGCAAGCACACAAGTTTATTGAATCCTTTCAAGATGGCTATAACACTTGGATTGGTCAAGGTGGAGTAAATCTATCGGGTGGTCAAAAGCAGCGTATATCAATTGCTAGAGCGCTTATTCGTCATCCAAAGATCTTAATTTTGGATGATTCTGTGAGTGCAGTGGATGTTGAAACGGAAGCTGCAATTCTAAATGGACTTAATCAAATGAACAAAGATTTAACGTGCATTACCATCTCACAAAGGATATCTTCTGTCATGAATTTGCCGAAAATTCTAGTGTTAGATGAAGGTGAAATGGCTGGTTTTGGAACTCATCAAGAACTTCTGAAAACATGTAGGGTTTATCAAGAAATCTGCCAATCTCAACTTGGTAAATCATTAATTGTTCCGAGTCGCTTTCAAATCTTGGACAATTTTGACACGCACTCTAGTAGCCAAATAAAGGGTTTGGATACTAGCGGGGGAGGTATTGTATGAATAAACCTCTAGACAAAATGCCTCCAGCTCCAGGAATGCGAGGGGGTGGCGGACCTTCAGCACGTTTTATGCAACAAAAAGTAAGACCAAAGGAAACGCGAAAAACGATTTCAAGGTTGCTAAAATTTTTCAAAGGGCAAACTGGTTTATTAGCTCTAGCTGTTGGATTTGTGGCCATTTCAGCTTCTGTTACCTTAATTGGCCCTTATTTGATCGGAAAAAGTATTGATTTATTAAATTCGAATACAGATTTTTCAAATCTAAAATTGTTGTTATTCGGTTTAATTTCAGTTTATTTATTTGACTCAGTATCGAACTTTTCACAAGGTTGGATTGTTGCGTCAGTATCGCAAAAAATTGTAAAGACAATGCGAGAAACTCTGTTTGTAAAACTTCAGAAATTAGAGATTAGCTATTTTGACCGAAATCCACATGGAGAAGTGATGAGTCGGCTTTCAAATGACACTGACAATATCGCTTCTGTTCTAGGAACAGCGATAACTCAATTATTTTCAATGTCGCTTGTTTTAAGTGGAACACTTGTCATGATGCTTATTCTTTCTCCAATCATGACAATTTTTAGCCTGGTATCAGTGCCTCTTTTCTTCATTTTAACAAAAACAATTACAAGTAGAACGCGCACCTTTTTTAGAGAACAGCAGAAAACACTTGGCCAATTGAATGCACATATTGAAGAAAGTATTACTGGAATGTCCATTATTAAAGCGTATAGCCATGAAAAATTTGTTGTATCCGACTTTGAAAAAGTAAATGAACGTTTACGTGAAGTTAGCACATCTGCTCAAATATGGTCAGGATATGTTATGCCAATCATGAATGTCATTAATAACTTTAGTTTTGGGATTGTTGCCGGCGCAGGAGCAATTTTATCAATAAAAGGTTATATTTCAGTAGGTGTAATTGCAACTTTCATTAGTTATTCCAGACAGTTTGGACGACCTTTAAACGACCTTGCTGCAACATATAATCAGTTTCAATCCGCTTTAGCTAGCTCAGAACGAGTTTTTGACATTATTGATGAAGAACCAGAACCAACAGATTCTAAAGAAGCAAAAGTTATTATGCAGACAAAAGGTGAAGTTACATTTAAAAATGTTTCTTTTGGGTATAAAAAAGATGAGTTAGTTCTAAAAAATGTTAGTTTTTATGTGCCATCTGGAGCGACTGTAGCATTAGTTGGTCCTACAGGTGCTGGAAAAACAACCATTGTTAATTTGGTATCGCGCTTTTATGACGTAACGAGCGGGGAAATTGAAATTGATGGTATCAACATTACAAATTTTACAAGAAGCAGTTTGCGGCAATTGTTTGGAATGGTCCTTCAAGATACGTATTTGTTTACTGGAACAATAAAAGAAAATCTTGTTTATGGGAATCAGGAAGCAACCGATGAAGAGATGATGAATGCTACTAAAGCAACAGGAGCTCATCATTTTATCTCACGACTACCAAAAGGATATGAAACAATTCTTACAGAAAATAGTAGTTCATTAAGTCAAGGGCAACGACAACTACTTGCAATCTCTCGTGCAATCCTTGCAAACCCACAAATTTTGATATTGGATGAGGCGACTTCTTCGGTAGATACGAGAACAGAACTTCGAATTCAAGAAGCACTTGTGAGCCTCATGAATGGACGAACAAGTTTTGTCATTGCTCATCGATTGAGCACAGTAATGAATGCTGATATTATTATGGTAATTGATCATGGTGAAATTGTAGAAATAGGTAGTCCAGATGAATTGCTTGCTAAAGATGGAAACTTCAAGCGTATGTTTGAAATGCAAATGAAGGGTGTATCGATTGATAATAAGGTTTTATAAATTTTATTAAGAATATTTGTTTTCATTTTATTAATTAAACAGGGTATTTCCGTTTAAGTGATAAATCACCATCGAATAGTAATAAATCCTTAATTTTTAAAGAAAGTGAAAATAAAAATAAGTATGATTAAATTCTATTGTTATCCTAAATGCAGTACCTGCCAGAAGGCAAAAAAATGGTTAGATGATAATAAAGTTAAATATGAAGAAATACATATTGTAGAGAACAATCCAACAAAAAACGATCTTGCAGAATATTTTAAAATGAGTGGATTCCCAATCAATAAATTTTTTAACACAAGTGGGATTAAATACCGTGAAATGGGTCTATCCTCTAAAGTAAAGTCGGCTTCAGAAGATGATTTACTTGAATTACTTTCTTCAGACGGGATGCTTGTAAAACGACCGCTTATTACAGATGGCAAGAAAATCACTTTAGGGTTTAAACCTGAAGTTTTTGAAAAAAATTGGTTGAATTAATCTTGTCAAAATTTTGTAATACTGTATTATTAATTATGTATTGATAAATACATTAGTTGGGCTTTGAGGTAAAGTACCTTGTCGCACCTAAAATTTGGAGGAAAAATGAGTATACCTAGGGAATTGCGTTATTCAGAAGATCACGAATGGGTGAAAGTAGACGGAGAAAAGTGTTTCATTGGAATCACAGATCACGCACAACATGCACTTGGAGATATCGTTTTTGTTGAGTTACCAGAAATTGGTGATGATATAACAGCAGGCGAGCCGTTTGGAAGTGTTGAATCTACAAAGGCTGTTTCTGAACTTTATGCGCCAATCAGTGGGAAGGTTGTCGAAATCAACGAAGAATTGATGGACAATCCAAATTTTGTGAATGAATCACCTTATGAAAAAGCATGGATGATCGTTGTAGAAGCAGATGATTTAAGCGAAGTAGATGGCTTAATGGATGCTGACCAATACGCAACAATGATTTCTGAAGAATAGAATTAAATTTTAAGCCTAGCCTAGAGTTAGGCTTTTTTCGTTTTGGTCTAAGTTCGGAAAGAACTTAGCAATTACTGTATGCGGTTGGCCCGTAGGGACAGAGCAATGTTTGTATGCGGTTGTCGCAAAGCGGCAGAGCAAGACGATATTTTGTTCCTAAGCTTTCGCTTAGACAAAATCAGCCTGCCAATTCGTTGCTGAATCAAAGATTCAGACGTCTTGGGACCAAAAGGAACGCACAGTTCCGCGAACATCCAAATCGGAATGATTTGGCTAATGGAGCGCATATGAAAACAGTCCAAGAACCGAAGGTGATTGGCAACTGTTGACCATTTGTCTGAGCTTTCCGACCTTGTCTGAATTTTTGATTTAGCAACAAGGTCGCTTTTACATTTGTCTGAGCTTTAGTTCAGGAACAAATGGTCGTACAGCTCAGGAACAAACCCCTGCGAAGTTTTTTAAGTTTTATTTTAAAAAAATAATTTTTAATAGAAGAGGTAAAGTATGAAAAAATACAAAGGATATTTAATTGATTTAGATGGTACTGTTTATACAGGGAAAAATCGAATTGATACGGCTAGAGATTTTATCATTCGATTAGTAGAGGAAAAAATACCGTATTTGTTTGTTACAAATAACTCGCTTCGAACGCCAAATCAAGTAAGTGAAATGTTAAATGAGATGGAAATCCCATCAACGCCAGATCATGTTTACACAGTTGGACAGGCAGCAGCAAGTTACGTTGTAGAACAGAATCCTAATGCTAGAGTTTTCTTAATTGGTGAAGAAGGTGTACAAAAACCATTTGCGGAACTTGGTATTCAATTGGTGACAGAAGATCCAGACTTTGTTGTTACCGGCTTAGCAGTTCGTGCTGGAGCAACGTTTATCTCAACAAACCCTGATATTGCATTACCTACAGAAAAAGGGTTTTACCCTGGAAATGGGGCAATGACAGCTGTAATATCAACTTCAACACGTGTTAACCCAATCTTTATTGGAAAACCAGAAGCGATTATCATGGAACAAGCAGTAAAATTACTTGGTATCCCAAAAGAAGACATGCTAATGGTGGGCGACTTTTATGGTACTGATATTATGGCAGGTATAAATGCAGAAATGGATACCCTACTTGTTTTAACGGGTGTCTCACAAAGGGAACATTTAAAAGAAGTTGATATTCAGCCAACCTATGTGATCAATTCGCTGGATGAATGGGAACTTTAACAGATAGGAATAAAGGGAGTG
>JARBTR010000005.1 GCA_029240105.1 Caryophanales bacterium | reverse complement strand
ACACCCGTTCCCATACCGAACACGGAAGTTAAGCTCTTCAGCGCCGATGGTAGTTGGGGCACACGCCCCTGTGAGAGTAGGTCGTTGCCAGGCTTTTTTTATTCCTCAGTAGCTCAGTTGGTTAGAGCACCTGACTGTTAATCAGGGGGTCGCAGGTTCGAGTCCTGCCTGGGGAGCCATCTTTGGTGCTTGCTTCCTTAGCTCAGCAGGTAGAGCACTTCCATGGTAAGGAAGAGGTCGTCAGTTCAAGCCTGATAGGAAGCTTTCTTAGTTAGGTTAGTGGTTAAATTATAAATGGCCCCTTGGTCAAGCGGTTAAGACACCGCCCTTTCACGGCGGTAACACGGGTTCGAATCCCGTAGGGGTCACCATTTTATTTTAAAATATTAGTAGTGTTAACGGAGGCTTAGCTCAGCTGGGAGAGCATCTGCCTTACAAGCAGAGGGTCAGCGGTTCGATCCCGTTAGCCTCCACCATATAAAAAATTTATCATGCCGGTGTAGCTCAGCAGGCAGAGCAACTGACTTGTAATCAGTAGGTCGAGGGTTCGATTCCTTTCGCCGGCACTCTTTTTTATTTAAAACTATACTATATAACATGGAAGGGTAGCGAAGTGGCTAAACGCGGCGGACTGTAAATCCGCTCCCTCAGGGTTCGGCGGTTCGAAACCGTCCCCTTCCACCATTTAATTCTAAAAGTTAAGGCAGCTATGAGCTGTTTTTTTTTATAGGCTTTTATTCGTTTTATCTATAAAAATATGTAGATTCTTATGGAATTCGCATATAATTTGATGCATTTTTGATTTATTGTAAAAAAATATATATGGGAAAATTTGTTTATTTGTTAAAATATTTGTGTTCTAAAATATTTGAAACTTTTATAATTAATATTCGTAAAACTAGAGAAAGGCTATGGTGCTAAGAAATACGATGAACGACATGATCCAAAAATGGGTTAAAAAAGTGCAACTTGGTGACCAAGATGCCTATGAAAATATTGTTAATGCATTTAAAAACCAAATATATACTTTATGTTATCGTCACTTGGGAAATAAGTCAGACGCAGAAGATGCTGCTCAAGACGCATTTATAAAAGCCTTTGTACATATACAATCCTTTAATCCTAACTTAAAATTTTCTTCATGGTTGTATAGAATCGCTACTAATGTCTGCATAGATAGGCTTAGGAAAAAAAAGCCTGACGTACATTTGGACAAGGAAATTGAGGGAAGCGATGGAATAGATTATTATTCTCAAATTCCATCTGGAGAAAAGACGCCCGAAGCGCAAACGTTGATTCATGAAACTCAGGACCAAGTTCAGAATGCAATCAGCAAATTGCCTGAGAAGTATAGAACTGCAATTATATTAAAGTACATCAATAACCTTTCATTACAAGAAATTTGTGAAGTAATGGATTTGCCGCTTGCTACAGTAAAAACGAGAATTCATAGAGGAAGAGAAGAATTGAAAAAAAGATTAGCTTATGTCTAGAGGTGTTTAGTATGAAACCATGCTCTGAAGTTTTTGTAGAGAAGATGCATGATTATCTTGATGGAGATATAACACATCAAGAACACGAAGAATTGTTTGAACACATGAAAAAATGCACTTGCTGCGAAGAGTATTTCTCTGTTCTTAGTGAAAGTATTACTTTTCTCGAAGGTCCAGAAGTATTAGAAGCTCCTGATAATTTTACCAAAAAGGTAATGAACAATCTTCCCAATAAAAATAAAAGTAAATTTAAAGATTGGGTGAGGAAGTATCCATCTGTTTTAGCAGCTGCGATTTTTATCCTGATGATGGGATCGGCACTAACCACGTATGTAACTGAGCCAAATCAATTAAGTTATACTAAAAATAGCCAATTAAAAGTTGCAAACAATACAGTCATTGTACCAAAAGGTGTAACTATTAATGAGGATATTATCGTAGAGAATGGTGACTTAAAAATTGAAGGAAAAGTGAATGGGAATATCACTGTCATCAATGGAAAAGAATATTTAGCCTCTGTTGGGGAAGTAACAGGGGATATTGAAGAGGTAAATGAATTTTTTAACTGGATTTGGTATAGAATTAAAAGTATTTTTAAATAAAAGTAAATTTGGTCATCCTAGATGACCTTTTTTAATTATAGGGTTATTTGGAAAGTTAGGTATCTTTTGTCAGGATAGAAATTGAGATATAATAAAATGATTAAATAAATTTAGGGAAGGGGGAGTCAGATGCCTTCATTTAGTAATTATTCGATGGTGGATATTATATTAAGTTTAGTAGATATTTCTTTAGTATGGTTTGTTACATACCGGTTGCTCATGATTGTAAGGGGAACAAAAGCAATCCAGCTACTAAAAGGAATTTTAATTATAATCATAATCAAACTAGTTTCAAATTGGCTTGGTTTAGGAATTTTAGAAGAGATTACAGACCAGTTAATTAACTGGGGGTTCTTGGCTGTTATTATCATTTTTCAACCTGAGTTGAGAAATGCTCTAGAGCAATTAGGAAGAGCAAATTTTTTTAAGAGGTCAAAGATTGTAGAAGTTGATGCGACCGAAAATATGGTTAATTCACTTATCAAGACAACTACATATTTAGCGAAAAGACGTATCGGTGCACTAATTACAATCGAAGGGGAAAAATCTCTAAGATCCCAAATTGATACTGGAACAAACATAAATGCTGAAATTTCAGCACAGTTGCTTATAAATATTTTTATCCCAAATACTCCGTTACATGATGGTGCAGTCATAATTTCTGAGGGATTAATTGCAGCAGCAGGTTGCTACCTGCCACTGTCAGAAAGTCAAATTATATCAAAGGAACTCGGAACAAGACACCGTGCAGCAATTGGTATAAGTGAAGAAACAGACTCCTTAACAATCATAGTTTCTGAAGAAACAGGGGATATTTCAACTGCAAAACACGGGGTTTTAAATAGAGGTTTAAAAGAAGAGGAATTAAAATCTATACTACAAAATGAGATTACCAACAACAATGCATCATCAAATAAAACCCTATTGAAGTGGGGGTTAAAACGTAATGGATAGCATACTAGACAAACCACTGGCTCTTAAAATTATCGCATTTTTAATTACAATTTTTATGTTTATACAAGTTAGCAATTCAGAAATAAGTCAAAAATTAAGAAGTTTTAAAATTACTTCAAAAAAACAAACAATAGTAATTGAGAAGGTTCCCGTTCAAATTTATTACGATGAAGATAATTTGGTTGTTACAGGGGTTCCACTTACAGTAGATGTTAAAATTACTGGGCCAAAAAGTATAGTTTTACAAGCTAAAAGTCAAAGAGACTTTCAAGCAGCAATTTATTTAACAGATCCAGACATAGGTAGCCAAAAGGTTTCTATTGTAACAAAAAATCTTTCAGAAAAGTTAAGGGCAACCATTATTCCAGGTTTTGTAACCATAAATGTTCAGGAAAGAATAACAAAGTTATTCCCTGTAGAAACTTCGTTAAAAGACCAGGACATAGCAGAAGGTTTCAATATTGCTGAAGTGAAGGTTTTACCTGAAAAGGTAACAGTTATCGGCGGCAAGGATGTTATTCAACGAATAGCACATGTTTATGCTGTTTTAGATACGAATGAACCGATTTCTAAGGATTTGAGAAGCGAAGTGAAATTAATTGCTGTTGATAGTAAATCAAATAAACTAAATGTAACTATAACACCTGATAGGGTATCAATAAACTTAAAATTAAATATGCCATCAAAAACCTTACCAATTAATACGAAATTGCTGGGTGAACCAGAAAAGGGTTTTCTAGTTGAAAATATATCACTAAGCGAAAATGAAGTGACAGTTTTTTCTAAGGATGCATCTTTTAATAATATAACTGGAATTACTCTACCGATAGATGTCAGTGGAAAGTCTCAAACATTTGAAACAGAAGTAAAACTAACGTTACCTGATGGCATTTTAAAAACGTCTCAAAGTAGTGTAAAAGCTGTTGTTACGATTGTTGCAGAGGGTACCAAAATTCTAAAGGATATACCAATAAATGTTTTAAATGTTGATACACAAAAATTTGATGTGAATTTTCCAGACGGAGATAAAGTAGATTTAACTATTAGAGGATTAAGTCAAAACGTGAATGCAGTTCAAATAAATCAATTTACTATTACGGTGGATGGTTCAAATCTTGAATCTGGAAAAAAATCTGTAAAAGTACAAGTTGAAGGTCCTGAAAATGTAAGCTGGAATTTGTCTACAGAAGAAATAACCATTGAACTGATAAAAAAATAATGATTAAATATCAAAGGGCAATAGAAGAACTGATCTATCCCAGATATAAGGAGATTGTAATGGGTAAATATTTTGGTACCGATGGTGTAAGAGGCGTTGCGAATAGTGAACTCACACCAGAGTTGGCTTTTAAATTAGGTAGATTTGGTGGATATGTACTGTCACAAAGTGCTGAAAAACCGAAAGTTTTAATTGGAAGAGATACTCGTATCTCTGGGAAAATGTTAGAATCGGCTCTTATGGCAGGACTTCTTTCAATTGGAGCGGAAGTAATACGTCTAGGTGTTATTTCAACACCAGGAGTTGCTTATTTGACACGAGCATTAGGTGCAGCATGTGGTGTAATGATTTCTGCATCTCATAATCCCTTTGAAGATAACGGAATTAAGTTCTTTGGTCCTGATGGGTTTAAACTAACAGATGATCAAGAAAATGAAATAGAAAAGTATCTTGATATGGTTGATGATCAACTACCACGACCTGTTGGTGATGGAATTGGAACCATTAACGATTATTTCGAAGGCGGTCAAAAGTACCTGGCCTTCTTAAAACAAACAGTTGAAACTGATTTTTCGGGTATACACATTGCTATAGACTGTGCACATGGCTCAGCGTCATCTCTTGCAACACAATTATTTGCTGATTTAGATGCCGATATTTCTTCTATGGGATCTTCTCCAAACGGTACCAATATTAATGTTAATTGTGGATCGACTCATCCTGAAGCGCTAGCTTCTTTTGTAAAAGAAAAGGGAGCTCACGTTGGGTTGGCATTTGATGGCGATGCAGATCGAATGCAAGCAATTGATGAAAAAGGAAACATTATTGATGGCGACCAGATCATGTATATTTGCGGAAAATACATGAAGGAAAAGGGCATATTGAAACAAAACACAGTTGTTTCTACAGTAATGAGTAACTTAGGATTTTATAAGCAGCTAGAGGCTACCGGAATTCTTAGCGCACAAACGGCAGTTGGAGATCGTTACGTTGTTGAGGAAATGAGAAAAGGCGGTTATAATCTGGGCGGAGAGCAATCCGGACATATTATATTTATGGATTTGAATACAACAGGCGACGGTTTATTGGCAGGGTTGCAACTTCTGAATGTTATGAAAATGACAAATAAACCACTTTCTCAACTTGCAAGTGAAATGAAAATTTATCCACAAAAACTTGTAAATGTACGAGTAACGGATAAGTTTGGTGTAACATCGAATGCAAAAGTGGCTACTGCTATTGAAGAAGTCTTGAGGGATATGAATGGGAACGGTCGAGTTCTTGTAAGACCTTCTGGAACAGAGCCATTGGTTCGTGTAATGGTTGAAGCACTAGATAAGGATGCTTGTGAACGATATGTAAACAAAATTGTTGAAGTCGTTAAAGCAGAAATGGAATTAAAATAGTTTAAATTGAAACACGTTTCCAATTAGGAAGCGTGTTTTTTAGAAAAGATTATATTGACATAGCCACTTTTAAAAAGTAAACTGTTAAAAATCAAATTGTCCTTTAACTTCAGTCCTGTGAGGCTGAAAAGGTTACGGAATAATAGTAGCAGATGCATGATTCAATGTGTCTTCTATTTATGTGTACCCTTTGCGCCTCACGCAAAGGGTATTTTTTTCGAAATTCATAAGTTTTAACTCGGAGAAAAAAATGAATGTGAAGAAGAAGGCAATAAAAAATGGAGGAAAAAGTATGTTAATGACAAACAGAGATTTGATCAACACACTGGATTTTTCAATCGAAGAACAGGAATCGATTTTATCAATTGCTCAGAAAATTATATTGCGACCCGTTGATTTTGCAAATTCGTTAAATGGCAAAATTATGGGGTCGCTTTTTTTTGAACCTAGTACAAGAACACGGCTAAGTTTCGAGGCTGCCATGCACCGACTTGGTGGAGCGGTAATTGGATTCTCAGAGCAAAATGCATCATCTGTATCAAAAGGAGAAAGTCTTCGTGACACGATACAAACGGTGGCTCAATATTCGGATGTTATTGTTATGCGTCATCCTAAAGAAGGGGCACCAGTTTTTGCTTCAAAATATTCTGAAGTTCCAATTATTAATGCTGGTGATGGCGGTCGTGAACATCCTACTCAAACGTTGACAGACATACTTACAATACGCTCTAAAATGGGTAAATTAAATAACTTAACTATTGGATTGTGCGGTGATTTAAAGTTTGGTAGAACAGTACACTCTTTGGTTAAAAATATTTCAAGATACCCAAACATTAATTTTATTTTTGTATCGCCAAAAGAATTGGAGATTCCTGACTATATAAAAAACTATTTAAACGAGAATCAAATCGAGTATAAAGAAATGGAAAATCTTGAGGAAGCAATTCAACACATGGATGTGCTTTATATGACACGTGTTCAAAAAGAACGATTTTTCAATGAAGAAGACTATATTCGATTAAAAGATAGCTATATTTTAGATACTCTAAAAATGAAGCTAGCGAAAAAAAATATGATTATACTCCATCCACTTCCAAGGGTAAATGAAATTTCATACGATGTAGATTCTGACCCCCGTGCAATGTATTTTAAACAGACAAAATACGGGATGGTTGTAAGAATGGCGCTATTATATAAAATATTACATCAAGAATCTTTTAAACAATTATAGAACAACAATGTTTGTTAACAGTATTGGGAAGGAATAGATTATAAAACCGAAAAGAGGAGACAAAATGCTAACAGTCACATCCATAAAAAAGGGAATAGTCATTGACCACATAACAGCTGGATTAGGGTTTAGGTTAATGAAATATCTCAAACTAAATAAAGCATCCTTTCCAGTTGCCCTAATATCAAATGTTCCTAGTAAGAAATATGAGAAAAAGGACATTATTAAAATTCAGGATTTAATAGAATTTGATCTAGCAAAAATAGGGCTGATTGATCCGAATATTACGATTAGTTTTATAGATGGTGGTAGAACAATTCGAAAAGTAAATGTTCAATTACCTAACAAGGTGGAGGACGTTATCATTTGCAAAAACCCAAGATGCATTACATCAATTGAAAAAAATGTATCACATAAGTTTGAGTTAGTAGATGGTAAAACAAAAACCTACAAATGCTGTTATTGTGAGGATTTTCAGAAAGAAATTACAATCTAAAATATAAAAAAGATAGGATTCGAAGATGGGAATAATCTTAAAAAATTGTAAGGTGCTCGATGATGAAGGCAAAATGATTTCATGTGATATAAAAATTAAAAATGATGTCATTGTTCAAATTTCAACTGACATTCAAATAAAGAAATTGGATAAAGTTATTGATGTAAACGGGCAATTCGTTTCTCCAGGCTTTATTGATCTACATGTACATTTACGTGAACCAGGTGCTGAATATAAAGAGACAATTGCATCTGGGACATTAGCAGCTGCTAAAGGTGGATTCACAACTATAGCGTGTATGCCGAACACCAATCCTGTTCCAGATTCTATTGAAAATTTAAACGCATTAAAGAAACGTTTAGATAAAAGTGCCTCTGTAAAAGTCTTACCCTACGCATCGATAACAACACTTCAAAAAGGTGAAAGCTTAACAGATATTGAAGGTTTGAAAAAAGCTGGAGCTTTTGCCTTTTCAGATGATGGTGTTGGTGTACAAGAAGCTGGAAAAATGGTTGAAGCAATGAAAATTGCAACATCAGTCGATAAGGTAATTGTTGCGCATTGTGAGGATAAATCACTAATGAATGAGGGAGTTGTTCATGATGGTGTTTTTTCTCGTAAACATGGATTTAGAGGTATCCCCTCCATTTGTGAGTCAGTTCAAATAGCGCGAGACGTTCTATTGGCTGAAGCAACCGGATGTCAATATCATGTTTGCCATGTCAGCTCGAAAGAATCAGTTCGTATTATTCGAGAAGCTAAAAAAGCAAAAGCAAAAATTACTGCTGAAGTTACACCACATCACTTACTTTTAAGTGACGAAGACATCCCATGTGATAATGCAAATTATAAAATGAACCCTCCTTTACGTAATAAAGAAGATCAAGAGGCTTTAATTGAAGGGTTACTTGATGGAACTATCGATTTCATTGCAACGGATCATGCACCACACACAGCTGAGGAAAAAGCTCAAGGTATAGAAAAAGCCCCTTTTGGCATAGTGGGTTTAGAGACTGCGTTTCCTTTGTTGTATACAAATTTCGTGAAAAAAGAAAAGTGTACACTAAAGCAATTAGTCGACTGGCTAACGGGGAAACCAGCACAGGCATTTTCCCTTGATGATGTAGGGATTTTAAAGGTAGGAATGAAAGCAGATATCACCGTGATTGACTTAAATAGTAGTAAAAAAATCAATCCAGACACGTTTGCATCAAAAGGAAAAAATACGCCTTTTGCGGGTTGGGTTTGTCAAGGTTGGCCAACCTTAACAATTGTTAATGGAAAGAGTGTTTGGGAACAGGGAGGCGAAGTGTAATGAAAAGACAGTTGGTTTTAGAAGATGGAACAGTTTTTGTTGGACTAGGCTTCGGCTCAGATTGTGATTTATCAGGTGAAGTTGTTTTTAATACGGGAATGACGGGTTACCAGGAAATTTTATCGGATCCATCTTACTGTGGGCAGATTGTTACGATGACGTATCCATTAATAGGGAACTACGGGATAAACCGTGATGATTTTGAGTCGATAGAACCTGCCATTCACGGATTGATTGTGAAGGAATTATGTGAAATGCCTTCAAATTGGCGCTCCGCAATGACATTAGATGAATTTTTGAAAACAAAGAATATCCCTGGTTTAATGGGAATCGATACAAGAAAATTGACGAGAATAATTCGAAAGCACGGAACTTTAAAAGGTCGCATCTGTTCAATTGATTTGGATGTCGATGATGTTATGAAAAAAATAAAAGCAGAAGAATTTGATACCAAACAAGTCTCTCGAGTGTCTTCAAAGAGTCCATATAAAAGTCCAGGGGAAGGTCACCGGGTAGTTATTATAGATTTGGGAATGAAACATGGGATTTTAAGAGAGCTAAATAAACGAGGATGTGCCTGTCATGTACTTCCATATAACGTGATATTAGAGGAAGTGCTAAGTCTTCAGCCTGATGGAATCATGCTGACAAACGGGCCGGGTAATCCAAAAGATGTACCTGAAGCAATTGAATTGATTCGTAACTTAATCGGCAGAATCCCTTTGTTTGGAATTTGTTTAGGTCACCAACTCTTTGCGCTGGCAGTAGGTGCAGATACGGAAAGAATGAAGTTTGGACATAGAGGTTCAAATCATCCTGTTAAGAATTTGATGACAGGAAAAGTTTCGATAACATCCCAGAATCATGGATTCACAGTGACCTCGGAATCACTGAAAAATACGCGCCTAGAAGTTACGCATGTTGCGTTAAACGATGGGAGTATCGAAGGCCTACGTCACCTTGATTACCCAGCATTTACGGTGCAATATCACCCAGAAGCTTCACCAGGTCCAGAAGATGAGAACGGACTTTTTGACCAATTTATTGAAATTATGGAGAAAAATAAGAGTAATTTAGAAAACGTAAATGTTTTTGGGATAGAAGCCGCTAATAAGGAGGTTCATTCAAATGCCTAAACGTAAAGATATTGAAACCATTCTTGTTATTGGTTCAGGGCCGATTGTCATTGGACAAGCCGCTGAATTTGATTATGCAGGTACACAAGCGTGCATTGCTCTTCGTGAGGAAGGATATAAAGTAATTCTGGTGAATTCTAACCCTGCGACAATCATGACTGATACAGAAATGGCTGATAAGGTCTACATTGAACCGCTGACGTTGGAGTTCGTTTCAGGCGTCATACGAAAAGAACGACCAGATGCATTGGTACCAACCCTTGGAGGCCAAACAGGTTTGAATCTTGCTGTAGAACTAGCAGAGTCAGGAATCCTAAAAGAATATGGTGTTGAGATACTTGGAACGCGACTTGATGCAATTAAAAAAGCGGAGGATCGAGAACTCTTCCGGACTTTGATGAATGAAATCAGTGAACCGGTTCCTGAAAGTGAAATCATCCATACGCTTGAGGAAGCCTATGAATTCGTTGAAAAAATTGGATACCCTGTAATCGTTCGACCAGCTTTTACGCTTGGTGGAACTGGTGGTGGAATTTGTACGAATAAAGAAGAACTTATTGAAACGGTATCAAGTGGACTGAAGATGAGCCCTGTCACTCAATGTCTTTTAGAGCAAAGTATCGCTGGGTATAAAGAAATAGAATACGAAGTCATGCGTGATGCGAACGATAATGCCATTGTGGTTTGTAATATGGAGAACATTGACCCCGTTGGTGTACACACAGGTGATTCAATCGTTGTAGCCCCCTCGCAGACACTGAGTGACCGTGAATACCAACTTTTAAGGAATGTATCCTTAAAAATCATCCGAGCTCTGGGTATAGAAGGTGGTTGTAATGTTCAGTTGGCCCTCAATCCGTTTAGTTTTGACTATTACATTATCGAGGTTAATCCTCGTGTAAGTCGTTCCTCAGCATTAGCATCGAAAGCGACAGGATATCCAATAGCGAAATTGGCAGCAAAAATTGCAGTGGGTCTAACTCTAGAAGAAATGATTAACCCCGTGACTAACAAAACATATGCATGCTTTGAGCCGGCGCTTGATTATGTCGTAACAAAGATTCCGAGATTCCCATTTGACAAATTCGAAAAGGCAAATCGTGAACTTGGTACGCAAATGAAGGCAACTGGGGAAGTTATGGCAATTGGGCGTACATTCGAAGAATCAATTTTGAAAGCTGTTCGTTCTTTGGAAGCGGGGTATTTTCATATCCAATTGAAGGATGAAGATAAAAAAATAGATTCAATTTATCTAGAAAAGAAAATTCGTAAGGCAAATGATAGAAGACTTCTTTATATAGGGGAAGCAATACGCCGTGGAATTTCTTTAGAGCAGATCTACGATTGGACGATGATTGACCGTTTCTTCTTGAAAAAAATAGAAAATATCATCGGCTATGAAAAAAATATCAAAGAAAATAAGAATGATTTAGAAGTTTTGGAGACTGCCAAGAAACTAGGATTCTCCGATAGAACATTAGCACAATTCTGGGATTGCAAGGAGATTGAAATTTATAATCTTCGAAAAGAGCATGACATCGTTCCAGTATTTAAAACAGTAGACACTTGCGCGGCAGAGTTCGAATCAGAAACACCTTATTTTTATGGAACATACGAGGATGAAAATGAGTCGATTGTAACTGAAAAAGAGAGCGTGATTGTGCTTGGTTCAGGTCCGATCCGCATTGGACAAGGCGTTGAGTTTGATTACGCTACTGTTCATTCCGTCTGGGCGATTCAGCAAGCTGGATACGAAGCAATCATTATCAACAATAACCCTGAGACGGTTTCAACAGATTTCAGTATCTCAGACAAATTGTATTTTGAGCCGCTAACGACAGAAGATGTGATGCACATTGTAGATTTAGAAAAACCAAAAGGAGTTATCGTTCAATTTGGGGGGCAAACAGCCATTAATTTAGCTGCTGCGCTTGAAGAACGGGGCGTTAAAATCTTAGGAACCTCACTTGAGAACTTAGATAGAGCAGAAGATCGCAATAAGTTTGAAAAAGTACTTACTGAGATTGGCATTCCGATGCCAAAAGGTAAAACGGCTACTTCTGTTTTACAAGCAGTTAACATTGCAAATGAAATAGGTTACCCGGTTTTAGTTCGCCCATCGTATGTCCTAGGTGGACGAGCGATGGAAATTGTATATAAAGAAGAGGAATTACTGTATTACATGGAAAATGCAGTGAGAATCAACCCAGAGCAACCGGTACTAATCGATCGTTACATGACCGGGAAAGAAATTGAAGTAGATGGAATATCTGATGGAGGGACGGTCTATATTCCTGGAATCATGGAGCATATCGAACGTGCAGGTGTTCATTCTGGTGATTCAATTGCGGTTTACCCATCTCAAACTATCTCGCCTGAAATAAAAGACAAAATTGTTGATTATACGATTCGAATTGCTAAGGGATTACAGATTATTGGACTTCTCAATATTCAATTTATTATCTCAGAGGACGAGTTATATGTATTAGAAGTAAACCCGCGTTCGAGTAGAACCGTTCCATTCTTGAGTAAAATTACGAGCGTGCCAATGGCTAATTTA
Source organism: Caryophanales bacterium (assembly GCA_029240105.1). Classification (GTDB taxonomy): domain Bacteria; phylum Bacillota; class Bacilli; order JARBTR01; family JARBTR01; genus JARBTR01. The sequence continues at coordinate 238,450 of JARBTR010000005.1, read as the reverse complement.
GCAACAAAAGTAATTCTTGGTGCCAATCTAAAGGATTTTGGTTACGAAACAGGTCTTCATCCTGAAAGCACAGATGTATATGTAAAAGCACCTGTATTTTCTTTTGCCAAGCTTCGTGATGTTGAAATTACATTAGGACCCGAAATGAAATCCACTGGGGAAGTTATGGGGAAAGATAAAACTTTTGAAAAAGCCCTTTTCAAGGGGCTTGTTGCAAGCGGTATACAAGTAAAGCAATACGGCACCGTGTTACTAACTGTTTCTGATCAAGATAAAAAAGAGGTGCGTGAATTAGCAAGAAGACTACATGGAATTGGGTATCAGCTGATGGCATCTAGTGGAACTGCAGCTGTGCTAAAAGAATTGAATATTCCTGTAAAAGTCGTGAATAAGATTAGTGCGGAATCTCCGAATATTTTAGATTTTATTAGAAAAGGAGATGTACAGTTGGTGATTAACACGATGAGCAAGAGAAAACAAATCGAAAGCGATGGATTCCGTATTCGCCGAGAAGCTGTGGAAAATGGGGTTCCGTGTCTAACTTCAATCGATACAGCAAATGCATTGTTGCATGTTTTAGAGCCAATGGCATTTTCAACAACGAGTATGTAAAAATTCCTAATAAAAATTTTTTAAAATGAGAAATGAGAAAACATGGAGTTCTACTGTTTTAGTAATAAATAAATATATATTGGGGTGAGGACGTGGCAATAAAAGAATTGATGAGAATCGTACAACATAATGAAATTGCAGAGAATATTTTTCGATTAACGGTTCAAGGGAAACTTACTAAACAAGTGCATGAACCTGGGCGATTTCTGCATGTAAAAGTTAGTGAAGGGACAACACCATTGTTGCGTCGCCCAATCAGCATCTATGATGTGGACCATGAAAAAAAAGAGCTTACCATGATTTATCGAGTGGAAGGTCAGGGAACAAAATTATTGTCCACAAGAAGAGTGAATGAAAAGTTAGATATTTTAGGTCCACTAGGAAAGGGATTTCCAGTAGAAAAGGCTGTTCCGGGTGAAGAAGCGCTACTAATTGGAGGTGGTATTGGCGTTCCTCCTTTATACAATTTAGCTAAACAATTAGTTAAAAAGGGTGTCAAAGTAACTGTTATTCTTGGTTTCCAAACTGAATCCGTTTCAATTTTGAAAGAGGAATTTGAAAAGTTTGGTGATGTTTATTTAGCTACAGTAGATGGAACTATTGGAACGAAAGGCTTCGTCACGGATGTTATTCAAATGATGGGGATAAAACCTGATATCACGTATGCTTGTGGACCTAAACCGATGTTAAAAGCATTAAAAGAGCAGCTTCCAAATGAGCGACTATATATATCTTTAGAAGAAAGAATGGGATGCGGCGTTGGCGCCTGCTTAGCCTGTGTATGCAAGGTTCCAAATGATTTGACAGGTTACAAAAAAGTATGCAGCGACGGTCCAGTTTTCCAAGCAGAGGAGGTCGTTCTATGAGCATGCTGAATTTAGAATTACCAGGGCTGACTCTAAAAAATCCGATTATGCCGGCTTCAGGATGTTTTGGGTTTGGGAAAGAATATGCAGAATTTTATGACTTGAGCAAACTGGGTGCCATTATGATTAAGGCAACAACATTGGAACCGAGGTACGGTAATCCTACTCCTAGAGTAACTGAAACTCCTGGTGGCATGTTAAATGCGATTGGACTGCAGAACCCAGGTCTTGATGCTGTTTTGACAGAACATTTACCATGGCTAGAACAATTTGACGTGCCAATTATCGCTAATGTAGCAGGTAGCACTGTCGAGGAATATGTGGAGGTTGCTCGTAAAATTTCAGCAGCACCAAATGTAGAAGCATTGGAACTGAACATCTCATGTCCGAATGTAAGGCATGGAGGAATTGCCTTTGGAACAGATCCTTCGATTGCGGCAGAATTAACGAAATCTGTTAAGTCTGTCTCGGAAGTTCCTGTATACGTAAAATTATCTCCTAATGTAACGAGGATAGTTGATATGGCAAAAGCCATTGAAGCAGCTGGTGCGGACGGATTGACGATGATTAACACATTAATAGGTATGCGTTTTCACATGCACAATGCGCAGCCAATTTTGGCGAACCGAACAGGAGGGTTATCGGGACCTGCTATTAAGCCGGTTGCCCTGCGTATGATTTACGAAGTAAGCCAATCGGTGAATATTCCGATTATCGGCATGGGTGGGATTGAAACTGCGGATGATGTCATTGAGTTTATGTATGCAGGAGCAAGTGCGGTAGCAGTAGGGACAGCCAATTTTATTGATCCATATGTCTGCCCTAATCTAATTGAGGCCCTGCCAGAACGCTTAAAAAAATTGGGTTTCTCACATATTTCTGAATGCCGAGGGTTGAGCTGGAAAAATTCTAAATAGTCTCTTTTTAAAGTATCTAAATAGTTTGATAGTTAAAATTAATTGTTTAAAAGGGGTGTAGGGAGTATGAAAGACAAACCATTGATTATTGCGTTGGACTTTCCTAGTGGAATAGAAACTATGCACTTCTTGGAACATTTTAACGAGTCTTTATATGTAAAAGTAGGTATGGAGTTATTCTATCAAGAAGGTGCACCATTCGTTTATCGACTAAAAGAATTAGGACATCGTATTTTTCTGGATTTAAAGTTGCATGACATTCCTAACACGGTTCAATGTGCGATGAGAAGAATCGCTAGTTTCGGTGTAGACCTAGTCAACGTACATGCAGCGGGAGGGAGTGCGATGATGGAAGCGGCTTTGGAGGGTTTGGAAGCTGGCACACCTTCAGGGCAAAAACGCCCAAGTTGTATTGCTGTGACACAGCTAACTAGCACCTCTCAGGATGTGATGTCGAATGAAATATTAATTAATCGGCCAATAGAAGAAGTAGTCTTAACATATGCACATTTAGCATCGAAAAGTGGAATGGACGGGGTCGTTTGCTCAGTGCATGAAGTTGAGTTGATTCACTCCTGTTTAGGAGAGCGATTTTTAACGGTAACACCTGGGATTCGGCCAAAATCAGTCTTGGTGAATGACCAAGTACGCGTAGCAACACCAGAGATTGCAAGGCAATTGGGTTCGAATGCAATTGTTGTTGGGCGTGCTATTACATGTGCTGATAATCCACTAGATGCCTATCGGAAAATGTATAAAGAATGGATAGGTTCAATTGAGTAAAGTGCACTAAGAGATTGGTTATAAATAAATGAATTAGAACATTGGTAAGATTAGAGAAATGGAAGGGGTTCATTTAAATGAAAAAAGAAATAGCAAAGAGTTTACTAGATATTGGTGCAGTTGGTTTGTCACCTTCAGTGCCGTATACATGGTCTTCGGGACTGAAGTCCCCCATTTATTGCGATAATCGTTTAACTATTTCCTACCCAGAAATTCGTAAAAAAATCGCTCAAAGGTTAGCTGATCTTATACGAGTGAATTTCCCGGAAACGAATATCGTAGCAGGCACAGCTACAGCAGGGATTCCACATGCAGCTTGGGTTAGCGAAATTCTAAATCTACCGATGTGCTACATACGTGGAAAAGCAAAAGCCCATGGAGCAGGAAAACAAATTGAAGGTCTAATAACTCCTGGTAGTAATGTCGTGATTGTTGAAGATTTGATTTCGACTGGTGGTAGTTCGCTGAAGGCGGTGGAAGCCGCGAGAGAAGCGGGTTGTGACGTTTTAGGTGTAGTTGCCATTTTTTCATACGGATTAGATGCTGCAACTGAGCAATTCCAAAATGCTGGGGTTCCTTATTACACGATTTCAGACTACGAAGCACTTATTGAGGTCGCCATTGAGAATGGTAAAATTTCGAGTGAGGAGCTTGCAAAGTTAAAACAATGGCGTAAGAATCCGAAGGATGAGAGCTGGTTGACGCTTAATAGTTAGAGTAATCATGGATGCTGAGTGAAGGCTCTGCATCCATTTTAATGCGTATGCCAATACTTAAATGAAAAATCGCGATAGAAAGATAAGTGAACAATTTAGTCAAATGAACAAATAAAATGAATCTTTTCTAACATCTTTTTTGTAACGATAATTTAACCATTTAGTAATGATTGGAGACTCATTTTTAATAACATTTAATAACACAATTGATAAAATGATGATATAATAATATGCCTATGAACTGACCGGAATAGGTTCATAGGATATAGCGCCTGAACTAAGAAAAATTAACTTAGTTGACGAGGAAGAGGTTTATCGAAAATTCGGCGGATACCTCTCGGTTGAAAAGTTCTTGCCATGTTCTTTGTATAATTTTTACGACAATATGGAATGACATGAACGAAGTGCACAACCGTTTTTTTTGCTACAAATGTGGATGAAATGAAATCCTTACAAAAAGCAAAAAATGCACAGCGAAAATTTTTGGAGGACACACTATGTGTGGAATTGTTGGTTACATTGGTAGCCAAGACTCGAAAGAGATATTGTTAAAAGGTTTGGAAAAACTGGAATACCGCGGTTATGATTCGGCGGGAATTGCAGTAATGAATGAAGCGGGAGTTACCGTATTTAAGGATATTGGAAGAATAGCAGATTTACGAGAAGTCGTGGATTATGATGTATTTGCTTCTGTTGGAATTGGGCATACACGTTGGGCTACTCATGGTGTTCCAAGTAAAAGAAATGCTCATCCGCATCAATGTGAGACTGAGCGTTTTACAATTGTTCATAACGGAGTAATTGAGAATTATGAACTTTTAAAACAAAAATATTTAAAAGATGTCGATTTAGTAAGTGACACAGATACTGAAGTAATCGTTCAAATCGTGAACAAATTTGTTAATGATGGTATGGTAGTAGAACAGGCATTTTCTGAAACACTTCGTTTACTACATGGATCTTATGCGATTGCACTACTTGATTGCGAAAATCGTGATACCATTTACGTTGCAAAGAATAAAAGTCCATTGTTAGTGGGTGTTGGAGAAGGATTCAATGTGGTTGCGAGTGACGCAATGGCAACTCTTCAGGTTACCGACCAATATATTGAATTAATGGACAAAGAGGTTGTTATTTTAACAAAAGATAACATTACAATTAAAAATTTAGATGGTATTGTAATGGAACGTGCGCCTTTCAAAGCGATGATTGATGCAAGTGATATCGAAAAAGGCACATACCCACACTACATGTTAAAAGAAATAGATGAGCAACCAGCAGTTGTTCGTAAAATTGTTCAAAAGTATCAAGGTGATAGCGGCAAATTAACGTTTGATAAGAAAATTATTAACGCATGCCTTGAAGCTGAACGTATTTTCATTGTTGCTTGTGGAACGAGTTACCATGCTGGACTTGTTGGAAAACATTTAATTGAGAATATGGCAAAGATTCCAGTTGAGGTTCACTTAGCTTCGGAATTTAGCTACAACATGCCATTGTTACCAAAAAAACCACTATTCATTTTCATTTCTCAAAGTGGCGAGACTGCAGATAGCAGATCGGTACTTGTTCAAGTAAAAGAGATGGGGCATAAAACGTTAACAATGACGAACGTACCTGGTTCAACATTGTCACGTGAAGCGGACTTTACATTGCTTCTTCATGCTGGTCCTGAAATTGCGGTTGCATCTACAAAAGCATATACAGCACAACTTGCTGTATTGTCTATTGTTGCTGAAGTTTTAGGCCGTGCACAAGGATTCAACTTGAACATTGATTTAGTTCATGAACTTAGTATCGTTGCAAATGCGATGTCAACATTAGTGGAAGATAAGCATACGTTTGAAGAAATTGCGACTGAGTTTTTGAGTATTACATCAAATTGTTTCTTCATTGGGCGAGCTCATGACTATTATGTTGGTCTTGAAGGTGCATTGAAACTGAAGGAGATTTCGTACATCTATGCAGAAGGTTTTGCGGGTGGCGAATTAAAACATGGTCCAATAGCATTAGTTGAAAAAGGGACACCAATCTTCTGCTTGGCGACACAAGAACATGTGAATCTAAGCATTCGTGGAAACGTGAAGGAAGTAGTCGCTCGTGGTGCAAATCCATGTATCATCTCAATGGATGGACTTCAAATGGAAGGCGATCGCTATGTGTTACCAGCGGTTCACCCAGTTCTTGCACCATTAGTTGGTGTAGTACCGTTCCAATTAATTTCTTACTATGCATCGTTGCACCGTGGTTGTGATGTTGATAAGCCAAGAAATTTAGCAAAGTCAGTAACTGTAGAATAAAAATGAAATACGCTTAAGCTTATATGTTCACTGACATTATTGTCGGTAACTAAACATTTAAGTTGGTAACCGAACAATAATGTAAGTAACTGAACAATAATGTTGGTAACTAATGTAGGTTTAGAAAAATGTTATTAAACAATAAAGTTGCTGTTTTTTGAAGTTTGTTTTTCGCCCTATAAATTATGACATATCCGAAGTGAAATCTACTTCGGATATTTTTATGAAATTTTCCATTCTTTTAAGTGTTAATTGACAAAACAATTCTGTCCTTGACAAAAATGATTTATCCTTGACAAAAAAGTTTTGTCCTTATCAAAAAAGTTCTGTCCTTTAAGCCTCGTACAATTTATTTGTGCGAGGCTCTTTTTTTTGCTTTTTTTAGGCTCTATTAGAGTTCATTGTTATTTTTTAAAAAATTTAAGAGAAGTCGTACTGGCTTAACTATTTTTCATATATTAAAGAAGACTCAGATGACACTGTATATTTTCAAGGATTTCTCTTTCTAGAAAACAAATATGTTGAATATGTTGGTGAAAGGGAAATACATCAAAAACCAAATCAAAATAAGAAATCAAATCAGGGTATTGGGTTACCAGTTCCTGCTTTTGAAAACTTAAAAGATCTAGATAATGCTGCAGGCGCAATAGTGAAAGTTCAACTAACAAAAGATTTTAAAGAAACCCAAACATATATACCTGGGGAAAATTCGCTATACCAAATCGACAATGTATATAAAGCTAAAGTCCTAAAAAATATAAAAATAAATACAGAAAAGTATAAACAAGGAGATACAATTGAAATAACAATTGCTGTCGGTATACGGCAAGAAAAAGATGGAAATGTTGGAGATTTAATTCCCTTAAATGAAAACGAAATAAAATATGAAGATGGTACATACATTTTGTTTTTGCAAGAACAAGATTTAGGAACAAATACAGTATTTAGACCGATTAATAATTATCACACATATAAATTAGAAGAAGATGGAAAGACGTATAAGAACGTTGCCTCTCAAGAAATACCGACAATCACTGAAGATGAACTCACAACAAAATAATTTTTTAAGCAAAAAAAATAAAAAAAGACAAATGGAAAAAAGGATACCGAGAGAACAATCTCCCGATGCCCTTTTTATTTAACAAAGCTACTGAAATCAAATTAAAATCGAAATGCGACTGAATTCCACCTAATGCAGCTACCTTAATTTTCTGCATATGTAATACTTGAAATGCCATAGCAATCACCTCATACAAAGTATTTGAAAAATGGATTAAGTAGTACCCGACTTTTTTGTCGGATGAAAAATCTGCGGTACCCGACTTTATTTTTTCAAAGTATGAAAATGAACGAAAGAATGTGGGTTACGATAAGGATAGCTTTAATTATGAGTATTTCATACATTCTTTATAAAAATTCTTATTTTTTTGACTAGTATAAAATTTTTATAAACAAAACCTAGTTATATTGATTTGTTAACAAGTATAAGGGGCGAGAATATGAAAATAACGAAGTTAATTATTTTACTTTTGGTAATCGGTTTACTTACAAAATGTACTTACCCATCTGTTAAGAATTTCCTTATTAAACAGAAGTATGACGATAAAATAAATCATGTAGTCGATATGGAGAATTCAAGGTTAAGAAAAGCAGGCCTCATTAATTTACATGAAAAAATCACCAGATCTGGAAATAATTCATTCGTTGTAGGTATTGTTGTCTTCGAAAAAGGGAGATATATAAAACTGCATCTGGTTTTAGATGCCAGAGAATCGATTGAAGTAATTTATGCGTACCAAAATAAGATAAAGAAATATAAATTATTGCTTCCCGACTCTCCTGAGTTTAATCAATTAAGTAAATATTTAGTGGGAAAACAAGATTATGTAGAAAACATGCCAAGAAAATAGTTATTTAAATTCCCTCTAAATTGACATGCTCTCCCTAAATTATGCAATTTTAATTAATAAAACTGGAAATGATACTGCAGATTTAAAAGAATGTGGTAAAATCAAAAACGGGACCAATTGAGTATATAGAAACTAGAAGTGATATTACCAATTATTACTACAGATAGTTAGTGTTGGAGGTTACTATGTCGATAATAAAAAGCGAGCATCTTAAAAAGAAAATCGTCAACTATAACATAATCCCATTAGAAGTAAACTTGGTTTATAATTTCACTGAAAAAGAACGATAAATAACTGATTTTTATGGAGTAGGTTTACCATGTTCCTTTTTCTATGAAATAAATCGTGAATTATTTTAAACAAATTAAATAGGGGCCGTTCTAGATCTCAACAATTTTATCGACAGATCTAGAACGGCCCCTCGTTATATAACTATGATTTAAATTTCAGAAAAGATTTTTAAAATGACTGAAGATTAAGTGTTCAATAAACAGATTATCTTTGATAGAGATGTAAATAATTTGAACTTTTGATAAAAAATGATAATGTGATTATATCCAATTAGTATCAAGCGGATTTTTATGGTAATTGTACTTTTAATTACTAAAAAATTTAAAGTAACCCAATCTTAAAGCATATAAAATTAAAAGAGAAGGTTTCTAGTATTATAATAGTTTCTTTTAAATGTATCCATTAAAATAGTGGGAATTTATTTATGTAAAATATTAAGGGACAGATGCAAAAATACTTAAGTTCCAAAAACTCAGTTTAATAATAGTTTAGTTCCCTACAATTAGGAAAGAAGGAGAAAATTACCTATGAATAGGTTATTAAGTATTTTTTTAATTGCTATTTTATTAGTAGGTGGCAATTATCAGATTGCTAGCGCCGCTGACACAGCAACGCCAATGTATGTTTATAATTTAACTTGGAATATTCGAAATATTTATTATTACAACACTACTTCGGCGCAGAACACATATGCTACTTCAATAAGTAATGCCGCTAAGAATTGGTACTACCCTGGTTGGACTAATTCGCTTAATCCATTTACTAGAACTGCAATTCAAAGTCAGAGCGCAATCGATATATACACTTATAATTTAAATGATGGGTACAACGGAAAATGTGAGTTTTATATCTTTGGATATTCATCAAATTATGACCCGGATGCGATCGACTGGGATTGGTGCAAAGTTAAATTAAATGATTATAATTTATCAGGAGAATCTTTGACGTATATTCAGGGAGTGGTTGCCCACGAAATGGGACACGCTTTTGGGTTGAAACATAATAATACAAACCAAAACAGTATTATGTGTGAATCTTCATCTGGCAGGCAAGTTTATACTGTTCAAAAGGTTGATAATGATTCTTTTAGAGTTAAACATCCATGAAAAGAGGGATAAATAAATGAAGAATAATGTTTGGAGATTCAGTGGAATTATCTTTATTATTCTATTAACGTTTGCTTTTGTTTGGAACCTTAAGGGTACTTATTCTAAAGTCAATTCAATTTCTGAAAAATCTAAAAGTATAAAAAAGGTTATTAAAAATGAAACATTAAGCAGTAGAACTAATGCCATGAAAACAGCATTTACTATTGTTTCTACAGCAGATTACACCAAAGATGTATCAACTGTAGTTAAAATGTATCAAAAAGCATCGGTTGTTATAATAGGGAAATTTGAGAAGGATAACAAATCTTTTGTAGATAATGGAACGATTAAAACAGAATCACATATGAAAATATCTAAATTATTAAAGGGTACTTTATCTGAATCAGAATTGAAGAATGGAATTGATATAGTATCATATGGAGGAGAGGTTACCCTTGATACTTATCTGAATAACACACTTCCTGTATCAGATAAATCTAATAGTAATGGTGTTGTTCAAAAAACGCAACAATATTCTAAACAAGAGCGGGAATTTGAAAAGGTTGTTTATAAACTGGAACATCAGGCTAATAAAGACAAGGATACAAACTCAGAAATAATGGTTTTCTTATCTCGTAATCCAGCGCCAAATGATTATTTTGTAATCGCTGATGAATTTGGTTATAGGAAAATAAACAACCAAGGTGAGGTGTTCAATCCTTCTACAGGTTCTTATGAAAATGTCGACTTTTAAAAAAATTGATCAGAATACAGAAAAAGGAGGTTTTCACCTCCTATTTTTTGTACTTGTAAAAAAGCCTTTTATTTAAATTAAAATATTATATTATAGTTATCATAAATCACTTAAGTTGACACCACACTTTTGAAAATATTTCATTATTCATTTTGAAATATGCGTCCATATGTCCATAATAGATATAGTTCTCTTTAAGAAGAATTAGTTTAACCCTTGTTCCATCATTTAGCTGAATGGTTAATTCTCTAAATTTTTCGCTACTACGAGAATTGCCAATGGGGTCTGAATTTTCGCTACGAGGGAGAGGTTTGGTGTTATTCAATTCTTCAACAAAAACATTTAATAATCCTAAATCCGCTATAGTTTGATAATTATCGATGCTATTATTCCAATCGTTGAAAGTTCTATATTTTACAGTGAATATGTTCCCTGCCATTTTTAAATTACCAAATAAGTCTTTTCCACTTTTTATTGTTATTCCATTTAAATTCTCATAAAACTCAGCATATGGCATTCCGTCTCGTTCACTAAAAGTCATTATCCTAAAACTCTTATCATATCCTTTAACTGCATAAACATTTTTAATACCTATTGTAGAAGCGAAATCTTCATAATAGTCCACTTGATTATTCCATTCATTAATGTTTCCTTTAGTAATTCCAAGTTCTTCTCCTCTGATTTCCATTGCATTTTTTGCATCTATTTCTGTTTTTGTTTGAGTATAAATTTTCCCTTTGTAAACGATTAATCCAATCATATCAGCACTTGAATTTCCCTTTGAAAATTGAATAACCGGAATATTCAAGCTACCATTTTCTTTAACGATTGGTGTATTTTGATTTTCAATTGTACTATTTTGGGAACTATCTTTAAATAATTTAAATACAACCAAAGAAATTAGTAAGCTGACCACTATAGCGATTCCAACAACATTATATCTTTTCACATCTAATTGCATTTCTTTTTTAGCCTTAAAAGCACCTATTTTGCTTCTTTCACTTAAATCCTTTGGTATATCGATTGTATTTATCTCGTGTTTAATTTTATTGCTCATTTTTACAATCTCCTTTCCAATCTTTACGTAGCTTATTTATAGCTCTATAAAGTAATGTTTTTGTAGTACCCAGAGGAATATCAAGTGTTTCCGATACTTCTTTAATTGTCAAATCCTCGTAAAATCTCAAAATTATAACACTCTTTTCATGTACATCCAAACGTTCAATTAAGTCTCGAACTGTAATTTCTAAATCTAAATCTTTATTGATATCATCTGATAAATATTGCTCTAACTCTGGTTTTAATTGAATAATATTTTTTTGCTTTCGAAGTAAATCAATAGCATAACTAATTGAAATCCTGATTAACCAAGTTTTAAAGTATTTATGTTCTTTAAGATTTTTTATTGATTTAAAAGCACGGTATGCAGTCTCTTGGACAGCATCCTTGGCATCGTTTTGATTTTTCAAATATACAAATACAATTCGATAAATATCTTATTCGTAGTTTTGAAATAATGTTAAAAATGCTTGTTCATTCCCCTTTTGTGCTTCTTTAATTAAATTAAACAGTCGTACCACCTCCATGATTTTCTTTCACCTATTAGACGTACAATTAAATCATTTGGCTTTACTATTTTTTCATTTTTTAAAAAGCATTTAAGTTATTATATCGTAAACCATAAGTGAAAAATTGTAAGATACCCTTTTTATATGAAAATGCAATATAAAGAACAAAATAAAATAGAAAAACTTACCATATTATCTCGATTAAAAAACTAAATATAGTATACAATCACTTTAAAATCAATGTATATAGTTTGTCGAAGTGTTTTTTGATTTCCCCCCTAAAATTAATAAGAATTAATCAGTTACAAAAGGAAATAGACCATCTGTTTGAGTTTGGGGACTTTGGAGAAAAAGAAGATGATTTAGTCATATTTGAGAAGACAAAAGAGTTAGTTTGCTTACAAGCGCAAGTTTTAGATGAATTAGAACGAACCACATATCATTAGAATTATTTAGAAAAAAGAAACCCACTCTTAATTGAGTGGGTTTTTGACTATCAAAATAATCGGGTTTTTGTGTGCTTTTTAAAGATTGATTTACTTATTCACCTACAACGTCGTCTCCGTCCTGATCATCCATATATTTATATAACCATACCAATTGAACCAATTAAAGTAATAAAGATCCTTTATTAAAAGTATTATTGGACGATGAGCACTTAAGTACAATTAAATAATTAACAACTGTATAATTTTAATAAAATAACCAGCAAAATTTTTAGGGGGAGAGATATGAGTAATTTTCTAGTAATTGATGTGGAAACACCGAATTCAAGAAATGATTCTTTATGCTCCATTGGCATTGTAAAAGTAAAGAACTATGAAATCGAATCTGATTTTTATATGTTAATTAATCCTGAGTGTCATTTTGATGCTCGAAATATTCGGATACATGGAATAACTCCAGAAGTAGTGACTGATAAAACGATTTTTAGGGAGCTATGGGAAAAAATAGAAGGTGAATTCTATGAAAATATAGTTGTTGGACATAATATGTCATTTGATTTGTCGGTAATTAAAAAAGCTTTATGTGGATACGGGATCAAACCAAAAAACATAAAATATTTATGCACATATAATCTAGCCAAAAAGTATGTTACAGAAATTGAAAATCACAGATTAAATACTTTATGTGATTATTTTGATATTAATTTAAATAAACATCATAACGCTGCTGAAGATAGTATTGCTTGTGCGAAACTGCTACAAAAATTGATACAAAGGTATAACATTAATTTAGAAGAGCATTTAAATGAATACTCCTTCCACATGGAGAATACTGGCTCTAAAATGGTTACAGAACGTCAAAGTAGTCAAGATACACGAAAACTACAAGAGTTAGAGGGAATAGTGACAGGATTGGTCGCGGACTCAGAGTTAAATGAAAAAGAGGTTCTTTTCTTAAATTGGTGGTTAGAAGAGAATAGGAGTTTAAAAGGGAATTACCCCTTTGATAGAATATATGATTCAATCACAGAGGTATTGAGGGACGGTTACATCAGTAAAGATGAATTAAATGAACTATTAAATATTCTTTGCGATGCTTTTACCCCTGTAGAATGTAGTGTGAATGTTAATGAGATTGATTTTTATGGAAAATTAGTTTGTCTATCTGGTGAATTTGAATATGGAGAAAAATCAAAAGTTGAAAGATTATTAGAAACCAGGGGAGCCGTTATTAGTAAAAGCGTCAACAAAAAGATTAATTATGTAATTGTCGGAAGTAAAGGTAGCGAACAATGGACAAATGGGAATTATGGGTCAAAAGTCAAAAAAACTTTAGAGTATCAAGCAAAGGGAATTGCAATTGAAGTTATATCGGAACTACATATTTCTGATTTATTAAAATAATTGCAGGAGGAGAAACAATGGATATACAACATATTAAATCATTGATTAATCCTGACTTTTCAAATAATGTTGAATTATCGATTCGAAAAAATAATGGTAGCTATGATAGCATTGTAATTAACTCACCGGCGACACCTTACAGGGAATCTCTAAAAGATATTCTATTCGCAAAGTACAAAAGAAACGGGAAATATCCGTATATTAGTTTTAGTATCAGATACCAAAATGACTTCAGAAAAATTGGCCTTCAAGGTATAAAATTGAAATCAGATCTACTCTTTATTAGATACAGATTAGATGACTTTTTGAGCGTAGATAAGGTTAGTTTATCAAGCACCCTTAATTCAATTGTAATTGACTCTTTTAACTTTACACAATTTGGTTGTTGTTATAGATACAAAGAGTGTAGTAATGAAAAAAAGTGTATACACCCAGATATGCCATATTCAACGAGTTGCCAATATAGAAAGAACTTAGAACAAGGCAGAATCTTTTTCTAGATTTAGAATACTTACGATAAAAAGAATTTCTTCAAGAATCCTCGAATTTGATTAAGTAAGTCTGTCAAATTAAAATTAAAAAAGTAAAAAAGAGAAGATTGCTTCTTAAGATGTACAAAAATTACCATATAATAGTTTCCCTCTATTATATTGATATAATTTCTATAAAAAAACAGAACCTTTTACATGGAAAATTAAGGAAAAGTGTTCTGTTTTTTTATTTGTAAATTATTGTGGCTAATGCTGTTCTAGTCTATATATTTGCAAACAAAGCAACATTGATGTAATTGGAAATTGTTTCCTATAAATTTACAAAAAGGCAAATTTGAGCAGTTTTAGAGAAACGAAATACCGGTTAGAATTATGAAAATTAGATGAATGTTCTAAAAAATTCGGTGTTATGTAATTAAAAATTAAAATTATAATTACCTTTAGGGGGACAGAGCCAGGTTCAATTTCGGATTATTGGGCTGATTTTCAGATGATAATTCTAAACAGTAACTTACAGTTTAGGAGTGCAGTTGATTATCTTGATGAAATACACCGAAAGTATCCGAACGCTGAGATAATTTTAACAGGACACAGTTTAGGAGGTATGCTTGCAAAATATGCCTCTATTAAAAGTAGGTTAAATGAAGTAAAAGATACGATTACCTATTGTGCTCCTAACATTTATTTCCTTTTGAATCCGAGTGATTGGACATTACTTGATAAAAGTTACAGAAATAAGATAACAAACATTGTTCATAAAAACGATTGGATAGGTACTTATTTAATAGATAATGATGCTTCTTTAAATGACTCTGTTACTTATTATGCTACAAATAATACGTCGGATCATAGGATTGCATCTTTCAATACATTTGATAGTTTCGGAGATGTACGTTACGATGATGTTATTTATACTGAAAATAATTAGAATGGATATGGAGGTTGGACATAATAATTAAATTCATAATATCAATGTTAATTCCAATTGGACCAATACTAGCAATACCTATATTCATTCTGATTTGTAAAGGTTTTAAAAAAGAAATTGATTTGCAAAAAGAGAAAAAGAAATTCTACAAGCAATTAATAAATTCAATTATTTTTGTAGCCTTACTATTACCATTGGCTTACTTTTTAGGCGTAATGTCAACTAGCGCTTCTACTGAGGAAACTGTAACAAGAGATTATTATAAAGGATTCTTTTTCGTCGAAGGATTTCCACTTTTAGTCCTTATATTGACATTAATTAAGGGTAGAAGCATTTTTTTGAGAAAAAAATAACACCGAAACATGGTGTAAAATTGTAATTCTAACAAAGTAAAAGGACAAGCTTATTTAAAGGCTTGTCTTTTATATTTACTATGCAAAGCTTTTATGTCCTCCTCGTAAAACCTCTCCCAATCCTCCATCGACATTAGATCATAAATGATGTCTTAGAAGGATTGAAAACTTAGCTAATATTAATGAAGAAAGCAAATCGAATCTTAGATTAGAGTACAAGCGTGCAACAGGGTTACGGGAAAAATATATTGAAGTTCATAAGGAAATAATTAAAAGGAAAACTCACTGTCATTTTTGTTACCAACATTAATGTAAGTCCATTATGAAGTTTGTAAAATGGGTAACCAACATTAATGAAATTCTAAATTATTATCAAACATCATTGCTTTGTTGATAACAAAGAATTTTTCAGTTACCAACTATAATGTCGGTAAACATATATTGTGAGTTATACTTTCAAATGGCATAAAAATTATTTGATATTGACACTCGCATATAACTACAATTGACACTGAATTTTCATTCCCGCCAAGGCACAATCAATGCTGAGGCGGGATTTTTCTATACTTATAGTTAATTTTCTTCCTTATTAAACAACAAGCCCCTTAGTTTTACTTATAAAGTACAACTAAGGGGCTTTTACTTCGAATTTATTTAAATGAAAAGCACTAGTATTCTAAATTTATTTGCTAGCTTAAGGTGACTATTTTAAACCCAGCATCATCAGAATACAACTTGCTAAGTCCAACCCATTCATATCTCCATTAGTAATACAATTTGCTATTTCTCTTCCTGTCATAAAATCACCTCCTTACTGGTAGTTAACATCTTTGAAACAACTAACCTATAAGAATAATAATCTATTTTTATGAAGAATTTATGTAGAAAAGCAACTAACATTTTCTCAACATAAATTCAACTTATCCCATTGAATAATTACGTTCTAAGTTGAGTGGGGACTATACTGCAATTGGGCAAATGTAAATGCAACCTATTGAAGAATATTCAAATATTATTTGTAAATAATTTAAATAGGATTAAAGGAGGTTCACGTATGGTTATAAGTGGCAGAAATAAATTAAGTGGTAAGATTAAAGATATTAAGACAGGAGAAGTAATGGCGCAGATTACACTTGACGTAAATGGTCGGAAGTTGTTTCTGCAATTACGAAAGATTCGTTAGACCAATTAGATTTAAAACCTGGTGATAATGCAATCGCATTAATTAAGTCTACCGACGTAATGATCATGAAATAAAAAGTATTGTACTAAATGAAATCATTACTAGAGTTCATATTTTTGAAATAAAACCACCACCCGTTATTGGGAAGCTATTCATCAAATGTAGTTTATTGTTTGATATTGTTGTGTGGTCTCATATCGGGTGGTGTATTTTTTTTATGAAAACCATTCATTATTATTTACTAAAATTAATGGGTTCTTCAGAAAATTGCGAATCAAAAAAAGAGTAGGAATTTATATGTTGTGACTCGTTTTTGGTTTCTTCATGAGTAACAGCAAGTGTAAGGTACACAACAGAGTCACGAATGAGTTGGAGCATTGAAAGACATCTGTCTTGTAATTCCTTATAAGAGATGCAATAGTTATTCGGGTCACAAGTTCTGGATGAATCATCCCATTCCTTTTCGGTCACACGGATAAACTCATGTGCTAGGTGGTTTCGAATTTTTCGCCAGTCGCGAGCAGATGGTTCAATTATTTCCTCATGTTGCTCGCGATAATAAACATCTTTTGATAACCAATATAAAGCCTTGAGATGCGGATTATCCATAAAATTTTTAACGGATTTTCGCAAATTTTTATTATGTGGAAAATCTTGATACCAGAGAGCTCGTAGGTTTAAATCTGTTCTCTGAAAGATTTTTAGATCAAAGTAGTCATTTATAAAAAGGGCTAATTTATCCAAAATGGAGTAACAAAGCATAAAGGAAGCAAAAATTTTCTGTTTACCTATGCTAATAATGGAATCATCACCTAAATCTGAATAGGAGATTCGCATTTCAGAGAAATGAGGTTCGCCTAGTTGTGGGTGAGTTCCCTCATAAAAAAACCAACGAGAAATCGTGAAATGTTCAATGATATGGTTGAAATAACCGATATATTTCTGGAAATCGCTTTCCTTTTTTTGTTTCGATTTGTAAAGCGTTAGATTATCCGAGGCTGCCTCATCCCGTAATTTTGCTTCACATAAAAGATTAAGAAATAGATTATTTTGCAAGGCCCAATTACGGTAATCCTTTTCCTCTTGTTGCATTTCTTTTGGGAAATCTTGTGGCCCTATGTGTGGAACACTAAGTTGTTTAGCGACAGATTTTAAATGAATTTCAGTAACTCTTTGTGCTTCCTCAAATTTTGTGATGTTTTCATTCGTAACGATGTGATCATCCTGAACTTTTTCAAATGTTGACTTTGCTATTTGAAGCAAATGAAATTTTTCTAATAAAGGCTCAGTGCTTTGAGCGAGTTCAAGTAGGCAAATCCCCGTATTCCCTATAGCCATATTAAAACCGTTATTTAAGTCTAAAACCCGTCTAAAATATCCAAGAGCTTCAACATTCCGGCCCATATCAGCCAACTCAGCACCTAAGTTGGTCAGGATTTGATCAATCATTTCGTTATAGGTGTCATCTGGAGTCATGTGTTCAAAGGAAGCTACACTTTTACGGAGACAATAAATGGTGCGCTCTTGAAAATAGTTATACCAATCATCTGTATTTTGTGGAGTGCGTGAACCTTTTATTGTCCAATAATGGGCGTAATAATAGTAAAGTACATAGGCAAATGATCCGTTTTTTAATATGCTTTCAGATTCGTCAAGTAACTCTTTCCATTTTATAAGTACATGTTCACAGTTTTCTGCATTGTTTCTGCAGTAATTAAATAGAACACCGTGTATATCTAATAGTACCCTTGGTGGGAAATGACTAATTTTTTGTAAATTTAGAATTTCATTTAAATTTGGTACACGGTTTTTCAACTAGCTATACACCTCTCAAATCAAACATCATCTGTTTCTAATTTTGCTCAATTTCTATATATTCAAATTCACCTTCAACAAAGGCGGCTTTCCCATTTGATAAATCAAAAAGCCAATCGATTAGGTTCTGCTTACTAGATTCCTCAGTTAAAACTTCCAAATTCACATTCTCAAGAAATTGAATCTGTTTAATGGTAAAACCTGCGTTCCTTATTTCATTTTCAAGTTTTCCAAGTAAAGTATAGTCAACAATCACATGTATGTTCTGCATTAAACGACGTTCAACAATACCAATGTGATTTAATCCCTCAGATGCACAGCTTCCATAAGCACGAATTAAACCGCCTGCCCCTAGTTTAATGCCACCAAAATAGCGCGTTACGACAATAACTGTATCTTTTAGTTTGCGCTTTTTGAGTACTTCTAAAATGGGCACTCCTGCTGTTCCGCTAGGCTCACCATCATCATTGGCTTTCTGAATTTGATCATGTTCACCAATCATATAGGCAGAGCAATTATGTGTTGCATCCCAATACATTTTCTTGATCTGTTGAATAAAGTCTTGTGCAGCAGCTTCGGTTTCTACACGTGCTATGTTAGCAATGAATCGTGATTTTTGAATGATGATTTCGTGCTCCCCTGTACATGTAACTGTATGATAAGTTGCTAACACTTCTTTCACTTCCTTTATTCTTTCGCATTTTTTTATCATTATAAAATTTACTTGAAACTGCCAGCCAACTAAATGTCATGTCGGCACATGAATTCATTTTAACAAATAAAGGATTTTGATGAAACAAATCGAATATATGATAGAAGCGGCTAATTTTATGGTGTATTCGACATTTCTATACATGCTACATTAAAAATTTTAATTTTTAAAACTATTTATTGTTAAGATTGTCGATTTGTCGGCTTTTTAAGGGTTTTCCCTTTTGTATCCCAATTGTTACTATTTCACTGTATTAGACTTTCGGGAAAACTATTTAGGAGGAAAATATGTGAAAAGAAAAGTGAATTTGCAGGAATTTTTAACTGGACGTGCTTTGTTAGATACAGAAATTCCAGTGGAAAAAGAAGTGTTAGAAGATTCAGTTCAGAAAGGTTTCGTTGTAAAGATTGAGGGACTTGTGGATGGAAGATGCATGCGATGTGGAAATAGTGATAAGCATTTTCTTGGAGAGTACCCTTGTTTTCGTTGTAAAACTGTTTGTCTTTATTGCAGGAAATGCATTGAAATGGGTAGAATCAGCTCCTGCTCTAAGTTGTACACTTGGGTAGGGAAACCGTTTACATGGCCACCGAGTCGTTGCCATTGGAGTGGAAGGTTATCCGAGCAACAGATGGATGCCTCAAAGAAGATTATTGAGGCGCTAAAAACAGGACAGGATCTGCTTGTCTGGGCGGTTGCCGGTGCTGGAAAAACAGAAATGATTTTCGGTGGAATTGAGTGGGCATTGAAACACGGGAAGCGGATTGCAGTTGCTTGTCCTCGTACCGACGTCATATTGGAACTTGAACCTAGACTTAAAGCAGCATTTCCTGAAACAAGTATTGCAACACTTTATGGTGCGAGTGAAGAAAAGCATGTATGCGCTCAGTTAATTTTATCAACTACTCATCAATTATTTCGTTTTAAAAATGCATTTGATTTATTGGTTGTTGATGAGGTGGATGCATTTCCTTATTCAATGGATGCTGAATTACAGCTTGCGTCAAAAGAGGCAGCAAAGCTAGATGCAACGACTATCTATCTAACCGCAACGCCAACACGGGAATGGCAAAATGACTACTTCTCAGGTAAGCGTAATGGTGTTCATATACCAGCTAGGTTCCATCGACATCCTAATCCAGTTCCGACAATGAAGTGGATTGGAGATTGGAAAAAGGCAATCTCAAAGAAACAAGTGCCAGCATCTTTGCATGTATGGTTATCAAAACAAAAAAATCCTTTCTTACTCTTCTTTCCTCATATTGAACTCATGAATCAGGCACTTCCACTGATTCAACAAATAACCCCAAATAGTTTATCTGTGCATGCAGAAGATCCAGACCGTAAAGAGAAAGTGCAAATGTTACGAGAAGGTCGAATTCAAGGCTTACTCACTACTACCATTTTAGAACGGGGAGTTACGATTAAAGCAGTTGACGTAGTTGTGGTTGGTGCTGAGGATAAAACTTTTACTGAAGCGGCTCTTGTTCAAATTGCAGGACGTGTTGGACGAAGTCCTGATAAGCCTGATGGAAAAGTTCTTTTTTTACATCAAGGTAAGACAGAGGAAATGATACAAGCAATAAAACAAATTGTAACCAATAACCGTATTGCAAGAGAGCGAGGGTTATTGGACGGATGAGTTTTTTAAAAAATTTGGAAAATCTTTTTGAAACAAAAGTTGATAAATGCCTTGTTTGTAACAACCAAATTGAATCTACATTTGGTTGGTTTGATATCTTCTGTGAAAGACCCATTAGGAAGCTCTGCTTAAAGTGCGAAAAGAAATTTAGTAAAATTTTCGGAGATATTTGTCGTACCTGTGGTAGGGAGCTACGACATTTAAGTATAGAGTATTATCAAGACGGCAAATGTATGGATTGTATTCGATGGGAGAAAAATAACCAGCAATTTCTAGATAGAAATACCGCCATTTTTAACTATAACGATTTTATGAAAGAAATTATTTCTCGAATTAAATATCGTGGAGATTATAAGTTGATGGGAATATTTAATGATCTCATCGTAGAAAAGATAGATTTTTTTAAAAAAGAAGAGTTTATTGCTATTCCAATTCCACTGAGTGAAGAACGGCATATAGAAAGAGGTTTTAATCAGGCAGAAGCATTTGGAAAAGCTTGTGGTTTTCATATGATACATGCTTTATCAAGAATACACAGTGAGAAACAATCAAAAAAGTCTCGTTCTGAACGGTTAAAGACTGATCAAGTTTTCCGTTTGGAATCACTTAATTTGGCAGGAAAGAAAATCCTTTTAATAGATGATATTTACACAACTGGAACGACCTTACAACATGCTTCTCGGATTTTAAAAGTTCAGGGTGGTGCCAGAGAGGTTCATTCGTTAACAATTGCACGTAGTTAAATAGACATAATTCTTGCATAAAAACTTCACTTAAACTTCATTAAAAAAATGTGAACAAAATGTGTCAGTATTTTTTAATACGTGTTATAATAAAGTCAATTAAATAGAAAACATTTTTTACGCTAACTCGCTCGACCTAAAGTCCGACATGAGAATCGGAGTAAAATAATTAAGTGTCGAGGTGCAGATTACGTAAAAGATATATACAGGTGCTTCGAGTTTGATTGCACCGAAATTATAGGAGGATGAAGTATGAAATACAACATTCGAGGAGAAAACATCGAAATCACTCCAGCAATTCGCGAGTATGCAGAAAAAAAGATTGGTCGTTTGGAACGATATCTTGAGCTTAATGAAAACTCAAAAGTAAATATAAACATGAGAACCTTCCATGATCATACAGCAAAAGTGGAAGTTACAATAGTACTGCAGCATCTTGTCCTTCGTGCAGAAGAACATACATCAGATATGTATGAAGCAATTGATTTAATTACTGATAAATTAGAACGCCAAATCCGTAAACATAAAACAAAGGTAAATCGCAAATGGCGTGAAAGTGGAAAAGAAGCTCAATTTGCAGCGGTTTTACCAGAATCATCGGTATCTGTTCAAGAGGATGATGAGCTTGAAGTGGTTCGTACAAAGCAATTCAATTTAAAGCCTATGGATATCGAAGAAGCAATTCTTCAAATGGATTTACTTGGTCATAACTTCTTTGTTTTTGCAGATGGTGAGACTGATGAAACTCAAGTTGTGTACAAACGTAACGATGGTAAATATGGCTTAATCCAAGTGAACTAATTAAAATTGATTTGAAAAGCAAAGAAATTAGAAATAATAGTGGCGAGCAACCTTAAGTATTTGGGTTCTCGCTTTTTTGTTTTTTACTATCATTCAAACTAATGTTATGAACAATTTAGTATAAAAACTTTCAAAGTTAGTTTTTTTGTCAGAAGTTCATTATCATTCCTTTGGAAAAGAGTAGTAAAATAGGGTTTGATTTTATAGATATGGGTATTTTGGGTCTATTTAACGAGAAAGAGTTTATGAGGAGGGGACATGTATGAGTGAATTTGTGTTGCGAACAAACAACTTAACAAAGAAGTTCGGTAAAAATCTAGCACTTGATCATGTAAACATGGAGATAAAAAAGGGTACTATTTATGGTTTTATAGGCCGAAATGGTGCCGGTAAGACGACTTTAATGAAGATTGTTTGTAATCTTGCTTCTGCTTCAGAAGGTACGGTTGAGTTATTTGGTGAAACGACAAAAGAAGGTCTAGCAAAAGGTAGAACTCGAATTGGTAGCTTAATTGAGATGCCTACGTTGTATCCAAACTTAACGGCTGAAGGAAATATGGAAGTTCAATGCCGAATTCTTGGTTTAAAGGATCGAAAAATAGTTACCGAGACACTCAAACTTGTTGATTTAGATGGTACAGGTAATAAAAAGGTTAAAGAATTTTCCCTTGGAATGAAACAACGTCTTGGAATGGCCTTGGCACTCTTGAATCAACCAGAGTTTCTAGTGTTGGACGAGCCTATAAATGGATTAGATCCAATTGGAATTACAGAAATTCGTGAAATACTTAAAAAATTAGCTGAAGAGCGTGGCATTGCCATTCTAATTTCTAGCCATATTTTAACTGAAATGTATCTACTTGCTACTCATTATGGGTTTATCGAAAATGGAAAACTAATTAAACAGTTATCCGCTGAGGAATTAGGTCTTGAATGTCGTCAATATGTGAAATTGAAGACAACAAATACAGAGGAAACTGTTCGAGTTTTACAAGAAAAATTGAACTTAACGAATGTTGAAACTTTGTCTGATGATGAAATTCGTATCTACGAATTAACTGAAAAGCCAGAATTAATTAGTTTAGCGTTAATGGGTAGTGGCATCGGTATTCGAAATCTTAATGTAGTCACGCAGGATTTAGAAGCGTACTTCATTGGATTAACTGGGGGGTATGCGAAATGATTCATGTAATATCAGCTGAAGTCTATAAATTAATGAGAAGTAGAGCATTCTCCGTTCTTTTAATCGTCGTGTTTGCACTTGCAGCACTGACGGCAATTGGCTTTCTGGTGGTTCCAGATGATTTTCTTACAAGAGCATATGGCGGCCTACCTGTTGAAGCTGGGTTAATGCCCTTTGCGGTATTAAAACATACGATGCAGTTAATGGTCATTTGTCTTGGTGTTTTTGCAGGTGTTCAGATTAGTGCAGAGTTTGATAATGGAACGATACGCAATCCAATTGCTGTCGGTAGACGACGAGTAGATTATTTTGTTGGTAAACTTGTAACGGCATTTATCGCAAGTGTACTATTTGTTTTTACAACTATGATTACAGTAACGGCAATCATTTTAATTCGCGTTGACTGGATCACTACTTTTGATGCGAAGTATGTTTGGGATGTATTAGAGTTTGGCTTAGCAAATGCCTTTGTACTATTGGCATACTCCCAGATATTTGCGATGGTAGCATTCCTACTGAGAAATCTTGGTGGTACGATTGGGATCGCAGTTACATTTTCAATACTAGAGGGTGCACTGGCAAATGTATTAGTACACTCAAAGAAATTAGCCGATTATGAATTCTTAAAAGAAATTATTCCAAATACAATGGTCCTACGTCTTAGTGATATTGGTTCACGAGTGTTACCAGAAGGGGATTATCTGAAAGTATTCTTAGCAAGCGTTGCATTTATTGTTGTAACGGGTGCGATAAGTTTGTTCACTTTCTATAAGCGTGATATTAAATAAATGCATTTAAATTTAAAATATTGTTTGACGGATTTAGACTAAATGTCTAGATCCGTTTTTTGTTTTTTTATTTTTGGGTTTTAAATTTCTGAGCAAGTGCATTAATAGTAGTAGATTTAATAGTATCTTATTTAAAACACATACATATTATAAAATTGACAATAGTGTACGACATACACTATAGTAAGGTGAATATATTAAGAAACTAGGTGATGTGAATGAGTAAAAGTCAATTAGATGAAGTCATTCATTCTTTTTTGGTTGAAATGAAGAGAGGGACAATGACAATTATTGTATTGACCCAGTTGCAAACTAAACAATATGGATACTCACTATTAACTGTCCTTGAGAAAAAGAAAACTGGGATTGAAGCGGGAACATTGTACCCACTTTTGAGAAGGCTAGAAAAACAAGGATTGCTTCAAAGTGAATGGGATACATCAGAAAGTCGCCCGCGCAAATTTTATCAATTAAGTGACTTAGGCAAGGAAGTACTCGAACGAATTAAAAAAGAATGGGATCTTTTAAGCAATCAAATGGACCATTTTTTAGGGGAGGTTTTGTAATGGAACTTATTGAACGATATATTTACGCTGTTACTAAGAGATTACCCGAAACGCAAAGGGCAGATGTTGCAAAGGAATTAAGGGGTAATATTGAAGATATGTTGTCTGATCAGCCAACTGCAAAGGAAGTCGAGGATGTACTCTTAGAATTAGGGGAACCATCAAAATTGGCGTTTGAATA
The DNA here is from genome assembly GCA_029240105.1 of Caryophanales bacterium. Taxonomy (GTDB): domain Bacteria; phylum Bacillota; class Bacilli; order JARBTR01; family JARBTR01; genus JARBTR01. The sequence continues at coordinate 213,409 of JARBTR010000005.1, read as the reverse complement.
CCGTGGAAAAAAGCGGTACCTTATTGGCCCAGAATATTTTGATCAATATATCCATGTACTGAAATTGACTTGCGTGATTTTGGCTGCTATTGGGGCAATTGGTACCTTTATTGAAGCATATGTATCACATGTAAATGAAAATTCGTTCGAATACATGTTTGAAGTATTTTGGAACATAATTGGTTCAGGATTTAATGGAGCGCTACATGCATTTGCTTGGGTAACTGGGATTTTCTTTATATTTGAGAGATTTGATATAGGTTTTGATGGTAAGTATAAAAGATCTGAATGGTCTCCTCTAGATCTACCTGAGATTCCTAAAAAAGTGTCGAAACCAATACATCGTTCTGAAATTATTGGTGATCTTATCGGGAATACAATTTGGTTAGGGTTTTTACTGTTTTTTTTAAGAAAAGACTCGTTCATTTTTACTATTGATAAAAGTGATGTGAATTCAATCTTAGCCTTTTTTAACTTTGACCATATCTACAACACGTATTTCACTGTACTAATTATTTCTGCACTATTTGGGATATTCATCAGTATTTTAAAATGGATGAGAGGATATTGGAGTTATTGGTTGGCATCATTACAAACGGGTCAATACTTATTATCTTTCCTTATTTTAAGATGGATGTTATTTGACCAAAAGATTTACAATTCGGTTTTCTTTGCTAATAAGAATCGTGAAGAGCTACATGAGTCGGTTAGAGAGCTCATAAAGAATTTCGGTGAAATACAGCAAGGAATTGTAGCGGTTGCTGCAATCATTACGGTTTGCCAAATTGTTTCAGTTTTTTATAAGGCCTATAAAAATCAATCAAAATAGAGTAAAATAGCCTCATCACTAGCAAAGGTTAGGAATTAAAATGTCTGATTTTACACATTTCAATGAGCAAGGTCGCGCTAAAATGGTAGATGTTTCTGAAAAACCTGAAACAGTACGGGTTGCTACTGCTCAATCAAGTATCATTGTAAACGAAGAAATTTATCATAAAATTCAAGGCAAGGAAATGAAAAAAGGGGATGTACTCGGAGTTTCGCAGGTAGCGGGAATTATGGGGGCAAAGAAAACCTCAGAAATTATTCCCATGTGCCACCCGCTTTCGCTTCAAGGTATTAATATTGATTTTAATTGGGAAGATGATGAAAGAGGACATCGACTAGTTATCCTTGCTACAGTTAAAACAAAAGGGAGTACTGGTGTTGAAATGGAGGCATTAACTGCTGCCTCTGTCGCAGCTTTAACGGTTTACGATATGTGTAAGGCTGTCGATAAAGGAATGATTATTGGAGAGACATTCCTTATAGAAAAAACAGGAGGAGTTTCTAGCCCCGATTACTACATCCAAACAGGCCTTAAAAAATAAACGATTTTAAAAATTTAAGAAAAAGCTCGTAGTCCAAATTTGGATTACGAGCTTGATTTATTTTTAGAGATATTTTTCAGTGGATAATCTCATCTTGGTTTCTAACTAGTTTAGCGGAGAATTACGTCTGTTTTTGAAATTGTTTTTTTCAGAGAAACAATTGCATCTTCTTTATGGTTATTATTCAGGGGTCAATTGCAACTAATTGTATAGCTATTTCTTGATAGAAACAATTGCATCAACAATTTCTGGCAATTCTTCGTTCGTAACTGTTCGAAGGTCAAGCCAAAATAAGTCATCTTTAATTTTTCCGATTACGGGAGGTTCGCCACAGCGTAATTTGCGATGTGTTTCTTCGGCTGTTAGTCCATCCATTTTTAAACCAATACAAACTGTAGGAATCTCAACACCTGGCATCGTACCTCCGCCAATAGTAGACTCATCGTTACAAATAAAATAGTCTAACTCTAATTCTGTTTCACGTAAATGAGCTATAAATTGCTGAACGCGCTCTTCGATGTCAGCATCCGTTGCAATAATATCTCGTATTGTTGGGATGTTCTTCTCTAATCCAGAACCTTTTGCGTACTCAAGTAATGTAGCTTCTAGCGCTGCAAAAGTCATTTTGTCCACTCGTAAAACGCGCGCTAACTGGTGCTTTTTGAGTTTATCAATTAAATCTTTTCGCCCTGCAATGATTCCAGCTTGAGGCCCGCCGAGTAATTTATCTCCACTAAAGGAAACCAAATCAGCTCCTTTTTCGATACTTTCACGTACTAGGGGCTCATCGCCGATTCCATATGCTGAAAAGTCAAATAAAGCACCGCTGCCAAGATCTTCGTAAGAAATCAAATGTTGGCTTTTTGCTAATGCAAATAATTCCTCGCTTGCTACAGATTCAGTGAAACCTATGACCTTGAAGTTGGATGTATGAACCTTTAATAACATGGCAGTTTCATCAGAAATTGCTTTTTCGTAATCACTTATACGGGTTTTGTTTGTAGTGCCAACCTCTCGTAAGATAGCACCGCTTTCCTCCATAATGGAAGATATACGGAAGGATCCACCGATTTCAACTAACTCACCCCGAGAAACAACTACTTCGCGTCCTTTGCCGAAGGCAGACAAAATCAAAAATACTGCAGCAGCATTATTATTTACTACCATCGCAGCTTCGGCACCTGTCACTTCTTTTATCAACTCTTCTGCAATATCATGGCGTGATCCGCGTGATCCATTTGAAATTTTATACTCTACATTTGAATAATTGCGTGCTACCAATACCATTTGTTCAATGGCTTTTTCACTAAGACGAGCACGTCCAAGATTTGTATGTAGCACCGTACCCGTAGCATTAATAATACGCTTCAATCGAGGAGAATATTGAGAAGCAATACATGTTTCTACTTTTTTGAAAAATGTATCAATAAACTCGTTTGTACTTGGATCTTCAACAGTACCCTTTTTTTGTAAAATATCTTCACGAACAGCATCGAGCTGTGATTTTATTACTTTTGTCAATGCTTTTTCACTCAATGAATAGGTTTCTCGTAAGCGATTAGCATCAGGGTGTTTTTGCAGCTCATGAACGGCTGGAAGTTTTCGCAAAACTTGTTGCATAGAGAAAGATCTCCTTTATATATCAATTGGTCTCACTATTTTACACGAAAAGAAGGAAGAAAAAACATATCTTTTATCACAGTAATTCAGCTAAAATTAATTATAAGATTCAAATGAACTAAACTTAAAGTACTCGGGGTGTCAAAGTGAAAAATAAAATTATTCTCGTAGATTCAAATCAACTAGGAAAGGGTGATGAAGGGCTGGGCGAAGTATTAATAGAAACCTTTTTTACACTGCTTAAGCAACGTGAAGTGAAACCGCATGCTGTTTTCCTTCTAAACAGTGGTGTTCAATTGGCAACAGATGAATCACTCGTATCTGTACATTTGAAAGAACTTGCAAATTCAGGAGTAGAAATTCTTGCATGCACGACTTGCTTGAACCATTATCATTTAATGGAAAAATTAGTAGTTGGGTCCGCTAGCACAATGGGGAAATTCATTGATTTAGCAGAGAGTTATGAAATTATTACCCTTTAAATTTCTCATAAAAATTTGAAAGCCTAGACTTTTCTATAAGAAATCTAGGCTTTTAAGTTCAACATTTAAGATCAATAGTTATTTTAAATCTTTCCGAATCTCACGAATGACATGACCAAGTTCGGGAAGGATTAGTTTGTTCATGGCAAGTTTAACAGCGCCCGAAGAACCTGGTGTTGAGAAAATAGCTTTATTGTTTGCGACACCAGCAATCGCTCGAGATAATAGTGCGGCTGCTCCAATATCTTCAGTATAGCTCAAGTATCGGAATAGTTCTCCGAATCCAACAAGTTCTTTATCTAATAATTTCGTTACGGTCTCAATTGTAACATCACGCTTTGCAACACCTGTTCCGCCGTTTGTAATTATTGCATCAACCTCTGAATTTTCGAGCCCGTCTACAATTGCCGCGCGAATCTCTTCTTCCGTGTCTTTTACGATTGTGTAAGCCTTGATTTCATGGCTATTTTCTCGAAGTAAATCCATTATTAACTTTCCGCTTTTATCCGTTTCGGCATTGCGTGTATCGCTCACTGTTATGACCATGCAACGAACAGATTTAGGGGCTTCTTTTTTATGTTCATGTGAACTCATAAGCATTCATCCAATCTATTATTTCTATAAAACTCAACTACGACCTAGTATAACCCATTTTGTTAAAAAAACGGCGAAAATGTGAATAAAAAGTGACGGATAGTGACAAATATTAACGTCAAACACACATTGTTTCTGTATAATAGAAAATGATAAAAACTGTAAATTGTTTATTTAGAATCTAGTATGCTAGATTCCCATTATACAAAATTATTCGGTACTGACAACAGATTAAAACTTATACAGGAGGCTATACTTTGGAACAAAGAATAGTAACAGATAAATTGAATCGTCCTCTTAAAGATTTAAGAATATCCGTAACTGATCGCTGCAATTTTCGTTGCCAGTATTGCATGCCAAAAGAGATATTCGGCGACCATCACCCGTTTATGCCGCATAAGGAATTATTGACCTTTGAAGAGATTACGAGTGCTGCAAAAGTTTTCGCAGATTTAGGTGTTCATAAAATCCGATTAACTGGAGGAGAGCCGTTACTACGTCGCGATCTTCCTAATTTAATTGCCCTTTTATCAGAAATAGAAGGTATTGATGACATTGCAATGACAACCAATGGAATTCTTTTACCGAAATTCGCAAAAACGCTCAAAAAAGTTGGATTAAAGCGTGTAAACATTAGTTTAGATAGTCTAAGTGATCGTTTTGGAGAAATTAATGGTCGGGGAATAATGCCTTCTACTATTATTCATGCTATACATGCTGCCCAAGATGCAGGTCTAGGCGTTAAGATTAATATGGTAGCGAAAAAAGGCATGAATGAAGATCAAATCGTACCAATGGCTGCTTTTTGCAAAGAAGAAAAAATTCAATTACGTTACATTGAGTTTATGGATGTAGGAAACTCAAATGATTGGAAATCAGATGAAGTTTTGACAAAGGCGAAAATCTTGGAACAATTAAGTGAACAATTTGATTTGGAAGAGGTTCCTTATGGATATGGTGAGGTAGCGCGTCGTTACCGCCATAAAGATTGTGGGACTGAGCTTGGGTTTATAACATCCATTTCTGAAACATTCTGTCATAGCTGTACAAGGGCGCGACTTTCTGCAAATGGAAGTATCTATACTTGTTTATTTAGTAACAGTGGTCATGATTTGAAGTCAGTCATGCGTGGTGGAGCTTCAGCTGATGAGATTAAGGCTTTTATTGAAAACATATGGATGAACCGTGAAGATCGTTATTCTGAAATAAGAGCAACAGAAGCGAGCAATCGTAAAAAAATTGAAATGTCCTTTATCGGAGGGTAATAATGAATTTTCAAATAACAAAAGATCCAATTGACATGAATGAAATGATGGATAAGGTGACTAGTCGAAATGCGGGTGCTGTTACGTTGTTTGTTGGTACGGTTCGTGAGTTGACAAAGAATAAAAAAACACTCTATTTGATTTATGAAGCTTATGAAGCAATGGCTGTAAAAAAGCTTGCTCAAATTGGTGACGAAATACAGTTGAAATGGCCAGAAACAAAAGTTGCCATCACACACAGAGTTGGAAAACTAGAAATCACGGATGTTGCAGTTGTGATTGCTGTATCAACACCACATCGAAATGACGCTTATGAAGCGAATCGTTATGCTATTGAAAGAATTAAAGAGATTGTTCCAATATGGAAAAAAGAACATTGGGAAGATGGACAAGAATGGGTTGGAAATCAACTTGAAACAGTCGCATATCCAAGTGGAAAACCGGAGGAGTCTGATTTATGATTCAAGTACATTATTTCGCTCATCTACGAGAAGTAAGTGGTCTGGAAGTTGAGAACCTTGAAGCGGCCGGAAAAACAATAGCCGAATTAAAGGAAATGCTATCAAAAAAATATCATTTAGCAGGTTTTGATACTGTAATGACTGCCGTAAATGAAGAATTTGCAGATGAAGAAACAGTTCTTCAAGAAGGCGATCATGTGGCCTTTATTCCACCAGTAAGTGGAGGGTAACTATTAAACCGGTAAGGGGAAACAAAGTATGAGGGATACGAAAGATCGATATTCAAGACAAGTTTTGTTTCCTCAAATCGGGAACAATGGTCAAGATAAAATAGCTAGTAAACATGTATTGGTTCTTGGTGTAGGGGCCTTAGGATCATCGATAGCAGAAATGCTTGTTCGTTCTGGGATAGGGAAGTTGACTCTTATCGACCGGGATTACGTTGAGTATAGTAATCTTCAAAGACAGCAGCTCTACTCTGAGTCGGATGCCCTTCAAAAACTGCCAAAGGTTATCGCAGCTAAAAATCGTTTGCAAGAGATTCATATAGATGCAAATATTGAAGCGATTTTAATAGATGCAACGGTAGAAAGGTTAGAAGAAATCCTTCCAAATGTAGATTTAATTATGGATGCGACGGATAATTTCGAAACACGAATGGTACTCAATGACTTATCCCAAAAGCATCGAATTCCTTGGATATATGGTGCTTGTGTAGGCAGTGTAGGCATGAGTTTTACCATAATACCAGGTGTTACACCGTGTTTGAATTGTCTAATGAGATCCATTCCTATGCAGGGAATGACATGTGATACAGGCGGGATTATTTCACCAGCTGTACAAATGACAGTTGCTCATCAAGTTGCTGAAGCTATGAAAATACTCGTTGATGATATAGATGCGCTACGTCCGTCGTATGTGTATTTTGATTTATGGCGTAATCAATATGAAACCATTAAAGTAGGAAAAGTAAAGAAAGATTCATGTCTTTCGTGTGGAAATGAACCAACCTATCCTTTCTTGGAAGAAGAACAATCGACGAAAACTTCTGTTCTTTGTGGTCGTGATACCGTTCAAATTCGTCCGCGAAAAAAAATGGTATTGAACTTTAATAAATTGTCTAGGCAACTAGATAGAATTGGTTATAAGGTTAGTGCAAATCCATTTTTATTATCAGCAGAAAAAGATGGAAATCGTATCGTGTTTTTCAAAGATGGTCGAGCGATGGTCCATGGTTGTAAAGATGTTTCTGTGGCCAAAACGCTTTATCAAAAGATACTTGGATAGTAAACTAATAAAGAACAGGGCTACCTGTTCTTTAATCGTGTTATTGATAAAAAATAAAAAAAGCTGAGATATAATCACAGCATGAATTTACATATGGCGGGCGTGGTGATAGTTCCTAAATACTTCGTATTTAGACTATCTTCACATGCACTCTACTGGCTAAATCGCTTCACGATTTAGAGTATCGTGGACTGTCTGGTTACTAATTAAAAAGTATCAATCAATATCTTTACAATGCTAGAAAATAGAGGGAATCGCCCTCCGGGGCCCGGACCCTACAAAATGGTTCACTGGACCATTTTGTGACGGCTCTTCGATTCCCAGACAGTCCATATGAGTAATCGATAAAATAAAAAAAGCTAAGAGTTGGTCTTAGCGTTAAACTAGTATTTGGCGGGACTGTCTGATGATTATTTGAAAAATATCAACCGAGTATGCTTATAGTGCTAAAACGTAGAGGGAATCGCCCTCCGGGGCCCGGACCCTATAAATGGTCCACTGGACCATTTTATGACGGCTCTTCGATTCCCAGACAGTCATTTAATTTTGTGATACAAAATAAAAAAAGCTGAGATAAAATCACAGCATGAAATTACATATGGCGGGACTGTCTGGGAATCGAACCCAGCAGAGACGGTATACGCCTCTCAGACGGTTTTGAAGACCGCGGGGGACACCAGTACCCCAACCAACCCCATAACAACAATATAATTATATATTAATGAAGTTCACAATTTTATTATGTGATTTATGACACAAATAAATGAATTATTTAAACATAAATGCACTATTTTGTAGAATAACATAAGAAAATGTACAATGCTAGAATAGCTTTGGAAGTTGTGCAAAGGTAGGTAATAGCTTTGAAGAAATTTTTCACCATTGGTATGGCAGGTCATATCGACCACGGAAAAACATCTTTGACAAAAGCCCTAACGAATTGGGATACTGATCGACTTAAAGAAGAAAAGGAAAGACAAATCTCCATTGAATTGGGTTTTGCTCCTTTATATGATGATAACCAAATGAATGTTTCTGTAGTTGATGTACCAGGTCATGAGCGTTTCATACGCCAAATGATAGCTGGTGTTGCAGGAATAGATTTGGTTATTTTAGTCGTTTCTGCAGAAGAAGGGGTAATGCCTCAAACAAAAGAACATCTTGAGATACTAGAGTTCTTAGGGATTAAAAAGGGAATCGTTGCGATTACAAAAGTTGATCGCGTTGATGAGATGCTTTTAATGCTTGCTGAGGGAGATATTATTGAGGAATTGAAAGGAACCATCTTTGAGGGTGCGCCTGTAATGCTGGTCGATTCGATTTCAGGTCATGGAATTGAAACCCTTCGTACGGAAATTCTATCAACATTATCACGAATGGAAAATCGCTATGTAGAAGGCGGTTTCCGTATGCCGATTGACCAGGTGTTTACTGTAAAAGGTGTTGGTACAGTTGTCCGTGGAACTGCGTATGACGGGAACATTTCAGAAGGTGATGCCCTTACGATTCTTCCAAGTCAATTACCCACAAGAGCACGCCAATTGCAGTTGTTTGGGAAACCAACTGGAAATGCATATGCCGGTCAACGAGTTGCAATAAATTTAGCTGGACTAGATAAAAGTGATTTAAAACGAGGAGATGTTGTTGTAAATTCTACCCAATTTATGACGACAGATGTAATAGATGTAGTTTTCAAAACCGTGCGACATTTAGATTCACCTATTAAACAACGTATGCCGATTAAGTGTCATATCGGAACTACTGAAGTAATGGGTAAAATCGTTATGTTTGACCGTAAAGAAATGAATGAAGAGAATGAAGAAATTCTATGCCAGATTCGCTTGGATCACTCTGTAGTTACAAAGAGAGGAGATCGTTTTATTCTGAGAAGGCCATCTCCGCAAGAAACCATTGGTGGAGGTTGGGTCATTGATCCCAAGGGATCAAAATACCGATTTGGTGAAGCAACAATTACTCTTCTAGAAGATAAGAAAACTGGGACAGATAATGAACGTGTTCTACAATTGTTATCTCAATATAGAATTCTATCTGATAAAGACATTATGAAGTATGCTTCCATTGATGAGGATGCGCTTAATGATGTTCTCGATAGTGAAATAGGAATTGTGACCATTTCAGATTCGACTTTTACGAATAAAAGAGTCTTTGATCATGCTAGGTCCGATGTTGAGAACCTGCTTAGAGATTACCATGATAAAAATACGATGCGCTTAGGAATGAATAAAGCAGAGCTCTTGCAAAAACTTAGTGAAAGTTATCCAAAGCCTCTATTAGAATTTGTTCTCTATAAGTCAGAACACTTTGTTACAAAGGAGCAATTTGTTGCATTGACGACATTTACCCCACATGTACCAAAAAGCTGGGAACGTAAAGTTAGTCAGGTTCTGTTCCATCTTGAATCGGATCGATGGTCTGTAAAGTACTTAGACAACTATCTGGATGAAGAAGGAATTCCAAAACAATTCAAAGCAGATGTAACAAGATATTTAGTAGAAACACGACGAATAGTACCACTAGATCAGCAATTTTTTGTTAGCATGATTGTATTTGAAAAATCCGTTAACACTTTGAAAAAAATGCATACCATTCAATTCGATACATCCCAAGCGAAAGATGCTCTGGGAATATCAAGAAAGTACCTGATCCCATTTCTAGAAAAATTGGATGAGTTTGGTTTCACAAAAAGAATGGAAAATACTCGAAAGTGGATTGAAAAGTAGATTTAATATCCCTACACAACATAACGAAACTAAATGAAACATAACAAAACTAAACGATTCTTTACATTAGTTAACGTTTGCGCTATAATTATGTCGTAATATCGAACGAATTATGAACAAATTTTGACGGAAAGAGGATGGAATGCAGGGTAAAGCTTATAAACCTGAAGAAGTAGCAAGTCTCTTACAAATATCAAAAAATACTGTCTATGAACTCATAAAACGTGGAGATTTGAAAGCGTTTAAGGTTGGAAATAAGATGCGCATCGAAGAAGTCGAGTTGTTAGCTTTTAAGGAAAGAGCAGCTACGGACTCAAAAAGACTCGATGAAAGTAAGCCTGATTTAAATCAAACGATTAAAATTGTGGGTAGCCATGATTTTTTACTAGAAAATTTGATTTATTTTGCACAAGGTCAGCTAGAGAACATTTATATACAACCATCTTTTGTGGGAAGTCTTGAAGGGTTGATGATGCTATACCGTGATCAAGCGGACATAGCAGCGATTCATTTATTAAACTCAGATACAAATGAGTATAATTTGCCGACAATCAAACAACTATTTCCACAAAAAGATATTACCGTTTTAAGACTTGCTTCAAGGGAACAAGGATTCATTGTTCAAAAGGGAAACCCTAAAAAGATACTTGGTTTTCAAGATTTGCTAAGGGAGAATATCACTTTTGTGAACCGACAAAAGGGATCGGGCACCCGAATCTTGTTTGACCAACTTCTTAAAAAACATGCCATTCATTCAAATCAGGTTAATGGATACGAACGAGAAGAGTGGACACATTTGGCAACCGCATCTTACGTTGCATCCGGTAGAGCAGATGTAACTTTTGGAATCGGTAATACGGTTGATAAACTTGATCTCGATTTTATTCCTGTAACAACTGAATTTTTTGATCTCGTATTTCAGTGGAAACCTGAAAACAGTTCAAACCTTCATAAGATGTTCGACATAATACTTTCGAACGAATTCCGTGTAACTCTAGATCAATTAACGGGTTATGACATAGCGGAATTTGGGGAAATCATTTATGGCGAAATGGGGACTCATTAATGAAAAAATGGTTTTTTGTGGCTGTTATTTTACTTTTAGTCATAGTGGCAGGTTGTTCATCAGATAACAAAAAACAATCAGTTGAAAAAAAGAATGAAAAAACTAAAGTAAAATCAGAACCAACAAAATTAATCTTAGCGACTACAACAAGCACAAAAGACAGCGGCTTTTTAGATGTTTTTATCCCTAAATTTGAAGCTAAATATAATATAAAAGTAATTATTAATTCAGTCGGAACAGGCGCTGCGCTTCAATTAGCGAAAGATGGTAATGCTGATGTTGTATTGACGCATGCTCCAGCTCAAGAAAAACCACTTGTGGATGCTGGACAGATTATCGATTATAAAAAAGTTATGTATAATGATTTTAAAATTGTTGGACCAAAAAGCAACCCTGCAAAAGTAGATAAAAATGGAACAGCAGCGGATGCAATGCAAAAAATCTATGATACAAAATCTAAGTTTATTTCTCGAAATGATGGCTCAGGTACTGAATCAAAAGAAGTGGAACTTTGGAAACTTGTTACAAATAAAGATAGTTCATCAGATCCAAAATTAAAATTAAGTCCAACTACAGACGCAACTACAAAACGACAATTGGCACCATTGTATACAAATCATATTTTTCAAAATGCAGGTATGTCTATGGCTTTAACCTTTGCAAATCAAAACAGTGGTTATACCTTAACTGACAGAGGAACTTGGTTAAACCTAAAAGGTAATGATGTTATTAGCAATTTAAAGATTGTGAGTGAGGGTGATGCTGCTCTAAAGAACTTTTATCATGTATCACGAGTAAATCCTGATAAATTTCCTGAAGGGCAGATTAAAACAGCTGAGGCAATTCAGTTTATACAGTTCCTACTTACAGAAGAAGGCGAAGAAATTGTTCGAAATTACAAAATTAAGGGTCAAAACGCTTTTGAATGGTGGGGCGAAAAATACTAAAATCAGAATGAAAAACCTTCTTATAATAAAGCACTCTCTTTTAGAAACGCTAGTACTTAAAGAGAGTGCTGTTTTACAATAGAAAAGAAAACATACAATTTCTCTCAATTAGAATGGTAGTAAAGGTGTTTTATGGAATTAGTCTGGAATGGCTTAATAGAAGCTTTTAAACTGATAATGACTTTTGATAAGGAACTTTTTATTGTTGTTAAAATCACCTTGAAAGTGTGTCTCAGTGCTATTGGAATAAGTACGCTTATTGGTGTTCCTATGGGCATGATACTAGGTCTTAAGGAGTTTCCTGGTAAAAGGCTCATCTTATCCATTATCAATTTGGGGATGGGTGTTCCCCCTGTTGTGGTAGGACTTGCAATTTGTGTTCTATTCTGGAGATCGGGGCCGTTTGGTCAATTTGATATCTTGTTTACTCAAAAAGCAATTATACTTGCTCAAGTTGTGTTGTCGTTACCGATTGTGACGGGGTTCGTTTCGACTGCTTTTCAAAGCATCGACAAAAACCTAATCCTGTTGGTTCGCTCAATGGGTGCTACTAAAATTCAAACCACATTTATCTATTTAAGACAGGTTCGATTTGGTATTTTCGCTGCTGTTATTGCGGGACTGGGTCGTGTTCTAGCGGAGGTAGGGGCAGCACAAATGGTTGGTGCTAGTGTTTATCGTGAAACAACAATTTTGACAACCACAATTGTTCAACAGGTAAATATGGGAAGGTTTGATGTTGCTATGGCCGTTTCGTTTATCCTACTTGCAATTTCATTTCTCTTAACTGCTTTCCTTACATTTTTACAAAAAGGAGGGAAGAAAGCGTGAGTATGATCAAATTAAAAAACCTTACTTTCTCACCTTCTGGAAAATGTATTTTAGAGATTCCAAATTTAACAGTTAAAAAGGGACAAGTTGTTGGTATAGTTGGTGCAAATGGTGCTGGGAAAAGCACGCTGCTAAAGATTGTTTCCTTGCTTCAGAGTCAAACCTCTGGGGAGATTTTGTACTCAGAGAAGCTTGTTCATGCTAAAAATGTTAATCTTTCAACAAGAAGGAAGATGTCCTTTGTTTTGCAGCAGGCCTGCTTATTTCATACAACCGTCTTTGAAAATGTAGCTTCGGGGTTAAAAATGAGAGGTATGCCGCGTTCAGAACGAAAAGAAAAAGTGAATGTTTGGCTAGAAAAACTAAACATTACGCATCTAGCAAAACGGTACCCTGGAAAATTATCTGGGGGAGAGGCACAGCGTGTTAGTTTAGCACGCGCACTTGTAACGGAACCGGAAATTTTATTCCTAGATGAACCGTTTACGGGACTTGATTTTCCAACGAAAATTCAACTCTTAAAAGAGTTAAAAGAAATAATAGAAGAAAACCAAATCACCTGTTTTTTTGTCAGCCATGATCTTCAAGAAGTGAACTTTATAACGAGTCGCTTATTGGTACTAGAAAATGGAAAAATTGTACAAGATGGCCCAACAAAAGAGGTTATAGCAAACCCAAACAAAGAAGCGGAATTCATTGTACGATTCAAAGAATTTGCACTCTAAATATGAAAGACCAAAATCACTACAATATAAGTAGTATTTTGGTCTTAAATTTTATATATAAATAGGTTCTGAATCGGCTACAACTTCATATCCACCAAGCTTTTCTACTTCATTACGCAACTCATCTGAACGCAGTAATTGCATCAACGCTTGCCCTGTTACGCTTTCATAAAATTCACGGCGCATCAGCAAGTCGTAGGACTCATCTGCAACAGGAACAAAGTCTAAATCAAATATTTTAGATACTGAGTAAATACCCATGCCAACTGCGGTTTCGGAATCGCGTACTTCAGCAGCAACTCCTAAGTGAGAGAAAAACTCACGGTGATACCCTTTCACACTCGTACTATCTACTCCACTCTTTTGTAAAAGTTGGTCAAGTAGAATACGTGTACCAGCACCTTTTTGACGATTTACATAGTCGGCATTGGTGGAAACAATATCTCCAATCGATCGAATATTCAAAGGGTTCCCTTTTGGTAAAATCCATCCCTGACTGCGTTTTAAGAAGGGTTGTAGAACCAATCCGTCATTAGCAGCGATTCTCTTTACGTAAGAAAGGTTGTATTCCCCGGTTTCAGGGTCTAATAAATGTATACCTGCAACATGTGCTTCGTTTTTCTTAATTGCTAGTATGCCCGCCATACTTCCGGTATGGGTTGAAACCATTTGTGTGACATGTTGTTTCTTCCATAATGATGAAACAATGTCTAAAGTCATATCGTGGCTACCATTGAATGCTAAAGCGCTAGATATTTCATTTAGGGGCCTCAGAAGCTGAAGTTCCACTTCTTCGCCAGCTTCAAATCCGATAAAGGCAGGAGGGATAATCATCAGTGCATCTGCTCGAGCTAGACTCATGGTGATTCCAGCAGAGCGAGTTAATGGAATGGCTATGAAATCATCCTTAATTTTATATACGTTCACTCGGACATGGTCTTCTATACCCATCTTCGATACGACACGACGACCGAGTTTTGCTTTGATTTTAGGGCGGACAGGCTCAGGAATGCCTAAATAAGCGCAAATCATTGGCTGTACAAACCATTCGAATGAAAGATAAGCAGAAACAGGGTATCCAGGAACACCAACGACGATTTTGTCGTTTACTTTCCCTAAAACGACCGGATGTCCAGGTCGGCAAGCGACTCCATGCGTAAATACCTCGCCCAACTCTTCAATAGCAGCAAAAGTGAAATCTTTTGAACCAGCAGATGACCCGCCGTTGATAACCACGATATCTGCTTCGTTAGTGCCTTTTAAAATAGCAGCTTTAATTTGTTCCAACTCATCTGTTACGATGACAGAAAGAAGCGGCTCCCCACCCCATTGTGTCACATAACTGGAGAATACGGTTCCGTTAAATTCAATTAGTTTACCCGTAACAGCTTCTTCTGATGGTTGAATGAGTTCTAGCCCGGTAGGAATTATGGCTACACGTGGTTTTCGGACTACTTCAACTTGAAGAATGCCACTAGCAAGCAATACGCCAATATCTACTGGGCGAAATGTATGGCCTTGGGTAAATAACATTTCCTCTTCCGTTATATCCTCACCAATTGGCCGTATATGTTGCCATGGTGTGGCCGGTGCAATAATCTCAACAGATCCATCACTGAGTTCTTCAACGTTTTCGATCATAATTACAGCGTTATAGGAGGAAGGGATTTGGTTTCCAGTATTCACGTATGAAAACGTATCAGCATCTAAACGTAGTGGGTTCTTCTCGTGTGCTGTAAATGTATCTTCAGCAAATACAGCAATTCCATCCATTGCCGAGGCATGGTAATGCGGAACGGATCGTCCAGCGATAATGGGCGAAGCAGATACACGTCCAAGTGCATGAATGGTTTGGATTTGTTCCGTTTCACGCGCAAATGAAAAATGGGATAACATTTGATTTTTCGCCTCTAGACGAGGTTTTTCTTCTAGATAAATCTTTCTTTTATGCTCTTTTGTCATTTGATGCTTTAACTCCTTAAGCCAGCGGAAGTGAAACCCATGGCCTTATCTTGATTCGTTTTTTTATTTAGTCGTTAGGTTAGAGCTCCTAGTTATTGAAGGACAACTTCAGCAATCTCATCTTTTTCAATTCCCTCTTTGTTTTCTGGGATATAAAGTAGGCCATTGCATTCAACTAAAGTAGAAATCAAACCAGATTTACCGTGTATGGGTTCAGCAAAATAAAAATTGTCTTTCTTAGTTAACGTAACACGTATATAATCTGTTCTTCCGACAGCGGATGCGATTTTTTTACTCGACTTGGCATAAACAGTAGCAGTGGTGCTTTCTGTTGCTCCGCGTAGTAAATTTACAATTTTAGATCCAATGGTTTGAAAAATGACAAGGGCAGAGGCTGGGTGGCCAGGTAGTCCGATGACCGGTTTTCCATCTGCAGAACCAATAATAGTTGGTTTTCCAGGTTTGATTGAAATCCCATGAACATATACGCCTGGCGAACCGAGTGAATCAAGAACTCCAACGGAATAATCTTTCGTACCGACTGAGCTTCCGCCCGAGAGAATTAAACAATCTGACTTTGAAAGGAATTCTGCAGCAGCTTTTTGTAACGCGTCTCCTTCATCCTTGATGATGCCACCATAGATAAAATCACAACCCATTTCTCTTGCTGCTGATTCAATTGTTACAGCATTCATATCACGGATTTTACCAAGTGGAAGTTCACTGATATCGGAAGGAACAATTTCATCTCCAGTCGAAAGGTAGGCAAGTACCGGTTTTCTATAAACGGATACTTCTGTAATTCCATTTGCAGCAAGTGCACCTATTTCTTGAGAACGTATTTTTGTTCCTTTTTTGAATAAAAGGGCCCCTTTTGTAAAGTCTTCACCTACCTGAATGACATTTTCTAAAGGTGCTATTTGTTTGTAAGCACAAATCAAATCATCATTCTCTTCAGCGTGTTCGATCATCAGCATGGCATCAGCGTTAGCTGGAAGCATACCACCTGTAGGCACATACATCGTTTGTCCGGGACTAATTGCGTCACGAACTTCTTGTCCCATTTCAACTTTTCCGATCATATTCAAAAATCCAGGCATGCTTTCGGATGCACCAAATGTATCAGATGCACGGACAGCAAATCCATCTACAGAAGATCTTTGAAAAGACGGAAGAAACATGTTTCTCTATTAATGAATAAGTCTCTGTTACTGTTTTAACTTCAAAAAACTTCATATTGTTCTCCGAATACGTGAAAGGAGCTGTTACAAACTCTAAAAAATGATCATCCTCATGCTTTCCACGAGTGTATTTTCGAGCCTACTCATGTGAGAATTGAGTTCTCACACTGCGTGGTCTCTTAAACTCACTTTACCGTAGGAGTCAGTGGATGAATTTTTTGGTTTGTCCCAGCCCCAATCTGTTATTTTTATTGAATTTTAGTTTACGTCTGAATTTTCTATTTCTAGTTCTGTTTCATTTTCAATTTCATTTTCAGTTTGTTTTTCAGCTTCTATTTCAAGTTGTTGCTGAGCAATGTAATCTAAATGGATTGTTTTTAAGTCAAGCATAGCTGGGTCAAATTTCTTTAACATACGACTTGTTGAAATAACTTTTGTGTAGTTATGACAATTGTTACAAAGCTGTATTTGCTCAACACCATCTTCACCGACCTCAACAATACGAACAAGCTTATGATCATTATTCCCACAATGTGCACAATGTAATTTCATTAAATTCCAAGATGTATGACAACGTGGACATAGCATTTTTTTCTTCTTATTTTTATCTAATTCTGCCATACGTCCTGGTTCACCACAACAAGGACATCCATTGTTTCGATCGTTTTCTTTAATTTGCTCTTTTTCTGATTCTGAAATTAATTGAAGTATGGGTTTCGCTGCGTTTTCGGCAACAAAAGGAGGAATCCAACTTTCCAATTCGTGGTCTTCAGAAAGTTTTGTAAAGTAGGCTTCGTTAATTGCGATAGCTTGCTTTACCCATTCAGCAGCAAGTTCTTCTGTAAGTATTGAATCAACCTTTTCAATAGCGCTTTCAAATTGAGGGGTATGTGATTTAAGTAAATCTAACATGGCTTTTACGCATGCAAAAATTTCGGTTTCATCTGCTTGCCAGTTGATTTGATGAATGATAGGCAATTGCGGGTTCCCGAAATTGTTATTATGTGAAATTTTCAATGTAGAAAATTTTGTTTTCCAATTCTTTTGTTCTTCGATAAATGCTTCTTGTAGTTTCATATATTCTTCAGGTATAACGTTAGTTGTTGTCAAAGGAATTCTCCTAACTTTGGCTTCATTAGCCCATTTCTAATAAAATAATTATAGAGTATTTTCTTTATAAAATAAACACGAGGTGCTGTACTGAAGGTCAGCACCTCGCTTTAGTAAATTAAACTACTTTACCTTTTTCAGAATCCCAAGATCTGATCAATTTCTTATCAGCAGGAAGTGTTTCGTTTTCTTCAATTAGTTCATCTAACCAAGCGCCATGGTGTTCACGAGCATAAAACTCAGGAACATATCCTGTAATGATACCTTGTAAACCACCTTTTGCATTTGGATGCAAAGCAGCAAGATAGATGTGACCCATAACAACTGCAGAAGATAAGCAAACGAATGTGATATGCATTGGATACATCCAAAGTTGCAATTCGTGTGGTAATACAGTTGGGAACCACATTGCCAGTCCTGAAATACTGAAACCTAGGCAACAGATAATTTGAAGAATTGAGTTAATTTTTGTACCACCATTTAAGTAACCTTGAGGTGGGAATTCAGCGTGTAAACCAAAGAATTCTTTAGGGAAAACAGAGATGAATGCAAAATCGCGTTTTCTCCAATCAACTAACTCACGTAACCATTTTTTCATGCCTTTCCAATCAAATGCTAGAGAGAATGGGAAAGCAACCATTAATACTACAGCAGCAATACGGTGTACAAGGTGTGCACCTGCAGCACCACCAAAAATATTATAAATGACTTTAATTTCATCACCTTTGAATAATTTTGGTAGTCCAGATACTAGTAATACTGCAAAAGATGCTACATATACCCAGTGATATAAACGAGGGATGGCACCGAAACGGCGGATCATACGTTGACCCTTATTGTATTTGTTGCTCATTTTACTCATGGTCATGACCTCCTTCGTGTGTTTCGCCTTTAGCTCTTGGGTTAAACAATTGGTTAGAAACAACCCCAGCCACTACAGCCATTGTTGTTGCTCCAAACAATAGTTTTCCTACTGGTTGAGCATAGTCTTTCCATACTTTTAATGAAGTAGGAACTTTTGGATTAACAGGTAATCCATACGTTTCCGGTTTGTCAGCTAACAAGTAGAACATCGTTGTTTCGCCAACACCTTCTGGATTATAGATTTGAGCATTTGGATAACGGTCTTTAATTTCATCTAGGCGTGCTTCAGCTTTTGCAAGCATTTCAGCGCGATCGCCAAATTCAAGAGAACCAGTATGACATGCTGTTACACAAGCTGGATGTAAGCCGTTATCTAAACGATCTGTACATAATGTACATTTTGTTGAAACCTTTTTCTTTTTGCCGTTAACAGTTCTTTCACCAAGGCGAATAACATCAAACGTACAGTTCACTACACAGTAACCGCAAGCAACACATTTCTCTTCGTCAATAACAACTGAACCAAATTCTGTATGGCTGATTGCGCCTTCTGGACAAGCTTTCTCACAAGCCGCGACTCCGCAGTGGAAACATGAGTTGTGAGCGATGAACCAGTCAAGACCTTCGTTACGAGTGTTGTTTGTTTTTTCAGTATACTTGATTATGTTCCAAGTATTTGCTGTTAACTTTTCGTGTGAGTCATATCCGTTGAATGCTCCGTCGAAAGCCTTTGGATCTACTGGAAGGTCATTCCAGTTTTTACAAGCAACCATACATGCACGGCAGCCATCACATTTTGTTGTGTCAACAAATTTAGCATATTTAAGAGTTGCCATTATTTAGCCCTCCTAACATCACATAGGAATGCTTTATACTCAGGAATTGTTGTATTTGCATCTCCGATATGAGGAGTTAATGTGTTTGCACTAGCACCTTTCGCATAACCTTTGAAACCGAATTGCCATGGCATACCGATTTCATGAACCTTTTTGCCGTTAACAGTGTACGGTCTTAAACGTTTTGTAACCATAGCAAATGCTTTGATCTCGCCACGAGCAGAAGAAACGATAACCTCTTCTTTGTGACTGATTCCTTTTTCTTTTGCAAGTTCTTCACTGATTTCAATGAACATATGCGGAACTAATTCTGATAACCATTCTTGGTTACGAGTCATTGCGCCTGTTTGCCAGTGTTCAGAAACACGGTAAGTTGTTGCAACGATTGGGAATGTATCTGCCTCACCTTTTTGATCAAAGCCCTTAGCTGGGAATTTAACAGCTGGGTTTAATTGGACTGATGAGAAATTGTTTTTCGCTGGGCTTTCCCATGGCTCATAGTGTTCAGGGAATGGACCTTCGTTCATTGGTGCGTATAGATTTCCAACTAGTGATGGAGTCATGATAAATGGTTTTTTACCACTGCCGTCCGCAACATCTGGTGCCTTTGTAGGAGCAAAGTCAGGAACGTCATTTCCGCCCCATATAGGCGCGCCAGTGACAGCATCTTTACCGCCACCCCACTTAATAACCACTTTATTAGGGTTATAAGGGTTACCTTGTAAGTCACAAGATGCACGGTTGTAAAGGATACGACGGTTTGCAGGCCAAGCAAATGACCAGTTCAAGAAGTTTCCAATACCTTTGTCTACGTTGTCACGCTTCTTCGATTTGTTTCCATCCTTTTCAGTGTAGAAACCAGAATAAATCCAGTTACCAGAACTGAAATTACCAAGAACAGCATCCGGTGTTGTCATTACTCCAAAACCATTTAGAAGTTTGCCAGTTGTTAAATCATACCCATTAATTTCACGAGCGACCTTATCTATATCTGGGTGACCTTCACCGCCAAAGTCCCAAGTTAATGCATTAATAGCTGCATCATTCGGATTTGAACTAGTTTTATATAAATCTTTTAATTTTAAAGCAAGGTTATGAAGCATTTCTAAGTCAGCTTTAGATTCACCTTTTGGTTTAATAGCTTCCCAACGATATTGCATCCAACGTCCAGAGTTAGAAATAGATCCTTCTTTCTCAAAAGAGCCACAAGCAGGTAAGAAGAATACTTCTGTTTGAATGTCAGCAGGGTTGCTTCCAGCTTCTTTAGACCAGAAAACGGATGTTTCATGTTCCCAAAGATCTGCAATAACCAACCATTTAAGGTTCGCAAGAGCTGATTTTTCTTGCTTCGCGTTTGGTCCACCAACAACTGGGTTAGCTCCCCAAACAAATGCGCCTTCGATAGTTCCAGCAGCCATTGCTTCAAACACTTTCATGTGAGAGTAATCTTTACCAGCTGTTAACTTAGGTAAGTAATCTAATCCCCATTGGTTTTCAGCAGTTGCATTTTTACCATAGAAAGCTTTTTGTAGTGCCACATAGAATCTGTTCTTATTTGAGAAGAAGCCTGTTTTAGGTGTAATGCGACCCATGAAGCCATCCCATGTAGAATCACCTAAAGTTGCAGTTGGAGTTTCCATGTATCCAGCTGTATTGTGATATAAAAGTCCAAAATCCGTAGAACCTTGTACGTTTGATTCTCCACGTAGTGCGTTAACACCACCGCCAGCGATACCGATGTTACCAAGCAATAACTGAACCATTGCCATAACACGAACGTTTTCTGAACCAACTGTATGTTGAGTGATACCCATTGCATACATCATTGTTCCAGCTTTATCTTTTCTACCGGTAGAAGCGTACATATCATAAACTTGTTTTAATTGTTCAACTGGTGTTCCTGTAGTTCTTGATACAGTATCAAGATCATAACGAGAATAGTGTTTCTTCATTAATTGGAACACACAACGAGGATCTTGTAATGTTGGGTCAGTAGCCGTTTTAGTTGTAGGTAGCTTAGTAACCGGATCAAGGATTGGTTGCCCTGCAGCGTCTACTGCTGGTACTGTTTTAAATGCCCATTTTGCTCTGTCGTAAGAGCGTTTTTCTTCGTTATATCCGCTAAAGATACCGTCTTTGAAGTCATAGCCATCGCCAACGATAAATGAAGCGTTTGTATAGTTTTTAACGTATTCTTCAAAATACATTGAAGTATCGATAATGTACTTAATCATACCACCTTTCCGCCCTTTTCCTTAGCTTTTAAAATCCATTTGAAACTGATTGGGTGATTTTCTGCTGGGTTAGCTCCCATTACGAGAATAACGTCAGAGTGTTGTAAGTCGTTCCAATGATTTGTCATTGCACCACGACCGAATGAAGGCGCCAGACCGGCAACCGTAGACGAGTGTCATATTCGGGCCTGATGTTCAATGTAAGTCATACCTAAACCACCGCGAAGTAGCTTAGTAATAAGGTAGGTTTCTTCATTGTCTAAAGCAGCACCACCGAAAGAAGCGATTGCTTCTGTCTTGTTACAGATAATTTCGTTACCTGCAGCATCTTTTTCTTTTGCTATAAATGTACGATCGCGAGTATCTTTAGCTCTTTTTGCAATTTCCTCGTACATCCAAGCCCAATCTTTTTCTTCCCATGTATCGCTACCAGGTGCGCGATATCTAGGTTTTAATACACGTAAGTCTGAAGTGTAAACTTGTCGTACAGTTGTTCCTTTTGAACATAAAGTACCTTCGTTAATTGGATGATCTGGGTCACCTTCTGTATATACAACATTCCAAAGAAGCAGCACGAGCAGTAAAGTCGTCAAAACCTAACTGAACGATAGCCAATGTAGCCGCAGCAGCACCAGACAACTTCAAGAACGAACGTCTAGAGATTTGTGTCTCCATTTTGTTTCTCCTCTCAAGAAAAAATTTTGAAGTATTATATATGAACCCTTAAAGGGATACTCCCGAAGGAAAGTATATTAAACTCTTGTAAAATGTAAGCCTTTGAATTTCCGATTCTAGGAGGTTGTAAGTTGCAAAGAACTTTCCTCGAAATCGTTTTCCACTCGACCTGTGCCAGTATAAATCATAGAATTCTTGTTTCGCAAGTAGCCTACAACTTCTATGTTTAGGAACTTTGCTAGTTGAATAGCTTGCAAGGTTGCGGCTGTTCTAGATGCCACGACCGGGAATCCGAATTTTGCAGCTTTTGAAAGCATTTCGTAAGAAATACGACCAGTTGTTATTAAAACTAATTCCTCTGCTACTAAACCGTTACGGAATGCAAAACCAATTACTTTGTCTACTGCGTTATGTCTCCCAATATCCTCTCGAATGATTTGGGAACCATCTGCTAGTAGAATGCTTGCGCCATGCATACCGCCTGTTTCAAAATACTTCGGCGTATTCTGTGCGAACTCGCTTCTCTTTTTTAGCAAATAGCTAAGTGAATACTTTATATCAGAAGTGATAGGTTTGAACGATTTCACATCCGTCATCGAGAAGAATGTAACCCCACGTCCACAACCTGCTGTGTAATGTTTTGTTTTATTTGAAAAATCCTCTATGTGAAGATCCTTCTGAAGTGTGATACGAATTTCTGCAAGTTCTTCATTTACGAGAACTTCTTTTACATCCTCTACAGAGGTTATAAAACCTTCTGAGAAAAGATAACCATACGACCAGTCTTCTAAGTCAGATTTTGTCAATTGGAAGACGGCAATTTCTTGTTGATTGATATATAAACGAACCGGATATTCCTCTGGGCAACCTCTCATTTTATGAACCTCTCAGTTTAAGATAAAAAGACTTTTGAATAGTACAAGTACATAAGTTTAGCATCTTAAATTGTAGTAAAATTTGCCTTGCGAATTCGGACATATTTGTGAAACAATTTCGACACATCTTGTCTTGTTTATCATAGCTTCTTTCACATTTTGAAACTGTGCGATAAATCACACTCAATGGAGGAATCTTCTAGTGAATTTTTCCAAAAAAAAACGACTGATTTTATAAGAAAAACAGTCGTGTTCATGTATTTGTTTTATTGGAATGACTAAGGTTTCAAATGGCTCAAATTGTAAATTCGTTTGGCTTCCTCATATTCTTCGGGATTATTCATGTTAAAAAAGGCAGAGTTATCAAAACGAGGTAGGTCTGTCTCGGTTAGCCATTTAATTTTACATTTATTTAAGTAGATCATAATTTTTGTATGACCTTCATCGAGTGTTTCTTTTAGAAGCGGCAAGGTAGATTTACGATACGCTGCAAATAACGGGTGATGAAGTCCATTGATACGAGGAATGGCAACGTCGTATTCTCCGAGCTCGGATAGAATCGCTTGCAAAAGATCCTTACGAACGAATGGCATGTCACAGGCAATCACAAAATTAACTTCGGTGGAAGTCGCAGACAATGCTGCCTCTAGTCCAGCGAGTGGACCGTATCCTTTGCGGATATCTTCAACCAAATGCACATCTAGATGCTTGTACGAATCAAAATCATTTGTCACAAT
Source organism: Caryophanales bacterium (assembly GCA_029240105.1). GTDB lineage: Bacteria > Bacillota > Bacilli > JARBTR01 > JARBTR01 > JARBTR01. The sequence continues at coordinate 189,546 of JARBTR010000005.1, read as the reverse complement.
CATAACTTGATTTGTTAACGATTTTGCAAATTCGGTTAAACGTTCTATCTCTGTTTGATTGCCAATAGGCAAGAAAGCTTTGGTTTGTCCCATCCGTGAGGATTTCCCGCCGGAAAGGATTACAATTGTAAAATTCATATGGTCACCGTATTTCTAATAATGAGATACATGTAATGTGCTTATAATTTCTTCTATTATAAATGTACATAAAATTTCTACTATTATATATGTAAAATATCACAATAACCTAAATGGAACTTTTTATTTGTGAATTGTTAAGTTCGCAAGTATGGGTTGAGTGAAAGGCAAGGAAGAAATATAATAGGTTCGACAGTTTGATTTTTCCCTTGTGGTGAATCAATTATTAAACAAAATAGAAATCTTCTTTTAAGAATATAGGTGATCGCATGGAGTTTGCAACAATTGAACAATTGAACAACTATTTAGAAGAGAAACAGAAGAAAAGTGGGATTAATCTTGGATTAGACCGAATGGAGCTAGCTTGTAAGGAACTAGGGAATCCTGAAAAAGATCTGAAGGTTATTCATTATGCAGGTTCCAATGGGAAAGGTTCAACACTGCAATTTACTAAAGAGATTTTGATAGCTCAGGGCTTTTCAGTTGGTAGCTTTACGTCACCAGCACAAAAACAGATGCTCGATCAAATCATGTACAATCATGAAATGATTTCTGAGGATGAATTTTTAGAAATATCGAATGAACTGGTTGAAAAGGTAAGTAAACCTGAAGAGTTAACGGAATTTGAATGGATTACTCTTGTAGCATTGCGTTACTTTGAAAAAAAGAAACCTGATTTCGTTTTAATAGAAACGGGGATGGGCGGACGGTTGGATTCTACTAATGTAGTTAACCCGATAATCTCCGTTATTACAACGATTTCAATGGAACATGCACAATTTTTAGGGGATACAGTAGAAAAGATTGCTGCAGAGAAGGCAGGAATTATTAAGCCTGGGAAGCCTGTTGTTGTCGGCAAACTGGATCCATCTGTTCTGGAAGTGATTCAAGAAAGGGCTATGCAGTGCAAATCGGAACTATATGCATTTTATAAAGGATTTGCTATTGATGTGGAATATTTTCATGAAGATGGAGAACTCTTTAATTTTTATAGGGAATTGGATCTTGTTCACGAGGATTTGCATATCGAATTAAACGGCATGCATCAAGTTGAGAATGCCTCCGTGGCGCTTATGGTTTGTGAAGTTTTAAAAGAACAGTACAATACTCGCGTTTTTCACGAAGCGGTCCGAAAAGGGTTAGAAAATTGTAAATGGCCTGGGCGATTCGAACTTGTTTCACGAAAGCCATATGTCATTCTAGATGGTGGGCATAATCCAGCAGGTATTTCCGTGCTTCTTGATACCTTGAAGAGAAAATATATGGAGAAGAATATCAAATTTGTGTTCTCTTGCTTTAAAGACAAGGATGCAGCGGCAATGATTGCACAATTGGATGCGGCAGTAAATGAAATTTTCTTTACTGAAATGAAGCATGAAAGAAGTGCGAAAGCTGAAGACCTTTATGCGCTATCTAAGTCTAGTAGAAAGAAACTCGTTAAAGATTTAACGCAATTAAAATTTTCTGAAAAGAAGGCGGATGTGACGGTAGTTGTTGGATCGCTTCAATTGGTTAAAGAAGTGCGAGAGGCTTTTTTCAGGAATAAATAGGAAAAGTTTTTACTTTTCTACTATATAAATAGGGATTTGTAAAAAGGGGACGGGGAACTTATGCTTGAATATAAATTTGATGTTCAGTTATTAATTGAGGGCGAAAATCTTTCAGAAAATGAAATAAACGAATATATTACTAAAAACATAGAGGGAGACAGTTTGCTTGCAGTTGGAGATGAAGAATTGATAAAGATTCATTTTCACACAAATACTCCTTGGAAAGTACTTGAATATTGTGCTTCATTGGGCGATATACATGATGTTGTCGTTGAAAACATGGAACGACAAGCGAATGGGTTACAAGGTTAAGAGTTTATATATATTTTTTTACACTATTCATAATCAAAAAATTTGTACACTAAAAAACGACTGCCATTCAAGATGACAGTCGTTTTGCTTTATAGGATTCATTAAGGATTAATTATTGCTCAGCTTGTTGTTGTGCTTTTTCTGCTTTTTTAGCAAGCATTCTTTGCAAACGAGGCAATAACTCAGGATCTTCTGGTAAGTTGTAAACGGATGGTTTATCTGCTAAAAGGTAAACCATGGCACCGGAACCGATTTTCTCCGTATTGTAAACTTGGGCATTTGGAAAGCGATCTCTTACAACTTCAAGTCTTTCTTCCGCATACTGCATCATTTCTTCACGCAATCCGAATTTTATAGCGTCTGTAGAACAAGTTGTTACGCACGCTGGGAGAATTCCTTCTGCTAATCGATCGGTACATAGTGTACACTTCATCGATATGGTTTTCTCTACACCATTCACCATTTTCTTTCCAAGTCTTATAACATCAAATCCACAACTTTTTACACAAATGCCACAACCAGTACATTTTTCAGGGTCTGTAAGAACAGAACCAAATGGAGTGTGATACATCGCTTCTTTTGGACAAGAGATTTCGCATGCAGCAACTTCGCAGTGTAAACAAGACATTGGTGCAATTAGCCATTCGAAACCGTTCGGACTTGTTTCACTTTCAACTTCATTAAAAGTAACTAAATTCCAAGTCGACGCTGTTAATTTTTCGTGTGAATTGTAACCGTTAAATTCTTCGGGTTCTGCCGGAAGGTCATTCCAGTTTTTACATGCAACCATGCATGCCCTACAACCATGACATTTTGTAGCATCTACAAATTTTATTAATTCAGAAGCGGCCATTATATCTCAACTTTCGATAAGTACTTTGTAAGTCATTCTACTTTCCTAGAAAAGTGGAAAAGTTCTTTGTGTATCATAACATAATCCATTTGTATGAGAATGTTAGATTGGTCATTTTTTTAATAATAATATATTGAAAATATTGCAAAATTAACAAATGTTATAATCATTTAATTATTTTGCTTGGTCAGTTTTGTTATGGTTTGGAAAAGAGGGGAGATGCGATTAAATGGTAATGTCGTCTCTTATAAAGAATAAAATGTTTTCTGATTTTAATTATATGATAAAAAATTGTTCGATTTGTGTAATTAACGAGGAGTTCTGCTTTGTTTGGGGTGAAGTGTTAATGCAGTAATATATTTTAAGATTTCTATTTACTAAAATTAGTTGCTCTTAATCACCTCATTCTAATTTTAACTTATGTATTTTTCTTAATGCTGTCCTGATTTAAGAAAAGACCTATTTATTGTCATTCCTCAGCTACTTAAGTAGTTGCATTTTACTAACAACTACTTTAATAACTAGTATAATATTTAAATTATATTTGATAAACGGAGGTTAATATGAGTGATTTATTAGATAAGCTATATAATTATAAGATTCAATTACAAGGAAGGGGTAAGACTTCTCTTGCAACTAATAATCGATTATTAAATATTAAATTTTGCGAATCTATAACAAGAGAAGGTCTACTATATAAACAAAAAGAACGACAATTACTATTGTACACAACTAGCCAAGGGGAAAAATTATTCATTCAGTATCCAGGCAAGGAAACTCTGAAAAAACAATCTAAACCTTGGGATTTTAGACCAAAATTACTAAAAAATAATGGGGAATATATAAATGATTTAAGTTTAGGTGCTATTTGGAACTCGATATTTGATTCATTTAATAACGTAACCAATAAAGAAAAGTTATTAAGATTGCTAGCTACAGAATTTTATAGAATTGCTTTCATGATTGATTACATAACCATACATAAAGATTCTAAATTTGAAATTAGAGATATTAACATTAATACAGAAGAATACACTCAATATGAGATTTATATATCAACAGAACCAATATTAATCTATCAACCAAACCATGATATAGTTGACTGTCTTACTAAAGAAATCCCTATGATTCTAGATATATCTTGGGAAGCATTTCTAGCTTATAATGATTTCTTAGCATTTAATGAAGACTGTAAATATTTTTATTATGGTGAAAATTACAAAGAAGATACAGATGGATTTACATATATAGCAAAAGGCATTGGTAGAATTAATACTCTATTAACTCATATAAACATTATTGGTTTTATTCTTGGTGAAACAAAGTTTTCTGATATTCTGATGAAGGCAAGTAAGGGAGGCGGTGTTGCTCCTGTTTCAGATAAAGAATTGAAGCTTATTTTAGGGAAGTATTTATATTAGTTATTTCCAGATTTTACTCTTAAAACTTTTTTATTTTTTAAAAAATGATCTTGATCTTTCCATAGTGATCTGATATAGTAAAGGTATAAATAAATATAAGGATGAAAAATGATGAAAGTTGTTGAATTATTTGCAGGTGTAGGCGGATTTAGGTTTGGCCTAGAAAATGCTAGCGATGAATTTAATATAATATGGGGAAATCAATGGGAGCCCTCTAAAAAGGTGCAACATGCTTTTAATTGTTACTCAACTAAATTTGTAAAACCAAGTCTCCATTCGAATCAGGATATAGCACAAGTCGATTTTAATGATATACCAGATTCGCCAAATTTAATTGTGGGTGGGTTTCCGTGTCAAGACTATTCAGTAGCACGCAGTTTATCTGGTGAAAAGGGTATTGAAGGACATAAAGGAGTTCTTTTTTGGGAAATTAAACGTTTTGTAAACCAATATAAACCAAAATATGTTCTATTAGAGAATGTTGATAGATTACTTAAATCTCCATCCAAACAACGTGGTCGTGACTTTGCAATTATGTTAGCAACATTTAGAGATGAAGGATATAACGTTGAATGGCGAGTAATAAATGCAGCTGACTACGGTTTTGTACAACGCAGAAGACGTGTGTTTATATTTGCATATAAAAAAGACAGTATTTTTAAAAATGTAAATGAATTCTATCCAGAAACCCAATTAAAATTTACTGGTTTTTTTGCACCTATATTTCCAGTTCTAAGAGATGTTTTTAAAACCGGCGAAATAGAAAAAACAAAAATTCAAAAAGGAAATAAAAGTGCCCAATTTATATTGCCAGAAGACATAGTAGAAATTTCCGAAAGTTTTTCTAATAATTTTTATAATTCTGGAGTTATGTTAAATGGGGAAGTTACTACAGTAGAAGCAGTTCCTGAGAAACAAAAAGAGACACCATTAGAAACTATATTAGAAAAAGATATTAATAAGATTGATGAAAAGTTATTTCTGAACGATGATCAAAAGAGAAAGATTTTTGCTATGAAAAGCGCAAAAAAAATCGAACGAACTTCAAAGAGTGGTCATAAATACACATTTTCAGAGGGCGGAATGTCGTGTCCAGATGATGTAAGTAAACCAGCAAGAACTATGTTAACAAGTGAAGGAACTATAAATAGAAGCACACACGTTGTTTTTCATCCGGGAACAGATAGATGGAGATTCCTAACTCCAGAAGAATGTGAACAATTAAATGGATTCCCAAAAGGGTGGACGGAAGGTATGCCTAATAGGATGAGATATTTCTGTATGGGTAATGCTTTAGTAGTTGGACTAATAACGAAAATGGGAAAAAGATTGCTGGAAATAGAAAACTTAGAAAAAGATACAGTTAAAAATGAATGCTGCCTAGTATTATCCTAGGCAGTATTTTTCTTATAGATTATAATGAGCTTGTTGGAAATTATTTGAAAGATGTGATATCAGTGAAGTTTGGAACAGAAGAAGAGTTAGTTGCTTTTTCTAAGGGAGCAGTAGGGAAAACCTTTGGTCAACTAGGCAAATCAGACAGATTATTAAATTTAGGAAATAAAGGTGGATTAGGACAATTTATTGAAGAAAGTTATTTTGGTTATGAAATTAATTCTCAGGCAAGGCCAGATTTTGAAGAACTTGGAGTTGAACTAAAAGTAACTCCTTTTAAAAGAAATAAAAATGGAAGTCTCTCGGCTAAAGAAAGGCTTGTATTAAATATTATAGATTATATGAAAGAAGCTAACACTGAGTTTTATTCATCAAGTTTTTGGAAGAAAAACGAGAAGTTGATGCTATTTTTCTATGAATGGATACCTGATGTAAATAAAGAGGAATATCCTATTACTTATACAATGTTACATAGATTTTCAACTAGTGACCTTGAGGTTATTAAGAAAGATTGGGAAACAATAGTTTCAAAGATAAGGATTGGAAAGGCCCATGAAATTTCAGAAGGTGATACGAACTATTTGGGGGCTTGTACTAAAGGTGCAACAAAAGAATCTTTAAGGGGTCAACCATTTTCAAATATTAAAGCAATGCAAAGGGCGTATTCACTGAAACAGTCTTATATGACATCTTTAGTAAGACAGAACATATACAAAGAAAAACTGATTAGTTTTACCAATGCAAATGAACTAAAAAGTAAAACACTGGATAATATTTTATTAGATAAATTCGAACCATATATGGGGCAAACAGATTATGAAATAGCCGAAAAAATAGGTGTTAATCTAAATGTTAAATCAAAGGGATTTGTTCCGGAATTGATTAGTGCATTGTTAGGAATTAAAGGAACAAAACTCGAGAAAATAGAAGAATTCTCAAAAGCTAATATACAATTTAAAACAATTAGATTAGAACCAAATGGAAAACCAAAAGAACACATGTCTTTTGAAACTATAAAGTTTGATGAGTTAGTAAATGAAGAATGGGAAAATAGTTTTATCCGATATCGATTTGCTGAAACGAAATTTCTATTCGTAATTTTTGAATATAAGGAGACAGTTCTCCAAAATTCAATTAGAAAACTTTATTTCAAAGGTGTGAAACTGTGGAATATGCCAATAGAAACAATTGAAAAAGAGATAAAACAACTTTGGGTAGACCTAAGAGAAAAATTAGAAAAAAGCTTAGAGATAAAGTACATAGAAAAAGGTGGAAAGTTAATAGAATCTAACAATCTACCTAAAAGTGGTTTCAATGGTGTTGCACATATACGACCAAAAGCAAGAGATGGAAGTGACAAAGTTTTATTGCCAGATGGAAGAAGAATAACGAAACAATGTTATTGGCTGAATAATACATATATAAAAGATATATTAGGATAAAAATTATAGAAAAGCATATATGAAAATAGATAAACGCAATATCACATCAAAAGGTATTTAATATAACTAAAGATGGAATGGCCAAAAATGAACAACATTCATATAATTTTATATATATACATATAGTTGTATAATTTAATAAAGGGGTGTAATCGTTATGGCTGTGTTCTTTTTTCTTTTACCAATTATTGTGCTTTTCATTTTTATATATACTTTTGGCGATTCTCCAAGCTCTTCTAATTCCTGTTCTAAAAATTTAGATAAAAAACATTTTATTTACTACAATCTTTTTAAAGATGAAAATGGAGATAATTAGCTTTCATAAATGGGAATTCATAAATTATTTAACACAAAAAACGCATTCAGTTAAAATAGCTGGATGCGTTTTACTGTTTAACTTTTAATGAGTTGGTCGGGGAATGGTAAACGGGCTTCGCCTCTTTGACCCTCGAACTACTTTCCAAAAATCCTTGAGGTTTGCTTCGCAAGCCTACTTCCGCGGATTTTCGGACAAGTATCTTCGGGTCAGGGCAGTCGGCTCAGCACCTTCGTCTTAAACAATTATTCAAATCAACCGATAATGATATAAATAGAGTAGCAATAGATAAGCAACTCTATTATAATTATAATTTAATAATCATTTTAATTTAACGTTTTTATTTCACATTGTTTAACTAGTAATTCAGTTCAAAAAGCGGTAAATAATGTGTTGCAACAGACAATGTATTAATTGTCAAGCATGGTGTAGCATAAAAAGGATGATAGTATGCAAGATAATGGTTTAGCAATGTTAAGTCAGATGGTTTATGATCACTGTGGTTTGAAATTTATGGAGCGACAAGAAATTCTTCGAGATAAAATCGCTAGGAGAATTGCAGAACTGGGACTTTCCCACTGGGAATATTGTCAGCGCCTAAAAGGGTCACCAAGTGAATGGGATACTCTAGTGGAATTACTTACAATCAATGAAACCTACTTCTTTCGTGAAGAAAATCAATTGATTGAATGTATTTCACATGTTTTGCCCAAATTAAAAGAGCAAAATAAAGTTAGACCTCTTCGTATTTGGAGTGCAGCTTGTTCAACAGGTGAGGAGCCTTATACGTTAGCCATGATGCTTCTGGAATCGGGTAAATTCCCACCCGGTTCAATAGAAATCGTTGGTGTAGATATTGACAAGAAAGTTCTTCAAAAAGCGGAAAAAGGATGGTATTCTAACGGATCTTTTTCTTTTAGAAGAATGCCTCAAAATATGTTAAAAAAATACTTTTCAACAGAAAATGATGGATATCAAATTGTTCCGGCAATAAAAAACATGGTTAAATTTCAACATTTAAACCTTCTTGATAATGCACGTGTCAGTCAATTAGGAAAGTTCGATGTGATATTCTGCAGAAATGTGTTGATTTACTTTGATCGAGAAACGATCAGACAGATTGCTCAAAGTTTTCATCGAAATCTAGTGCCGGGGGGATACTTATTTCTTGGACATGCTGAATCTATTACAGATATGGACTTGGGATTTCATAAAGTAGACTCTGATAGAACTTTTTATTATCGAAAGGAAACGGTTACAAATGAAAAAATACAATATATTGGTAGTCGATGATTCGGCTTTTATGAGGAAGATTATTACTCAAAAGCTTGAAGAGGACCCGAGCTTTTCTGTAATCGGTATAGCAAGAGATGGTGTAGATGCGATAGAGAAAATAAAGCGACTCAAGCCTGACCTCGTGACTATGGATGTCGAAATGCCTAAGATGAACGGGATTGAGGCATTAGAAAAAATTATGACGGACTTTCCTGTGCCCGTGGTCATGTTAAGTTCACGGACAAAGGAAGGTGCTAAAGATACAATTCAAGCACTTGAAATTGGGGCTATTGATTTCTTTTTGAAAGACACCTTGATTAACTCCGATGTTTCTAATAAACAGGTTCAAGAATTTTTCATGCGACTTAAAGGAATCCTTCAAGCGAAACCGTTAAGCAGCACACCAGTTTCGGTTACGCGTCCACAGACAGTTGAAAAACCTGTTGTTCGACCTCAAATAGTAGAACCAAGAAAAATAAAAAGTGGTCCTATCGATTTGGTGTTCATTGGATGCTCAACTGGAGGACCATCAGCGTTGCAAGCAATTCTCCCACATATTCCTAAAGATTTTCCAGCTCCGGTAGTCGTTGCACAACATATGCCTGCAGGCTTTACAAAGGCTCTGGCGGATCGTTTTAATACGTTGTGTCATCTTAAGGTATGCGAGTTGCAAGATGGGCAAGTCATGGAAGTGGGTAACATGTATATTGCCCCGGCTGGTTTCCAAACTCGATTCGAAAAGAAACATGATGGAAGAGTCGTTTTTAAAGTTGAAACAGAATCACAAGCGTTATATAAGCCATGCGTCGATATATCTCTTAATTCAGCAGCGCCAATTTTCAAGGAACGGTTGTTGTCTGTGATTTTAACTGGTATGGGCGTAGATGGTATGCAAGGTTGCGGGTTAGTGAAAGAAAACAAAGGTACGGTATTTGTAGAGGCTGAACAATCATGCGTCGTTTATGGAATGCCCAAAGCGGTAAAAGAAGCTGGTTATGCAGATGGTCAGTATGTTCTTTCGCAAATGGTTCATGAAATAATTTCTTTTGTAAAAAAATAAGCAATGGGTTCTTGCTAAATTTTATTTGCAAGTGTTCCGATAAAGTAGAAGAACAACATGAATAAAAGCTGAAGCTGCTAAACTACAAGATTATATCCGCCTATTTCAATGTAGATTAAACGGAGTAAATCGTAAGATTAAAGTGGCTTAGCAACAACAAAGGTAGCGCCTATGCTGAAACATAAAGCTGAAAGAAATGCGTGAGTGCTTTAATGCATGCGACGTTTAGATAAGGAGTAAGGTCGTGACGAATATAAATAATAGTTCAGTAGAAATGGAAGAAGTTCTAGAAGAAGGAAATCCAGGTTTTTTTACGAAACTCTTACATTTGTGGGTTCTTCCTTTCATATATGCAATTGTTCTAGGGTCAATTATTCTGAATTTTACAGGTGTGAGTTTCCTTTCACAGTTTAAGGTGATACAAAACCTTACAAAAGATTTGTATAGTACTATAAATAAACCCGAGAAAAAAGAAGCCTCAAAAACTAGTACTTCAACCGATAAGAAAGAAACAGCAGCTACATCTAAGAATAGTGATAAAACCAAAACAGAACAAACGACAACTGATTCTCAAACGAAACAAAATGGACCTTCAAAAAATAAAGAGGCTTCTTCGGCAGCTGAGTCCTTGTCAAATATGGACCCAGGTACTGCAGCGAAATTAATCAGTTATATGAAAGAAGCTAATGCCTTAAAGATTTTTAAACTACTAGATCCAGAAGTGCAGTCAGCAATTATCGCAGAATTGCCATCGGACGAAGGAGCTAGAATTACAGAAGCATTAGCGAGCGGATACGAGCCTGCAACTTCTACGACTACAGCTATTCAGTTGTATCAGCAAATGCAGCCGGAGCAAATTGCTTCCGTACTAAATGGAATCAAAAACAATGAAGAAGTTTTATATCAGATTAAACAGATGGATCCAAATACGGCATCAAAAGTAATCTCTCAGCTTAAACCTGAAGTTGCTGGGTGGATTGTGACGCAACTAAAACCATAACCATTTTGCCTAAGACAATGTGTTCGATTCCAGTCGTCCTAGGAAGGCGAGTGGAATTCATCAAATTTATGTATGACAGAGCTTATTAGTAAGGGTGAAACAGAAATGGTAGATAATGAATTTTCCAATTTTATAGTCAATGTAAAAAAGAAAACAGGTATCGATTTATCCAAATATAAAGAGGATCAAATGAAACGCAGGTTAACAACTCTTTATATTAAAAATGGGTTTGCGAACTTTGATCAATACTTCAAAAGTATTCAAATAGATAGCAAAATGTACCTTGAGTTTCTCAACCAAATAACGATAAATGTAACGGAATTTTACCGTAATCCATCTCTTTGGGAAGTATTAAAAAATGAAATTATCCCTCAATATCTTAATGAGAAAAGAAAGATAACATGCTGGAGTTCTGCTTGTTCAACAGGAGAAGAACCCTATACACTAGCGATGATATTCCACGAACTGGGAATAACGAACTATGAAATTGTGGCTTCGGATTTGGATGAGGTTGTGTTATCTAAAGCGCAATTAGGTATCTATGGTGAACGTTCCTTAAAGGACTTACCCAAAAAGTATATAGACACGTATTTAGATAAAAAGGATTCAGTCTTTCAAATATCCAACACCATTAAGAGGAATGTGAAATTTAAGAAGCTTGATTTGTTACATGATGCCTTTGACTCAAACTACGATTTGATCATATGCAGAAATGTCATGATCTATTTTACAGAAGAGGCAAACAACTACCTCTATCAAAAACTTAGTGATGCTCTTAGGACTGGTGGAGTGCTGTTTGTGGGTAGCACTGAGCAAATTTTCAGGCCGGAGAAATACAATCTCGAAATGGTAGGCTCTTTTTTTTATCGAAAAAAATAAAATAGCATTATATGATACTATGTTCCCCTTAAATCAACGGATATTTCTAATTTATCTGTCTATTTTGAAGGGAGCATATTTTTTGTTGCAAAAAGTTTGACACTTTTCGATTCAAAAAAATGAACAATATCATCAATTTTCCATGACGAAAACTATTTTAATAGGTTATAATAAGAAATGATTTATCAAAATTACTGACTGGAGAGGAGAAATATATTTGGATGCATCTCAAATTTCTATCAAAATAAATCAAACACCACAACCAATTAGTGGGAAAACTAAGCCAAACGTTCAATCCAATTTCTCGGATTGCTCATTTGATCAGATATTTGCGATGATTTATTCGATTCACCAATCAGGTAATACAAATGGAGAGTTGGAAGCACTTGCAACGGAAAATGATCCCGTTATGCAAGATCTTAGCAAATTAGCTACTGGAAATCTAAGTCCGGAGGACATGGAAAAATTAGAGGCTATTTTGGCATCCTTATTGATAGCGATGCAGCAATCTCCAAATTCAATAGAACATTTGCAAAATCAACCATTATTGCAAACTGCTACAAGTGTAGTTGACTCATTCCAAGAGGAAAATGACTCACTCGTTCATGGGATTCAAATGAATAAAGGGGCCAATCAAATGGACCCCAAACAGTTGATTCATGAACTTACACAGTTGCTTAATGAAGTGTCTACTAAAGAAGATAAAAATCTATCAGATTTAGTACCAAATATTAAAAGTGAACTCCAAAAAATTATCGACTCTATTAATCATACAAAAGATCCAGTTTCATCAGGTGATAAGTTAAAAAATAATCCTATTACCATTCCTACAGAATTGATCTTGGATAAAAATCAAGTGATTTTTTCAAATATAAAGGAACCAACTGGGAAAAGCGTTAAGAACGCGATTAGAACAGCAACTGTTCAACTAGAAATTCAAACAAAAATTGATAGTCAGCCGCCAGTGATTGTACCTAGTGTTCAAGTTCATGGGGGACTGAATGAAACTAAAACAGTGCAGACTTCACCTACCGTATCCATTTCTGAATTTACTCCGGAAGTGAGCGAATTGATCGGACGTTATTTCAAAATAACGAATGGTGGATCGGGGAGTACTGAGGCTAAGTTTTCATTATATCCAGATCATTTAGGTCCGGTTGAAGTGAAAATTGTTACGCAGCAAGGACTTGTCTCTGCTCAAATCATTACCAATACATCTGTTGCTAAAGATGCTTTAGAAGGACAATTGCAGCAACTTAGGGAAGTTTTACAACAGCAAGGAATTGTCGTTCAAAAGTTGGAAATTACATATCAACCACAGTCGACAACCGGATCGAATGAATCAAATCTTTCTACCTTCCAAAATGGTACGAATTCATCAAATGAGCAGCGAAACCATTCTGCTCCAAATGAATCATCAAAGGATTCAAGTAAGTATAATCAAAGCGAAACTGAAAAAGAAAGCCCTCAACTGTCTTACTGGGCTACTACATCAAAAGCAACATCAAGTATTGATTTTAATGCATAGAAAGGAACAAAAAGATGACTAGTTGGACTAATGTTTCGAATGCGTCAAATAACAGTTCTGTAAACAATAATTCTCAGACTTCTACACCTAAGTCTACGTTAGGAAAAGATGATTTTCTAAAAATCCTTACTACACAGCTGTCAAATCAGGACCCTTCCAGCCCGCTGAATGATAAAGATTTTATTGCGCAGATGGCAACCTTCAGTAGTTTGGAACAAATGACAAACTTAAACAAGATGTTCGAAAAATTTTCCAGTTTACAAATGGGACAATATGCTTCTACGATTGGGAAAGAAATTAAATGGACACCGGATGGATCGACAGAACCTACAACTGGAGTAGTAACTGGGATTTCAAAGGATAATGGTAATTTTTTCTACATGGTAGGTAACCAGAAGGTTCCTATGGAACAAGTCTCGCAAATTCAGTATAATTCAACAAATTCAAATCTTTTATAAACTAAAACAAGACTTAAGGGGGAAAATATCATGTTAAAATCTCTATACTCAGGCGTTTCTGGAATGAAAGGGTTTCAAACAAAACTTGATGTCATTGGTAACAATATTGCAAACGTTAATACAGTTGGCTTCAAGAAAAGTCGTGTTATGTTTCAAGATATTATCAATCAAAATATTTCGGGTGCCACTGCACCAACTGCACAAAGCGGCGGTATAAATGTACGCCAAGTTGGTCTTGGAACGAAAATCGCGTCTATTGATACAATGCATACTCCAGGTAGCCCAATGTCAACAAATCTAGGAAGAGATTTAGCTATCGAAGGAGATGCATATTTTATGGTTTCTCCAGATGCAACTGGTCAAAATCAATTTTTGACAAAGGCTGGGAACTTCGATTTAGATGCTAATGGAAATTTTGTTAACTCAAATGGTTATTTTGTACAAGGTATTGCAGACGGCGTTACAGTTCCTATTAACATCTCAAATGATGGAATTACTAATGCAAAATTCACTTCTTTTTCAATAGATTCTAATGGTTATATTAACGTAGTAGATGAAAATGGAAATAGTGGAAAATTAGCTTATGATGGTACTGATTATTATCTGAATGATGGATTAACACCAGCTACCCTTAATGAACAAATTTCATTAGCAACTGCGGTAGTGACGAACCCTGGTGGTTTGAAAAAAGTTGGAAATACGATGTTTGCTGGAACTGGAAACTCTGGTGTGGTAACTGCTGATCGAATTCAAAACAACAGCGGTGGACAAATCGCTGCTGGTATTCTTGAGATGTCAAACGTTGATTTAACGGAAGAATTTACAGAGATGATTGTTGCTCAACGTGGATTCCAAGCGAATGCAAGAACAATTACAACTTCAGATTCCATCCTTGAAGAAGTAGTAAACCTTAAGCGTTAGTAGGTACTAACAGGTAGGCTTACATCTTCCTAATTAAAGGCAGGGTTATAAATGAAAGCAATATTTAAACCAACAACGATTATATTGGTAGTTTTTGTCCTCCTATTAGTAGGAACATCGTATTTCTTAGGTCTATCACAGTCTAAAGGAAAAACTAAAGACGTGACACCAGATGAAATAATAGAAAATATGGTGAAAACAGAAACGATAACTACTGATTTAATTTCACGAGGGTATATTCAAATTGGATTTGAAATCCAAGCAAACTCTACTGATGCAAAAGAAGAATTGACGAAACGTGATTTTCAAGTGCGAAATATAGCTATTCGACTACTATCGGGTATGAATGAAGAGCAAGTAAAAAACCCAGTCGAAATGGGAAAATTTGAAACTGAAATGAAGAACGAAATCAATAATTTAATGCAAAAAGGAAAAGTTGTAAAAGTCTATACTACAAATAAAATGATTCAGTAACTCACGGAAGAGTTAGGGGGTTGCCCTTTGGCGGATGTATTATCTCAAAAAGAAATCGATGCGCTTTTATCAGCCTTAAATAATGGCGAGCTTCAAGCATCCGATGTACAAGAGAAAAACGAAAAAATTAAAGTTTATGATTTCAAACGTGCGATGCGTTATTCCAAAGATCAATTACGCACAATATCGAGAATTCACGAAAATTTTGCGAGATTGCTTTCGACGTACCTATCATCGTATCTTCGAACATACGTTCAAATTGAAATTGACCTTGTTGACCAAGTAAACTATTCAGAGTTTATTGCATCAATACCTGCCAAAACAATTTTATCTGTATACGATGTAAAACCTTTTGATGAAAAAATGGCATTAGAAATAAATCCTCAATTGGCTTATGCCATTCTTGAGCGTCTATTAGGTTGGCAGGGAGATCTTTCGGTTAGAGATGTCTCGTTAACGGAAATTGAAATGGTGTTAATGCAGAAGGTATTTGATAAGAGCTTTGACTTATATCAAGAGGCATGGAAAAACATCGAAGATATTAAAGCGAGATTGGACACAATTGAAACGAATCCGCAATTCATCCAAATTTCATCGCCAAATGACACTGTAATTATCATTGCGTTTCGTACGAAAATTGGTGAAACTGATGGGAGAATGACACTGTGTCTACCGCATTTAATTGTAGAGCCAGTGCTACCAAAGCTTACTTCCCATCAAATGCTTTCATCTTTGGGAAAAAAGAATGCTTCTCAACATGAAAAGATCGTAAAAAACATTGATTTAGTGCGAGTTCCTGTTCATGCCGAACTAGGTAGAGCTACGATTCCTATTTCTGAACTAATCAACCTTCAAGTTGGAGATGTAATTGGAATAGAAACAGGGAAAATTCAAGTTAAAGTTGGAGATCTTACAAGATTTCTTGGCAATCCTGGAACAAAAAAAGGACGATACGCAGTTCAGATAGATCAAGTGATACACGTGGAAGGAGATGATTTAAATAATGAATCAGGGCTTATTATCTCAGGATGAGATTAATGCACTTTTTAATCAAGATAAAGGTGCCGAAGCACCATCAATAAGTAATTATTTAAGCACGATGGAGCAAGATGCATTAGGGGAAATTGGAAATATTTCATTAGGAAGTTCAACTACTGCATTATCTACACTACTGAATCAACGGGTAGAAATCACAACTCCTACTCTCTCAGCAATTGAAAAGAAAAAGTTGGAAGAAAACCTCCTAGGAATGTCTGTTGCTGTACACGTGGATTATACAAAAGGAATCCAAGGGAAAAACCTTCTAGTTATAAAAGAAAGTGATGCAAAAATTATTGCAAATCTGATGATGGGTGGCGACGGGACAGATCTTGATGCTGAACTTACTGAGTTTCACCTAAGTGCTGTTCAAGAAGCAATGAACCAGATGATGGGTTCTGCAGCAACGTCAATGTCAACAATCTTTAATCAAAAAGTGGATATTTCACCACCAAGAATAGATGTACTTGGTAATCCGCCTAATAGAGTGTCTGACTTAAGTGAAGAAATTTTAATAGAAGTTTCTTTTCGTCTTAAAGTGGGTAACCTGATTGATTCAGATATGATTCAATATCTTCCATTATCATTTGCACAAAATATGGCAAAGAAAATTCTCTATCCGGAACAAGTCTCAGTTACAAGCCAAGTTAAAGAAGTACCGGTTGCAAGCCCTGTAAAGGAAGCACCGACAGTGATTTCAAATCACACTTCACCAATGCAAACTCAACCAACACTACGAGTTGAGAGCCAAGCCAATTCACAATTCAAAACTCAAGCTACAGAAAGTACGAATGCACAGAAGGTTGAGTTTACGAATTTTACAGATCACCAAGCTAGCAGTGCACAAGAAAGTAATATTGATTTGTTATATGATATTCCGCTTTCAATTACAGTAGAGTTAGGCCGAACACAAATGCCAATTCGTAAAATTCTTGAACTTGGACCTGGTGCAGTAGTTCAGCTGGATAAATTAGCTGGAGAGCCTGTGGATATACTAGCGAACCAAAAGCTAATTGCTCGAGGTGAAGTTGTAGTAATTGAAGAGAATTTTGGTGTGCGTATTGTGGATATCATTAGTCCAATTGATAGACTTACGAAAATGACAAAGTAATTTTCATTTAAATATTTGGGGGGTAAAGAATATGGCAAGAGTTTTAATCGTTGATGATGCTGCATTTATGAGAATGATGCTGAAAGATATTTTAACCAAAAATGGCCTAGAAGTAGTAGGAGAGGCTGTCAATGGTGTTGACGCAATAGAAAAATACAAAGAACTTCAACCGGATATAGTTACCATGGATATCACAATGCCTGAAAAGGATGGAATTTCTGCTGTTAAAGAAATTAAAGCAATGTACCCTGCGGCGAAGATTATCATGTGTTCTGCAATGGGACAACAACCAATGGTATTAGAGGCGATTCAGGCTGGTGCAAAGGATTTTGTCGTAAAACCATTCCAGGCAGACCGTGTTATGGATTCAATTCAAAAAGTTTTGGGATAATTTATTAACGAAAAAGGAGAGTACTTTATGGCTGCACAATTAATGAATTGTAGAAAATGTGGTAAGCTATTTCTCCGTGTCAAGCAAATTTGTGAAGATTGTTATAATAAACAAGAAGAAGATTTTAAAAAGGTAACAGACTATTTAAGGGAATTTCCTGGTAGTACGATTCATGAATTAGTCGAGGAAACAAAGGTTTCTGCTACACAGATTCGTGAGTTTATTTTAGCTGAAAGAATTTTATCAAGTAATTTTAGTAACCTATCTTATTCTTGTGAATCTTGCGGTTCAAAGATTCAATCAGGAAAATTATGTTCAAACTGCTTGCAAACTATAAATAAACTAGCAAAACAAGTGACGCAAGAAGTGACTCCTCATCGTGAAGTTGAGAAATCGGGAAAGTCCAGTGGTTATATTACACGTAATTTGTAATTTTAGGCTAAAGGTTACAATGTATACAAAATATATATAATCTATTGATTATTTATTTAATAAGTAATGGCATTAAATCCTGCCCCAAATATACTAAAAAAAGATAGACACCATGAACAATGAATATGGTGTCTATCTTTTTTAATGCTTCTTAATGTAAGGCTTTGCTTAGTTTTGAATAGAATCCTAGTATATTTTAGTACGATAATTGAAATAAAAAATGATTTCTGCTGGAAACAGAAATCATTTTTTTAAGTGTGTAGTATTGATAATAAAGTTTAACAAAGTATGTTCAGTACAAGTAGGAATTAGGAAACTATCCTATTTCCGTAAAACAATGAAATTCACCCTACGATTAGCTTCCCTATGTTCATTTGTGTCATTGGGGAAAATCGGCTTAAACTCTCCATAGCCAGTATATCGAAGTCGATTTGGATCAATGTTTTTCGACTGCAAATAATGAACGACTGATAATGCCCTGCCACCTGATAATTCCCAATTGGATGGAAACTGAGATGTGCTAATTGGTTTATTATCAGTATGACCTTCTACAATAATAGAATTATCGATAGTTTGTAACATATTAGCAATGTTATCTAATATAGGTGTAAAGTTGGCTAAAAGCTTATCACTACCTGAATCGAAAATAATCGAATCCTTAAGTGTGATTTGAATACCTTCTTGCATATCGGTTAGATAAATTTCAGCTTCTAAATTATTTACATCAATATATTGCTGCATGTTTTTCATAAATTCCTGCAGATTTTTTTCATCCTCACTTACTTGATCTGTATCAGAATCAGGATCAGGTTCAGGTTCAGGTTTTGGTTTAGGTGTACTACTATTATTAGAAGGTGTCTGTCCCCCGCTATCGGTATCGAATACAGAAACCGTATTAAATGCTTTGTAAAGAGATTTCATCATTGCGTCCATCTTACTCGAATCTTCAGATCGCATAGCAAACAAAACTATAAATAAGGCAAGTAAAAGTGTAAGCAAGTCAGCGTAGGGGATTAGCCATGTTTCATCTATATGTTCTTCTTCATGATGGTTACTATGACGCTTATGCCTAGCCACGGGAAACCTCCGGATTTGCTAGATTTCTTTTCGCCTCTACCTCTGCAGGTGTAAGATAAACAGATAATTTTTGTTCCAATTGACGGCTATTCATCCCAACTTGCAGTGCCAAAAGACCTTCCACCATAACTTGGCGAATTTCTATTTCTTTTCTAGAGATTAATTTCAGTTTATTACACATAGGATGCCATAAAACATATCCAGTAAAGATACCTAATAAGGTGGCAACAAAGGCTGCAGCTATCGAATGTCCTAATTTCTCAGTATCGGATAAATTTCCTAATGCTGCAATAAGTCCAACTACCGCGCCCAATACTCCCAATGTTGGAGCATACGTTCCTGCCTGTGAAAAAATTAATGCGCCCTTTCGATGGCGCTCTTGCATTGCATTGATTTTTTCTAATAAAACATCCTGTGTAAATTCAGAATCATTTGAATCGATAACAAGTTCTAATCCATTTTTTAAAAAAGGATCTTCAATCTTATCTAACTCATTTTCAAGTCCTAATAGTCCTTCTTTACGTACTTGAACAGACCATTTGGAAAATATTTCAATAACTTCTATTTTTGATATCATATTCGGAGGTCCAGAGAAAATAATCTTTAGTAACTTTGGAAACTTAGTAACTTCAGACATTGGAAAACTAACAAATAATGTTGCGATAGTTCCAACGATGATAATGAGAAAAGCCGCAGGATTTACTAAAGAAGTCAAACTGGCTCCTTTCAACATCATCCCAACTCCAACTGCCAAAAGGCCTAAGATAACTCCTATGATAGATGAAGGTTCCTTCATACTAATTCCCCCTTAAAATAGTATTGATAAAAAAAGTATTAACGTATATATTGTATTTGATAATCAAACATAAAACAATGAATTGTTTGATGAATTTTGATTGGACTTTGAAGGAATTATTAGGTCAATTTAGTAACTAGATACTGATAATCCCAACATAACATTTAATAGTTTTAGCTTAAAAAAAAGAAATTGTAAGAGTTTATTATAATGTGTATTTTCAAAAAGTTTGATTAAGAGGGGGGAATTTATAATGGATTTGAATAATTACTTGGAGTTATTTATCGAAGAATCAAAAGAGCATCTTCAGACAATAAACAACGAACTTTTAAATTTGGAAACAGAACCAGAGAACCTAACGATAATAAACGAAATCTTTCGTTCAGCGCATACTCTTAAAGGCATGGCAGGATCGATGGGTTTTGAAGATTTAGCTTCGTTAACCCATGAAATGGAAAACGTTTTAGATATGCTACGTAATTCTAAATTGAAAATCAATTCTGAAATTATGGATGTCATTTTTAAATGTGTGGATTTAATCGAAAAAATGGTAGACATAATTGAGCAAGGTGGAGACGGTAAGGCGGATGTAAAGGACGTTGTAATGAAACTGACTTTGATACAAGATCCATCAGAATCTATTCTAGATAACTATGAACCTAAAGTTAATAACGAAGCGGAACTTGTGCTTGATGAATTTCAACTATCTGTAATCCATGAGGCAAAAAAGACAGGAAATAGCGTTTATCAAATTAAAGTTACCCTGGATCAAAAATGTGTCATGAAATCGGTGAGAGCTTTTATCGTATTTCAAACAGCGGAGGAGTTTGGAGAAATTATCCAATCAAGTCCACCAGTCGAGCAAATTGAGGAAGAAAATTTTGAACATTCTATATCCCTTTTATTATTGAGTGATAGAAGTATGCAAGAAATTCAAAAGCAACTGTTAAATATCTCAGAGATTAAAGATGTATATGTTTCAGAGAAAACAATGCAATACTTAGAAGATTGCGCTAGTAATTCGTCAGTTGATAATCTGAAGAATGATAAATCAATAGATCAAGAGGAATTAAATGCTAGTAAGAAAAAGCAGCGCTCCAAAACGATTCGTGTTGATATTGATAAACTAGATCAATTAATGAATCTATTCAGTGAACTAATCATTGACAGAGGAAGAATGGAACAGATATCTCGCGAGTCACAAAATACCCAACTGACAGAAGCAGTTGAACATATGACGCGTATCTCAACAGATTTACAAGGTCTAATCTTAAATATGCGGATGGTCCCTGTAGAACAAGTGTTTAATCGATTCCCAAGAATGGTACGAGATATAGCGAAAGATCTGGACAAAAAGGTTCAACTAATTGTAGAAGGCCAAGACACAGAATTAGATCGCACTGTGATAGATGAGATAGGTGATCCACTTGTACACTTGCTAAGAAATGCCTTAGATCATGGACTCGAATCCACTAAGGAAAGAATTTCAGCAAAAAAAGATGAAGAAGGCAAGGTTACATTAAAAGCATATCATAGTGGCAACAATGTCTTTATCGAAGTTTCAGATGACGGAAAGGGTATCGATCGAGAAAAAGTACTCAATAAAGCAATTGAGCGCGGTGTTGTTTCAAAAGAAGAAGCAAAAAATCTTAGCGACCAGCAGGTATATTCGCTTATTTTATCTTCAGGATTTAGTACAGCAGACAAAATCTCGGATATTTCCGGCCGTGGTGTTGGCCTCGATGTAGTCAAAACGAAAATTGAATCATTGGGTGGTTCTATTTCAATTAATTCAACTTTTGGACAAGGTTCAACATTCAGTATCCAACTTCCTCTAACGTTATCAATCATTTATTCAATGTTGGTTAAAGTTGCGAAAGAGACGTATGCAATTCCTTTTACTTCAATTGTTGAAATAACAAAGTTTTCAAAAAAACAGGAAACTACAATTCATGGAGAAAGAGTTATTCAATTCCGCGGACAGGTAGTACCATTAGTATTCTTAAAAGAAGTTTTTCAGGTACCGACAGATAATAGTAATAACAGCAACGAAGACATGTTTATTGTAATCGTTAAAAAGGGCAATCAATCTACAGCACTAGTTGTTGACTCTGTTATAGGACAACAAGAAATAGTTTTAAAGTCTCTTGGTGGATATCTAAATAATTTACTTGCAATATCTGGCGCTACTATTCTAGGTAATGGTGAAGTAGCATTAATTATTGATCCTAATCAGCTAATTCAATAGAAAGGGACGTCTAAACAATGAGTATACTAAAAATAGTCGCCTTCACAATCGGAAATGAAGAGTATGGATTAAACATAAATCAAGTCCAGTCTATTGAACGAATCCTACCAATCACAAGGGTTCCAAACGCTCCTTCATATGTCAAAGGCGTAATCAATTTAAGAGGTCATGTTACACCAATCATTGATCTTAGAAATAAGTTAAATATGGGAGAAACTGAATTCACAGATACAACCCGTATTTTAATTACAATGGATGAAGACGTCGAACTGGGTTGGATTGTTGATGAAACAAGTGATGTTATCGACTTAGAGCCAGAAATGATTCAAACCACTTCATCTTCTTCAGTAAATAAATGTGAATATTTTTCAGAGATTGCGAAGTTAGAAGAACGTCTGATTATTCTATTAAAGCTATCAGAATTATCGAAAGATATTGCTAGCTAATGAAAAACAAGTAAAGCAAACCAGTAAACAATACCAAAAAGTAGGTGCCAGATGTTAGACCAAAAAGTAATAAAAGATTATAAAGCGCTTATATTTAAAATTGCTCAAGAGGAGTACGGAATAGATATTACACAAGTAGTATCTATTGAACGAATGCAAGCGATTACTTCATATCCTAACCGCCCAGCGCATGTCCTTGGTGTAACTACTATACGAGAAATCGTGACACCTGTTATTGATTTAAGGTCTGCTTTAACTGGTCTATCTTTTAATAACACAGATGATACAAGAATGATCATCGTTCAAGTTAAAGACAAAGAAATAGGTCTAATTGTTGATGATGCAACAGATGTAACGGATATTAGCTTGGATACAATTCAATATCCTAAATTATTTGAAGCGAAAAATGTTTCGTATTTAAATGGGATTTCAAAACTCGATGACCGAGTCATTATCTTATTAGATATTGAAAAACTACTTGAAGATATAACGAACTTAGATGAATTGAAAGATCTTAAAAACAAACTAGATTAGAATAGTGTTAAAATAAGGGTTTTTAAAATCCTATTCTTTTAATGACGTTAAACGGTACATGCCATCCTTTTTTATCAAGATAAATTGCCACTTGTATTGAAGTGCACTCCAAATGTTAGTGTAGACTAACTGTTGGTTGCACAACATTTCAGGGGCATTTTTTATTTTGGTAAAGATTGCACTTACTTTATTTTATAAATTTTTTTATCGCTAATGAAATTTATAAATTGATAGTGTATAATTACTACATTATTTTGATTATTTTTGATACAATGAATTATTTATTTTGATATGAATGAGGTGTTGATTTCGTTTGAAAATACAAGATACGCTCAGGGTTAATCTTTCTGACACTTGGAAGTTAAAAACTGAGAAAAATACCGATAATCAAACATCATTTCAAAAAATTGTCAGCTCATATTCAAAAGGTCTCACGCAGGAACGCCTTCAACAACTACTGCAGGACATTGACCAACAAGGCCAGGCATTAAGTAATAGTCCAACTTTTACCGAGCTGCGCAAATATAAAAATTTAGTAAAACAATTTATGGGTGAAGTAAACAAAAATGGGTTGGGGTTGTATCAAACCGATACTTGGGATCCATATGGTGGTTCAAAAACATTGAAAACAGTGCAAATATTAGACCGAAAATTAATTGAATTGACAGATCATGTCCTAAACCAACAACAAAATGGGCTGTCCCTCTTGGACCGTATAGGCGAAATCAAAGGTTTGTTAATCAATTTATATTCTTAAATTTGATATAAATAAGGGGTTATTGTTGAATGAAATTACATGTAAAAACTATCCTAATTCTAGTCGTTATCACTGTTATTGGAGTTTCTGGATATTTCGTCTGGAAACACGTAACTGCTCCTAAAAAACCTGAGGCTAAATCAAAGCAAGAACTGGTAACAGTGGATAATTTAGTAAAAGCATCTATAGATACTGAGGCTATAACTGCTAACTTTTCAGATGGCCATTTTATTCAAATGAAATTTAAGTTGATTGCAAAATCAGAAACCAGTGCAGAAGAAATCAAAAAACTTAATTTTAAGACGCAAGGTGCGATTATCCAAACAATTAACCAAATTAAAATGGCAGATGCGGTTGGACCAAAGGGTTTTACATTAATTGAAGACAATGTGAAAGTTGAACTCAACAAAGCTTTAGGTAAGGGATTAATTACTGAAGTCTATCTGGTAGAAAAATTGATTCAATAAGGTTCAAAGTGATTGTCCCTTTGATACTTGAAAGGAAGAGAACTAATGCCAACTCTTTTAGATTTAACAATTTTAGTTCTAATTATCATTCCCATTTTGATCTTGATTTTAAAAAGTTTTACTAAGTGGAAAGCAACACAAGATCGAGAGATGTATCAAAGATTTTTAGAAAATCAAAACATTTTATTCCGTGAAATTACAGAACTAAAAAGGGCAATCGATTATCAAAAAAATTTGGCTCAGCAAGAGATAAGTCAATTACGTGAAGAAATAAAATTCGCTACCGTAAAAGTACAAACGCCAATTGAATCAAAAAGCGAGCAAAACTTGTTATTAAACAATCGTTATATGGAAATTTTTGAGTTACAAAAAAAAGGATTAACTGCAGAGCAAATAGCAGCAAAACTTGACAGGGGTTTAGGAGAAGTAGAATTTATACTTCAATTAGCTTCTCAAACTAGTCAATAAAATTCGATCTTCGATAGGCAGGAACTCCGATAATGTTCCATAACAAGCAAGTAGGATAGATGCGTCACTTTTTCCTTTATTCTAATGGCTTGTCACAGCACCTAAGCAAAGGAGTGTTACTATGATAAGAGGTTTATATACTGCGGCTTCAGGAATGTTTTCTTTAGAACGTAGACAAGCAACATTGTCGAATAATCTTGCAAACGTACAAACACCGGGATTTAAGAAAGATGATTCGCAAATGCGTGCTTTTCCAAACCTATTACTTAATCGTGTTCAAAGTTTTAAATCAGGTGGCATCTCATCTAGTCAATCAATGGGTAAAGCCACTTCGGTTGGAGTTCCGATTGGAGAGTTAACTACTGGTGTATATGCACAAGAGCGTGTCCCGAATTTTTCTCAGGGTCAGCTTGTAGAAACGAATAACCCTTTGGATATTGCGATTAATGACGAGAGTATACCAGTGCAAATTGTTAATGGGCGTCAAGTGAAACCCTCTGCTTTCTTTGCTGTACAACTTCCAAATGGTACAGTTGGATATACCAGGGATGGTAAATTTGATCTGGATGCAAACAACAATCTAGTAACTGCTGATGGCTATCGAGTATTAGGGGCTGATCACCAACCAATCACTATTTCAGATGAAATTAGTAAGGAGAATTTTAGCATAACTCCTACTGGCCATTTAATGGTCAAAGCAAATGATCAATCCAATACAAGAATGGCTGGGCAAATTGGAATTGTTGTCGTTCAAAATCCATTACAACTAATTAGAATGGGTGGAAATGTCTATCAATCGGCTACTCCAGTTCCATTTATTCAAGATGCTGGACAAACCAATCCAGGGGTTTCGTTAGAGCATGGTTATATCGAACAATCTAACGTTGACGCTGGGCAAACGATTTCGGATATGATGATGACAGTTAAAGCCTATGCAGCCAATCAAAAGGTGATCTCAGTCTACGACGAATCACTACAAAAATTAAACAGTACAGGCTCGATTAACCAATAAATTTGTGAAGATTAGGAGTCATAGGAAATGAGTACATCTTTATACATCTCCACAGGAGCTTTGCGTGCATTTCAGCAAAAATTGGATACAAATGCAAACAATATTGCCAATGTTAATACAACGGGTTATAAGCGACGTGACCAAAGTTTTTCGGAACTTCTAACTAATCAAATTAATAATCAATCACGTGCTGACCAAGAAGTCGGAAGGTTAACACCTAACGGTCTGAGAGTAGGATACGGTAGTCGTACTGGTCTTACTAAGCTTAACATGGAACAGGGCCAGTTATTAGAAACTAAAAACCCGTTCGATTTAATGATTAATGGAAGCGGCTTTTTTCAGGTTAGTTACCCTTCATCAACAGAGGGTGGAGCTAGAGAAATTCGTTTTACTCGTGATGGGAACTTCCATTTAAGTCCAGATCCAAATCAGCCAGGTAGTTATCATTTAGTTAATGCAAATGGTGGTCTGTTGCTAGACCAAAACGGGACGCCCATTAGATTGAATGAAAACAATGAAGTTCAGATTGGGGCAAATGGTCAAATACTTCTAAAGAACAAAAACGGGTTAGGGGATACATACACATCTGCTCAAAGAGTTGGACTTGTAGAAATTCAAAATCCGAGTCTATTACAAAATCTTGGCGGTAATGAATATTCAATTAATACTGGGGCGCTAACACCTGGTGCAAATCTCGCGAATTTTGTGCGTAACCTCACACAAGATGAGTCTCAAGTTACCTCTGGTTTCCTCGAGGGTTCAAACGTGGATTTGGGACGAGAAATGACAGATTTGATCACTACTCAAAGAGGCTTCCAAATGAATGCCAGAGCGGTTTCTTTTGCAGATGAAATGTTGGGAATTGCTAATAATATAGTTAAATAATAGTTATATCAAGGGACGAATTATACTCGTCCCTTTTCTTAAAATTAAGAAGTATAATCTAGCTCAAAAGCAGATAAAGGTTTTTGTTTAGTTAGCAAAATGTAGTTTTATTATAGAAGGCTATTTAAAATTTATTATGATAGATTTATAACTTGAGAGGAAAGTTGAAAAATGAAAGTTGTCATTCTAGCTGGTGGATTTGGTACAAGAATAAGTGAGGAAAGTCATTTGAAACCTAAGCCTATGGTTGAGATTGGAGATAACCCAATTTTGTGGCATATTATGAAAATTTATTCTTCATATGGCTTTAATGATTTTGTTATCTGTTTAGGTTATAAAGGGGTAATTATAAAAGAGTATTTCGACCATTATTATTTAAACCATTCGGATGTTCAATACAATTTTAGTGGCACTTCGGTTTCAAGAAACATTTTAAATACAAGCGCAGAATCTTGGAATGTTACTCTGGCAGACACTGGGTTAAACACGATGACGGGTGGTCGTATAAAACGAATCTCTAAATATTTGAATAATGAACCATTTTTGCTTACCTATGGGGATGGTGTGTCAAATATTCCAATTGATAAATTAGTAGAATTCCACAAAAGTCATGGTAAAAAAGTTACAGTAAGCGCAGTAAATCCGGCTGGTAGGTACGGAAGTATCTCGGTTGGAAATAATGGTGAAGTTACTGGTTTCATGGAGAAGAAAATTGGCGGAGATGGATTAATTAGTGCTGGATTCTTCGTTTGTGAACCAAGTGTTATTGAAGAAATAGAAGATGACCTGACTGTCTGGGAAACTGGTCCTATGGAACGTTTAACTAGACAGGGCGAGGTACGTGCGTACATGCATAATGATTTCTTTGCAAGTATGGATACACAGCGTGATCAAATGCAGTTGAATGAAATTTGGAAAAAAGGAAAAGCACCATGGAAAGTTTGGAAGTAAAACTTTAAGAAGTTAATTTTGGATTACGCATGACGTTTAGACAAACATCTAAGGAGAGTAAAAATGATATTTGAAAAGTTAGCCTTAGAGGGAGCTTACTTAATTACACCAGAATTTAAGAAGGATGATCGAGGTTTTTTTTCAAGACTAACAGATTATTCTGAATTTGCAGAGTACGGTTTATGTTCGGATTTTGTTCAGTCAAATATTGCACATAATCATTACAAGGGTATTTTGCGGGGTCTACATTTTCAGAAACAGCCTCACGCTGAGGATAAACTTATTCGCTGTACACGTGGATCCATTTATGATGTGATTGTTGATTTAAGAAAAGAATCTCCAACTTATCTTCAATGGGTCGGGTACGAATTAAGTGCAGACAATTACCGAATGCTTTACGTACCAAAAGGCTTTGCGCATGGCTATCTAACTTTAACAGATCATGCTGAGATTCATTATTTAGTTACGGAAGTGTATACTCCAGGTTCTGAGGGAGGCTTGCGATTTGATGATCCATCCATCGGAATTGTATGGCCTAATAAGATAAAAATAATCTCAGAAAAAGATAGAAGCTGGCAATATATTGGAGAGTGTAAGAATTGAGAAGTTTTGAAAAGCAGATAAGAGAAACGGTTAAGAGTTGGGGGTTGCATCCAGAATTACATGGGAGAAGTGTTCTCATTACTGGGGCAGGAGGTCATCTAGGGTCTACATTAAGTAAATTTTTATTGGCTTATAATGAAATGAACGACCTTAAAAATGAAAGCTCAATAAAAGTAATCTCTGCCGCTAGAGATTGTACTCGTATTCAGCATCTATATACTACTTTTTTAAACGACCCAAACCATACGTTTCTTGATTTTGAAGTTACAAGTTCATTGGAAAATTTACAAAATGTAGATTACATTATTCATGCAGCAAGTCCTTCGAGTCCTGTTTTTCATCAATTAAATCCTATTGAGACTTTAGATGCCAACATAATTGGGACTAGAAATCTATTGGAATTCGCTGCAAAAGGATGTCATTCCTTTTTATATATAAGTAGTACAGGCGTATATGGAAAACCAGGAACGGCTGCTAATGCCGGCTCTAATGAGTCTGCTTTTGAGGGAATTTCCCCAACTGAAGTAGGAGCGTGCTATATAGAAGCAAAGAGAGCTGGGGAGGCATTGTGTGTTGCATATGCACGTCAAAAGAGCGTCCCAGCTAAAATTGCAAGGTTGTCTCATGTTTTTGGACCAGGTATGAATTTAGATACAAAAATGGCGCAAGCTGATTTTGTTTCCGATATTCTCAAAGGTGATGCTCCAAAATTAAATGGAGATGGTAAAGCAGTGCGATCATTTTTATATATCATGGATGCTGTTTTAGGATGCTTGCATGTTTTGTTACACGGGAAACCGGCAGAAGCTTACAACGTTGCTGACCCCTCGAATTCAATGACAATCGGTGCATTTGCACACCAACTTGTTGAAATTTTTTCTGACAGAAACTTAAAAGGAATTGATTCACTCCCTCAAAAACAAAATTTGGATTGTCAGAAGTATTATGGGATTGAAAAATTAGCTTCATTAGGATGGAAGCCTCAAACGATCTTCCGAGACGCAGTTGTTGATACAGTTCACTATTATGAAAACCAATCAAAAGTTGATTAATGAAATATAGGGGTAGACATTTATGCAGATTTCGCTATCAAAAAATGAGTTGCACAGTTTTGTATCTACACAGCTTAACCACTTCTTTCCGGATAAGTTTGTGTTAGAAGGTTCAGATGTGGATCTTGCGTTTGATATGGCGTTAAGCCGTCTTGAATACTGTTTTTCATTTATTTCTTATAATGGATACCACAAGGATGGTGTGCCTAATTTTAATCATCTGCATTCAGATCAATACGCACAATTTATTTGGTTACTTTCTAATTCATTGTGGCGTGTTTCTAAAAATGAACCACTCTGCAATAAATTATTTTCACTAAATAAAACATTGAATTCGTTGTGTTGCATGTATAATACCGAGTTACCAGATGTGTTTATGTTTCTTCATTGCGTTGGAACAGTGATTGGAAAAGCTCAAATCGATAACTTTTTTGTCGCGGCTCACAATACTACTGTTGGTGCGCAAAAATATGTTTATCCTAAAATCGGCAAAGGATTCGGAATTCTATCAGGTGCTAGTATAATAGGGGATTGTACTGTTGGAGATGGTGTTTCAGTTGGTGCGAGAAGCTTTGTCTACCAAAAAAACATCTTGGATAACCATGTTGTATTTACAAACGATGAAGGAAAACTTTGTATGAAATTACATGAAAAACCACCATATACACAGCAGTATTTTAATGTGCCAATCAGCACCGATTTGCCTAAGGTAAATTGGTAAATAGATAAAAATAAAGATATAGCAAAATTGGAGTGGTACTTTTGATCAACACGGAACATGTAGATTTTCAACCTAAATTTGATGCACTTGAATCTCTTTTAGAATGCGCCAATTATCTAAAAGAACAGGCAAATACGGGTGTATTACACGATTTCCTATTAGAAGATTTTTTATCTCTTTCAGAGGAAATTGTTTATTTTATTGAGGCAAATCAATACCTATTTTCGATGAACCGTTGTAAGGATGTTTTCGGAAACCTTTCTTATTGGGTTGAAAGAAATTTAGATGAAAGTAACTCAGAATTTAAGCTTCCTATTTTCATAGAATACACACTACCTTTAATAGATGTATTAATAAAAACACTACTTGTAACGTTTGAAAAGCATACAAGTAGTCAAATGCGACCTATTCTTTACCCGGAAATGAAGGAATTTGATAAGGGAAGCATAGATCAGCATTCTTACCGTTGCAAAGTAAGTATTGTTATCCTCGCCTACAATAAACTCGAATACACAAAACAATGTGTTGAAAGTGTATTGAAGTACACTGATCATGTTGAGTATGAATTAATCTTAGTAAACAACGGTTCAACGGATGAAACGCAAGAATATTTTGAGAGTATTGAAGGTGCTAAGGCATTTTATTTGCCATATAATTGCGGTGCAGGCGTTGGAATGAATATTGGAATCGCTGCTGCGCAAGGTAAATATACAGCTGTTCTATGTAATGATTTTATTTTTACAAAAAATTGGCTATCGAATTTAATGAATTGTATTGAAAGTAATCCGAATTATGGATATGTTTCACCGGCAAGTAACTTCATTTCGAACTTTCAACAGGTAAATGTCCAGTTTGAAGACATGGGAGAAATGCAAGCTTTTGCGGAAAGTTATAATGTTTCTAATCCTTTGAAGTGGGAAGAAAGACAAGTTCTACTACCAAATGTTTTGTGCTCATATACAAAACTTCTTGAATACATCGGTTATTATGATCCTCGCTATTATTTTGGTGAATTTGCGGATGATGATATTTCATTTAAAATAAGAAGAGCAGGATATAAACTCATATTTTGCAATGATACGTTTGTCTATCATTATGGTCATGTTACAACTGGGGCTGAACACGTCAACCACGATTCAATTAATAAAGGCCGTGTGATTTTTAATGAAAAATGGGGTATTGATGCATGGAATGATGCTCGCCCAGAGGTTAACTTGGCAAATATTTTGGGTACCCCTAGTGATAGTGGAGACAAACATTTACTTGCGGTTAATTCGAAATGTGGTTGTACACCGCAATATATAATGAACCGTTTTAAAAATCTTTCCCAGGTGAAATGTCATGTGCATGCTTGGACTGAGGAAGCAAAGTATTTAAAAGATCTGAAAGATATTTCAGATGACATACACTTAGCAGATAAAAATAAAACGATCATTGACGTTTTTAAGGAAGATATTTTTGATTATATTCTGATTGAACAAATTCCTTCTTTAAATGGGCAAGGGCTTGATGAGTATTTTAAGAGTATCTATCAACTCGCTAAAAAAGGAGCAAGTCTAGCTATTGCAATTGACAATCCTGGATTTATTGAGAATATTCGTAACACAATGAATCGATTGAGTTATATGAATGGATCAAATGCAGAGGGAATTATTCAGACTATTATTAATGCAGGATTTGTACTCCAAGGAAATATTTTTTCTAAGGCATTGAATTTAAGTGAAACGGAAGTTGAAAGTTGGAGTAGGATATTCCCAGAGCTACCTGTGGATCAATTAGATTTAAGGCTAACGAGTTCAAAAATTAATAGTCTATTTGTGAAAATGTAAAATTGATAATGCGTGACTGTGATGACTAAATTCAAGGAATGTGATGTTGATGGATTTTTTTAAAAATAAAAAGGTTTTAGTAACAGGTCACACAGGATTTAAGGGAAGTTGGATGTGTAAGATGCTTTCGATGCAAGGTGCTAGAATAGCAGGATATTCTCTATTTCCTGAAAGAAGTGATTCGCTTTTCTACATTTCTGATAGTGTGAATTTACTAGAAAAACATGTTATAGGTGATATACGAGATATAGCTAGTTTGGAAAAATTGTTTATAGAGTTTGAACCTGAAATTGTTATTCATATGGCTGCTCAACCACTAGTTATTGAAAGTTACCATCGGCCAAGAGAAACTTATGAAGTAAATGTCATGGGCACTGTAAATGTTCTGGAATGTATCAGAAAAAACACTTCAACTAAGCTTTTTTTAAATGTAACAACGGATAAAGTTTACAAGCCAGTTTGTGGGTCGCACGCCTTTTTGGAAGATGAAAAATTGGGTGGGCATGATCCTTATGCTGACAGTAAAGCCTGTTCAGAGTTAGTGACTAGTAGCTATTATAATTCTTTTTTTCATTCAAGAGATTTAACAGTCATTACAGCTAGAAGTGGGAATGTAATTGGTGGAGGAGATGTTTCAGAAAACAGAATCATTCCGGACTGTATTCGGTTTGCTCAGAATGGTGGACCGATTATTATACGAAATCCACACGCAGTACGTCCTTATCAGTTTGTTTTAGACGCAGTTCATGCTTATTTATTTATGATCGAAAAACATTATAATCTGCCTAAGGTATTTACTAGTTATAATATTGGTCCATTACCTAACGATTGTTTACCAAATTATCAACTAGTCGATTTGTTCTGCAAGCACTGGGGAAAAGGGTTATCATGGGAAGTGGATACAAGTATGAATGTATACCATGAAAACCCACTTCTGATGTTAAGTATTGAAAAGATTCAAAGTGAGCTTGGATGGGAACCATCCACCACACTTGATGAAGCGGTTTATAAAACCATCGAATTTGTACATGCGTTTGAAAGTGGCAAAGTTAAAGAAGTAATGGAAAACCAAATTCTTGATATAATCAATAAGCAGTTAGTTTACATGTAACAAGCAGAAGACTGTGTCGAGTTTTTACATTCAAATCAGCCTAATGATAAAAGAGTTGAGCTAATACTGTACAAATTAAAATTAAATCAAAATAAATCAAAAACTAGTGTGAGACTATTAAATTCTCAATAGTTTTTACAAAAAGAGACGAATAATTTCGTCTCTTTTTTATTTTTTTTGAAAAATTACTAAACTATATTTTGATACCACCGATAAGATTTAGTAAGAAGTTGGTCGTAAAACTAAAAAATAGTTTACTACTAAACCAATTCTTGAATTGCCAATAAAATAAACAAGAAATTCTGGGTAAAAACTTTTTTTTAAAAACGCTAAACAAAATTCAACAAAATCCGATAATACCTAATACCAAGAATTATCTTGTAAGTAAGGAAGTGGCATTTAACAACAGAGTACTTTTCATAAGTTAGACCTCGGTAAAGGTTCATCGCAACACTGAATGAAGATTTGGGGGAAGTCAAAAATGCTGATCATAGGCAGAGATGTTGGGGAATCCGTCATTATTGTGGATGAAATTAAAATCACCCTCCTCCAAAAAGGTTCAAACTTAGAGATTGCTATAGATGCTCCTTTGGATATTGAATTTAATAGAGTCAAACAAATTCCAAATAATTTGGAGAAATTTAAAAAAAAGGCTCGAATCATTGGTGAAACCATACAAATTGGTGAATCAATAAAAGTTAGCGTTATCCAGACCGAGACAGGTTTAATACGGTTCGCGATTGATGCTCCAAAAGAAATTTCTGTTTTTCGTGAAGAAATATATCCTAAGGGAAAACAGATTGATCATTCTTTAAAGCGTCAAATAACTCACAAATCATTAAGGTTTACCAGTTAAGTCATTCTTGTTAAATTCACAATTTTTAATCAGATTAAACAGCCATAGGCTTTTTAATAAATAATTAACTAAAAACAATTTTAGGAGGAAAATTAATTATGAGAATCAATCACAATTTGATGGCATCAAATTCACTTCGTCAGTTAGGTGTTAACAACGCAGCACAAGCTAAATCTATGGAGAAATTATCTTCTGGTCTTCGTATCAACCGTGCAGGAGATGATGCAGCAGGTCTTGCAATCTCTGAAAAAATGAGAGGACAAATCCGCGGTTTAGATCAAGCTAGCCGTAACGCACAAGACGCTGTATCTATGATTCAAACAGCAGAAGGTGGATTAAACGAAACAACTTCTATCCTACAACGTATGCGTGAATTAGCAGTTCAATCTTCTAATGATACAAATACAGGAGCAGATCGTTCTGAGATTCAAAAAGAAAACGCAAGCTTAATCGCTGAAATCGATAGAATTGCAACAACTACTCAATTCAATACACAAAACTTACTTGATGCAACTGGTGGTACAACTGGTGCATTCACATTCCAAATTGGTGCAAACACTACTCAAACTTTAACAGTAACATTTGCTGATATGGATGCAACTGCATTAGGAGTTAATGCTGTGAACTTATCAACAAGCAGTTCAGTATCTACTGCAGCTATTTCAACAATTGATGCAGCTATTAAATTGGTTAACGATGAGCGCGCTCAAATGGGTGCTACTCAAAACCGTTTAGAGCACACAGTAAATAACCTTGATGCTTCTTCTGAAAACATCAGTAATGCTGAATCACGTATCCGTGACGTAGACATGGCGAAAGAAATGATGCAACAATCTAAAGCTAGTATCCTTTCTCAAGCTGCTCAAGCTATGTTGGCTCAAGCTAACCAACAACCACAACAAGTTCTTCAATTACTTCGTGGATAATATTTCTTCCAACCCTCTTAGAGGGTTGGTTTAAAAAAATATCGTGTCACCTGTTGTACGGTGACACGATATTTTTTTAAAGATTTATAGATTTAATCAAAAGGGGAAAAACAGGATGAAACCGTTTTTATCATTGTGTTTAATTGTAAAAAATGAAGAGCTGGTGCTTAAACGCTGTCTAGATTCTGTTCACAATATAGTAGATGAAATAATTGTTGTAGATACAGGTTCAACTGATAGAACGAAAGAAATTGCACAGAACTATGTTAGTCATGTATACAATTTCGAGTGGACTAATAGTTTTTCTGATGCACGTAACTTTGCACAATCTAAGGCTTCAGGTAAATGGATCTTAGTTCTTGATGCAGATGAATATGTTGATGGAGACAATCTAAAAAATGCAATAGAAGAGCTCAAGAAAATTAAACAAACTATCGATGCTTTTGAAGTGAATATATATAATTTTACTGGGGAGAACGCTGAGAGAATCGTACAGCATAAAAGTATAAGAATTTATAAAAATAACCCCTCCATTCATTTCTTTCGGACAATTCATGAACAATTAAAAAAAGAAAATGGAGATTTACTTGTAGGTAGTTCCAATTTAATTCTTTATCATTCAGGTTACCTCAAAAATACGGTAAAAGAAAAAAATAAAGGTGAAAGAAATAAAGATTTAATTGAGAAACAGAGTAGTCTTGCAGCTCGAACTGCCTTTGATTATTTTAATCTGGGCAATGAATATTTTTCAGCTGGTGAAGTTAATAAAGCCTTAGAATCATATGTAACCGCTCATAAGAAACAACCAAATATTCAAATTACATGGGTTCCCTTTTGTATTGTACTAACGGTTAATTGTTTAATAGCATTAGAACGATATAAGGAAGCGCTGGATATGATTTATAAAAAGGGGAAAAACTTTACACATTCACCAGACTTTAAATGTTTAAAAGCAAATGTATATATGCTGCAACATCGATATGATGAGGCAATTGAAGAATTTGAGGATCTGCTGAATAATAAAGATTATTATTCTAAGACCATTACCAGTATTGATTTTTCAGAATTTCATCCTCATCAGTATCTTGGGAAAATTTATTTTGAACAGAAAGAGTTTAATAAAGCAATTTACCATTACGTAAAAGCTTTAAATATAAATACCAAATCCAGAGAAATTCTTTACAAAGTCATAGAAATAATGTTGAAATCCGTATCGGTTGAGGAGATCTATCAATTCATTGAAGATAAAATGTGGATAAAGGATCATCAAGATATTATTAATATGATTTGGGTTTCAACCAAATTAAATCAAGCTTTTTTAGCTCAAAAGTATTTAGAAAAACTTAAAGATGAAACCACTGTAAAAAAATCTATAGAAATAAAAATTGGTCAATTAATAGGAAACTATAGTCTATTATCTGATTTTATAAAAGTAGAAACTATTACAAATCTTGATGGGGTGTTGAAAACTGGGTTTATAGATTTGTATGATTTAACAATCTATGCTTTAGAAGCAAATAAAGACTTTTTGGTTACTTTATATAATCTAGTACCCGATAAGGAAGCTAAGATATTTTTTGAGCTCTTAGCTAAAGACTCCATTTCTTCTAAACCAAATGAAAAACTCTATATTGCTTTATTGGAGCGATGTATTCATTTACAAAGATATGAACTGTTTGAGAAACTACTTTTAAAAAAGAACAACTTTGACACTTCTATTAATTTAGGAATAGGGAACCTACTTTATCAATATGAATTTACTGATTTAGCAATAGACTTATATAATGAATGTGATGTAAATCAACTTGACTCCGAAGCGTATTTAAATATCATTGTTGGTTTCATGCAATGTGAGTATTTAGAAGATGCTATAGAATACATTTTATTAGCGCTAGAAAAGGAACAATACGATTTTAGATTCTTTAAATATGCGGTTGAAATAATGAATAAAAAAGAATTTGAGGTTGAGAAAAAGTCTTTAATAGTAAATCTTGCGTTGCATCACTTCCCAGACTGTAAATGGTTGAAAAGTATGCAGAGTTAAGAGAATTTCTTTAATACTTCCAAAAAATCCGGTTAGAATACCTTGAGAATACTCGTCGCAATTGTAGGTATAAAAAGAAATACAAAAGTGAAGTTTCATGAGAAGGATCGTAAAAAAAGCGATCTTTTTTCTTTTTATCATAAGTTAGTAAAATTTATCATTTCAAACCTATAAAATAAGTTACACTATTACTATCTAAACTTTCACAAGTATTTACCGATACTATCTATATTAGAGATTTAAAGATTTAATTTAACTTTTAGTAATTTTTTATATATAGTTAGGTCGAATGGAGGAAATCAGATGTCAATCAATCCGTCTTCACTGAATAGAATAACCGGTATAGCTTCCGGAATGGATACAGATACATTAGTCAAAAAATTAATGGCTGGTCAACAGGCTAAAATCGATCAAATCAAACAGAAGCAGCAAAAGAATTTGTGGCTTAGTGAAAGTTATCGACAATGGAATAGTGATTTATTTGCTTTCCGATCCACTGTATTTAACGCAAAGTTGTCATCAACATTTAATGCCTTTGCGACTAATTCTAGCCAACCTAATGCTATATCTGCAACAGGTAGTGGTGGCGCCGTTGCCGGGTCCTATAATATTCAAGTTAACCAGTTAGCGCAATCGGCTAGCTTCACTGGAAAAGACTTAATTGTTGATTCTACAAAAACTCTTGATACTCAAGGTGCTTTTTCACTGACGGGTAGTTTTAGTCTTAATTTAATGGTTAATGATGACCCTGCGAAGACTTATAAGTTAGATATAAATCCTACAACAGATAAAATTAGTGATATTGTCAGCAAGATTAATAGTGCAATAGATTCGGTTTCTGGTAAAAGCTTAGGTTTGCAGGCAATTTATGATTCTAATTTGAAGCAACTTATTATTAAAACTAAAAACACTGGTGTAACGGAGAAGATTGGAGTAAGTGTACAAGCTGGTTCAGATGCAGCTTCAGCGCAGACTTTCTTAGAGAAGTATCTCGGGCAGCCTGCAGGTACCACTACTACTTGTTCAGCAAGTGGACAAAATGCAAATATCTTATTTAATGGCAATCCAATTACTTCCCTAACTTCAAACACTGCAACAATTATGGGGATTAGTTGGACATTTAAAAGTCCAACCGTTGATTCTAATGGGGTGCCAACTACTGCAACAGTTAATGTTTCTCAAGATAATGATGCAGTAGTAAAAAATATCAAGGACATCATTACTAGTTATAATGATATTTTAAGTAAGTTAAATAAATCAATTAATGAACCAGTCTATAAGGACTACCTTCCGCTTACTGATGAACAGCGGGAAGAGATGAGTGAAAAACAGATTGATCAATGGGAATCAAAGGCTAAAAGTGGATTATTACGTGGTGACAGTATACTTGGTAATCTCTTAAACAATTTAAGAAATACTATGAACTCTAAAGTAAACACGGGAAGTGTTTATAACTCTCTGTCTTCGATTGGTATTTCTTCGCAGAATTACTTAGATAAAGGTAAATTAACTGTAGATGAAAAGAAGTTAAAGGAAGCAATTCAAGCTGATCCTGATGGAGTACAAAAGTTATTTAATCAATCGGGTACAACAACTGATGGGACGAGCGGTTTGCTTAACACGATCACTGAACATATCTCTCAAGTGGCTAAAAATCTAACAACTAAAGCTGGGGCTGGCGGGGCGTCTCAATATGATCAAAGTACAATTGGTAAATTACTGACTGGACTTCAAACAAAGATCGGCTCTGAAACCAGTAAATTCCAGCTATTGGAAGATCGGTATTATAGACAATTTGCCGCTATGGAAAAGGCATTTCAAAAATACAGTTCTCAAAGTTCGTGGTTAGGCTCGCAAATGTCAAGTGGGCAAGGCTATTAATTGATTAACTTGTTTGAATCGCATTTCATTGATGAAAAGTAATTTTTTAAAAATATTAATATTTTCTGCCACAGTAACCTCTACTGTGGTATTTTTTTATTGGAAAATTAAACTTTTTTTTCCATTTGCCGATAATTAAAAAAAGATTTTTGAGGAGGTAATTTATGAAGTTATCAAGTGTAACGAATCAAATGCCAGATTTGAAAGTAGATCAAATTGATAGTGTTCGAAATATTAAAGTCAACTCCGAAAGAGAGCAAGAACAACCCAATTCAGATTTGTCAAAGGAACAGGCGGAAAAAGTGGTTAAAAGTGTAAATGAGTTCCTAAAAGGAACCAGTACGCAACTTGCCTACAAGTTTCATGAAGGATTGAATGAGTACTATGCTGTTGTAGTTGATGAAAACACTAATCAGGTGGTAAGTGAAATTCCTTCCAAAAAGCTTCTTGATATTTTTGCAGCAATGACAGAATATACTGGTTTATTATTAGATAAAAAAGCATAGTTTTGACTGGTTACTATTTTCGGATACATACTTTTCAACATTACCATCAAAAGTGCTCCATTTATGGAAGGTTTTGAAGTGTGCTGAAAAACCTTCAAACAATGTGCTATAAAAAATCGATATAACTTGGAATAATAAGGGGAAAGAGGGATGTCAATATCCCTCTTTTCTATTTTTTACATATCTTTTTTAGAAAATGAAGATGAAAAATCAGATGTACATAGAGTATAATGTTAGGATAGTGAAATTACTTGGTTTGATTATTGTCGATAATTAAACTTTATTTATAAATTACCGATACTAATAAAAACGAAGCAATGGAGGTCGAACAATTATGAGAATTAATGATGTAAAATCTGGACTATATCCATATCAAAACCAAAATCAAATAAATCGTAATAAAACGAATTCAAATAAAAACGTAAGTGGTGTTGTTGTTGATATTTCAACAAACGGAAAAGAAATTTATGAAGCAATGAAGTCGGATCAAGCTGACCGTCAGAAACGAATTGAACAATTGAAACAACAAGTGTCAGCTGGGACATACAAAGTTGACAGTCAAAAATTGACTGAAACGATGATTGACTTCTGGAAAAACTAAATCTACCCCTAAAGGTGAGTGAAGATGGGATCTATACTAGAACTGAAACAAACGTTGACTAATTTAATAGAAACTCATCGGGAACTACTAGATTTAGCTAAGCAAAAACAAATCATTCTTGTTAATGGAAAGATTTTGGAACTGCAAAACATCATTATAAAGGAAAGTAAAAATATTGACCTTGTTGTGAAACTTGATGAGAACCGGGAACAAGCAATGAAAGAGTTCTTAGTAGAAAAGGGTTCTACGGAGACTCCACTAACTATGGATCAATTTATAGATAAGATGGTTGAACCCGAGGTAAAACAATGGTTTATAGACAAAACTAGACAATTAAGGGATGTTATTCAGGAACTTAGCCTATTAAACAAAAATAATCAGGAACTTATTCAAATGAACTTGTCATATATTCAGTATTCCATCAACATCTTACTTCCAAAAGAACCAACGATTGGTTATGGAAAAGATACAGCACGTCACTCGGCAAAGCTTTTGGATGCAAAAATATAATTGGTTTATTCATTGATGGAGGGATAAAAATGGGTTCTACATTTATGGGATTGGAATTGGGAAAGAGAGCCCTCTACGCCCAACGTGCAGCCTTAAATACAACTGGAAATAATATTTCCAATGCAAACACTGATGGTTATACTAGACAGCGTGCTGAATTTCAGGCTACTAAAGAAATTCCTTATATAGGAATGAGTAATGAAGTAGGTGCTGCTCAATTAGGAACGGGTGTTGAAGTTAATAAGATTGTAAGATTAAGAGATGGTTTTTTAGATCTGCAATTTCGTAACCAAAATCAAGATTTAGGCTATTTTGAGGCTCGTGCAGATACTTACGCGAGAGTAGAAGGATTGCTTAATGAGCCATCTGAAATTGGAATAGCTCATGCGATGGATCAGTTTTGGCAAGGTTGGGAAGAACTTTCAAAAACTCCTGACAGTGCCGCAACACGCGCTGTCCTCGCTCAACGTGGAGTAGCGTTAGCTGAAACGTTTCAATACACCAATAATCAGTTAGATCAAATGTCGACTGATTTAAATAGGGTGATTCAAGTTGAAGTGAGTAATATTAATTCCCTTACGGAACAAATTGGAATTTTAAATGATCAAATTGCACGGCTAGTCCCAAATAATTTTCAACCGAATCAAATGTATGATCAACGGGATAATTTAATAGACCAGCTATCAAAACTAATCAATATTGACGTTAGACCATCGACTAGTGGTAATGGAATGGTTGATGTGTATGTTAGTAACCAAACTCCTACACAGGCGCTCGTTCTAGGTAAAACAGCAAAAGTTGTAACGTATCCAAGCAGCGGTAGTGCGAATCAAATATCGATTGATAATGGACCTGCACCGGTTACTACTCCTAGCAATCCAATAACACTAGATTCAGGGGAACTGCTTGGTAGAATTGAGGCTCTAACACAAATTATTCCAAATATTAAATCTAAATTAACAAGTATGGAAAATGAATTTGTTAGTCAGGTGAATCAGATTCATAGTTCGAGCAGTGCTTACAATTTGGACGATATTCGTAATTCTGCAGCAACAGGTGAAGGATTAAATTTCTTTGTGGATGCTGACCCATCAGCTTCTACTAAATGGGTTGTAAATCCCAATATAGTGACTAACTTAAATAAAATTGCTGCTGCGACTACGCAAAATGCTGGTGATGGTAGTAATGCAACGCTTATTGCCAATATCAAAAAAACAATTCTAACAATCAATGGTTCAAGTACTACAGTAGACGATTACTATCAAAATATCATTGGGCAAATGGGAGTTGATTCTCAGCAAGCAAAACGAATGCAGAATAATACCCAGATGCTCGTCGATCAAGTAGATAATCAACGTCAGTCCATTTCAGGTGTATCGTTGGATGAGGAAATGACAAATATGATTCGTTATCAGCAAGCTTATAATGCTGCAGCAAGAGTTGTCACGGTCATGGACGAGATACTTGATAAAATGATAAATGGAATGGGTTCGACAAGATAATAAAATTAAATTCCTAAGTTTATTTCAGGAGGTGTCATATGAGTTCTCGAATTACCCAAAATATGATGAGCCAATCATTATTAACAAACTTACAACTAAATTATTCTAAGCTAGATAAAATACAGCGGCAGATAGCATCTGGTAAAAAGTTTAACAAACCTTCAGAGGATCCAATTGCTGCTGTTCGAACAATGTTCTTTAAGTCTACTTTGAATGAAATAGATCAATATAAAAGGAATGCCAACGATGCAACTGGTTGGTTGCAAGCAACTGATGAATCTTTGGATCAAGTTACACAAGTGCTGCATCGTGTTCGTGAACTAACTGTAAAAGCTGGAAGTGATACGAATGATTCTTCTGCATTTAAAGCGATTGCAGATGAGATTAAACAATTGAGTGAACAGCTTGGAGATGTAGCTAATTCTGATATTGGCGGAAGGTATATTTTTGCTGGTACAGAAACCCAATCAGCGCCATGTGATAAAACAAAGACACCTATTGAAGTAATTAATAATAATGAAGCCATCAATTATCAAATTGGTAAGGGTTCAACTGTTCAAATCAATGTGTCAGGTGATCGAGTATTTAATCAAAACGGCGGAATGTTTCAATTGTTGAAAAACATTACTGATGATATTGCTTCTGGTATTAATCCGGGGAATCGTTTGGATACTATTGATGACCATATTGATAATGTACTTGCAATTCGCTCTGATATAGGTGCCCGAATGAATCGGATGGAATTAAACAGTTCCCGTTTAGAAGGGTTAGAAAATTCGACTACCGAATTGATGTCAAATATATTATTTGTGGATGTTGCCCAAGCATATTCTCAACTTACCGAACAACAAAGTGTCTATAACTCAGCTTTATCAGTCGGGGCGAGAATAATCCAACCTACTTTAGTTGATTTCTTGAGATAAAAATAATGATTTATAGAGAACTGCTTTTTGTGAAGCAGTTCTTTTGTTTATGAGTGCTCTAATTGAAAGTTTTATAAATTTTAGTGTAAAACACGGTCGTTTTTTACTATAATGAAATACGAGAGTTCGGTAAATAGGGGTGGGTCAGTCAGATGTTTCCAAAAATAAATCAGAATATAA
Source organism: Caryophanales bacterium (assembly GCA_029240105.1). Taxonomy (GTDB): domain Bacteria; phylum Bacillota; class Bacilli; order JARBTR01; family JARBTR01; genus JARBTR01. The sequence continues at coordinate 146,666 of JARBTR010000005.1, read as the reverse complement.
TCATAAATGTAAATAATGAGGACAAGTCATGGAAATCAATCGTTTCCGACGTTAATGAAGGGGAAATTCTAATTGGTCTTCCAATGGACCTATCTAATTTCGGTATGTTACAAGTTGGAACTGCAATTGAGGTAACATACACTTCAGACGTAAGTAGATACAAATTTTTAACAGAGATAATAGGTAAAAAAATTGAAAATATCCCTCTTCTTATTCTGAAAAAACCAGAAGAAAAAGAAATTATGAAAGTTCAATTACGAGAAGACTTCAGGGTAAATGTGAACATACCACTTTTATTGAATGATAAAGAAGTAAGTACTATCAATCTAAGTGCTGGTGGACTATTATGTTCTAGCATTTCAGATTTTGGGTTAATTGAGGGTGAAACAGTTTCGGGTAGCATTTTTCTTCCTGGTTTCTCAAGTGAAAAAAAAGCGACTATTTCTTTCCAATGTAAGATTACACGAATTAATTTCTTAAAAGATCTTGAACGATATCAGATTGCTATAAAATTTATTGAGATAGACAATCTAGATCAAAAGAAAATTATACAATATTGTATTGAAAAACAACGACAACTAAGGTTGAAGGAACGGATGGTTTAATCATTTTAAGATTTGAAAATTCTATTATTTTAAAAATTAAATAGATAGTACCAAAGTGACTCGCTAAATGGTGAGTCACTTTTTTCTTGGTGCACTTCATTTTACAGTTCATCTGTGGGACTGTATAATTTAGGAAAATGTGCATTCGTTTTGATTGGCAAGACTATTTAAATAGAATAAAAGCTAGGGTACCTGATATTAAAAAACTTTGATGATAGTTACAGTTTTGTTTAAGTAATAGAAAGTAGAAGCTTCTACTATTTTGATTTTAAAAGAATCAAAGACAAAAAATGACCTTAGGGATGGCTGCCTTGATTTTTATTTTAATCAATTAAAGATGATCGATAAGCATAGTAAAAGTCTTGAAAAGTATCAACAGGGTGATTTAAAAAAAGTCAATCGTAAATGGAGCAAAAACGAAACTAGTTTTATGTTAAGGTATATTAATGAACGCCAGGAAGAATGGGGAGTTAATATTACTGAAACTTTGAATGAAGTGGCTGTACTTTTAAATCGCGGATACCAATCAGTAAACTATAAATATTATTCACTTATCAAATCAAATCAAGAGCATAAGATAGACAATCATAATCTATACCAAATAAAGACTATTAGTCAAAAAAGCATTCCGGTACTATATACTGAAGATGCTCCTGATGTACAAGATTTGCAACGAACTAATCATAAGGATATTTCTTTAGGAAATGATGATTTATTAGAAGTTTTATCAGGTTTGCTCTCAAATGTACAGAAATTACCGGGGATCAATTTGAATGAACTTTTAAGAAATTTATATCAGCTTACCAATATGGCTCTTCAAAACAAAAACGATTACCATGAAATTGAGGGTGTACATTCAGAAGATATCCGTGGAAAAAAATCCCTACAGAAAAAGTTAGCAAATATAGACCAACGATTATTACAGGAAAAAAAGCGCAACGATGAATTGCAGCTGGAGTTTTCGAAGTTAGCTGAGGAGATTAGGGCTTTTAATCAGTTGGGAGACACTGCAAAAATTCAAAATTTGAAATCGTACAATCAAAAACTAAACTTTATAATTGATGGATTCGGATTGATACATAAAGTAGGAAGTTAGAAGTTATTCCATTGGGGATAGCTTTTTATTTTAATAGAAAATAAATTCCCATTTAACTTTTTTAAAAATTGGTCGATAATAAAAATGAATTAGAGATTCAAATAGAAAGGGGTTATCTTTATGGCTCATATAAATCCTTATCAGACCTACCAAAAACAATCTGTTACCACCGCTAAACCTGAAGATCTTACATTTATGTTATACCAGGGATTAGTGAAATTTATTCGATTATCAAAACAATCCATTGAAAATAATAAATTACTAGATAGCCATCAAAACAATGTTAAAGCACAAGATATACTTAATGAATTGATCGTATCACTTAACAAGGAATACGCAGTTTCTAAGACTTTACTTCCTATATATGATTATATGAAACGACGCTTAATAGAGGCTAATTTAAAAAAGAGTATAGAAATATTGGAGGAAATTGAAAGATTTGCGATCGATTTGACAGAAACGTGGTCAGAAGCAATGAAGGCAAGTGTAAAGGGTTGAAAAATATGATAATTGATTTATTAAATACTATTTATGAAATAACCCTTTCCATGTCACAATCAGTAACAGATGGAGATTTTTCAGACTTTGAAGAATTACTAAATACTCGTCAAGCGTTAATGGATAAAGTGGATGAGTATAAAAAAATTGTTCCAGAATTCCAATATTCAACTCAAGAAAAGATGGTGTTGGAAGAGATTATTAGAATTGATGAAGGTTTAGCTCCAGAATTGAATAAGCACCTGGATATAGCTCGCTCGAATCTAAATCAACTTAGAACAACAAAAGAATTTACTAAAAAATATCAACCCTATTCGAAACAAATGAACGGTGCATTTATAGACAGGAAGAATTAAATAAGACTTTTGCGTGAGTCCGCTGAAATATTGCGTGATCACGCATTTTTTTATGGAAAATAAGACATGAAATTAAAAAGGATATGTTTGGATTCAAGGTTACAAAGGTAAGAGGAAGTTCGGATGCAGATGTATTGAATCTTTCGACATATATTGCAATTATATTGCAATATATGTCGAAGTGTGTAATATTAGTACTAAGATTGAATTTTTAATGTTTTTTATAAAGACTTTTGAAAAAGCAAACCTGTAAGAAATTCGGGGACGCAAAGTCACGGGCCTAAGGCGAACTCTAAGGTAGCCGGACTGCCGAAGAGGATGTTAAAGAGTATACCTCTTCTTAGAGGTTGCTCTTTTTTTTTAAATTAAGCTCAGAAAGTATAACTTTATAATTCAATGATTCTATTTTATGAGGTAGGGGGAAATGTATGGTCAGAGAATATATTGCAAAAAAACAGTTATCTACTAACAAAATAATTGAATTTACAAAATATAAAGAAAAAAGACCTTTCTACCAAAAACCGATAAAAATACATGTGGATACACCAACTTTCGATACCTATTACATGGTAAAAAATGTTGTTTATAAGGGAAATCAAATCCTTGCTTTGAAAAAGGAAATGGATTCAAATACGATTTTTTTAGTAGAAGCAAAAATAATGGACGGGCAACTAAAAAATATATCTATGCTTTCAAATGAACAGTTAGGTGAAGTTAGCGGATTGTTTGCCGAATCGTTATCGATAAATCAATAACTATCACTTAAACAAATAATTATTTAATGAGATATTGCGACTATGCCTTTACACAGATTTATATACAAAACGAATGAATAAAGTAGATTTATTAAAATTAAAAGGGGATGTATTGATGAAAATTGGTAATCATTTCGTATCTAATATTGATCAATTAAATGCAATCAAATCATCTCAAAAACCACAGGTACAAAGCGCCAGTACAGTGCAATTTGATAATTTACTTGCATCTGCGATAAATCAATTGTTGTTAGAAACAGGCACACAAACTTCTGATCAATCTTCTGTATTTTCTAATACACAGAATCCGCAATTTGGAAATTTGATGGGTAACAATAATGGGTTAGAATCATTCATCGCTAACACAAGTTTAAACTCACCTGCACTTTATTCACTTTTAGGTAGCTTAGCAACAGACAGTTATTTGTCTAACTCAGGCTCCAGAAGTACTTTTTTAAGCGCGTATTCTACCAATACATCAAATGATTACCTAGGGGTAAACAATAATCAGCCATTAAGTTTTAATCAAATTAGCCCGGAAATACTGGACCAAGAATTGGATGGAAAGTTACAAGGGATGGGACAAGTATTCTATCAAGCTGGAAAAATCTATAATGTTGATCCAGCACTTCTTGCAGCAATTTCTCAACATGAGACGGGAAATGGGAAATCTCAAGCAGCTAATGAGAAAAATAATGTTGCTGGCATGATGGGGCCTGATGGTTTAAAGTCATACCCCTCAGTAGAAGCGAGCATAATGGATATGGCAAGGAATATTAGTAATAACTATTTAGGAAAAGGCCTATCAGATATCTCCAAAATAGGTGCCAAGTATGCTCCAATCGGTGCTTCCAATGACCCCACAGGACTAAACAATCACTGGGTTAATGGAGTTAACCATTACTATAATCAACTTAAATTTAAATAAGGTATCTATCATAGGGGGTTGCGTAACTTCTAAATGATGGAAATAGAATTCGTCACTTTTTTATCGTATGATATAGGGAATATTATTTTGAACTATTTTTATATATTTTGATAAAAATTGATAAAAAATACTGGATAGGGGAGAAATTTTAATGAACACAATCAACCTCCTGCAATCGGCATTAAATGCCTCAAGTATGCGTCAGCAAGTTATTTCTAATAATCTTGCGAATGCTGAAACCCCTGGTTATAAAGCAAAAAAGGTAGCTTTTGAGAGTATTCTAAAACAAAAATTATCCAATCAATCAAGTTTTGAGGGGAAGCGCACTGATTCCCGCCATTTTTTCATTGGTGATTCTTCTAGAATGCCATCAGCGCAAGTCCTCGAAGACAATGAAACTATCATGCAAAATAATGAAAATAATGTTGATGTGGACAAAGAAATGACTAACATGGGAAAAAATGCACTTTGGTACAATTCTTTGACGCAGCAACTGAATAACCAATTTCAAGAATTATCGATTGCTATTAATGGTAGAAGGAGATAGATAGAATGTTTAATTCGTTAAATGCTAGTGCATCAGCTCTAACTGCTCAAAGACTGCGAATGGACGTTGTCTCTTCAAACATAGCTAATGCCCAAACGACTCGAGGAAAATTAGTAAATGGAAAATGGGAACCTTATCGCCGCAAAATGGTCGTGATGGAGCCAAATGGGAAATCGTTTAATCAAGTTTTACAAGGGGCTATGGTTAAGCAATCCAATAATAATTTACAAGGTGTAAAAGTTACAGGAATTATCAGTGATTCAACACCTTTTAATAGAGTTTATGACCCTTCGAATCCCGATGCAGATGAAAGTGGCTATGTAATGATGCCAAATGTAGATATATCGAAGGAAATGGTGGATTTACTCTCGGCCTCTAGGGCGTATGAAGAAAATGTTACTGCATTCAATACAGGAAAATCAATGGTACTAAAAGCTTTAGAAATAGGTAGATAGGAGGAAAGTAAATGAATATCTCCAGTATCGGCACCAATCCCGTCCAATTGAAACAAAATCCTTTTCAAAAAATAGAATCTGAAAACTCTGGTGCATCGTTTGCAAATGTACTTCAAGGATATTTGCAAAATGTTGATAATACCGTCAAGCAAGCTGAAGTTTTATCAACCAAATTAGCAACCGGAGAAATCGATAATGTACATGATGTAATGATTGCTTCAGAAAAAGCAAAGTTAGCATTGGAATTAACAGTTACTATACGTGATAAAGCGGTTGAAGCATATCAGGAAGTCATGCGGATGCAGATTTAGTTTTAGAGAATGATAGAAAGCGTGGCAGGGTGAGAAATGAATCGATCATGGACAGATCAAATCAAGCAAAAATTCGAGCTTTTAGGAAGTTATTGGAAGGAACGTACCTCTAAGCAAAAATGGTTAGTTATTGGAACATTTTTATTTTTAGTCATTTTCCTTTCGGTGTTTATATATTTTGCTTCCCGCCCGCAATTTGTTCCCCTGTATTCGGGACAATTATCCCAGCAGGAAGTAGGGAATATAAAGGCAGAACTTGATAAGGAAGGTTTTACTAATTATAAAATCTCCCAAAATGGGACTATGCTACTTGTTCCACAAAAGGATGCGCCAGATTTAGTGGTTAGTTTAGCATCTAAGGGATACCCGAAAGATAACAGCATAAATTACGATGTTTTTAGTAGTAATCTATCGTTCGGAGCAACAGACCGACAATATGATATTCTTGAACGTCAAGCCATGCAAACTCAAGTTGAAGATATTTTGAAGCATGTAGATGGAATCAAGGATGCCAATGTTATCTTGACTTTACCAAGTAATTCAGTCTTTGTGAGTCAAGACGATCAACAAAAAGCTACAGCATCTGTAATGGTAAAAGTTGCGCCTGGTACACAATTAAGTTCAGGTCAAATTCGTGCATTGTATACATTGGTTTCTCACAGTGTCCCGAACCTACCTAAGCAAAACATTACAATAATGAACCAGTATAGTCAGGAATTGACTATGGATAACACCGAGGAAAGTGACGAGCTCAATCTAAATAAATATGAACAACAACAGCGTGTTCAACAGGATGTACAACGTAATATTCAACAAAGTTTACAAAGTTTATTAGGTACAGTTCTTGGAACTAGCAATGTGTATGTTCAGACATTTGTAAAAATGAATTTTGACAAAATAAAAACTGAAGAGCAATTAGTCAAACCTACGGATAAGGATAATAACGGGATTGTTATTAGTAAAGAAGATCATACCATATCATCCAAGGGTGGAGAAAAAACTGAGGGTGGAGTAGTTGGAACTGGATCTGAGGATGTTCCCCCATCATATCCTGCTGATTCACCAAGTGAAGATACAACTTATGATGAATCAAATAGCAAGGTGAATTATGAAGTAAATCGTATTAAAAACGAGATTACAAGAAGTCCATATGTTTTAGAAGATATTACCGTTAATGTTGGTGTACAGCCTGATGACCCTAAATCTAATAAATTGTCACAGGAAACATTAGATAACATTCGAAGCATCTTATCTAATACAGTGCGTACAGCATTAGGACATCCCGAATTAACGGAAAGTGAAATTGACCAACGGATTACAATTTTTCCGCAAAAATTTGCGACGAATCAGTTTGAGGAAAGCAGTGGATTGCAAAATAGTTGGTATCTGATTGGTAGTGCGATTGCTGGTGGCATTCTGTTGCTAGTCGGCGGTTTATACTGGATGACAGCTCGAAGAAGAAGAAAAGAAGAAGAAGAAATTGAAGATTCTTTTGTATCCATTCTACCATCTTCTAAACAAGTCAATGAGTCAGACTATTTTGCAGAACAGGAAATGACAGTGGATAAGCAATTAGAAAAATTACTTAACCAAAGACCAGAAGATTTTTCTAAAGTGATTAGAACTTGGCTAAATGAAGAGGAGGTTTAATACTCATGGTATCTGCAACTAGATTGAATGGCAGACAAAAAGCTGCGGTTTTGCTTATTTCTATGGGAAAAGATGCTTCCTCAAAAATCTTCAAACATTTATCTGAAGAGGAAATCGAGCAGATAACGCTTGCTATTGCCAATACTCGTAAAGTGGATTCTGCAGAAAAAGATACAGTATTAAATGAATTTCACGAAATGTGCATTGTGCAGGATTATTTAGCTATGGGTGGAATTACCTACGCTCAAGATGTATTGGAATCTGCTCTGGGTAAGGATCGGGCAAATGAAATCATTATGCGTTTAACGACACAACTTCAAGTTAAGCCTTTTGATTTTGCACGACGCATAGACCCGTTGCAAATTTACCATTTTTTAGAAGGTGAGCATCCACAAACAATTGCATTAGTATTAGCTCATTTGGATTCATCTCAAGCCTCAATTATACTATCCTCGCTTCCTGCTGAACTTCAGTCGGATGTTGCGAGAAGAATTGCTTTATTAGGACAGACTTCTCCCGAAGTAATAGCTGAAGTGGAGCAAATATTAGAAAAGAAGTTGGCGTCTACCATCCGTCAGGATTTTACTGTCGTTGGAGGAATCGATTCTATTGTAGGTATTCTAAATGGTGTTGATCGCGGAACAGAGAGAAGCATTTTAGATCATTTAGGAACGAAGGACCTGCAATTGGTTGAAGAAATTAAAAAGCGGATGTTTGTCTTTGAAGATATCATTAACTTGGATCGTCGAGCTATTCAGTGTGTTATTCAAGAAGTTGAGAACCAGGATTTACTCCTATCTTTAAAGGCTGCCAGCCCGGAAGTCAAAAAAGTTATCATGTCAAATATGTCCAAGCGTATGGTCGAAACATTCGAAGAAGAAATGCAATATCTTGGGCCAGTTCGTGTTAAAGATGTTGAGGATGCCCAAGGAAGAATCGTATCTGTTATCCGCCGTTTAGAAGATGTTGGAGAGATTGTCATTTCACGAGGTGGAACAGATGAAATCTTACTCTAGAGTATTTAAAGCCTCTAATCTTTCAATGTTAGAGGAAGTGAAAATCATCAGTCTACCCAACGCCTATAACAAAGAAAATTCAATAAGTTCTTTGGAAGGTTATAGTAATACAGAAACTGAGAGCGGCGAAAGCCATTTAAATTACGAGGTTATTCGAGAGGCGAACGAGAAAGCACAATCCATCATCGAAAGTGCTGAAGAGTCAGCCTTTTCTATTAAAGAGGTTGCTCAACAACAAGTAAATAAGTTGTGGGCAACATTTCGGGAAGAGTCAGAAACTCTAAAGCTAGAAGCAAAAGAACAAGGGTTTCAAGAAGGTTTTGAAGTTGGTAGACAAGAAGCAGAAGCATTAATCAAACAGGAATATCTAGAGATAATTGATCAGGCAAAAAAAATGATGGAACAAGCCTATGAACAAAAGAGAGTTATTATTTCAGAGGCAGAACCATTTTTACTAGAGCTTAGCACTGCAATTGCTAGGCAAATTATAAAACAGGAATTAACAGATTATCCCGATAAATTTGTAGGCTTAATTAAACAACATATTCTTCGTGCTAAAGAAAGGGAATGTGTTTCCGTGTGTATTCATCCTGATGATTACGAGTTTATGCAAAGTCAAAGAGCTCAGCTCGTTGCTGTTGTTAATGGAGAGACGGAAATTAAAATTATTCCGGATCCCACAGTATCATCAAAAGGTTGTGTCATCAGGACCGAATACGGGAGTGTAGATGCACGGATTGATATTCAAATTGAGGAAATTAAAAAACTCATTCTTGAAGTGCAAAAAAGGGGACAGGAAATTGGAATTAAATGCTGAAAATTACGTGAAGCTGATTCAAAATTTTGATCCTGTCAGAGTTAATGGAAAAATAACCCAAATAATTGGACTCACTATTGAGTCACAGGGTCCAGATGTTCGGATAGGGGAGCTTTGTTCAATCTATCCTATCAATTCAAAAGTTCCTATTCAGGCTGAAGTTGTTGGAATAAAGGAAAACAAAGTGCTACTAATGCCTCTTGGAGAACTTCGCTCCATAGGCCCTGGTTGCGACGTGGTTGCAAGCGGAAAGCCTATGATGGTTAAGGCAGGCGCTCAGTTACTTGGTAGAATCTTGGATGGATTAGGTCAACCTCTTGATGGAAAACCTTTACCTCTAGGATTAGAAGAAGTACCAACTCATGCAAGTCCTCCAAATCCTTTGTCAAGACCAAGGATCAAATCGCCCTTAGGTGTCGGCGTGCGGTCAATTGACGGCTTACTGACAATGGGAAAGGGTCAAAGGGTAGGTATTTTTGCAGGAAGTGGTGTGGGGAAAAGTACCCTTCTAGGGATGATATCCCGTAATACTACTGCTGAAGTGAACGTAATTGCCTTAATAGGAGAGCGAGGCCGAGAAGTACTTGATTTCATAGAACAAAACCTTGGCGAAGAAGGGTTAAAAAAGTCTGTTGTTATTGTATCTACTTCAGACCAGCCAGCACTAAGTCGAATTAAAGGTGCTTTAACAGCAACTTCAATCGCCGAGTATTTTCGTGATCAGGGTAAAGACGTACTACTTGTTATGGATTCGGTTACCCGCTTTGCGATGGCACAGAGAGAAGTAGGGTTAGCCATTGGAGAACCACCTACAACTAGAGGATACACACCTTCTGTATTTGCAATGCTCCCACAACTCTTAGAAAGAGCGGGTACTGGACCAAAGGGTTCTATTTCTGCTATTTATACAGTTCTAGTGGATGGGGATGACATGAATGAGCCGATTGCTGATGCAGTAAGAGGAATTCTGGACGGACACATTGTTCTAAATCGAAATATTGCAGGAAAAGGAATCTTCCCTGCAATAGATGTTTTGAATAGTGTAAGTCGTGTCATGACGGATATCACACCTGATAACCATCAACATGCCGCTCGTGCCTTTAAGCAAATGATGGCTCATTATAGTGAGGCGGAAGATTTAATCAATATCGGTGCCTACAAAAAGGGTTCTAATCGAGAAGTTGATGCAGCTATTAGACTTAAACCTATAATGGACAATTTTTTGCGACAGGAAATATTTGAGGAATCACAACTTGAAGATGCTCAAACATTTTTAATCTCTCAATTTGGAGCGATGGTGTAATGAAATTTCAATTTACTTTTCAGAAGGTACTAGACTTTAAGGAAAAAGAAAAAGAATTGGCCGAGCAGGAGTTTGGTCAAATTAAAACTCGTGCTTTAGAACTTCAGGAGCAAATTGATGGTCTAGAGATAGTTCAGGAAAACGCTTATAAACAATATAACGACGTGGACCGTAAAACTGTTTGGGAAATGTTGGAGTTTCAACAAGGAATAGAATATATAAACCATAAAATGAAACTTTTAGAGGATCAATCAAAAAAAGTTCATCTAGAGGTGGAGCAAAAACACCAAATACTCATCGAGAAAAACCAAGAAACAAAAGTGTGGAATCGATGGAAATCAAAATCCCTTGTGGCGTTTCAATTGCAAATGCAACAAAAAGAACAAGCTATGTTAGATGAATTGGCTGTTACTCGTTATTTAAATAAAATGTAATCAAAAAGAATAGATTACTATTCTTTTTGATTATGTCCTATTTCCATCAAACACCACTTATAAATTTAATAGTTACCAAGTAAGATACCTAATAATATTATTTTATATAAATTTTATTAGTGGGTATTGTGAAAATTAAATGCAAATTTAACAACTAGTACAAACTCCAAGGAAGGAGAAACTTATGAAACGTTTTATTTCTTTATCTATATTATTTTTTTATATAATTTCATTTCAATCTCCTATTTATGCCGCGGGTTCTACTAAAAATCAGTCTGTCTATGACAAACTCCAAAAAAATGAAAAAACGACTACGAAATCTGAGAAAAAAGATACGAGTAGTCAATCAACTTCTGAGAGTCAATCTCCTTCACTATTCTTTTTATTAATTAAATTTGTATTTTACTTTCTATTAGTTATTGGGTTGCTTTATATGGTACTGCAATTTTTGTCCAAAAGAAATCGACTATTGCCATCAAACGGCCCCATTCTTTCACTGGGTGGTCAACCGCTTGGAAACAATAAGTCTATGCAAATCCTGCTAGTTGGTAAAACCATTTATATAGTTGGTGTTGGTGATTCTGTTTCGTTAATGAGGACGATATCAGAAGGAGACGAATACGAGCATTTACTGGAACATCTTGAAAATCAAGGAAAAATTGAAGGATTGTCACAAAATTGGTTTCCAATAGATACAAAAAAAATATGGAATTCTATTTTCCGACAAGATTTACAAAATAATCAGTATGGATTAGGAAACTATGAAAATCAAAGTCAACGAGAAAAATTTCCGCAAAAATGGTTTCCAATAAATACAAAAAAAATCTGGAATTCTATCTTCCAAAAAGATTTGCAAAACATACAGGATGAATTAGGTAGCTTAAAGAACCAAAACCAGGGAGAAGAACAGACGCAAAAGTGGATTCCTATGGATCAAAAAAAAATGTGGGATTCTGTGTTCCAGAAGCATATGCAAAAAATACAGCAGGAAAGTGAAGAGGAGAGATAACTATGTTTCGTAAATTGTCTATTCTCACTCCTCTTTTATTATTTGGATTCATTTCCATTGTGCATGCAACTAGCACTACGCCCATTATACCGGGTATTGATTTGGGTTCCAATGATCCAGCAGGTGTATCAAATTCATTAAGTATTATCCTTTTTATAACTATATTGTCTATAGCGCCAGCAATTTTAGTCTTAATGACTTGTTTTACTAGAATCATAGTGGTTTTGGGTTTTGTCCGTACCGCGCTTGGAACCCAGCAATCTCCACCAAATCAGGTCTTAATTGGACTAGCATTGTTTCTAACCTTTTTTATTATGGGACCAACCTTTTCACAAATTAATCAAAATGCCTTTCAGCCATTTATGGATGGGAAAATGGGGCAACAAGAAGCATTCAAAGCAGCTGCTTCCCCATTAAAAGAATTCATGGCAAAACAAACCCGTGAGAAGGATTTACAGATTTTTCTGGACTATGCAAAAATAAAACAACCTAAAAACATTACAGATATTCCATTAACAGCGCTTGTCCCTGCATATGCAATTAGTGAATTAAAATCAGCCTTTCAAATGGGTTTTATGATTTTTATCCCGTTTCTTGTAATCGATATGATTGTTTCCAGTGTATTGATGTCTATGGGGATGATGATGCTTCCACCGGTAATGATCTCACTTCCATTTAAAATATTATTATTTATTTTAGTTGATGGCTGGAGTTTAATTGTTAAATCATTACTTATGAGTTTTTAAATTAGGCATAAGCATGAGTTTCAAGTACCTTATATAAAAATCGGATCAAGAAATGGTTAAAAGCACGACTACTACTGATGCCTTAGAAAGGGATTATTTGCCATGACACCAGAAATGATAGCGAAAGTCGCACAAGATTCTATATATACCATTCTGATCGTTATTGCACCAGTTGCCGGTGTCGCTTTAGTAGTAGGCTTATTGGTCAGTATTTTTCAAGCAACAACGCAAATTCAGGAGCAAACTCTTGCGTTTGTACCGAAAATCCTGGCCGTTCTACTTTCTATATTATTTTTCGGTCAGTGGATGCTTAACCATGTTGTAGATTTCACCCAACGATTGCTAGGAAATCTTGCTCAATATATAGGATAGGTGATGAAATGATTCCTTTTGACGGGTGGACTTCACTATTGATTTTTGTCCGAATCTCAACATTTTTTGTATCAGCACCTATCTTCTCAGGACGGCAAATACCAGCTCCAGTTAAAATAGGTTTAAGTGGGATATTAACGATTCTATGTGCTGGTGTGATAAAAGACCAGGTCAGTTCAGTATCAGGTGGGGTCTTGGTTCTTTTAATTCTTAAAGAGTTTCTAGTCGGGCTCGTTCTAGGGATGGTTGCGAATATTCTACTCTACTCAGTACAACTTGCAGGTACTTTGATAGATACCCAAACCGGCTTCTCAATGGCAACACTTTTTGATCCAACATCAGAAACAAGTATGCAATTGACAGGTCGATTTAAGAATATATTAGCAATTTTATTCTTTTTTGCTATAGATGCCCATCATATGTTAATCCAAGGAATTTTAGCTAGCTTTGATTGGGTTTCTGTAAACGCTTCTGTGCCGGCATGGATGGATGGTCGTATATCTACTTTTTTCTTATTGTGTTTAAAGCAGCTGTTTTTACTGGGTTTTATGATGGCAGCACCGATCTTCGGTACACTTTTGATAGTGGATATTACACTGGGTATTATTGCCAAAACCGTGCCGCAAATGAATATTTTTGTTATTGCTCCCCCAATCAAAATATTGTTGTTTTTTTTGTTATACATTTTTGTGCTACCGAGCTTCTTTTATTTACTGAAAATTCTTGTTGAAAACATGATTGATTCAATGAGTTCTATTTTAAAAATTATGGGGGCTTAAGATGTCAGGAGAGAAAACGGAAAAAGCCACCCCACATAAACGAAAGGAAGCCAGGGATAAAGGGCAAGTTGCAAAGAGTAATGAAGTATCGACTGCTCTAACGCTGCTATTTTCTTTTTTCTGCCTAATGATTGGCGGGAAAAGTTTCGTTGAGGGATGTTTTAATATATATCGTAAGTGTTTTCAGGAATATTTATTGTGGGATGTGTCTGTTTCAAATACTCAAGTGATTTATGAACAACTGTTATTGGAATCTGCAAAATTAATTGCGCCAATCTTTGCTGTTACCATAGCAGCTGGGCTAATTTCCAACATCGGACAGGTAGGCTTTATGTTTAATACGGAACTATTAAAAATGGATTTTGGAAAAATCAACCCTATTCAGGGTGCGAAAAACATTTTTTCATTCCGTGCAGTTGCAGAGCTCATTAAATCAGTCCTGAAAATTCTCATTACATCACTAGTTGCTTTTTTGGTTATTTGGAACAAAAAGACCGTATTATTTACACTCGGACAAAAAAACATTTGGGATGCAGCAGGATTTATTGGTTCCCTTATTCTACAAATCGGGATTTCAGTTTCAGCAAGTTTGGTGGTTATTGCTGCTGCTGATTACGCATATCAAAGATTTGAATATGAAAAAAAGTTACGAATGTCTAAACAGGAAATTAAAGAAGAGTTTAAAAAGATGGATGGAGATCCTTTCATCAAAGGAAAAAGAAAAGCAAAGCAACGAGAAATTGCAATGAAACGAATGATGCAAGATGTGCCTAAGGCAGATGTAATTATTACAAACCCAACTCACTTTGCTGTTGCAGTCCGTTATGATTTTAACACGATGGATGCACCGGTGGTGATTGCCAAAGGTCAGGATCATGTTGCTTTGAAAATTAAAGAAGTAGCTAAACAGCATAAAATTATGACTGTTGAAAATAAACCTTTAGCTCGAGCGCTATTTGCTTCAGTTGAAATAGGGGATTCAATCCCAGAAGAGTTGTTTAACGCAGTAGGAGAGATTTTGGCCTATGTTTATTATCAAAATGGCCGATACAAGGGGATGATGAAGTGAAATTAAAAGATATGTCTGTTTTGATTTTTGTCATAGTGATTGTTGCAATGATGATCATTCCTATGCCTACTATCTTACTAGATTTTTTATTAATAATAAATATTTCACTGTCCATTCTAATCTTGTTGGTCGCAATGAATACGAAGGAAGCTTTGGATTTCTCCATTTTTCCAACCGCTTTATTGCTTACAACATTATTCCGTTTAGCTTTGAACGTTTCAACGACACGTTCTGTTTTATCAAAAGCAGACGGCGGGGAAGTTATTGAGGCATTTGGTTCCTTTGTTATTGGAGGAAGCCCAGTAGTTGGTTTTGTTGTTTTCTTAATCCTTGTCGTAATTAACTTTATTGTTATTACAAAAGGAGCAGAGAGGGTAGCCGAAGTTGCAGCTCGATTCACCCTAGATGCTATGCCTGGAAAACAAATGAGTATTGATGCTGATATGAACGCAGGGCTAATTAGTGAGCAAGATGCCCGCGTGCGTAGAAAGAAAATTGAGCAAGAGGCTGATTTTTACGGGGCTATGGACGGAGCCAGTAAGTTTGTTAAGGGTGATGCTATAGCTGGAATAATCATCCTTGTCATAAATGTTATTGGTGGATTCGCAATAGGGATTGCGATACATGGAATGGGATTTGCTGAATCGTTGAGCACGTATACGCTATTATCCGTCGGGGATGGCTTAGTGAGTCAGATTCCAGCATTGCTTATTTCCACTGCGACTGCTATTACTGTTACACGAGCAGCATCAGAAGGAAATTTGGGTTCAGATATAACTAACCAAGTTTTCAGACATCCTAGTTTGTTATATATTGTTTCGGCTATCGTTTTTTTACTGGGACTTTTAACACCGATTGGTTTATTGGTGACTGTTCCAATATCTATACTACTAGCAGCTGGCGCATACTCGATGCAGAAGTCCATTAAAAAGGACGCTCTAACACAGGAAAAAGCAGTTGAAGCAGAAGCTGATGAAGAAATTAGACGACCTGAGAAAGTAATAAATTTACTTCAGCTTGACACTCTAGAACTTGAAATTGGATATGGGTTAATCCCATTAGCTGACCAAAAACAGGGCGGAGATATTCTAGATCGTATTGTTATGATAAGAAGACAATTTGCAATTGAGCTTGGTTTGGTCATTCCTACAATTCGTATTCGTGATAATCTGCAATTAATGCCTAACAATTATGTACTGAAATTCCGTGGAAATAAAATTGCTTCAGGAGAAGTATATTTAGACCACTTCCTTGCGATGAGTCAAGGCCTCGATGGCGGTGAGTTAGATGGTATTCGAGTAATTGAACCAGCGTTTGGACTTCCGGCTGTATGGATAAATACAGAAGAAAAACAAAGAGCTGAACTTTTAGGGTATATGATTGTTGATCCTTCTTCTGTAATCGCAACACATTTAACAGAAGTATTAAAACAATACGCACATCAGTTACTACGTAGGGAAGAAACAAAAGAATTAGTAGACAACTTGAAAGAATCAAATCCTAACCTAGTTGAGGAACTTGTTCCGAACCTAATGTCCGTGGGAGAAATTCAAAAAGTATTGCAAAATTTACTTCGAGAACAGATATCAATTCGAGATTTATCAGCAATCTTTGAAACATTGGCTGACTATGCAACCTATACAAAAGAGCCTAGGGTTCTAACGGAATATGTTCGTCAGTCCCTGACTCGACAAATCACAGAACAATATGCTGAAAATGGAGTTATCCAGGTACTAACTGCAGGGGCTACATTGGAAAAGGGGATATCCGACTCTATTCATCAATCAGAAGCGGGAATATACTATCTATCAATGGACCCTCAAATTTCAAAAAGAATTACCGAAGAACTTCAAGGTGAAATTGAACGTGTTGTCAAAGCTGGTGGGCAGCCTATTTTCTTAACTTCTCCATCAATACGTATGTATCTTAAGCAATTTGTCGATAAAATCATGCCGACTGTACCAGTCCTCGCCTATACCGAGTTGGAGCCGGATATTGAAATTCAAAGTATAGGAGTGGTGAACCTATGATAACAAAAAAAATAATTGCAGAGAGCATGCCCCTAGCATTAAAAATGGTACGCCAGCAACTTGGGGAAAATGCTATTATCGTAAATACTAGAGCAATAAAAACAGGCGGTCTATTTGGATTATTTGCTAAACAAAAATATGAAGTGACAGCCTATTCTCTAGAAGATAATGATTCATATAAAGACCGAAATGCTCCTTTAGATTTAAAAGTAAATGATAGAAATACTGTTTTGAATAAGAGTCATTTATACAAATCTAACAATGAAGAGGCAAAAGAGGTTTCCGTTTTTCATAAAAAACCACAAAAACTTTATAATTATTATTCACAACAAACAGATGCAGCAGAAAAACATGAAGAACAGCATGAAGAAAAACATGCAGAAAAGCATGAGGAAAAGCATGTAGAAAAGTTTGATGAATTAGCTGTTGTTACATCTCAAAAGTTGGAACAAGAAAATGATAACCAACTCCTTGATGAACTTCAGAGTATGAAAAAAATGATGGTAAATTTCATCATGAATGACAAACAAGGTAGTTCGATTCCCCCAAGTTTAGGCAAATGGATAGACCGTTTGAAAAAACAGGGAGTCGATGAGAAATCAGTAGAATTTATTATTAAAAAACTATTAAAAAAGCATGAATCCCTGAACAACTTGGACGATTTGATTATTAGAGACGAACTCTTTTCTATAATTGAAGCGATTATTAAAAAGAGAGTACCAAAGTCCATTGCAATTCATGAAAATACGCGCTTGATTAACGTAATTGGCCCAACAGGTGTTGGAAAGACAACTTCGATTGCAAAGCTAGCAACTGAACAAGTTTTAAAACAAAAACGTAAAGTAGCTATGATAACAACAGATGTTTACCGTATAGCTGCTGTAGAACAACTTAAAACGTATGCTGGTATTTTAAATGTGCCAATTGAGGTAGTTCGTTCTACGGAAGATTTAGAGAAGGCGTTAAACAAACTGGAAAATTACGATCTTATTTATATGGATAGTACTGGTCGTAATTACAAGGAAGTTAAGAACGTTGAATCTATAAACGAATACTTAAACTACCCAATTGAAAGCGACAATTATCTTGTTTTAAGCTTAACGACAAAATATGATGATATGCAAATTTTACTTGATGAATTTAAATCTAGCCCAGTTAAAAAACTTATTTTAACAAAACTTGATGAGACATCAAGCTATGGTTCTATACTTAATATTGCTATTAAGTACCCATATCAAATAGCTTATATTGCAAATGGACAGAGTGTTCCTGAAGATATCACTACAGTTGATGCAGCTCTTCTTACTCGAGATTTGTTAGGAGTGAAAGACTAATGGATCAAGCGCAAAGTCTTCGAGAATACATGCATCGCCTTCAAGGTCAGCAGGAAAATAATAAAAAATGTAAAGTGCTTACAATAACAAGTGGAAAAGGTGGGGTTGGTAAATCGAATTTCACACTTAACTTTGCCCTTGCTTTGAAATCATCAGGAAAAAAAGTAGTTGTGTTAGATTTAGATTTTACAACAACTAATATCAATATTCTTATGGGGGTCACTCCAAAGTTCAATTTAACGGACGTTCTAAATCAAAGAAATACCATTTGGGATGTACTAGAAATGGGTGTTGGTGGAATCGAATACATTGCTGGAGATCTTGATATTCAAGATCTTAGGGGCTTTGATCAACATACACTCGCTTATTTTTGGGATCAAATTCAAAAACTTCAAACATATGCAGACTTTATTTTGCTTGATACTGGTGCTGGTATTTCAGAGGAACTAATGGAATTTATATTTGCTTCTGATGAAACAATTATTGTTACTACACCTGAACCAACATCTATTGCAGATTCTTATGCCGTGCTGAAAACAGTTTTCCAATATGAACAACAGCAACCTAAATTTCGTTTAGTGGTAAACCGTGCACAAAACTTTGGTGAAGCATTAGAAACATCTCGGGCTTTAAACAGCGCCTGCAATAAATTTCTAAAAATCAATTTGAAAATTTTGGGCTATATAATGGAGGATTCACATGTACGGCAGTCAGTCCGTATGCAAATGCCGTTTTATATGTCATATCCAACTTGTGAAGCATCAAAGAACATTAAGGAGATCGTTCGTTCCTATTTAACCGAAATGGATTCGAATCAAGCGGTTTCATCAAAAGGTATTCGTGGATTTTTTGAAAAAATATTAACTAAGGGTAAATCGTTGTAAATAGACCGTAGGTCGGTAATTTCTGAAATTGATATTTCAAACATGAAAGTTGTTGATTTGGAGGGAATGTCTTTTGTATAACGCACAGATCGTCTGTTATTCGTTCCCGTTGAAACAGATCTAAATGAGATATCAACACCTAACCCAAAGGGGAGAGCAAGATGACAGCAAGATGGCGAGAAGGTCTATTTTTAGGAGTAATAGCTTTTCTTTTCACCTATTTGTTTACTAGTATAAATAACAATTGGCAAATGTCTTTATTTAGGGCAGGGATTGGTTTTCTACTATTCTCCCTATTAGGTTATATTTTGCAAATTTTAATTCATCTAATTTCCTCTCAGAAAAGTACAAGTTTACTTAATGAAGAAACTAGAGATGAAGTAAGTGAACAAAATGATTTTCAAAATATAGTTGATATCGATCAAAAGAATGACCCATTATTTCAAGAGGTTAATCTTGGTTCATTACATAATGGGGATAGCAACCATTAACCTAAAAATTCTCGAAATCTAATAATACTTTGAATATGTGTATATAGGAGGGGATAAAAAGTGAGATCTGCTGTTAATGAAACAATTCCGCAAAACCATTTATGGAAAAAGTATCAAGAAAATGGAGATTCCCTTTCTCATGAAACACTGGTAAAACAATACGGATATTTAGTTGACCAAATGGCAAATCGACTAAGTTCAAGTATCCCTCAGAGTATTATTCCTAGAGAAGACTTGATTAGTTTAGGGTATATCGGTTTATTGAATGCTATAAAAAAATTCGATTATAATAAAGGGTTCCAATTTGAAACTTATGGCCTTTGGCGTATTAAAGGGTCTATGCTTGATGGAATTCGGAAAATGGATTGGGTTCCAAGAGGATATAGAGAAAAGGCAAAAGAGTTAAATAATGCAATCAAGCACTTAGAGCAAACATTAATGAGGGTGCCTACTGAAGAGGAACTAAGCCACTTCTTGAATATGTCTCCTGAGGAAATTGATAAGTCCATGGCTACTTTAACTTTATCAACACTGTTATCTCTCAATGAACCTATCAATACAAATGAAGAAGATGGAAAGCAACAAGAACGTTTGGACCAAATTGCTGACGTTCAATCTATCTCCCAAGATAAACAATTGCAAATAAAAGAATTCAAAAAAATAATGGCTGAAAGTATTGATAAAATGCCTGAAAAAGAGAGACTCGTTATATCTTTGCTTTACTATGAGGGAATTTCCCAAGTTGAAATTGCTGAAATATTGAATCTCACTAAAGGTAGGATCTCACAAATTCATTCCAAAGCTGTACTCCGTTTAAGGCAGAGTTTTGAATCAAAGGGATATACCTTTGATTCGTTCGTATAGGTCTGCTAATGGGTCTAGAAGTAAGTAAACTGTTAGGTTTTTTCATGAATAATTTATGTACATTACATTAATGAATATAAACTAAGGGTTAAACAAACTAAAGAAATGGTCATATTTCATTTAAAATTGAAATATGGCTATTTTCATGGAAAAAAACCTTCACTTTTCTAGCAAATTGTATATAACAAAAAAACTGCTCACCGAGTGAGCAGAATTTCTATACAATATTCTACTTGTGAAGATTAGAGATCTTGTGTGATCAGACGTATTCCATCAGTTGTTTGAGCAAGATACCCTACAGTACGTTGAATTTCATCAAAATGATGTGAAAAAGATAGAAGCTCTGATTCCATTTCTTTATTTTCTAATTTACTATGTTCTACTTCTTTTAAAATACTATCAAAGAATCGGGCAATTGTATTCATGTTTTGGAATCCTGTTTGCACCAATTCATTAACTCCAATAGAAATCGAATTAACATTTTCAATTTGTACATTGGTCTTTTTAATTAAATCACTTACATTTGAAACAGATGATTTGGTCTTTTCTGCCAGTTTCTTTACCTCGTTTGCCACTACTGAAAATCCTCTTCCTTCAACTCCTG
Organism: Caryophanales bacterium; assembly: GCA_029240105.1. Lineage (GTDB taxonomy): Bacteria > Bacillota > Bacilli > JARBTR01 > JARBTR01 > JARBTR01. Next base: position 125,713 of record JARBTR010000005.1, on the reverse strand, counting down.
CTCTAGCAGATTCAATAGAGGCGTTCAAAGCTAGTAAATTTAACTGATCAGCTATTTCTTTAACGAGAATGACCACTTCATTAATTTCTGAAGAAATTCTTTGTAGATCTTCAACTTCTTTTGTGATGTGGATGGAATTTTCAGAAATTGTGTTCATTTGAGCTAGTTGTTCATCTATACCAAGTTTCCCTTCCTTAGAACGGTGTTCTACTTTTTCAGCAGATTGTACACCGGATGTCGCTAATTCTACTAATAACCCTGTTTTTTTAGATAGGGATAGTACAGAAACGCTTGTTTCCTCCGCAATAGCAGATAAGTCTTGTACGTTTTGCGTTACTCGTTCACGAATTTGCTTTTTTGCTTGTTCTTCTTTTTTAATACGTTCAACTTCTTCTTCATACGCCTCTAGAACCAACTGTTGTTCAAGATTCAAAAGTTTAGATACGACGTGTATAGCTTCTAGAAGTTCATCTTTATCCAATATGTATTTGTTTAATATCTCAACGAATGTACTAAACAAACTCTGAAAGGCAGCCATATACCATTTTGTTTTTAGACCAATTTTTACATGAACATGGGCTATTGTGATTCTCTGATTAATAAAATTATGATCAATTTTGCCATCAAAAAGTTCAAATAAATGTCTGGTTAATGTTTTTTTCAATCGATCCACAGTACTGTTGTCTTTTATAATTTTTAAAAGTGATGCTTCTTTTTGAATTTCGTTGTAATAATTAGTGGTAATTGTATCCAAGTGTTCTTGTATAAATGGTTGAATCTTTTTAGCTATTGCTAAATCTCTATTTCCTAATCCAATTATCAACAATTGATTTGTAAGATCTTCAAGTTGTGATGTATCTAATATGACTTCCTTTTCAATGGTAGATAGGTCATCAAATACCTTTATAGTACTCTTTTTAACTTTTAACATATAAACCTCCTGGACGAATACTAATATCTAATGGTAAAAATACTTAATTATAATTATTATAACATGAAAATAATTTTATTTAATTGAAAAATTAGATTTGTCGATACGGAAAATTTCAATAAGTAACTAACCTACATAAGTAATTAGGGTTTTAAGTAATATCCGTTATATCTGTGGAAGCAGAAATAAATAATATAAAGTTATCAAAACAAATGAAAACTAGTAAATCCTGAAACGTAATTTTTAGATACTAGTTTATAAAGTAAATCTCATATTTTAAAAAATCATGATTAAAACAATGATTGTACCTATATCAAGTGTTGTAAATATATAGTCAAAATGAATTTTTTCATGTAAAATTTGTCAAAAGACGTCGATATAGGAATGAAAAATTAAAAAAATAAATTCAATTGAAGGTGAAAGTACATGTTGAAATGGTTATTAAATAAAAAACTTAAAGATGCCAATTTTGTAGATGTTAAATTTTCAGAAGATTTCGAAACTATCAATACTGAAAATGAAATTGCGCTTTTGAAATACAATCAAAAGGTTACTGTAGATAGGATATCAGGAAAAATTGAAGAAACTGGTTTTGCAGTAGAGAATCTAATAGGTATTACTCAAAAGGTCGCTCAATCAGTAGAAGTACAAATGGAATCTATTAGTAAAGTAGCGAGTGAAATCGCAAACTATTCTGTTTTGACAGAAGAGGTCTTTGCTAGTACTGAAAATTCGAAAAAGATAGCTGATCATACAATGGAAGCAGCACAAGAGGGAAGTAAGGCTGTACATAAGTCTATTGAAGCAATGGGTGAAATTCAATCCTCTGTAGATTATGCAAAAGAAGTAGTTATGAGGCTTAGTTTAAAGGCTGTGCATATAGATGATATGCTTAAGGCAATTAAAGATATAGCTGGGCATACCAATCTTTTATCTCTCAATGCATCAATAGAGGCAGCGCGAGCAGGCGAAGCAGGCAGAGGTTTTGCAGTAGTAGCTCAAGAAGTAAAGAATTTGTCAGAAAGAAGTGCTAAGTCTGCAGAAGATATTTCTAAGACAATTGAAGAAATAAACAGGAGTATTTCAGATACCATTGAAGCCATGAACAAAAGTGGAGAAAAGGTTAATGAAGGTTCTGATATAGCAAACAATACGTTGGAAGTTTTCAACAATATTATTAATGCCGTCACTACTTCTGCAAGTATTACGCAAGAAATTAATTTAGCTGTATCAAAACAGACCCAGAGCCTTGAAGAAATTCTAGCTTCAACGGAAGAGATGAATGCAGTTTCAAGAAATGTTATTGCAATGATAGAAATTGCTTCAATGGATACCCAATATACAAAAGCTGCACTTCAAAAATTATCCGAGGTTTCTAGAAATCTTGATTTAATATCTGGGAAGCTTCTTGCAAGGTTGAGTGTAGGAGAAAGATCAGAATGTTCGCTAAACACCGCTTTTGTTACTGCGCCACTAAATTATGATCCGGCTATGGCTTATGATCAAGAAAGCGGACAAATACTTGTGAACGTTCATTCAGGAATTCTCACTATAGGCGCTTCTGGTGAAATACTTCCTGGTATTGCAAAAAGCTGGTATGTAGAAGAGGATAATCTAACTTGGGTTTTTAATCTTAGAAAAGGTGCAAAATTTCATAATGGTGCTGAGATAACCGCTGAAGATGTAAAGTATACGTACAAAAGACTACTAGATCCGGACGTGGGATCACCAAACAATTGGTATCTTGAACAACTTGAAGGTTATCAGGATTTTGTTTCTGGAAGAACTCGGGAAGTTAGCGGAATCAAAATTTTAGATAGATACAGAATAGCCCTAAAGCTTTCCAGCCCATATAGTGGCTTTTTACTTAACCTTGCCCAGTTCTCTTGTTCAATTATTAGCAAGGGAGAAGGGGAAAATGGAGCAGTTATAGGATGTGGTGCCTATATTATTGAAAGCAGGAATAATGAAGGGTGCGTATTAAAGGCTTTTAAAGATTATTACGCAGGAACCCCTTATATTGATAAAGTAAACATCAAGTTTAATGAAAATCATGCTGCAGATAAGTTTATAAATGGTACATACGACTTTGTTCTTGTAGATGGTAAGGAAAATAGAGAGAAACTAAGAGACGTTTCTTCAAGTATTAAGATGAGAAGTATATTAGGGAGCTACTATGTAGGCTTTAATCTTGAATCAAATTCACTAGCGATAAAGGATTTGGATATTAGAAAAGCACTTAACCACGCCGTTAATAAAAAGAAAATAATTGATGAAATATTAGGGGGAATGGCTGTTGAGTCTAAAGGTCCCGTTCCACCTGACATGATTCCTAACGATAACCTTCAAGGCTTTGTTTATAACCCATCGCTTGCTAAGGATATAATCAGGAAAAAATGGACATCTCCTATAAAACTAAAAGTTATTTCTAGAGAAGGCAGTGAAGACACTGTATTTAACAAAATTACAAAGTATGTAGTGGAAGACTTGAAGGCTGTGGGCGTTGAGTGTGATGTTGAAAAGGTTCCACTTGATAGATATTTGAAACCTGAAACAATAAAAAAGTGTGATCTTTTTATTTCAAGGTGGATAGCAGATACTGGTGACCCAGATAACTTCCTTCAACCTCTGTTTAACCATTCAACTATAACTAATTTTACTAGATATGATAATTTTGAGGTAACGCACTTAATGAATGAGGCTAAAGGAGTTATAAACCCTTTAAAAAGAATGGATATATATAAAGAAGTTCAAAGGAAAATTGTAAATGATATTCCTTGGATTTTCTTGTATCATCCACAGATGGGACATGTTCATAGAGAGGGAATTTTAGGAACTAAGCAAAGCCCATTAGGTTTAATGAGATATGAAGATATAATAATCGAAGAATAATTTTAACTACAGTGGAGGTTGGGATAATACTCAAAATCATCTGTTTGACTCCTGCGGGATTGAATTCAACTGGACCCATTGGTACCAGTCCAGTTGAAGAGTGGAGTGAGAGACCCTGAAACCTGAGAATGCAATTCTCAGGCGCAGAGGCTCGAAACTTCGCCCGCTAAAAGCAAACAGAAAACGATTTTAGAGTGTTATGTCCCAGCCTCTTATTAATTTTAGTTAATAGGTATGAATTCCCAATATCCAAAATGAAATATTTTATGTAAAATCTTTGTCAAAGTATGTCGAATATTTGTATTTTGTCATATAATTAGTCGGAGGTGGCACATAGCATAAACATGTAAAGGAATTTTTGCACAAAGTTTGCAGAATATTCAGTACAAAAAGTGTCATCCAATGAAAAGATCTTAGTTATTTTGAGTTATTTAAAAAAATTACAGTTTCTAAAAGTAAGGTAGACATAATTTAGGAGGTTAATAATGGAAAATGTAGTAAAACAGAAGAGTCGAATCAAATGGAAAAGTGTAAGAGTAAAGTTAATAATGAGTATGGTGCTTGTAGGGTTAGTGCCTTTAATTTTACTATCAATCATTGAAAACGATAAGATACAAAGCACAATGTCAAAACAAGTATCTCAATCTACACTTCAAACGACCAAACAAGCCCAACAATCATTTGATTATTATTTGAAAGGGATAGAAAATCAAGTAGAACTTATTGCTAGCAATGCTAATTTTATAGACTTTTATGGTGACCCATCACATCAACTGTATGGTTTTGACGTTTTAGAAGGAACGTTGCAAACGAATAAAGATTATTCGTCTGTATACTTTGGATCTACTAATATGGATATGATCATAGCACCAAAACAGGAATTACCTGATGGATACGATCCTACTAGTCGTGATTGGTATAAAGGAGCTGTATCAAAAAATGGTGAAACGTTCATTTCAAAACCATATCCGGATGCAGTTACAAAACAAATGGTTGTAACTTTATCACGTGCTGTATATGATCAAGGTCGAAAATTAGTGGGAGTTACTGCTATTGACATAGATCTTGGCCGATTTTCAGACTCTATCAGTCGAATGAAAATAGGTGAAAACGGTTATATGACAATTGTTGACCAGGATGGAGGCTACATTGCACATCCTGATAAAAGTAAGGTTGGTAAGTCTATAACAAAACTTGCTATTTGGAATTCTATGCAAAAAAATTCAAATGGCTATAAGAAGTACATTTTAAATGGGGAAGATACATTTTCAGCCTACTCTACGTATGAGCTTACAGGTTGGAAATTCATATCGACTTTAGATTATGCAGAAATTACAAAAGGTTCGGAAGAATTACAATCTATCAGATTAATTTTATTAGCAATTTTTACAGTTATTTCTGCTTTAGTTGCATTCCTATTCGGAACTCGCATGTCAAAAAATATTATTTCATTTAACGAAGCTTTAAAAATGACTTCAAAAGGTGATTTTACTACAAGAGTTTCGGTTAAAACGAATGATGAGTTTAAAGAGTTGGAACAGAGTTTTAATGGTATGATGGAACAACTTTCAGATGCTCTACAAAAAGTAGATCAAACGTCAAAAGCGGTAAGGGAAACATCTTCTAACTTAGATTCGATGACGCAAGAAGCCAATACATCACTTAATGAGGTAGCTCTTAGTATTAGTGAAATCGCAAAAGGAGCTAATTCACAAGCAATAAATGTTCTAACTAGTTCTGATCAAATGAAAGAATTATCTTATCAATTAGATGGTATCTCTACAATTACACAAGAAATGAATACTGTTTCACAACAGTCTTTAACATTAAGTAACAACGGTTTAGAAATTGTCCATTTATTGACAGAAAAATCAGCTGAGACAAAGTCTTCCACAAATGAAGTCTCTGTAATTGTAAAGAATGTGTCAGATCGTATGGAGGAAATCAACGCAATTATTCAAGTGATTACTCAAATAACGGCACAAACGAACCTATTGTCTCTAAATGCCTCTATTGAAGCTGCTAGAGCAGGGGAACATGGACGTGGTTTTGCTGTGGTAGCTAATGAGGTTAAAATATTAGCAGAACAATCCAAAACATCAGCAGAGCAAATCAAACGCATCATAGACAACATTAAGGATGTTGTAAATACAGCAGTAGATGCAATGAAAAAAACAAGCGAAGCGGTTGAGCAGCAAGATGAAGCTGTGAAAGTAACGGAAGCAATTTTTAATGATATCTTATCAACTGTCAGTGAATTAGCTAAAGAGGTTAAAAAAGTAGAAGAGTCTGTGAAGGATAGTCAGTCCAATAAAGATAAAGTCAGTGAAGAGATGGAAAATATTACAGCTGTATCTCAACAAACAGCAGCTGCGACTGAAGAAGTATCTGCAGCAGCAGATGAAATTTCGTCTACAATGCAAATCTACATTCAACAATCGAATGGATTAAAAGAACTATCAGAACAACTAGAACAAGAAATTCTAAAATTTAAATTGAAATAATAAAAAAAATGAAATAAATTGCTAGAAGGAATTTTTTAGATTATTTACACAATAACAGGGCGTTTTAAAAAAGCTGGTTTTTCCTCAGTCTATACGACAGGGGATTACCAGCTTTTCTTGTAAATAATGTTACGACTAAGATTTAAATTGAGAAACAGTTTTTCTAAGTTGATCAGCTAAATTTGCTAATTGTCCTGCAGAATTAGTCACTTCTTGAATTGACAAGGATTGCTCTTCAGCGGCTATTGCTACTTCTTGTCCAGAATTCGCAGTTTGTTCTGCAACTTCGGCAATTTCCTTTATTGAACGTACGACTTCTTTACTTCCTTCAGACATTTGTTTAGTTGCCAAACTTACTTGATGTATTTGATCAACAACTTGATCTATTTCTTGAACAATAGCTTGGAAGGACTCGCCAGCTTTATTTACGGCTATTACGCCTTCATCTACTACTTTTGTTTCGACTTCTATCACCTGTACTGCTTTAGTTGTTTCATCTTGAATCTTTGATATTAATAGCGCAATTTGCTGAGCTGAAGATGCAGATTGTTCAGCTAACATACGAACTTCATCTGCTACAACGGCAAAACCACGACCCTGGTCACCAGCCCTTGCTGCTTCTATGGCAGCATTTAAAGCTAATAAATTAGTTTGATCTGCAATTCCTTTAATAACATCAATGATATGTCCAATCTTTTTTGATTCATCACCCAAGGTTTTAACTACTTCAGCTGTATCTGATGCAGTATTTTTTATTTGGTTAATTTTCATAATAGCATTCTTAGCTTCATTAGAGCCTTGATTTGCTGCATGAGACACTCTAATTGAAGCTTGAGACACTTTTTCAGTATTTTCAGCTACTTGTAATATACTTGCAGACATTTGATTAACCACAACGCTTGTTACTTCAACAGCTTCAGCTTGTCGGGTTGCTCCTTCAGCTAATTGACTTATAGTTGCAGTCACTTGTTTAGCTGCTGCAGTAGTTTCTTCAGAAGATGCAGAAAGTTCCTCGCTTGAAGTTGCCACTTGAATAGATGCTTCAGCTACATCGCTTATTACTTTTCTTAAATTTTGTATCATTGTATTAAAAGAATAGCTTAGATCACCAATTTCATCTTTTGATTTGCTTTTTACAACAAGAGTTAAATCTCCATTAGAAACCTGGTCAGCAATTTCAGCTAATGAAACAACTGGTCTCGATATCATTCTGGAGATTGTATAACTAATCAAAATCCCAGCTAGTAATCCTACAACACTAAAAATAATGACTGCACTTTTTGCTTTACTACTAGTATTAATTAAAGTGCTTGAGGTTTGCTTCAATGCATCGTTTTTTTTCTTACTAAATTCATCAAGTAACTTAGCTGCTTTTGCAGAAATAGGTACTTCTTTCGTTTTCAAAGTTGAAATTACTTCATCCATATTTCCCGTATAGTATAAGGGAAATATATCATTACTTATAACATTATTAGCTTCCAAGTTTAGCTTTTTTAACTCAATCATTACATCTCTATCAGCTTTTGTTTTAGAAGTCGCTATTAATTCCTTGATTAATTTATTATTTTCAGAAACAAGGTGTGTATATTCCCTATACATACTTTCATCTTTGTAGAATAAGTACCCTCTTGCATTAGCTGTTTGAAAAGCAAGGTTATATTTTACCATGCTTAACTTTTGAAGCATTGGAATATCAGTGTTTACGGTAACCGTAGATTTCTCCACCAAATCTTTAACGTTTTTATATGAAATAACAGAAATCAATCCAGTAATTAATAGAACAATTGAAAAACCTAAAATAATTTTTGTTCTTATTTTTAATTTCATTTAAAACTCCTAAAATATTTAATAATATATTGGACTTCAAAAGGAGTGTAACATTGATTATCAGGGCCATTCAACACATTACAAAAGATTTTACCAACATTTTACACCTTCTTTACTTATGTCTAATGAGTGCGTCTTTATAAAAACTTTTATTTTAAAAAAATGCTAAACCCAAAACACCTATTAATTTAATTAAATTATAGAGAGCCTTAAAGTATTGAACTGACATATGTTGCATGAGCTAATTATTCTATGTTTAGAAGTGGGTTGGGCGGAGAATGATAAACAGACTTTTAGGAGGGGATGGTTTACCCATATAACGAAAAAAAATCCTTTTTAGATTCTAAATAAGAATCTTAAAAGGATTTTCAGACTATTAACTTCCGATCAGAAAAGCTTATTTTGCTTTATTACGAGTCATAACGTCGAACACTACTGCGAGAACGAGTACAGCACCACGAATAATGTACTGCCATGAGACGTCAATGAACATAAGATTCATACCTGATGTCAATGATGCCATTACAAACGCACCGATGATTGAACCAGTTACTTTACCAACACCACCGGCTGCTGAAACGCCACCAACGTATGCTGCAGCGATTGCATCAAGTTCGAACATAACCCCAGCTGTAGGTGCTGCTGAGTTTAGACGTGCTGTGTATAAGATACCTGACAAAGCTGCCAGTGTACTCATTGAAGCAAATACGATGTACGTAATTTTCTTAACGCTGATACCAGAAAGTTGTGCTGCTTCTGGGTTTCCACCAACCGCATAGATATGACGACCAAGTGGTGTTTTTGTTGTAATAAAGTGATAAAGTGCCACTATAACAAGAACAATAACTGCTGTCCAGGATAGACCGTGGTATCCGGCTAATGTGTAAAAGATATAACCAATGATGAAAGATATAAAGGCAATTTTGATAAACATCATTGGGATAGAAAGTACTTCAAACCCGTATTTTTTGTTGTTAATGCGCGTTTTGATTTCGCTCCAAATGAAAAGGATAATTGCCAATACTCCAATTACAAGTGTGAGACCTTGGAAAGTATCTACCATGAAAAGGCTTGGGATATAACCATTACCGATATCTTTGAATGCTTGGTTCGGAATAATGATTGTTCCAGTTTTAACTAGTGATAATTGCAATAAACCACGGAAAATCAACATACCTGCTAGAGATACTACGAATGCTGGAATACCAAGATTTGCAACAAAAAATCCATTAATTAAACCAATCACACATCCAAGTATCAAAGCAATCACAATTGTAAGCCATACCGGCATGTCATGTTGCGTTAACAGGATAGCTGCAACGGCACCTACGAAACCAGCAACGAAACCAACTGAAAGGTCAATATGCCGGATAACGATAACAAGCGTCATACCCACAGCTAGTACTGCTATATAACCTGTCATGTTGATTAGGTTAGAAAGGTTACGAGACGACATGAATAATCCGTCTGTTTGGAAATAAAATGTTGCCATGATCACTGCAAGAGCGATATACATACCGTATTCACGGATGTTCTTTTTGAAAAGTGTAATGCCTTCGTTGATAAAAGCCATTTAAAATTCCTCCAAAGAGTTAATCTATAAAAATTATATAAATACATGTGTACCTAAACAGTTGCCATTTCCATTACTTTTTCTTGCGTTGCTTCATTTCGGCTGAGTTCACCAGTTATTTTTCCGTTCGCCATTACATAAACCCGGTCACTCATGCCTAGAACTTCTGGAAGCTCTGATGAAATCATAATAATACTCATTCCTTGTGCAACAAGTGCATTCATAAAAGTATAGATTTCATATTTTGCACCAACATCAATTCCACGTGTTGGTTCATCAAGTATTAAGATATTTGGCGATGTGAATAGCCATTTCGCTAATGAAACCTTTTGCTGGTTACCACCACTAAGGTTTCCTACTAATTGTGCAATGGATGGCGCTTTAATATTTATATTTTTTAAGTAATCGTTTGCAACAACAACCTCATCGTTTTGGTTAATAATGCCGCCTTTTGAAAGTTTGGATAAGTTTGATATTGTAATGTTGTTCTTGATGTCTTGTATCAAAATGAGACCATCACCTTTGCGGTCTTCAGTTACGTAAGCAATACCCGCATCAATCGCGTTCTTAGGATGTTTGAAATGTTTCATTTCTTTTCCGTTAATCAAAATAGTACCGCTAAGCTTGCAATTTTTAGGGTTTCCAAAAATACTTTGTGCTAACTCCGTACGACCAGAACCCATAAGCCCTGCAATACCAACGATTTCACCTTTACGAACATGGAAGTTTACATCATCATTTGTTTTGCGTCCAAGTTTGCTGTCATAAACACTCCAGTTTTGAACTTCGATTGCTTTTTCGCCAACCTTCTGATTAGGGCGTTTTGGATAAATGTCTTCGATGTCACGTCCAACCATATTTTTTATTATTGTTGGTTCTGTAATTTCTCCAGTTTCACTGTCAAGTGAACAAATCGTTTGTCCATCACGTAAAACGGTTACCGTGTCAGCAACTGAGATAACCTCTTTTAATTTGTGTGAGATCATAATACAAGTGATGCCTTGTTTTTTTAATTCTTTCATCAAGAATAGTAAGTTTTCACTGTCGTTTTCATTAAGTGCAGCTGTAGGTTCATCTAAAATGATTAACTTTACGTCTTTACAAAGTGCCTTTGCAATTTCTACAAGTTGTTGCTTACCAACACCAAGCTCTTTAATTTTTGTTGCAGGGTTAACTTCTAATTTGACTTTTTTTAAGGCTTCTTGCGCCTTCATGATGGTTTCATTCCAGTTGACTGTTACACCCTTTTTAATTTCGTGTCCCATAAAGATATTTTCGTATACAGTTAGTTCTGGGAACAATGCCAACTCTTGATAGATAATCGCAATACCAGCCCTTTCACTGTCAGCAATGCCAGTGAATTTTTGTACTCCGTTGGTTGTATTTGCAGATGTGCCTCCATTAAAAATGATGTTTCCTGTGTATGTACCATAAGGATACACACCACTTAAGACCTTCATCAAAGTTGACTTTCCAGCGCCATTTTCACCAACAAGACAGTGTATTTCGCCTTTTTTAACTTTAAAAGACACGTTGTTCAGTGCTTTAACACCTGGGAACTCCTTTGTAATTTGGTCCATTTCTAAGATGTATTGACTCATAGATGATTCTCCTTGAGTTTAGGTACTTGGAAATCCGCTTAACTCCACCTTAAGACAGTAATGTTTTGAGACTGAATAAGCATTATCGTAGGTTTGTGTGAGTAGCCTACTTGTTTATATTAAGGGAGCTGAAAGGACGTTGGATTTCATAAGCCCGTTTGTAAAATTTTATGATTTCAATAAGATTAGGTATGCCCTTATAAATGTGATTACATTTACCTAAATTAAATAAATTTAGAGTCCAAGTGCCTTTTTAAACCTGTCGGACTTTAAGTAATGAAAAGCTTAAAAATACCGGATACATAACCTTAGTCAAATCTAAATCAGATATATATTTTAACAAAAAAAACAAAATAGTGACAGGAAAAGCTGCCACTATTTTGTTGTAAGATCTCGGTTAATTATTTAAGGTTTTGAAATTCATCAGCTTTGTAGTATTCAGAGTCAACTAATGCAGCTTTTACGTTAGCTTGATCTACAGTGACAACTTCAGTTTGTTTTGTTGGAACATCTTTTTTACCGTTATTTGTTTTTGCAGTTACATCAACATCTTTTTTGTCAAGAATTGATTTTGCCATAGAGATTGCATCTTTAACAAGTGTGCGAACATCTTTGAATACAGTCATAGATTGTTTTCCATCAATGATGTATTGAACTGAAGGAACTTCAGCATCTTGACCAGTTACAGTAAACTTAGTTACCGCAGTATCAGATTTGAAAGTATCAGCAATTGCACGAGCAGTTCCATCGTTTGGAGCTAAGATAAGAACTTCACCTTTAGCATCAGCTTTTGCAGATGTTAAGTTAGATTCAGCAAGTGATTTAGCTACTTCTGGTTTCCAGTCAGTTGTTACTTGACCGATAATTTTTCCTAATTCTTCACGAGATAATTTTGCCTTATCTTTCAATGTAATTGCTTCAGTTGAGTTAGCAACTACGAAAGTACCATCAGCGATTTTTGGTTGAAGAACAGTCCAAGCGCCTTCGAAGAATAAGAATGCGTTGTTGTCAGATGCAGCACCTGCATAAAGGTATAAAGGTTGACCTTTTTTACCAGAAGCTTTGTCTACAAGGTATTGAGCTTGTGCTTTACCAACTGAAATGCTATCGAAAGATACATAGTAGTCAACTTTATCAGTTCCAGTGATTAAACGGTCATAAGCGATAACCTTAATACCTTCAGCAGCAGCAGCTTCAACAGATGCAGCAGCAGCAGCGCCATCATGAGGGCAGATAATCAAAACTTCTATTCCTTTTGCGATAAGAGCTTCTACGTTCGTTTTTTCTTTAGCAGAATCTCCTTGAGAGAATAATACTTCAGAAGTATAACCAGCTTCGTCTAAAGCATCTTCAAAACGAGTTTTGTCTTGAATCCAACGCGGCTCGTCTTTAGTTGGTAATACGATACCTACTTGAATCTCTTTGCTTTCTTTTTTGCCTTCTTCTTTGTCGCTATCTTTGTTACAACCAACAGCAACTGTTGCTAACATGAATAATGCAATCACGATAGCAAATAATCTTGTGAAATTTTTCACGGGTACTTCCTCCTTAGAAGATTGGCTTGACGCCATTTTTGTTTTTTTGCAACGATCTGTTGCAAACCGACGATTTGCATATGTAATTCGGGGTGATACGACTAACGTTCCCAACACATGATTATTTTATGTCCAGCAAAACGCCGGTATGTAAATTTTATTCTGCTATTCATCTTTTAGCAATATTTTCGGATAAACGCAAAATATTCTGAATTTTCATGACTTTCGGTCATAAAAAGGATATAAATACGTTATTTACTTGATTCTATAACGATTATTTGGTGTTTGATACCATTGAAAATATAAAAAGACTCTCGATGTATTTATCGAGAGTCATAAATTGTTCGTTTTTTGACTTAATTATATTTGTTAAATAGGGGTAATTGTAATTATTAAGGATTTACTTCGCTGGAGCTTGAGAAGGAAACCACTCATTATTTACAAATAACTTCTTCTTTGTATGATCAGGTTCATTTAATACATTTGCAATAGTTTGCTCAATTTGTGAATCAAGTAGCTTTAAATCGACATCTTTTGCTATTAAAGCAGGCTCAGCGATAGACATACATTCTTTAATTGCATTCTTGGCGATACGGAAGTTGTCTTTTGCACCTTCAGGGTTATGGAAACCAGTTGAATTTTCAGCCGCGTTGAAGTCCATAAACCATTGGCCGAATCGAATCTGTGTTTGAGCTTCCTTAATTTCTTCAGGTGTACACCCTGTCGTTATCATACGATTTACATAGTAATGTGCTTTTGCTAATTGTGCCTCCACATCAAGAAGCTCTGTTTTAAATTCCCCTTGAATGGATGATACTTGAGCTTTCTTTTTGTCCAAATCTTTATGACATTTACCACATGCACCCTGCATGTCATGCAACGGTGAAGTCATTTGGTGTGAGGAAATCTTTTTTCCGTTCTTTGTCATCTTAGGCATATGACAATCAGCACACGTTACACCGCTTTTCGCATGTGCGCTTTTACTATACATTTCATAATCAGGATGCTGTGCTTTTAACATTGGCGCTCCAGAGACGTTAGAAACGTAGTCCTTTTCAAATCCATTTTGACGAGCGCGGGATGAATAGTATATAAATCCTTCTACTGCTTTGAAACCAGAGTTCCAAGGATGTGTAACTTCTCCGTTATCACCGCGGAAATAGTATTCAACATGACATTGTGCACAAACGTAGTTCTTCATATCCTTCTGAGACGCGTGCTCGAGATCAATACCGATTTCAGTCATTTTTTCGATAAAGCCTGGTCGAGTTACTGTTAATTCCATTGTGTTTGGTTTATGGCAAGTGGAACATCCGACAGCTCCTTGGTGCATTTCTTCTCCAGCCGGAAAAATTTCCTGTCTTAAACTTGCTGTCCAAAACTTTTCTCCATACTTGCTTACAAGTGGTGGTACAGCTGTTGATTTACATTGTAAACATGCACCAGGTGATTTGTCTGTAACACGTAGCGATTCATCTAAATCTTTAAGAGCATAAACATGCCCGCGGTCCTCTAGGTACTGAGTAGAAAAAGCACTACCGCTAAACAAGATAGGTAATAAAGGTTCCATATCAGCCGCAAACTTTGATTTTGGTTCAGAACCTGAAAACTCTGTATTCGCCATTGCTTCACTACTTAAATATCCTTCATATTGATTTGGGAATAATTTCATGAATGGTTCTATACGAATTTCATCTTGACTCAGCCCAGTTAACTTTGGTCCGGCAATCTCCTCTTTTTGGTTCATTAGAAAATAAACAGAAACCCCAACCGCTAGAATAATACCTATAACACCTGCAATAATAAATAAATGTTTTTTCTTCATATTCATGCCTTTCTTATTAAAATTATGCATTCAAATTGTAACACCCCTGATATGGTTTTAATGTGTTCTAACAGTGACTAAAAAGTTAACATTTTTGTGCCTGGGTTATTTATTGTTTGAAATAAAATTAAATTGGAATCCCATAGGATGATGTTTTTAGGGCAATAGATAATTTAGCTTTGGGGCAGCAGCCCAAGAGAAGTAAACCGATAAGAAGAAGTAGAAAAAGAGGTAGGACTTTCGTCCAACCTCTTTAAGATTATAAATTATTTTGCTGGCGTTGCAGGAACTACTGGTTGTTGACCAGGGAAGTATGCATTCACAGCCGAATTCTTTTTCTTTGTTGTATCTTTTTCAGTAATAACAGCATTTTTTGCTTTTTCAATTTCAGCTTTTAACTCGCTTATATTTACGCCTTTTTTAACAAGTTCTTCAGTTGCAATTTGGATTGCTTTATTTGATGCGTTAGCTGATTTCATAAGAGTATCCATTGCACCTTGTGGGTTGTGGAAACCAGTTGAGTTTTCAGCGGCATTGTAATCCCATAACCATTGACCAAGACGAATTTGTTCTTGTGCTTCTTTAACCTTCGCTGTGTCCACACCAGATGTAATCATTTTGTTTACATAGTAGTGTGCGTTCATTGAAATTTCTTCAGCATGATCTAACGCTTCTTTATACGTTTTTTGAATTCCTTGAACTTGTTTTTCTAAATCTTTCATATCGCGACTGCTATGACATGTTC
The DNA here is from genome assembly GCA_029240105.1 of Caryophanales bacterium. GTDB lineage: Bacteria > Bacillota > Bacilli > JARBTR01 > JARBTR01 > JARBTR01. Next base: position 110,280 of record JARBTR010000005.1, on the reverse strand, counting down.
CACAAGAAGTGTCCATCGATTTAAGTGGAGATGTCCATTGGTGTGAAGAGATTTTCTTGCCGTTATCCATTCTCTCATATTGCATATGACAATCTGCACAAGAAACACCGGCTTTTGCATGAGTACCTTGTGTGTAGTTTTCATAATCTGGGTGTTGTGCTTTCAGGATTGGAGCACCTGAAATGTTAGAGATATAGTCTTTTTGGAAACTTGTTGGGTTCGCTCTTTCTTTATCGTAGTAGCCATACATTGCTTCAGCCGATAAACCGTCTTTCCAAGGGAATGTAACGACGTTTGTTTCCGCTTTAAAGAAATACTCAGAATGACATTGTGCACAGACATACGTACGCATTTCATTCTTTGTTGCATGAGCAACATCTATACCTTTTTCTTTCATTGCATCAATAAACATTGGTCGAGTAACGCGCAAATCCATGTTTACAGGGTTGTGACAGTCAGAGCATCCGACCGCACTGTGCCCCGCTGCTTTCGCTTTTGGTAATACTTCTGATTTGAAACTTCCAGCTTTCCAATAATGTTCGCCCATATCTGCAATAAGTTGAGGAACTACAGTTGACTTACAAGATAGACAACCACCAGCTGTTTTGTCGGTAACGCGAAGTGTACGCTCGATATCTACCATAGCGTATGTGTGTCCGCGATCTTCATTATAATCTGTCGCAAATGGGTATCCATTAAATAAGATAGGCAGTAATGGCTCTTTATCATCAGAGAATTTACTTCTTGGTTCAGAACCACCATATGTTGTATCTTCCATTTCCATGTTGCTCATATAACTTTTATATTGTAATGGGAACAGTTTTTTGAAGGCTTCATTATTAATTTCAGTAGCTTTCAATCCTGTTGTTAAATTTTTAGCATCTTGTTCTTTATCATTGCATGCTGATAATGAAAAGGTAATGATGATTAAGACTAATGCAATTAAAAGTAGTTTTAAATTTCTCATTAAAATACTCCCTCCTTATTCTTCAAAAGTTCACCTGGCTTAGGCTCTTTGTTCCATTCTTTTGTTTTGAATGATTGTTGTCCGTGCGGTAAACCACGATGGCAACTTCCACAATCTTCTTTTGCTGTATGTTCAACATTTCCTAACATTGCCTTATGGCAGCTAATACAGTTAGCTTCAACTACTTCTTTTGTCTCTTCTTTTGCTTTAAGTAAATTTGGAATATCTTCTTGAGCGAATAGATTGTAATAAACGTGACCCGTACCAACCTTCGCTTTATAAATCATCTTGGTTGCAATATTTCCTGCAGGTACATGGCAACTACCGCACTCAAGATCTGCGTGTGCTGAAGCGGCATGTGAATTAACAACATCATCCATGATATGACAAGTCCCGCAGAATTCAGGTGTATCCATATAGTGAACAGCAGATGTGAATCCTACCCAGAAAACAACTCCAGCAATAAAGGTTCCAAGGAACCAGAATGTTTTTCTATTACTAAAAATTTCTCTTAGCTTTTTCAAAGTTCGGCCTCCCTCCAAATCTTTTTCTCTAATAAAATTTATAAAAATATCGATTAAAAAAATGTTAGAATTCTAACAATCTGAATTCTAATTATGACGGAATTGTGAAGAAGATGTGTGCTTTAGACACATAAAAGATGAGGGAAAAATGGATTATGGAATGGAATTTAATAAAAAAAAACCCTGCATAAGCAGGGCGAAAAAGAATTAATGAATCGTACAATAGACTGCGACACAGTTGTCGCATCCCATAATTTTACGTAAATGTTCTATATGTCGAATCGTAATTTTTCCCTTTTCAATAGTTACAATTCCCTCTTTTTTTAATTCATTTAAGAAGATATTGACAGTTTCACGTGTAGAGGCACAAAAACTTGCAAGGTCCTGATTTGTAACATGTAAATCAATTAAAATACTTCCATCTTCATTTTTTATACCGAAGCTGTTAGCCAGACGAATTAATGTTGCATACAGAGTTCCTTTCTTTCCGCAAGAAGTTAGTCCCCAGAATCGTGTCATCGTCTTTCGAATATGATTATTCATCCAAATGAGGAATTCTAGACCGACAGTCGGATTAGCAACAATCTCATTTTCCATAGTTGTTTTTTCTAAAATTGCAATTTCGCAGTCAGTAATGGCTTCTGCATTATAGAAATAACGGCTCTCTGGATTAAATAAAATTAGTTCTCCGCATAGTTCATCTTCCTGACAAATCCGTAAAGTGAATTCTGAACCATCAGAATGAATTTTACTTATACGCACTCTACCAGAAAGTACTAGAAAGGATTGATGTCCTGGCTCTCCTTCCCTGAATAATAAATCGCCTTTTTTATATTGAACCTTACGGTGATCCATCTTAAGAAGTACAGACATATTAGGTATGGTTATATTTGAATTGAACTCTATAGGCATGAATATTTCTCCTTATAATTAAAAATTTATCTAGTGCAAGTTTATCAAATATTTTACTTATTTTAGTAGATTTAAATCAAAAAAATACCTTTTGCTATCAGGATAGGCAAAGTTATGCAAGATAAGTTTCAGTTTTTTCGACATTTTTCTACGTTCTTTTCCCGTAAAATTTAGAGCAATAAGTATTATTAAGCTAAAAAAGAGTGTCTAATTAAAGTGTATCTCTAGCATCCGAATAATCGTATTACATCAACGCAAAAAGAAGCCTTGAATTATATAGTACCATTAACCAAATAGGAAACCACAGGATGTTGTTTACAAAATCTCGAATATTCATCAGATACTTTGTAAAATTTTACAATCATCTCCTGAACGGTGGTATAATTGTTAGAAAATTCAGATGAATATCAGATAAATAATTATGAATAAATTTTAGTTATGGGGGAGTAGGAATGAATTACCAATCAAATCCGCAAGTTGTGAGAATACTAGATAACATTGAAAAAGTCATTATCGGAAAAAGAGATGTAGCAGAGCTTGCCTTAGTGGGGATACTTGCACAGGGGCATATCCTATTAGAGGATGTTCCAGGTGTCGGTAAGACAATGCTGGTAAAATCTATTGCGAGATCAATTTCAGCTACATATAAAAGGATACAATTTACGCCAGATTTGTTACCTTCGGATGTAATTGGTGTTTCGGTATTCAACCCAAAAACGGGAGATTTTCATTTTAAACCAGGTCCGATCGTAGGGAATATTATTCTTGCAGATGAAATCAACCGGACTTCTCCCAAAACCCAATCTGCTCTACTAGAAGCTATGGAAGAACACTCCATTACTGTTGACGGTGTAACAAATGAGCTACCGAAGCCATTTTTCGTAATGGCTACACAAAATCCAATTGATTATGAAGGTACATATGAACTTCCCGAAGCACAAATTGATCGTTTTTTACTAAAAATTAGAATGGGTTACCCTGCTTTGGCAGATGAATTGATCATTCTTGATAAAGCACGGCATTCAACACCTGTTGAAGCTTTGGAACCAGTCCTTTCAACAGATGATATCATACAGATTCAAAATATGGTAAGAACGATAACAGTGGATGAATCTATTTCTAGATATATCGTTGAACTTGTCAACAAAACCCGACATGATAATCGAATCCACCTTGGTGTAAGCCCACGGGGCTCAATTGCTTTAATGAAAGCCTCTCAAGCTTTAGCCTTTACAAGAGGCCGTGACTTTGTGCTTCCAGATGATGTTCAATATCTTGCACCTTTTGTATTATCGCATCGTTTGATTTTAAAACCAGATGTGAACTTGCAAAAAGTTAGTACTGAAACAATTATTCATGACATTATTCAAGTAACACCTGTACCAATTCGTAAAGAAAAAAAGAGCTTTTTTTCACATTAATTAGTTGAAGTTTTATTCATATGTAATAGTCTAATAGAAATTTTATTTATACTTTATGAACTTCTTTAAGAAATAAAAGTAGAAGGGGGTGAACAAGCGTGCTGCAGAAATTAAATAAATCTAGTAAATTCATGAACCCCAAAGAACAAAAGGGCTTCCTAACGCGCAAGTTGAATTCAGTACCTATTTTGCATAAACTTCTGAAAAAATCCTTTTTTCCCGTTATCAAGTGGAGTCGTTTTCTTTTTCTAATTGGGTTATCTTTTGGACTTTTTGCCTATGCCAAACTGCAGGGAGGATTTCTCAGTTGGTTTTTGTTTTATACACTTTTACCTTTCTTGCTTTACGCATTTGTTTTGTTTGTTTACCCAATGTCTGACTTTTACATAGAAAGAGTGGTTACTAGTTCAAATTTAAATGCCGGGCAAGCTGCTACCCTACATATAAAAATTCGTAGAAAGCAAAACTTTCCATTGTTTTTTATAGGAGTAGTAGAGTGGTTGCCGGAAAAAATCCTTCATTATAATAAATCAACGATTGGAAAGGTTGCATGTTTACCGTTGTTATTACGAGAATTCTCCGTCTCATATGAAATACCAAACATGCCACGCGGAGAGCACCAATTTTCGAAAATTCAACTTAAAATTCGTGATCCACTATCCCTTATTGAAAAAAGAAAGGTTTTTTTAATAAAGGATACACTTGTTGTCTACCCGATCTTGAAAAAAACTTATTTTCAGGAATTTCAATCAGATTACGAGCTTGGTAAGCATGTAAATGTGATTAGAAGAAATCGAGAATCTTCTGTTGTATCCAATGTTCGAGAATACCAACCTGGTGATCGTCTCTCAACGATAGACTGGAAATCAACAGCAAAAAGAGCAGAACTCATGTCTAAGGATTTTGAAGATAAGAATAGCCAAGATTTATTAGTTGCGGTCAATTCTTTTGCGAATCGTGAAGTATTTGAAGAAATGGTTACTCATGCTGCTTCACTCATTGATGCGGAAATTCGAACAAATGGAAAAGCAGGATTATTATTAATTAGTAAAACGTCCTATTTAATACCATCACGCAATAGTAAAGAACAGCGTAATAAATGCATGTTAGCCCTCGCAAAGATAGAGGCTGACTCGAGGGAATTGTGCGAACAGTTTTTCACATTAAATAAAGGAACCTTATCAGGACATTGTTCATTCGTTTTTATAACCGATCAACTTTCGGTGGACATTGTGAAGCGACTTTCATCTATTTTGGATAAGAATTTAAGTATACATGTTGTTTACTTTACAAACTCTGAGGAATTATCTCCATTGGGTCGAAAAGCTGTAGATTTGGCTAAAGGTCGGGGTATTTATGTTCAGTTTGTTCAGTAGCTTTATTCATGATTGTTGTCTATTTGTAATTTATGAATTTTATACGGTTTGAGAATAAGAGAGGGAGGTACCGAATGGATAAACATAAAGTTAGAATTCCTAGGACGATTCAAATGATTAATTATGCCCTTCTATTTATTCTTATTTGGCAATGTTTACTTCCTCTTAATGGTATAGCAACAAAAGAAGTGTTGTCAGCTTACATTTTCTTTACTTTTCTATCGATCGTCTTTTATACATTTGGTATTAAAAAGTACATTTCCTTTCCGATTCTAACTATTTACGCTTTGTATGTAACCTTTAATGAATTTTATAAAGGACAAAGCGATTTTTTAGGACATTGGATTCAATTGTTTTTGAAGAATATTACGAAAAACATTGACCTACTCATAAATGGGACATGGGACAGTTATTCAAGCCCATTTAATACATTTATTTTCTTTTATGTTTTATACGCAATAACAAGTGCCTTACATGTATGGATTCGTAACAGATGGAGCATGTTGCCTGTTAGTGTATGCACTATTTCAATCATTGCTGTACTTGGTGAATTTTATGACTATAACGCAAAAAATTCTTTCATACGAGTTGTGATTGTAGGTGTTGTGCTTATTGTGTTGACGAATGCTCTACGGTTTTCCAAAAAAGAACATTTTGAACTTGATGTTGTGACAACACTAAGATGGGTTATACCTTCTGTGATTATTCTCGCACTTGGTATTGGATTAGGATTTGCTGGTCCAAAACAAGAAGCTCAATGGAGTGATCCAATAGCTGTAATAAAGGAACTGGATTGGTTTGGATACGGTAGTGGAAAAGGAGATGGAGCAGAAGGAGCTAGTAAGATGGCTACTACTGCTACTTCAGGATACGATGTAGATGCTTCTGAACTTGGCGGGAACTTGGAAGCGGATGATTCTATTGCTTTTATTGCAACAGATGGGATGTCACATTATTGGAAAATAGATGATTTAAATACGTACACTGGCCAAGGTTGGATAAATAATGCTGATCCGGTAAGTGGAACTTCTAATACTTTAACACCAACAGAGCACACTGTAATAAATGATTCTATTGTAGTAGACGGATTAGAAGAAGAAAAATATACAAATTCAAGCATTAGTATTAAAACGAAATTGACTAGATTACCTTATCCATATCCTTATCGAGAAGTTAAAGTAAATATCTTATCTAAGAAAAAAGGTGGTCTGTGGTACCAAGCAGATTACGAAAATAAAATCTTCAGTGTAACTCCAAAAAGTGGAGATAGTTTTACAAACGCAGAGTACCAATATAAGTTAATAGAGTTTGATATTGATAAGTTAAAGAAGGTAGCGTTAAAGAGTGCAAATAGTTTTTCTCAAGACCTGCTTTATAAGGAAGGTGGGACAGTTGATCCGAATGCGGTTCCTGATGTCTATTCTCCTGATTCTAGATATGTGCAACTTCCGGAAGGGTTTTCCCATCGTGTGAAAATGCTTGCTGTAGAGATTACCAAAGACATTCCAAACGATTACGATAAAATAAAAGCTATTGAAGATTATCTAAAAAACGGTGATTTTGAGTATTCCCTGACAGGTGTTCCAGATCCTAAAAAAAACCAAGATTATGTCGATCAATTTTTATTTGATTCTAAAAAAGGGTATTGTGATAATTTTTCATCCGCATTCGTCATTCTTTGCAGATCTTTAAACTTTCAGGCCCGCTGGGTTAGAGGTTTCAATGAGGGCACATTTAAGAAAGGTGAATTGGATAAAAAAATATTTGAAATCACAAATTTAGATGCGCATTCTTGGGGAGAAGTTTATTTTAATGAATATGGCTGGGTGCCATTTGAACCGACACCAGGGTTTACAAATGATTCGATGTTTAAAAAAACATCAGAAATAACATACCCAAATTCACCGGAACAACCAAATCCAATTAATAAACCTAATAAACCGACTGGTTCAGATGATCTGGGCCCTGAAAATAAACCTAAATCAGATAAAGGACCTCTGTCTTCAAAGGATCTATTACTAAAATATTCAAAAATTGTTTTGTACATAGTGGGTATTTTAGGTCTATTAGGTGCAATTTTGTATCCTATACGAGGGAAATTTATGCCCATTATATGGATTTTCATATTTAAAAGGGTAAAAGGGGAGTCCGCTTTTCCAAAAGCGTATCATGTACTTTTAAAACAATTGGAAAGGTGTAAGTTGAAGAGAAAACCTGGCATCACTTTACGAGAACATTCCAAATATGTTGATCAATATTTTCACACATTAGGGATTATGGAACAATTAACCTTAGAATATGAAAAATACATGTATCGTGGAAATATAGAATCAATTACAAAAGATAAGTGGCATGCAAAATGGGAGCGAATAATGCGCTGTACATTGAATATGTAAAAAAATAACATAAAAAATTTAGCAAAAACAAGATTTACTATTACTAAAGTTATCCCCTTTGAAATGGATCGTTTCAAAGGGGATTTTATATGGTGATGCTTGCAATTGGTATTAATTAGTTGTCGAAAAAAGTCGAAAAAAGGTTGACTAACTTTGTATCCGTGTTAAACTAGATAAAATTTATATTTCATACATATTTCGTATAATTTTGGGATTTGGCCCGAGAGTTTCTACTAAACTGCCATAACAGTTTAACTACGGAAAGTTGCATGATTATACACATTTTTAACGTGTATGGTTTTTGCATACTCTCGTCCTAACCATTTAATCTTGGTTGGGTTTTTTTATTTCAAATTTAATGAAAAATGTAAAAAACAAAAAGAGGGACTTATTAAAATGAATTTTATTAGAAAGTATTTTGAGTTTGACAAGTTGGAAACAAATTTTAAAAAAGAAATAATGGGGGGGTTAACGACTTTCCTAGCAATGTGCTATATATTAATTGTTAATCCTATGACGCTTAAACAAGCGGGTATGGATTATAACGCAGTTTTTGTTGCAACGGCATTGGCTGCCATTGTGGGCTGTCTATTTATGGGAATCATTGCTCGCTATCCTTTAGCGTTAGCACCAGCAATGGGTCTTAACGCCTTTTTTACATTCACAGTTGTTCTAGGGATGAAAATACCTTGGCAAACAGCTTTAACAGCTGTTTTGGTCTCGAGTATGTTTTTCGCATTGTTAACATTAACGGGTCTTCGCGAAAAAATTATCAATGCAATTCCGGTTGATTTAAAGCATGCAGTAGCTGCAGGTATTGGTCTTTTTATTACTTTTATTGGTCTAAAAAATTCAGGAATTATTATTGCTAATCCAGCAACTTATGTTGGGTTAGGTGATTTGCATAGTCCAACAGTTTTATTAACTATTCTTGGATTAGTTGTGACAGTAATAATGATGATCAGAAAAGTAAATGGAGCCGTATTTTACGGAATGGTCATCACTACAATCATTGGGATTGTGTTCCGTGAAATTGAACTTCCAAAACAAATTGTAGGAAGTATTCCAAGCTTAAAGCCAACTTTTGGTGTTGCGCTTGATCCGATTTTAAATGATTTTAGTGGCCAAATTCTAAATAAGGATTTTGCTATCGTTGTCTTTACTTTCTTATTTGTTGATTTCTTTGATTGTGCGGGAACATTAGTTGCTGTTTCAAATCAGGCAGGATTTGTAAAGGATGGTAAATTACCTCGTGCTGGTCGTGCGTTATTTGCAGATTCATTAGCTGGAATTACAGGAGCTATTTTTGGTACTTCTACAACAACAGCATTTATGGAATCATCTGCAGGAATCGCAGCTGGTGCAAGAACTGGTTTCGCTTCTGTTGTAACAGCAGTATTGTTTGGACTGGCGCTATTCTTTTCTCCTGTACTGTCAGTGATTACTTCGTCTGTAACAGCACCAGCTTTGATTATTGTTGGTGTTTTAATGGCTCAATCTTTGAAAGATATTAGTTGGAACAAGCTCGAAATCGCTATTCCATCTTTCTTAACTATTATTTCAATGCCTCTTACTTTTGGTATTGCAAACGGGATTGCAATGGGCTTTATTTTCTACCCAATAACAATGGTTGCCTCAGGTCAAGCCAAAAAGGTTCATCCAATTATGTACGCGATGGCGGTAGTCTTTATTTTGAATTTCGTATTTACTGGCGAATAACTTAGTTTGAAACTGAGAAGGAATTAAATCAATTTCAAAATGTTTTCTAACAAGATACGATGCAAAATTTTCAGAAAAATCACCCCTCCTTTCCTAAGGCGGGAGTGGGAAACGTATACGTTTCCTCGTTTTGTAGTCTCACTTATCCCTTTACTACTTCAGGAGTTCGGGGGATTTTTCAAGAAAATCTTGGGGAGCTACACTTTTTCACCCAGCTTAAAACCATTGCAGGGTTTCTAAATTATGAAATTATTTAATTGAATCAATTTCATAATGGTTCAAAAAAAGGTTCCAAATTATAGAAAACTAGCGAGACTCCTGCATGAAAGCGAGAAAGCTGAGACCTTAGGCTCAGCGCCTCTTTGTAAAATCGATACTTAATCGATTTTACAAATTCAACAGAAAGCGAGCGTGTTTTTCATAATTTGGGGAGTAGACACTTTTCTGTGGCCCTAGAACCATTGTGGCACAACACTTTTAAATTATGAAATTGAATCAATTACGAAAATTGATTTGTTATTAAAATTTATGTCGAAAAAATTTGAAAAATAGGTTGACTTGATATTTTGTTATGTTACTATAATGAGGTCTTTATAACTGAATAACAACTTCGTATAATTTTGGGAATTGGCCCAAGCGTCTCTACCAAGCCACCGTAATGGCTTGACTACGAGGATAAGAAAAGTCTTTCACTTTTTTTGAGGTGTTTACTTTGCTATTTCTCGTCTTGAGCGCTTGCTCGAGACGTTTTTTATTGGGTTGATTTCTAGAAATATAGTTTGATATTCAGAAAAAACAAAAATGGGGAGACTTTAAAGCATGAATTTTATCAAAAAGTATTTTGAGTTTGATGAACTAGGCACAAATTTCAGAAAAGAAATCATGGGTGGTTTAACAACATTCTTAGCAATGTGTTACATCCTAGTGGTAAATCCACTGACTTTGAAAGAAGCAGGTATGGATTTCAATGCTGTATTCGTGGCTACTGCATTAGCTGCAATTGTTGGTTCTTTATTTATGGGGATTATTGCAAAATATCCTCTAGCTTTAGCACCGGGAATGGGATTAAATGCTTTCTTCGCGTTTACAGTAGTTTTGGGAATGAAAATTCCTTGGGAAACAGCTTTAACAGCAGTTCTTATTTCAAGCGTTTTCTTTGCACTTTTAACTTTAACAGGTCTTCGTGAAAAAATTATTAATGCAATCCCAACTGATTTAAAACACGCAGTTGGAGCTGGTATCGGACTATTTATTACTTTTATTGGTTTTAAAAATTCAGGCATTATCGTTGCTAACCCTGCTACATTTGTAGGTTTAGGAGACCTGCATAGCGCACCAGTTTTATTAACAATTCTAGGATTAGTTGTAACAATCGTTATGATGCTTCGCAAAGTAAACGGAGCTGTATTCTACGGAATGGTTATTACAACAGTTGTAGGTATTATCTTTAACCAAATTGAACTTCCGAAGCAAATAGTAAGTAGTATTCCAAGTTTAAAGCCAACTTTTGGTGTAGCTCTTGATCCTATTTTTAATGATTTCGCTGGTCAAATTTTAACAAAAGATTTTGCTATTGTAGTATTTACATTCTTATTTGTTGATTTCTTTGACTGTGCTGGAACTTTGGTAGCAGTTGCAAACCAAGCTGGTTTCGTAAAAGATGGTAAATTACCTCGTGCAGGTCGTGCATTATTCGCTGATTCACTAGCAGGTATTACAGGTGCAATTTTCGGAACATCTACAACTACAGCATATATCGAGTCTTCAGCAGGCGTTGCTACAGGTGCTCGTTCTGGCTTTGCTTCAGTTGTGACAGCTTTATTTTTCTTCCTTGCACTATTCTTTTCACCAGTTTTATCAATCGTAACGGCTGCAGTAACGGCTCCTGCGTTGATTATCGTGGGTGTTTTAATGGCTCAGTCTTTAACGGATATTAGCTGGAATAAGCTTGAGATTGCAATTCCTGCATTCTTAACAATTATTTCAATGCCATTAACTTTTGGTATCGCAAACGGTATTGCAATGGGCTTCATTTTCTACCCAATCACTATGGTAGCATCTGGACAAGCTAAAAAAGTTCACCCAATTATGTATGTATTAGCTGTTATCTTCTTACTTAACTTCGCGTTCGGCGGGGAATAATTTCCATATATAATCATTTTTAAAAGCAAGTTAACTTTTTGAGTTGACTTGCTTTTTTGTTATGGTACTATATTTGAGGTCTTAAAATTGAATAGCAATTCTTATCACTTTAAACTTGATTAAAAACTTCAGATAACGGCCTGATTTTTAAATCATGATGATTCGTTGGACAGTTGTCTGAGCTTTTTTTATGCGAAATTTTTTAAAAAATTTGAAATGCTACTCGTAAAAACAAAATAGGGGATTATAAAAGCATGAATTTTATTAAGAAGTATTTTGAGTTTGATGAACTAGGCACAAATTTTAGAAAAGAAATTATGGGCGGTTTAACAACGTTTTTAGCTATGTGCTATATTTTAGTTGTAAATCCACTTACGTTGAAAGAAGCGGGAATGGATTTTAATGACGTATTTGTTTCAACTGCACTAGCGGCGATTGTAGGGTCTTTGTTAATGGGAATTATCGCAAAGTACCCAATTGCTCAAGCGCCAGGAATGGGATTAAACGCATTTTTTGCTTTTACAATTGTTTTAGGAATGAAATTTCCTTGGCAAACTGCTTTAACTGCTGTTTTAATTTCTAGTACTATCTTCGCTCTTATAACTTTGACAGGTCTACGTGATAAAATCGTCAATGCAATTCCAACAGATTTAAAACATGCAGTTGGTGCTGGTATTGGTTTATTTATCACTTTTATAGGATTAAAAAATTCAGGTATTATTGTTGCAAATCCAGCGACTTATGTAGGATTAGGAGATTTACACAGTGCCCCTGTTCTATTAACAATTTTAGGATTGGTTGTAACGATCATCATGATGCTTCGAAAAATAAACGGAGCAGTTTTCTATGGTATGGCTTTAACAACAATAGTAGGTATTCTTTTTAATCAAATTGAACTACCTAAGCAAATTGTGAGTAGCATACCTAGTTTAAAACCTACATTTGGGGTTGCATTTGATCCTATTATGAACCATTTTAGTGATCAAATTTTAACGAAAAATTTTGCTATTGCAGTTTTCACGCTTTTATTTATCAGCTTTTTTGACTGTGCAGGTACTCTGGTAGCAGTAGCGAATCAAGCAGGTTTTGTGAAAGACGGAAAAATAAATCGAGCTGGACGTTCGCTCTTTGCATCCTCTTTAGCAAGTATCCTAGGAGCCATTTTTGGAACATCTACAACGACAGCTTATGTTGAGTCTACAGCTGGTGTTGCTGCAGGCGCTCGTTCGGGATTTGCATCGATAGTAACAGCTTTATTTTTCTTTCTTGCACTGTTCTTCTCTCCAGTTTTATCTATTGTAACAGCTCCGGTAACAGCTCCGGCCTTGATTATTGTAGGAGTATTAATGGCTCAATCACTAATGGAAATCAATTGGACATGGTATCGCAATGGGTTTCATTTTTTATCCAATTACAATGGTATCAACAGGTCAAGCGAAAAAAGTTCATCCAATTATGTATGTATTGGCTGTTATATTCCTACTTAATTTCATGTTTGGTGGAGAATAAAAGTTTTCAGATACTCCATAAAAATAGAAGAGGTTTAGATAACTCTGTGGTATCAATTTCGATTATTTATACATTACGAGACTTCAACGGGAAATGAAGGCTTAGGCCATGTCCGCATAGGAAAACTTGTAACAGTAAATATTCGGTTGAAAAACAGTTTTATCTAAACCTTTTTTGTTAACGTAAATGTTTCAAAAATGGATTCTTTTCTTTTTCATCTAAGATTGTCGTTTCTGGACCGTGACCAGGCAAGACAAGAGTATCATCTGGTAATTTGAATAGTTTATTTACAATACTTTCATAAATCTGCGATTCATTACTTGTCGGTAAGTCTGTTCGGCCAATAGCTCTGTTAAATAGGGTATCCCCTGAAAACAAAGTGCGTGTTTCGGCATCAAAATAGCAAACTGATCCACGAGAATGACCCGGTGTATGAATGATTTCAAGTTTGAAATCGCCAATTTTAATGGATTCTTCCTTTTCAATAACGTGCTCCGCTCTTTTCAAAACAAGTGGTTCCGAAAGCCATTTATTCCCCAAATTATGATTAGAATCATATAGGCATTTACTATCCCCTTGATGTACGTAACAAGGGATTCCGAAAGCATTTCTAACATCATCTATAGCTTCTATGTGATCAAAGTGACCATGTGTTAGCAGAATAGCTAATGGGTTTAATGCTTGCTCTTTAATATATTGAACCAATTTGTTCCCTTCAGCGCCCGGATCGAAAATCAAACAGTTTTTTTCTTTTAAAAATAAATAACAATTTGTTCTAAGTGGCCCCAAAACTACTAGTAACTAATGGAAAACTTATAAACTTATTGGAGAAAAAATGAATATTCAAACCTTTCAAAACAGTATGTTTGAATTGATTGTTCGCACCTCGTCTGATTTACCAAAAGATGTTCGCCGTGCAGTTCTAAAAGCATATGAAAAAGAAATTGCCGGAACTCGTTCAGCCATGGGGCTTTCAACAATAAATACAAATATTCAAATGGCTGAGACACTTAACCAGCCAATTTGCCAGGACACAGGCATGCCAACTTTTAAAATCTGTACGCCTGTTGGTGCAAATCAGTTAGAGTTGGAAAAAGCCATTGAACGGGCAATTGCAGATGCAACAAAGCTAGGAAAACTTCGATCAAATTCCGTCGATTCAATAAATGGAAAAAATTCAGGTGATAATCTCGGTCCAGGAACCCCTGTAATAAAATTTAAACAGTGGGAAAAGGATTATATTGAAGTGAGACTCTTGTTAAAAGGTGGTGGCTGTGAGAATAAGAATATTCAATACAGTCTGCCTTGTGAAATAGAGGGTCTTGGTCAAGCAGGTAGAGATTTAGACGGTATCCGTAAATGCATGATTCATTCAGTTTACCAGGCGCAAGGTCATGGTTGTAGCGCCGGTTTTATTGGTGTTGGCATTGGAGGTGATCGTTCTTCAGGATATGAATTGGCAAAAGATCAGCTGTTCCGTAGTTTAGAGGATGTAAACCCTGTCGATGATTTAGCAATGATAGAGGCGTATGTAATGGAAAATGCAAATAAGTTGGGCATAGGCACAATGGGTTTTGGAGGAGAGTCAACGTTACTTGGTTGTAAAATTGGCGTAGCGAACCGATTGCCTGCATCATTTTTTGTTAGTGTGGCATATAACTGTTGGGCTTTTCGTCGAACAGGAGTCAAGGTTGAGGCCTCTACAGGAGAAATAAAAGAATGGCTATACAATGATGGTGATAAAGTTGAGCAAAAGAATCCAGACATACCCAATATGTTCGAGAAAGAATTCAGCCCCCCTGAAAAAGAAATTATTTTAAAAGCTCCAATTTCAGAAGAACAAATTAGAAGCCTCAAAGTTGGTGATGTTGTTCGTATAAACGGTCGTATTTATACAGGGAGAGATGCAGTTCATAAACATCTACATACAACAGGGCAATGTCCTATAGATTTAAACGGTCAAATTATATATCATTGCGGCCCAGTTATGTTGGAGGATTCAGAAGGGAAATGGCATGTGAAAGCTGCCGGGCCAACAACAAGTGGTCGTGAAGAGCCATACCAAGGAGATGTCATGAAAAAGTTTGGTATTCGTGCAGTAATTGGGAAAGGTGGTATGGGTTCCAATACGTTAAAGGCACTTGGGGAACATGGAGGAGTGTACCTCAATGCTATTGGAGGTGCAGCCCAATATTATGCTGAATGTGTAAAATCAGTAGATGGAGTTGACTTTCTGAACTTTGGAGTGCCAGAAGCGATGTGGCATTTATCCGTGGATGGTTTTACAGCAGTTGTCACCATGGATTCTCACGGAAATAGTTTGCATGCAGAGGTTGATCAATCTTCTTTTGAAAAATTAAAACAATTTGCAGAAAAGGTGTTTTAGGAAAAAAAGCTTCTAACCGGTGGTTAGAAGCTTTTACTTATTCTTGCTTTTGGTTTTGTTTTTTAATCAATTTCTTTTTTTTAATATAGTGAATAACAAAGGCGACAGCGAAGATGGTTGCCACAATCGCTAAGAATGGTCCATGTCCTAAGTGGAAGTTGATTAAAACACCTGCTAGAAGTTTCAAACCAATTACTAGGATTAAAACAAAAGCTGCAGCTTCAAGTTCAGGAATTTTATCAATTATTTTTAGAAAAACTTGTGCGACAGTTCGCATCATTAGAATTCCGACCATACCACCAGTAAATAAGATCCAAACATTAGCAGATTCCCCTGCTTTTGGTGTTGCAAGTGCTACAGCTGCAAGAATACTGTCAATACCAAATGCAATGTCCATCAACTCAACCATGATAACAGTTTGCCAAAATCCTCTTGCTGGCTTTTTATTATCAATATTTTCATCATGTGGCTTTTTGAAAAAGTGTGCCAATGCTAAATAAACAAGATAGCCACCACCAACAATTTGTACTGGTTTAAAATCGGCAAGATAAACTGCTAAACCGATAGCGATAAATCTAAAAACATAAGCTCCTATAAGACCATACATTAAAGCCTTTTTACGCTGTTCGGTTGGTAGATGTTTGACCATTATGGCTAATACAATGGCATTATCCGCAGATAATAAGCCTTCTAAAATAATTAATGTTACGATAATTCCAAGACTGGATGAGTGGAAAAAGGCTTCCCTAAACTCAGCCATAGAAAAGAATGCTGAATAACTTTCAATAATTGAATTAATCATTTTAAATCTCCAATAACTTTTTTAATTTGTGTACATGTCATTATAACTTTTAACATTCTAACAAACATGCGTATTAATGAACATCATTTTTTAATACGAATGAAGTGAATTAAGGTTTCAAGAAATTTTAGGACTTTAGTTTGCCCAAATAACGTTTTATTTTTTAAATAAAAAAATTTCATAAATTTGGCAGATTAATTAGGAAAATTTATCTAAAAATAATAAAAAATGTACTAAGGATGGTTTTTCATGAAAAAAATTGTTTTTTTAGTATTATGTATTTTCTTTATTCATACGAATAGTTCAATTGCTGCACCGTCATCTACACCTTATAATTGGGGTTTTAAGAGGGGGGTTAATGAGCAACAGGCAGATGCTGGGAAAAATTACAATCAAATTCTTCCTAAATATAATGCGATTTATAAAGGAGATGCATCAAAAAAAGTATTGTATTTAACATTTGATAATGGATATGAAAATGGATATACAGTAAATGTGTTAGATATATTAAAGAAAACAAATGTGCCTGCAACTTTTTTTGTGACTGGCCATTACTTGGAAAGTGCTCCAGACCTAGTGAAAAGAATGGTAAAAGAAGGCCATATTATTGGCAACCATTCTTGGGGGCATTATGATTATACTGTTACTTCAAATCAAAAAATTAAGAGAGATTTAGAAAAAGTAAAGGCAAGGACTTTTGAATTAACAGGGCAAAAGGAAATGAAGTATCTACGCACCCCGCGAGGAACGTTTAGTGAAAAGGTATTGGATTATACCAATAAATTGGGATATAAAAATGTATTTTGGTCAGTTGCCTATGTAGATTGGATTACGGGACAACAAAAAGGACCAGAATTTGCCTATAATGCTATCATGACCCAGATCCACCCCGGTGCAATTATTTTATTGCACAGTGTTTCAAAGGATAATGCAGTTATCCTTGAAAAGGTTATTACAGATTTAAAGAATAAAGGGTATACCTTTAAAAGCTTAGATGAGTTCAAATAGTCGACGGCGATTTTCGTCAAATTATTTCCCGAGAAATATTTTTCGACCTTTTTTACGGAAAAGGAAGATTCTCGACTGTTTTAATACAATATATTTACTAAAAAACCAACCTTCATCAATGGTTGGTTTTTTTACTGTAAAAAATAAGGGATTTGAGGCTTTATGAACTATTTATGTCGATTCATAAATAAAAAGAATCTCTAAAGATGCTATAATAAAATGAAAAATAAAAGTAAATTTGGTTTGGAGTTTGGAATGGTAATCACTCTTTCGACAGTTTTAATAACAGCTTTTGTAGTTGGCGGTTCCACCTTTGTTGGATCTTTATTTGCCTTTATCGTTAAACAAATTTCACATAAAACAAGTGACATGGTTCTAAGCTTTGCAGCAGGGATCATGCTTGGTGCAACGTTTTTCAGTTTAATCCTTCCTGCTGTTGAAGATTCAGGAAGAAATTATTGGCTGCCTTGTGCAGGGATATTTGCTGGGGCATTACTAATTAATGCATTAGATCGTTTTGTTCCACATGTGCATTCTTACATAAAGGTAGATCATGACAAAAAGGAAAGTTTAAATAAGGTAATACTTTTTCTTATTGCCATTGCAATACACAACTTTCCAGAGGGTATAGCAGTTGGCGTCAGCTTTGGTAGTGGGAATAGTAACAATGCTTACGCTGTTGCATTTGGAATTTCGGTGCAAAACATACTGGAAGGATTAATCACGATATTACCACTTATTTCAGCTGGAGTGGAGAAGAAAAAAGCCGTAATGATCGCTTTTGCGACGGGGTTAACAGAGGTAATTGGAGTAATAATTGGCTATGCAATGGCAAGTTCAATTACCCTTATGCTACCTTTTACATTAGCATTGGCAGGAGGAACAATGCTTTTTGTGATTAGTCATGATATGATTCCTGAAACACATAGCCATGGATTTGAAAAAATAGCAACGTATTCTCTAATCATTGGATTTATTACAATGATCATTGTCGATGGTATTTTATAAGAAGAAAAGATGTAGTTTAGTTATAATTTTTATGGAAAATGGTGAAACAATGATAGAAAAAGTTATACATATTGAGGGCCCCTATAATTTTGATTCAGTATTGGATCGTTTAAATATGGATCCACTAAATGTAGTTAATATAGATGAACGATGGGTGAAAATCCCGGTACATATTCAGAACGAACCTCTTGTAGTGAAGGTACAGGCAATTGGAGAAACTGAAAATCCATCTTTTATTGTATTTTGTAAAAGTCATATTGATATAGCTGTAGAAAAGGTGTCTGATTATTTGCAATGGAATATCTCATTAAGTGATATCCATAAACACTTTGAAAAAACTGATTTAAGGGAAATGTTTGAGGATTTTCGCGGAACACCATTAATTCTAGATTTTGGATTGTATACATGCTTGATAAGATGTTTGATTCATCAACAATTGAATATGTCCTTTGCAATGACACTGACTAGAAGATTTGCAGAGTCGTACGGAGAACAAATTGATGGAGTTCTCTTTTTTCCAAAGCCTAAAGTAATTGCAAATTTAGACGTTGAAGACCTACGGGCACTACAATTTAGTACTCGTAAGGCGGAATATGTCATTGATATATCTAGGAAAATAAATTCAGGCGAACTAGACTTGGAATCACTAAGAGAAATGTCTGACGAAGATATTACTGCACAATTGGTCAAAATGCGTGGGATTGGTAATTGGACAGTTGGTTGCTTCCTTTTGTTTGGATTAGGTCGACAAAACCTATTTCCTTTAGCCGATATTGGAATTCAAAATGCTTTAAAGATTATGTATGGTTTAGATGAAAAACCTTCATTTGCTCAAATGGAATGCTACAACAAGGGTTGGTCACCGTACTTAAGTTACGCATCCCTGTATTTATGGCGGAGTATTGAGAAAAAAACAAAAAAAAATAAAGGTTTAGAAAATTAAAATAGCTGTTGTAGAACGAATAACTGAAAAGGAAGTTAAAAAATGAGACAACATTCAAACAAGAAAATAAACGTTACAATTGGACAAGAGTTCCTTATAACGATCAAAAAATTGGGGATTAATGGAGAAGGGGTTGGCTATTACAAACACCAAGTAGTGTTTGTAAATGGTGCCCTTCCTGGTGAAGAAGTTGTTGTTCAAGTATCAAAACTTCATGAAAAGTATTGCGAAGCAAAACTTGTAAGAATAAAAAAACGCTCAGAGCATCGTACGAAACCATCATGTGCAGTCTACAATGAATGTGGTGCTTGTCAATTGCAACACCTCGAGTACTCCTCTCAATTAGCTGAGAAGCGGGAAATTGTAGTACAAGCATTGTTGCGTCACAGTCATATTTCACCTGAAAAGGTTGAAATCCGTGATTGTATTGGGATGGATAAGCCAGCAAATTATCGTAATAAGAGCCAATTTCAAATTGGAATAGACGATGATGAGGACGTCATCTCTGGATTGTATAATACAAATTCCCATGAATTAGTCGATATTGATACCTGCTTTGTTCAACATGATGCGTTAAACAAAGTTAATCGTGTTATGAAAGAAATTTTACAAGCAAATGAAGTGCCAATTTATGATGAGAAACGCAAGAGTGGAATTGTGAAAACAGTTGTGGCTCGAGTAAGTTTTTCAACGGGTGAAGTTCAAGTAACTTTTGTAACAGTTACTGAAAAATTCCCTGGAAAAAGAGCAGTTATAGAAATGATAAACAAACGCTTGCCTGAGGTAGTTTCAATATTCCAAAATATTAATTCCGAGGCGACTTCCCTTGTTTTTGGTGAGAAAACGATCCATTTATGGGGTACAGAGACCATTACTGAGAAACTTGGAAAGCTAGAGTTTGATTTATCGACTCGCACCTTCTTTCAATTGAATCCGAAGCAGACAGTAAAATTGTATGACGAAGTAAAGAAAGCTGCTAACCTATCAGGAAAAGAACGTGTGGTTGATGCATACTGTGGTGTCGGTACGATTGGATTATGGCTAGCTGACGATGCATCGGAAGTTCGAGGAATGGATGTTATTCCAGAATCAATAGATGATGCAGTAAAAAGTGCAAAACGAAATGGAAAAAAGAATACTTATTATGAAGTAGGGAAAGCAGAAGAGGTCTTACCAATCTGGTCACGAAAAGGATGGAAACCAGATGTCTTAGTGGTTGATCCTCCCCGTACTGGGTTGGATCGTAAGTTTATGGACAGTGTGCTCCGTTCAATGCCAAAACGTATGGTTTATGTTTCGTGTAACCCTTCAACAATGGCGAAGGATTTACATTATTTAAGCCGAGAATACAAAGTGATTTATATTCAACCGGTAGATATGTTTGGACATACGAGCCAGGTCGAGTGTGTGGTCTTGCTGAAAAGGTTGGAGAAGTAAAACGCCTATAAGGGCCCATTAACAAACGGTTTCCAGACAATTGGATTATGTCATATAAAGAAACATTTCTAGTGTGTAAAACTTTCTATCTTAAGGAGCAGTATATGAAAGAAATTCAATTCTCTATCGAGATATATGCCTCTAATGAAAAAGTCTGGAGAACTCTTTGGGAAGATACAACATTCCGTGACTGGGCAAATATTATTGATGAGGGCACATATATGAAGGGTGTTATGAAAGAAGGAAGAGAAATCCAGTTTATATCATCTGTAAATGGTTACGGTGTTACAAGTCTGATAGAGAAACTTATTTCGAATGAGTTTGTATTTTTCAGGCACAGTGCAGACACAAAAGAAAGTGGACAGCAGGAACGGAAAAAAGAGTGGACTGGTGGGTCAGAGAGTTATTCTCTTACCGAAAAAAATGGAGTAACCACATTGATTGTTAAAACCGATGTTCCACAAGAACTAGAAGAAACATTTACTATCAGGCTTCCCAGAGCTCTGGAGCGTATAAAAACTCTAGCAGAGAAAATGTAATAAGAATCTAATACCAATGAATAAAATTGATATTCGCCCCTAACCACTACTGAAATCCATGGCAAATCAAGACTTAATAAATATGAGGTGTTAAATGAATAAATTAAAAATTATCGGAATTATACTTATTATATTTTCTTTCATTGCGTGGGGAGGAATATTTGCACTTCCACTTTTTAATCTCTCTGCAGGAATTAAGGTTTCTGTTGGAGGTTTATTGGTTATTATAGGTGAAGTTTTTTTCTGGAGCGGCTCTTTGCTTATAGGTAAAGAAATTGTAAAAAGATTTTTTAGTAAGTTACTGAAGAAAAAAGACAAGGCAGAGGTTTAATAACCCTGTGCATTGTTTGAAGATTTTTAATAATGAAGTTATGTTCCCTCAGACGAATAGTTTGAGGGATTTTTGCCTAATCGGGAGTATTAAAAACTTTCAATCTTGGTTTAGGACTTTTAAAAATATATATGTTAAAATTTAAATGAAGATAAATTCAATAAAAATATAACTAATTACAATAAAATTTTATTGATATTCGATAAAAATCATGATATCTTTTGTGAAGAGTTAAATTTTTAGTTAAAAAAGCAAAAGAAACATTCAAATTGTGCATTAAAGGAGGAAATGTATGAACACCGAACCTGTTATCAGTTTAATTGGTGTAACAAAACGTATTGGTCGAACCAATATCATTGATGATCTTACATTTGACGTGCCCCAAGGAGAAATTTTTGGTTTTCTTGGTCCAAATGGAGCTGGTAAAACGACCACAATACGTATGATTGTTGGACTAATGTCGATTACAAAAGGGCAGATATTGATTAAGGGGAAAAATATTAAAACTGAGTTCGAGCAAGCAATCCGACATGTTGGAGCTATTGTGGAAAGCCCAGAAATGTACAAATATCTAAG
Organism: Caryophanales bacterium; assembly: GCA_029240105.1. GTDB lineage: Bacteria > Bacillota > Bacilli > JARBTR01 > JARBTR01 > JARBTR01. Next base: position 88,284 of record JARBTR010000005.1, on the reverse strand, counting down.
CGGGTACCAGAATTTAGTTCATTACGCCCGCATGGTGCCAGGAGTTACCAAGGATCGTATTGACGAAGTTGTTTCGCTTGTAAAGTTGGAAAATCGAATCCATGATAAGGTCAAAAAGTACTCACTTGGCATGCGCCAACGTTTAGGTGTGGCACAGGCACTACTGCATCGACCTTCCTTACTAATTCTTGATGAACCGACTAACGGTCTAGATCCAGCAGGAATACGTGAACTTCGTGATTATTTACGAAATTTAACCCGTACAGAAGGAATCACGGTTGTCGTATCAAGTCATTTGTTATCGGAAATGGAGCTCATGTGTGACCGGGTTGCAATCATTCAGCGAGGGAAACTTGTCAATGTCATGCCGATTCAGCATTTTACTCAGGGTGACGACCAAGATCAAACGTATCTAATCCAAGCACAGCCATCTGAACAAGCCTTGGAAACCATAAAGAACATGGATGGAGTTAGAAGAGTCAATCTTGTTGAGGATGAAAAAATTGAAGTCACAACAGATAGGGAGCAAATCCCGGATATTCTTATAGGGCTAATGCAAAACCAAGTCCGCATCTATGGAGTACAGTTGGTTTGTCAGACATTAGAAGATCGATTCTTGGAAATAACGGAGGGTGGTCAAATTGGTTAATCTAGTACTCAATGAAAACATGAAGATTTACCGACGCTTACGCACGTGGATCCTTATAGGTTTAATGATTGCATTTGTGCTTTTTGTAAATATAATGAATTGGCATTTTGATGGAAAAAGTGCACAAGGAAAAGGTTGGCGCACAGAACTGCAAAAGGAGATAACGCAGTGGAATGAAGTTTTGAAGCAGCCTAAATTAGATAAGCAGACAAAAAAATACTATCAACAGCAAATTGCTATAAATGAGTATCATCTAGAGCAAAATATTCGTTCGACAGAAGGTACATTGTGGGATGGTGTGAATGGCTCTGCGGGTATGATGATCGTAATTACTATCTTCACAATCATTATTGTAGGTGATAGTGTAGCTGGCGAATTTTCATCGGGCACTATCAAGTTACTGCTCATCAGACCGGCAAGTAGGACTAAGATACTCGTATCCAAATATATTTCTCTATTACTATTCGGTATCTTGTTGCTACTCACCCTGTTTGTTGTTTCCGTTGTTATAAATGGAATTTTGTTTGGTTTTGGACACATGGATCTACCTTTGATTAAAGCGACAGCTGAAGGTCAAGTTGTCGAAAGCAATATGCTCCTAAATTTATGGAAAACTTATATGCTAAACAGTGTATCTACAGTCATGTATGTCTCTATGGCATTTATGATATCGTCTGCTTTTCGTAGTAGTGCAATGGCTATCGGGCTTTCCATCGTCTCGCTATTTGCAGGGAATATTGTTATGCAGGCATTGCAACGATTCGATTGGAGTAAGTACCTGTTGTTCGCCAACACTGACCTTACCCAATATCTATCTGGACTACCATTCCAGGAGGGAATGACATTATCCTTTTCTATAACTGTACTCATTGTTTATTTTACACTGTTTAATTTGATTTCCTGGCTTATTTTTACACGTAGAGATGTGGCTTCATAAACATTCTTGTATCGTAATATCAGCATGAACATTAATCATGGACTGTGCTTTCCCTTTTGAAAATAAAGGGAAAAGAGGCCCATGATTTTTTTGTGCCTAGAATTGAATCAATTTCATATTCTAAAACATTGCGTTGCAATGGTTAAAAAAATGTTGAAAAAGTGAACCCCCAAAAAATTTTCTTAAAAATCGCCCGAACTCCTGAAGGAATAAAGGGTAAGGTGTGACCCTAAAACGAGGAAACGTATACGTTTCCCACCCCCGCCTTAGGAAAGGAGGGGAGATTTTTAGAATATTTTGTACAGCAACCTATTTAAAAACATTATGAAATTAATTTATATATTATTTTTTATTATTTTGTTTGTAAAAATCACAAATAGGTAATATAATACCTAAATAGGTTATATATTACCTATTTATCTTCGGAGGTATTCAAATCAATGTCCAAAACAAATAAATGGCGAATTCTTGCACCAGAAAATATAACATCCAAGCAGTGGCTTGTTCTTGCAGCAGTCGGAAAAATTTTAGGTGGTGAACCAACAATCCAAGATGTGGCAAGACAATTGTCTACTTCCCATCAAAATGTGAAGGCCATTGCATTAAATTTAGAAAAACGCGGATTTTTACAATTGAAAAAGGATCCTAAAGACCGCAGGGTAACTCGCCTTGCAATAACAACGCAAAGTCAAGCTCTATGGCAAGCAAGAGAGGATGTCGATAAATCGAATCTTGTTGAAGTTTTTCAACTTTTATCAAATGAGGAAATAAGGCATTTAAAAGAAAGTCTATTTAAATTAATGCAGGGTGCAGACCAAATGTCTGAAAAAATTGAAATGAAAAAGTAGGTTTAAGACTAGTTTATTTTTTAAAAACATACGTTTATTTTAGGGAGGAGAGTATGATGAAATACGTATTTGCTGCAATGATTATTTTACACGGACTCATACATTTAATGGGTGGTGTTCATGTGTTAGGAATAGCTAAGATTGAAGAACTATCCCAGCCAACCATCATTTCAATGGATGGATGGGTTAAAACTATTTATGGAGTTACATGGTTTTTAGCTGTATTAGTCTTTTTAGTCGCTGGTTTCGGATTACTTACAAATCAATCATGGTGGAAATCCGTCGCATTTGCGGCGGTGTTATTGTCGCAAATCCTTATCATTGCTTGGTGGCCAGCGGCTAAAATAGGTACCATACCCAACATTCTAGTTATCATAGCTCTGTTCTTGTTGTAATAGGTAGGTAGTTATTAACCGAGAAAGGATACTTTAAAGTGCTAAAAATTTTATTATTAATCTTGGGATTGTTATTTTTGTTACTAATTTTATTGACCATCCTTGTATACATAGCTAATACCTTGTTTACGAAAAAAGCGTTGAGGGAAGTTGAAACTCTTTTTACTCATTCTAAAAAGAATGAGGGTGGATTTATTTGTATCAGCGTCAGGTATTTTTACTTTTAATGAAAAAGGTGAGGCAGTTAATTTTACTGCACAAAGGTATATGGACAATAATGGTACATACTCATTGGAAGATTGGTCAGTTTCGATGAAAGATTATAAAATTTTTGAAGATATTAAAATACCTACTAAAGGTGATTTAACATGGAAACTAAAAAAAGGTGATTTCACCTGGTTTAATTGGGAAATTACAGACGTTGAGTATAACAAACCTTTCAAATATTAAGCCCTATTTTATTTCTATGAAAAGCCAATCAAGTATTAAGTAAAAAACGGAGAGAAAAAACATGAACTCTAAACTTAAAACTGCGTATAACTTATCAATTCTAATCGTGATCTTGTCCTCTGTAACGTCAATTGGGGGATTATTGATAGATAATCTCTACCAAGACAATACATTTGTAAAGTCGGCATGGCATGGCAACGATTTAGTGACGTTGTTTGTAGCAGTACCTGTTTTAATTGCAACTTTAATTTTTTCCAAACGTGGTTCCCATAAGGCTCAATTAATTTGGTTAGGGCTCCTTGATTACATGCTTTATAATTTTGCTTTCTACTTATTTGGTGCATCCTTTAATACCTTTTTTCTATTGTATGTTGCCCTTTTAGCACTTTCAATTTATGCTATGATTTTTGTAATGATTGGCATTGATAGTAATCAGATTGGTGCCCAATTTACACGCAAAACACCAGTGAAAATCATTGGCGGTTATATGTTGTTTGTGGCTATAGGTCTTAGTATTGTTTATATAGCCCAATCAGTTCTATTTATAGTTAACGATAAGATCCCTGCAATCGTTGAAAAATCTGGTCATCCAACTAGCATAATCTTTGCTTTGGATTTAACTTTATTGATACCAGCTCTTGTTTTAGGAGCAATATTAATATTCAAACGTCAACCTTGGGGGTACATTCTAGCAACCTTAACGAGTATAAAAGGTGCAGTGTATACACTGGTTTTAACTATGGGCTCTTTGTTCGCAGTTAATGCAGGGTTTTCAGAAGCTTCAGCTGAATTACCCTTATGGATAACTTTAACCGTGGCAGGTTCAATTGTTTCAGTGCTTTTGCTTGTAAATATGAAATCAAAGGGGTGTAAGTAATTTGGTTACAATGGCTGAGGTTACTAAGTTTCTAGATCAAAAATCATTAGCAGTAGTTGGTGTTTCGAGGTCGGGAAAAAAGTTTTCAAATATACTATATAAAAATTTAAAGTCAAAAGGATACCAACTATTTGCCGTCAATCCAAATACAAGCAGCATTGGTGAAGAACCTTGTTATGCTGATATTCAATCAATTCCACAAAAAGTAAATGGAGTTGTTATAGTCGTTAAACCAAATCAGACGGAACAGATAGTGAAAGAGGCATTTACTGCTGGAATTGAACATGTATGGATTCAGCAGGGGGCTCAATCTACTGCCGCCATTGAATTTTGTAAAAGCAAAGGGATGAATGTCATTCATCATCATTGTATCCTTATGTTTGCCGACCCAACATCCTTACACAAATGTCACCGTTACTTGTGGAAGGTCCTAAAGAAGTTACCAAAATAGCAAATAGATAATAACATTGATTGCATTTATAGATATTTTTCACTCACAAAGAAGACAAGTCTAAAGAAACTTGTCTATTTTTTTGTAAAAATGATTATATTACTTGGCTAAAATCTCCTAATTGTTGTGTATTTTTGGGAAACTTACAAATACTAAATTTGGGTGATGATATGTTTAAAAATCTATTCAAAAAAAATAAGCACGATAATAATAACGAAAATGATAATATAGCTATTCCAAAGAAGCAGAAGTTAGTAAAATCCCTAAACGATAATATTGCTTTATTCAAATACATTTTTAAAGATGATGAAACAATAATTATACGAGATTTTCAAAATAAGCAATTAAAAGAAGCGAATTGTTGCATTATCTATATTGATGGCATGGTGAATACCGAAATAGTAAATGAGAATATTATTCAGCCTGTCCTTCGTACTGATTTATCAGTAGATATCGAAAGTGATAATTTACTGGAAGAATTAAAAAGAAAAGTAATTGTTTCGAATGATGTAACTATCGAGAGCGATATAGATAAAATCACTAGTTCAATTATATATGGGGATACTCTATTTTTACTAGATGGTTATGATAAAGCATTAATCATTAGTTCAAAATTGTGGTTGACAAGGGCAATCACTGAACCGGAATCATCTAAGGTCATTAGAGGGCCGAGGGAAGGTTTTAATGAATCGCTAATAATCAACCTAACCATGTTGCGACGTAAAATAAAAACCGCAGATCTAAAGTTCAAGTTTAGAGTAATGGGAGAAAGAACGCTTACCAAAGTCTGTATTTGTTATATTGATGACTTAGTTATGGATGGCGTACTTGAAGAATTAGAACAACGTCTCGATAGTATAAAAATAGATGCTATTTTAGATTCGGGGTATATTCAGGAACTGATTAAAGACGCACCTTATTCTCCAATTGAAACTGTAGGTGCAAGCGAACGACCAGATGTAGTTGCCGCAAAGCTGCTAGAAGGAAGAGTCGCTTTATTTGTAGATGGTAGCCCCTTTGTCTTAACGGTTCCACTCCTTGGTATAGAGAACTTACAGTCTAACGAAGATTATTACACCAATTATATATATTCAAGTTTCAATCGAATCATCAGAACGATCACAGCAGTCTCATCTGTTGCTATACCATCACTCTTTTTATCACTAGTGACATTCCATCAGGAAATGTTGCCGACACCGCTACTTGTTAGTGTATCCGCATCTAGACAAGGCGTACCCTTTCCAACATCATTATCGTTATTTGTCATGCTCTTTGTTTTTGACATTCTGCGAGAGGCTGCTACAAGAATGCCAGGACCTATAGGAATGGCAATTAATATTGTGGGTACTTTAGTGCTAGGTCAAGCAGCAGTTGAAGCAAGATTAGTGTCTGCTCCAGTTATTATCATAACTGCTATAACAGGTATTACCTCATTAATGAATGTTGGTTTTATAGGACCAATAATTGTAGTCCGTTCTTTTTTATTATTAGTAACATCCTTTTATGGGTTCTACGGTTTCTTTTTTGGGTTTATAATTGTTGTTTTGCATTTAATGAGCATTAAATCATTTGGGGTTCCTTATATGATGAGTGTGACTACTGTGCGTGACCACAATGGTCAAGATGCGTGGATTCGTGCGCCTTGGTGGGTAATGACGTTAAGACCAAAAATGATTGGGTCCAAAAATCTAACGAGACAATCAACAGAAAAATAAGAGGGAAAATAAATAAATGAGAGTTGTAAAAATATCTTTTTTGGTTTTAATGATATTGGTAACGTCCTTTCTTGTTACGGGTTGTTGGAATTACAAAGAAATAGATAAGATGGCAATAGTATCAGGCGTAGCTGTTGATAAAGGGAAAAAAGAAAAAATTAGATTAACAGTAGAAATTATACAAGTTAGTGGGGGTAGTAATTCAGTAACATCACCGAAAGTAATCACAACGGAAGGAAAAACAATTTTTGATGCTGCAAGGAATGCGATATCCATAGTAGGTAAAAAGCTTTATTGGAGTCATGTGAAAGTACTTATTATAAGTAAGGAACTAGCTAAAAAGGATGTCATACCCATTATGGATTGGTATAAACGCGACTCTGAGACGAGATTCGATGTAAACCTTCTTATCTCCAAGGGGGATTGTGCAGCAGAAATACTAACCGGCAAAATATTAACCGATCAAATTATGTCATTTGAATTGAGTAATATGATAAAAAATCAAAAGAATTTAAGTAAAGCTCCTCAATCAAATATGGTAGTGTATTGTAATCAATTAGAAGGAGAAGGTATTCAACCTGTCCTTCCTACAATAGAACTTAAGAAAATTGCTAATAGTAAAATTCCAACTATTATGGGGACCGGAATTTTTAAAGCTGACAAAGTAGTAGGATACATAGATGGTGATGAAACAATGAATCTTCTTTTCGTAAAAGACGAAGTAAAGGGTGGCGTATTGGTAGTAGATGTGAAGGAAAAAGATAAATCAACATCAGTTTCACTTGAAATTTTTAAAAGTAAAACAGAAGTTAAACCTATTATAGATGGAAAAAATATAAAAATGAGTATAAAAATCGAAACGGAAACTGCCATTGATGAAGTTACCAGTGATATAAATATTATTAATCAAAAGGGGTTCGAGAAAGTAGAAAATCTTGCGGAGGAAAAATTAAAAAAACAGGTTACGGAAGTAATTAAAAAAGTACAACATAAATACAAAGCTGATGTATTCGGATTTGGTTCAAAAGTTAACCAAGAGGATCCGAAAGTTTGGAAGAAAATTGAAAAAGACTGGGATAAAAAATTTGAAAATTTAGAAGTAAGTGTTGATGCAAAAGTTCATATTCGAAATAGTGCAGAGTTATCTAGAACATTGAAGGTGTGGAAGTAGCAAATGTTTTTATTACCCATATTAGGATACATATTATTGTTTTTTATTGACTTTAAACCGTTATACAAGCAAAAACGGTGGAGTGATTTTTGGGTTAATACATTTATTGGGGTAGTCACATTCACAATGGCTATGTTATTAAGTTTTGGTGTTAAGATCCCAAGTCCTGAAAAACCAATAAGAGAACTCATTACTATGCTATTTGGAAAGTAGGTTTATCATGCAAAAGGAGCAAATAAGCGACAAGGAAGCTATATTTTTGTATGCTTCATTTCTATTAGGTAGTACTGCCCTTGTTGGTATTGGAGGAGACGCAAAAAACGATGCATGGCTTGCGGGAATCATTGGGGTTATTATGTCAATCCCGATGTTACTTATCTACTCAAGATTAAGCAATCTTTACCCTGGTAGGGATTTATTCGATATTTTAGACGAAATATTAGGTAAAATTCTAGGAAAGATTGTTTCAATCATTTACACTTTATTTTCGTTTCATCTCGGAGCTTTAGTCATTCATAATTTCGCGCAGTTCATTAATACAGCTGCCATGCCTGAAACTCCTATTATCATATCCATGTTTTTTTTAGGTTTGGTTTGTATTTATGCTGTAAGGTTAGGGATTGAGTCTTTATCGAAAACAATAGGACTTTTTTTTCCACTATTACTTATAATGATTTTTATAGTACAACTACTTACAATTCCCAATCTTCATTTCGAAAATTTAAAACCATTTTTAGCTAATGGATTAAAACCAGTATTTAAAGGTGCATTTACTGCCTTTGCATTTCCATTTACGGAAACAGTGGTATTATTAGGGGTATTTTCTTCCTTAAAAACAAAAAAATCCGCCTATAAAATCAGTTTTTTTGGACTTTTGATAGGCGCCATTGTAATAATAAGTCTATCAACCAGAAACACATTGGTATTAGGTGGTCTAGCTGGTAGTTTATACTTTCCAGCACATGTTGCTGTAAGTATGATTAGTGTGGGGGATTTTATACAAAGAATAGAAGTCACTGTTGCAATCACACTCGTGTTTAATGTTTTTGTGAAAAGCTCAGTCTGTTTGTTAGTTGCGTGTAGAGGAATAAAAAAAATATTTAACTTAGTAGAATATAGGTCTGTTGTAATTCAAACAGGATTATTAATGATTTTTTTGTCTTATATTGTATATGACAATATCATGTTAATGACTTATTGGGCCTTTAAGGTTTATCCATATTATGCATTTCCTATGGAAGTTATTTTTCCTGTAATCGTTTGGATTGTCGCAGAAATAAAGGTAAGGAAGGCGAATAAATTAAAACCTGTAGAAGTTTAATATTTAAAATAATCTACTTTTGTTTATCAAGACTTTTCTACTGAATTTTCAACAAATATTTTATTTTTTATTAATAGTCTCGTTTAGGTATAAAGAAAACAATAAAAAATGCTGGGATTTTTATCCCAGCATTTTTAACTGTTTAAGCATTTAGATAATCTTTCAGTTCATCGAAACGTTCTCTCATAAGTTCATAACCATTTTGATAAAATGCATTTGCTTTTCTTTTGTTTTGCTCAAAGCTTGATATCGTTTTTACATTAGGTTGAATAACAAATAATGAACCTTCCCTTTCCATTTTATCTATTTGCTCCATTGTCTCATTGTATTGTTCCCATCCGTTTTTAATTAATTTCCGAAATTCTGGATGTTCTGCATATATTCGGTCTGATATGAGGGACATTAGTCTTTCCTTCTTTCTTCGATACCCTTTATTTTTAGTTAATATAACGACATGCTTTTTATATCCTTTATCAATAGCCCGTTTTAAAGGAATTGAGTCAGCCATTCCACCATCCATGTAGGGGATATCATCTATATAAACAATATCTGAGAAAAATGGCATGCTACTTGATGCTCTACATATTTTCATGAAAGTATCCCGATCCTTGTGCCCCTTCATATATTCTGCCTTTCCAGTAAGGCAATTAGTAACTACTATTTCACAATCCATTCTAGAAGCATGATAGGCATCAAAGTCAAACGGATGCAGTTCCAAAGGAAATATTTCAAAAATGAGATCCATGTCGTAAATTCGTTTTCTAGAAAAAACATTTCTTTTATTTATGTATTGCTCCTCTTTTAAAGTAGGAATAAAGCATTTTTTCGAACGTCCAATTTGTTTAGAAACATAGTCGACAGCATTGCAGGCACCTGCTGAAACACCAACGACATATTGAGTATAGAAATCCTGTTCCATTAAGTAGTCCAATACACCAGCAGTAAACACCCCTTTAGCAGCGCCACCTTCCAAAACCAAACTACAATTCGAAAGGTCCATACACTCATCTCCTTTTAAAAAATCCAGAAACTAAAAAGATTGGAATAAAGCTATCAATTTTGATAATTTTATAAATTAAAAAATTGATTAACTTCTATGTGCTATCACATAGTTTTAAGTATTTACAATTCTTTCTTTTTTATTGGTTTTTTAGGTTAATAAAATCCAAAAAGCAGGTGCTTTTATTAAATATATTTACTTCGGTAATTTATGACCAGTGTATCAACCCTATGAAATCATGATAAGATAACTAAATCAGTTACTAATGGAAAGGCCTAAGTGGTTAGATAGGAATTTTAAAATGGATAAAATGAAGAAAAAAGAATTACAAGAGCAATTTAAATTGGTTAAAACCTATATGGGAGTCTACCAAATCAGAAATAATATAAATGGGAAAATTTTTATAGATGCGTTTCCAAACATTAAAAACAAATGGATAACATTAAAAATGCAGCTTGATATGAAGCAACACGCAAACAGTGAACTACAAAAAGATTGGATTTCATTTGGTGAAGCTGTGTTCGAATACACTGTTCTAGAAGAAAAAGATACGACTGATTTATATGATGTTCGTTGGGAAACAAAGCAATTATTAAAGGTTTGGCTCGATAAACTTCAACCTTATGGGGAGAAGGGATATAACAAACTTAAGGATTAAACAAACAGAGAGGATTACACTAGTTAGGTGAAATCCTCTCTTTATTGGGTTGTATTTATATTTTGTAACAAGGCGTAGTCCTTTTACAATATGATATATCTGCATTTTTAAAAGTAAACATATGAAAAATTAATTTTTTTCATGGATAAATTGTTTGTATGCACTTATTGTACGATGTCCCTTTCTCTGACAAAGTAAAAAATGACAAAGGTTAATACTAGAGTGAACGAAACGTCCATAATAAATGAAATGAATAAAACTATAGTTATAAAATTACATAGAGCTGGGACTAGTAGATAAAATTGAGTTTAATGCAGGTTGTATGATAGTAAATACTGCTAAACACAATAATCCCCAATAGAAAGAAAATCGGAGGCAAATGAGACCTTTATAATTAAGGATAGTTCTTCATAGTTCCACCACTTATGTCCTGTGTATTTTTCTAATAAGATTCCAGTTAGATGCTCAACGATGGTCGGAATAAGAAAACAGAGAATCGTTACATAAATCCAATGTGAACACAGCTTTGTAAGAATTATTAGTAAAACTGGGGTCAACCCATACATCGGTTTTAGTGGAAGTTTTAGAAAATTATCCTTTAAAAAGATTCTAGTCTTGCTGAAATTGTATGTGTTTTCTAAAAGCCAACCACCGAAAGAATAAACAAAAAAATAGAATAATAGTTGCATGAAATCATCCTCCGTTAAAGCTATTTTTTGGAGAATGGTGTTAGTTTATACTTTTTATTAAAATCCCGAAAAACTCGCAACTTAAATGTCGGGTTTTCAAAGTGTTGCTTTGATATGCTTTTACTTGAAAGGAGGTCATGAATTTGGATTCGATTAAACAAATGAACCTAGCGATGAAATATATTGAAGAACATCTTACGGAAGAGATTGATTGGAAGGAAGTGTCGCAAATTGCTGCTTGTTCCGAATATCATTTTAAGCGAATGTTCTCATTTCTTTCAGGAATGTCTGTAGGGGAATATGTACGTCGCAGAAGGTTAACTTTAGCTGTAACTAAGCTGAAAGGTAATAAAGATAAGATAATTGATATCGCCCTTAGCATTGGGTATGATTCACCTGATTCTTTTACAAAAGCTTTTCAAATGGTACACGGAGTAACACCATCACAAGTCAGAAAAAGTAGCGTGAATGTGAAAGCGTTTCCACCAATGACATTCCAATTAACCATTCAAGGAGGAACTGAAATGAATTTTCGTATCGTTGATAAAGATACATTTCAAATTGTAGGAATTAAAAAGAGAATCACTCTTCAGTATGAAGGTGTAAACACGCAAATGGATTCCATGTGGGCAAGTTTAACTATGGACGATTTCATTGAACTAAAACAACTTTCTAATGTTGATCCGAATGGAATATTGTGTGTATCTGCAAACCTTACAGAAGGAAGAGAAGAAGGAACGGAACTTGATCAGTACATTGGTGTTGCTACAACTTCATCGGCACCTTCTAGATGGGAAATTTTGAATGTTGAGGCTTCAACATGGGCAGTATTTACGGCTGTTGGTCCTTTTCCGCAGGAACTGCAAAGCACATGGGCTAGAATTTATTCGGAATGGTTTCCAACTTCCGGCTATGAACTAACGGGTGGGCCAGAAATTTTATGGAATGAAAGCCCTGATACAAGTAAACCAGATTACAAAAGTGAAATTTGGATCCCAGTAAAAAGAAAACTATAGTGTACCAACATTTAAAGGTGAAAAAAGTATAAGTAATTAATCAAAAAAACATTCTCTGAAGTCAAATTCGGAGAATGTTTTTTGCTATTTATTAAGATTGTTAAAAATCTACCTTTTATTAATTTTAGTATTTTCTGCATTCTTGGAAATGGATTTCAATAGTCCTAACCTCAAGTCAGAAAAATTCCCTATCTTATAGGTGTTAAGGTTCCAAGACTCATCCCTATTTATATTTATTTTACTGTGAACAAAAGAGTTTTTTACTAAAATACGCGCAAGATATCCTGCTTGGATATGATTAACTATTTGAAGCATAATAACCTAAATTCGAGTATCGAAATTGTAAATGGAGATGATGAGAAGACTTTAGTAATGATGAGAACAGTAAACGGGGGGAAGTGCTCTAGGGCAATTGAAACATATTTATTTTACATAGATTTTACAAAACTACGCATTTTGATTTTACATATATCAATTATCTTAGAATCAAGACGATAAACGCGTCGAAAAAATATTTAGAAAAAGGAGTTTTCAAAGAATGAAAACATCAGCTATAAAAAAATCGGTAATTTTAGGATTAATATCAATTCTAGTATTAACACTTTTTACAGGATGCGGAAAAGAAAGTGAAAAGAAAGAAGCAGTTTCATATAAGGATAAAGAAATTAGTGTTGTATCTCGTGAAGACGGATCAGGTGCTCGTGGTGCATTTATCGAATTGTTCGGTGTTGAAGTTAAAAATGCTGACGGCTCCAAAAAAGATATGACAACTAAAAATGCAATTATTGGAAACAAAGCAAATATAATTTTAACAAATGTTGCTCAAGACGAGTATGCAATTGGTTATGTTTCATTGGACTCTGTTAATGATGATGTGAAAGCTTTAAAAATAGATGGTGCTGAACCAACAATTGAAAATGTGAAAAAGAACACTTATACTGCGCATCGTCCATTTAATGTTGTTACCAAAGGTGCTGCAACTGGACTTAAAAAAGATTTTATCGACTTTATTTTATCGACAGACGGTCAAGCTGTAGTGGAAAAAACACAAGTTTCGATCAATGATCAAACAGCACCCTACGCTGGTAGTAAGCCAAGTGGAAAAATTGTCGTTGCAGGATCATCCTCTGTATCTCCACTTATGGAAAAATTAATAGAGGCATATAAGATAATCAATCCGAATGCTAAGGTAGAATTACAGACAACAGATAGCACTGCTGGTATTCAAGCAGCGTTAAATGGTACAGCAGACATAGGTATGGCAAGTCGTAAATTAAAAGATGAAGAAAGTGCCAAAGTGGTAAATACACAAATTGCTACAGACTGTATGGCAATCATTGTAAATAAAAACAATCCAATTTCTGATATTTCTAAAGATGAAGTAAGAAAAATATTCATTGGTGAAACAACGAAATGGAATGTAGAAAAGTAATTTAAAAAATAGGATTCAGATACTCTGTCTCCCAAACACATACCTCCTTAAATATTCGCGCCTTAATCATTTTTAAGGCGCCATATTATGTTTAAAAAGATGGTAGATAATCAGTTTTGATTGGGGTTGCAACAATGCAAAAATTTCGAGAAAAATTCATGCAAGTCGTATTTTTAATTTCTGCGATAACTTCAATTGTCGCCGTTATGCTTATCTGTTTTTTCTTATTTTCAAATGGAATACCTGCGATAAAAGAAATTGGATTTGCTGATTTTATATTCGGTAAAGAATGGTCTCCAAATGATGCACCACCGTTATTTGGGATTTTTCCTATGATTATAGGGAGTCTTTATATTACTGCAGGTGCCATTTTGATTGGTGTACCGATTGGTATTTTAACAGCCGTTTTTATGGCAAAAGTGTGCCCGCCAGTTATTTATAAATTCTTAAAACCAGCTGTTAATTTACTGGCAGGAATTCCTTCTGTCGTTTATGGATTCTTTGGGATGGTCGTACTTGTGCCGTTCATTCGAGAAAATTTTGATGGTAATGGAAGTAGTATTTTGACTGCATCCATTCTTCTCGGTTTGATGATTTTACCAACGATAATTGGAATTTCAGAAGAAGCCATTCGTTCAGTACCAGATACTTATTATGAAGGATCAATGGCACTGGGCGCTAGTCATGAACGCAGTGTATTTCGTGTGATACTACCTGCAGCTAAATCTGGTATTCTTGCAGCAATCGTACTAGGGATTGGTCGCGCAATTGGAGAAACAATGGCAGTCATAATGGTTGCAGGAAATCAGGCGAGAATTCCGGAAGGTATTTTTGATGGTGTACGTACCTTAACAGCGAACATTGTTATAGAGATGGGTTATGCATCTGGTTTACATCGAGAAGCCTTGATAGCAACTGGAGTTGTTCTCTTTGTATTCATATTATTGATAAACTTCACATTCTCTGTGATGAATAGAAGGAAGGTCTAGTATATGAAAACAATGTTTAAGAGAAAAAAAACTATGGATATGCTGGTCTCTGTACTCGTATGGTGTTCAGCACTAATCACTTTTTCTGCATTGATCTTTCTGGTGGTTTACATTTTAGTTAATGGTATACCATATTTGAAACTGTCACTTTTCGAATTAGAGTATACAAGTAATAATGTATCGGTTGTACCAGCAATTGTTTCGACAATTATCATGACTGCTCTATCACTTTTTATCGCAGTACCACTAGGCATTTTTACTGCAATTTATCTAGTTGAATATGCTAGTAAATCAAATAGACTTGTTGGTATTATACGTATCACAGCTGAAACGTTATCAGGGATTCCCTCGATTGTATACGGATTGTTTGGACTACTCTTCTTTGTTATCTTTTTAGGATGGGGTTTCTCTTTAGTTGCGGGAAGTTGTACACTTGCAATCATGATTTTGCCTTTAATCATCCGTACAACAGAGGAAGCACTGAAATCTGTGCCCGACGCTTTTCGAGAAGGTTCATTTGGATTAGGGGCTGGCCGACTTCGTACGATTTTTCGAATAATTCTTCCGTCAGCAATTCCTGGCGTTTTAGCAGGTGTGATTCTAAGTATTGGGAGAATAGTTGGAGAAACAGCAGCTTTGATTTACACAGCAGGTACGGTGGCAGAAATACCAACAAATGTTATGTCATCTGGAAGAACGTTAGCTGTTCATATGTACACACTTTCTAGTGAAGGCTTACATGTCAATGAAGCTTATGCAACAGCGGTTGTGCTATTAATTATTGTTGTGGGTATTAACACGTTGTCTTCAGTTGTTGCAAAGAGATTTACAAGGGGGTAATGTAAATGACGAAAAAATTTGAAATAAAAAATTTAGACTTTTATTATGGTGATTTTCATGCACTAAAAGACATCAACTTTAATATTAGTGATAAAAATATAACTGCTTTTATAGGTCCATCTGGATGTGGTAAATCAACTTTCCTAAAGACACTCAATCGTATGAATGATCTGATTGAAGGTTCACGTTTGACGGGTGAAATTCTATTAGATGGTAATAATATTTATGATAAACAAATGGATGTAAATCAACTTCGGAAGCGTGTTGGAATGGTTTTCCAAAAACCGAATCCTTTCCCAATGAGTGTATATGATAATATTGCTTATGGGCCTCGAACACATGGCGTTAATTCAAAAACTCAATTGGATGAAATAGTTGAGAAATCTTTAAGGGATGCTGCTATTTGGGATGAAGTGAAAGACCGTCTTAAGAGATCTGCATTATCATTTTCAGGTGGACAGCAGCAACGACTTTGTATCGCACGTGCGTTAGCAGTTTCGCCAGAAGTACTTTTAATGGATGAGCCGACAAGTGCATTAGATCCGATTTCTACATCCAAAATAGAGGATTTAGTACTCGAATTAAAAAAGAAATACAGCATTGTTATTGTGACACATAATATGCAACAGGCGACAAGGATTTCTGATACTACCACATTTTTTCTGCATGGTGAAGTAATTGAATATGGAGATACGAATGAGTTGTTTTCCATGCCAAAAAATAAACTAACGGAAGATTATATAACAGGGAGATTTGGATAATGAGCCATCGCTACGAAGAGCAATTGAAACAATTGAATAATCTTTTGATTGAAATGGGTGGATGGTTAGAATATGTCATTTCGTTTACCATCCAAGCCTTAGTGAAACAGGATGCAAAACTAGCACAAACAATCATTGTAAATGCCAGAGAAATTGATATAAAGGAAAAAGAAATTGAAAATTTATGTTTGAAATTGCTTCTTCAGCACCCAGTTGCGGGGGACTTCCGTCAAGTTTCTTCAGCTCTAAAAATGGTTACCGATATGGAACGTATCGGTGATCAGTGCGAAGGGATTTGTGAATTAACCAAATTACTTGCCAAAGAAGAGTATATAATGGAACTAGTCTATATTCCAAAAATGGCTGAAGTTACTACAAAGATGGTAAATGAGGCAGTGGATGCTTTTGTAAAAAAAGATTTAGAAATTGCAAAATCTGTCATTTTAAATGATGATATAGTTGATGAATACTATAGATTGGTTCGAAATGATATTGTTGCACTCATTCAACAAGATGCAGCTCATGCCGAGCAAGCAATTGATTTCATGCAAATTGCAAAATATCTAGAGCGTATAGGTGACCATGCGGTTAATATTGCTGAATGGGTAGTTTATTCAATCACGGGTGTTCATAATAGCGAGAAATAACGAAGCATTTTTATGGGGGATTTCCATGCCAAAAGTTTTTATTGTCGAAGACGATGAGAATATTCGCGAGCTTGTCTTATATGCCTTGAAGTCATCTGGCTTCGAGGCTTTTGGTTTTGAAAATGGGAGAGATTTTTTTGAGAAAATGTTGTCTGATAAAGTCGATTTAGTCATACTTGACATTATGCTTCCAGGTGAAGATGGATTATCCATATTGAAAAAATTAAGAAGCAATCAACAAACAAGTCGCTTGCCGATTATTATGCTTACTGCGAAAGGCAGTGAATATGACCGAGTTTTAGGACTTGATTTAGGTGCTGACGATTATTTGACAAAGCCGTTTTCTATTTTAGAACTTATTTCAAGAATAAAGTCAGTTCTCCGCAGAGGCATTAATGAGACAGAGAAACCATCATCTCTCTTAGTATTTGGAAATATTCAAATGGATACAACGAAGCATCAGGTTTTAATTGATAATCACTCAATTACATTAACGTTAAAAGAATATGAATTACTTAAATTTCTAATCATTAACAAAGGTATTGTATTGACCCGTGAGAAATTGATGAATGCAATTTGGGGATTTGATTATCAAGGTGAGAGTAGAACGATAGATATGCATATCAAATCACTTAGGCAAAAATTGGAGTCAGCGGGTAACTTAATTAAAACGATACGCGGTGTAGGATATAAAATGGGAGTCTAAATATGAAAAAACGGATTTATCGAAGTATGTGGTCGCTAGTGTTACTTTCTGTTTTAACCGTAACATTCACCTGTAGTTTTGTTTTCTACGAACTTTTTAGTGTTCAAACGAAACATGCAGTAAACAGCCAAGCAATCTTACTTCAGAAAAGTTTGAAGTATGTGTCAGACCCATTAAGTTATTTAAGCACTTTAAAACTATCGGAAATAGAGGATCGTGTCACCGTCATTGCTACTGATGGAACGGTTCTCTTAGACAATTCTAGTAATCCCAAATTAATGGAAAATCACGGGAATCGTCCTGAGTTCCTAGAAGCCAAGAAAAATGGATACGGCATTGATACTCGTTATTCAAAAACGTTACGCGAAAAAACCTATTATTATGCAGTAAAACTTACAGATGGAAGCATATTGCGCGTATCCAAGACAATTAACAGTATATATGGGGTATTCTTTAGTGTCATACCTATCATTGGGCTTTCTGTATTGCTTGTTATTCTATTTTCAAATTTAATTGCATCACGATTAACAAAGAGAATTGTCGAACCAATTAACGCGATGCAATTCGGATTTTATGATGAATTATCACCTTTTGCAAAAACAATTGAGAACCAAAGAAAACTTATTGAAGAACAATTGTCAAATTTGGAAAGTAAAGCAAATACAATTAAAACGATTACTGAAGGCATGAAAGAAGGCTTACTTTTAATCGATCAAGAAGGAAATGTATTGTCTGCTAACCAAAGTGCGATTACATATTTAAATAGCAAATTTGCATCCTTTGAAGGAAGAAATATTTTAGAACTATCAAGGGATATTCATTTTGTTGGCGGTGTAAAAACTGCTTTAACTGGGGAAAATGCGGAAATAACTGCAATTTATCAAAATAAAACGGTACAAGTCTTTTTTAACCCTGTTCTGCAGGTAGGTGCTATTGTTTTATTCTTAGATATCACTGAAAAAGCAAATGCTGAAAAAATAAGAAGAGAGTTCTCTGCGAATGTTTCACATGAGTTGAAAACACCGTTAACGACAATCAATGGTTATGCAGAAATAATAGAATCAGGAATGGCCAAAGTAGAGGATGTGCAATTATTTATAGGTAAAATAAAGAGTGAATCTACACGAATGATTCATCTCGTTGAGGATATTATTCATTTATCTGAGTTTGATGAGAATAACATAGTGAAGTCTTTTCAATCATTCGAATTGCTAGACTTAACCAAAGAAGTATCCGAAAGGCTTATAACATTGGCTCAAGAGAAGTCTGTATCAATTACGGTTGAAGGTGAGCCATTTGAGATTCATGCAAATCAACGGATGATAGATGAACTACTCTATAATTTGATTGATAATGGCATTAAATACAATAAAGTAAATGGCAATGTAACAATTTCATTGTCAAAAATGGATGATGGGGTAAAAATAGTTGTCTCAGATACGGGAATTACGATTCTATCGGGTTGATCAATCTCGTTCAAAGAAAACAGGTGGAACCGGGCTTGGTCTTTCAATTGTGAAACATGTTGCTCAATTACATGGTGGTTCCGCAAGACTCACAAGTGATATTGGCAAAGGAACATCAGTGGAAGTTGTGATTAAAAATCAGACATCTATGAAAGAGTAATTAAATCAATTGCAACAATTTTTTTAATATGAAATAAAGTGAGGATCAAAATGAAAGTTAATGAACTGAAAAATACGGCTGGCGGAAGGTTCCCTGAGGGGAGTGTTCTTACTGTAGATTTTGATATCGGTGGCAGGAGATTTGTTGCGTTAAATGGTGGACCTTTATTCAAGTTTACACCTGCTATTTCTTTTTTTGTAGATTGTGAATCGGTTGAAGAAATTAATCTACTTTGGAAAAATTTAAGCGAGGGTGGTGTAGCCTTAATGGGGCTAGATGCTTACCCTTTTAGCGAAAAGTTTGGATGGGTTCAAGATAAATATGGTGTATCATGGCAGCTTAGTCTTACTAGATGTAAACAACATATATCACCATTCTTAATGTTTGTTGGGGAACAACATGGGAAAGCAAAGGAAGCACTTGATTTTTATTGTAAAAATTTCAACAATTCAAGTGTGGAAGACATTCAATTGTATGGGAAGGATCAAAGTGAACCAGAAGGAACAGTTATGATTGCATCCTTTGCACTTAATGGTCAATCATTTAAGGCGATTGATAGCGCTTATCCTCATGGCTTCTCTTTTACAGAAGCTATCAGTTTCTGTGTTTATTGTAAGACACAGGAAGAGATTGATTTCTACTGGGAAGAACTTTCACATGGTGGTTCGAAGTCAGAATGCGGTTGGCTTAAGGACCAATTTGGAGTCTCATGGCAGATTATTCCGGAAGATTTTATTCAAATGATTACTGATGAAAATCGAGAAAAAGTTGATGCTGTAATGGATGCGGTTTTAAAAATGAAAAAACCTGATATTGAAACGTTACATAATGTATACAATCAAAGTTAATAATTAAAAAGTCAGGCAAAATAATAGATGCCTGACTTTTCTGGTTAATAACCTATTTAACAATCAACTTTATGAAAGACAATTAAAAAAAGATTGAACAATGCAATAAATTTAATTTTGTTGCCCTAATTAGCCCATTTGTTATAATCTTGTACGATATAAATTTTAAAAGGACGAGGAAAATATGGATACAAATCAATTAGCAGATCAATACTGGGCAGAATTTTTAAAATGTACAAGCAAAGATGAGACCTTGGAATATGATGTAGCGTACTGTTTCGGAGAAAACGAATCCCAAGCGGGACAAATATTAAATTTGATTCTAGAGGAAAAAAAGACGGCGACTTCTTCAAGTTATTTAGCATTTCAAGTAGCTGGAGAACCCCTCCCTAGAAAAGGTGAATTTGAAATTATCACAGACTGGGACGGAAACCCAGGCTGTATCGTCGAAATTGTAGATGTAAAGATCATTCCTTTTAAAGATATTAAATGGGAAATTGCAAAACTCGAGGGTGAAGAAGAAAGTATGCAGGCTTGGCGAGTAAATCGTACAAGGGAGTTTACTGAAGAGGGCGCTGAAATAGGATATAGTTTTAATGAAGAAATGCCTGTTGTATTTGTAGGATTCAGAGTAGTTTTTAAATAGTTATTGAAATATTTCGTCATATTTTGTTAGCTTTTTGATCATCTTCGTAAATTTTAACAATTAAGGAAAAATTATTTTTTATTTGTTGAAATTAATTTTATCAAAATGATAGAAATTTCAGATTCTTTTATGGTATGCTACTGACAGCTATATCCAAAGATGATTTAGCTTAATATTAGGTCCGAAATCGGGCTCTCCAGACCAACTCCTCGAACTACTTTTGAAATTTCTTCAAAATCATTAAAAAGATAATGATTTTTCCAGAAATTCCGGACAAAAAAGAAGGAAAGGAAAGCTCTAATGAGTTCCGTGTAGGACTCGAATGTGCTTACGCTCCTTTCAATTGGACTCAAACTGACGATTCAAACGGAGCTGTACCTATTAAAGGTGGCGGCTATGCTGGCGGTTACGATGTAGAGATCGCAAAGCAAATTGCAGAAGGTTTAGGAAAGAAACTAGTTATTGTTAAAACAGAATGGGATGGACTTTTACCAGCATTAACATCAGGAAAAATTGATGCAATCATTGCAGGTATGTCACCAACAGCTGAAAGAAAAGAATCGATTGATTTCACAGATAACTATTACAAATCTGAGTTAGTAGTTGTTGTGAAAAAAGATGGTAAATTTGCTGCTGCAAAAAGTTTAGAGGATTTCGGTGGTGCAAAGATCACTGCACAATTAAATACATTCCACTACTCAGTAATTGATCAATTGACTAAAGTTGAAAAGCAAACGGCAATGGATACTTTCCCTACTATGATTGTTGCTTTAAATTCAGGTACAATTGACGGATACATTTCTGAAAAGCCAGGCGCTGTTTCAGCTGTAGCATCAAACAGTGACTTAACATTTGTTTCTTTTGAAGATGGCAAAGGGTTTGAGGCATCTGATGATGATGTTGCTGTTGCGGTAGGTTTGAAAAAGAAAAGTGACCTAACTGATAAAATTAATGAAGTTTTAGCAGGTATTTCTCAAGCGGATCGCGATGAACTGATGAATACTGCTGTTGAAAACCAACCTTCAGCTGAATAAAACACAATTAGATGAAGTAGTTGGGAGGTAAATTTTACAATTTGCTTTCCGGCTACTTTTTTATGTTAAAATAAATTTTATGAATTTTTATAGAGAGAAGAATTAAAATGGAAAAAACTTTCTACGATTGGGTTGTTTATATAATTGAAAATTACGGCGTTTGGTTCTTAAAAGGCGCCGGAGTCACATTACTTATTGCCTTAACTGGAACAATAATAGGCTCAATTTTTGGTTTATTGATTGGGATCATAAAAACGATTCCGTTAAGCAATCATGTTGGCCGTTTTTCGCCAAAAAGAATTGGTCTTAAATTAGTTAATATTTTATTAACAATATATATTGAAGTTTTCCGTGGAACCCCTATGATTGTTCAAGCTATTGTCATTTATTACGGTATAGCTGAAGCTTGGGGAATTAATTGGGATCCAATCGTTGCTGGTATTTTCATTGTTTCGATCAACACGGGGGCCTATATGTCTGAAGTTGTTCGCGGTGGTATTCAATCCGTTGACAAAGGTCAAACAGAAGCGGCACACGCGATTGGAATGACACATTGGCAAACGATGCTTCATGTGGTATTACCACAAACAATTCGTAATATTCTGCCGGCTACTGGAAATGAATTTGTTATAAACATAAAAGATACTGCCGTATTAAATGTAATCACAGTAACAGAATTATTCTTCATGACAAAGTCTGTTTCAGGTGCTATATATAAAACTTATGAACCGTTCTTAGTAGCGGCTTCAATTTATTTGTTTTTAACATTAGTCATTACACGGATTTTACGATATGTTGAAAAAAGGATGGATGGCCCATCTTCATATACAATTTTCGGTTCATCCACAATGCCTGAGCAGATTTTAAAGAGAGGGGAGCAAATTGTTTAATGAATATCGTAGTTGAAATTAAGAATTTGCATAAAACCTTTGGGCAAAACGTAGTTTTAAAAGGTGTAGACTTAACTGTAAATCGCGGAGAGGTTATCTCAATCATTGGTTCAAGTGGATCGGGTAAGTCGACTTTTTTACGCTGTATTAACATGCTTGAGTGGCCGACTTCTGGTGAGATTTTTTACAACGGTGAAAATGTTTTAAAGTCTGGGTACGATATAACAAAATATCGCGCGAAAATGGGTATGGTTTTCCAATCATTCAACCTCTTTCAAAACCTAACTGTTTTAGAAAACTGTGTTGTTGGTCAAGTGAAAGTTGGAAAGAAAAATAAAGTTGAAGCAGAAAAAGTGGCTTTAAAATATCTTGAAAAGGTTGGAATGGCACCTTATATCAATGCGAAGCCTCATCATCTTTCAGGTGGACAAAAACAACGTGTTGCAATTGCTCGTGCTTTGTCAATGGAACCAGATGCACTTCTTTTTGATGAACCAACTTCTGCGTTAGATCCAGAGATGGTTGGAGAAGTTTTGAAGGTTATAAAAGATCTAGCACAAACAGGACTTACCATGATTATCGTGACGCACGAAATGGCATTTGCTAAAGAAGTTTCAGATCGTGTTGCTTATATGGCAGATGGTGTAATGGTTGAAATGGATGTTCCGGAAGTCATTTTTGAATCTCCAAAAAATGAACGAACGAAACAATTCTTAAGCCGTTTTATCGGAGTTTAGAATACTAAGATTAACCAAAGCAATAATAATGAATAAAATATAATGAAATTTAAAGCCTAACACTGTAAGAAATTACATTTTTAGGCTTTTATCGTTTCTTTTTTTTACATAAAATGATAAAATTTTTATCCTGAGAGACTTTTAAGAAGAGGTGCATCATGGACATTAGAATAACTGAAGTGCAAGTAGGAAAAGAAAAGCAAGATTCAAGTACCTTAGGATTTGGACTAACATTTACTGATTATATGTTTATGATGGACTATACAGAGGGTAAAGGTTGGCAAGATGCACAAATTTTACCGTATAGCCCAATTGCACTTGAACCATCTGCAATGGTTTTCCATTACGGTCAAGCGATTTTCGAAGGTTTAAAAGCTTATCGAACAGCAGATGGGAAAATACAATTATTTAGACCAGAAGTAAATTTTGCACGATTAAATGTTTCTTGTGAAAGACTCTCTATGCCAACAGTGGATATAGATTTTGTGATTCAAGCTCTTATAAAATTATTAGAATTAGAAGCTGATTGGGTACCTAGTGCTCCACACACTTCACTATATATTCGCCCATTTATGATTGCAACGGAACCAATTGTTGGCGTTCGTGCTTCATTAACTTATAAATTCATGATTATTTTGTCACCGTCAGGTCCTTATTATAAAGAAGGAATTAATCCTGTAAAAATTCATGTAGAGAATCACTATGTACGTGCCGTTAAAGGAGGCATTGGCTTCGCTAAAGCGGCAGGAAACTATGCTGCTGGTATCAAACCTCAAATGGATGCAAAAGAAAAAGGATATGCGCAAGTTTTATGGCTTGACGGCGTTGAAAAGAAGTACATTGAGGAAGTTGGAACCATGAATGTATTCTTTAAAATTAACGGGGAAATCATTACTCCTGCTCTTAATGGAAGTATTCTAGCTGGGGTAACTCGTGATTCTTCAATCCAATTATTAAAGGATATGGGTCTAAAGGTTACTGAACGTAAAATTTCAATCCACGAAGTATATGAGGCATTTGAACAGGGATTGCTTGAAGAAGCATTTGGTACAGGAACAGCTGCTGTTATTTCTCCAATTGGTGAATTAGAGTGGGATGGTCATATCATGTCAATAAACAAAGGTGAAATTGGGCCTATCGTTCACGAATTATATGAAACATTGACTGGTATTCAAAATGGCGAAGTAGAAGATAAATATAATTGGATCGTTAAAATTTAAAATTGATGTCATTTTAAGATTAACTTTAAAATGTAAGTTGAGGAATGTAGATTAACCTACATTCCTCATTGTTTTTATGGTTACAATTGTATTATCAAATTAAAATTAAAAATAAAATTAAAATGAAGGGTGTAATTATGAAATTTGATGTAATTGTTATTGGTGGAGGACCCTCCGGTTTAATGGCAAGTATTGCTGCGGCTGAAAAAGGGAAGCGTATTTTACTTGTTGATAAAGGAAATAAGCTTGGACGAAAATTGGCTATTTCAGGCGGTGGACGATGCAATGTAACAAATTCTCTACCGGTTGAAGAAGTTATTAAGCACATTCCTGGTAACGGAAAGTTTTTGTATGGCGCCTTCTCCCAATTTAACAATCAAGATATCATTGAATTTTTCAATAAACTGGGTGTTAAGCTTAAAGAAGAAGATCATGGTCGAATGTTTCCAGTGAATAACGATGCGCAATCTGTCGTAGATGCCTTGACGAATCGTTTTCTAGAACTTAAAGGAACTATTCTTACGGACTCTCCCGTAAAAGATGTACATAGCAAAGAAGGTCACCCATTCTATGTTTTATTGCAGTATAATCAAGTGTTTGAAGCGAAAGCTGTTGTGATTGCTGTTGGAGGTAAATCAGTTCCTCAAACAGGTAGCACTGGTGATGGTTACAAATGGGCAAAAAAGGCAGGGCATACCATAACAGACCTATTTCCAACAGAAGTACCAATGACATCTAATGAATGGTTTATTCGAAATAAGGTTTTACAAGGGTTGTCTCTTCAGGATGTAGCGGTCACAGTTTGGAATCCAAAAGGAAAAGCACTGATCTCACATCGAATGGATATGATCTTTACTCATTTTGGCCTATCTGGGCCAGCTATCTTACGGTGTAGCCAATTTGTAGTACAAGCCATAAAAAAGTTCGAAGTTGAAGAAGTCATTGTTTCCATTGATGTTTGTCCTGATAAGAAAGAAGAACAGCTTTTTCAAAAACTACATTCAATAACAAAAGATGATGGTAAAAAATCTGTGAAAAATGGTTTTCGTGGGATTTTACCAGAAAGATTCTTATTGTTTCTATTGGAACGAGCAACTATAGATGCTGATCAATTGTGCAATTCTGTTTCACAAGAGAAATTACGTACTCTAGCAAAGTTAATGAAACGATTTGAAATTGCTGTTAACGGGACTCTGCCGATCGAAAAGGCATTTGTTACTGGTGGAGGCGTTTCAATAAAAGAAATTGACCCCAAAACTATGGGCAGTAAGCTTGTCCCTAACTTATATTTCTGTGGAGAAATTTTAGATATCCACGGTTATACAGGCGGTTATAACATAACAGCTGCGATGGTGACAGGCAGAATAGCAGGAATGAATGCTGGTCAAACTATTCGTTAAAACATAAGTTTTTTAATTTAAATTAAAAGGCTGGGATAAGCTCAATAAGGGCAGTGTTGCTCTTAGAGGTTTGTCCCAGCCTTTTTTAATAGAATATTTTATTCAACAACATCATTATCTAATTTTTTACGCTTTGTTGAAATCTTACCTTGTACCAGAATGTTTTTTGCATTGTTTGAAGCTTTACCAAAAAAGAAACCAATAACCATTAATGTGACATTGTTAAACAATTCTGGCGGTTTAATTTGTAGTAAAGTAATTGCAACCAAGGTTGTTGTTAGCATTAAAGTTACAATACTCTTTACTTCAAGTAACTTGACTATACGGTTATATATTCCTTTCATTTTAATCCCTCATTTTCTTGCTACTATTCTCCCTATATCTATTCACGGTACAAGATAAGGTGTGGGAGATAGTTTATATTAGATCGGTAATTGGCAATTTTTTATTAATAATAATTCTAAATAAGTGCGATTTTAAAGTATAAAAAATGTTATAATAAAAGGGTAATAGTTATTTTGGAGGTTATCAAAATGGGTGCTTTAGAAATAATCAAAGATCACACACTTACCTTTGAACAAAAGGTGATTAATTTAGCAAAAGAAGCAGAGAATTCTCTTAATGTATTGAATTACAGTGGCGAAGCAATTCGATTAAAGGAAAAGGGTATTATATGTGACCTTTTCGAAGGAGCTGCTCCATATAGACCGCGTTATATCTTACCTGATTATGAAAAATTCATGAAACAAGGTTCTGAATTCTTACGTTTAACTCCTCCAACGGATATTTGGGAAGCAGTAAACAATCTCTTAATTTTATATAAACATGTTCCTTCCATCACGACTTTTCCAGTTTGGATTGGGAATTTGGATACACTTTTGGAACCGTTTATTAATAATGAAGATGAAGCTCGTCATGCGATTAAATTTTTGTTAAAGCATGTTGATCGAACACTTACAGATTCTTTTGTTCATGCAAATATAGGTCCGCTAGAAACAAAAGCCGGAAGAATTATTCTTGAGGTTGAGCGTGAACTTCAAGATGCTATTCCAAACATTACTTTAAAATATGATCCTAATATAACTCCAGATGAATTTGTGATAGAAGCTATTAAAACAGCATTAACGGTAGCAAAACCAAGTTTTGCAAATCATCAAATGTTTGTGAGCGATCTTGGTAGCGAAGACTATGGGATTGCAAGTTGCTATAACGGATTACATGTAGGTGGAGGCGGTTCTACATTGATCCGACTTGTACTTGCAAAATTAGCTGGAGAGGCAAGTAGCGTTGAAGATTTCAAGAAAAACATTCTTCCAAATGCTGTTCAAGTCATGGCTGAATTCATGGATGAAAGAATTCGCTTCTTGTATGAAGAAAGTGGATTCTTTGAATCGAACTTCCTTGTTAAAGAAGGTCTAATAGACCGAAATCGTTTTACTGGGATGTTTGGAATGGTAGGTTTAGCTGAATGTGTAAACACACTACTTCATGCATCTGAACAGAAAGAGCGTTTTGGCTATAGTGAAACTGCAAACCAATTAGGTGTTGAAATTTTAGAAATTATTCAAGATGAGCTTGCAAAACGAAACAACCCATTCAATGTCGTATCGGGCGGAAAACACACGATGCATGCACAAGTAGGGATTGATACAGATAGTGGAATCAGTCCTGGATGTCGAATACCAATTGGTGAGGAGCCAGCACTTTTGCCCCATATTCAGCAAACAGCGCTGTACCACAAGTATTTTCCAAGTGGAATCGGCGATATCATGCCATTTGACAAAACTGCAAGTAATAACCCAGCATATGTCCTTGATATCATTAAAGGAGCGTTCCAAACGGGCATGAGATATTTCTCGACATACAGTGATGATTGTGATGTTATCCGAATTACCGGATATTTGGTTAAGAAATCGGATATGGAAAAATTAACTCGTGGTGAAAACGTATTGAATGATGCAGTCGTTTTAGGATTAGGGGCAGCGCAAAAATCAAAAATTTTAGAAAGAAAAGTGCGAAATGTCTAAAGGGAAAATCAATAAAATGATCCCGTTTAGTTCAGTAGATGGCCTAGGGAATCGCTTTGCTATTTTCCTGCAGAACTGTATGTTCAATTGTTGGTACTGCCATAACCCTGAGACCATTAACAACTGTAACAACTGTGGAATCTGTATCGATTATTGCAAAACGGGAGCCATATCGTTAGTTGAGGGTAAAGTTGTCTATGACATTTTTAAATGCATTAACTGTGATGAATGCATAAAAAGTTGCCCACACAATGCTTCACCCAAAATTCAAGTTTTAACTCCTGATGAAGTAATGAAGGAAGTACTAAAAGTTAAACCTTTTATTCGAGGTATAACAGTGTCTGGCGGGGAATGTACACTACAAGAAGATTTTCTGATTGAGTTATTTACATTAGCTCAAGCACAAGGGTTAACTTGTTTTATTGATACAAATGGCGGTGTTCCTTTATGGGATAAACCAGAACTAATGGAAGTAACTGATAAATTTATGCTAGATGTAAAAGCATTTGATGATTCAGAGCATAGAAAACTTACGGGTGCAAGTAGTGAGAATGTCATAAAAAACCTAATGTTTCTTGCAAATGATAAAAAGCTCTATGAAGTTAGAACAGTTTGTTCAGAAATTGGATTTGATAATGAACATACAGTTCGAGAGGTTTCAAAGATTTTATCGAGTATTGATTCTAGCGTTCAATATAAATTAATTACCTATCGACCTTTTGGAGTTCGTGAAGAATTTAAGTATAAGCTTCAAGTACCGAGTGAGTCTTATATGCAGAGATTAAGCCAGATTGTAAAAGAAAATGGATTAAAAAATATTTTGATTGTATAGCATGTAAAAAGGCAGGGAATTTGTACAGCACTCCAAAGTTAGATTTTTTAGTCTAACTAGGGTGCACTACAATTCCCTGCCTTTATATAAACAAATGCCATTTAGCTCAATTTTATTTTACCAAGCGTTTTTTAACACTGTTTTTATCAAAGAAATATCCGATCACAATATAGACTATCGCACTGCCTACTAATTGAATGAAATTGAACGGAATAGAAGCCAAAGAGGCTTTCACATTAACAGCGCCACCACCGTATAAAACGATTTGTGCGATGAAATAACCACCGACCATAATCAAACCAGCAAGAATACTCATGATAACATTGCGAGTACTTAAAATTGTTGCTTTCTTATTTGTGAAGCATAGTGCCATCAGTGCCTTAATCACAAGAGTGAAAGGTGCCCATGCAGCAGCCCCTGGAGTCAGAGCATCGGCTAGAGAAGCGCCGATTGCACCGGATAAAACAGCAACTGGAGTCGGTAATAATGAAGCAGCAAGAAAAATAATGCTATCGCCTAAGTGGATGTAACCGCCACTTCCCCCAGGAATCGGTACATGAATGTAATAAGTAAAAATAAAAGTAATTGCTGCGAAGAGGGCAGCTGTAGTTATTTGCAATGTCTTTTTATTCATATTAGTAACTCCTTCAATAATGGTTCAAAAATAATATTACTTGCGTTTGCACCCTTCGTATAAGCGACACACTTATGAACGAAGTTAGCAGCTAATTCTGTTGCTGTTTGAAAAGAAACACCCTGCAATAAATAGCCGCAAACAACGGAGGCAAACATATCTCCTGCTCCCGAAATCTCCATATCCACGTAAGGAGTCTTTACCTCGAAAAACGAATTTCTTAGTTTGTCATACCCAATAGTGACTACATAATCTTGCAAGCGAATGCCTGTAACGACGACATGCTTTGGCCCCATATCAGCGATTTCCTTCATGTACTCGTAAATCCAGCTAATAGATAAAAAAGAAATATCTTTAGGATATTCTCGATCTAAAAGTAAACAAAGTTCTGTTAGATTTGGTGTTACAACATCGGCGATACGGACAAGGTCCTTCATTTTATGGCACAACTCAGGAGTGTATGTGCTATACATTTCTCCCATATCCCCCATGACAGGGTCAACAATCTTTAAAGCATTGTTTCCGAGTTTACTAAAAATCTCTTGAACAATATCAACCTGTTCTGACGATGCTAAAAAACCGCTAAATATGGCATCAAAATGTATGTTTAATTTGTGATAATGCTGAACGAATTCATTCAATCTATCCGTCAAATCAACGATTACAAAATCTTCAATACCAGTATGTGCTGATAAAATTGCCGTAGGTAAGGGACATACTTCGGCAGAAAGCACAGAAATAATCGGAATAGCCACCGTTAAAGAACACTTCCCATATCCAGATAAATCATGGATTGCTAAAACTCTTTTTTGCATAATTTCTCACCTATTGCTTGCATTAAAGCTACTCCAGTAGAAACAATTCTATCATAAAATGAAAGAATTGCATTTGTTAATAATCTAAAATGAAAAAAATGTACCTTCCAATGTGATATATTTGAATTGGTATGGGATTAGTAATCGTTCAAGTGAAACATTGAAATGGTTCAAGGAGAGTTGTCCAATTTCTTATTGTGTTTGAAAAGTGGAATATGAATCTCTGCTTTAATGATGGATATAATAATTCCAATGTAAACGGTTTAAATTTTTTTATGGAAACAAAATCAATTGAATCAATTTCATAATGATTTCTAGAAAATATTCCAAATTATAGAAAAACTAGCGAGACTCCTGCATGAAAGCGAGAAAGCTGAGGCCTTAGGCTCAGCGCTCGCATGAGGAAAGCGAGCGTGTTTTTCATAATTTGGGGAGCAGGCACTTTTCTGTTGCTCTAGAACCATTGTGGCACAACACTCTTGAATAAAGAAATTGATTCAATTACATAGTAAATTATAATTATTATAAATAAGGTTCAGAAAGTCTAGAAATGCCTAAACCACTATGCTATATTAAAATTAAACAAATTTTTAAACATAGGAGGAATACAAAATGATGAAAGAATCTTTAGTAAAAGCGTATTCAACACAAGCAAACGCAGAATGGTATTCAGCGTATTTATATCTTGCAATGTGTTCACATGCAGATAGTTTAGGATTAAAAGGTTTCGCTAACTGGTTATATGTGCAATATCAAGAGGAAATGGCTCATGGTAACCATATGTATCAATACATAGCTGAAAGAGGAGAAAAAGCAATTTTTTCAGCAATCGAAAAACCTGAAAAAGTAGAATGGGCATCTTTAACAGAAATGTTTGAACAAGTTTTAGAACATGAACAAAAAGTGACGGGTTTAATCAATGACATTGCAACGCTTTCAAAAAATGAAAACGATCACGCTTCATACAATTTCATTCAATGGTACGTGGATGAGCAAGTTGAAGAAGAATCTTCAGCTGATGAAATATTAAGCACTTTGAAATTTGTAAAAGAAGATCCAGTTGCTGTTTACAATATGGACAAAGAGTTCCAAGCTCGTGTTTTTGTAGATCCATTTGCCAATGCAAAATAAAAAATAACAAACAAATAAATAGTTTTGCCACAATCCAAAAAGGGTTGTGGCATTTTTTTATAAAATTCATTTCCAATCTAATCATAATTTTTCACTGAAACGGGCAATTTAAGAACTGTATCTAAAACAAGACAGTTTTATTTTGGGAGGAAATATGATTCAGAATATTGCGAGGTTACGTGATAAAGCACACAAAATGGCAATTGATCAAACTTCTTCTAATAAACCATTTAAAATAAAAGAATTTTGGAAGCAATTTGACTCTGAGGTTCAATCCATTCGATCTTTCGTTGAATATTTACAAGAAAATCCAGTTGGGTGTGGTCAGTTAGCTGAAAACTGGATGCTTGATAATGCAGAATTTGTAGAAGAGCAAGTTTTTGAAATTAAGGAGAACTTGAAAGATGGTTTCTTAAAAAATTTACCTTATGTCGAGCCGGACTCCTCGTTAAGAATTTTTGTTTTGGCACAAGACTATCTACATACTTGTGAAGGGATTTTTGATGAAAACTCACTATTCGAATATTTTAATTCTTTTCAAGAAATATCCGCTTTAAATATTGCTGAAATCCGTTCTTTACCTTTGGTCCTAAAAGTTTCGTTAATTCATAAATTATCCAATACCATGAAAGAAGTCCGATCACGGAAAGAAATTTGTATGGAAGTTGAGGCTTTTCTTGCGAAATTAAACAAGGAAAATTTCACAACAGAATCCTTGAACAAAGAACTTGAAAGTGTTGGACAAACTCAAAATCTATCTGGCCCTTGGATTGTACACTTAATCAGTCATTTACGAGAGTTCGCAGATGATTCAAATATGGTTCGTGAGTGGCTAAAATATCGATTTGAGAATAGTGGAGATTTAAATAAAATCATTACCTATGAACATCAAGTTCAAGCAAATTATCAAAAGGTAACTGGAAATATTATTACGAGCCTTCGTAAAATTGAACGCCGTCCATGGGATGAAGTATTTAAAAAGTTAAATATTATTGATCGTACTTTTAGAACGGAAAAAACAGAAATTTATCCTAAACTAGACAATGAAAGTCGAAACCAGCTACTTAATCATGTCGAGAAAATAGCAAAATCACTTCAAGTACCTGAAAATTTAATTGCAAAAGAAGCAGTGGAGTTATCTAATTTTGAGATTGAGAAGGAAATGATTCGAAATACTCCAAAGGAACGATTTTCAAGAGAAACCTTCATTGCGTATTATCTACTTGAATCCGATGGTAAAAAACGATTAATAGAAAAGCTAAAAAGCAGTTCTGAGCCAAGGGAAAACAAGTTCAAATCTCTTTTTCAAGCATCCTCAGATGGTTATTTTAATAATCTCATTGGCTTTTTTAGTCTATTTATTTTTGTTTTTTTTGTCTGGAGCCGAGGCGGAAGAAATTTTGATTTCATTCACTGGATAGGGTTATTTTTTACGTCTGCTGTATTAGCAAGTGAATGGGCAGTAACCTTCCTTCACGCATGTATTGAATGGTTTGTAAAACCACGACCATTATTGCGTTTGGATTTTGCAAGAAGCATTCCTGAAGAGGCTACTACACTAGTAGCTATTCCTGTTATCTGGTCCTCGATTGAAGAGGTACAGGAAATGATTGATCGTTTAGAACTTCACTACCTTAGCTGTCGTGAATCAAATGTACTTTTTGCATTGTTAAGTGACTATACGGATTCAAAAACTGAAGTTACTGAGAATGATAGTAAAATTTTAAATTTTGCTAATGAAAAAATAGGACATTTGAATCAAAAATATAAAAGAGAAAACAGCCCATACTTTTACGTACTTCAACGGAATAGAAAATGGAACCCGCAAGAAAATGTCTTTATGGGGTGGGAAAGAAAAAGAGGGAAATTAGTTGAGTTTGTAGAATTGTTAAACGGCCGTAAGGACACAAGCTATATAACAGAAAACCTACAATCCAATTGTTTTGAAAAGATCCGTTATGTATTAACTCTCGATGCGGATACAGAATTACCAATGGGTAATGCAAAGAGAATGATTGCAACGATGCATCTTCCTTACAATCGCCCTCGTTTAGATGAGCATGGCACTCGAGTTGTTGAAGGATATGGCATGTTGCAACCTCGTGTTGGAGTTAGTTTAGAGTCATCACTCAAATCTAGATTGGCGACTCTTTGGACAGAGGCGGGTGTTGACCCGTATGCTTTTGCAGCTACCGATCCTTATCAAGACGCTGTTGGACATGGGATTTTTACTGGGAAGGGTATCTTTGATGTGCAGGCGTTTTATCAAGTGCTAGTCAATCGGATTCCGGATAATCAAATATTAAGCCATGATCTTTTGGAAGGATCCTTACTTAGAACGGGTTTTCTTTCTGATATAGAAGTTGTTGATGATCATCCTAATAAATTTAGTTCGTATCAAAAACGTTTACATCGATGGACTAGAGGCGATTGGCAGCTTATAAGTTGGCTTTTACCAAGAAATAAGGATAGAAGCGGAAATCTTAAAAAAGTAAATTTACCAGGGATTTGCCGTTGGCAAATGATAGATAACTTGAGAAGAAGTCTATTGCCACTGTGTTATTACATTATTTTGATAATGGGTCTCGTTTTGTATCGTGGATCAACGGGAGTATGGTTAGGTCTTCTTTTTGGGACCATTTTTTTACCTGTAATTAAATACCTTATTTGTAATGTGAAACATGGTGTACAGACGAAAGGGTTCAATAGTACATTTTCATATGTTTTGATCAATTTTTGGATTCTTCCATTTCAGACAGCTGTTCTAATGCATGCAATTGGAATAAGCTTGTATCGTCAATTTATATCTAAGAAGAAGCTTCTTGAATGGACGAGTTCATCACACATAGAAAGGTTAAATCATCGTTCAACTCAGCCAACTCTTGAAGGAATGGCTGGAGGATACGCGCTGATACTTTTATTTGGTCTATTTATCTTGCAATACGGTAATATGAACTTTCTTCCTTTTGGATTGATTATTGCTGGAATGTGGGCAATTGCACCTATAGGTATGCGGTATTTTGATCAGCCAATTGAATTAGAAGAACTTACAGTTTCAAAAGAAAATCAAAAAGCACTGTATCAGCTTGCAAGAGAGATTTGGGATTTTTATGAAGAGTATGCAAATGCTTCATCTCACTTCTTACCTCCAGATAACGTGCAAATTAAACCATTTAAAGGAGCAGCACCAAGAACTTCACCAACAAATATAGGGTACCTACTTACTTCTATCTTTGTTGCAAAGGAAATGGGTTTTATTGATACCCAGTCCTGCTTAAATAAGATTCAATTATCTATTTCTACTATTGAGAAATTAGAAAAATGGCATGGACATCTCTATAACTGGTATGATACGGATTCACTTACACCTCTTCATCCAAGATATGTTTCTACAGTTGATTCAGGAAACTTCATAGCAAGCTTGATCGCGTTAAAACAAGGCCTCGAGGTCCTTTTAGAAAAGGAATCAGGAGATGACGTACATAATCTATTAATTGATTTGATTAATAGAACTGAGACATTAATTATTGAAACCGACTTTAGGGAACTCTATGATGCTTCTTCAAAATTGTTTGTACTTGGGTATAACGGAGTGGCTGATCGGAAAGATGATATTCTGTATGACTTACTTGCATCCGAAGCAAGACAAACTAGTTTTGTAGCAATCGCTCTCGGTCAGATTCCAGTTAGTCACTGGTTTGTTCTAGGAAGATCTACTAAAAAGCTCGGAATGCACAAGTCGCTTCTTTCTTGGTCAGGAACCATGTTTGAATATCTGATGCCATGGCAGTTAATGAAAACCTTTCAAGCAACTGTTTGGGAAAGTACTTATAAAGGGGTCGTTTCAAAACAGATTCAATATGCACATGAGCGTAATCTCCCGTTCGGGATTTCTGAATCAGGTTTCTTTGCTTATGATCATCAAATGAACTATCAATACCAAGCTTTCGGTGTCCCTGATACAGGGTTTAAGCGAGGAAATGATGAAGAAATGGTTTTAGCTCCATACGCAACAATTATGGCTCTTCCTTTTGCTCTTTCTGAAGGTTTAGAAGACTTGAACAGGATGACAGCTTTAGGGGCTAGAGGGAAGTATGGTTTTTACGAAGCAATTGATTTTACAAAAAAACGACTGCCAGAAGGTACCGAATATGAGATCGTAAGAAGTTTTATGGCACATCACCAAGGTATGAGTTTGCTAACCATTGCAAATCTCTTGTTACCAACGAAAATGTATGATTATTTTCACCGGGACAAACGAGTTCAATCGGCTGAGTTGCTATTAAAAGAAAGAATTCCAAACAAAGTCTCTGTCTTACATAAGGAAGTAACTGTAGATAAAAAACATAAGCCAAAACCTATAACAGCAGTCAACCATATCCGTCGATTTGTACCAACTCGTACACCGTTGGAATTAAATATTCATTCAAACGGAAAGTTTACGTCAGTTGTCAACACTCAAGGTGGTGGATTTATTCAATATGATGGAAAATCAATCACACGGTGGCGTGAAAATCATTTAAATGATCAGTGGGGAAGTTTTCTTTACATTCGTGATATCAAAGATGATTCTTTGCAATCTCCAACATATCTCCCTTGTAAAAATCAAACTAAGAAAGCATCAGCACAGTTTTCACTCAATCATTCTGTTTTTGTACAATCGACAGAATCCTTGCATACATGTATGGAGATTTGCGTTTCTCCAGATACAAATGCGGAATTCCGAAAATTAAAAATAACGAATACATCAAATGAATCAAGAGAAATAGAACTTACTTCGTATGTTGAATTAGTTCTTGCTCCACAAAAAACGGATGAGTCTCACCCAACTTTTAGTAAACTTTTTATTGAAACAGAAAGTGTGAGAAGCGAAGGTTGTCTACTTGCTCGGAAAAGACCTAGACATCAAAATGAGGAAACCTTTTGGGTGTACAACAAGCTTTTCTCAGAAGGATTTGCAGATGAAAATCTAGAATTTGAAACGGATCGAAATGCTTTCATTGAAAGAGGAAACGGTCATCAAAATCCAGCTCAAATTAGAAGTAAACTAAATGGTTCAACGGGTGCAGTTACAGATCCAAGTTTTATCATGAGAAATAGAATTGTTCTTGCTCCGGGTGAATCTAAAAATGTATACCAAATTACTGGAGTTGCTGATTCGCGAGAAATTGCAATAGAAAATGTCCAACATCATGGTCAAAGTTCAATGGTGGAAGCTGCATTTAAGCAAGCATGGACATATGGACAAATTGAAATGCGTCATTTCCGTTTGAAAGCAGAGGATGTTGCCGTATTTAACCAGTTATTAAGTAGGATATATTATTCTGCTGATTTCTCGGAAACGCGAAAAAAGGCAATAGAAGAAAATCAAAAAGGTCAGTCTGCACTGTGGTCCATCGGGATTTCTGGAGACAACCCTATTGTTCTCATTAGGATAGCTGACATGCTCTCCAACGATTTTGCAAAAAAATGCATCAGTTGCCATGAGTACCTGCGTAAAAATGGCCTACCGCTTTCATTTGTATTCTTAAATGAATCAACTGAAAATTATTATCAAGAATTGCAGACTTCTTTACGTCGATTAATTGAACAAAATTTACTACATGGTTTCTCAACAAACGGGAAGATACATGTGATTAATGCCAACCATCTTGAAGAAGAAAGTAAAAATCTTTTATTTGCTCTTTCGCGAATTATTTTAGTAGCGGATGGACCAAGCTTGAAAGCCCAACTAAAGATTCCAAATCAAAGTTTGAGAATTCCAGAAGTGCTTGACGTAAAAAAGGATCATAAACAGTTTGTTAATAATGAAAATAAAATGGCTTCAGATCAAAATCAACTTACTTTTTTCAATGGAAAAGGCGGCTTTTCAGAAAATGGGAAGGAATACCATATCCTTCTGAATAAGGAAAATCAATTACCATTACCATGGATCAATGTTTTAGTGAATAGACGATTTGGGACCATTACATCAGAACGATTCACAGGATACACTTGGTGGCGAAATAGCCGAGAATGTAAATTGACTCCATGGTCGAATGATCCAACGATCGATGCAGCAGGAGAAGCTTGCTACATCAGGGATGAAAAATCTGGTTCCTATATAAAGCTTGGTTCCTCTGTCTCACCTACCTTTGTCCGTTATGGTCAAGGATATTCAGTTTATCAGCAGACGTACAATGATCTTCAAATGAATATGACAGTATTCGTTCCTGTTGAGGATCCAATTAAGTTAATACGTTGTAAAATCCAAAATAAGAGTAACGAGAACCGAGAATGTTCACTCACCTATTTTGTGAATTGGGTTATAGGTGTCGGACCAGCTGGAAATCAGTCCATGATTGTAACGGAGTGGGATGAAGAGACGCAATCTATGATTGCTCGAAATCATTACTTAGAGAAATTCCGTGAAGCGCATGCATTCTTATCAATTAAAGGTGGTAAAAGTCAAAGTTGGACTGGCAATCGGCTTGAATTTTACGGGGTAAATGGGGATGCAGAAAATCCCGACTCACTAAAAAATGTAGCATTATCAAAAGTAACGGGTGTCTTTAAGGATTCTTGTGGGACTATTCAATCTAAAGTGGATCTTAATCCAGGAGAGGAAAAAGAGATACTTATCATGCTTGGCTGTGATGAGTCGTACGAAGCGGTTTCGCATTTAGTACAGAAATACAGTAAGGAATCGATTTTTGATGAGGAGTTTGAAAAACTTCAAACATTTTTTGATGAAACACTAAAACAGATTCAAATAGAAACACCAAGTCAAGAAATGAATTTCATGCTAAATTATTGGCTCCTCTATCAAACGATTGGATGCCGCATGTGGGCTCGAACTGCTTTTTATCAGGCAGGCGGAGCATATGGGTTCCGTGATCAATTGCAGGATTCGCTGGCTTTACTGCATGTCCGTCCTGATTTAACCTACCATCAGATTCTATTACATGCTTCTCATCAATACATTGAGGGGGATGTGCAGCATTGGTGGCATCAGGAAACAGAGGTTGGAATTCGAACGCGTTTTTCTGATGATTTATTATGGCTTCCTTATGCAGCCCTCAGATACATGGAGCATACAGGAGAAAATGACATCTTAGATGAAACAGCTCCATTTCTACAAAGTGAACCATTAGAACCTGATAATCATGAGCGATATGAGGCAACTGTTTTATCAGGAGAAGTAGGCTCAATCTATGAGCATTGTGTTCGGGCCCTTGACAGAAGCTTATTAGTTGGTGAGCATGGACTCCCGCTAATGGGGATAGGGGATTGGAATGACGGCATGAGTCGAATTGGTGCTGAGGGTCGCGGAGAAAGCGTATGGCTAGGATGGTTCTTGGGTGGCATACTCGAGAATTTTGCTAAAGTTTGTTCTATGCGCAATGACACAGAAAGAGCAGAACGATATCGAGAACATGTTCAAAAACTCAAAAAAGCATTAAATGAGCATGCATGGGATGGAGCATGGTATAGACGTGCATACCATGATGGTGGTGTTTGGATTGGTACACATGAAAATAAAGAGTGTCGCATCGATTCAATAGCGCAATCTTGGTCTGTTATTTCAGGACTCGGAGATACAGAAAAACAACAAATAGCAATGGGGTCATTTGATACAGAACTTGTTGATAGAGAAATCGGTATTGCTAAAATACTTACACCAGGATTCGATCGTTCAGATCCAAGTCCAGGTTATATTCAAGGGTATCCACCTGGTATCAGAGAAAATGGAGGTCAGTACACTCACGGTGTGGTTTGGGGGATTCTCGCTTGGGCAAAACTAGGCCAAGGAGAAAAAGCATTCGAATTATTCAACATTATGAATCCGGTAAACCACTCAAAAACACCTGAAGAAGTGTTGAAATACCGAGGAGAGCCTTATGTTATGGCAGCAGATGTTTATTCATCTGAGCCTCATATGGCTCAAGCGGGATGGACTTGGTACACAGGTGCATCTGGCTGGATGTATCAAGCCGGTATTGAATGGATTCTCGGAATTAAAAAGCGTGGTAATCGCCTCTATATTAATCCATGTATTCCGGCTGATTGGCCTGAATATAAAGTCACTTACCGTTTTGGCGAATCTCTTTATAAAATTCAAGTTAATAATATTTCTAAATCTCAAAGAGGTGTTAAAAAATTAATTCTGGATAATCAAGAAGTGGATATTACACAAGTAGAATCAGACAC
The DNA here is from genome assembly GCA_029240105.1 of Caryophanales bacterium. GTDB lineage: Bacteria > Bacillota > Bacilli > JARBTR01 > JARBTR01 > JARBTR01. The sequence continues at coordinate 48,702 of JARBTR010000005.1, read as the reverse complement.
CCTTGGTGTTTCTATTGCTTTACAATCCGATGACAAAATAAAAGAACATATTATTCAAGTGGAAATGTAGTTTCATAAAATTTTACAAGAATAAAATGAAGGCCCCTAAACCAATTTTTAGGGGCTTTCATATATAAAAAATTTAATTTAGAGGAATAAATTCTACTAAAAAAGGGTAAAATAATTAAATTTTTTTTAAGTGTACTATTTGACAGGATGTAAAACATAGAATTATACTTAGATAATCTAACTAATTAAATTTGAAACTTTTTCGTTAATAGTTAGGTAATGATAAAGATTACGGGGGGTTTGCATGGAGGAGTTTAACAAAAGTTTAAACGATCTTCTTGTCGATACTTTCAATACAATTCTTAAGGTTGAGGAAAAGATGATCCATAGCATGGGCAAATATGATTTGTCTATTAGCGAACTTCATCTACTAGAAACAGTAGGAAAAGGAAATAAAGAAGGTAAGACGATTAGTGAAATTGCAAAAAGGCTTGATATAACATTGCCATCAGTAACAATTGCAGTTAATAAATTGGTCAAAAAAGGGTATTTAGAAAAAAAGAAAAGTGAAGAAGATGCACGCTCTGTACAAATATTTCTAACTCAAATGGGTTTGAGAATTGATCGACTTCATCAAAGATTCCATGATCATATGGTTACTTCAATTGCGAAAATATTAGATGATGATGAAAAACGAGCCCTCATAAGTGGGATATATAAGCTAAAACAATTTTTTAATCAAAGGCAAATTAACTCGTAACTTTTTTTAAATTATGATTTACTAGAAAGAGTTTAAGAAAGCAAATAATCAAGTTTTTAAGGAGGGTGAGAATGAGCTTTCAAATCATAGGAACTGGTAAAAAGGTTCCAGAATTCGCACTTTCAAATGAACAATTATCAACAATGGTTGATACATCAGATGAATGGATTACATCAAGAACTGGAATAAAGAATCGTTACATTTTACAAGATGAAACACTATCAGAAATTGGCGGTATAGCTGCTAACCGTGCTTTAGAGGACGCTGGAATTGAAGCTAAAGATATAGATCTTATCATTTGTTCTACAATTCAAGGAGATTATATTACACCATCGCTCGCATGCATGATTCAAAAGGAAATTGGAGCAACTTGCCCGGCATTTGATGTAAATGCAGCATGTACAGGTTTTATCTATGCCTTGGATATTGCTGCAAGTTATTTTGCAAGAGGTACTGTTAAAAAAGTTCTTATAGTTGCAGCAGAGGCAATATCAAGATATGCAGATTATCAAGATCGAGCGACTTGCGTATTGTTTGGTGATGCAGCTGGAGCTGTCGTTCTTTCAAGTGGAGATAATCTTTTATCCATCAAGCTAACAGCAGATGGGAATAATGAGTTTCTTACAATTGGAGGACATAAGGGAAATTTCCCGCTCCGAGACATCAGTAATCATAATCCATACATGTATATGAATGGACAAGAGGTTTACAAATTCGCGATAGGATCTATATGTCGAGATGTAACTGAAGTAATGGAACAAGCAGGCATTCAAAATGAAGATGTGAAAGTTATTTTAACGCATCAAGCGAATAGCAGAATTCTTGAAGCGGCTAAAAGTAAATTAGAAATCGATGGAGATAAATTTGTATCTATTATCGATCGTTATGGTAATACTTCATCAGCAAGCATTCCTGTTATGTTTGATGAATTAAAACATGATGGAAAATTAGTTAAGGGAGATATTATTGTTCTTTCTGCCTTTGGAGGCGGCCTGACAACAGGCGCAGCAGTTCTTCGCTGGTAGAAATGCAATTATATAAATTTAATAGTGCTATATGCGCTAAAAACAAACGTGCTTCGAAAGCTAACTTCTTGAAACTACCAAAAAATACTTGCAGGTTTGCTTCAGAAAACAAATATGTTTTCCCTACTGCGTCGTATATCTGGTCCAGTTTCATCTCAGCTATCTCAGCACCTAACAAAAATCGGGCACACCTAAAAACAAAGGAGAAATTATTATGGTATTCGAAAAAGTTACAGGAATTTTAGCAGGAAATTTAGGAATTGACGCATCAAAAATCACTTCAGAAAGCACTTTTGAAGATCTTGGATTAGACTCTCTAGATACAGTTGATTTATTAATGTCAATCGAAGAAGAATTCGGTGTTTCAATTGAACCATCAGAAAGCTTAAAAACTGTTGGTGATGTAGTTAATGAAATTAAAAAGTTGGGCGTGAACGAGTAATGAAAACACCTTTATGTGAATTGTTGGGTATAGAATATCCAGTAATCCAAGGCGGTATGGCTTGGGTTTCAGATGCATACCTTGCAGCTGCAGTTTCTAATGCTGGAGGTTTGGGGATTATTTCAGCTATGAGTTCAAATGCTGAACAAGTAACTGCTGAAATAAGAAAAGCAAAAGAATTAACGGACAAGCCTTTTGGCGTGAACATCATGTTAATGAGTCCACATATAGAAGGAGTTGCGCAAGCTGTTATTGATGAGAAGGTGCCTGTTATTACAACAGGTGCTGGTAACCCAGCAAAATTCATGCCTGCATGGCTCGAGGCTGGCATAAAGGTAATACCAGTTGTAGCATCAACTGGAGTTGCAAAACTTGTTGAAAGAAGTGGAGCTTGTGCTGTTATCGCTGAAGGCGGTGAAGCAGGTGGTCACATTGGTGAATCAACAACTATGGTGTTAGTTCCACAAGTTTGTGATTCAGTGAAAATTCCAGTAATCGCTGCGGGTGGTATTGGTGATGGTCGTGGGCTTGCAGCATCACTTATGCTTGGAGCTGTAGGTGTACAAATGGGTACACGCTTCCTAGTTGCTGATGAATGTACAATTCATCAGACTTATAAAGATAAAGTAATTAATGCTCGTGACCTTTGTACGATTGCAACAGGTAGACGCCTTGGACATCCAGTACGTGCATTAAAGTCACCTTTCTCAAGAGAAATGGCAAACTTAGAGTATGACATGACTGTTTCGAATGAGGAATTTGAAAGAAAAGGCGCTGGAACGCTTCGTCTAGCTGCGAGAGAAGGCGACGAACTTCGTGGATCTTTCATGGCAGGACAAATAGCTGCAATGGTTAAAAAACAGCAACCAGCGGCAGAAATAATTAAAGAAGTTGTTTCTGAAGCGGAAGCTATTTTAAACAATGCAGACAAGTGGTTAGGAATAAAATCAGTTTAATAGGGACATAGGGTTTCCTATTAAAGATAAGATTTTTTTGGCACCAATGCTTATTAAGGTACTTAAGAGTTACTGTTTAACAACATGACTTTTAAGTACCAAAGTTTATGAGGTGATATTGTGCGAAAAATCGCATTTGTTTTTTCAGGGCAGGGTGCGCAATTACCAGGAATGGGAAAAGAACTTTTTGAACATTCTCCTGCATCGCGTGCAGTCTTTGAGCAAATTGATCGCATCCGTCCAGCAACAGCTGAACAATGCTTTCATGCAACTAAAGAGGAATTAAACACAACAATTAATACTCAGCCTTGCTTATTTGCTGTAGATTTAGCAGCAGCTGAGGCACTGCGCGAAAAAGGTATTACACCAGATTTAGTAGCTGGTTTCTCATTAGGTGAGATTCCTGCACTCGCTTTCTCTGGCGTATTAGATACAGAGTCAGCATTTCGTTTGGTTTGTAAAAGGGCAGAGGAAATGCATAAATGCGCCCTTCATTCTGACGGGGCTATGGCTGCTGTAATCGGCATGGAAAATGGACAGGTTGAGGAAATTTGTTCAGCACATAATGTATATCCAGTAAATTACAATTTTAAAAGTCAGCTCGTTATTGCTGGAGAAAGAGAAAAACTTACAGTAGCAGTTGATGCGTTAAAATCAATAGGTGGTAGGGTGATTTTACTTCCAGTAAGTGGAGCATTCCATACACCTTTAATGAATGAAGCATCTGCAGAACTTGCAAAATACGTTTCAGGTATGAATTTTAATAAGCCATTGATCCCAATATATTCAAATATTACGGGGAATTTATACACTGAGAATGTTGGTGCTTCCATTTCAAATCAAGTTAAATCGCCAGTAAGATGGCAAACGACTATTGAAAACATGGCAAATGAAGGTGTGGATACGTTTATTGAGGTAGGAGTTGGAAAGACCCTTTGTGGTTTCATTAAAAAAATACTACCTGAAGCTACGGTCTATAATGTTGAAGATTATAAAAGTCTAGAACACACAATTTCAAGCTTGAATGGGGTGTAACTATGTTAACGAATAAAGTAGCTATAGTAACTGGTGCAGGTCGCGGAATAGGACGAGCAATTGCACTTGGCATGGCTGAAGCAGGAGCTAATGTTGCCGTTGTATATGCCGGAAATGTAGCAGCTGCAAATGAAACCGTTCAAATGATTGAAAATTTGGGCAGAAAAGCAATAGCATATAAATGTGATGTAAGTAGTTTCGAAGAAACAAAAAGTACAATAGACCAAATTCTAGTAGATTTTGGTGGTGCTGATATTCTAGTAAATAATGCAGGTATCGTAAAAGATGGTCTCATGTTGTCTATGAGCCAAGAAAATTTTGATGCAGTGATCGCAACCAATTTAAAAGGTGTGTTCAATACGACGCGCCATCTATACAGCCATTTTATGAAAAAACGAGCTGGTAGAATTATAAATATAAGCTCAGTATCTGGATTAATGGGTAATTTTGGGCAAGCCAACTACTCTGCAGCAAAGGCTGGAGTTATTGGTTTAACAAAAACGGTTGCTAGAGAGTTAGCAGGTAGAAATGTGACTTGTAATGCAATTGCACCTGGTTTTATTGAAACAGATATGACCGCAGCTCTTTCAGATAAAGTGACAGAAGCTGCTGTAACCCAAATTCCATTAAAAAGAATGGGAAAAGCAGAAGATATTGCAAATTTGGCCGTTTTCCTAGCTTCTGATAATGCATCATATATTACTGGTGAAATTATTAAAGTAGATGGCGGATTATATATTTAGTTTATCAATTTAAGAATTTCGGAGGTGAATTAACCATGAGGAGAGTAGTTGTTACTGGATTAGGTATTATCTCACCGATTGGAAATGACGTTCAAACTTTTTGGGAGAATTTATCCAATGGTGTGTGCGGAATTGACTATATTACTCATTTTAATACAGATGATTTTAAGGTGAAAATTGCTGCAGAAGTAAAAAACTTCAACCCAGAAGAGTATATGGACAAAGGTGAAGTAAGACGTACAGACAAATACACACAATATGCTATTGCTGCTGCAAAACAAGCAGTTGAAAATAGTGGTATTGAAGGCAATATTGAATCTGAAAAATTAGGTGTATATATAGGTTCGGGAATAGGTGGTATCGAGACCGTTACGAATGAGCACTCAAAAATGCTCGCTGGCGGTCCTAGACGTGTATCGCCTTATTTTGTTCCAATGATTATTTCCAATATTGCAGCAGGTACAATAGCTATCCGTTACAATGCACAAGGACCTTGTCTTCCGGTAGTTACAGCATGTGCAACTTCGAGTAATGCAATTGGAGAGGCATTTCGTACAATAAAACACGGATATGCTGATGCAATTATTGCAGGAGGGGCAGAAGCTTCAATCAATCAGCTTTCAGTTGCTGGTTTTACAAACATTATGGCTTTATCTACTAAGAATGATCCTGCAGACACATCAATTCCTTTTGATAAAAGAAGAGATGGATTTGTTATTGGAGAAGGGGCTGCAATTCTTGTTTTAGAAGAATATGAGCATGCTAAGAACAGAAATGCTACTATTTATGGTGAAATAACTGGTTATGGCCATACCTGTGATGCACATCATATTACTGCTCCAAATCAAGAAGGAACTGTTGTTGCGAATGCAATAAAAGCAGCACTTAGTGAATCAAATGCAACTGGTGAAGAAAAAATCTATTTCAATGCACATGGAACTTCAACACCACTTAATGATAAAACAGAAACTATTGCTATCAAAAAAGCATTAGGTGAAAATGTACAAAAAACTCTTGTAAGTTCAACAAAATCTATGACTGGTCATATGCTAGGAGCTGCAGGTGCAGCTGAAGCAATTGCCGCAATTTTAGCTTTAAAAAATGGAGTAATACCTCCAACAGTTGGCTACAAAGAGCCCGATCCTGAATGTGATTTAAACATAGTAGCAAATCATAGTGTAAAAGAAGATGTTGATTTAGCACTTTCAACCTCACTAGGTTTTGGTGGACATAATGCCTGTCTAGCATTTAAGAAAGTATAGGCTTAAAACCAGCATTCCACGGTTTGCAGAGCACCTTTGAAAAGGAGTACAATCAAATGGATATTAATCATGTTAGAGAATTAAGTGAGATTTTTGAAAAAATGGGTCTTTCTAAAATGGAAGTTTGTGAGGGTGAACAAAAAATTTCTTTTGAAAAAAACCTTGTAACACAATCTTCTGGAAACCCTATTTATCAAACTTTTCATTCTGATGTATCTCAAATTCCTTCAGCTCCACAAGAAAAGGTAGAAAAGAAGGAAGATAAAAAAGAAGATAAAAAGGATATCAGTTTCAATAATCTAAAAGAAGTTAAATCACCAATGGTAGGTGTGTTTTATTGTGCACCTTCACCTGATGCAGATGCTTTTGTATCAATTGGCAGCAAAGTGAAAAAAGGTGATGTTCTTTGTATTGTCGAAGCGATGAAGTTAATGAATGAAATTACTGCTGAAGTAGATGGCGAAATAGCAGATATTTGTGTTCAAAACGGACAGGTAGTCGAGTACTCACAAACCCTATTTAAAATAGTGTAATGATTACAAGCCCAATTAATTTTAGGAGACACATATGGAAAAGGAAGAAATAAAAAAACTATTACCACATAGAGATCCGATGCTCTTAGTCGATCGTGTTACCCTAACTGAAGATGGAAAAGCGATGGGACAGTACACTGTTAAGGGAGACGAGTTCTTCTTACAAGGTCACTTCCCGGGCAATCCAGTTGTTCCTGGTGTAATCCTATGTGAAATGATGGCCCAAGCATGTTGTGTGCTTTTTTCCGACAAAATTGAAGGTTCAACTCCATTTTTCACTGGACTTAATAATGTTAAGTTTAAAAATAAAGTCGTTCCCGGTGATACAATTGATTTCGAGTGTGAAATTACTCGTTCATTAGGAAATTTCTTTTTCGCGTCAGGTAAAGGGACTGTTAATAATAAGTTAGCTGTAAGTGGAGACTTTTCATTTGCGCTAGTTAAAAACAATACAGTTTAATCGGGCTTCGCCTCCTTGACCCTCGAACTACTTTCCAAAATCCTTCAAAGCAAAAAAATGTTGCTTTTCCAGGTATTTGGACAAACAAAACGTATACGTTTTGAGAGGGTCAGAGCAGTCGGCTTAGCACCTTGTGATAATCGGGCTTCGAAAGCCAGCTCCTTGAAATTCCCCAAAAAATCTTGCAGGTTTGACTTTGTCAAGCCTACTGCTAGCGAGTTTCTGGCCCAATTTCAACGGAACTAAACGGCTTTCTTAGCACCTTGTGATAATCGGGCTTCGCATGACTGGCCCTCGAACTACATTCCAAATCCCTTCAAAGCCTAAAATCGTGGCTTTTCCAGGTATTTGTACAAGTATCTTCGGGCCAAAACGTCACGCTCAGCACCTAAAATAAGGAAGTGTAAAAATTGTTTTCCAAAATTCTAGTAGCAAATCGCGGTGAAATCGCAGTCAGAATAATTAGAGCATGCAGAGAAATGGGTATTGCCACAGTTGCAGTATTTTCTGAAGCTGATCGAGATGCTTTACATGTTAACCTAGCAGATGAAAGTATTTGTATTGGTGGTCCAATTGCGAAAGATAGCTACTTAAATATGGAGGCTATCCTTTCAGCTGCAATATTAACTGGTGCACAGGCAATACATCCTGGTTATGGTTTTTTATCTGAAAATGCGAAATTTGTTGAGCTATGCGAACAATGTAAAATTACATTCATTGGCCCAAGTGCTCAGGTCATTGCCAAAATGGGTGATAAGGACCAAGCAAAGAAAACTATGAGAAATGCGGATGTACCAGTTATTCCAGGTGTAGACTTCGTTGAGGACATAGAAATTGCCAAGGAAGAAGCTTCTAAAATAGGTTTTCCACTTTTAATAAAAGCACGTGCAGGTGGCGGTGGACGTGGTATTCGATTAGTTAATAAAGAGGACGAATTTGTAAGCGCTTTCCAAGCTGCTTCGAATGAAGCTCTTTCTGCTTTCGGAGATGGTGGCGTCTACATGGAGAAGTTTTTAGCTGTTACGAAACATATCGAAATGCAATTATTATGTGACCAACATGGTAATGTCCTTTGTTTAGGTGAAAGAGAATGTTCTATTCAAAGAAAAAATCAAAAGATGATTGAAGAAAGTCCTTCAACTGCTGTTTCACCTGAGCTTAGAGAAAGAATGGTAGTGGCTGCACAAAGAGCTGCTAAGGCAGTTGGATATACAAATGCAGGGACAATAGAATTTTTACTGGATCCAGACGGACAATTTTATTTTATGGAAATGAACACTCGTTTGCAGGTTGAACATCCCGTAACAGAAATGGTTACAGGAATAGATTTAGTAAAATGGCAAATTCGAATCGCTGCTAATCTACCGCTTTCCATTACTCAAGATGATGTTCAAATAAATGGTCATGCTATTGAGTGCAGAATTAATGCTGAAAACCCACTGTTTAATTTTAGACCAAGCTGCGGTACGATTTCACTTTTACATGTACCTGGTGGTCCGTGGGTAAGATTTGATTCAGCAATCTATCAAGGTTATTCTCTCCCTCCTTTCTATGATTCAATGATTGGTAAACTCATTGTACATGCAAAAACGAGAGAGGAAGCAATTCGAAAGATGCAAGCTGCATTATCAGAGCTAGTTATAGAAGGAATTGACCAAACAAGTGATGTTTTAATGGGTATTCTTTCAACTGAAGAATTCGCATCAGGGAATTATTTTACAAACTTTTTGCAACACAAAGAAATGAATGATCTGTGCTGTTAGTGTACATCAAACGTTTCAAAAGTGAGGAAATCATATGATTAGATTTAAAAAGCCGAAGAACCAATTAGAAGTACATACGAGTAGCTCGGTTTCAGGAATACCATCCATTCCAGATGAAATGTGGTGCCGTTGCCCTAAATGTAGCAAAACGATTTTAACAGATGATTTGTCAGATAATTACCGAGTATGCACAAAATGTAACTACTATTTCAAACTAAATGCTAGAGAACGGATTGCTCTAATTTGCGATGATGAAACATTTGTTGAATTTGATAGAGAAATGACGTCAAAAAATCTGATTGGCTTCCCGAACTATGAGAAGAAAATAAAGGATTCTACTTTAAAAAGTGCTGAAAATGAAGCGGTTATTACCGGGGTTGCAAAAATTGATAATCAAGATTCTGTTCTTTTTGTTATGGAGCCAAATTTCATGATGGGGAGTATGGGTACCGTTGTGGGCGAAAAACTTACACGTGCCTTTGAATACGCAACAGAAAATAATCTACCTGTAATTGGCTTTACTTTGTCTGGTGGAGCTAGAATGCAAGAAGGTATCTTCTCTTTGATGCAAATGGCTAAAGTAAGTGGTGCTGTTAAGCGACATAGTGATAGTGGAAACCTTTACATTACAGTTTTAACAGATCCAACTACTGGTGGAGTCACTGCAAGCTTTGCAATGGAAGGAGATATTATTCTCGCTGAGCCGGGCGCCTTAATTGGTTTTGCTGGTCCGCGAGTTATAGAACAGACTATTCGTCAAAAACTTCCTGCAGGGTTCCAACGAGCTGAATTTCTTTTAGAAAAAGGCTTTGTTGATCAAGTTGTTGAACGAAAAGTTCAAAAAGAATATCTTTCACGTCTGTTAAAATTCCATACGAAAAAACAAACGGTTTCATCTTTGAATGTAAATGTCAATTAGTAAGGGGAATACAATATGGATTCTTTCGATCGTGTAAAAGCAGCGAGAGCAAAAGGACGACCGACAGGTCTTGATTACATTAAAAAGATCATAGAAGATTTTACTGAGTTTCATGGTGATCGTCGTTACGGTGATGACTCTGCAGTAATTGGGGGAATTGGCTTACTTGGGGGAACTCCAGTTACAGTTATTGCCCTAGAAAAAGGTTCAGATACAAAGGATAAGGTAAAACGTAACTTTGGTTCAGCGCATCCAGAGGGATATCGAAAAGCACTTCGATTAATGAAACAGGCTGAAAAATTTAATAGGCCAGTCATTTGTTTTGTTGATACTGCTGGTGCGTTTTGTGGACTTGGTGCAGAAGAGCGAGGACAAGGCCAAGCAATTGCTGAAAACCTAATGGAAATGATGACACTAAAAACTCCTATAATCTCTGTTTTAATCGGAGAGGGTGGTAGTGGTGGTGCATTGGGCCTTTCTGTTGCAGATGAAGTATGGATGCTAGAAAATTCGGTCTATTCCGTTATTTCTCCTGAAGGTTGTGCAAGCATTTTATGGAAGGATGCATCTAAAACAAAAGAAGCTTCAGAATGTTTAAAATTAACTGCAGAAGACTTGCTGTCTTTTGAAATTATTGAAAAAATCGTTCCAGAAAAATCTTTTGATCAAGTTTTTTCAGATTTGAATAATTTGCTTTCTGAAAAAATAGGAGAACTTTCACAATTATCTAATGAAGTATTACTTGAGAAAAGATATAAAAGATTTCGAGGGATTGGAGTAGGTTAAATGTATACTGTTGTGACAGATAGTTCTGTATATATGACTCGAGAAGAATCTGAGGGTTTAAATGTAAGAATCTTACCTCTCTCATATTCAGTTAATAACCAAACCTTTTCCGAGGGTTATTCCGATGAAAATGGTAATTATAAAGAATTGATAAATTCTGTAAGAACATCTCAAACCTCGCAAGTTTCAGTAGACTATTTCTTAAGCATTTTTAATTTACTCATTCGTAAGGGACAAAAGGTTCTTTGTATTACAATTTCCTCAAGACTTTCAGGAACGTATGCAAATGCCGTGAAAGCGGCACAACAATTGGGTAGTAAAGATGTAATGGTTATTGATTCACTTTCGACTGCTGGTGGGTTGCGTTTCCTTGTTGAAAAAGCATGTAAGCTCTCAAAAGATAATTCTTTAGATGTAGCAGCAGTTGAAATTGAAAAAATGCGAAATCTGGTTGGTGTCGCATTTTCCGTTGATGAAATGGATTCACTAAGAAAAAGTGGTCGATTGGGCTTCGTAAGACAATCAGTTAGTACGATTCTTAATTTACGACCAATTTTATTATGTCAAAATGGAACTGTAGTTTCCAAAGGTGTTGTTAGGGGTAAAAATGCACAATTAGCAGGACTTATGAAATGTATACCTGATTCAGCTAAAAAAGTAATTATACATTATATAAATCATACAAATAAGTTGGATGAATTAGAAATTTTAATACAAAATCGTTTCAAATTTCCTGTAGGTAAAAGTTTACTTGGCCCAGTACTTGGTGTTCATCTTGGACTCAGTGTCATTGGTGTTTCCTGGTTAACAGAAAATGAATAGTTTAAAGGCTTTCCGTAAATGGAAAGCCTTTTTTCTGGTTCTATGATTGTTTAGCTCTCAGTGGATTTTAATATATCTTTTAACTTATCTGCAGATGCCTGTAGCATTGCTTTCTCCTGATCGTTTAATTGAATATCCATCACTTGACGAATTCCTTTTCGATCAACAATACATGGTACACCTAGATAGACATCAGAAACACCATGGTAATTTTCAAGGAAGGTACTAACGTTCAGAACGGCACCTTCGTCTTTCATTATAGCAGTAACAATTCGATCAAGCGCTAATGCGATTGCATAGAAGGTTGCCCCTTTAGCTTCGATAATTTGATAGGCTGCATCCCGTGTATTAACAAAAACTTCTTCTTTTTCTTCTTCCGAAAGTTGTAATTCTGTTCCTGCCAAATTAGCTAGACTCCAAACAGGCAACTCAGAATCCCCATGTTCTCCTATAATTTTTGCATGTACACTACGTGGATCGACATTTAACTTTTCGCTAATCAAATATTTAAAGCGGGCACTATCTAGCAATGTTCCGGATCCTATAATCTTATTTCCTGCCCATTTCGAACGCAATTTTTTCCATGCGTAATAACTCATAACATCAACTGGATTTATTGCAAAGAGTAAAATTGCATCGGTAGTATACTTCGTAATTTCATTCAAAATTGAGTCTGTAATTTTTAAATTTCGTTTTAGTAAATCGATTCTCGACTCGCCTGGTTTCTGTGCAGCTCCTGCTGTAATAATGATGATATCTGCACCAATGCAATCTTCATATGTACCTGCCCATACTTTTGTTTTACCGACGAAAGGTAGCCCGTGATTCATGTCTAGCGCATCCCCAAGTGCTTTTTTGTGGTTAGCATCAATTAAAACCAACTCATCCATTCGATTACGAAGCAACAAAGTATAAGCTGTCGTAGACCCAACAGCGCCAACCCCAACCACTACAATTCTTGTTTTTTTCATAAAATTTACTCCTTTTTACATTGCTCCATAGAGACCGATTTTTGAAAACCACTTAAATTTCTATTTACTGTAAATGAACCTGCATGTTTATTCATACTTGTAGTTTTTAAATAAGTTTTGTTCAAGTAATGTTAGAAAAACGATTAATCTTTCTTGCTAGTAAGTTTCCCCCTAAAAACCTATAATTAATCTTATCTTTCCAATTTCCACCGTCTAAAATACGGGGGAAATTGCAACTAAAAAACTACAGATTGTAGAATCGGAGTAAAAAAATGAATCTGATACCTGCAAAACAAATCGTTTCAAAAAGTAAAAAAAGTGCCTACTGGTTTGATACCGAGTACAATATGAACATCTATAAAGGATGTTCACATGGCTGTATATATTGTGATTCCCGAAGTGATTGTTATCATATTGAGAATTTTGACTCTGTTCGGGCGAAAGAAAACGCCTTACAGATTATTGAGCAAGATCTTCTTTCAAAAAGAAAAAAAGGTGTTATATCTTCAGGAGCAATGAGCGATCCTTATAACCCTTTTGAACAACGAGAAGAATTAACACGTGGCGCATTAGAACTAATTCATAGACACCGATTTGGAATCCATATCATGACTAAATCAGATCTCGTTGCTCGTGATATTGATCTCTTTGAAAAAATAAATAAGCATTCACCTGTACTTGTATGTATGACTATCACAACAATTGATGATGAACTTTGTAAAAAAATTGAACCAAGAGTTTCTGCTACTTTTGATCGATTTGCCGCAATCCAAAAACTTACTGAACATGGGTTAAACACTGGCGTATTAATGATGCCAATCCTGCCATTCGTAAATGATACAATTGAAAATGTGGTAGGAATCGTAGAAGCAGCTGCAAAAGCAGGTGCAAAATTTGTATACCCTGCTTTTGGTGTAACATTAAGGCAGAACCAAAGAGATTATTATTATAATCAGCTAGACAAACATTTTCCTGGATTAAAGCAAAAATATATGAACACGTATCGTTACGAATATAATTGTTCATCACTAAATCAGAAAGGACTCCATATAGCTTTTAAAAATGCCTGTGAAAAGGAAAAACTCCTCTATAAAATTAATGAAATTAATTGCCTTTTAAAACCTAAAAATGAAGAAGAACAATTAACATTGTTTTAACATTTTCAGAAACCAGATGTTATGGATAGTTAAGATCCAACGGATTAAAAAAATGAGGGGGATTTAAGATGAACATAAAAGATGCTTATGATTATGCCCTTAGCAAAAAGGCAGCTGAATATGAATTTAAGGAAGAATGGGAATGCGCCATCGTTCGAGTTGGTGGAAAGATGTTTCTTTTAGAAGGTGGGGAAGGAAAAATCAATTTGAAATGCGATCCCATGTTGGCAATTGAGCTACGAGAACAATTTGATGGGGTAGAGCCTGGCTATCATATGTCTAAAGCTCATTGGAATAGTGTAGCCCTACAATCAGATGTATCTGATGATGAAATATAGAAGATGATTGACCATTCTTACCAATTGGTATCAAGTGGACTTACAAAAAAATTGCAAAAAGAACTAGGGTTATTAGAATAACGGTATTTTTAGAGGCAATTTTTTTCAGCTTTTTTACATAATAATTTAATTTACAATGGAGGAGTAGTATGAAGTTGAATTATCGTTTAATCTTTTTATTCACCCTTTTAATCGCTACAATGATTGCAGTTTTTTATTTAGCTGGTGAAAAAAACAAATTGCCTGCAAAAAGAACTAAAGATTTTAATTTTATTTTTAGTTACGGTGTAGGTTCTAAAAATCAATTAGATACATTTAAAGGTCAGTACACAAAAGACATGGTTGATGAGCCGTCTATTACAGCAGATTTAAAGTTATCTGATGAAGATATGGATACGATTTATTCAGAAGTTAGAAGAATTAATATTTTAAGGTATCCTGATCAATTTAAACCGAAAAGCGATTCACATATTACTCCGTACGAAACTTATTACTTTAAAATAACTGTAGACGGAATAGAAAAAAACATGACTTGGGTAGATGAAAATTTTTCCCAATCAAGAGAATCAGTTCGATTAAGGAATCTGTTTGAACGAATTCAAGAGATGATAGTAAGAACGAAAGAATACAAAAAATTACCTAGAGCAAAAGGCGGATATTTATAAAAGAAATAGCTTAGGAGCTCTTTATATTATTTTCATACGAGTTCAGAATATTGCTCAAAAACTGGATAATGTATCATATGAACAAGGCGCATTGGAACTTAATTAACTTGGAATCAGATGTATCTGATGATGAAATTAAGAAAATGATTGACCATTCCTATGAAATGGTTGCAAGAGGGATAACGAAAAAGCTGCAAAAAGAATTAGGAATATTAGAGTGTTATCTATAAATCTCAGTATTGATAACAAAATTAAAGAAAGTTAATTCTGGAGGTTAAAATGCGTACAGAACAAGAAATGTTTAGTTTAATTTTGAATATTGCAAATGCAGATGAAAGAATTCGTGCAGTTGTAATGAACGGCTCAAGAACAAATCCTTATGCTATAAAAGATATTTTTCAGGATTATGATATTGTATTTGTTGTTGAAGAAACAAAATCATTTCGTGAACGAAAAAATTGGATTGACCAATTTGGTGAACGTTTATATATGCAATATCCAGAAGAAAATTCTTATTATCCAAGCGATGTAGAAAATTGTTATGGCTGGCTTATACAATTTACTGATGGCAATCGTTTAGATTTGCATGTATGTACACTATCTCATGTTTTAAAAGAAATTAAAGGAGATAGACTTTGCAGAATATTACTTGATAAAGACGATTGTTTACCTAATATTCCAGAAGAAACTGATATGGATTATTGGATTAAAGAACCTACAGAACGTCAATTTTTTGATACTTGTAATGAATATTGGTGGGGTCTAAATAATATTGCAAAGGGTTTATGGAGAGAAGAAGTGCCTTATGTAATGGATGTTTTAAATTATTGTATACGTCCTCAGTTAATACGTATGATGTCATGGAAAATTGGATTTGTGACAAATTTCAATGTTAGCATTGGTAAGTCAGGAAAATATATGTACAAATGGTTGGAAAAAGAGAAATGGATATTGTTTTTAAAAACATATCCCTCTGCAAATATAAAAGATATTTGGGAATCAGTTTTTACAATGTGTGATTTATTTAATGAAATTGCCAAGGATATATCGTATCAAATGCATGTTACATATAACGAAAATGAAGCAAATAACAGTTTAAAGTTTTTGAAAGATGTGTATTTATTACCCAAAGATGCAAAAGAAATATATTAATAATATTTTAATAATTAAATGCAGAGTCTTCTAAAAAAACTAATTTGTAATAAGGAAATAATGTCAGGGAAATGTATCATATGTCCAAAGCTCATTGGAATAGTGTAGCCCTACAATCAGATGTATCTGATGATGAAATAAAGAAGATGATTGACCACTCTTACCAATTGGTATCAAGTGGACTTACAAAAAAATTGCAAAAAGAACTAAGGTTATTAGAAAACTAAACGATTGATTCACAACAGTACTATATGACGAATTAGAAATTTATTATTATGTTTTTAAGGAGTGAAAATGAAAAAATTAAGATTACTAAATTTTATCCCATTAATAATCACAATACCTGCTATCACTATTGGAGCGATAGCAATGTACCACAGTAAAATTTCAATCTTTATTTGGGCACAAAATGTTGCTTGTTTAGTAATAACAGGATTGATTTCATATTTTGTAGTTTCAAACAAATTTAAAATAATACGAAATAAATTTAATGGGATTATTATACTAATCTCATTACTTCTCTTAATTTTAACTTTTATGAGTCCAGGTATGAATGGGGTTCACAGGTGGGTATCTATTGGAATAATTAAATTCAATGTTTCAATGATAGTATTACCAATAATAATAATTGAATTATGGAAACTATCACAAATAAAAGGCTTGAGGTTTACTATCTTTATAACAATGACTATATCAATTTTACTAGCTATTCAGCCTGATGCTTCTCAACTAACTGGTTTTGCTATTCCAATGATGATTATGTTGTGCAGTAATACTGATAAAAAGAGTCTTCGTACATTTATATTAGGAATACTTTCCATACCAATTGTTCTTTCATGGGTATTTTTGGATAGTCTACCTGCAGTAGCTTACGTAGAGAGAATAGTGAGTTTATTAGCAAATATGGGATTAATGTGGCTTATCTTAGGGCTTATCTCCCTTGCGATATTACCAATACCTTTTATATTATTTCCACCTAAAAACTTAAAATTACCTTCAATATATGTAGGCTTATATTTTATAATAATTTTAATTTCTACTTTATTTGGAAACTTTCCAATTCCGTTAATGGGATATGGAATTTCCCCTATAATTGGCTATTTTATACCAATAACTTGGTATACTCAATCTAAAATTAATTCGTAGTTTTCTAAGAAAGCGAATTAAGGGAAAGCAGCAATAATCACTGGGAAATGTATCATATCACTAAAGCGCATTGGAATGGAGTAGACCTAAACTCAGATGTATCTGATGATGAAATAAAAAAGATGATTGACCATTCTTATGAACTAGTTTCAAGGGGATTAACAAAAAATTTGCAAAAAGAGCTAGGGTTATTTGAGGACTAAATTAGAGTTCAGTTGAAAGTTTGATATTCATTTACAGAGAAGATTCATATTATGGGGGACAATTTTATGGAGGACTTTGATACTTTAGCAAGAGGATGGGATACAGAAAACAGATTAGAAAGAGCCAAGGCTATTGCCAATAAAATCCGCTCTCATATATCAGATAATGAGAAAAAAACAGGGATGGAATATGGTTGCGGAACGGGGCTTGTTGGGCTTCATTTAACGGATTGTTTTAGCAGTCTACTCTTTATGGACTCCTCTATGGGTATGATTGAGCAACTGAAACATAAACTCTCACTAATAAATATTGAGAATGCTTCTACCTGTTGTTGCGATATTATGGACTCTGTACCAAACCAATTAGAATTTGATTGCATTTTCTCGTCATTGGTTTTGCACCATATAAAAGATATAAGAATGGTTTTATATAGGTTCCACTCTTTACTAAATAAAGGTGGGCGCCTTTTCATAATTGATTTAGATGAAGATGATGGAAGTTTCCATGCAAAATATCCTGATTTTGATGGACATAATGGATTTGAACAAAAAGCACTGGCTAATGTGGTTGAGAAGGCTGGATTTCGTAAAATCAAAATAGATACTTTTTATTATGACAGCAATATTGTAAATGGAGAGGAAAAACCATACTCACTTTTTATCTTAGAGGCTGAAAAGTAACTTCTACATATAAGCAATTTATCCACACTGACGCACTGGAATATGTATCATATATCAATAAGCATTGGAATCTTGTTGTACTAATTATTTTTGTGTGGAGGGATTAAATTGAGTGAATTAATTTTAGTAAGCCCATCAAAGGTTTTAGAAGAAAAAATTTTGGAATACAAGCAAGAGTATTTAATCTTTCAGGAAACTAATATCAATGGCAGTTGCGGCCTGGCTAGATATAATGATTTTGATGAATGGCTTGAAATTGTTCTTTCTATTGTGAAAGATAAACTTCGCAATAATGTGCATGCTAGCACATTCTTTTCAGTAAGAAGATCTGACAATAGAATTATAGGTACGATTCAACTCCGTCACTTTTTAACTGATGAGTTAGAAAAGCATGGAGGACATATAGGCTATGGCATTCGTCCAACTGAGCGAAAAAAAGGTTATGGTAAACAACAATTATTACTTGTTTTAGAAATTGCAAAAGAGATGAAAATTCCTAAAGTAATGATTATTTGTGATAAAGATAATATTGCTTCAAGTCAGACTGCATTGAGTTGCGGTGGTATATTAAAAGGAGAAAATTTCCACGAAGGTAAAGAACAACAAATATATTGGATAGACCTCCAAGGTAAATAAGTAGAACCAACAAAGTATCTTACTCTATTGAGACTTATTAGTAAAATATGACGTAACTGTTATTCTAAGGGAGAAGGATGAATATGGATTTAAAAGAATTAAAAAAGATAGCAGAACAAAAAGTTAATCCACGTCAACTATCAGAAGGATGCTATGTAGGTTCAGTTGCTAGTGCATTGCTAACGGATAAAGGTAATGTTTATTCAGGAGTATGTATTGATACTTCCTCAAGTATGGGATTTTGTGCAGAACATTCTGCTATATCACAAATGATAACAAATGAAGAATCAAAAATATTAAAAATTGTAGCTGTTGGAAGGAATGGAGAAATACTTCCTCCTTGTGGAAGATGCAGAGAATTTATATATCAGATTAATAATGAAAATTTAGAAACGGATGTATTAGTTAAAGAAGACATGGTGATAAAACTTAAAGAATTACTACCGTATTGTATGGAATAGGTAGTTTGGTACTTCACCATCTTAGTGTTTTATACGAAACCAAAAACCCATTGGTATAGTGTAGACCTATGATCTGATTCTCCGACGACAAAGTTAAGAATGATAGACCACTCTTATGATTTGGTTTTTAATAAGTTAATAAGGAAGATTAAGGAAAATATTGAGAAAAACTATCCAAGAAATTTACTTGTTCATCTTCGAAGGAAATTTATAAACTTTTTAGAAGGTAAAGAATCATTATGATTGAAACAACATTTACAATTAATACGGAACGTCTTGTACTTAGACCATTGTCATTAAGTGATTTAGATACTGTTCATAAATATGCTAGTGACATAGAGAACACAAGTTATATGCTTAATCTCCCTAACGATTCCGTACAAGAAACGGAGCAATTTTTACAAAGAATAGTTGAAGAATGGAATAAAGATGTACCATCCTTTTATGAACTTGCAATTGTACTCAACGGAATTCATATTGGAGCTGTTTCTGTGTCACTTGATGAAAGTAGACAGGAAGGTGAACTGGGTTGGATTATCAATAAAGCATATCAAGGAAATGGTTATGCGACTGAAGCAGCAAAGGCAATTTTTAATTTTGCACTTAATAATCTCAAAGTTAAGAAAGTAGTTGCTCACTGTGATTGTCGCAATGAACCGTCAATTAAAGTAATGGATAAAATTGGGCTTACTCTAGAACGTGATGATGGAATAAGACCTTATAAGGAAAATAACGAAATTATAAAGGAACTAATGTATTCGTTCACTGTTGATAATGAGTAATTGATAGGAGAAATTGATTATGAAGAATTGTTTGTTTTGTTCAATAGAAAATGATTCAGAGCAAATAATTATCTTGAGTAATCAATATTGTATGTTTTTACAGAAACCACAAGAAGTATTGATTGGTTCAGGAGTAATAGTTCCTAAAGAACATAGAGAAACAGTATTTGATTTATCAGAGAATGAATGGAAAGCAACCTACGAGTTATTACAGGAAGTTAAATTGTATTTGGACAGTACGTATAAACCTCAAGGTTATAATATTGGCTGGAATGTAGGGAAAGTAGGAGGTCAAGAGATATTTCACGCACATCTAAATGTTATTCCAAGATATGAGGATGAACCAATGTCTGGAAAAGGAATAAGACATTGACTTAAACAGCCACAAAATAAAAGACGTTAGTTTTAAAAAATTAAAATTGAGTTAGAGTTATAGTTAATTCATAAGTTCCTTTAAATTGAAGTCAAGGAACTCGTTTTTGAACTTCACTAATACTCGGGAAACGATTCAAGTAGACAAAAAATTGCAGAAGGAACTAGGATTATTAGAGAACAATGTCGCTGACGTATAGTTTTTCTTGAGAAACAAATGGAATTTAGCGCAAGAAATATTTTTAGGAGCGTAATGAAATGTCTAACATTAACAACACATCTGTTTTAGTTGAACAGTACAAGGATGACAAAAACTTATCCATAAGATTAGCATTGCATCAAAAATACAGCACTAATAAATATGGATATATAAATTGGATTTTTGACTTTTTTGATTTTTTTGATGGAACGGATGTATTGGAACTTGGTTGCGGTAACGGAAATATGTGGAATGACAGAGTTCAAAAATTACCTAAAGAGTGTACTGTAACTCTCACTGATATTTCAAAAGGTATGGTAGATATAATAAATGAAAAATTTAGAGAGTACCCAAATGTTAAAACAGAAGTAGTGGATATTCAAAATATCCACTATCCCGATAATACATTTGACGTTATTATTGCAAATTCAATGCTATATCATATACCAAATTTAGAGATTGCTATATCGGAAGTTCATAGGGTTTTAAAACCAAATGGAAAGTTTTATGCAACTACTGTTGGTATGAACGGAATGAATCAATACTTACATGAAAAATTAAAAGAGTTCAATCCAAAAATAAATGTTTTCAACACTCCATTTCCATTTAATTTGCAGAATGGAAAAGAAATTTTAAATACAAGATTTGAAAATATAGAAATGTATCATTACGAAGATTCACTAGAAATTACAGAAACCGTAGATTTGGTTAATTGGATAAAGTCAACTTCAAGTATGTCAGGTATTGAAGAAGATTTAAATGGAGTTGATTTATACTTTGAAAAATGTAAGGACTCCAATGGAATTATTCGAATTCCAAAAGAGGCTGGAATCTTTGTGTCTACAAAATAACTACTAACCAAGATACGGAATAAACTATGGGTTTTAATTGGTAGCGTTCATTTATCCTAAGTACTACTCAGACGTTACAGTTTATGAAGTTAAGCAAAAGATTTTATCTTTCTTATAAAAATTGAAAATAGAAAGCCAGCTCTGATTTTGAGGGCACTGAAAAAGCAGCATATTTTTAAATTTATCAAAGTTTCAAAATAAAAAACTGGGAACATTCACTCCTTTTGGAGTGAATGTTCCCAGTTTTTTTCTGTCTCCTTACTTTTTTTCATTTACTAATTTCAAAATCCGTTTCAAATTGACCGCTAATATGCGGTGGCACATGTCTTTTCATGCCGAATAAGCTCAAGGCTGTCCTTTATTAAGTTGGACTGGAGTGAAAGGCGGCGACTCCAGCGGGAAAGCGAGGCCAAGTGAGACCCCACAGAAAGGTGATTTTTACCTTTCGAGGAGGCTCACGGACCGACCGCGGAAAGCGTCCGCTTGTAACGGAAATTCCCTATGCACCAAAAATATTAAGTAAGCTGTTTTTTTTGCAAAAAATTTTAAAAAATATTTTCCGTTAAGAAATTGTTAAGGTATGGCGTCTATAGTAAACACATCGCAAAGAACTGCGAGAAAATAAATATGCAATTATAGGAGGATTTTTCATGGCGGATTTAAATCAAAATGTAGCACCACAAGAATTACAAGCTGAACAAAAACCTTTTAGAAAGGAACCAGCTGGTAAAAAAACATCAAAGGAAATGATCATTCTAATTTTGTTGGTTTTAAACATCATCCTTAGCACAATAAGTTTAGCTGGAGTTGCGTATACCGTTTCAATAGAAAAGGACCGAGCTGATCAAGTGGGTAATATCACTAAAAATGGCGGAATGCTCAGAAATGGAAATGGACAATTCTTCCAAAGAGGGCAAATCCCTAATGGAGACTCAAATCAAGTCAATCCACAAGGTGGATCAACCAATTAATTGCTAATTAGTTGAGAAAGGAGAAACTGAATGAAAAAATGGTTAATCATTATTTCAGTAGTTACAGTTGGGATAATAGCAGCATTATGGTTTGCATTTTTCAGAACAAATTCTACAACAGAAACTGCAAGTGAAACGAACTATCAAACTGCTACAGTTACAAAAGGTACATTAGATGTCAAAGTGAATGCTTCAGGAACATTAGCGGTAATAAATGATCAAGATATTAAAGCTGTTGAAAAAGACACTGTTACAGCAGTTAATGTGAAAGCTGGACAAATTGTTGAAGCAGGTACAACACTTATTACATTTGATAACGGTGCAGATGCTATCGTTGCACCTTTTACAGGTACAGTAACCACAGTTGATGTAGCTGTAGATGATTCTGTTCAAGCAAAACAAGTTTTATTTCATATGACAGACTATACAAAACTTAAAACAGTCATTTCAGTAGATGAATTAGATATTAATAAAATCAAAATAAGTCAAACTGCTGACATCACTATTGGTGCCATCGAAAGTGTAAATTATCAAGGAACGGTAACAAATATCGCTGCAGTTGGTCAAAATCAAAATGGTGTAGCAAATTTTGATGTAGAGATAACGTTAAACACAAATGATAATTTAAAACCAGGGATGTCTGCAGAAGCTGTTATCCTAATTGAAAGTAAAGCAGATGCATTGTATTTGCCAATTGAAGCAGTACAAACAGCCAATGGGAAAAAATATGTTGAATTACTAAACGAAAGTGGGAATACAACACAAACAGAAGTTACCACTGGTTTGATCAACACAAACAATGTTGAAATTTTAACAGGTCTATCAGAAGGAAATACTGTTCGTTATGTGGTTGCTACATCTTCATCAACTGCATTAGGTGGACCGGGTGGAATGATGATGCTTGGCGGTGGTGGAAACTTCCAGAAACGTGAATTTAATAGCGGTGGTGGTAAAGGTGGTAACTAACAAAAAGACACCTATTATTTCTATCAAAAATATGAGCCAAACGTATACGCTTGGTGGCGAAACCATTCATGCTTTGGATAACATCTCTATAGAAATAATGAAGGGTGATTTTATTTCAATTATTGGGCCTTCTGGATCAGGAAAATCAACTCTAATGAATATGATTGGTTGCTTAGATACTCCTGATACTGGTTGGTACGATTTAGATGGACAATCCATTAACGAAACCCCGGATTCTGAATTAGCAACGATACGAAATGAAAAGATTGGCTTTATATTTCAAAATTTCAATCTAATCTCAAAGCTTACAGCTTATGAAAACGTTGAATTACCGCTAATCTATCGTGGTTTAAAAGCGAAAGAAAGAAAAACTGCAGTTATGGAGGCGCTAGAGAAAGTTGGGATTGCAAGCCGTGCTGGACATCTCCCATCACAACTTTCAGGTGGGCAGCAGCAACGTGTTGCAATTGCCAGAGCATTAGCAGGAAACCCTCCTATTTTACTAGCGGACGAACCTACTGGAGCGCTAGATAGTAAAACCGGCAAAGATATACTTCAAATCATGAAAACCTTAAACGAAATGGGACATACAATCATTATTATTACGCATGATCTTAATATTGCAAGTCAAACAAAACGAAACGTGTATATTCGAGATGGAAAAATAACGGAAGAAGGGGTGCTGTGATTTGAACATATTTCAATCCTTTAAAATGGCTTTTCGCAGCATTATTGGAAATAAACTTCGATCTTTTTTAACAATGTTAGGAATTATCATAGGTGTTGCCTCAGTTATCGTATTGGTTTCAATTGGACAAGGTTCTACTGATTCTGTAACAAATAAAATTTCTACTCTTGGTACAAATTTAATCTCCGTTAGCTTACGTGGAACGGATATGTCACTTGAAAAGAGTGATATTGAGACAATTAAAAAACTGGAGGGTGTTGAAGATGTGGCACCCTATGTTTCTACGAGTGCAACACTTAAAAATGGTACAAATAGTACATCTGTATCTGGTTATGGGGTAACAGCGAGTTATGCAACAGTTAAAGATTCTAAACCTGCATTAGGAAGATTTATTTCAGATTTAGATGTAGAAGCTAAAAATAAGGTTATCGTTCTTGGTTATGACACTTCACAAACATTATTTGGATTGCTCAATCCAGTTGAAAAAAATGTATTAGTCAATGGTGTGAGTTATAAAGTTATTGGAGTTTTACCTGAAAAGGGGACTAGCACTGGTTCAAACGGGGATAGTTTACTATTAATCCCATTCAGTACTGCTCAAAGATTAAATGCAGATACTGGAATTACCAGTGTATATGTATCAGCAAAAAGCGAAAATGCAATCGATCAAGCAGTTTTGCAAATTAAGATTTTATTAGGTCAGTTGTTTCCAAATCAATCAGACGCTTATAGTGTATCGAATTCAAAAGATTTAATGGAAACCTTAACAGAAGTTTCAAGTACAATGACCACAATGCTTGGTGGAATTGCAAGTATTTCATTGATTGTTGGTGGTATTGGGATTATGAATATCATGTTGGTTTCAGTGACAGAGCGGACAAAAGAAATAGGCATTCGTAAAGCTATTGGAGCGAAAAGGTGGAGTATCCTGTCTCAATTTCTTATAGAAGCAATCGTACTAAGCGCTTTGGGTGGTATCATTGGAATAGGTGCTGGTATTGGTGTAGGTAGACTTGTTGAAAAATTTGCAAGTATGGCTGTTTCAACTTCCGTGCCTATAATATTCTTATCCTTTGGCTTCTCAATCCTAACAGGAATCATATTTGGTGTATTCCCTGCGAATAAGGCTTCCAAATTAAATCCAATAGAAGCATTAAGATTTGAGTAAATTTAAGCAAAAGTTAAGGATTTAAAATTAAAATTTAAATATCAAGCAAGAATGATTGCTTAATGCCTGGTCAGATTACCCCTATTATCTGATCAGGTTTTTTTGTGTAACGACCACCCATTTACCAGTTAAGCCGACTAATTCTATTGACCCCTAAAGAATTTGTAATACCCCCTATTTTTATCCTTCCCAACAGGAAGTTCATCATTTAATTTCTGTTTATTTATGAAATGACTAAAGAATGACTCTTGAATGTGTTATTCCAATTAAACTATTACGAATAGTGGTTTTACTGTATTTTCAGTATCTGCATATTAAAGTAAACATTTTCTTAACGGTGTGAGATATAAGGAATATTTTTAATAAAAAAAACGGAGATTATATTTGTGATAAAAATAAATTCAGAATGTGAAACCTGTGTTGCAAACTACTCTAAAATTAATAATTTTTTACAGATTATGAACTATCTTTATAGGTTTATTGTATAAATTTTGGAGGTGTTTTAATTTTTACAATCCAAAAATATATTCGGGGTTTCTACTTTTTACAGAAAGGTATCACTAAAATTAAAATCAAAAAAAGTTGAAAGGGGGCAAATCTTGAAACATGAAAGAAGTGTTTAGACAAAAAAAAACCTATTGGTTTATTGGAACATTCATAGCAGGCTGCATTTTCTGGGCTGCATTAACAACTGGATTGCACATGTTGGATTCACCTGAATTTTGTGGAATGTGTCATATTATGGATGATGTAGTTGCTTCTCATGCAGCATCAACACATGCTGAGCTAGATTGCAATGATTGTCATATGCCGCAAGGTAACACCTTTAGCAGAATAATTTTTAAGACAAGAGTTGGTAGTGGGCATGTTTACTACAATATCCTCGACCCGGAGGGCATTCCTAATCGTTTAGAAGCCAAACCAGAAACAAAAGCCCTCATTGAAGTAAATTGCATTAGATGTCATAAGGCAACGATTAAAAACATTGATCATTCAGCAAAGAAAGATTGTTCAAGCTGCCATAGCGGATTGCCACATGGAACTCAATCCTACAAGACGAAAGAATGGAATGAGGAACCAAAATCTGGGGAACTCTTGAAGAAAAAGGAGGGGATATCCTAATGAAAAACTATAAACGAATTATTATTGCTTTTATAATTACATTAATACCACTTTTCCTAGTTGCTTGTGGTGAAAAAGAACAAGATACAAAATCATTGAAAACTGGTTTAAAACCTACAGAAATTAACAATGAAGCTTTCAAAAAGATTTTTCCATTGCACTATGCAAGTTACTTGAAAAACAATGAAATGGAAGACACAAAATACGGTGGTTCAAAGCCTCGAAGTAAATTTTCACTAGACAAAGAGCCATTGTTACCCATTCTTTTTAATGGTTATGCATTTGCTACTGATTACAATGAAGAGCGTGGACATACATACTCACTTGAAGATATAACAAAAACATTGCGCGTTTCAGATAAAACAACAGGTAGTTGTATGACGTGTAAATCAACTGCATCTCCAGTACTTATCCAAGAAATGGGGGATCACTTTTGGAAAGCAAACTTTAGAAATGAAGTTTTACCAAAAGTAGATGCAAAAGGTCATAACTCAGTTGGTTGTTCTGATTGCCATGATCCAGTGAATATGAATCTACGTATAACTCGTCCTATGTTCATCACTGCCATGAAAGAACGTGGAATTGATGTGACAAAGGCCTCAAGAAATGATATGCGTTCCTATGTTTGTGGGCAATGTCATGTTGAATACTACTTTAAAGCAACAACAAATAAAGTCACATTTCCTTGGAAAAATGGCTTTAAGGCCGAAAATATGTACCAATATTATGAAGACGAGAAAGCAAATGGTTTCATGAAAGATTTTGCTCATAGCTTATCTGGAACGCCGATTTTAAAAGGTCAGCATCCAGATTTCGAAATGTTTATGGAAGGTCCACATGCTAAAGCTGGTGTATCTTGTTCAGACTGCCATATGGAATATGAAAGAGAAGACAATGGTAAAAAGATTTCAAGTCACTTTTGGACTTCTCCACTTAAAACGATGGATACATCTTGTGGAACTTGCCATAGCAGCCGAGATATGGATGACTTAAAAACTCAAGTTATAGGTATTCAAACAACCTACAAAGAAGCTTTAGATCGTGCCCAGGATATCTCAACAGATGCGCATTACTATGTTAATAAAATGATTACGACTGGTGTTGATTCCACAAAGGTGTCATCAGCACAAGAACAAATCCGTCTTGGTCAATGGCTATGGGATTTCTGTGCAGCTGAAAACTCAACTGGTTTCCATAACGCACAAGGATCGATGGATAATCTCATGAAATCTACTAATGCATCAAATAAGGCAATTCAAATTGCTACAGAAGAGCTTGTTAAAAAAGGTGTAAATATTGATACACTTAAATCAGAAATAGAGAAAGCTAAAGCAGCTGTAGTGGGTGAAAAAGATACATCAAAGAAACATACATTTGCTACTAATGATTACTTTCCAGCTCAGAAACAAGTTATAACTCCCATTAAATAGATTTATGATACAGTCTTGGACATTACATGAACTACAAATAAAAAGCATAGATAAATCGGTTTGTTATACCGATTTTATCTATGCTTTTCTCTAATTAGACATTAATTTTTAATTGAATATTTTAATTAATCTCACAGGATTTATAGTAAATATCAAAAAAATGCATGTCGTTAATAATAACTAACGAAAAAATACTTTTGTTTTATTGATAAAAGAAGGCAGAAATTTTTTCCACCCAATTTCAGATTATTTACCTATTTTTCTTTAACCTTTCATTTGAATCACTTTTTTTGATTCCGATATAAAATTTTCATAAAAGTGAAGTGGTTCAAATTCTTGTTCAGAGTGTACGTTATGGTTTTCAAATCTCTTAATTGTGTTAACCTTTTTATTTAACTCTTCCATTTTTTCATCTAAAAGCGTTGAAATTGTGGCAGCCTCTTTTAGCTCCCTTAACATATTATCTGGAATTTCTTTTTTGTATTTATAATAAATTTTATGTTCGAGACTTGCCCAAAAATCCATAGCAATTGTTCTAATCTGTACTTCTACAGGAACCCTTTCAACACGATCTGATAAGAAAACGGGTATTTCTAATATGAGATGAAGACTTCGGTATCCATTTGCCTTAGGATGGCTGATATAATCTTTATAATCTAGTACAACAATATCCTGCTGATTCTGCAACATGATGCTTAACTCGTAAACATTGGATATAAAAGAACAAGTAATTCGTACTCCAGCAATGTCCCTTATTTCAGAACGTATGGCATCCAGTTGAAACGGAATATTTCTTCTTTTTACCTTTTTCATTAAGCTTTCTAATGTTTTGACACGTGAATTTATATGTTCAATAGGATTATAGGAATAAAGCATGTTAAACTCTTCTTGTAAAATTCTAATTTTAGTTAGGACTTCATCTGTTGCAAATTTGTAGCACAGCATAAAACGATCCATGGAATAACGTGCATGTTGAAGTTCACTTGATGTTATATCTTGAAACATAATTTCCCCACTCGACAAATATTTTTATCTATCAACATAATATCATGTAATTATTAAGATTTTATTAAGAAACCTGTAAGATAATATAATCAAATATGAATAATGTAAAAAAACTTTCTACATAAAAGGAACTAAATGTAAAACATAGAAAGAAATATAAATTAGAAAGGTGTAATTTTATGAGAATATTAGTTGTGGAAGATAATTTAGCATTATTGGAATCCATTGTAAAAGTTCTAAAACAAGATTTCGTTGTAGATCAAGCTAGTGACGGAGAAGATGGACTGTTTATGGCGATGCAAAATATCTATGATGCTATAGTTTTGGATGTAATGCTGCCTGAAAAAAATGGGTTTGAAATTATTAAGACCATTCGACAAGAAGGTATTAAGACTCCGGTTTGCTTCTTAACAGCGCGTGATTCTCTCGAAGACCGAGTAAAAGGTTTAGATCTTGGAGGAGATGATTATCTAGTAAAACCATTCCAAGCTGCAGAGTTAATTGCTAGAGTTAAAGCTCTTCTCCGTCGAAGCGGCAGTCTTGGAATTGACCATGCTATCACTTATGAAACAATAAAACTAAACGGGAAAGAATATCCTATTGAGATTTCTGGTCAACATTTAAAATTAACTTTAAAGCAATACGAATTATTAGAATATCTAATTCAGAATAAAGGTGCAATTTTAACGAAAGAACAAATCTATGATCGTGTGTGGGGCTTTGAGTCGGATACAACGATGGAAATTGTAGAAGTATTTATGCACCACATCCGTAAAAAACTGGAACCGTTCGGATACCATAAGGATATTCAAACAGTTCGCGGAATTGGGTATACCATGAAGAGACCATAGTATCTATATTAAAATTCAGACTAAGAAAATATTTTTAATAATTAGAGGATATCGTGGGGGTGAGGGAATGTTTAAGAAAACCAAAATACAATTAACAGCATTAAATGCCATCATCTTTTTTATCGTTATAGCAATGCTTTCTACTATTATTTATATTTATAGTGAAACTATGGTATATAAAAATGTTGATGATTCATTATTGGAAGCAGCAAAAAATCCTCTTCCTCTAATTATGCCTATGCAAAATAATGACGGGCCCACTATATTTGAAGCTCGGCAAGGTCAAAACAGAAAAGCATTTAAAAACAGAGACCTTCGAGTTGATATAAATTATTGGAATGAACACAACCAGTTGCTTTCATTTTACGGCGAGAGTGTATATACCGAGAATGTGAAAGCATTTGTTCCTAATGAGATTGAAGTATTTCAAAAAGTAGAAACAGAGGACCACTCCTTTCAAACATACACAATTGCACTTAGTCCACAAATTGTAATTGGTAATCAAGTAGTAATTAGTAAAATTCAATTTGTACGCGAAACAAAATCAGAAGAAGCTCTGCTTCATAATCTTCTTATGATTCTTATTATAGGAAATGTTGTTGGTGCTATTGCAGTAGTTGGGATTGGTTATTATCTATCCGGTAGAGCCCTTATACCAATTAATAAAGCCTGGGAGAAACAACAACAATTTGTTTCAGATGCATCACATGAATTAAGAACACCGCTTACCATCATTCAAACCCGTTCAGATTTGCTTCTTCGAGAACCAGAATCAACTATCGAAGATAAAATACTCGATGTTTCTGCTATATCAAAAGAAACACGTCGTCTTTCAAAATTAGTAACAAATCTCTTGATCTTAGCAAGATCCGATTCTAACCAAATTGAGTTAAACAAAATAGACTTTAGACTAGACAATTTATTAAATGAAATTGTAGAACAGTTTGTAGATATTGCTGAGTTTCAGGAAAAAGAACTTTCGTTAGAAGTTGAAGAAGGTTTAGAATTTTACGGAGATAAAGAAAGAATCCATCAATTGATGGTCATTCTAATTGATAATGCGCTGAAATTTACAAAAGCAGAAGGTAATATAAAAATTAACTGTTATGGAATTGGTAATTTAATTCAAATTACTGTTGCAGATACTGGAGTAGGTATTAATCCAGAGTGTTTGCCAAGAGTTTTCGACCGATTCTATCAAGGAGATAAATCTCGTACAAATAATGATGGAACAGGGCTGGGTTTATCCATTGCAAAATGGATTGTGGAGAAACATGCTGGTAAAATCAACGTGGAATCTGTATTTGGAGAAGGAACCATTTTTAATATTACTTTACCAAAAACAAAGAAAAATTAATGATTAAATAATGAGATATATAACATGAAAAACGGTTTACCATCTGTACAATTTGATGGTAAACCGTTATTTTTTTATTCCAAAATTTTCTTAAGCACTTCAATTACATAATGTATGTCTTCTTTTGAAATCCAATAATGTGTTACAAAACGCCAGTAACCAGCTTCTGGTCCATTTGATTTGATCCCTTTTTCTAAAAGAAGGTCCAATATTTCCTCATCAGTTAACTTATTTTGGTTAATTTTGAAGAAAACCATATTAATGTCGATCGGTGTTTCTGATAAATAAATACATGGAATTTCCTTTAGCTTTTCCGCAAAGTATCGTGCATTTTCATGGTCTTCATGTAGGCGAAGGGTCATTTCTTTCAATGCAATCAATCCAGCAGCTGCTAGGAAACCAACCTGTCTCATTCCACCGCCAAGTAACTTTCGATTTTTACGAGCGCGGATTATAAATTCTTTTGACCCAGCAACGATTGACCCAACTGGTGCGCATAAACCTTTAGATAAACAGAACTGAACTGTATCTACATGTTTTACAATTTCGCTTGCAGGAACACCTAAGTTTGTCGCTGCATTGAAGAGTCTTGCTCCATCCAAATGAATAGGAAGATTGTATTTTTTTGCAATTGATTTCACGGACTTCATATATTCTAAACTTGGAACTGCACCGTCTGAATATGCATTTTCTAAACAAATTAATCCTGTTTCTGGCCAATGTAAGTCTTCAAATGGTCGAATGGTAGCTTCAATTTTATCAAGATTCATCATTCCGCGTTTCGTTTCAAGTGTTCGGAGTTGTACTCCAGAAATAACCGCAGCTGCACCAACTTCATGGGCAATGATGTGACAATCTTCACCTAAGATGACCTCATCTCCCCGTTTGCAATGTGTAAATACAGCCAGCTGATTTCCAAATGTGCCAGTTGGAACAAATAACGCCGCTTCTTTTCCTACTAGATCTGCAGCATAATCTTCTAATTCTTTTACAGTTGGATCGTCCTCGTAAACATCATCGCCTACAACAGCATGAAACATAGCTTCACGCATTTTGTCTGTTGGATTCGTTACTGTATCACTTCGTAAATCAATCCATTTTTTCATATACATTCTCCTGCCTGTCCTATTTTTTTTACTTAAAAATCATTATACTAAAAGTAAACAATTATTAAATCACTTTTACTGCAAAAGGAGATCAAATGAATGGCCGTAACGAAAAAAATGAAATATGGATATGAGGTATTGGAAATTACAGAAAAAAGCACAAATTCTAGAGCTGTGATCTGCCCGGAGAGAGGTGGAATTTTACTAGAGCTTATCCTTAATGGTGAAGAAATTTTATATCTAAATGAAGAAACCGTTACGGATACAACAAAAAATATTCGTGGCGGGAATCCAATTTTATTTCCTATCAGCGGTGCAATTGCAGATAATCAATATAATGTAGATGGAGAAATAATATCTTTAAAACAGCATGGTTTTGCTCGAAACATGCCTTGGGATGTTGATGGAATGGATGATAGTTCGGTCACTCTAACCTTGCAAGATACAGATGAATCATTTGAAGTGTATCCATATGAATTTTTAATTACGTTTACATACGTGCTTGAAGAGGGAAAGATGTTGATTCACCAGCAATATGAAAACCATTCTGATCTAACAATGCCATTCTACGCAGGTTTTCATCCATATTTCTTAGGAAACCATAAAGAAACGACTTACGAAATTCCTTCGAAAAAGTATATGGACACAAGTACTTTTGAATTTCACAATCAAGAAACTCCACTTGAACAGATGGAAATAGAGCCTTCAAAAGCTTTTTATGACCTATCTGAACAAAAAGTAGTTATTGGTCAAGATAATAAAAAGGTTATTCTTACATTTAGTAAAGAGTTTCCTGTTGTTGTTGTATGGTCAGAGACACCCGAAAAATATGTCTGTGTGGAACCATGGATGGCTGGGCCGAATGCTTTTCATACAGAAGAAAAAGTAATCAACTTAAAACCCGGTCAAATGGAGATTGCTACTTTTACAATTGCAAATGGAGAATAGAAAGCAGCAAAAAGGAGTAGCATTGCTACTCCTTTGAATTTTTATCTAATCTCCAACAGAGGACTATTTTTACTGGATTAAATCCTTCCCTTTTGTAGAGATCCGCAGCTTTCTCATTCGTTGCGTTCACGCATAAAGTGCACTTCTTAACTCCGTTTTGTTGAGCAAATTTTAAACCTGCACGGAGAAGCTGTCTACCTAGACCTTTTCGATGATACTCTGGCAATATAGCAATAGGTTCGACTGCCGCAATTCCATCATCGCCGTCTGGATGCAAGCTCATACGAATCAACCCTACTTTTCTCTCCTCATGTTTCAAAAATTGAATCCCATTTTCCCAGTGTTCGAACCAATTTTTCATATCTTTTACTTGTTCAAGGGACATTGGTGAACTTCCAACTAATGCTGAAAAGGCTGCATTACGAATCTTCATATATTCTTCTTCATCATGATTAAAAGTCATTGTTTCTAAAGAAAAACCTTCAGGAAGCTCCACTGAAAGCTCTGAACCATTGTCATCGCGATCCATTACGTATATATAGCGTTCAAGTTCAAAGCCTAGTTTTGTTAGCATTTCAAAAAATTCTTTGCGAGGTTCATCCC
This sequence comes from Caryophanales bacterium, assembly GCA_029240105.1. Lineage (GTDB taxonomy): Bacteria > Bacillota > Bacilli > JARBTR01 > JARBTR01 > JARBTR01. Next base: position 15,358 of record JARBTR010000005.1, on the reverse strand, counting down.
CGTAAATCGTAAATATATCAATTTCAGGAGTATATTCTAAAATAGCTTTTAGTAGCAATTGATATATAGCTATATCATCTTCTTCAGATTGTAAAATACGGAATCGTGCTTTTCGATTAGGTTCATCAACAATCAAAGAAGCAGCAGCAATGATATACCCCTCTTGGTCATAACCAATCACACTTGGATTATTACCGTCTAAAACAAATTCTTCTAAGTCCTCATCAGTTAAATAAGAATCATCTACCTGATCTCGGTGTTTGATACAAAATGATTTAAAAGCAGGTACTAATTCTTCTGTAACTTTAATAATTTTCATCTAATACTCCCCTTTTTAAAAAACTCAATTGATTCATGTTAAAAGTGAAATCAATTGAGTTTAAAGTAATTTATTGTTTGAATAACTAGAAAACTTTCGTTGTCCAATCTTCACAGTTCCAGACATCCGTTACAATATCACGGTAAAATTCAGGTTCATGCGAAACCATTAAGATGCTACCACGATATGCTTTCAAAGCACGTTTTAATTCTTCTTTTGCGTCAACATCTAAGTGGTTAGTTGGCTCGTCAAGAACAAGTAAGTTTGTTTCAATATTTAATAATTTGCAAAGACGAACTTTTGCTTTTTCTCCACCCGAGAGAACCTCGATTTTACTCTCGATATGTTTCGTTGTGAGACCGCATTTCGCCAGTGCAGCACGAACCTCAGCTTGGTTTAGATGAGGGAAGGTGTTCCAAATTTCTTCGATACATGTGTTGTAGTTTGAAGTTTTTACTTCCTGTTCCGTTTGCTCCAACAAAGGCAATCTTTTGACCGCGTTCCATCTTTAGATTCAGCGGACGGGATAATGGCTCGTTATAACCAATAACTAGGTCTTCTGTTTGGAAAACCCACCTACTAGATGCACGTGATTCTTTAAAATTGAATTCTGGTTTTGGCTTTTCTTTCGCAAGTTCAATAACATCTATCTTATCCAATTTCTTTTGTCTAGACATCGCCATATTTCGTGTCGCAACATTTGCCTTATTTCGCGCAACAAAATCCTTTAGATCAGCTATTTCTTGTTGTTGTTTTTTATAAGCAGCTTCAAGTTGTGATTTTTTCATTTCATATACACTTAAGAAATAATTATAATCTCCAACATACCGGTTCAATTCTTGATTTTCCATGTGGTAAATAATATTGATAACTGAATTTAGGAATGGAATATCATGTGAAATTAAAATAAATGCATTTTCGTATTCTTGCAAATATCGTTTTAACCATTCAATATGCGCTTCGTCTAAATAGTTCGTCGGCTCGTCTAATAATAAAATCTCTGGCTTTTCTAATAAGAGTTTAGCCAATAAGATTTTCGTTCTTTGTCCACCACTTAAATCCTGAACATCACGGTCAAGTCCAACCTCATCTAAGCCTAAACCACGTGCAACCTCTTCTACTTTAGAATTGATTTGATAAAAATCGTTATGATCTAGGAATTCTTGTAGCTCGCCAACTTCCTCAAGGAGTTTCTCTACATCGGCATCTGGATCTCCCATTTTTCCGTACAACTCACCAATTTCAGTTTCCATATCAAAAAGATATTTGAAAGCCGAACTTAGGACATCACGAATAGACATGCCCTTTTGAAGAACTGCATGTTGATCTAAATAGCCTACTCGTACTTTGCGTGACCACTCAACTTTTCCGTCATCTGGTTGCAACTTCCCAGTAACAATATTCATGAAGGTAGATTTACCCTCACCATTTGCTCCAATAAGTCCTACATGTTCTCCTTTTAAAAGTCTAAAGGACACATCATTAAAAATGGCTCTATCTCCAAACCCATGACTTAGGTTTTTTACATTTAATACACTCATTCGATACCCTCACTATTTACGGGCTTCGCGGGTTAACCTTACGAAAAACTCCAATCCATTTTCGGAGCGCTTCACGCTACGCTTGCTTAAAATGTTTGAATATTTTTCTATATGGTGAAACAGTTCGCTTAGCACCTTTATAAAAATTCAATCAGAAAATATTTTACACAAGTTTCTCTATTTTTTCTAACCCTTTCGTGTAAAATGAACGTATAAAATTAGAAAGAAGTAAAAATATGCCAATTATTTCTAAAATTGAGCAACAAAAAAAGAACACGAATCGATTTAATATCTACTTGGATAATAACGGAGTCTCGGAATTTGCTTTTGGTGTAAGTGATGACACTCTAGTGCGCTTTGCGTTATCCAAAGGTAAAGAATTAAGTGCTGAAGAAATGACTCAGATTCAATTCGATGATTTAGTTAGTAAATTTTTTAATGCATCCATGAATTATATTTCATACAGGCCAAGATCTGAAAAGGAAATTAAAACCTATCTAAAGGAACATGAGTGTGAAGAAGAAATTATTGAGGAAGTTGTTAACCGACTAAGTCAATATGGATATTTAGATGATCTTAAATTTGCAATGGCATATGTTCGGAATGAGATGAATGTTTCAGGTAAGGGGCCATTAGAAATTCGAAAAGGGCTATTTGAAAAAGGAGTCATTGCATCCATTCAAGATGAAGCATTAACAGAATATCCAGAAGAATTACAATTTGAAAATGCAATAAAATGGGCGAAAAAATCATTTAAAAAGCAAAAAACGTCCTATCGGGAAGCCTATCAAAAGACTTTTCAATTTATTTTGAATAAGGGATTTTCTGTGGACCAAGCAAAAAAGGCAATATCAGAATGTGATGAACCAAGGGATTCTACTGAATGGGAAACGCTTTGTATGATTGGTTACAAATATCATAGAAAATATCGCAACTATGAGGGTTATGATTATAATCAAAAAATGAAAAAGGCCCTTTTTGGGAAAGGATATTCAATAGCTCTTATTACAAAATTTTTAAACAATGGAAAAGAAGTCATTGAGACCGGTGAAATTGAAAATTTTTCTGATTTCTAAAAATAAAAACAAAAATGTCATGGAACGAATCCATGACATTTTATCAAATAGTATCTTAATGTGTATTATTAGCAGGCATTTGTGGTTGTCCAGTTGAAACTGCGAAAGCATTTAATAATTGTTGTGCATCTTGCTCAGGGAATTGTGGAACATGGTAGAATCCATTCTTATTCATGAAAATAGATAATTCATAAGCCATTTCCATGCAGTTAGGAATAGAATCAGCAAGTACTCTGCGTACTACTGGATTAGTTGATTCAATAGCGGCTACAACTTTTGCGTTTGTACCAGCTTTTATTGCTCCAAGTAATCGTGCACCTACAAATTCATCAGATATTTCATTAATTGATTGGAATGGTTTTTTTGGTTGACCCGGTTTAATCCCATAAACAAAATCATTATTTGTTTGCATGTTATACTTCCCAGTTGGATGTGATGGATCTTTACCAGATTGGTAACACTCAACTAAGATGTTGTATTCATCTTGCATAAATTTGTATTGGCGGTCTATTATTCCAAGTAGTTCTGGACCTTTTACATGTTGGCGAAAAATTAAATACTGATTCATCGTATCAATTGAAGCACCTAATGCATCTGTTACAGCTAGAATTTCACGAGCACCGTGATTCAATTGTGGAGGCACTGTGCCTGTTTGCATATTTTGATGTGTCTGACCGTGTTGTTGTGTGTGCATATTATTAGCTCCTTTTATCATCTTTGCCTATGGCAACCATTAGTATGCTTCCTTTAAAGTGCAATATTCTTATAAAAATTGTCTAAATAATTCCTTATTTAACGAAAAAAGCATTGAGAAAATCCTCAATGCTTAGTTTTTTTATTCACTTTGATTTCCATGTTAACCTAGAATGGTTTTTGTCAAAACAGGTATAACTTGCTTTTTACGAGATAGAATTCCAGGTACATATTTCACATCATCTTCTAATTTAATCTCAAAAGCTGCCTCAACAATTCCAACATTTCCAGTTGAAATTAGTAATGATCCTTCTTTTATGATGTCAGTTAACAATAAGAGCAAGAAATCATATTCACCTTTTTCAGTAAGCTTTTTCATATATGTAAGCATATCTGATTTTGAAGATTGAATGAATCCTTCAATATCCATTGTATTAACTTGTGAAACGCCATACTTCACTGAACCTTCAACGAAATCTTTAAAATCTACGTTAAAAATATCTTCAACTGTTTTTCCTGCTAATGTCGTACCAGCTTTTAACATTTCGAGGCCGTATGATTCAACATCTTTAACATCTGCAATAATAGCTAATTCACGGCAGATTTTTTCATCTTCTGGCGTACAAGTTGGTGATTTAAAAATTAATGAATCAGAGAGAATAGCACTCATTAATAATCCAGCTGTTTGAGGATCAATTTCAACGTTATTTTCACGAAACATTTTTGTGATAATGGTTGCAGAGCAGCCAGTAGTTTCTGTACGTACAAAAATTGGATTTGGCCAACTGAAATTGATTTTATGGTGGTCCACGATTTCAAGAAGTTCAGCTTTTTCAACGCCACTAACAGCTTGTACAAATTCATTATGATCAACTAGGATTAATTTTTGCCCAGCTTCAACATCCTTTACGAGCATTGGAGTTTCAACTTTGAAATAATCCAAAATGAATTTTGTTTCATTGCTAACATTTCCCAAACGAATGGGTTCATATTTTTGACTTGAATCTAATTTATTTTTTAATACCGCATAAGCAAGTGGTGAGCAAATAGAATCTGTATCTGGATTTCTGTGCCCTGAAACGTAAACTGTTGTCATTTAAATTCCTCTTTCATATAAAATTTCCTAGATATTCTATCACAAATCAATTATCAACATGAAACGTTTTTCAAATACCATAGGGGATAAATCGTTTCAAACCCCTGATAACTTTCAAAAATAACCTCAGCATTTTTCAACATGATTTGAATTTCTCTATCTCCAAATGGAATTGCCCATGGAATAGAGGATAAAAGTCCTCTCGCTGAATAAAGTGCCATCAATTGAAAAAATTTTTCAGGAGGCTCATTACTGAAATATCCATTTATCTGACCTGTTGCAAAATGTCTTGATATCTTATACGTCCAAATCATTCGATCGAATTCTTCCCATGGATCTCCGTAATCCAACCGATTAAAATCTATTATGCCCAGTTCATTATCATCAGAAATAACCATATTTCCTAAGTGGAAATCCCCATGTTGAATTGTTATAGGGCGCCCTTCTAACAATTGCCTGTGCCCTTCAATAAAATCTAAAACAATCTCATCATGATTAAAGCGATAAGCGCAGTTCTTATAATTTTCAATACTTTGATCTAACTTACTATTGTAAAATTCACTCCATGATGTTGTTAATTCCCTTTTTCCTATAGAATGAATCTTTTTAAGTATTTGTCCTGCCTTAAAACCCAAATGATACTGTTCAGTCTCTGTAAGATTGGTCATGACTTTTACTGCGTCTTCACCATTAATCCAAGTTAATAATGTATAAATTTCATTAGTAGAAGATAAGTTCCCAAAAGCTATAGGCTTTGAAATATTTCCATTTAAATTTGAAAGGCACCGCATTGATTCATATTCGAATAGTTTCCGTTCCTTTTCAGACTCACTGGATATCCTTAATAGAAAAGTTTCCCCTGAATCAACTCTAACTTTATATTTCCTATCTTTTGACCAACCATGAGTAATATTCATAATATCAATAATGTTATTAGCTAATTCAGGAATTTCTTTTATAAATGCTGGATGTATCATGATCCATTACCTCTAACTATTCATTAATTATAAGTATGATTATACAAAAAAACCTTAAGACATTGTCTTAAGGCTCTATTTCATATTATTTTTTTTATGAACTTGTGTTTTAAAATCCATTTGGGTTTGTCTAGTTTCTCCGTTCATTTGTTTAAAAAGATGTTTCTTATTTGAATGATTTGTTACAAATTCACTTTCATGTATTTCATTTACTGTATCATTATCCCTATCTTTACCTTTAAACATGTTTGTCTCCTTAAAATGTATTTAAGTATAATTTCCCCACATAATTTAAAAAAATTCGACAAAAAGTGTAAAATACTTTTAAGTCCATAATTAAGGTGAAAAATAGAAAATGAATATAAATAAATTTCAAATAGAACTTCTGCAATGGTATGAGTTGAACCATCGTCAACTTCCATGGCGTCTGAATAAAGATCCTTACCGTATACTTGTTTCCGAAATTATGCTTCAGCAAACAAGAGTGGAAACAGTTATCCCATATTACGAACGTTTTATGAACTGGTTTCCAACAGTAAAAGATTTTGCGGAAGCAGAGGAAGAAAAAATCTTAAAATCTTGGGAAGGACTTGGTTATTACTCGAGGGTCCGGAATTTACATAGTGCAATCAAAGAAGTGTCTGAATTCTATGAAGGGAAAATTCCTAATACAAAGGAAGATATCAGTAAGTTGAAAGGTATTGGCCCTTATACAGCAGGAGCAGTATTGAGTATTGCATACGATAAACCAGAACCAGCTGTTGACGGCAATGTTATGCGTGTATATTCCCGGATTTTTAAAATTCAGGAGGATATTGCAAAACCAGCAACACGTAAAATTTTTGAAAAAAAGGTTCATGATACCATTTCAAATGAAGATCCATCTACGTTTAACCAAGCTTTGATGGAATTAGGGGCACTAATTTGCACCCCCACTTCACCTAAATGCTTAATATGTCCAATCAATGATCAGTGCCAAGCTTTTATAGAAGGAATTCAAGATCAATTACCAATTAAAACAAAAATGAAAAAAGGAAAAACAATTCATTATGTTTCAGTTGTAGTGGAAAACGAAAATGGAGAACTGCTTATCCAAAAACGTGCGAGTAAAGGTTTATTAGCTGGTCTTTGGGAGTTCCCAAATTATGAAATTAAGGAATCGGAAACACAAATTAGCACACAATTAATCCTCGACTTTGAAGAACAGTACAATGGAAAGCTAATTGATATAAAACCAATAGGTACTGTAAAACATAAATTTTCCCATTTAACTTGGGAAGTTCAAGTATTCTCTGCACAAGTTTTACAAAATGTAAAAGAAGGATTATGGGTATCTGAGAAAGAATTAGCTACGTACACATTGCCTATCCCAGTGCAAAAAATGTATGAATTATATGTCTATCATAAATGAACCGTTTTCGCTTTACTTTGTTTGTTTTTATTCCCAATTTTATGATGAATTGCTTTTTTGAATTTGGGAATCTTAGAATTGTGGAGGTGATTCACATGGCTAAGAACGGAAATACTGCTAATAATCAAAATAAAAATAGAACACAAAATCATCAAGCAGGAAATATGCAATCCAGAAACAATACTGGAAATATGTCTGTAGAATTTAGTGAAGAATTTTGTAGCAAAAATGATTCAAGAAAAAGCTCAAGTTGCGACAAGAAATAAATATCTAGAAAACAACTAAGTTCTATTATGCATTCCAAAGAAACATTTGCACTTGTGCAAATGTTTCTTTGTTTTTTATTAAAAATTTTACAACTTTAATCGGAAATGCATTTTCTCTTTTTTTTCCATAAAAAAATAAGGTATAATACCAAAGAATATATTAGTTTTTACAATGGAAAAACAAGAAAGAGGCCTAAATGAAAAATCCGAGAGAAGGAGACCGCTATCAAACACATAGCTATAAACACAACGGTCACATACATCGGATCTGGCAGGAATCAACGGTATTAAAAGCATCACAATACATTATGATAGGAGCTAATGAAAGAACCCTTGTAATTGAAGCTGATGGTCGAACGTGGATTACGAGAGAACCAGCAATTGGTTATTTTCACTATCAAAAATGGTTTAATATCATTGGTATGCTAAGAGACGATGGCATTTATTACTACTGTAATATAAGCTCCCCGTTTGTTTACGATGAAGGAACGATTAAGTACATTGATTATGATTTAGATGTAAAAGTATTTCCTGATATGTCTTATGCTATTTTAGATGAAGATGAGTATGCAGTTCACAAAGAACTGATGAATTATCCTGATGAACTTGATAAAATACTGCATAAGAATTTAGAAATTTTAATTGAATGGATTGAAACTCGAAAAGGTCCATTTGCACCAGGATTTGTTGAAGGTTGGTATAAAAAGTTTATGAATATTAAAAAACGAAGAAAAAGTACAGAGTACTAAGTAGTACTCTGTTTTTTCATATGTATGTTAGGAAGTGTTTACATGGGGTCTATTAGAAGATACTTACAGTTTGTAAAACCATATAAGTGGCGAATCTTTTTCACTCTATTTATTGGTGTTATAAAATTTGCGATTCCACTCATTATGCCTTTTTTAATGAAATATGTAGTTGATGATATCATTGGCAACAAACAATTAACCCAAGATGAAAAGTTGAATAAACTTTATCTTGTGATGGCAATTATCTTTTTTATTTTTATGATCCTACGCCCTCCGATTGAGTATTTTAGACAATACTTTGCACAGTGGACAGCTACAAAAATTTTGTATGATGTACGGGATAAACTATTTCTTCACATTCAAAAACTCAGTTTTAAATATTATTCAAATTCAAAAGTTGGAGAAATCATTTCACGAGTTATTAATGATGTTGAATCCACAAAAGATTTTGTCATTACTGGTCTTATGAATGTTTGGCTTGATGTAACCACCGTGTTTATTACGATGGCCGTGATGTTTTCGTTGGATGTAAAACTAACATTTCTATCACTCATCATGATTCCGTTTTATATGATTTCTGTCCGTTATTTTTTTGGACGTTTACGAAAGCTAACAAGAACACGCTCGCAGGCGCTAGCAGAATTACAAGGTTATCTACATGAACGAATTCAGGGAATATCAATAATTAAAAGCTTTGCAATCGAAGATTTTGAACAAAAAAATTTCAATAAGCAAAATAAAAATTTTGTTGAGAAGGCATTTAGCCAAACTCGTTGGAATGCTAAATCTTTTGCTGTTGTAAACACAATTACAGATATTGCTCCACTAGTTATTATCCTTTATTGCGGTTATAACGTAATCAACGAGAATCTATCACTTGGAACAATGGTTGCTTTTATCGGTTATATAGAAAGTTTATATAGTCCATTACGCCGCTTAGTAAACTCATCTACAACCTTAACTCAGTCATTTGCATCAATGGACAGGGTATTTGAACTTTTTGATCAAAAATATGATATCGTCGATAAAACGGATGCAGAAGATTGCTATGAGGTTCATGGGGATATTAAGTTTGAAAATGTTAGTTTTTCCTATAATGAAACAGGACAAGAAGCACTGAAAAACATAGATCTAGAAGTTAAAAGGGGAGAAACGGTTGCGCTTGTTGGTATGAGTGGAGGTGGGAAATCTACCTTAGTTAGCCTTATCCCTCGATTCTATGATGTCGTAGGTGGAAGAATTACGTTAGACGGAAAAGATATACGAGATGTTAAAGTTCGTTCCTTGCGCGATAAAATTGGAGTTGTCTTTCAAGATAGTATTCTGTTTAGTGATTCCGTTTTAGAGAATATCCTTATTGGAAAACCTGAGTCAACTTTCGAAGAAGTTCAAGAAGCGGCTCGTCAAGCAAACGCAGAAGAGTTTATTCATAATCTATCGGATGGTTATGAAACAAAAGTAGGAGAGCGTGGAGTTAAATTATCTGGAGGGCAAAAACAACGAATTTCAATAGCTCGAGTGTTTTTGAAAAACCCACCAATCCTAATACTTGATGAAGCAACTTCAGCACTTGATTTAGAATCAGAACACCTCATACAGGAATCCCTGTTGAAGCTTTCTAAAAATCGTACTACCTTTATCGTTGCGCACAGACTTTCAACTATTACACACGCAGACAGAATTGTTATGATTGAGCATGGTGAAATTATCGAAACAGGTACACACCAAGAACTAATGGAAAGACAAGGAGCGTACTACCGTTTATTCCAAGTACAACAATTTGTTAGTAATAAATAAAATGTTAGTAATAAATAAAATGTTAGTAATAAATAAAATGTTAGTAATAAATAAAATGTTAGTAATAAATAAAATGTTAGTAAATAAAATGTTAAATAAATAACATAATGCTTCTAAAAAAAGAGTGCCTGAGTAATAATTCAGACACTCTTTACTTTATAAACTTTTATTCACAAAATCAGGATTTAAATTTTCATTATCATGAAAATTCTTAAAGCTATCCATCAAAACTTGCAAATGATCTAAATGCTCACCATATTCATACATAGCTGAAACTAGTGTAAATAAGTGAAAAATGACTACCTCATCATTCATTTTTACTTCTTTTAATATAGTCAGTAAGCGAACCAATTCTGAAAGATTTGTTTTCTCAAAAATCTTTTTTGGATGATCAATATTAGAAAAGCTATCTAGTAACTGATTATGATGTCTAATAAAAATTTCTATCTGACGCACCATTTTCTTTTGAAAACTAATGGGCATCTTATGTAAATCGTTTTCAACTCGATGATACTTACGTGCCATATCAAAAGACCTTTTTGAAGTTGTTATCATCTGACGATAGACAACTAGCTTACGTGCCTTCCATGCTTCACGTTTTTTATAAAATTTACGTTCATCCTTAAATAAAGAATACAATTGTTCCGTTTTTGCATGTTCTAATCTTAAAGTATCTATTCGCTTATTGTAATCTCCAGGTTCCAAATTACTTTCTAAATCATGTTGTAGAAACTTCAACACATTTTCAGAGTATTGTAAGATACTCATGTATAACTTTGATTCATACTTTGGGGGTAGGAAAAAAATATTTACAATAAATGCTGCTATAACCCCTAACATAATGGTTGCAAAACGCTCAACAGCAAAAACAATAAAGGTGCCTTCTTGGGCCTCCATAATTACAACCAATGTTATAAGGGCAATCCCGATATGGTTTTCACTCTTTGTTTTTAGTGTTATCAGAATAGTAAGAATCGCTCCGACACCTATCCAAATAGGTGAATTTCCAAATATCAATACAATGATAATGGCTACGGAAGCACCAACAAAATTAGCAGTAACCTGCTCAACCAAATTTAAAAAAGAACGATAAACAGTTGGCTGTACAGAAAAAGTCGCTGCAACACCAGCTAAAACTGGTGAAGGTAGGCCGAGCCAAGTAGCTAAATATAAACTAATAACTATAGAAATTCCTGTTTTTAAAACCCGCGCGCCAATTATTAACTTATTTAAGCGCCATTTGCTCAAATGCATAATCTACTGCTCCTAAAGTCTGCTGGATATCTTCATCAGTGTGCCAACAATTGAGAAACCAATCTTCATATTTGGAAGGTGCTAAGCAAATGCCTTTTGAAAGCATTAATTTAAAGAACTGTCCAAATCGTTTCCCATCTGTAGCTTCAGCTTGTGCGTAGTTCTCAACAATCTGTTCGCTATATTCAGTAAAGTAAATAGCAAACATACCGCCCAATCGATTTACTGTAATTGGAACCTTATGCTTTTCAGCAAGTGCTACAATTCCATCAGCTAATTTTTTTCCTAAACTATCTATTTTTTCATGAAAACCAGATGCCTTCATAACTTCTAGGCAAGCAATTCCAGCCAACATAGAAGCAGGGTTCCCCGCCATGGTTCCTGCCTGATAAGCTGGGCCAAGGGGTGCGACCGTTTCCATTATTTCTTTTTTACCACCATAAGCGCCAATTGGTAACCCGCCACCAATTAATTTACCCATTGCAGTTAAATCAGGTTGAATCTTATATAAATCTTGTGCTCCACCGTAATGGAAACGGAAAGCAGTTATGACTTCATCATATATAACTAATGAACCATGTCTATGAGCTATCTCATTAACCGCTTCTAAGAAACCAGGCTTTGGCTCTACGCAGCCAAAATTTGCAACAATCGGTTCTACTAATACAGCTGCAACTTGCGAGCCCCATTTTTCCATTGCTTCTTGAAATGCTTCTACATTATTGAAAGGAACAGTAATCATCTCTTCAGCACTTGCTTTTGTAACTCCTGCAGAATCAGGGGTTCCTAAAGTGGAAGGGCCTGATCCAGCTGCAACTAGTACCAAATCAAAGTGCCCATGATAACAACCTGCAAATTTAATAATTTTTTCACGTCCAGTATATGCACGAGCGACACGAATTGTAGTCATTACTGCCTCTGTACCTGAATTGTTAAATCGTACTTTCTCAAGGTAAGGCATAGCTTCTTTTAACATCTTAGCGAACTTAATTTCATGTTGTGTTGGTGTACCATATAGTGTGCCCGTTTCAGCTGCATGTTTGATAGCTTTAGTAATATGAGGGTGAGCATGACCGGTAATCATTGCACCATAAGCTGCTAGATAATCAATATATCTATTTCCATCAACATCCCAGATATATGCGCCTTCACCTCGTTCCATCGTAACGGGTGCCCCACCACCAACCGCTTTAAAAGAACGTGAAGGTGAATTGACTCCTCCAACAATATGTTCTAATGCTTCCTTATGTAATTCTTCTGACCTTTTATAATTCATTTTTTTATCCCCTTTTTATTCACTTATAAAAATCCAATAAATAACTACTCAAAAATAATATCTGCTCAACACTTTATGAGTATTCTTTCATTGTACTTTCTCAATTTTAGTTTAAAATAATTTTATGTAAAGATTTCAATAGAATTATACTAAGAAATGTCATGTTAAGGGGTGTATTAAATGAAAGATTCACGAATTTCAAAATTAGCTAAGCTACTACTAAATCATTCTGTAAAGTTGCAACCAAAAGAAAGAGTAATGATAAAAGCCCACTATGTGGCAAAACCACTAGCAATTGAACTAATTGACCAAGTCTATCAATTGGGTGCCTATCCTTATTTTGAAATGTTTGATGATGACATTATCAAACACTTATATATGGGCTACCAAAAAGAGCAGCTTGAAACTCAATTTGCTTGGATGTTGCAACAATTCAAAGATGTAGATTGCATCATCCTTATAATAGGAGAAGAAAACGATTCAGAATTAGCTGAAGTCCCTGCTGGGAAATTCAAATTAAGAGGAGAGGCGTATCGCCCAGTTCAAGAATTTTACATAAATAATCGTCGTTGGGTACTGTTAAACTATCCAACACGTTCACTAGCACAAAAAGCAAAAATGAGCACAGAGAAATATGAAGACTTCCTATTAGATGTTTGCTCAATTGACTATGCAAAAATGGGCCAATCAATGAAACCATTAGTGGAACTAATTAATAGGACTGATAAAGTTAGGATAACTGGACCTGGAACAGATATTTCCTTTTCTATAAAAGGAATTGGTGCCGTCCCTTGTCAAGGTGAGCGAAATATACCAGATGGTGAAGTTTATACAGCGCCTATCCGCGATAGTGTAAATGGTCAAATTACCTATAATACACCTTGTCCATATCAAGGAATCACACATAATAATTTATGCCTTAAATTTGAAAAGGGTAAAATCGTAGAAGCCACATCTGATCAAACAGAAAAATTACAAGAAGTTTTTGATACAGATGAGGGAGCGCGATATATTGGAGAATTTGCATTAGGAGTAAATCCACTCATACAGCATCCTGTGGGGGATATTTTATTTGATGAAAAAATTGCGGGTAGTCTGCACTTCACTCCAGGTAGTTGTTATGAAAAAGCATATAATGGAAACAAATCATCCATCCATTGGGATCTTGTACTTATTCAAAGAGAAGAGTACGGCGGTGGAGAAATTTGGTTTGATGATGTATTAATTCGAAAGAATGGCATATTTGTGCTACCTGAATTGGAATGCCTAAACCCTGAAAACTTAGCTTAAAACAATAAGTCTTCCTGTATGTAGGAAGACTTATTGTTTTTTGAAAAAAAGACTTTTCATCATATATAAAGTAAAACCCATAGTATTGAAAATTATTTTCGAAAAATTATTTTTCACTAAATATAAAGTAAGTCTTCAAGTTTTGATAATAAATATGAAAATACTCTTCATCATATAGAGTAAAACATAAAGTATTGAAATTTATATTCTAAAAAACTTTTCAACTTATATAAAATATACATTTAGAAATAGAAGCAATTGACTTCTCATGTATGTAATTGTAAAATTATTATACTAATTATAATTAAGGAATAATTCAAAACTAGAAAGACTTTCTTATAATTATGGTTTTGTATAATAATTACTGTCTTTAAGCTTATAACTTATTAAGCTTACCGTTTGTTAGTTTAAACTTTTACTTTTTAGGAAAAGAATTTTTAATACTTATAAGGAAAAGACTTTTTAAGCTTCAGACTTATTTCCATTTTATAAACGAAAATTTCGGTATGCTACTAAAAGGAGAAGGATTAAATTGAAACGTGCTCTATTCAGAGAAGCCATAAACACTCTTAAACAAACTGGTGTTAGAATGACACCACAACGATTTGCTATTTTAGAATATCTATCAAAATCAGATCTTCATCCAACTGCCGACGAAATTTTTAAAGCTTTAGAAAATGATTTTCCAAGCATGAGTGTTGCTACTGTATATAATAATCTTCGAGTATTTAAAGAAACTGGATTGGTTAAAGAACTAAATTATGGGGATGCATCAAGTCGATTTGATTTTGCCGCGCATGATCATTACCATATACTCTGCCAAAAATGCGGTAAAATCGTTGATTTTCAATATCCAGGTTTGGATTCGGTAGAAGATGTAGCAGCTCGGTTAACAGGATTTCAAGTTGCTTCACACAGACTTGAAATATATGGCGATTGCCCTAACTGTCTTTCCTAATAACTATTAAATGATAAATATAATGTAAAAGAGACTATTCTTTGAATAAGATCCGGTACACGTTGTAATATTTATATTTCCTATCAAGTCACTCAGAACAGAGTGACTTTTTTTCTTTTTGGAAATATTTATTTAATTAAAACTAAATGATTTTATATTAAAATAATTATACTAATAACTATGCTCTGAAAAGCTAGTTGCATAGTAAGTATGTAATAAATTGAAAACGCACTAAAAGACTCTTTGGATTAAATTCCCAACTACTAACTGACTATTCTTTTAAAAGATAACAGGAAGCCCTTTTGTTGCAAAATTGATAGTATAACCATCTAAATAGTGGGATATTTTAATTTAGTGCACTATATATAGGGTTAAAAAAATTAAAATAAAAAAGAGTTTAAAAAATGTTGACAATGGTTTTTTACCATGATAAAGTTATGAACGTTGTTGAAAAACACATGCGAGAAGCGAACGAAAATATAAAAAAAGATTTCGAAAGTTGTTGACAATGATTGAAACCTCTGATAGTATATTTTAAGTCGCCATTGCGATACAAGCTCTTTGAAAACTAAACAAAACGAAACGCCAAGTGTAAGAGATTATAAGTAATCTCGTCAATGAATTAAAAGAATTGAGCAATCAAATCATTTAATAC
>JARBTR010000004.1 GCA_029240105.1 Caryophanales bacterium | reverse complement strand
ACACCCGTTCCCATACCGAACACGGAAGTTAAGCTCTTCAGCGCCGATGGTAGTTGGGGCACACGCCCCTGTGAGAGTAGGTCGTTGCCAGGCTTTTTTCGGAGGCTTAGCTCAGCTGGGAGAGCATCTGCCTTACAAGCAGAGGGTCAGCGGTTCGATCCCGTTAGCCTCCACCATTTAATTTAATATTTTCACTACGATGCCGGTGTAGCTCAGCAGGCAGAGCAACTGACTTGTAATCAGTAGGTCGAGGGTTCGATTCCTTTCGCCGGCACCATCGTTTGTGAGCCATTAGCTCAGCAGGTAGAGCATTTGACTTTTAATCAAAGGGTCGCAGGTTCGAATCCTGCATGGCTCACCATTTTTGCGGGTGTGGCGGAATTGGCAGACGCACTAGACTTAGGATCTAGCGCCGCAGGGCGTGCAGGTTCAACTCCTGTCACCCGCACCATTGCGGAAGTAGTTCAGTGGTAGAACACCACCTTGCCAAGGTGGGGGTCGCGGGTTCGAATCCCGTCTTCCGCTCCATATTTATAGTCTGCTTTCATCAATTGCCGGGGTGGCGGAACAGGCAGACGCACAGGACTTAAAATCCTGCGGTTAGTGATAACCGTGCCGGTTCGAAACCGGCCCTCGGCACCATTTATGCGCCCGTAGCTCAATTGGATAGAGCGTCTGACTACGGATCAGAAGGCTATGGGTTCAAATCCTTTCGGGCGCGCCATTAATTTAATAATTTCGGGAAGTAGCTCAGCTTGGTAGAGTACTTGGTTTGGGACCAAGGTGTCGCAGGTTCGAATCCTGTCTTCCCGACCATTATTTCCTTTCATGGGGTTTTAGCTCAGCTGGGAGAGCGCCTGCCTTGCACGCAGGAGGTCAACGGTTCGATCCCGTTAAGCTCCACTTTTTTACAATTTGTCCTTTAGGAATTTCGTGGCGGTGTAGCTCAGATGGCTAGAGCGTTCGGTTCATACCCGAAAGGTCGGGGGTTCGACCCCCTCCGCCGCTACCAAATAATGCCTGGACCTTTATATGGAGGAATACCCAAGTTCGGCTGAAGGGACCGGTCTTGAAAACCGGGAGGCGGGAGACCGCGCGGGGGTTCGAATCCCTCTTCCTCCGCCATATTTCTTACTTAATAATTTTTATCGTCGCGGGGTGGAGCAGTCTGGCAGCTCGTCGGGCTCATAACCCGAAGGTCGTAGGTTCGAATCCTGCCCCCGCAATTTTTACAAGTGGTTCCGTGGTGTAGCGGTTAACATGCCTGCCTGTCACGCAGGAGATCGCGGGTTCGATTCCCGTCGGGACCGCCATTTTTAAAAATCCGTACGATGGCTTGGTAGCTCAGTCGGTAGAGCAAAGGACTGAAAATCCTTGTGTCGGCGGTTCGATTCCGTCCCAAGCCACTTTTTTTTGTATTCTGGCGATTGTGGCGAAGGGGTTAACGCACCGGATTGTGGTTCCGGCATTCGTGGGTTCAAGTCCCATCAGTCGCCCCATTTTTTGCGGGTGTAGTTTAGTGGTAAAACCACAGCCTTCCAAGCTGTTGTTGTGAGTTCGATTCTCATCACCCGCTTACCCATTTTTTATTATTCCTCAGTAGCTCAGTTGGTTAGAGCACCTGACTGTTAATCAGGGGGTCGCAGGTTCGAGTCCTGCCTGGGGAGCCATTTTTACCAATCATACATTCCTTGGAGAATTACTCAAGAGGCCGAAGAGGCGCCCCTGCTAAGGGTGTAGGTCGGGTAACCGGCGCGAGGGTTCGACTCCCTCATTCTCCGCCATTTTTTTGTAAATATAGCTGCTGTAGGTTTTGCTTTTAATACCTCGCGCTCGGGTTGAAATCGAATACGATTTCTCCTCATTCTTCGCTATTTTTATGGCCCCTTGGTCAAGCGGTTAAGACACCGCCCTTTCACGGCGGTAACACGGGTTCGAATCCCGTAGGGGTCATCCATAAAAAAACCAGTTCATTATTTGAACTGGTTTTTTTATTTTATTTGTAAGCCTCATTTTCTGCTTTTTAGTTACTCTATTGTGAAGTATTTGAGGTTGGTTAGCAGACTTTTTGTAGAAAAAAAGTTTCAGTCAGATTCCAAAAATGGTTGAGTCAATTTGCTGGATAATAATTGACTCAAATAAGTTGATTCTGTTTTTATAAAGTGGCATCTTATCTATAGATTTTTTACATGACTAATACTTTTAAATGAAATAAATATTAGTATTTATGATTCTTTTTCATGATTTACAATGTTTTATAAATAAATTTAATCGTACTTTAATAATTATTACTGCACGATATGATCTTTTTTTCTTAACATTACCTTTTAAATTTATTTTACTTATGATTTAAATTCAGGGTTGTAAAGTTCATCATAATGATCAGCAGAATCTTTAAAGTCTGCTGGTGTTTCTGAAGTGCCGAATGTTGCTACTTCAGTAAAGCTATTATTAGGATCATATTTTGAGTCAAATAGTTCCCTTAGTATAATTTCTTCATTGGGTCTATCTTCTGCAATTGATTTTTCATCTGTATGGCTGATGCAAAATAGTGTTGAGGGAATTGCTTCTAACCTTTCTATTGGTATTTCAGCTCCACACTCTTTACATTTACCATAAGTACCATTCTCGATGGCTTTTAAGGCATTTTCTATTTTAAATCGGATTTCTGAATGAATTCAGAGCTGGATATTGTTTTTAACAGTTCTTGCTTATTGTTCTCTAAAATACATTTGAATTGTGAATAATCTGTCATGTTTTTGTTCCTTTCATAAATAAATAAAAACTCAGAGCATACTTTATTGTGCTCTGAGTTTCCTTATTTTATTGACTGGATACTTAATTTAATATAACAAAAAATAACACCTAAGAACATTTCTTTTAAAAATATTAGACCAAAGATGGTGTTGTTTTATTAAAATAGCTATCATAGTTGGCATTAATGGAACTGTATATTGAAATTGATATAACAAAAAATTAACCTAAGAACATTTCTTTTAATATTGATAGACCAAAATGGTGTTGTTTTATTATAACAGCTACCATTTTGGCATTAATGGAACTGCATATTGAAATTGATATCAAAAAAAAATAACCTAAGAACATTTCTTTTAAAATTAATAAACCAGAGAAGGTGTTGTTTTATTATAACAGCTACCATAGTAGGCATTAATGGAGCTGCATACTGAAATTGATATCACAAAAAATAACCTAAGAACATTCCAATTGAAAACAATAGACCAAAAACGGTGTTAGTTCTTGCGACCGCTATCATAGCGGGCATCATTCCAGTTGGAGTTGTATTGCTAAAAAATTCTTTAGTACCTTTAATAGCTAAGGGTAAACTTAGTAAAGCCAAATAAGTCCAGTATGATGTTAAACTATAGAAAGGGAAAATTATAACTAAAATGTAAGAAATTCCTGATACAATTGAAAGTAATAGTACAGCATTCCTTTTTCCTAATAAAATAGCTAAAGTTTTGCGACCAGCCACTTTATCACCATCTAAGTCTCGTATATTGTTGGCAGATAAAATATTTGCAATTAGTAAGGAAGAGGGAATAGATACAAGTGCAACATCAACTGTAATTTCTAATGTTTGAATAAAAAAAGATATTGCAATGATTACGTATCCCATAAAAAAACCAGCAAATACTTCACCAAAGGGTGTGTAGGCTATCGGTATTGGTCCACCTGTATACAAAAATCCAGCGGCCATGGAAATTAACCCAATTACAACTAACCACCAACTACTAATTGCACAAATATAAATACCAATCAACATTGCAACAAAATAGAAACTTAAAGCAATTTTCATAATTGTTGTTGGATGCACACCTTCACGTACAATTGTTCCACCAATTCCAACGGACCCTTCATGATCAAGACCGCGTTTGAAGTCATAATACTCATTAAACATATTTGTTGCACTTTGAATAAGAAGTGAGGCTATGAGCATAGCTAAAAAAAGCAGTGGATTAAACTGACCAGTTTCTAATGCTAATGCTGATCCAATTAAAACTGGTATGAAGCCAGCAGTTAGTGTATGGGGTCTTGTTAGTTTCCACCAAACTTTCCAAGATTTTTTATTCGTATTATTCAATACTTTATGTTGCATACTTAACAAATCCTTTATATAAGATACATCAAAAAAAAACGATGTTATAAGTGTAAAAAATTTTGTGTTCAAGGTCAATTGTTTTTAAAATTTAGTTATCATAAAAATAGGAAATAGTATAGTTAAAAGAAATCTTGATGTACCCTCAGTTTCATTGACAGAGTAGAAATAGGGGGGTATTCTAAAATAGAGAAAAATCATTTAATCAACCTATATTATAGAGATTTATTGTAAGACTCAGAGGTATTTGGAATGACTATTAATGTTGATATAGATCTAAAAGATAGTGTAATTAGAGCTCGGAATAACGCAACAGAATCAAACCAAACTGTTGTATTTTGTCATGTCAAAAAAATTGAAAAGGTATCGATTCTTAATATATACAAAAACAGTGAAAGAAAATATAAAGGCAAAAGATTTTATTGGGAAAACTTAGAACAAAATTTAAAGTTTGTCGGTATTGATACTGCTTTTAAGTTACAAATGAAAGAAACAGAAACGAATCGTTTTGATGTGGTTGAAAAATTTTGGGATGATTTCTCAGAATTAATGGTTATAACTGGTGTACAAAATATCATTGGAACAGGACCAATATGTTATGGGGCTTTTTCATTTAAACCGGAACTAACTGATTTAATCTGGGATGAATTTGGGGCATTACTTTTCTATATACCCAGACATCTTATTTCAAACGTTGACGGTGCCTGTTATTTAAGTTCTACATTAATTGTAAATGCTGATACAACAGATGAGGAAATAGATTTGTTTGAAGCGGAATTCACTCAAATTTTACAATTAGATAGTGAAATAAATGTTCAATATAAATCCTTTTCAATCGCAGAAACTAGTATACATGAGTGGACTGATATGGTTGAGGATGTTCTATCAGTTATTAGATCAGGGGAACTTGAAAAGGTTGTTTTAGCGCGATCAACAGAATTAATATTTAATCATGAGATATCATCAAGTACTGTTATGGAAAATTTAAGTCTTCAGCAAAATAACAGTTATCTTTTTGCATTAGAAAATGAGCATTCAACTTTTCTTGGAGCTTCACCTGAAAGATTGATTTTAAAGCAGGGACAGAATATTTCTACTGCATGTGTAGCTGGGACAACAAGTCGTGGGGAAACAGAAGAGTTAGATCAGAAACTAGAATTTGAACTGATAAATGATGAGAAAAATATTAATGAGCATAATTTCGTCGTCGATTATATTCGTTCTATACTGGAAAAAAAGTGTATTCAATTAGAGATTCCCTCAAAGCCACAAATTCTTAAAAACAAGAGTGTGCAGCATTTATATACACCTGTTTTTGGACAAGCATTTGTTGGAGATTCTATTTTAAATTTTGCCAAAGACTTACACCCAACACCTGCGATGGGTGGGATTCCACTTAATACAGCTTTACAGAAAATTGATGAATTAGAAAATATTGATCGAGGTTTCTATGCTTCTCCTATAGGATGGATGGATTCACAAGGTAATGGGGAATTTATTGTTGGTATACGTTCAGCTTTATTAAATAGAAATAAGGCGATATTATTTTCAGGGTGTGGAATAGTGGGTGATTCTGATCCAATAAAAGAGTATGAAGAGACTGCTATGAAATTTAAACCAATGTTATCGGCATTAGGAATCATTTAGAAGTTAAACATTTTGGAAAGAATATCTGTAATAGGATATGTTTTATAATATGAAATTTTAGAGTTAGATTATTGGTATAGGGGATTTTTAATGAGTAATAGAGATGTATTAACAGCTTTTACAACATCATTTATTGATGAATTAACGAAAGTTGGTGTGGTCGATGCCGTGGTGAGTCCAGGGTCTCGTTCCACGCCTCTTGCTTATGTAATGGCTGAACACCCTGCTATGAAGGTTTGGATGAATATTGATGAACGCTCAGCTGGTTTTTTTGCTTTAGGTATAGCAAAGGAAAAGAAAAAACCAGTAGTACTACTTTGTACTTCGGGTACAGCATCAGCAAATTATTATCCTGCAATAGTTGAAGCTAGAATTTCTAGAGTGCCACTAATTGTGTTAACAGCAGACAGGCCACATGAATTACGAGATGTAGGAGCTCCTCAAGCAATTGATCAAATAGATTTGTATGGTAAACACGCAAAATGGTTTGTTGAGATGCCTGTGCCAGAAGCGTCTGATGAAATGTTACGTTTTACACGCAATATTGCTTCTAGGGTAGCTGCTACTTCTATGCAAAACCCAGCAGGTGTAGTTCATTTGAATTTTCCATTTCGTGAGCCTCTCATGCCTGTATTTGAAGAAATGGAAAATCATATAACCAGTTGTAACGCGCTGGTTACAATTGAAAATAATTATGCTCAACTATCACTAGAAAAATTTGAGGCAATCGCCTCTAAAATTCGTAATGTAAAAAAAGGAATAATTGTATGTGGTCAAATCGATCATGATGAATTTACAGAGGCAGTAGTTTCTTTTGCAGATAAAACCGGATTTCCAATACTAGCAGATCCACTATCACAACTAAGAGTAGGAATACATAATAAATCAAATATTATCGATAGCTACGATGCGTTTTTACGATGGGAAACACTTTATAATGATTTGAAACCTGACTCCATCATACGCTTTGGTGCTATGCCAGTTTCAAAACCATTGTCTTTATTTATAAAAAAATCTAATTGCGAGCTGATTGTTGTAGACGGAGGTCTAGGCTGGAGAGAACCAACTGGAACTTTAAGTGAAATGATTTATTGTGATGAAGCTATTTTCTGTCGTGAAATGTCTGACTTATTAGTGAATGATTCAATGAATCAGGTGCAAACTGAATTTTTACATAAATGGAAAAATATAAACAAACAAACTTCTGTTCATCTAAGCTCAGGTATTGAAAGAACGGAAGGACATGAGGGAGCACTTATAGCTCAATTAACTAAGTTGTTACCTTCTAAATGTAATTTGTTTGTATCAAATAGTATGCCTATACGGGATTTGGATACATTCTTTCGTAATACTTCTAAGGATGTGAAAATTCATGCAAATCGTGGTGCAAATGGAATTGATGGAATCGTTTCAACAGCATTAGGTGTAAGCGCTTCTTCAGAAATCCCAACATTTTTAATAATAGGTGATCTCAGCTTCTTCCATGATATGAATGGATTTCTTGCAGCACGAATCCATCAATTAAATTTATTTGTGATTGTGATTAACAATGATGGTGGAGGAATTTTCTCTTTCTTACCTCAATATGGTGAACCGAGACAGTATGAAAAATTATTTGGAACCCCCCATGGTATGGAATTTTCAAGTGTTGTAGGCATATATGGTGGTACTTATTGTGCTGCTGAAACTTTGTCTGATTTTATCGATGCTTTCGAAGATCTAGTTATGGAAGAAGGATTAAGAATTCTAGAAGTTTTTTCAAATCGCGAAAAAAATAGTAAAGCTCATAAAGAATTGATGAGAATTGTTTCTGAAAAAGTAACTGAGGAAACAATAAGATGAGAATTAATGGTTTAAATTATGATGTTCTCGTAGATGGTCAAGGTGAACCCATAATGATGTTACATGGATTTACTGGATCCCTGCATACTTGGCGCCGTTTTGTTACATGTTATAAGAATAATTTCAAGTTTATTATTCCAAGTATTATTGGTCATGGAAAGACGGATGCTCCATTAGAAAATAATCGATATAAAATTGAATCTGTAGTTTCAGACTTAGTCGAAATTTTAAATCAGTTAAAAATTGAAAAAGTTCATCTTGTTGGATATTCAATGGGTGGACGTGTAGCAATTGCATTTGCTTTAAAATACCCAAATCGTTTAAAAAGTTTAATTCTCGAAAGTGCTTCATCTGGCATTTCTACAAAGAAAGAACAGTTAAAAAGGCAAGAGAGCGATGAGAAACTCGCTACAAGAATTGAACAAGAAGGGTTAGAGGCTTTTATTGATTATTGGGAGAAGGTACCGCTCTTTGAGCCTCTTGAATCGATGTTACGTTTTCCAGATAAACTAAGGTTAAGAACGGAACGAATGTCACATAAATCAAATGGATTATCTTCCTCCCTTAGAATGATGGGAACAGGAAGTCAACCCTATTATATGGACAAACTTAATCGTATAAATATTCCTACATTAATTTTAACAGGTGAAAAAGATGAAAAATTTTGCCGAATTGGTGGGGAAATGTGTGACAAAATTAAAAATAGTGAACATGTTGTTGTAAAAAATTCCGGACACGTGATCCATTTGGAACAACCGGAAAAATTTGATAGAATAGTAGTTGATTTTATAATGAAAGTAGAGGGAAAATAATGGCTTTTGAATGGGTAACAGAACATGAATACGAAGATATTTTCTATCAATCCTATAATGGAATAGCGAAAATAACAATTAATCGTCCACATGTACATAATGCTTTCCGACCTAAAACAGTTGAAGAAATGATTGATGCTTTTTCTCGTGCACGTGATAATTCGGATATTGGTGTAATTATTCTAACTGGTGCTGGCGAGAAAGCGTTCTGCTCCGGCGGTGACCAAAAAGTTCGTGGTGAAGGTGGATATGTTGGGGAAGATAAGATCCCTCGCTTAAACGTTCTGGATTTACAACGATTAATTCGCGTTATTCCTAAGCCTGTTGTGGCTATGGTTGCAGGATGGTCTATTGGTGGAGGTAATGTACTTCAATTAGTATGCGATTTGACAATTGCAGCCGAAAATGCAAAATTTGGACAAACTGGTCCAATCGTTGGAAGTTTTGATGCTGGATACGGAGCGGGTTATTTGGCCCGTATTATTGGTCATAAAAAGGCTAAAGAAGTTTGGTTTTTATGCAAACAATATACTGCTGATGAAGCACTTGAAATGGGATGGGTTAATAAGGTTGTTCCTCTAGAAAAATTAGAAGAAGAAACAATTGAATGGTGTAACATTATGCTTGAAAAGAGCCCAATGTCGCTACGTTTCTTGAAAGCATCATTTAATGCTGACACTGATGGTCTAGCTGGTATTCAACAATTAGCTGGAGATGCAACACTTCTATATTATCTTTCAGAAGAAGGTAAAGAAGGACGTGACGCATTCAAGGAGAAACGCAAACCAAACTTTGGACAATTCCCGAGATTTCCGTAATGCTCTGAACTTTAGTTCAGCAAGCATTACGCATGCTGATTTTGTCTAAGCGCGAAGCGGTTAGGAACAAAATGTCGTATCCGTAATGCGTCATTTTATAAAAAGTTAATTTGCCAGAGTTCATGCTCTGGCTATTTTTATTTTATTTAAATAGTATAATGTAATGGAGTTTATAGAGTTTATATTTGAGGTTGAAGTATGGCAAATTTATCTAATTTTTTACGAGAAAGAGTTCGTTTAAGTCCTAATAATAGTGCATTAGAGTTTGAAGACGAGAAATGGTCTTTTCGAGAGCTAGAAGATGTAGTTATTTGTTATGGAGAAAAATTGAGTGAATTTGGGGTTAGGGCAGGGGAAACTGTTGCCCTCTATGGAAATAACCGCCCAGAAACGGTTTTTCTTATACACGCCTTACTTTATATTGGTGCCCCAATATTGATGCTAAATACGAGATTAACTAAGCATGAAATAATGTGGCAATTAAACCATGCACAAGTCAAGAAACTTATTTCAGTGAAAAAGCAGGAATTTGAGGATGTGCAAGTTATTGCTGTTGAGGATATAGTACATGTTCAGGGAAAAAAATTTACCATAAAAGAAAGTGTCAAAAGCGATGAAGTAGCGACTATAATGTATACCTCTGGAACTACCGGTTATCCGAAGGCAGTACTTCAAAGTTTTGGAAACCATTATCATAGTGCAATAAGCTCTTGTGAAAATTTGACACTTGATGAAAAGGACAAATGGTTATGTGTAATGCCCTTATATCATGTGAGTGGTCTTTCCATTTTGCTAAGATCTGTGATTGTTGGGTTATCTGTGTATCTACAGGAAGGTTTTGACGAAGATGATGCAAATACAGCAATAGAAAATAGAGGTATAACGATCACATCGGTTGTAGCAAGTTCACTTAGTAGAATGATGAAAAAACCATTTTATTATCCTATTTCATTTAAAGGGATGTTATTAGGTGGTGGTCCTGCTTCTGCTGAGCTACTTGAAAAATGTAAGGATTTAGGGGTTGCTGTATTTTTATCCTATGGGATGACTGAAACTTGCTCTCAAATTGTTACTTTACGTCCAGAAGATGTGCTACGAAAAATTGGTTCTGCTGGGAAACCAATACCAGGATGTAAAGTTAAAATTCTGATAGATGGAATTGAATGTAATCCGGAAAATAGTGGTGAGATTGTTGTAAAAGGGCCAAATGTAACAACTGGTTATTTACATGGTGAGAAATCAGAAGCTTTTCAAGATGGATGGTTCCATACAGGAGATATTGGATATCTAGATAAAGAAGGATTCTTGTATGTACAAGATCGTCGATCGGATTTATTTATTTCAGGTGGAGAAAACGTGTATCCGGCTGAAATTGAATCAGTATTAATGTCATTTCCACAAGTAATGGATGTGGGTGTTGTTGGAGTACCAGATGAAAAGTGGGGTTCTGTCCCAGTTGCATTTGTTGTTCTTGAAAAGTTGGTTTCAATTGAAGACTTAAGTTGTTTTTGTCAAAAAAGATTAGCTAAATATAAAGTGCCAAAAAAGTTTTACCTCGTAAAAAAACTGCCGAGAAATGCATCAGGTAAGTTACTTAGAAAAGAACTGAGGAAGAGAATTTAGTTCGAGAATTTAAAACATGTACATTCACTTTGAATGCACATGTTTTTTCAATATAATCAGGCATTTTTTTCCTAAAATAAAAAACTGTCGAGAAATCTCGACAGTCAAATATTTAGTTCATTAATTATCAACCGAAAACTCACATTGTTTTAGATTTACTTTTTCAGGTTTTTTTACTACCTTATACCCAATCCAAAATGCAAAGAAAATGGGTAGTCCAATATATGTTGCTATGACACCTTCCCAATCAATAACATCTTCTACAAAGAATCCAAAGCTTTGGAAAATTAAAATAATTATACTAATAATAAAGGCAAGAATTTGGCCATATGGATAAAATTTTGCTCGGTATGGTAGTTTTTCCAGCTGGTTTCCTTGTAGTGCATATGCTTTTCTGAATCGGAAATGGCTTACAAATACACTAATCCATGTAATAAATCCTGCAAGACCAGAAGCAGCTAATAGCCAGTTAAAAGCTTCGCCCTCGCCAAGCAAAGAAACAAGGTAGATCAGGTATGTGAAAACAATAGTAGTTATTAGACTATTGATAGGTATTTTACGTTTGTTAAGTTTCTTTAAATACTTTGGTGCTTTACCATCCATTGCTAGATTCCATAAAATTCGCGTTGATGCATAAAGCATTGAATTTCCAGATGAAAGAACAGATGTAAGAATGATTGCGTTAACAGCAGAAGCGGCAAAAGCAATTCCAACTCGATCAAAGACTAATGTAAACGGGCTCGTTGCTATACTATCTGAAGCTAAGCTAGCAGTAGAGT
Source organism: Caryophanales bacterium (assembly GCA_029240105.1). Classification (GTDB taxonomy): domain Bacteria; phylum Bacillota; class Bacilli; order JARBTR01; family JARBTR01; genus JARBTR01. Next base: position 285,339 of record JARBTR010000004.1, on the reverse strand, counting down.
AAGGAATAACTAATCCAATTACAAGTATTGCTAACATATAGAACCAGAATATTCGCCAGAAAATCTGTTTAATGGCAATAGGAACACTTTTTGAAGGATTTTCACTTTCTCCAGCAGATACACCAATTAGTTCTGTTCCTTGAAATGAAAACCCAGCAATCATTAAAACGCCAAAAATAGTTAAAAATCCACCATTGAAAGGGCCGTTATCAATTGTAAAATTTCGAAGTCCAATTGCTTCACCACCAACAATGCCTAGAATTGCTCCAAGAGAAAATAAAATAAATGCAACGATTGTACAAACCTTAACTAGTGCAAACCAAAATTCAGCTTCACCAAATCCTTTTACTGAAAGAAGATTTAATCCAAGTAAAATAGATGCAGATAAAATACTAAAAACAAACCAATTGGCATCAGGAAGCCAATATTTTAGCAGTAAAACAACTCCTGCAAATTCAGATGCGATTGTAACGATCCAACTGTACCAATAATTCCAACTTACCGCAAAACCAAATGAAGGAGATACAAAACGACTTGAATATGTACCAAAAGAGTCTGAAACAGGCATAAAGGCAGTCATTTCAGCTAAGCTAGTTAAAACGAAATAAAGCATAAGTCCTATTATTCCAAATCCCAGAAGAGCTCCACCTGGTCCAGCGTTATGAATGGCACCGCCACTCCCTAAAAATATACCAGTACCGATTGATGCACCTATTGAAATCATTGTAAGATGCCTTGTTTTTAAATCTTTAGATAAAGATTTATTATCTTTCATATTAATTCTCCCCTTAAAATTCCCTTTGTGATTAAAAAAATCACATTTTTAAATTTTAGTTCAGGATACTGATGTTTGGCAATAAGTTTTCCAAGTTAATTGAATATCTAGTAGAAATTTTTCTAATCCCAAAATAAAAAAATCCTGATAAGAAACCAGATCTTTGCATCTGATTTTTATCAAGACTCTTTTCTATTTTTTTACAGTCAGAAATTATAATGAACTGTTTGGTTTAAAAGTTTCACAGCTAGTTTCATCACTTTTGTAAGCGCGCTCATCAGAATGAACATTATTTACTTTAATTTTATTAGCGCTACATTTATTTCCATGTTCCCAATAAGTACAACTGTCAACCGAACATGCAACATCCTTTGCCATATAAAAACCTCCTAAATTTAGATTGGTTATTATTTTTTGCAATTTTTAAAAATTTATTTAAATATTGTTTATTTCCATTTTTAAAAATTTTAGCAAGTAAATTAGTTAGCAAAATTTGGATTAAATTCTATTCCATTTTCAAAAATATTAACAAAAAAATCCTGAAAATTTAATTTATCAGGACTTTTCTTGTTATAAATAATTTAAATAGCTAGTTTTATTAAAATTATAAATCGCTTGGTTTAAAGGTCTCACAGTTCGTTTCTTCACTTGCGTGAGCTTCAGAACGCGCATTATTTACTTTAATTTTTTCTGCAGTACATTGATTACCATGCTCCCAGTAATTACATGTATCAACAGAACATACAACATCTTTTGCCATTTATAAGATCCTCCTAAATTTAGTAAGGTTCTTATTTTCTGCATTATTTTAAAATTTATTCGATATCTAATCGTTTAGGGCTTTTCTTAAGTTTGCTATATTTTTTTCTGATATTGAAAAATAATCTTCATTATTCTTTACATCAGTATCAGATAGAATTGCTAAATTGTGGATTGGTAATGATTCGCCGTTAATTTCCTTCTTTACAATATCGGGTATTTTTTTACTAACATTTTGTTCAACTAAAATGGATTTTAATTGATGTTCTTTAGCAAGGTCAATAAGGTTCTTTAGTTGTTTTTGAGAAGGTTCATCTGTTGTAGATAACCCTAAAACGTGAATTTGTTTTAATCCATATCGTGTTTCCCAATAACTAAAAGCAGCATGGGATACTAGGAATTCCTTTGATTTTGAAGTTTCAACGACTTTTCTAAAAAATTCGTCAAGTTTAATTAATTTATCTTTTAATGTAGAGAAATTTGATTCGAAAACCTTTTTATTTTCGGGATTATTTTTTATTAGTTCGTCCTTTATGGACTCTGCCATTTCTATACAATAAATAGGATCAAGCCATAAATGTGGGTTGACTCCATCTACATGATCATGTTGCTCATCACTATCCTCTTCATGTGTCTCTTCAAGTTCGTCTTCGATTTTCGTGACTTGAACTTTCTCTCCAATAGCCACCATTTTAACATTTTCATTTTTCAAAGTAGATTTCGCTTTGGAAACAAAGCCTTCTAAACCGAATCCAATGTAGAAGAATAAATCTGAATCAGCGAGTTTTATGAAGTCCCTTTGTGTTGGTTCAAAGGTATGTTCATCACCACCATTTGGATAAATAGAATAAACACTTACATAATTACCACCAATTTGTTCGGTAAAAAATTTTAAAGGATATACAGTAGTATAAACAGTAAGTTTTTTGTTTTCTTTTTTATCTTGTTGCCCGCAAGCAGTTAACGTTAGTAGTATTAGGAAAGAAATAATTAATATAGATATAATTTTTTTTGACATCGTTTTCGCCTTCTTAATCGTAATCATTACGATTTATAATAACAGATTGGTGTTAGATTTTGCAATTTATTTCCTTGAAATGTGTATGTTTGTCTTTAGTGATTTTATTCGTAAATGATTCAATTTTTTATAAAATTGGCGATAGATAGTTTGTTTTATAAGTGTTTGTTAATCTTTTTCTCAGGAACTAAATCTATTCCACCAGGATGGAATGGATGACATTTTAAAATACGACGTATAGTTAAGTATCCACCCTTGAAAACACCAAAGCTTGATATTGCTTCATAACCATAAGTTGAGCAGGTTGGATGAAAGCGGCAGCGAGGGCCAAGATAGGGAGAAATGGCTAATTGATAAAAACGAATGGTAAGCAATAGGATCTTCTTCATATTTCAACTACTTTCTTTTTACTTTATCGTTTAATTATAGCAAAACTTATATGATTCAAAAGTTTGTCCTTTAAAATGCCAAACATTGCATTAATAAGTATAAGGTTTTAAAAAATCAGTAGAGAAAACAGCCAGTTATCTTCAACTTAAGAGTTGAAGATAACTGGCCGTTTCTTATAAATGTTTGTAAATAGTTAATTTTAAACATTTTGATTAATCAAGTTTTTTAAAGGTTCAAAGTTTTCATATAAAACAACAATTAAATCGTTTTCTTCCGCATTCTGCATTGCATGTTCTAATGCGGTTGATTCTTCCTCGAAAAAAAGCACATTTTTTTTATTAAGGCCACCCTCGAGTACACCCTCACAAAGTAAATTTGCTACTTCATTTTTTTGTCTGTTTCGTAAATCAATATCCTCTTTTATATAAATGAGGTCAAATGAAGTTGCTGATATTTTCCCTACTTGTTTTATTGCTGAGTCTGGCCGGTCACCTGGCATTCCGATGATACCAATTTTTCGTTTATGATCGATTTTTTTACAGAGGTTTCCGATTTCTTCGTAACCAGCGCTGTTGTGAGCATAATCAAGTAAAATTTTATATTGATTCATTTGGAAAAGTTGAAATCTTCCGGGATTATTTTTAAAACTCATCAAACCTTCTTGAATTGTTTCAATAGGTATATTTAATCCGTACAGGGCTGCTGTCGCAGCTAAACTATTTTCAATTTGACAGGATATTAGACCATTGTAAGTAATGGGAATATTTTTAATATTTACAACATCAATAATTTTTTGACTATCTTTTATTTTAATCATTTCATCATCAACAAAGACATGAATATGATCGTTACTATTTTCTACTTTTATGGAATTTTTATTTTTATAAAATAAAATAACCTTTACTTGAACACTTTTTAGTATAGTGTTAGTCATTTCATCTTCTGCATTGAGAACAGCATATCCATTAGGTTTAACAGCTTCTGCAACCAAGGCTTTGATATGTGCCATATCTTCTAATGTATCGATGCCATTAAGTCCTAAATGGTCTTCGCTAATATTTGTAATGACTCCAATATCAGCAAGGTCATAGCCCAACCCTTCTCTAATTATCCCGCCTCTAGCTGTTTCAAATACAGCAGCATCAATTTGTTTATTTGATAATAGTGCTTTTGCACTATTTGGACCTGAGTTATCTCCTTTGCAAACGCATTTATCACCAATAAAAGTCCCGCTAGTACTTGTCATACCCACAGTTCTACCTGACAAAGAGAGGACATGATTGATTAAACGAACTGTCGTTGTTTTCCCATTAGTTCCTGTAACAGATACGATTGGTAATTCTGTCTCCTGATCATTTGGAAATAATAAATCAATGATGTCTTTAGCAACATTACGTGGCTTTCCTCCAGAGGGATATAAATGCATGCGTAGACCCGGGGCTGAATTAACTTCAATGACAGCACCACCTGTTTCTAAAATAGGTTTAGTAATATCTTCAGTAACAATATCAACTCCAGCTATATTAATTCCCAAAGCCTCTGCAGCTCTAACTGCAATTTCTGCATTCTCTGGGTGTATCATTTCAGTACAGTCAATAGCTGTACCACCCGTACTAATGTTGCCATTCTCCCTTAGTAACACACGTTCATTTTTTGCTGGAATATAATTTAAATTTAAACGATTACGATTTAAAATATCTAATGCAATATCATCTAATTTAATTTTTGTAAGTGATTTTTCATGTCCTTCACCACGTTGAGGATCTGAATTAATGATATCTATGAGTTCTTCAATTGTGTGTACACCATCACCAATGACCATAGCGGATACTCTTTGTGAAACAGCAGATACCTGATCACCTACAACCAATACACGATAATCATTTCCTGATATATATTGTTCAACTAGGACACCAGAACTAAATTTTGATGCCTTTTTGAAAGCCTTTTTAACTTCTTCTTCATTTTGAAGGTTCGTTTGAACTCCTTTTCCTTGATTTCCATTAAAAGGTTTCAAAACAACAGGCATACCAATAGATTTTGCAGCCATTACAGCCGATACTTCTGTGTATACTACTTTTCCAAATGGTACTGGTATTTTTTGATCAATTAATATAGATTTCGTTAATTGTTTATCAGATGTTATATCGGTAGCGATACAAGAAGTTGCATCAGTCAAAGTTGCCTGTATTACTTTGCTATATTTACCATATCCAAGTCTTACTAAATTGTCATTTCCAAGTCTGGTTATGGGGATTTTTCTATTTTTTGCTTCCTGAACGATTGCTGCTGTACTAGGGCCAAAATCTGACTCGCTTTTAAAAGTCTTGTTTTTCCATATTTCACATTATGACCTAAAGTATTTTGTATATCTAAAATAACATGCTCTAAGACATGACCTAAATAGGTTCCATTCTCTAATCTTTCAAGAAAACCACCTTCATATCCTAATCCGCATGTATTTTTACGAAGCATTGGAAAAGCAGTTAATAACTTCTCATTAAATCCTTCTATGTCTTTGGTATATATATTATTTTCCGTGATATCAATGGTCATTTTCATAACTGGCTTATGGCTGTAGATATTTCTACCCTTGAAACTAGTTATTCCTAGTACTTCCATCCTTTTTGCCCCCGTTTTTTAAACGCATTACTTCTCTAGATAGTAGGTTAAATCCATAGCCTTTTGGCAAGGTGTGAACTGTTACACCTATAATAGCTAACATCTCATTAGGTGCTAATTCCGAAACATTTGAACTCTTTATGCTAGTACCATCAATAATCGTAACTGTATTTGTTCCAATGATTTCAAAATGATTATCGGGATAAACCTTAATTGCGGTATCTTCATCTATGCCAATTCCCAAGACTTCTGGATTTTCTGCTACACCACATAGCAATCGGCCAAACCGACCACGTTGATCAAAATGTTGATCAATAATTGAGTTCTCAAGCAGCCTAAACCCTGGTGCCATTTTTAAGGTGCACTTTTTAGCAGGTTCATTATCTTCACCTTGTACGACCATTGTTGAACTCATAACTGAGGCACCTGCACTTGTACCCATGATAATGCCACCATTAAAATAAACTTGTTTTAGCTCTTCATAGGCAGCTGTTCCTCCTAAGATGCTTGTAACTCTTAGTTGGTCCCCTCCTGTCATGAAAATGCCTTTTGATTTCTTTATTTGCTCACATATTTCAGGTGAGTTGGCAATATCCCTTGTGTTAATGTCTAATACTTGGATATTCTTAACACCCATTTTTGCAAAATCTTGTTTATAATTTTCTCCGACTTCCTGAGGCTTTTCAGTAGCAGTAGTTATAATTGTAAGTATGTCCTTATCTGATAGCATTTCATGAGCTTGATTGAGTATCCCATTTTTGCCTGTTTTATCTTCAGCACCTCCTATAATTATGAGGTACCCCTTTGCTTGGCCTTCCATTTAAACCCCTCCAAGAGCAAAATTTATATAACTTTCCCATCAGATACGACTAGTTTTCCATTACTGAATAGGTTTCGCAGATTAAAGTCTTTATCCATAATGAGAATGTCTGCATCGCTACCTTCCTTGATAGTTCCTTTTTTAGGATATTGCCTTATTCTTTTAGCAACATTTTCAGTAACTAAAGGGAAGATAATCTCTGGCAGGATTTTTTTTTCTACTAAACATTGTTTTATATCATCAGCCAGTGTTTGAATTTTTCCAGCCTCACCATTTGGAGAACTGCCATTTGCATCAGAACTTATGGTTACCCTATGGAGTGCAACCCCTTCGTCAAGAAGTTTTTGAACTGCATCGGGTACTGAAATCCCAATTTGTTCACCCGAGGTAAGATCTACATTGCCACCATTTTTAGTAAATTGAATTGCCTGTTCAAAAAGATTTTTATTCCGATTTGTGTGAGTAGGGAGAAATTGATCGATGGGTAAATCTGTATTAGCAATCAATTGATTAACTAAATCAAGTCCTGATTTACCATCTCCAACATGAAAATGAATTAAACCAGCTTTTCCGCTAATTAAGCCACCAATATGTGCTTTCGTGGCAATAGATAGAATATCCTTTAGATCTGGATAAGAGGATCTATGATCCGCTATTGCTATTTCTCCAGCACCAATAACTTTATCTATTAAAACCATGTCACTAGTAATGTCTTCTGTAAATGTAATAATAGGTGCAGCATAACTTCCTGAATAAATAAAAGTAGTCAGCCCCTCAATTTCTAATGATTTAGCCTTTGCTAATAGATTTTTTAAACTTCTTGTTTGACTATCAGCACCAAGTAAACCAACAACTGTAGTTACACCAGCAAGGAAAATGTCTTTTACGTCTATTTCAGTGATTCGACTTGAAAATCCATCCTCACCACCGCCACCCGTAATATGAACATGCCCATCAATGATTCCAGGCATTGCAATCAATCCGTTGCAATCGAGTATACTTATAAATTCACTACAAGGGATCCAACTATTCGGCTCTACTATTTTATAAATACTATCATTTGCAATTAAAATATCCTTGATACCTATATAAGCAGGGCAATAACACTCAACATTTTTTATTAAAGTAATCACACATAACCTCTTCACAAGCATTAAATATCTATTTTTTCCAATTCATTATGAGCATAAAAATTTAAAATTATGTAACTGATTCAAAAAAATCCTTTCTTATTTAAATTTAAAAGTGAGAGTTGTTTTGGAATATATCTGGGGATTAAAAACTCCAATTTTTAAAAATTTTAATATGTATTAAAAATTGTTTGGCAAGAGAGGTTTACACTTTGCAAAATTTTATGGTACATTTAATTAGAGTAGTTTATAATTATTCTAACTCGATAATTATTATCAATAGAGGAGAAGAAAAAAATGAAAACATATATTTGTCCAATTTGTGGTCATGTTCACGTAGGGGAGTGTCCACCAGAAAGATGCCCACTTTGTAAGGCACCAGCAAGTAAATTTATTGAAAAGTCATCTGAAAATTTGGTATATGCTGATGAACATCGAGTTGGTGTTGCTAAGGGCCTTGATGAAGAAGTAGTAAAACAGCTTCGAATGAATTATGAAGGCGAATGTATGGAAGTAGGGATGTACTTAGCGATGAGCCGTCAAGCCGATCGTGAAGGATATCCTGAAATCGCAGAAGCTTTCAAAAGATATGCATTTGAAGAAGCAGAGCATGCTGCTAAATTTGCTGAATTACTAGGTGAAGTCCTAGAAGCGGATACAAAGAAAAATCTTGAGAAGCGTGTAATGGCTGAACACGGCGCTACTCAAGGTAAAAAGGACTTAGCTACATTAGCTAAGAAATTAGATTATGATGCAGTACATGATACGGTTCATGAAATGTGCAAAGACGAAGCTCGTCATGGTAAAGGTTTTGAAGGCTTGTTAAAGCGTTATTTTGGGTAATAATTACTTTATAATTAGATACGTATGGCAGTGATTTTAAATCATCGGGTTCGGTTTTGAGAAACAATATAAAATCACAAACAAAAAAAGCATCAATCTTGATGCTTTTTTTATACACAAAATTCAATTACTCAAGAGGATAATTTTTTGAATTTTGTCTTGATTGTTGACTTCCTAATTGTTGGTTAGCCAATTGATTGGTTATTGATTCCTGTGATCTATCTTTATTTTTAGTAGTATTTCCATTCTTTCCTTGTTTAGCCATGTGAATCACCTCCATAAAACTTAGATATTAATTCAAATAATATTATTCATTTGCACTTGCGCGTTGTGTATTGGCAGATGAACTATCCAGCCATTTTTCTTTAAAAAAACAAAGAACCCTTAATCTTAACTCTTCTTTTTGATCATGAAATTGATCATACATATGTCCTCATAAACACATTGACCCATCATTCCACTACAAGCGACTAGACCAGCAGAGACCAGCAGATACACTACCCGCTAACATGGTAGCAATCTCAATATCTTGTCTTTTAGCTCCTGCTGGTAGTTCTTCCTATTTTTTATAGGTCATTCAGGTGGCGTTGGAGGAAGTCCTACACCATTTGTTTTTAATAAATCTTCGATTTGTGTTTCTTCTTTTACTGTGTTTAATTGCATCTTCTTGGATTTTTTGTTGAGTTTGAACTTATGTCCTACCTAAAGGCACTATTTTAGTTTTACCAATGAAGAATTAACTATGTAATGAAGACTTCAGGATGCTATAACTTTCTCTTGCATCAAAGTTATACACAAAGGAATAATAAACCTATTTAATTAGATAGGAGTAGAAAAAATGAAATCCACTGAAAACGCTTTATCTATTTTTGCATTAGGCGGAATAAACGAAATCGGAAAAAACATGTATGTTGTTCAATATGAGGACGAGATCTTTATTATTGATTGTGGTGGGAAATTTCCTGATGAAAGCTTACTAGGTATAGATTTAATTATTCCTGACATTACTTTTTTGGAAGAGAATCAGGATAAAATTAAAGCTTTAATTGTTACTCATGGCCACGAGGACCATATAGGCGGTATCCCATATTTCTTAAGAAAATTAAATATCCCGATTTATGCAACGCGTTTTACCCTTGGTCTAATAGAACTAAAAATCGACGAGCATAGACTTAGAGGAGATTCTAAACTAATTACAATAGACTCTAACTCAATTTTAGAATTTGAACAGGTTAAAATCTCCTTTTTTAAAGTTAGCCATAGCATACCTGATTGTCTTGGAATTGTCTTTCATACTCCTGAGGGAAATGTTGTCCATACTGGAGATTTCAAATTTGATTTAACACCAGCAAATAACCAATATGCTGATATACATAAAATGGCTGAAATCGGCCAAAATGGGGTCTTGGTATTAATATCAGAAAGTACAAATGCAGAGCGTAAAGGGATGACCCCTTCTGAGCAAATGGTGGGTTCCAATATGGACGAAGCATTCATGAAAGCTACAGGAAAGATTTTTATATCAACATTCGCATCCAATATCAATCGTGTTCAGCAAGTGGTTGAGTCGGCGTTAAGGACTAATCGGAAACTAACATTGCTTGGACGTAGTATGGTGAACGTTGTTAATGTTGCCATTGAACGTGGGTATCTGAATGTTCCAGATGATATGTTAATTGATGCAAGCGAAGTAGATAAATTGCCAGCTGAAAAGGTCGTTATTCTCTGTACAGGCAGTCAAGGAGAACCTATGGCAGCCTTATCTCGATTAGCTAGTGGAAACTTCCGTGATGTTGCAATTTACCCGGGAGATACAGTTATATTAGCAGCATCCCCAATCCCTGGAAATGAGAAAGATGTTTCTAAAATTATAGACAATTTATTTCAACTAGGAGCAAAAGTAATATACGGTTCCGGCAGTACAACTGGCATGCACGTTTCCGGCCATGGATATCAGGAAGACCTAAAGCTTATGTTAACCTTAATGAAACCGACCTATTTCATTCCAATCCATGGTGAATACCGTATGCTCCACCATCACCGAATGCTAGCTGAATCAGTTGGAGTGGAAAAAGGTAATACATTTGTTATTAAAAATGGAGAAGTTATTGATATAAAAAATGGGACAGCCCGTCAAACTCGTTCTGTCCAAGCTGGGGATACTTATGTCGATGGAATTGGTGTTGGAGATGTTGGAGATATCGTTTTACGAGATCGAAAGCAACTGTCTGAGGATGGGATGCTTGTCGTGGTTATTACCATTAGCAAGTGGGACAGGAAGATTATTTCTGGGCCGGATACCATCACTCGAGGATTTGTTTACGCCCGTGACTCAGACGTACTACTAAAAGAAGTAAACCGTTTGGTGAGTAAAACCGTTAAAGAATTACAACTAGATAATAACCAGCAATGGAATGTAATGAAACAAAATATAAAAAAGTCGGTTGGGCAGTATCTATTTACTCAAACAAAGAGAAAGCCAATGATACTTCCAATTATTGTCGAGATTTAGATACGAATAATATAAGAGGTGAATTACAATGGAACAATGGCAAGGTTTTAAAAAAGGTCCATGGACAAAACATGTGAACGTACGTGATTTTATTTTGAAGAATTACTCACAGTATGAAGGTGATTGTTCATTCCTAACACCTGCAACAGAAGCAACAAAAAAATTGTGGACTCAAGTGATGGATTTGACTAGACAAGAACTGGAAAAGGGCGGTGTCCTTGATTTGGATACTGATATCGTTTCTACCATAACGTCACATGGTCCTGGCTATCTCAATAAAGAACTAGAAAAAGTTGTGGGCATTCAAACAGATAAGCCTTTTAAACGTTCTTTGCAGCCATTTGGAGGCATACGTATGGCAAAGGCTTCGTGTGATTCATATGGTTTTAAATTAAACCCTGAAATTGAAAAAATCTTTACTGATTACCGTAAAACACATAATCAGGGTGTATTCGATGCTTATACAAAAGAAATGCTACTAGCCCGTAAAGCAGGTATTATTACCGGCCTTCCAGATGCCTATGGCCGCGGACGCATCATTGGTGATTATCGACGCGTCGCATTATATGGTGTTGATTTTTTAATGAGTGAAAAACAAAATGACTTTAACAATACAACGAATAGAATGACAGAGGATAACATCCGTTTACGAGAAGAGATTTCGGAGCAATATCGGGCTCTTAAAGAATTGAAAGAGATGGGAGCAAGTTACGGATTCGACCTGTCACAGCCGGCGCAAAATACAAAAGAAGCCTTCCAATGGTTATATTTTGCTTATCTTGCAGCTATTAAAGAACAAAATGGTGCGGCCATGAGTCTTGGACGTGTTTCAACTTTCCTTGACATCTATATTGAAAGGGATCTGCAAAATGGCACTATAAAGGAAGATGAAGTCCAAGAAATCGTTGACCATTTTATTATGAAGCTTCGTATAGTGAAATTTGCCCGTACACCCGATTATAATGAATTATTCAGCGGAGATCCTACATGGGTAACTGAATCGATTGGAGGAATGGCCCAGGATGGGCGTTCTCTTGTTACAAAAAACTCTTTCCGTTTTCTGCATACATTAGATAACTTAGGCCCTGCACCTGAACCAAATTTAACTGTTTTATGGTCATCAAGGCTTCCTGAAAATTTTAAACAATATTGTGCCAAAATGTCGATTAATACAAGTTCCATTCAATATGAAAATGATGACATTATGCGCCCTGAGTATGGCGATGATTACGGTATTGCTTGCTGCGTTTCGGCAATGGAGATTGGAAAGCAAATGCAGTTCTTTGGTGCCAGGTCGAATTTGGCTAAAGCTCTACTATATGCAATTAACGGTGGGGTAGATGAAAAGCTTAAAATTCAGGTGGGCCCTCAATATCAGCCTATAAAGTCCGAAGTATTAGAATATAAAGAGGTAATGCAGAAATTTGATCAAATGTTGGAATGGCTTGCAGGACTTTACATCAATACTTTAAATATCATTCATTACATGCATGATAAGTATAGCTACGAAAGAATTGAAATGGCATTACACGATTCAAGAACCCTTCGAACCATGGCGACAGGTATTGCAGGATTGAGTGTGGTAGCTGACTCCTTAAGTGCAATTAAATATGGGCAGGTCAAAGTAATTCGCGATGAAAATGGTATTGCAATAGACTTCGAAACAACTGGTGATTACCCACACTATGGTAATAATGATGAACGTGTGGACAGTATAGCAGTTGAAATCGTAGAGAAGTTCATGGAAAAGTTGCGAAAGTACGAAACGTATAGAAATTCAGTTCATACTTTATCTATTTTAACCATTACATCTAATGTGGTTTATGGCAAGAAAACAGGGAATACACCTGATCTCCGAAAAGCTGGAGAACCGTTTGCACCTGGTGCAAACCCAATGCATGGCCGTGATGTTAAAGGTACCCTGGCTTCTCTTGCATCAGTTGCTAAGCTTCCATATAGTGATGCAATGGATGGGGTTTCGAATACCTTCTCAATCGTTCCAAAAGCATTAGGCAAAGATGAATGGGCTCAAATACGCAACTTAGTATCCATTTTAGATGGCTATACACATTTAACTGGACACCACCTAAATGTGAATGTTTTAAACAAAGAAACATTATTGGATGCAATAGCACATCCTGAGAATCATCCGCAATTAACCATTCGGGTTTCCGGTTATGCGGTTAACTTTATTAAATTAACAAGAGAACAGCAACTTGATGTGATAAATCGAACATTCCATGAATCAATGTAAGGGGACGAAGTTTGATTGGGCATATTCAATCATGGATACATTAGGTATGGGTAACGGGTCTTAATATAGGTTGTTGACGAAGCTCGCTATTTTAAGGCTTGGAAGGATTGTTGGATAGTTATTTTGGATAATCTGAAATAATAAACGAAGCTCGTTCCTGATGGAATAGAGCTTTTTATTTTTTAAAATAAATTAGTTACAAACCAATTTTCATTTTATTTTAGTTGTTAACAACGTATCAAAAAAGTTAGGTTTTTATCTTTCCAATTTTAGAGAATGAACCGTATTAAAGATATTGATCTCGTGACTTATAGTTAAAGGAACCATTCATAGATTGTGGTACAACAATTGAGTTGTACCGATATAGAAATGAAAATAATTCAACTTTTGAAATGACTGATCGTTCAAACTACAATTAAGCGCATATTAAGAATTTCAATCTATTGTAATTCTTTAAATCGGTTACTCACTCTTTGACCTGAGGTGTTTACCTGATAGGGTTATCAACTTAAAATGCGGATATTTCCTAAATCAAGTTAATATTGCAAGTGGTAAATAATTGAAATACAATCTAATTATAAAAATTTAAACAATTATAGGATTTTAGAAATTAGGTGATTAAAATAGAGGTATATGTTGCAAGACAACCCATATTTACAAAATCAAAAGAAATTTATGCGTATGAACTACTATATCGGGAAAATCAAATAAATAGATTTTCTGAAATGAATGGAGAATTGGCAACGACTGATGTTATCATAAATAGTTTTATAAATATCGGAATCAACGATCTCTCCAATTTTAAACCATGCTTCATTAATTTTACGGAAAAACTTTTGAAATTGAGAATACCATTTTATTTTAAACAGAACGAAATTGTTGTAGAAATCTTAGAAACAGTCGAAATAAATCAGGAATTGTTAGAAATATGCAAAGAGCTTAAAAATAATGGATATAAAATTGCACTTGATGATTTTGTCTTAAATAAAGAAAACCCATGTATCTTTCCATTATTAGAAATTGCCGATATTATTAAGGTTGACTTTAGGGCTACCACTGCGAAAACAAGACATAGTATTGAAGAAATCTCTCAAAAATATAATTTTAAGCTGTTAGCTGAAAAAATTGAAACGAAGGAAGAGTATGAAATAGCTCTAAATAATGGCTATGAATATTTTCAAGGTTATTATTTTTCAACACCTGACATTCTTTCTTCTCGTGATGTACCCGATCATTTTCAGAATTGCCTAGTAATCATAAATTTTATATCAAAAAATGAACCTAACCTAGATGCAATAACTCAATTAATAGAACAAGATTTATCTATATCTTACAAACTCCTTAAACTGATTAATTCCCCTGCTTACCGATCAGCTAGTAAAATAAATTCAATAAGACAGGCAATTGTACGACTTGGATTAAATGAACTTCAAAAATGGCTTTATATCCTTTCCATTAGGGGGGGAATAGTAGACAAAAACGAGTGGACAATAGAAGTATATAAAAATAGTCTTATTAGGGCAAAGGTGTGTGAATCCATTTCTTTACAATTGAATAAAGGAAATGAATCATCAGCATATTTTCTAACAGGTCTATTTTCTCTTATGGATACTTTATTAGGTATGAATATGGAAGCTATCTTAAAACTAGTTCCTCTTCAAGAAATGATTTGTGATGCCCTTAAGGGAGTTTCTAACCATATGAAAGAGATATTAGATTTAACTATCTCGATTGAAAGGGGTTTTTGGGGTGATGTTAGCTTATCTAGTAAGAAATTAAATATAAAAGAAGAAACTGCAGTGGTTAGTTATTATGATGCTATCCAATGGGTGAATGAGATAATTAAAGCATGAAATCCATCAAACAGTACATTAAGTAGTAGTGTTTCCATAACGAAGCTAAACATGGTAAGGGTTTGAATGCTTGTTGAATCGTTATTTTGGTTAATTTTCAAAAGAATATCAACTACAAAAGGTCAGAATTCTAAAATTCCGACCTTTTTCCTATTGTACTTGAAGTCTATCAATTCAGAGGGCTGTACCCCAAATAATGGGGTAAACTGATGGTCCGCATCATAAGCAATTGAAACCGATTTGTTAGGTCATTAAGAGCACTATTATAAGAAATAATCATTGAAATCACTAAACAAAACTTAGCAGGTTTTAATCCTGCGAAAACCAATACACACAAAACCTCAGTAGAACTATACTTACAACCAATATTGCAATTATTAGTGAAACCATAGGCATGAAACTAAAAAAATGAATATCAAGAGAAGTAAAATAAGTATTTACTTTGTTATACGCTACAGCTGATATTACTGTAGGAAAGGTGAATGCAGCAAAAGATGGAACAAATTGTCCCCTAATTTTGAAAACGATCAAGCCAAACGCATAAATGTAACTAATAATACTTAAAGCCAGCATTACAATTATTAAAGGAAAGTACAAATCTTTAAAACTCAAAAAATATCCAACAATACAAAGACTCATAGGCGCTGCAAAGATAGCATTTAAAGGTATTGAGGGTTTGGGAAGCTCTCGTATTTTAAAGATTCTATACAAAATAGTTGGTACTAAAATAAAATATATCGATATACCAATATAAAAAGCTGTTTTTCCAACTATATCCATTCCGTAAACAGGTGCTGTAACGCTTACCACAACAATGCCAACACCGACAACAAACCAACTTGCAAAGACTGACCTAATACTAAAATTAAATATAAATTTTATAATAAAAGACACTACAATTAGTAGATGGATTCCGATAGCAAGTAACCAGATTGCCAGTGCAATTGGTGTTGTAAAAGGTTTAATATAAGTTGAGAGTACCATGAGTGCCATTGATACAGTTGGAAGCACTGAATGAGAAACAGGATTTAGTAACTCTTCTTTAAAGTCGATAGGATATTTTATTATTCTTATGACAAACAGTGTAAGAAGCAGGACTGAAAGGCTTCCGCATATGTATTTATATGTGAACGAATAGGTACCAAGTAAATTTCCTAGTGTAGCAAGAGCAAGAGCGACTCCGCAGGTCGAAGCAACAACTTTTTTTAGATTCATTTTAACCTCTTTAGTTGTAATGTTGAATCTTTACCAGCGATATAAAGTTACCCTATTGTCAAAACAGAATCTAATTAAACAAAAAGGAGCTAGAATGCGAAAGTACTTTTTTCCTTGCAAAAGTGGCTTTTTGAAAGGGTTAGAAATTACAACAATTACTTTTCAAAATTTTAATATGATAATTATGCCAAAATAAACTTTAAACGACAATCTGATAATGAAAAAAAAATGAGCCAAAGTAAATGGTATTTTATGGAGCAACTTTCTTGTCAGCGATCAGCCATGATGTGACTTGGAAAAATCATAAATTGTATTTAAGGGAAAGAGAGATACAAATATAAGAGACCACTACTTGATTGAAGTGGTCATTTTAATTAGAATTGAAACTTAAACTATATGTTTACGTTCTGCTCTGTTTTTTGGTATCATTCGCTGAACCATATCACAAGTAAGCAACCCAATAAAATGGGCAATAATCTATATAGAAAAATTTATAAAAATATTCTCGAGTAAAAAAGAGGTTTTAAGATGGATAAAAAAAGTTTTAAGAATTACAAATTAAGCGGTGAAATAGTGAGCGCTCTGACTAGCCTAGGATATGAAAGTCCAACGGATGTTCAAAGTAAAGTTATACCTCTTGTGTTGGAAAAAAAAGATCTTGTTGTTAAATCACAGACAGGAAGTGGTAAGACAGCTAGTTATGGAATTCCAATTTGTGAATTAGCTGAATGGAAGGAAAATAAACCACAAGCTCTTATTTTGACCCCTACGAGAGAACTTGCTGTTCAAGTGAAAGAAGATTTTATAAACTTAGGCAGATTTAAACGGATTAAAGCAACAGCGGTTTATGGTAAACAACCTTTTGCATACCAAACAACAGAATTGAAGCAAAAAACACATGTAGTTGTAGGCACGCCAGGTCGAGTTTTAGATCATATTGAAAGGGGCACTTTAACTTTAGATAAAATTAGTTTTCTTGTTATAGATGAAGCTGACAAAATGTTAAACATGGGATTTATCGATGAAGTAGAAGCCATTATAAAAAAAACACCACAAATTAGAGTGACAATGTTATTTTCGGCTACTATGCCAGAAGAAATCAAAAAACTAGCCAATAAATACATGAAATCACCTATTCATATTGAAATGATGGAAACGGAACAAAGCACTAATAAAATTAAACATTCACTTCTTGAAGTAACCGATGGAAATAAAATGTCTATGCTACAAGATGTAACAATTGTGGAAAATCCAGATAGTTGCATTATCTTTTGTAGAACAAAGGATCGAGTCGATATGGTGTGTGATCAGTTAACGGATTTCGGATATAGCTGTGACAAAATTCATGGTGGGATGTTACAAGAAGAGCGTCTTGCTGTGATGGATGATTTTAGAAGAGGGGATTTCCGGTATTTAATTGCAACGGATGTAGCTGCTAGAGGTATTGATATTGATAATATAACTCATGTCATCAATTATGACCTGCCAATGGAAAAGGAAAGTTATGTTCATCGTACGGGGAGAACTGGTCGTGCAGGACAAGAGGGGCAAGCAATCACGTTTGTCACACCGTTTGAAGGTAAGTTTCTAAAAGAGATTGAAGAATTTATCGGTTTTAATATTCCTAAATTGGACGCACCAACGAAAGAGGAAGTCTCAAAAAAGAAATCTTCCTTTGAAGCTAAAATGAAAATTGAACCCACTATTAAAAAAGAAAAAAGCGAAAAACTAAATAAGCAAATCATGAAATTATATTTTAATGGTGGTAAGAAAAAGAAGCTTAGGGCAGTCGATTTTGTGGGTACGATTGCTAAAATAGATGGCGTTTCAGCTGAGGATATAGGCATCATTACCATATTAGATACTGTTACATATGTTGAAATATTAAACGACAAGGGACCAGTTGTCTTGAAAAAGATGAAAACCACGACAATAAAAGGTAAGTTGTTGAAGGTGCATGAAGCACATAAGAAATAGTACATATGGGTAGTAAAAGAATAAGGTAATGGGAATCGAACCCATAGGCCTTTTCTTGTTTCTTTTTTTGCAATTCTTCGTTAGAAGTTCCTAGCGTATGTTCGATACGTTTCGTCACTTCTGCCTAGACTTGCTTAAATAGAAACAAGAAAAGGTCTTTGAGTTTAATCTAAATGATTTCGACGTTATTTAGGACGACGAAGGAGCCATATCGTCAATATGGCAACTGAGGAGAACAACAATAGCGGTGAAATCATAACGATTAAACCCTATGGGTTCGACTCCCATTAACTTAAGGCATATTGGATTCTTTTTAAATCCACAATCATTGGTTCATCAGAAAAGGCGAGGTACAAAAAGTTGTACACTCGCCATTTTTCTTATCCATAATCCAATTACTTTCTATAATACATCCGTGAAAACCCTTCCTCCTCTAAATAAGAAGCGGCTTCTGCATAAGAATTAAACGTGCCGTCTAAGTTTAAGTCTGCATATACATTCCACATATCATCTTCTAAAATTAAAATGAGTGTAAAATTGTTGTCATTAATCCATGTTTCTCCTTCGGTTTCTTCGCCGGTAATTGCTATTTCAACATTTGTGACTGGTCTTAGTGAATAAATTGATTTTTTAATGATTGAGCGTAAGTCTTGCGCTGAGAACTCACGAATGTTAACCATCCCTTTTTCATCTATGTCGTAGCCGCGTAATTGCCCAGCGTAGACAAATCCGTTCCCATTTGGGTGAAGGTGATAAACGACGTTCTTTTTGTCACTAAAACTCTCTTCGTATTGAAAGTTAATCCGCCCTAATGAAACATCTTTTCTAATTAGTTCGGGAAAGGATTCGATAATCGCTAGTTTTTCTGTAAATGTAAGCATGGTGCCTCCAATTTATTATTAGTTATACATTAAAGAAAGGATATCTTTTTTAATTTAACCTAACTAATAATACGGATAACTGTACTATAAGTAAAATTTTTTTACATTTTGTTTGGCATCATCTATTAGAGGGTATGAAAATACCCGCTCCTTGTAGGAAGCGGGAATTTAATTAACTTCTAGATTTTAAATATTTTCTTTCTAAAATGGCAACAAACTCATACATAAGAAAAGCTGCAATTGACAGTATGATAATGCTTACCATTACCATATCAAGTTGTGCTATTTGACCTCCATAGACGATTAAAAATCCGAGTCCTTCCTGAGCAACTAGAAATTCTCCAACTATAACCCCAACCCATGAAAGCCCAACATTTATCTTTAATGCAGAAATCATAGTTGGAATACTAGCTGGAAGTATGACGTACCGCAAGATTTGATATTTGCCTGCTCCGAAGGTTCGAAGGAGCTTTATCTTATCTTCATCCACCTCTTTAAAGCCGGATAATACAGAAATAATTGTTACAATTAATGATATCATTAATGCCATTGCAATTATCGCAGGCTGACCATTTCCAATCCAAAAAATGATGATGGGACCTAGTGCAATCTTAGGTAAAGCATTTAATACAACCAAATAGGGATCAAGAATTTTACAAATGAAATCTGACCACCATAAAAGCATAGCAATCAGTGTTCCAGCAACTGTACCAAGCACAAAACCTACTATAGTTTCGTAGCAGGTTACCCAAATATGGGTAAAGAGATTTCCCTCTCTATAAAGCTTTATAAGAAAATCAAGCATTCTTGTAGGCTGGCTAACTAAAAATGGGTCTAAAATTTTAAGCTGGGCTAATACCTCCCAAAGAACAAAGAAGACAACAAGCATCAACAACTGTATAGCAATTATTGCTCTTTTTCTGTGTTTCACCTTTTTTAGATAAACCTCATGCTCCTTGGAGTAAGGTTTAATTAAGGGTATTTCAATTTTTTCTGAAACTTTATTACTCAACATGAATATCAAGCTCCTTCCAGATAGCATTAAAAAAGTGTCTAAATTCTGGAGCTTCTCTCGATTTAAGTGGCGTTCTATTTTCTACAGAAAGCTTTATATCAAATATTTTTTTTACAGTAGCAGGTCTTTTAGTTAAAACCAAAACCCTATCAGATAAACTAATAGCTTCTGATATATCGTGAGTAACCATAATTGTTGTTTTACCTTCCTGCTTAATGATCTTATATATCTCATCAGAGACAGCAAGCCTTGTTTGGAAATCGATTGCTGAAAAAGGTTCGTCAAGAAGTAATATGTCGGGGTTAATGGCAAGGGTTCTAATTAAAGCAACCTTCTGTCTCATACCACCTGAAAGTTGATTAGGAAAGTAGTTTTTAAATGAGTAAAGATCATATTTGCTAAGCATTTCATCGATTCTTTCACGGGCTTCTTTATTTAACTTCCGCTGGATTTCAAGTCCCAAAGTAATATTTTCAATGATGTTTCTCCACTCAAATAAATGATCTCTTTGTAGCATATAGCCAATTTTGTTACATGTTTTTCCGCTAGGATAATCTATTTCATCGCCATCCAGCAGAACTTTGCCTTCAGAGGGATTTAAAAGGCCAGAAATAACCGATAAAACAGTTGATTTTCCACATCCAGAGGGACCAACTATACTTATGAATTCTCCATCACTAACATCAAAGGTTAGATCCTTAACTGCATTTGTTTCTCCGTCTAAGGTGTGGTATTTAACAGCTAAATTTTCTATCTTAAGCTTAGACATGATTTAACCCCCAAACAAAATTCTATGTAAATAAATTCGATGTCGTTTTACCTTTGATATGACAGAAAAAATATTTTTAAAGTTACTCAAAGTAGAATCTGTGTCATCCTGAATGTCAGTAAAGACTAATCTTTAAATCCACACTTATAATCAGAATGACACAGCTTGATATCGCCCTATTTTTTAACTTGTTGTACTGCTTCTTCTGCAAACTTATTTGTAACTATTTTTTCATAAGGTGGTCTAGTTGGAATTAAGTCTGCTTTATATGATTGAATGATGTCCATAAGTCTTTCTAATCCAGATTCCTGTAAAGTTAAATCTTTTGCAAAGGATCCCTGATCTCTATATCTTTCAACAACAGATGTTAAAAGATCGATATCTGAACCTGGGAAGAAACTTACCACTGCTTCAGCTACTTCTTTAGCAGAATGGGACTCTACCCATTGTTGACCTTTATATATAGCGTTTGTAAACTTTTGAATGATTTCGGGATTTTTATCCATATAAGATTTGGTTGAAAAGAAGCAAGTATATGGCATTTCTCCTGAAGCTTTCCCAAGTGAAGCAACTATTTTTCCAACTTTTTCTTTTTCAAGAATGCTTGCAGTTGGTTCAAAGCTGGCAACATAATCTCCAGTTCCAGCACCAAAAGCACCGGCAGTTGCTGTAAATGCTAAGTTTGTTATTATTGAAACATCTTCTCCCGGCTTTAGTCCGTGATTTCGTAATACGTACTCAAGAGTCATTTCAGGAACTCCACCTGGACGTCCTCCGATTATGGTTTTTCCTTTTAGACTTTCCCATTTGAAATCAGGTTCATCAGTTCTTCCAACTAAGAATGATCCATCCGTTTTTGTTAGTTGAGCAAATAAAACAGGGTAGTCTTCTCTTCCTTGATTATAAATATAGATGACTTGTTCAGGCCCACTGAAACCAATATCTGCATTTCCTGATAAAACTTGTTGCATAGTTTTATCGGCACCCTGTCCCGTTGATAGTTCGATTTCAAGCCCTTCTTCAGCAAATAAGCCCTTATTTATAGCTACATACATGGGAGCATAGAATATGGAGCGAACAACTTCGTTCAGCCGTATTGTAACTTTTTCCTTATTTTCAACTTTGACTTCTTTTTTATCTTCGTCTTTCTTAGTACAACCTGTGAACAAAGATAGAACCATTAGGGTGGATAGTATGATCTTTAATAATTTATATTTTTTCTTCATAAATTAACCTCCGATTAATAATCGTCTGTTCATGATATGGATTTAAAAGGGGTTATGTTACATGTTATTGGGTAGGGAAAATAAGTTAAAAGGTAACATTATTTAAAATTAATGCATCTTAAATCATGGGAAAACAATTAATAGACTGAGAATAAATGAATAGTACAAAACCGTATTAAATTTGAAATTAAAAAGTTCATTTTGCAAAAATAGTCGTTATCCAATCTTTATGTTTCTGAAATTGGCAAAGAATATTTCCATTTAATTTTTAAAATACTATAGAAAAGATTGGAGTGAAAAAATTGAGTGGAAAAGTTTTAGCTAAATTAAAAGAACGTATGAGTTATCACGATTCAGTTGAAGAAATGATAGTGAAAATTAGAGAAGATGGTATGACCAACGTGTTTGATCGTTTTGTTGAACAAGAAAAAATGCGTTGTAGATTCTGTTCAGAGGGATTAAGTTGTCAGCTATGTTCGCATGGTCCTTGTAGATGGAATGTTGACAAAGGAATTGACAAGGGTGTTTGCGGTATTGGTCCGGATGCAAACGCAATGAGAAAACTATTGATACAAAACACACTTGGTGCAGGCACATACAGTCACCATGCCTATGAAGCGTTCAAAACGTTAAAATCGATAGGCGAGGGAAAATCACCTTTTAAAATTAAGGATGAAAATAAACTTAAGTGGATGTGTGAAAAGGTTGGAATAGATACGAACCAAGAAATTAATGCATTGGCAATACAGCTTGCAGATTTACTCGAATCTCAACAACATGTTGGTGCGGATGACAAAAACATCATGGTTGAAGCATTTGCTCCTAAGAAAAGAAAGGAAGTCTGGAGAAAGTTAAACATTTACCCTGGAGGGACTGTGCATGAAGAACAAACATGTGTAGCAAGCAGTCTCACCAACGTTGATGGTGACTATGCTTCGCTTGCCTTGAAGGCGTTACGCTTGGGACTAGCTACAATCTACAATTCACAAATCGGACTTGAAATGGTTCAGGATATTATATTTGGTACACCAATGCCTCATGAAGTCAATACAGATTTAGGAATCCTGGATCCTAACTATATCAATATCGCATTCAATGGTCATCAACCATGGATAGGTGCATTAACAATTGAGAAGTTGAAAAATTCAATGTATCAGGAAAAAGGAAAGGCAGTAGGTGCAAAGGGTATAAGAGTTATTGGGTCAATAGAAACAGGTCAAGAATTACTTCAAAGGTATCCAATGGACGATGTGTTTGTTGGGCTTATGGGTAACTGGCTTGCAATCGAACCTATGTTAGCCACTGGGGCTGTTGATGTTCTAGCAATGGAGGAGAATTGTTCACCACCTGCGATTGATTGTTATGCTGAAAAATATCAAGTTACATTAGTAGCAATCAGTACGATTATCGGTGTACCGGGAATTAGCGAAAAAATGGCTTATAATCCGGCTAAAGCAGATGAAATGTCAGAACGTCTTATTGACTTAGCGATTGATAACTTTAAAAAACGTCATAAAAAGATTAAGCCCCATGTTCCAAAACAAGTTCAAAAAGCCATTGCGGGATTTTCTACTGAGGCAGTTTTGCATGCTTTAGGAAATAGCCTTGACCCATTAGTTGATGTCATTGCAAAAGGGAAAATTAAGGGTGTTGTAGCTTTGGCGAATTGTGCTACTTTAAAAAATGGTCCGCATGATTGGAACACTGTTAACTTGACGAAAGAATTAATAAAACGAGATATTTTAGTAGTAGCAGGTGGATGTGGTAACCACGCACTTGAGGTTGCAGGTCTGTGTGTTCCTGAAGCCTCTTCAATGGCTGGAACGGGTCTGGAAGAAGTATGCAATCTTTTAAAAATACCACCTGTTTTAAGTTTTGGAACGTGCACCGATACAGGTAGGATTTCAATGCTGGTTACAGCACTAGCTGACCATCTTGATGTGGATATACCACAACTTCCAATTGCAGTGACAGCTCCAGAATGGATGGAGCAAAAAGCGACAATTGATGGACTTTTTGCAGTAGCTTATGGCGCGTACACCCATCTTTCACCGGTTCCATTTTTAACTGGTGCGCCAAATCTTGTAAAGTTAATGACTGAAGATGTTGAAAAACTAACAGGTGGAAAAGTTGCACTTGGTGATGATCCTATTGAAGTTGCGAATAATATTGAGTCACACATATTGAGTAAAAGGAAAGAGTTAAATCTTGCTTAGTATGTCTTTAAAACTCTAACTAGTACATCAAAGGGGATTTAAACTTAATTATGTGTTTAATCATTTAAATAAACATATAACATAAGGCTAGGCTGAACCCACAAATGGGTATGATGGCAAAGGATACTGATGTAGTAGCGTTATTACTAAAGTAAAGCTAAATTGAATTGAATAAATGTAAAGCCTGGGCTAAACTAGGATTCCTAAATTTAAGTGATTTAAAATAGGAATTTTGTTCATAGCTCCAGGCTTTTTTATTCCCTCAATTCTAAGAGTTGTTCATGACTAATATGCTAAATATGGATTGGTTGAATATTTATTTAAAAATCTTATTTAAAAATCAAGAATAAGTAAAAATAGAATGCATGCCTCAAAAATAGGGACACTGTAAATTCAATTTTTAGAGGAGGAGTTGTTTATGAAGATAAAGGTTATAAAAAATGGTCCTTATGTACTAATTGGCTCTATTCCTTTAAATGAAGAATTAATTGCTAATGAGAATGGTGTCATGGTTTATAAAAATAGGAAGTCGCTCCCGGTTAAAACGCAAACCCATTTATGCCGTTGTGGTGCATCTAAGAATGCACCTTATTGTGATGGCACACACAAGAAATTAGGCTTCGTTGGAACTGAAACTGCTTCACGAGATGCATATGTGGAGAGAGCTGAGTATTTGCCAGGGAATCTTACAAACTTATTAGATGACTATCGATGCGCAATTGCAAGATTTTGTCACAAACGTCACGGAACAGCATGGGAGTTGGTGAGACGAGCAGATACTGATGCCTTAAAACAAGAAGCTATAGCAGCGGCTGTGGATTGCCCGGCTGGACGTCTAACGGCTTTAACAAAGTTAAACCAGCCATATGAGTATGCTTACACACCTGAAGTTGTTGTCGCACAAGATCAAGAGAAAGACTGTAGCGCAGGTTTATTTGTACGCGGCAACATACCCCTTGAGTCAGCAGACGGTCTATCTTATGAAACCCGAAACCGCTATACGTTGTGTCGATGTGGTAAATCTGAAAATAAACCTTTTTGTGACGGGGTGCATTTATCTATACAATACAATGACAAGATAAAATAGGGAAAGCAAAAATGTATATATAAAGTTTATTTTTGGTTGTTGGAAGGAAATGTAACTCATTCGTACCTTATGGGTACGTTTTTTCTATTATTTTACTAGTAAGATGGAAATTCAATAAATGGTATAATGAAATGGTTATTTAATAAACCCAGTTGGAAAAACGATTGTGAAAAAGAACGTTTTCTCTAATTGAGTAATATATTTTTATAACCGATTAGATATGGTTGTTATTGAAGTAAGCGAGGAATCACTCTTGAACGAATATTTTCTGGAAATTCAGAAAAAAACAAAACTTATTTTGAAGGGCTGGATTAGGCCTTTTTTTCTTAAAGTCCTCAAATTTATTGGGATTTTTGCTCTGCTTATTTACTTATTAGGGAAATGTAACTGGGAGCCAATGGAGAACTGGGTTATTAACCAATTGGCTTATCAAGGAGTCAATACTTATCAGAAGCCACCGCCGTTTGAAGGTTATTTAGAGGTAGATATCCCAGCTACAAAAGCCTTAAAAAAGGAAAGATACTTGGCTTTTAAGAATAATATAAAATTATCTTTTCAGTTGTTGGTTTTACCGATAAGGTTTCAAAATAAATCACATTATAATAGCTTAGATAGTATGAGTAAAAAGGTTTACCAAAAAAGAAATTTAGTAAATGGTATAACAATAGAGAAAGACAAGGTAGCAGAAACAAAGATTGTAATGTCTGATTGGGATATCATTAAAAATAACTTTAACGACGGTATTAATGCTCTTAAAGACGTGTTTGTTGATTTTGTTATTACTGAAGATGGCAAACAATTGATTGTCAAGGTCCGTGAAGACAAACCGGTCACTTTAGAATACGATGCATCTGATAAGGTAATGAGATGGGGTAATGAAATTCTAGCCGCTTCGTCCAAATACGGAATTGATCCTGCTTTAATTGCTGCTGTAATTGAGCAAGAGTCTGGCGGTAATCCGAATGCAAAAAGTATAGTAGGTGCGATTGGATTAATGCAATTAATGCCTAGCACAGCCAAAGAGTTAGGAGTAAACCCTTTCGACCCAGTTCAGAACATTGACGGGGGTACAAAATATCTAGCACTTCAGCTTAATCGATTTGGAAGCATTGAATTAGCACTGGCAGCGTATAATGCAGGGCCATCAAGGGTGAAAAACTCAAGTTATTTATATATCTCCGAGACTCAAAATTATATTCGAAAAGTACCAGTTTTGGAAATTAAATACCAGCAACAATTTGCAAAAGCAGTAATGCAAACATATTAGAAAGAAGCAACTTTGAGTAACAATTGTTATTTTAGTAGAAGGGTACCAAATAAATAGATTGTAACTGCTTCAGGCCGTTGACTTTGTCAGCGGCCTTTTAAATTTAGTGTTACAAATTTTTCAGAAAATTTGATAGAATTAAAAAATGGACAATATTTTGTTTATAAATGGTTTTATTACATAAGCCTTACATAATTGTCTTGAGAGCCAAATTTTAAATGCGACTAAAAATAAATAACAAAGGGAGAGATTGATATGGACAAAAAAATTAATATTGGAATTATTGGAGCTGGTCAGACGGGAACCCCAATGCTTAAGAAGTTGGCGGAATCGGATTTTGTTAATTTAATTGGAATAGCAGATTTAGATAACAATGCTCCAGGGATGGTATATGCTAGAGAAAAAGGTATCCGTACCACAAATGACTTCATGGACTTAGCTAATTTAGGTACTAATATTGATATCATTATTGAATTAACTGGGGTCAAAGATGTTAAGAAACAGTTAAGAGAATATTACCAACAAACAGAAAACCAACATACTGTAATCATGCAGGAATTGGTAGCAATCTTGTTAATGTCCTTAGCCCAAGGCGAATTAGTTAAATCGTTCCATGGAGATCAAAGTTACCAATAATATATAGTGGTATGACTAATATAGTGGTAGTGCGTTTCGAGGAGAAGTTCTATTATAAAAAACGAACCTTCGCACTTTGAAATTTAAGTATCGTAATGAAGTTCGACCCGCATATGATTATGCAGGATCTCGGAAATATTATTTTGGATAAATTTGAATTTTAATATTGAAAGCTCTGTTCCGATGGAATAGAGTTTTTTTATTTTTGGCTCTGTTAAAGTTTGTTGTTGATATTTATTGATTTTTTAATCAATATATAAATTATTTGTTGTTAATTAGAGAAAATGCGCGGTATTCCCGTGGTGAAAAAGGCATTAATTCAAGATACATATCGTTTAGAAATCGAACTATATTAAGTAGGTACCTTCCTATAAACACAATCAAAGTATCCTTACTCCAATTAAAGTCTCTCCTTATAGAATCTTTTTCCATTAGAAGCAGATAATAATTTCATAAATTATTTTGAGGAGTAAGAGTATGCAGAAAAAAAACAAAGGACTGTCTGCTTGGCAGTTAACAATGATGGCCTTAGGAAGTGTGATAGGAGGTTCCTTTTTTCTAGGGTCGTCAATAGCCATTCAAGCAGCGGGGCCTTCCATTTTAATATCATATATTTTGGCGGGTGTGCTAGTATTCTTTATCTTATATGCTTTATCAGAAATGACAGTTGCCAATCCATCCATGGGGTCATTTAGCACCTTTGCAGCCCAGCAACTTGGAAAGGGTGTAGGTTTTGTGGTTGGCTGGTTGTACTGGACAGGTATTGTATTATCCATGTCAAGTGAAGCTACCGCCATCAGCATATTGTTCAGAGAATGGTTCCCCAATGTATCCATCGCAATGTTGGGGACAGGGATAATTATCGGCGTTACTCTGCTTAACCTTTTAGGTGCTGATAAAATTGGAAAGCTTGCGAGTGCACTTTCCGGGGTTAAAATATTTGCCATTATTTTCTTCATCATTACAGCCATCGTATTAATTATTGGATTACTTCCAGGAGCATCACCGATTGGGGTTGGCGCTCTGTCGGAAGAGCCTCTAATGCCAGGAGGTTTCAAGGGCATCGCTGGAAGTATGTTACTGATCATTTTTGCATATGCGGGTTTCGAGATTATTGGACTCGCCGCAACGGAAGCGGAGAACCCTCGAGAAACTATTCCGAAGGCAATCCGGTATACGGTGATTTCTCTTGTCGGTCTTTATGTTCTTTATGTTCTCGCGTTGTTACCGCTTATTCCAACAGCTTCGCTAAACGAAAATGTCAGCCCGATGGTTGCTTCACTTGAACGCTGGGGTATAGGCTGGGCAGGAAATGCCATTAATATTGTCCTTATATCGGCTATCCTATCGGCGATGTTGGCATCGCTTTTTGGGCTGGGTAGAATGATTCGGTCTCTTACGGAAGAGGGTCATGCACCAAGATTATTGAAGGATAAAGGGGATGTCCCATATCGGGGAATTTTGTTTTCCGGTTTTGCAATGCTGGTAGGATTAGGCTTTGGTCTTTTGTTTCCGAGAGTTTATTTGGTTTTAATCAGTACAGGAGGATTCTCGTTAATCTTGACATACGCTGTTATCATGGCCAGTCATATCCGCCACCGTAAAACAGTTGGCTGCCCACCGGAGGGACTTTGTCAGATGCCAGGTTTTCCCTATACTTCCTGGATTGCTTTAATAAGCATGATTATTGTTTTGCTCTGTATGCCGTTTATACCAGGACAGGTAACAGGTCTTATTTCAGGGGTAATTATGGTCATATTCTATTCACTCATCTATTTAGCCGTAGGGCTTCGTCTTCGCCGGAAAGTGGTCCGTCCAATTGATCAGAGAGGGCCTCTTAAAGTACATCGACCAAACCTAGCCTTCGAATTATCTGAGGAATTAGCCGAAAATGTGAAGAAGAAAGAAAAAGAATGACAGGAATTGTTTCTGTTATCTATTCTTTAAAATAAGATTAAATGGATAAAGAGATTAATGAAAATAAAATGATGCAAAAAACCCACTTGTTTTATAAAAACATGTGGTTTTTCCTTTATTAGGATGTATTTTATATAATAAAATTGAAACTCAAAGTAAAACGATATACATTATGATAATTTTAATAGTTGGAAAATGGATAAAACTCTTAATAAGTTGAAAAAATCAAAATATTTATTGGAGCAGTAGATGATCATTAGACTTAATTTGCGAATGTAGAATCTAAAAAAACAAGCATAGACAATTATTAAAATTAGGAGAGTAAATGCATTTAAGGAGGTTGAAATAACATGTCAAAAGATAAACATCCTGATTTTCAATCTGAGCAGGAAAGACTAGATTTTACGAGAAAATATATGAATGTTGTAATTGACACTGCACAATCCTCCAAAGAAGCGTTCCTTCAAAAAATGAAAGAAGTATTTAGAGGACAAGATTGGGCGGAAAACACGGAGTACTCACAACTTTTGACAAGTGCAAATTTCTATCAGTTGTCCAAAAGCGAACTGGAAGGTTTAACAAAAGCTTATCCGAATCCATATTTCGCAAGAGTAGATTTCTTACCAAGTAATGGGTACCAAACGGAGAAACTATATTTTGGTAAAACATCACTGTTTCAACGAGATAATCAAGAGCAAATAATCATTGATTGGCGTGCTCCAATTGCTAACCTTTATTATGAAGGACGTCTTGGTAAAGTGTCTTATAAATCAGAAGGGGAAAGCTACGATGGAGACATTACACTAAAACGGCAAATTATGATTCAAAATGGTGAAATAAATGAGATAAGGGATATTGATATCACAACAACAGATGAGCTGTTGCAAGATTCCCTCTCAAGGAGTTCAACCAGCAGATTAACTGAAATCATCGCTACAATCCAAGAAGAACAGAATCAAATTATTCGTGCTGATCTAAATAAACCGATTATCGTTCAGGGTGCCGCGGGAAGTGGTAAAACGACCATTGCACTACACCGAATATCCTATTTTCTTTATCATTATAGAGAACAATTTGATCCAAGGAAAATGTTGATATTAGCACCGAGCAAACTGTTTTTAGAATACATTTCAGAAGCACTACCAGAGATGGGTGCTGACAAAATCCGTCAAGAAACCTATGATGATTTTGTCCTAAAAGTATTAGGAAAAAATTTAAAACTTGTTCAATCGAATCACCTAATTGAAATTTTGGAAGGTAAAGGCTCCAAATTAATAGGAATTGTGAGATTAAAAGGTTCGAGGAACTTTCAAATTCTTTTAGATCGTTATCTTCAACATATCTATAAAACGTTTGAGGCAAAGGAGGACTTCTTTGTTGATAAATTTAAACTTTATTCATACAAAAAGTTCAATCATTTGCTCCAAAATGAATATTGGTATTTACCTTTTTTTAAAAGGTTAGATAAGTGCAAATCAATCCTGCAAAATACAGTCAAAATTCGTAAACAGGAAATGAAATTAAAAGTAGAAGGGTTTTATGATCAAAAGTTAGACAGAGCTTTTTTTACAAAAAGAGATTCAGAACAACGAAAATTATTTATCGAAACTGGGATTGCAAAAAAACAAGAACGTTTAGAAGAATTACATAAATCGTTTAGAATAGCTGTTCCAAACTATATGAAACAATTTCAAAAGAAGGATGTATTTGATTATTATGATGAACTTTTTAGGCAACCAGAGTTACTAAATACATTAGCAAACGGACTTTTTAACGAAAGTGAAATAAATGATTTGTTATCACAATCTCAATTAAAGCTTGCTAAAAGGTCTTATATATCCGAAGATCTTCCAGCAATTTTTTATTTGCATGCAAAACTGAATGGTCTTAATGAAGATTACAAAGTGAAAAATGTCGTTATTGATGAAGTGCAAGATTATAGTTTTATGCAACTTCAATCGCTCCAAACGGCATTTGATACGGACATGTTCACTCTTGTTGGTGACCTTTCACAAGGTATTCATTCCTATAAAAGCATTACGAACTGGCAAGAGATACTCCAATGGATATTCCCACGTGCGACCTTTAGAGAATTAAAAAAAAGTTATCGTACAACGATCGAAATAATGGAACTGGCAAAGCAGATTTTAAAACTATTGCCACATCAATTTTCTGAAGTCGAACCAGTGGTTAGACATGGGGATAAACCAACTTTTAATACGATTCAATCTCTGGAGGAATTTGCTGAAAATATTCGAAAGATTGTGGATAAAGAAAAGGGAAATGGTTATCATTCTTTCGCAGTGATTTGTAAAACGATGAAAGACTGTAGATCAGCATTAAAGGGTTTAAAAGAATATACTGATTTAGATGTTTTTCTATTAGAAGAAAAAACGTCAATCCCATTGGGAAAAATATTGGTCGTTCCGTCTTATCTTGCAAAAGGGCTTGAATTTGATGTGGTCATTGCATTTTCGCATGAAGAAAGTTTTCGTTCCCAAAATGAGTTAGAGTTAAAGTTACTTTATGTTGTTATGACGAGAGCACTGCATCGTTTATATTTTTTAGGGAAATCTGAGGATGTTTTTCTCTTGGATAAGTGGTAGTAGAGATATTTTAGTCGGAGGTAATGTTTAAAATGAATAATAGTAAATTACTTATAAAAGTGTCCTTATTCATTATCATTACAGTTACAATTATTGGGCTCATAATATCAAAAAGTAATGAAAACGAAAGGGAGTCTGTAGTTAATCACAGTACAAATTTTTTAAACAAAACTCCAAATGAAGAAGTTAGCAAAAATAGTGATAACAAAAGTATATATCCAAATCTATTAGCTATCCGTTCAACAATTCAAGTTAATGTTGTTTACGACATTAAGGGAAGTCTTTCGAATTTACAAAGTAAACAGAGAGAGAAGATGGAAAAGGGACGGGAATCCATCGTTAATAAAGTTAGAAATAATGTTTATCAGAATATTTATATTAACGGGCCGACTAGTAAAGGTAACACTGTTGCTTTGACTTTTGATGATGGTCCAGACATCAAAAACACTAAAAAGATTTTGAAAATCCTACGAGATAACAAAATCCAAGCAACTTTCTTTATGATTGGAAATAACATAAAAAATTTTCCTAATGTTGTAAAAGAAGCTAACCAAGATGGAAATCTTATACTCGGGCATAGCTATTCCCATCCACAGTATACCGATCTTAAAACTTCTGATTTAGTCAATGAACTTACTTTGACGGATAATGTTATTGAACAGACCATAGGTAAAAGACCAGCAATTACTAGACCACCGTATGGAGAGGTAAACAGTAATGTAATGAAAACTTTAAATGAAAATGGATATACAACGGTTATTTGGTCAATAGACACCTTAGATTGGGCAAACCCCAATAACAAGCAAAATGTTGTAAGCAATGTAGTTAAAAGCTGTAACTGTTGTAGCGTTAGAAGAAATTATAAAAAAATTAAAAGAAAAAGGTTATAAATTTCAAAAACTTGATGAAATGCTAAATATAAAGGCTTATAAAAATTAGGAAATTAGTATAATTACAAGCTTGGTACTTATAGGACCAGGCTTTTTTTTATGAAAATTCATATCTATTTAAACTTAATTCATAACTTTCAAGGAACTTTAATTAATTGAATAAATATAAAAGGATTAAAAGTATTTCTCCCATCATATAACAAAATCACAGTTTACTTTTAGGATTAAAAAACTTTTTATCATTAGCTCCTTAGTAAATATGCGGTTTAAAACACCACTACATTAGTGGGAAAACTAAAAGCAAAGGACCAACACTATGAAAACGTAGGCAGCTAAATTAGTAACCGATTAAGTATGTAAATTAAAACAACTTAAAATGGGTAAGGGGAGAATTGAATATGGTTGTTTCGACAACTTTAGTAACGACAATAGTTTGGATAGTAGGAGGTTTAATGGGGTTATTCGCCTTAATTAAACTAATTGGTTTTGTAAGCATCTCACCTGACGATGTAGGTCTTGTTGAAAAATGGTGGAGTCCAAAAGGGTCCGTGCAAGCTGATGGTTTAATTGCCATGAACGGTGAAGCTGGTTTTCAGCCTGATGTATTAAGAGCAGGTGTTCATCTTAGAACACCATTACTTTATAAAGTAACAAAAGTAAAACTTGTGACAATACCTCAGGGACAAATTGGATATGTGTTCGCCCGTTCTGGAAGTCAATTGGAAAACGGGCAGGCACTTGGTAAATTGGTTGATTCAAAATCTTTCCAAGATGTAAGAGCTTTCTTAGATAATGGTGGCCAGAAAGGGCCTCAAAGACAGATACTTCGGGAAGGAACATTTGCAATAAACTTAAGTCAGTTTATTATCATTACACTAGACAAAGTACATCAGATTTCTTCTACTAAAGATGAATACACACAAGTGGAAAACATGAGAAATGATCTGAGCAAGATAGGTGGGTTTTATCCGGTTGTCGTTGGTGCTGGTTCTGCGTATGGGAATCCCAATTCGATGGCAATTGACACAATTGGGATTGTTACAGTAAATGATGGTCCAACCCCAGACAACGCTGCTATTATTGCTCCTGTCGTTGGTAATGATGTAAATGACGAATTTTATCATAACAACTTCCAAGACCCTGAAAAGTTTCTGTTAGCTGGTGGTCGAAAAGGGAAGCAACTACAAGTTTTGACAGATGGAATCTATTTTATTAATCGATTGTTTGCGAACGTGTTAATCGAAAATAAAACGACGATTGATATTGGGAATGTAGGAGTAGTGGTAAGCTACTTCGGTGAAAAGGGAACTGACGTATCTGGTACCGAATACACACACGGAGAACTAGTGGAACAAGGTAGCCGTGGCATTTGGAGGGATGCACTTCCTCCAGGAAAATATCCGTTTAACACTTATGCTGGACTTATTAAAGTGGTACCAACTACTAATGTCATTTTAAAATGGATTAGTGGACAAAGTGGAGCACATAAACTTGATGATGCGTTGCGTGAAATTAGCCTTATAACAAAAGACGCATTTGAACCAAACTTACCATTAACAGTAGTATTCAATATAGATTACCGTAAGGCTAGTTCTGTGATTCAACGCTTTGGGGATATTAAGTTACTAATTGAGCAATCAATCGACCCAATGGTAGCTGGATACTTTAAAAACATTGGTCAAACAAAGACTCTTATAGAATTAGTCCAAGATCGAAGTGAAATCCAACGAATTGCTTCTTTTGAAATGAAGGAAAAATTTAAAACGTATGACTTAGAGTTGCAAGAAGTATTAATTGGAACTCCAGCAGCATCGTCTAATGATCAACGAATTGAAAAAATACTTGCACAGTTACGTGATCGAGAAGTAGCAAAAGAAGAAATCTTGACAAATGAAGCCAAACAATTGTCAGCCCAAAAGCAGAAGGAACTCAACGAAGCGCAAGCATTGGCGGAAATGCAAGCAAAATTAACTCAATCTTCTGTTGAAATTTCTATTGCTGATAATGATGGTAGAGCAAAACTAAAACTTGCTGAACAAGAGGCTTTACGAATTCAGAAATTATCTGAAGCAGATAAGATTAAAAAACATAATGAAGCGGATGCTGAGAAGTATACAAAAATTGCCTCTGCAGAAGCGGCTGCTGAACAAACCAAGCTTTCCGCTGATGCAGAATCACATAAACTTGAAGTCATAGGACGCGCCCAAGCTGAAAATATTAAAGTTGTTGCAGATGCTGAATCTGAAAGAGAAACAAAACTCGGTGTTGCAAAAGGTAATGCTGCACAAGCTCTAGTTGAAGCATATGGTGGCCCAGAATTACAAGTATACAAGAGTGTAATGGAAGCTTTTGCAGAGGCTGTTAAAGCGAACGGTCATCCACTTGTACCACAAACAGTTATTGGTGCAACAGAAGGTACGAATGTGAATGCTATTGAAGGAATCCTTTCGATTGCATTAGCACAGATGGCTAGAAGTGGAACACTTCCAGAATTCTTAAACAACACGGGTAAGGAGAATATCTCTAATCGAACTGAGAATTCCTAAAACGTTTTATAAATAAAAATAAAAGTGGGAATCAGCAATCTTTAAAAAATTGCAGAACCCACTTTTTAATTTATTTAATGATTACAAATTCATAAGTAATTTTCGGCCATAATGGTATAAAGAAATCCACAATGTCAGGTAAGTCCCTAGTTGGATTGTAAAATCAAAATCTGTTATTAATTCCTACTCGTTACGTAAGCCGGACGCATGATTTTTTTATCAGTTATAACCTGCTCTAGACGGTGCGCACACCAGCCAGACACTCTTGATAAAGCGAAGAGGGGTGTGAACAATTTTTGATCAATATCCATCATTTGATAATTTAATCCAGAATACAAGTCAACGTTAGCACACATGTAAAAATCGATGCCATTTTTCTCTTGCATCAAGAGTTTTGTTAAACTTTCAATGTTGTCGTATAACTCGTAAAGTTCACTTTGTTCCTTCATTTTTGTCAATTCTCTAGCCTTTTCTTTGAGGATGATACATCTTGGATCAGAAACTGTGTAAACAGCATGTCCCATTCCGTAGATTAATCCTGTTTGGTCAAATCCTTCTTTTCGTAAAATTCTTGCAAGATATTCTTTCAACTCGGAAGTGTCGTTATAATCAACAGCTTCCATAATGTCCTCAATCATGCGTGTCACTTGGATATTGGCACCACCATGACGCAATCCTTTTAATGAACACAAACCAGATACAATTGCTGAATATGTGTCGGTATAAGCAGAGGAAGTTACACGCACAGTAAAAGTGGAGTTGTTTCCTCCACCATGCTCCGCATGCAATACCAAGGAAAGGTCAAGGATTTGGACTTCTTGTGGCAAGTAATCCTCTTTTAACATAGCTAGAATGTATTCAGCGGTACTAACACCTTTTTGCTTCAGTTGTTCAGACTTTTCAAAATTATAATCATCACCCAAATAAGCTTGTAACATGATGTCTGGCATTTGAGCCAATATAATGAGACTTTGTTTTACAATATTGTCTACGGTAATTTCATCCGCTGTTTCGTCTATTGTGTAGAGCTGGTTTACACCGTTTTGCAGCGCATTCATAATCGAGTGCTTAGCTTTTTGATGTGAATTATAATCAATCGGCATTGCCTTGTACTCATTTAATAACTTTATAAAACTGTCAAATTCAGTTTCATTTGGAAGTTTGCCGAAGAAAAGTAAGTAAACGACACGCTCAAAATAGTGCCCGCCTGTTTTTTCAACCTCACGTACAATGTTGTTGATTTCAATATTACGATATAACAGCGTGCCCCCAACTGGAACCTTCATGCCATCATCCATTACATAACCTTTGACGCTACCAACTTTTGTAACACCTACAAAAACCCCAGTGTTATTTTTGTTTCTCAAACCATATTTAATGTCATGCTCATCGTAACGCGTATAATCAATGTTATTAATCTTTTTTGTTAGATTTGCCAGTTCTTGTAGTGTCCCCATATTTATACCTCTAAAAAAGAAATTAGTTTTTGTGTAAATTCAGTTGTGGATAGGCTGCCTTTTAAATCTCGTGTCAAATGACGACCATCTTGATAAAGATTGTAAATAGCATTTTCAAGTTTTGAGCCATATGATGAGAGCCCCATTGCATGTAACATCTGAACCCCACTAAGTAGCATCGCAGTCGGGTTAGCTAAATTCTTGCCTGCAATATCCGGCGCTGTTCCATGAACTGCTTCGAATATTTTGATCTCTTCCCCTATGTTTGCCCCAGGTGCCATACCCAGTCCGCCAACAAGCCCAGCAGCAAGATCGGATAGAATATCACCGTATAAATTCATTGTCACAATAACTTTGAACTGATGCGGATTCATTACCATCTGCATGCACATGTTATCGATAATGATTTCCTGCAATTGAATTTCTGGGAACTCCTTCTGCAATTCACGTCCACAATCTAGAAATAGTCCGTCTGTAATTTTAAGAATATTAGCTTTGTGAACCAATGTAACTTTGTTAATGTTGTTGGTCTTCGCGTATTCAAATGCAGCACGAATAATTCGCTCGCTACCACGCTTGGTTATTCTCTTTTTTGCAATGGCTACACCATTAATTGGATCAACCATTTCTTCCTCTCCGATGTAGAGGCCTTCTGTATTTTCGCGGAATATGACCATGTCAATGTCTTGATAGCGACCACCAGTATTCGGATAGGACTTTATTGGACGAATATTTGCATACAAATCGTATTTTTTTCGTAAAGACACATTGATACTTCTAAAACCTGTTCCGATTGGGGTTGCAGTTGGCCCCTTGATAGCAATTTTATTGCGTTCAATAGAATCATAAACCGTTTCAGAAATTGGCTCGCCTGTTTTAAGAAATTCTTCGTATCCGGCGTCAACCACTTCAAATTCAATAGGTGCTTGTAAAGCCTTAAACACATGAATCAAGCTCTCTGAAATTTCAGCGCCGATCCCGTCACCCTTCATTAATGTCACTTTAGTCATTATGAGTTTCCTCCAAATTTAGCGAGTGAATAATTCAGCATTCCTCCACAAGCTAAGATGTCTTTATCACGTTGTGACAATACAATCTTGCATAGTATGGGTTTTTCATTTACTAATACCTCAACTTGGTCACTCTGAAGCTGGTCTGCTAAATTCAGAATTTGTACATGTGTTTCAAGTTCTGTGAATAACTCATAATCTGTGGTATCTGCAAACTCTAGTGGTATAATGCCAGCATTGACCAGGTTTGACTTATGAATTCTGGCAAAAGATTTTGCAATAACAGCCTGAATACCAAGATAAAGTGGTAGTAAAGCAGCATGTTCGCGACTTGAACCCTGGCCATAGTTATCACCACCAATAATGATTCCGCCACCATTAGCTTGGCAACGAGCTTTAAAATCAGGAATAATCGTCTTAAAGCAGTATTCAGATAGTTTAGGAATGTTAGAACGGAGTTTTAATAAATCAGCACTAGATGGTGCAATATCATCCGTGGTAATGTTGTCTCCTGTTTTTAAAATAACAATCCCGTTAATTTGAGATTCTAACTCTTGTTTATTTGGAAATTCTCCAATATTTGGACCCTTTTCAACTTGAACTTTTTCATCATTAGGAAAGATGAAGTAATTATTTGAAACAGTAAATTTTTCCGGCAATTCTACCGTCAAATCTTTTGTCAGTTCACGTGGATCGGCAATATACCCCTTGATAGCAGAATAAGCAGCTACAATAGGGCTAGTTAAATACACTTGCGCGTCAAAAGTTCCGCTTCTACCCTTGAAGTTTCGGTTAAAGGTACGAAGAGAAACTCCAGCTGACTTAGGGGCTTGTCCCATTCCGATACAAGGTCCGCAGCCTGCTTCCAAAATACGTGCTCCCGCTTTAATAAAGGTAGAAAGGGCACCGTTATCAGCAAGCATAGTAATGATGTTACTTGACCCAGGAGAAATGACTAAGTCAATAGTTGGATGAACGCGTTCTCCTTCAAGAATTTTAGCTACTTGCATTAAATCCTCGTAAGAAGAATTGGTACAAGATCCAATTGCAACCTGATTGAGTACGATTTTTTCACTAGGAATTGGTGTTACTGCATCTGGACTATGAGGGCGCGCTATCATCGGAACAAGTTGATCAAGTTCAATGATGATTTCGCTATCATATACAGCGTCTGTATCTGCACTTAATGGATGGTAATCCTCAGATCTTCCTTGCCTTGTGAGAAAATCAAGCGTTCTCTCATCCGCAGGGAAAATTGAGGTTGTAGCCCCAAGCTCCGCTCCCATATTGGTAATGGTCGCACGCTGTGTTAAGGATAGTGTTTTGACTCCATCACCGGAATACTCAATAATACTATTCACGCCACCTTTAACGGATAGCTGTCTTAAAAGTTCCAAAATGACATCCTTGGAGGATACATTCTTTTGTAATTTTCCTCGTAATTCTACTTTAATGATTTTAGGCATCTTCAAACAATATGTTCCAGTGGCCATGCCTATGGAAACATCTAACCCACCTGCGCCAATAGCAAGCATACCAAGTGCGCCGCATGTCGGTGTATGGCTATCTGAACCGATTAATGTTTTTCCAGGTTTGCCAAACCGCTCTAAATGAAGTTGATGGCAGATGCCGTTTCCAGGTTTTGAAAATATGATACCGTGATTTATGGCCATGGACTTGATAAAAGCGTGATCATCAGCGTTTTCAAATCCAGTTTGTAACATGTTGTGGTCAATATAAGCTACGGACACCTCAGTCTTCACTTTGCCAATGTTCATAGCTTCGAGCTCAAGATACGCCATGGTTCCTGTTGTATCTTGGGTAAGAGTTTGATCAACTTTTATGCAAATTTCTTCCCCAGCAGTCAATTGACCACTGATTAGATGTTCTTTTAATACTTTTTCAGTTAAGGTATATCCCATAATGCACCACCAAAATCTATAAATTTTATGTATCATACTATAAATAGATTTGAGAGTAAATACTGTTGCTGCATACTTAATAAAGTAGTATCTCACTAAAATCTTTTATAGAATTTTAGGTAGTGTTTGGGTATGAAAAAAATAGTGTATTATCAATGATTTTTTGAAGATATGATCAAAGATTGATTCCTTTTCATTCTGATTTAAAATTTGATTTCCAAAATTAGAAAACATTACCTTTGGTATTTGTACAGTATCCCTCAATATAGAGGAAAAAAGTATAAAGATATAATAGGATATTTCATTGATAATTGGAGTGTACAAACCCAATACAAAATACCCCTCTCTTTTTAAAAAAAGTTGGAAGGGTATTTTCAGTTAAATTGAAATCTATACAGTTACTTGGTAAGCAGTTTGTTGTTTGAAAATAGCTGTATATTCTCCACCGAACCCAAATAGATCTATAGTCAATACTCCATCAACTATAAATGTCACTGAGCTCAATGGTTGAACAGTTAAAGTGATGTTAGGACCAGTACTACGAGTAATAATTACGTTAAAACCGACTGAATTTGTACTCTCTAATGATGCCGCAATTGTCGCATTAACATCTTCTGTTGCTTCAAATATACGGTTTGCAACTGTATTTGAAGTTCCTGTAACAGGAGTACAGTTTTGAAATACCAATAATTCTTCCGCATCTGCCAATGTGCGTTCAAAGCTATCTCCGCATCTTTCTATCGGCCATCTAATCATAATTTCACCTCCTTGAGGTTTAAAGTGTTGAAATTGATCGAAGGGTAAATACCATTTTCGATCAGTTTCAACACTATAAAATATGTAGATGTGGACGTGCCGCTAAGGACGAACGTTCTAGTGTATTACACCATTTTAGTAGAATCGTCATAAAAAAAGCTAACCTCCGTAAGGAAATTAGCTTTTGAGTTTATAAAAATTACTAAATTTTTGGTCCGCCCAATTCTTCTATATCAGATGAAACCATACCAAATTTCTTAAAGTTGTTCTTAAATTGTTGAGCCAAATCAAGTGCTTGTTTTTTATAATCATCAACATTTGACCATGTTAATTCAGGTTGCAATACATTACCTGGGACACCAGGAACACTTACAGGCACTTGAAGTCCGAAGATTTCATTTGTAACAGTTTCCACTTGATCTAAAAGACCTTCAACTGCTGCATTTACCATTAGTCGGCCATGCTTATCAATTTTTTCACCTAATAGATTTGCATATCTTGTTGCATGAAGCGGCAAGAAAGGAGATCCAAAACAAGTTGAAAAAGTTGATTGAGGTGTTGTAATGCCTCTTTCTGTCCCAGCTAACTTACTTGTAAAACCACTTAGGAAATGGTACATTGCTTGTTCTTTTGTCAATTTACTGATAGGAGGTAAAACCCCATATGCATCGGCTGTTAAAAAAACGATTGTATTTGGATGTCCAGCTTTGCTTGGTAAAGTAACATTCTCAATATAATCAATTGGATAGGCAACACGAGTGTTTTCAGTTATTGATCCATCATCGTAATTAGGAACACGAGTATGCTCATCATATACAACGTTCTCTACAACAGAGCCAAATTTAATAGCATTCCAAATTTCAGGTTCCTTCTCTTGAGACAGGTTGATACATTTTGCATAGCATCCACCTTCAATATTGAATACGCCATTATCTGACCAACCATGTTCATCGTCACCAATTAAGCTGCGGTTTTTATCTGCTGATAAAGTTGTTTTACCAGTTCCTGAAAGTCCAAAGAATAAGGCCACATCACCTTTTGCACCAACATTTGCAGAACAGTGCATGGAAAGAACGCCTTGTTCTGGCAATAAGTAGTTCATGATACTAAAGATCGATTTTTTCATCTCACCAGAGTACTCTGACCCACCTATAATGATGCATTTTCTTTCGAAAGATACACAAATAAATGTATCTGAATCTGTTCCATCTTCTCCGGGAATTGCTTTTACGCTTGGGCATCCCAAGATCGTAAATTCTGCTTGGTGGTTAGACAATTCTTCTTCAGTTGGGCGGATAAAAAGTTGATGAACAAATAGGTTATGCCATGCATATTCATTAACAACACGAATTGGCAAACGATAGTCCAAATCTGCGCCAGCAAATCCATTAAAGACGAAAATTTCGTCCTGTTTTTTTAATTGGTCAATTACTTTATTGTATAGTTTATCGAAGTTTTCTGGTGAAATGGGTCTATTCACATTTCCCCAGTCGATTTTATCTTTAGTTAAAGATTCTTCAACAGTATATTTATCTTTCGGAGAACGACCAGTATATTTTCCGGTTGCAACACGAATCGCACCTGTATCTGTAAGTACGCCTTCTTTTCTATCAAGCACTTTTTCTACTAATTGTGGAACAGAAAGTTGTAAATGTACATTTTTTCCGTTTAAAAGTTCCTGCATCTCTGTTGGAACAGTGAGTCTCAATGTAATAACCACCTTTTTTAATATAATAAATACCTCATTAGTGTAACACATTTAGTAAATAGTAGGTACTTTTTTTCTGAATAAACGGAGGACTTTTTACATTCCAATACGTTACTAAGTTACCAAAAATTTCTTTGAAAGTAGTTTGTAGAAAGACTTCTACAGATTGTTTAAGGAAATTGAGTGATGAACATAATGAATATATGGTACACTGTAACCTTTACTTGACTTTTAAATAAAATTTTATAAAAATAGAATGAATAATAAATCGATGAGTTGGAGTAGTATTGGTATATTTTTTTTTAGAGAGTCAGCAGTTGGTGCAAGCTGATAAAAGGTAACCAAGAACTCGCCAAGGAGATTGCATACGTAAATTTAAATGAAAAACATAATCAATAATAAGATTGAACTTAAGTTTTTCTAAGTAGCGTATCCGAGTAGCTCGCGTTAAGAGTACGAGGTGGATATCTTTATGATATCAATTTGGGTGGTACCGCGGAGGTTTATGTAAAGTCTTTCGTCCCTTTTTTAGGGATGAAAGGCTTTTTTGCATTATTAGCAGCAATCTTCGGTGTCAGCTACGCTTCTTCGGATCCTCATGTGTGTCTAAACACACTCCGGGCCTCAGTCGCTTGCTTCCTTGAATCTCACTACTACTAATGCAAAAAAGTTAATTTAAGCAA
Source organism: Caryophanales bacterium (assembly GCA_029240105.1). Lineage (GTDB taxonomy): Bacteria > Bacillota > Bacilli > JARBTR01 > JARBTR01 > JARBTR01. Next base: position 242,579 of record JARBTR010000004.1, on the reverse strand, counting down.
TGCGTATTGAGTAATTAGATTTTAAGAAAGGTGGAATTTAAATGAGTTTTAATCACAAAGAAATTGAACAAAAATGGCAGGCACATTGGGAGTTAAATAAGACTTTCAAAACCACTGAAGACAGTGGTAAGCCAAATTTCTATTCATTAGGTATGTTTCCGTACCCTTCAGGAGCTGGTCTTCATGTAGGACATCCTAAAAGTTATGTGCCTACGGATATTTTAGCTCGTATGAAAAGAATGCAAGGCTACAATGTATTACTACCAATGGGATGGGATGCATTTGGATTACCGGCAGAACAATATGCGATGGATACTGGGAATGATCCAGCTGAGTTCACAGAACGAAACGTTGGCGTATTCCGTAACCAATTAAAATCAATAGGATTATCGTATGATTGGGATCGCGAGGTGAATACAACCGATCCTGAATATTTTAAATGGACTCAATGGATTTTCTTGAAGCTTTATGAAAAAGGTCTTGCTTACATGGATGAAATTCCTGTTAACTGGTGTCCTGCTCTTGGAACCGTTTTAGCAAATGAAGAGGTCATTGATGGAAAAAGTGAACGTGGTGGGCACCCTGTAATCCGTAAACCAATGCGACAATGGATTATGCGTATCACAAAGTATGCGGATCGTTTGATTGAAGATTTAGATGAGCTAGATTGGCCGGATAGCCTTAAGGATATGCAACGCAATTGGATTGGCCGGTCAGAAGGGGCTCATGTCCATTTCAAAGTTGATGGCCATGAGGATGAAAAATTCACTGTATTCACTACTAGACCGGATACACTATTTGGTGCAACGTATTGTGTACTTTCACCAGAACATACTTTAATCAAAAAAATTACAACTACTGAGCAAAAACAAGCAGTTGAGTCTTATGTAGAATGGGTTTCAACAAAAAGTGATTTAGAAAGAACAGAATTAGCAAAAGAAAAAACTGGTGTATTTACTGGTGCTTACGCTGTAAATCCAGTGAATGGTGCAAAGTTACCGATTTGGATTGCAGATTACGTATTGGTTAGTTACGGAACAGGTGCAATTATGGCAGTACCAGCACATGATGAACGTGACTTTGAATTTGCAAAGAAGTTTGATTTGCCAATTATTGAAGTTTTAAAAGGTGGAAACATTGAAGAAGCGGCTTACACTGAAGATGGACCACATGTGAATTCAGCATTTTTAAATGGAATGGGTAAGCAAGAAGCCATTGAAAAAATGATTGATTGGTTAACCTTAACTAAAGCGGGAGAGAAGAAAGTATCCTACCGCTTGCGTGATTGGAATTTTTCAAGACAACGATATTGGGGTGAACCTATTCCAATTATCCATTGGGAAGATGGCACAATGTCAGCTGAGCCATATGAAAACTTACCTCTTATGTTACCCAAAACAACTGATATTCGCCCATCTGGAACAGGGGAGTCTCCACTTGCAAATATTACTGAATGGGTAAATGTAGTGGATGAGAACGGTAGAAAAGGTCGACGCGAAACCAATACAATGCCTCAATGGGCTGGAAGCTGCTGGTATTACCTTCGTTTTATTGATCCTGAAAATAAAAATGCTTTAGCAGATTTTGAAAAAATGAAGGCATGGTTACCTGTAGATTCTTATATTGGTGGCGCTGAGCACGCAGTACTTCATTTGTTATATGCTCGTTTCTGGCATAAATTTTTATACGATATTGGGGTTGTTCCGACAAAAGAACCATTCCAAAAGTTATTTAATCAGGGAATGATCCTTGGTGAAAACAATGAGAAAATGAGCAAATCAAAAGGGAATGTGGTTAATCCTGATACCGTAGTGGAATCTCACGGTGCTGATACACTTCGTTTGTATCTGATGTTTATGGGGCCACTTGACGCATCCATTGCATGGTCCACTAATGGGTTAGAGGGTTCACGTCGATTCTTGGACCGAGTCTGGCGTTTATTTGTCGATGAGAATGGAAATCTTCGTGATAAAGTCACTAATACAAACAATGAATCATTGGATAAAGTATATAATGAAACCGTCAAGAAAGTTACGGAAGACTTAGCTGGAATACGTTTTAATACAGCGATTTCACAAATGATGGTATTTATTAACGAGTGCTACAAAGCAGATACAATTCCAAAAGAATATGTTGAAGGATTTGTAAAATGTATCGCTCCAATTTGTCCTCATATTGCTGAAGAACTTTGGAGCAAACTGGGACATACGGAAGGAATAACGTATGCGACTTGGCCAAGTTTTGACGAATCAAAATTAGTTAATGATACAGTTGAGATTGTCGTTCAGGTAAATGGGAAGTTGAGAACAAAACTTACAGTTGCAAAGGATATTTCACAAGAAGAAGCAGAAGCAATGGCTTATGCAGTAGATAAGGTATCTGAACAAACAAATGGCAAAACAGTTCGTAAAATTATTTACGTCCCAGGGAAGCTACTAAATATCGTTGTTGGCTAAACATTTTGTCATTCGGAGCCGGTTAATTATTTTAAACGGATTGGAGAGTAGAAATGGAAATCAAAAGTATAACAACAGGTCAGCTTTTAGAAATGACTAAGTATAGAGATGAATTGCATGTAATTGATATTCGTGAAGATTCTGAAATTGCAGAAGGTATGGTTCCTGGTACAATTCATATCCCAATGAACGATCTTCTGAATCGTAAAACTGAACTGAGTAAGGATAAAGAGTACTTCATCATTTGTCGCTCGGGTGCACGCAGTTTACGTGTATGTGAGTTTTTACAGGAAAATGGATATAAAGTTGTGAACATAGCTGGTGGGATGAACGCCTGGTTTGGTGAAAAGGTTTATCCTAGCAAGGGTAAATCGCAATTTTAATTCTTAATTGTTTATAAAAATTCATTGAAGGCAACACTTCTTTTAGAATCGGGCTCGAAAGACCAACTCCTCGAGAACTTCCCGAATAAGTTGAAGGTTTTTCGCAGGCTCAAAGCCTACTTCCCTTAGCGTCCGAGCTTGTCTCGGCAACGATAAGGTATGCCAGAGTTGTCTGAGCTTCAGCTCAGGAACAACTTACGGCTCTTCGCTTATTCGCTCCAGTTCCTTCGGAGCTGAACGGTCTGTCGAGCACCTTTGTGAGGGGAGTGTTGTTTTTTGTTACAGGTAAAGTTGTTTGATGAGGAGCATGAGAAGGATTTAGAGGATCGTATAAATCTTTTCTTGGAAGTAATTCCAGACCAAAAAATTGTGGACATTAAATTCTCTATCGCAGCAATAACTGAGCCAATGGAGGATGAACAAATATATTGCTACAGTGCAATGATTCTTTACCGTAAATAAAGGTTCCACTAATGAATTGTTGATTGTAATCATTTTGACAAAAGAGTAAAATCTTCATGAATATAAAAAGAATTTATAATAATAGCTTGTTAAATGAGGATTTTTCATGAATGGTTCAAAATTAGTAAAAGGAACATTTATTTTAACTGCAGGAGCAATGCTTTCGAAAGTTATTGGTTTGCTATATACAGTTCCTTTTTCAAGAATGATGAGTGAGGCAGGCGGACTTGATTTATACGCCTATGCGTATGTGCCATATACATTATTCATTAGTATTGCAACAGGTGGACTGCCTTCTGCAGTGTCAAAATTCACTGCTAAATATAATGCCATGGGCGAATATGCGACAAGTAGAAAAATGTTTAAAACGGTTCAGCTCGTCACTATTGTGACTGGAATAATGGCTTTTGCAGTTCTGTTTGCAATTGCCCCTTTACTTGCTAAATCATTTAATGATCCTGATTTTTCGAATGAGGCAGTAGCAAGTGTGATTCGAGCTGTAAGTTTTGCATTAATCGTTGTACCTTCCTTGAGTTTTTTTAGAGGATATTTTCAAGGGCATGGTGATATGGTTCCAACATCTGTCTCTCAGGTAATCGAGCAAATAGCACGTGTTCTGTTCTTACTTGCAGGTGTTTTTTATGCCATGAAGGTATTAAATGAAAAAACAATTCTAGCTAGTCAATTAGCAACATTAGGAGCATTGGTTGGAGCCATAGCAGGAATGCTTGTCCTTTTTTATTATTGGCGAAAAAACAAACCCAAATTTGATGAACTTTTATTAAATAACAATCGCCCAGTTCTTCTTTCCAATACGGAAATGTTTAAAGAAATCATTAAATCTGCAATTCCATTTGTATTTCTTTCTATTGCATTGCCAGTGTTTCAGCTAATTGATAACTGGACTTTTTATAGAGGTATGTCTGCAATCGGTCAATTGAAGGAAGCGGATAATTTTCTATCAATTATTAACATCCAGACTCAGCAATTAGTTTTAATACCTCTTACATTGGCGGTATCATTTCAAATTTCTATTATTCCAAATGTATCAGCCACTATTTCACAGAAAAATTTTAAAGCATTTAGAAAAATTTTAGATGATACTTTTACAATCTTATTGTTGATTTTGATACCGGCAACAATAGGTATGGCCTTCTTTTCATCAGAGTTTTATACATTGTTTTATGGATATCATAAATTTGGAGCTGATGCTTTAAGGATATATGCCCCTATCATTATTCTTTATGGAATAGTAGGTGTAAGTGGCTCTGTCCTTATAGGTATGAACAAAAATAGTTTCACTGTAAAAAGTTTGTTAATAGGAATACTAGTTAAAGCAGTTTTAGCAATCCCGTTTATACATATTTTTGGAGCTGTTGGTGCCATTTCTTCATCAGGTGCAGGATATTTTACAGTTGCCCTATTAAATCTATATATGATTCAAAAACATTCAAATTATTCTTTTCGTAAAATTTTTAAAAGAGTCCTATTAATGCTTATTTTCTCAGCTATTATGTTAGCTGTTCTATATTTTGAAAAACGAGTACTAATTGAATTCTTTGCAGAAAGAACCACTAGTGGTGCAGCCATTGTTTTGGCTTTCGTAATACCAGTAGGTGCGGTCATTTATTTTGTTTTATCATTCTATACTTCTCTACTTCAGGTTGCCTTTGGTCCTAAATTGGATACGATCATGAGAAAGTTAAAGTTAAAAAGAAAGCAAATTGTTAATAACTAATAAAAAAACGAGGTGTCTCAAATAAGACGCCTCGTTTTATGAATAGGTGGCTAGAATTGGCCAAATCCCAAACGACGTTCTAAGCGGTCAACTCTTCTTTCTAAATTTCGAGTTTGACGTTGTAAGAAGTTAACTTCACGTTCTAGACGCTCAATTCGACCTGCGCCAAACCCTCCGCCTAATCCTCCGCCTAATCCTTGACCAAGGCCAGGAAATTGTTGAACAGGGATTGCTAGTGATGGGTCTTGGTATTGAAATTGTTGTTGCTGAGGATAGCCAGGTTGTGGGCGATAATAATATTCATATTCGTTCATTGTATTCACGCTCCTAAAACTGTAACAAGAATGTTCTTGTTGAATTTTTAAAAATGATTTGAAAAAATTAAGGGCAACTGCCCCAAATATACATAGCATCATATTCAGGTATGTTCAATCTTGTGAATTTTTTATAAAAGGTGAAAAAATGAGATTAGATAAGCTTTTAGCAAATAGTGGATTTGGAACCAGAACAGAAGTAAAAAAACTGCTAAAGTCTGGTTTGGTTTATGTTGATGGAAAGATGTATAAAGATGGGAGCATTCATGTAGATCCAGAAAAAAGTAATGTAATAGTTGCAGGAGAAAGTTTGGTATACAAAGAATTTGTGTACATCATGATGAACAAACCCCAAGGTTACATTTCAGCTACAGAAGACCAGTATTTAAAAACGGTCTTGGATTTACTTGCACCCGAAGATATTGCAAAAGGCTTATTCCCAGCAGGGAGACTTGATAGAGACACAGAAGGGTTTTTGCTTTTGACAAATGATGGTCAACTAGCTCACCAACTACTATCTCCAAAAAAACATGTTCCAAAGACCTATTTTGCACGAATTGATGGAGAGGTAACAGAAGAAGACATTGAAAAATTCAAAAATGGTGTCATTCTTGAAGATGACTATGAAACGAAACCAGCCGATTTAGTTATTCTGAAAAGTGGAGTAGTTTCAGAGATAGAGTTGACAATAACCGAAGGAAAGTTTCATCAGGTAAAAAGGATGTTTGAAGCAGTTGATAAAAAAGTGCTGTTTTTGAAGAGACTTTCAATGGGTAAGTTAAAGCTTGATGATTCACTTCAATTAGGTGAGTATCGAGAACTAACTGACAGTGAATTAAATTTGATACAAAACTAAGATTTTCGCTATAATAGGATTGTTTAATTTGTAAGTTTATTCGGGTTTAACTCATAGGTTTTGGATTTGAGAATGTCGGTTAACTTGAATATCAAAAAAGAAAGTAGAAAAGGCCATGGGATCGATTCTCATTGTCTTAGGATCGGAGAATCGAAAGTGATGACAACGATTAATTGGTTAGATGAAGTAGAAAATAGAAGAGAGAGTCTGATTTCGGACTTGCAAAGTTTTTTACAAATAAAAAGTACTCTTGATGAGACAACAGCATGTGATGGTGCACCTTTTGGGCAAAATATTCGCCAAGCGCTAGAATTTATTTTAGAAAAAGCCGAAAAGGACGGATTCTCTGTGAAAAACACAGAGGGTTATGCCGGTCATATTGAATATGGCCAAGGTAAAGAGCTACTAGGTGTATTAGGGCATGTGGATGTAGTACCTGAAGGAAGTGGATGGAATTCTGATCCGTTTGGTGCAGAAATTCGAGACAATCGAATTTATGCACGAGGTGCGATTGATGACAAAGGCCCTATCATGGCTGCTTATTATGGTTTGAAGATTATAAAAGAGCTAGGTTTAGAACTGAACAAACGTATTCGCATTATACTTGGTTGTGACGAAGAAAATCTTTGGCGCTGCGTAGAGCATTATTTTGCTAAGGAAGAAATGCCTTCTATAGGGTTTTCTCCAGATGCCGATTTCCCAATTATTAACGCAGAAAAGGGTTTGCGTGATTTTTCCTTAAACTATGAGGGGAAAAATACTCAAGATCAAGATTTTAAAATCTTGTCTTTCCATTCTGGCGAGCGCTTTAATATGGTTCCTGAGTATGCAAAAGCAGTGGTGGAAATCAATCCTAATCTAGTAGAGCAAACTAAAATCGTTTTTGAAGCCTTCTGTGTGAGTGCAATGTACGATTTTGATGTAAAAGTAGAAGGAAATACAATAACTTTTGAAGTGTATGGTGTTTCTGCACATGGTTCGCTCCCACATCTAGGAAAAAATGCTGGGCTAAAGCTTGCAGTATTTTTGGCGAATTATACACGTCATCCATATTTTCGTTTTATTAAAGAATACATTGCTGCTAACGAGGATGGAAATCGTTTTGGTATCGCTTATAGCGATGAAATTACAAAAGAATTAACCATTAATTACGGAATTTTTCAATTTGAAGATGAAGGGAAATGCAGCATAGCTTTAAATCTACGGTATCCAGTGACTTTTGATATGGTTGACGGATGGCAAAGGATTCATGATTATGCTAAAGCGTTTAAATTTAAAGTTTTTGAAAAAAATCATATGACACCTCATCATGTAAGCGCTGATAGTGATTTAGTAAGAACTTTGCAAAAGGTTTACTCTGAGCAAACAGGGATGGAAGCAACTCTTCATTCAATGGGTGGCGCGACATACGCTCGATCACTTAAGCAGGGCGTTGCATTTGGTCCGTTATTTCCGGGGCAGGAAGATGTCGTTCACCAAAAAAATGAATATATCGGCATTGACGAATTAATTAAAATGACGGCTATTTATGCGCAAAGTATATATGAGTTAACGAAATAAAAGAGTTTTTTAATAAAAAGTGATGGGACAAATCTCAAAAATTCATCCACTACTCTACTCGAAAGAGAATTTGGGAGACCTTGCATCGTGAGAATGGTATTTTCACGAGTATAGGCTCGAAAATTCACCTGAAGAAAGCTTGTGGATGACCTCATATTGAGAATTTGTCCCTTCCTTTTTTTATATACAGATAGTTTGTGTGTTTGATAAAATAGTGGAAATGGATGGTTTTAGTTACATTCCTTTACACAGTATTTCCGAAACCATTTATTCGTTTACTGTGTTGTCATCAATCGGCATATGTTCGATATGCCTCAATCTTCCGCCTTGTACTCGAAAAAATGGTTATCGGAGAAACTCGAAGACTTTTGTCAAAATGTTTTTGTCCTAGATAAGGCAGTTGAGCGAAAGCATAATGGTGTTATGGTAAGTGAAACTAACGTAATATAGGGCAAAAACATAAAGACAAAAGTGTATAAAGAAATGTAACTAAAACCATGATTTGGGGATTTATGATGACAGAAAAGATGTACTTTATTGTCAATCCAAAGGCACAAAATGCTCAGAGTTTAGCTGTTTGGAACCGAGTGAAAGTAATTTTGGATGAAGAAAAGGCGGATTATGATTTTTATCTAACAGATTACCCAATGCACGCATCGGTATTAGCAAAGGAAATTTTAGATAAACACGATTCTGCATGTATCATTGCAATTGGCGGAGATGGAACAGCACATGAAGTTGCTAATGGTGTAGCAGAATATCCAAATGCAACATTTAGTTACATTGGTGCTGGCTCTGGAAATGACTTCTGTCGCGGCGCTCAAATTCCCATGAATCCTATTGAAGCTATTCGATTTATACGTAATAAAAATCGGCCTGTTAAAAAGATTGACATTGGGGAATATGAGACGGATCACAAAGGGTATTTTTTGAGTTCAATGGGGATGGGAATTGATGCAGATGTCACTGCTGAAGTGAACGACTCGCCATTGAAAGCATTTTTTAACAAAGTAAAATTAGGTAAGCTTGCTTACCTTTATACTTTTTTTAAATCAATCGCGACATATAAATTCCCAAATATGAAAGTTACAATTGATGGAATTACAAAAGACTATAAAAAAGTTTGGATTGTTAATATAGCAAATCAAAAGTATTTTGGCGGGGGGATACCAATATCACCTAATGCTAGAATGGACAATGGTGTTTTTCATGTTCTAATCGTCCACTCTTACAGTCGTTTAAGCATTTTTTTCATGTTCTTCTCCATTATCTGGGCAGGACATATCCGCTTAAAAAACTGTGATTACGTAACTGGTCAAAAAATTCAAATTGAATCAGATGTGAATAAAGTCATTCATGCTGATGGTGAAATTGTGGGTGCAGGGAAACTTCAATTGCGAATTTTACCAAAACAGCTGAATGTAATCTGTGATTTGTAATATGAAATAAAAACTGCACTATGAATTCATAGAATGTAAATGTTCAACCCATTTGGATATGGCAGTTTGATTTTCGTTTATATGGTCAGTATGATAGGAAAGTTGAGTTCCTTGTTTACAATAATTTTGAATTTCAGATAAAACTTTTTTTATATCCTCTTCTTGACCAAATTCAACAAGCAAATTGTCGACAATTCTAGAAGCTTGAGCATATTGAGAGGAAGACCCACTGCAGTCTTGGCAATGAGTAGAGAGTATATCTTTTAATAAAGTAATGTGATTTTCTTTAGAGATAGTCATTTTGTTCTCCTTTTACCGAATGAATGTACCATTTATGGATTAGAAATCATTCATTAGGTTTTGAGGGGAACCTTGTTTTTATGCATAATAATGGTTTTACTAACAAATTTTTAAAGTCTACAGAATCATTAAAAAAGTGAAACTATAACCAATGAAAAGTGAAATTAGGAGTAATTTATGAGACAGAGAAATAAACCTTGGGCACATGAAATGATGGAACAATATCCACAGTATATGGTCTTAAAACCGGAGGAACAAAAAGGGAAATGGCACGCGTTGTTTGGAAATAACAACCCCATTCATATAGAAGTTGGGACTGGTAAAGGTCAATTTATAACCGGAATGGCAATGAAGAATCCACAAATTAATTATATTGCGATTGAAGTTTCAAAGAATGTTTTGGTAAACGCACTTGAAAAGGTAATTCAAAATGAAATTTCAAATATTAAATTAATGTTGGTCGATGCAGAAAATCTTCCAAATATCTTTACTGAAGGTGAAGTAGCATTGGTTTATTTGAATTTCTCCGATCCGTGGCCGAAAACAAGACACGAAAAGCGTAGATTAACCTACAAAAGCTTTTTAGATTTGTACAAATCCATCTTGCCTAAAAATGGGGAAATTCATTTTAAAACGGATAATCGCGGTTTGTTTGAATTTTCACTAGTGAGCTTTAATCAATATGGAATGGATTTTAAATTTGTATCATTGGATTTGCATAACAGTGATTATGAAGGAAACATCATGACAGAATATGAAGCAAAGTTCTCAGCTAAAGGAAATCCGATTTACCGCTGTGAAGTGGCTTTTAAATAAAAAAAGCAACGAGAAGATATCCTCTCGTTGCTATTTTTCTAGGTGGCGTTCAAATAAAAGATAAGAAACTAAACGGTAGATTGGTACAATTAAAAGAAAAAGTGCCAGCCATTTTTGATTTTGTTCACTTGTAATAAAGAGTGTAATTGAAAGGATAAAACTAACGATAGCCATAAAGCTAAATCCAAAACCATTAATTACTGTATCGCTAAGAAAAATACCAGAAAAACCTTTATTTTCTTTTGAAAAGCATTCATCATGATAAGGATGAATAGTTGGTGAAACTAGAACAACAGATAAATCCCCTCTAAAGGTAATTTCCCGCCTACAATGGTCACAAACAATCATTTTTTTCATATTAAATCCCCAATTATGATACCTTTTCATTTACTGTTAAAATAGCACCCGTTTTTGCATCTGCAATAAACTCAAATCTTCTTTCTTCTGCATCTATTTCAACCGTAATTCCTCCTTGATATACATCAAATTCAAGAATCTGGTTTCGGAATTTTTCTGGAGTCATTAAAATCCACGTTCCACTAACATGTCCAAGCTCTCTAAATTTTTTCTTAATGGATGCCAAAACTTTTTCTGGGTCAGAAAGTGTGCCGCCATTGATAATCGAAGATGCAGTGTAACCTACAGCAAACCCTGCGACTATTGAAGCCATCGTTTTCCAGTTCATTAAAATCCCCCATGGTTTCTATGTTAGACAAATTAAAATTAATAAATGTATTCTCGCATACACATTATACTTTAATTTTATAAAATTCACGTAAAGAAATACCAGTATGTGTATACTACTTGCAACTTTATTAGTATTCACTATAAAATTAGTTAGGGAAACGAAATATAAATAGAAGGGAAACCAACATGAATCAAGATACAATTCAAATGTTCAAAACATTAACTGAACTTCCTGGAGCACCAGGATTCGAAAAACCAGTACGAGACTTTATGCGTGGGGAATTAACTAAATATTCAGATGAAATCATTCAAGACCATTTAGGTGGTATTTTTGGAATAAAAAAAGGCGATGGAAAAGGTCCAATTGTTATGGCTGCAGGTCATATGGATGAAGTTGGATTTATTGTTACAAAGATTACAGACAATGGTTGTCTAAAATTCCATCCGCTAGGTGGTTGGTGGGAACAAGTCCTGTTAGCGCAGCGCGTTCAGGTGTTAGCAAAAAAGGGTCCTGTTATGGGTGTTGTTGGATCTATTCCTCCACACCTGCTTGATGAGAGTATGCGTTCTAAGCCAATGCAAATAGCAAACATGCTGATAGATATAGGTGCAGAATCAAGGGAAGAAGTAGAGCAGTTGGGCATACGCCCGGGAACTCCTATTGTTCCATACAGCCCATTTACACAAATGGCTAACTCAAAGAAGTTATTGGCAAAAGCCTGGGACAACCGCTATGGTTGTGGATTGGCTATTGAACTCTTAAAGGAATTAAAAGACGAAAAACTACCAAACACATTGTATTCAGGTGCTACAGTTCAGGAAGAATCCGGACTTCGTGGTGCGACTGTTGCTGCAAATATGATCAAACCAGATATTTTCTTTGCAATGGATTGTGGTCCTGCAAATGACGCAACAGGTAATAAAACAGAGTTTGGCCAGCTTGGAAAAGGCGCTTTAGTTCGCTTTATGGACCGGACGATGATTACAAGTAATAGTATGGTTGAGTTTATTTTAGATACAGCATCCGATTATAAAATTCCGTTCCAATATTTTATGTCTATGGGTGGAACGGACGCAGGTAGTGTACACCTTTCCAATAAAGGTGTTCCAAGTGCTGTTATAGCAATCTGTGCCCGTTATATTCACACACATACTTCAATTATGCACATAGATGATTACGATGCTGCAAAACAATTACTAATTGAGTTAGTAAAAAGATGTGATCAATCGACTGTAGATTTAATTAAATCTCAAGAATATTAAAATTTCATTACATTACGCCTGGATTCTTGTTTCAGGCGTATTTTTTGTCGTAGAATTTAACTTGGAAGTTGTACAAATCAAAATGGTTATTATACTTAAGGTGATTAGATATGAATTTTAAATTTCGAAAAGAATGGTTGATTGAAAAAGCAAAAAGAAATTGGTTTTGGATTTTTTCAACAATTCTTGTTTTAGCAGCATTAATTTTTACCCCGATGTTTATTAATGAGAATAAGCATGCGATTGAAGAGGCGGAAAAAGCATTCAAAAATCAACCTTTAAAATCAGATAACAATATACAAGGGATTTCGATCTTTTTACCACAGGGTTTTAAAATTGAAACAGAAGAAGTTACTAATTTTGTTGTATCTAAAGGCTCGCAACGCTACCTCATATATATAAATCGTTTGGAAAAAAAGACAAGTAAGCAATTGTACCAAAATATGATAGATACAGGTGCTCGATTTACAATAAACGAAACATTTAAAGATGGTTATCGTTTTGGGTATTTGTTAGCAGAAAAAATGGGTGATAAAATAGAGCTTACAGTTGGAGTTGGTGGTTTTAAAATGACAACTAAAACAACTCGTTCGAATATGGCAGCAGACGCTAGAAATATGATGCGTATTGTAAATTCCATTGAAATAGTAGAAACAAATTAATTCTAAACTATAAAAAACAAGAAGAACTTTAGGATAAGCTTATATATTTTCTTTTTAATGAAAGAATCTATATAACAGGGAAATCAAGGTGAGTAAATTGAAAAAAGCTTTAATTGTTGTTGACTATCAGTATGATTTTGTGGCTGATGACGGTAAATTAACGGTGGGGACACCTGCTCAAAAAATAGAGAAGAATATCGCTGCATTAGCAGAATTATTTGATGAAAATGATATTTATTTTACCTTTGATAACCATAGTGAAGCTGATTGGGAAAGTGATATTTATCCTGAACCTAAGGTGTTTCCAGTTCACTGTATCAAGGGTACCAAAGGTTACACGATTTATGGAGAAATAAAAGGAAGTCAGAACAAAATAAATCATATTGAAAAACATGCTTATTGTCCTGATGCTAATAAAATTAAAGAATTAGTAGGAAGATATGATCAAATAACTGTTGTCGGTGTTGTAACAGATATTTGTGTTTTTCAAACAGTAATCGGCTTTTTTACTCAAGCAGTAAATCAAGGTAAGAAACTGGAATTAATTGTTGACTCATCAGCATGTGCATCCTTTAATCCAGAACGTGAAAAATGGGCTTTGGATTACATGAAAGAAGTCATGAGTGTCAATGTAAAATAGAAATAGCAGTTTTAATAAAAAAACTTTGGAGGTCTTTCAATGAAAAAATTACAATCATCTGAAGAACTTAATACAATTATAAATAACGGAAAAAGCATTCTAATGTTTTCTGCCAATTGGTGCTCGGATTGCCGTTTTATTGAACCATTTATTGATGAGGTAGTAGAGAAATACCCTAATTTTACTTTTATATATGTTGATCGTGATGAGTTTATCGATCTTTGTGGAGAACTTGAAGTTATGGGAATCCCTAGCTTTATTGCTTTTGAAAATGGCAAACAAATTGGTCGTTTTGTAAATGGAAAACGCAAAACACGTGAAGAAATAGAAGCGTTTATTGAAAGTTTATAAACATTTGTAAAATCCCCAATTATTAGGGGATTTTTTAAAGGATAAGAAAGTATAAATTTTTGGGCCTTAACTATTGGTACCAGAGGCTTTAGAAGGATGAACAATATGGATGTTTTGGTAATGAAACCCGCAGGACTCCCCGTGGAAAAGTGGGTGCCTGAGACCTTAGGCTCAGGTGCTCACCCACAGGATAGCTCTACGGGAATTCATCCAAAACATCAGCGCAAATGTTTTAAAAGGACCAGCGTGCTGGATTTTCTTACAATCATATGAGGCAGATAAATGGATATTAAGAAAGTATTAGATGAAAAGTTAGCAGGGAATAGATTTATTTCATTGTTTGATAAAGAAAAGAATATTCTGCGTTATGTAAATAAAGAATCAGGTCAGGGTGTCGACCTTGATTTAAATGTATTGAAACCACGCTTTGAAAACAGTAGTTCAGACGCTACAGAGGAAATAGCTTACTATATTAAGACAAGTTTAGTTGCTTCTTCTCAATCAATAAAATTAGCAAGTAACTTAAATCAAATCTTTCCAGTAATTCGTTCAAGTTCATTTCCAAGGGAGAATTCGAAAGGTATTCAGTTTGTTATTAAGGAACATACATCTGAAACAAGTATTTATTATGTTTTAGATTTGGGGAAAAGTTATCAATTAATCGATCAATTACTCCTTTCAGAAGCCGGATTAACTTTAGAGAGGTTACATGAGTATGCCATGACAAATCTCGAATCTATTAAATTTTCATATAAAATGGATACAGTTGCAGGAAATCAATTTTATTTTGTTAATCAGAATGATGGTTTTGATGCCTCAAGAATTCTTATGAGTTCCTTTTTAAATGAAATGATTTCAGAGTTTCACGGTTCTATGGTTGTTTCTATACCACATCAAGACGTCCTGATTATATGTGACATACAAAATGATTACGGCTATAACGTTTTGGCAGAAATGAATATGAAGTTTTTCGCAAACGGGTATATCCCAATTACGGCACTTTCTTTTGTTTATGAAGAAAAAGAATTAAAGCCGATTTTTATCATGAAGTAAGCCTATTTAGTTAAATAACGAGTGTGAAAACCACTACTCGTTTTTTTTTTTTGAGAATGGTAAAATGATAGAATGACTTTACTCTATTTCCAAGAAATTGGGTGTAACATCTTTAGTGAATTGATCATTTTTTGTCGAAATAATGAAAATTACATAAAACGGAAGTGATATCATTGAATTCGTTTAAAAATAAATTTGGTAGTAAAATAAACAACGATAAAGAATTGAAACAAAAGAATTCATTTGAGAAGGATTCACAATTAAGTGAATTCTTTTTTCCAATTATTGAAGATGGTTTTGATCATGAACTAAACCGTGATGATTATGGTAAAACAATAAATGAAGTAACAGAAAAGACAAAAGTAAAAGCAACTTCTCCTAAAAAAAGCAGCTCTTCATTAACGAAATCTGGTTTTGACAGAACGCCGGAGTCAAATTGGGCCAAATTTAAAAATAAAGAATCAATTATAAAACCACATGCAACCGTGGAGTTAAAGTCGTGGCATACTTTTCAAAATAAACTTACCAAGGACAAGCCTGCTAAAAAAGATATACATAGCTCGAAGTTGGGGGCAGAGAATGAAAAGAGGAGTTTTTTACCTCTTGAAGTACCACCTCCTATGCACTTGATAAATAATCCGACAACACAGCCAATTGAATTCGAATTGGGTACTCCAGATTCTAAAATAATCACTAGAATGTCTAAACTTTCAAAAAAAATTGCAAGTAATGAAAATAGCATATTTTCCGATCAGACTTTAGTAGAAAAGATATTAATGGAAGAGATAGAGGAAGATTCTTTTCAAATTGATCCAGTACAAGTCGAGGAAGTTTCTTTTCAAACTAATTCAATACAAGTTGAGGGTTATGGACAATCTTCTCAAACAAGTGTATTCGAACAAAGAGTAAGTGCTGCAATAGCTCAAAAAACACAATCAACAGAACAAATGAGTAATCAAGTACATAATACTAATAATCAGTCTTATTCAGATTTCATTGTTGAAACTTCAGGCTATATTCATCCCCCGTTTGAATTTTTACAGCCTAGAGCAGTCAAAAAGGATGACAACGATTGGATGGAGAGTCAAGCCGATATTTTGGATGAAACATTTTTTCATTTTAATGTGAATGCAAGAGTCGTTAATTGTACACAGGGTCCATCCGTAACTCGTTTTGAAATTCAGCCAGAACCTGGTGTTAAGGTAAATAAAATCTCAAATTTAAGTGACGATTTGAAATTAGCATTGGCAGCAAGAGACATTCGGATTGAAGCTCCAATCCCTGGTAAGAGCCAGGTAGGAATTGAGATACCGAATCGCCAATCTCGGCCCGTTTTTATACGTGAGATTATAGAAACAGAAGCATTTGTGAAGCATCCCTCGCCATTAAATGTTGCTGTAGGTCTTGATATATCAGGAGAGCCTGTGACAACAGATTTGGTGAGAATGCCACATGGATTGGTTGCAGGATCGACAGGTTCAGGAAAAAGTGTATTTATTAACTCTATTTTAATAAGCTTGCTTTATAAGTCTTCGCCTGAAGATGTAAAGTTATTATTAATTGATCCCAAAATGGTTGAGTTGTCCAATTATAATGGAATTCCACATTTAGTTGCACCTGTTATTACGGATCCTAAGGCAGCAACAGCTTCTTTAAAATGGGCTGTAGAAGAGATGGATCGACGTTATGAATTATTTGCAGCAGCTGGTGTTAGAGATATTGTACGGTATAACGAAAAAGTTAAAGAATATGTTGGTTCTGCTGTAAAATTACCTTACATCGTAATCATTATTGATGAACTTGCGGACCTAATGATGACAGCTTCTCAGGATGTTGAAGCGGCTATATGCCGTATAGCACAAAAAGCTCGCGCTTGTGGGATGCACCTTATTGTGGCTACACAGCGACCATCCGTAGATGTCATTACGGGGCTCATTAAATCAAATATTGCTACTAGAGTTGCGTTTGCAGTTGCATCGAATATTGATTCTAGAACGATACTGGATCAAAGTGGTGCTGAAAAACTTCTCGGTCGAGGAGATATGCTATTCTTAGAAAATGGTTCTTCTAAATCTGTTCGATTACAAGGAACATTTGTTTCAGACGATGAAATCGAACGTGTCGTATCGCATGTAAAAATGCAGGCTGAACCTTCGTATTTATTTGTAACTGAAGATTTGTTAAAGTCACAGCAATCTCAATCCCAATCTCAGGGGGGGGATGCAGATTATGATGAACTGTTTTTTGAAGCATGTGAATTTGCAGTCTCTTCAAAATACATATCCACTTCAAGTTTGCAACGAAGATACCGAATTGGGTATAATCGCGCTGCACGAATAGTTGATTTAATGGAACAGAACGGAATCATTTCAGAAGCGAATGGAACGAAGCCTCGTGACGTCTTAATACGGGAAGATGATCTTGAAACACTGAAAGAATTATTAGATATGGGAAATTTTTAGGTAATAAAAACCAAAAATGTTCTATTATATCCTGAAGATAAAGGAATACTATCAGCATGAAAGAAATTGAATTAAAGATGAATGGTGAAATTAGTCGTTTAACGAATCGCACTTTTAAATTTGATAAACGTGTAGCAGAAGGATGGTTTTCGGCGGTTTACTTTTTGAAGACGCGAGACATCGTAGAAGAATTTTGTCCTGAAAATATCGTTACCATGCAGTTTTTTCAAAAAGAGCATGCTGTTTTATGTGGAACAGATGAGGTTATTGCACTTATACAATCCTTTGCAGAAAATCCATCTTCACTGCAGGTTCATTCATTAAAGGATGGGGATCAAATTGCACCCTACGAAACAGTTCTAACAATAAGGGGACCTTATCAAAATTTTGGCTTTCTAGAAGGATTAATTGACGGAATTCTAGCACGAAGAACTTCTGTGGCTACAAATGTTTATAATGTGGTAAAAGCGGCTAAAGCGTCAGGAAAGCAGAAGCAAGTGATTTTTATGGGGGACCGTGATGATCATTTCCAACAACAAGCTGGTGATGGCTATGCTGCATACATTGGGGGAGCAACAGCCCAAGCAACCCACGCCATGAATGAATGGTGGGGAAAGGAAGGTATTGGTACAATGCCTCATGCCCTAATCCAGATTTTTAATGGGGATGTTGTTAAGGCATGTCATGCGTATCATAAAAAATTCCCCAATGATGGTTTGGTTGCTTTAGTTGATTACAATAACGATGTTATTGTGGATTCTTTAAAAGTTGCTAGAGAGTTTGGCAATAAACTTCATGGTGTTCGACTTGATACCTCACGTACAATGATTGACCAATATTTTTTACGTAATCCTCAAATTTTAGGTGCTTTTGATCCGCGTGGGGTATGTGCAGAGCTTGTGATTGCTTTACGTAAAGCGTTGGACTCTGAAGGATTTCAACATGTTCAAATTTGTGCGACTGGTGGATTTACCGTTGACCGCATTCTTGAATTTGAATTGAATAATGTACCTGTAGATATATATGGTGTAGGCAGCAGTTTATTAAAAATTAACATTGGCTTTACAGGAGACAATGTTATATTGAACGATAAGCATCAAGCAAAACAAGGGCGTCGATATAGACCAAACCCACGATTGGAAAAAGTTGATCTAACTGATAATTGTCCGATTGAGAAAATATAACAAACTTTTTTTGATAGACGTAAGGAAACACCCGTTCATTCTTTGAGCAATATTTATGAGGGAATATGAGGTGAAATGAGCGCGAATATCGGTAATATTCAAGTGAATTTCAACAAAACAAAAGTAAAAAATCACCATAAATTTGCCGAACTTGAATGAATCAGAATTTCCTTAGAATTTTGTTAATAGAATGATTGTAGATTTAAATGATATTGAGGTATTTTATATGACTATATACCATTTTGTTGGAATTAAAGGCTCTGGAATGAGCCCACTCGCTCAAGTTCTTTTCGATATGGGATACCAAGTGCAGGGATCCGATGTTGAAAAACACTTTTTTACTCAAGTTCCCTTAGAGCTTAAAGGTATTAAAATTTTGCCGTTTGATGAAAAGAACATTCAACCTGGACTAACTGTTATTGCTGGAAATGCATTCAAAGACGACCATCCTGAGCTTGTTCGAGCAGTTGAATTAGGACTTCCTATTATTCGTTATCATGTTTTCTTAGGTGAATTACTAAAAAAATATACAAGCATTGCTATTACTGGTACACATGGAAAAACATCAACTACAGGTCTGCTTGCACATGTATTGAAAGGTATACATCCGACATCTTATTTAATTGGAGATGGAACAGGATTTGGAGATGCTGAATCACAATATTTCGTTTTTGAATCATGTGAATATCGTCGTCATTTTCTCGAGTATTACCCTGATTATTGTATAATGACAAACATTGATTTTGATCATCCAGACTATTATCGTGATTTAGAGGATGTATTTGATGCTTTTCAACAAATGAGCCTTCAGGTTAAGAAAGGTATTGTTGCATGTGGCGATGATTCGCAACTCCTTAAAATACATTCTGATGTGACAGTTACTTATTATGGTTTTGGTTCGCATAATGAAATACAAGCTAAAAATGTAATTAGTCACAGAAGTGGAACAAGTTTTGATTTACTTGTGAAAAATGAATTAGTAGGAAACTTTGTGATTCCAACTTTTGGAGATCATAATGTTTTGAATGCACTTGGGGTTTTAGCGGTTTGTTACCTTGAGGGGCTTGACCTGGAAATTGTAAAGAAACATCTTTTAACTTTTAAAGGTGTAAAGAGAAGGTTTTCTGAAAAAGTACACGGCAGCCAGATTTTAATTGATGATTACGCACATCATCAAACTGAAATATTAGCAACAATTGATTCAGCTCGAAAAAAATATCCTGGTAAAGAATTAGTAGCAATATTCCAACCTCATACCTTCACCAGAACAAGTAAATTCTTAAACGAATTTGCAGAAGCATTATCAAAAGCTGATAAAGTATATCTTTGTGATATTTTTGGTTCCGCACGTGAATCGAAGGGTGATATGACAATAGAGGTTCTTTGTGAAAAGATTGAATACGCTGAGGTTTTATCTGAGGCAGGAACAGAAAAATTGAAGGTACATGAGAATAGCGTTTTAATATTTATGGGTGCAGGAGACGTACAAAAGTTTCAAGCAGCGTATGAGAAATTATAATCTTTCATTAGTTTAAAGGCTGGAACAAACCAAAAATTTCATCCACCACCATGGAGAAATATATAAATTTGTCTCAGTCTTTTTTTCGTTCAAATTTAATTTTTAAATATCTATATTAAGAAATTCAAATGGAATACATTATGTTAAACTTAGTAAGGGATTCATCAATTCTAGAAATTCAGTACTTTTATATCAAAGGAAATATTTGAGAGGCTATTATGAAATTTTGTATTAATAATTTGTTGCTTTCTATATCGTTTGCACTAGACCTTGCTGAAAAAGATTTTATGATAGATTCAAAGAATCATAGTAAAAGGGTTGCAATTGTTAGTGGAAAAATAGGTAGGCAACTAGGATTGAGTGATGAAGAAATCTTTGACTTGGTTTCTTACGCACTTTTGCATGATGTTGGTATTGTAAAATTAAATTCAGAAGCCCATATCGAAAGTCATGAAAAAACAGGAGCCCATTGCATTTTTGGTGAAGAGATTGTGAAAGATTTCCCTTTTCTAGAAAAAAGAGAAAATATAGTTCTTTACCATCATGAGACATATAATGGTGAAGGAACTTTCGGTAAGTTTGACCATGAGATCCATTTATTTTCAAAAATCATTGGGTTTAGCGATTATTTTGAATTATTACATAGAGAACATTTATCTCAAGAAGAAATCGTAAGAGATATTACAAATAATATTGGAATTAAATTTTCACCAGAAATCGCTAATGCATGGTTGGAACTTCAAAAAACAGCTAGTTTTTGGTTAGATATAGATGACTTGTTTATAGATAATGTAAAAGGAGATTTATTTCCCAAAATATGTAGAGATGTTGACTATAGACAAATTCATGAAACAACAAAGATTTTTTCGCCGATTGTTGACTCTTATTCCTCTTTTACAGGAAATCATTCTTCTGGAATATCTGAAAAAATTGATATTATGGCTGATTTCTACCAATTTGATCAAGAGAAAAAGTATAAGTTATTAATCTCTGCCGATATGCATGATATTGGGAAATTAGGTATACCTAATAGAATTTTAGATAAAAATGGAAAACTTACAAACGAAGAATTTTCAATTGTTAAAAAACATACTTATTACACTCGTCGGATCTTAGAAAAAATTGAATATTTCGGTGATATTGTTGAATGGGCTTCAAATCATCATGAAAAGTTAAATGGGACTGGATATCCATATGGATTAGGAGCAGAAAAAATTGATTTTTGTTCACGGTTGATGGCGGTAATCGATATTTACCAAGCTCTCACGGAGAATCGTCCATATCGCTGTGGAATGAATCATGTAAAGGCAATGGACATTTTAATGGAAATGGTTGAAAAAAATGAAATTGATGGCCAGGTTGTTGCTGACGTGGATAAGGTATTCGGTGGGGTATTAGTAGAAAATACATCTAAATAAAATTACGTTTTTTAATAACAATTAAGAGGCATATACAAAAAGCGATTGCATACATGAGCAATCGCTTTTTATATTAAAAACCTATTTTAAATTTTCAGGGTTTAAGCATTCCAGTTCAGGAATTACGAAACGGCCATCTTTTCGAATTAACACATCATCAAAGTAGATTTCCCCACCACCCCATTCAGGACGTTGAATATTTACAAGATCCCAATGGATATCTGATTTGTTTCCGTTATAAGCGTCATCATAACAAGAACCAGGAGTAAAGTGGAAGCTGCCATCGATTTTTTCATCAAAGAGAATATCTTGCATTGGGTTTTGGATGAACGGGTTAACACCAATAGCAAATTCTCCAACATATCGAGCGCCTTCATCCGTATCGAATATTTTATTGATTCGTTCACTGTCATTAGCAGTTGCTTCAATAATTTTTCCGTTTTCAAAAACCAAGCGAACATTTTCGTAAGTGAACCCTTGATATGGTGATGGCGCATTGTAAGAAATTACACCGTTTACTGAATCTCGAACTGGTGCAGTATAAACTTCACCATCTGGAACGTTTACTTGTCCATCACACTTAATTGCTTTGATGTCCTTAATTGAGAAGGATAAATCGGTGCCAGGTCCTGTAATACGAACTTTATCAGTTCTATCCATTAAATCAACTAAGCTATCCATTGCTACTGACATTTTTCCATAGTCAAGATTACATACATCGAAATAGAAGTTTTCAAAACCTACGGTACTCATTTTTGCTAATTGTGCCATAGAGCCAGAAGGGTAGCGAAGGATTACCCAGCGTTTGTTTAGACGTTCCTTCTTATGTACTTTATTCCATATTGTTTGTTCATATATTTTTGTTTTTTCTGATGGAACATCAACTAATTCGTTAATATTACTACCTGAACGAACTCCAATGTAACAATCTGTATCAGCCATTATTGCAGCTTCATATTCAGCTAATTTATCGAAATGAGGTAATGTAGCACCCATTCGAAGAGCACGTTCTACTTGAGCATCTTTAAGGCTTACATATGGATGGCCACCTACTTTGTATGCTTCTTCAACCAGTGCAATAATTAATTCGCGTTCAAAAACGCCATTATTTTCAATAAAAACTTTTTCGCCCTCTTTTAATTTACAAGCGTAATTAATTAAATTTTTTGCTAATGTTGTTACGCGTGGATCTCTCATTATTATTTCCTCCCGTTTGTTTTAGGTGATTAGAATTTATAATATCCAATATAACATTATATACTATTTAATCTAAATACATTTTACATTATTTAAGATGAAAGTTTAAATAATTTCTTTCGAATGTCGAAATTTTAAAAAACATAATTTAATGAAATAATAATTAAAGTCAAATAACAACAAAAATTGACAAAAGACAGAAAACTTATTTAAAGGTATTTGTCGAAGTTTTTAAAATCATGTATATTGTAAGTATATATTTAGAAAATGATGGCAGGTGGAAAAATGATTAATATTTTATATTTAAGTGTTGCAGTTATTGCTTTAGCGATTTTAATTCTTGCTATATCTTTTGCAAGAACTTTAGGATCCATTAGGGAAACATTAAAAAGTGTTAGTGATACTGTTAGTGGAATGGAAAAGCAGTTACGAGGTATAACAACTGAAACAGAAGCTTTGTTAAACAAAACGAACGCCCTTGCTGATGATTTAGCTAAAAAGTCAGAAAGACTGAACGGAGTTTTTGATGCCGTTGAGGCCCTAAGTGATTCAGTTGGTAAAATTGGGAAGTCAATTTCAAAAGTTACGAATAAATTACATATTGCAGTAGATGGTAATGAAGAAAAATTATCAAAATCTATTCAATGGGGTGTACTAGCTACAGAAATTGGCAAGAAGTTTTTTAAAAAATAAAATAAAATAATATTGGGCAAGAAAGTAACTTCAAAATAATCTTTAAAAAATCTGCTTTGTTTTTTGAATAAGTTATTGTTACATCAAAGCACATTCTTATCTATGAAGCAATATTACTTTCTAAGAAGAAATGGAGTGTTTTTAATGGCTAAAAAATTTGTAATCGGTGCAGCAATCGGTGGAGCAGTCGGCGCAATTGCAGCGCTTTTATTAGCTCCAAAAAAGGGTTCTGAATTAAGACAAGACATCATGGAAAAAGCAGACGATTTGTTAGATAAAACAGTAGATATTCGTGAAAAAGGATCCGAATGGGTTTCAATTGCTGTTGAAAAGGGATCAGAAATTAAAGATCAAGTAGTAGCTAAAGGCCAAGGGCTAAAAGATAAACTTTCAAAGAAAGATATCGGAGAAAATTATAACTATAACTTTGGGCCTGAAGTTTACGCAGATGAAGAAGCTTGTGATATTGAAAATTGTGAATGCGAAGAAAAATAGAAAATTTTCGAGTGGGCCTACTGATTGTAATTTTTAATTATTATCAGTGGGCATTTATTTTATTTTGAATGATTGTCTATTTTTGTTTTGGGAAATATAAAGATAAGCTTAATGAAGAATATGAGGTGTAATAGCAAAATGATGGAACAAATTCGCGAAATTAATGTATTTAATGAGAGATTGAAAAATGACGTATATGTTTTTTTAAAACATAGCAGTACTTGCGGTACTAGTGAAGAGGCTTTTGATCAATTTTTATCTTTTGTCAACGATAATCCAAGAGTGCATACTGGTTACTTAATTGTTCAGGAAGATCGGGAATTATCTAATGTGATTGCCGAGTTGTTTGAAGTAAAACATGAATCACCCCAATTATTTATTTTTCAAGAGGGTAGATTAAAATGGCATACTTCTCATAAGGGTATCCGCAAAGAAACTATAGAGGAACAACTTTTATATCTAGCTGATTAGTGGAATAACATATAAATTTTTTCTAGAGAGGTATAATACCTCTCCTTTTTTTACTAATACCAATATGATTTGCTAAAATCAGTTTGCTTACGTAAATGCAAATCGTGACATCTCTTACGTAATTATTTATAATTATTCCTATGAAGGGAAGGTGACGGTTTTAGTATTGAAACTAAAACACACTATGGCAAATAAAATTGATCGTTTAAGAGAAGAACTGGATGCTATTAATTTACAATTACTCGAATTAATCAACAAACGAGGAGAAATTGTTCAAAAAATAGGAAAGATAAAAACAAAGCAGGGCGTTAACCGTTTTGACCCTGTTCGTGAACGAAACATGTTGGAAAATCTAAAGAAAGAAAACAAAGGGCCTTTTGAGGATGCGTGCATTGAGCATATATTTAAACAAATTTTTAAAGCATCTTTAGATTTGCAAAATGTTGAAGAAGTCAATCATTTATTGGTTTCACGAAAGAAACATCCTGAAGATACAATTATTACAATAAATGGTACTGAAATCGGACAGGCTGGTTCTCCAGCATATATATTTGGGCCATGTGCTGTTGAATCGTATGAACAGGTAGATACTGTTGCAGCTGCTCTAGCGTCTAAAGGATTCAAATTCATGAGAGGAGGAGCTTTTAAGCCTCGAACATCTCCTTATGACTTTCAAGGATTGGGGATGGAAGGGTTAAAAATTCTTCGTGCAGTAGCTGATAAGCATGGACTTTCAATTATTAGTGAAATTGTAAATCCTGCTGATTTACAAGAAGCGGCTAATTATCTAGATGTTATCCAAATTGGTGCACGTAACATGCAAAACTTTGAATTGTTAAAAGAGGCAGGTAAAATCAATAAGCCTATTTTATTAAAACGTGGTCTTGCAGCAACAATTGAAGAATTTATCTTGGCTGCTGAATACATCATGTCTAATGGGAATGGAAATATCATCTTATGTGAACGTGGTATTCGTACTTATGAGAAGGCTACACGAAATACACTCGATATTACAGCAGTTCCTATTTTGAAGCAAGAAACGCACCTTCCTGTATTTGTAGATGTTGTGCATTCAACAGGACGTCGAGATTTGCTTCTTCCAGCTGCAAAGGCTGCTCTAGCTATTGGAGCTGACGGTATAATGGCAGAGGTACACCCAGACCCAGCGGTTGCTTTGTCTGATTCTTCTCAACAAATGAATTTAGCACAGTTTGATTCATTTGTGGAAAAAATAAATCTATTTTCAAATAAAATTAGATAATTCATTCATAATAAAAAGCTCGAACCTTTTCAAATTTTGAATTGGTCGAGCTTTTTTATTTTAATTAACAGCTAATACAATACATTTAGTTACCGCTACTAGTACCTGTACCAGTAGTACCATTGCCATTGCCATTGCCATTACCGTTTCCATTGCCGTTTCCATTGCCGTTACCGTTGGTATTTCCACCATCTACAGGAATAGACTGACCGGTTCCGAATTTTAACGAAGAAGATGGGTCGGATAACTTTCCATC
Organism: Caryophanales bacterium; assembly: GCA_029240105.1. Lineage (GTDB taxonomy): Bacteria > Bacillota > Bacilli > JARBTR01 > JARBTR01 > JARBTR01. The sequence continues at coordinate 216,643 of JARBTR010000004.1, read as the reverse complement.
GATATCAATTGCTAAAACATAATATTGCCCAGGTTCTTTTCCTGAAAGACTATATTCTAGTGGTTGACTTGCTTTAATAACAGAAACCTTTTCAAAAGAAGCGCCTTTTAATTTGTAAATGTAATATCCAATAACATCTGGTTCGTTAACTCGGGTCCAAGTAATCCTTGAACCATCTAGTGTTGCCGACACTTTGTCAGGTGCTTTACCATTTTCCGTTAATCCACTGTCTGCCATTATAACATTAGAGAACATGCTTCCTGGCTTGTATAAAGTTGCAGGATCTTTTACCCATTGATAGCCCATCATTTTTAATTGGTCTTGTGATAGTAAGATTCCAGCTGAAGTAAATTCAACAGGAGTTTTACTAGATGCTAAATATTTTTTACCATCTATCTCCACATAAAGGCCAGCGGTTGTACCGCCATCTGCTTTTGGTAAAAATTTCTGATTAAATAACGCCGTACCAACTAGCCCAGCTGCTTTACTAGCCTCTGTTGGAACACCACCAGTTACCTTATCATATTGTGCTTCTACGATTCCTTCTGGTTGTTTATACGAGGTAACCGTTTTAAATATATCTGGATTAGCAGCATAAGCAGCATTTAATTGTGCAACCCATAAGTTATTGTTACGTTGGCTATAACTCATAGCGGAACCACTTGCTGTCTTTAGATTATTATTGTGATCATACCCCATCCAAGTTCCAAACGATAGGGAAGGGCTACACGCAACAAACCAAGCATCACGATAATCCTGAGAGGTTCCTGTTTTTCCAACCCAATCGGCTTTGTAAGTCAGTTTACCAACGATACCTCCAGCAGTACCACCTGCACCTACTACAGATCTCATTAAATCAAGCATTAGATATGAAGTTTGAGGACTGAACACATCAACTTTTTTCGTTTCATGATTGAAAATAACAGTCCCTTTATCATCAATGATTTTTTCAATCATATACGCATCTACAAATTGGCCACCATTTGCAAAAGTAGCATAGGCATTAACATTTTCTTCAACAGTTACACCATTAGTAAGGGCGCCAATTGCCACTGAAGGAGCGGTATAATCATATCTATGCAAACTTGTAAAGCCCATTTTATCTAAAAAGGTTGCTGGCGCTGGCTTACGTTCTAGAATTTCCATGTATTGTAGTATCGCTGGAATATTGTGGGATCGTTTTAAGGCTTCCCTTGTATCAGTTAATCCAGTAATACTACCGCCTTCATAGTTTTCTGGCTCATATGGTTTTTGACCAGTGATAGGAATAGAAACTGGCGTATTTAATAATGGTTTTCCTGAGAAACCAACCCCATATTCAAAAGCAGGAGCATATACCAATAATGGTTTCATTGTGGAACCATTTGAACGGAGGGTTTGGGTAGCATGATTTATTTGCTCTCGATTAAAGTCACGCCCACCAACAAAACTCAAGATTTTCCCTGTTGCATTTTCTATTAATATGGAACCCGTTTCAGCTGGTTCTATAAAATCTTCTTTTCCTGTTGCTGGATTTTTATATTTGATAGCCAACATATCCTTAGGAAAATTCTTATATTCTTTTGTTGCGACTTCCATCGCATCGTAAATTCCCTTGTCAATTGTTGTATAAATTTTATATCCACCATCAGCCAATGCTATCTTTGCTTGTGATGCGAATTCAGCGCGAAGGTTTTTACTCTTCTTTAAATCAGCATCAGTATAACCTTCTTTTTTAGCTAAAATTGGCGCTAAAATATCAATTGCTCTTCTTTCAACTTCGGACATAACAAAAGGGTAAGCAAGGTCGGCTTTTTCTGTTTGTTTTGAAAAATCCTTTGTAATGTCGTAAGCTAATGCTTCTTCATATTCCTTTTTCGTAATATATTCATGCTCGTACATTCTTTTTAACACAAGTTTCATTCGGTTGATACCAGGTGATAAGTCTTCCTTTAATGTTCCGTTTTGTGTAAAAGGTGTAAACATAGAAGGGCTATTTGGTAAACCAGCGATAAAAGCTGATTGAGCAATATTTAAGTCTTTTGCAGGGATTCCAAATACGCCCTTTGAAGCAGTTTGGACGCCTGCGATATTACGTCCAGAAGAATTTCTTCCAAATGGTGAAACATTTAGGTATGCCTCTAAAATTTCATTTTTCGTGAAGAATTTTTCTAGACGTTGAGCTAACAAAATTTCTTTGAATTTTCGACCAAATGAAACTTCACTTGTTAAAACAGTTTGCTTTATTACTTGTTGTGTTAATGTACTACCACCAGAGCTATTCGCAGATCCTGCAATTTCTTGGAATATAGCACGAAAAATAGCTTTTGGCACAACTCCATTATGTGAATAGAAATATTCATCTTCGGTAGAAATGATTGCACTTTTTACGTGTTTTGAAACATCTTTCAGATCAACTTGTTCGCGTTCTAAGTCGGTACGAAGTCTTCCAAGGTAGACATTGTTTGCAAAAAAGATCTCCGATGTTTGCTCCATATTACTCATACGTCTTGATAATTCATCTTTTGTACGTAGTGGCTCAGGTTTAACTGTAGCTGCGAAATATCCAGCGCCAGCTCCAAGACCAAATGAGCCTCCAACAATAGTAATAACAATGAATATGAGAACAACATTCCAACCCACCTGATACGCAAAGTGAAGCTTACTCCGATTGGCTGGAATTTTCACGTAATTCCTTAAAGGGTCAAGTAAATGATTTAATTTATCTAGTAAGATTTTCAATATGATTTCACCATTCTTTCATTCAATAAAACGTGTCTATTATACCATAAAATCAAGTAGTGCTTATATTGTAAAGAAAAATAGTAGGTTTTTGTACTTATGAAAGTGTTAAAAAATTTATATTCTGCGCAATTTGCGAACATAAATTGACTTTTACAATATGTTATGGTAAAAAATCAATAATATATTTTTCAGCAATGATAGGATTAGTAGTGGGTATGTTTATGTGATTGGTCTTTTGACCTACAGAGAGCCGGTGGTTGGTGTAAATCGGTACAGACATACAAATGAATTACCTCCTTGAGCTATATCTGTGAAAATTACAGTAGCAGATATCGGATTCCTCCGTTATTAGGATTAAGTGGCGAAAGGATAATGTTCTTTTCGCAAATTGGGTGGTACCGCGAGCTTATTAAAATTCGTCCCGATGTTCTTTTATTAGAACATTGGGATTTTTTTATTTATTTTTAGATATATTGAGACTTGGATTATTGACCATAAACTGTAGTTTTAAGTCAAAGTGTTGATCAGAAATCAAATGCCACTGCAATTAACTAAATCTATTATTAGCCAACTGTTTGTTGAAAATAAGTTATAAGAAAGAAGGAGAATAAAATGACAAGTTTATTTGAAGATTTAAAATGGAGAGGACTTATATACCAGTGTTCTGATGAGGAAGGTTTGGAGAAAGCTTTAAATGAAGGAAGCATCAGATTATATAATGGAGTTGACCCAACAGCTGAAAGTATTCATATTGGTAATTTAGTAGGAATTCTTGTTTTACGCCGTTTTCAGTTAGCGGGACATTCTCCTATGCCATTAGTAGGCGGTGCAACTGGACAAATTGGTGATCCAAAACCGACAGCTGAGCGAGTTTTAAACTCAAAAGAAACGGTAGCTGGCTGGGTAGAGAAGATAAAACGACAACTTTCACAATTTCTTGATTTTGAAAACAGTGAGAATAAAGCAATCATGGTAAATAACCTAGATTGGACTAGCGAGATGGATGTTATTACATTCCTTCGCGATATAGGAAAACATTTCAATATTAATTACATGCTTGCAAAAGAAACTGTTCAATCACGTTTAGAAACGGGTATTTCATATACAGAATTTAGCTATATGATCCTACAGTCTATGGATTATTTAGAACTTCATCGAAAATATAATTGCCGTCTTCAAATTGGTGGAAGTGATCAATGGGGAAATATCACTGCTGGACATGAATTGATTCGGAAAGTAATGCCAGAATCAAAAGTGTTTGCATTAACGTACCCATTGGTTACAAAAGCAGATGGTACGAAATTTGGTAAATCTGAAAGTGGAACAATTTGGCTAGATCGTGAAAAAACATCTCCATATGAGTTCTACCAATTCTGGGTTAATACAGCAGATGCGGATGTAGTAAAATACTTTAAGTTCTTTTCATTTAAATCGAGAGAGGAAATTGAAAGTTTAGCAACTCTACTTGAAACGGAACCAGAAAAGCGTGCTGCTCAAAAGGCTTTGGCAGAGGAATTAACTGAACTTGTTCATGGAAAAGAAGCTTTAGAGCAAGCATTACGTATTTCCGATGCCTTGTTTAGCGGGGATATCAAATCTTTAACTGTAGAAGAGATTCGTCAAGGATTCAAAGATGTTCCGACCTTTGAAATGGCAAAAGGTGATGAACTCGGTCTAGTGGAAATCCTAGTAAATGCACAAATTTGCCCATCTAAACGTCAAGCGCGTGAAGATATTGCTAATGGAGCTGTATCTATAAATGGGGTTAAACAAACAGATGTAAATTATTCATTAATTGAAACAGACATGTTTGGTGGAGAATTTACAATCATCAGACGTGGTAAAAAGAAATACACAATGATTAAATTTATTTAATTAAAAGGCTCTATTATAGTTTAATGTTGATTCTTTAATCAAACAGAAATGTATGTTGTTAATTGATAAAAAGGCGGGAATTCCTGTGGTCGGGCTAAGGGAAACGTATAAGTTTCCTCGTTTTAAAGTCTCATTCAACCCAGAAACGTATACGTTTCTTACCACGAGAAAAAACATATATGTTTTTGGCGCATTATCTCTAATTAACAACAAATAATGTATATATTGATTAAAAAATCTAAATTTATCAACAACAAAATTTAACAGAGCCATTTAAAAAGAATCAAAAAAGAAACCGGACTTATGCAATAGCATAGGCCCGGTTTCTTTTTTATTTATTTGTATTTGAAATAATGAGATTCTAGGAAGAAAATTCTAAAAAACACGAATACATAGAGACACAAATGATGAGTTTTAAGAATAAATCTTACAAAAAATATTACTGTTTATTGGTCAATACTACTCAATATTACAAATGTTAATTCCGCAATTTTCACAACCAATTTCAATTCGTAAATATTCAATATCGTGGACTACAATTAAATTCTTATCATAGGAAATGATTCCATCTCGTTTTAAATCACTTAACATTCGGTTAATAACTTCTCGAGATGATCCACAGAAGTTTGCAAGTTCTTGATTTGTAAGAGGAAGGTTAATTTTAATTCCTTTAGGTGTTTCTACACCGTAACTGTTACATAAACGAATCAATGTTGAAAAAAGGGCTCCTCGTTTACCGTTTAATAATAAATCACGGAATTTTGCCTGAGATTTACGATAATGGTCTGTAATCCATTTCATAAATTCCATAGCTAACACAGAGTTATTTGCCAATTTTTCTTCTAATTCTTTTTTAAAAATAATGGCTACTTCGCCATCTTCCACCATTTTTGCGTTTTGTTGATGACGTGCATTATCTGAGAATAAGCTTAACTCCCCGACAATTTCGCCAGCAGAACAAAGCCGAATAGTTAATTCTCTTCCGTCAGGGATCAATTTACCGACTTGAACTTTGCCTTTTATAATCATATAAAGCTCACTTGCTAAGCTTCCTTCTTGAAACAAAAATTGCCCTTTTGATACTTTTTTTACATGATGAATGGTTTGAAGTAACTCTTTCAGATCATTAGAAATAGTCTCTGAATAAATAACCATTTTTTGCACCTCGGTCATATGTACTAATCTTTTTAGGGTCTGTTCGGAAATATAGTAAAGCGAATTTAAGGATAGATCATGGATTAAAAAAATAACCAGAAAAAGCCTATAAATTGAATTATACACGCAAGTGTGCTATTTGTCACACCTTTAAATTTTTCTTTAAACCTTAGTGGTATTATTATCAACAATTCCTCGGTCATTTCCCTTATTTTCATACATGGAGTGTATTAAATAAGTAAATTAACTTTAAAAAAGATAAGCATAGTTTGTGCTGAAAAAGAGAAGATAATTAGAGGGAACTTTAAAATAAAAAAAATGAGGTATAAAAATGGGACAACAACATCGTTTTAAGGCAAATCAAAAGGCACCTAATAATGGAGAGTATATTGAAGTTGGAGAAACTGGAGATAACGTAAAAAATCCAAAAAAGGTTAAGTTACATGCTGGTGATGATTTTCCGGAAACAACAAATGGTAATCGTCAATGGATGCATGTAAGAAAACCATAAAAATTTCAAATAAAAAAGCGACTCAGTTGAGTCGCTTTAAAATTTTTATCATTAACTTAATGGTGAGCAGAATCAGGTTCAATATTAGCTATTCTTCCAAGCAACCCAACAAGCAGACCACAGATTCCACCAACTATAGTAGCTAACAAGAAATCTGGTGTTTTGCTTGTCATAGAACCTGCAACATAGGCTGTAATATTTGCTAAAATTGCAAACCATAAAATTGACCAAAAATAACGCATAAAAGCACCTCATTTATATTATAGATAATTCCTTTTAAATAATCTTCATTATTTTACCATTATAAGTTTATTTTTTAAAGGTATTCAATCAAAAATGTTTTAATAATCAAATTTTTTAATTAAATTAAAATAAATATAGAAAATTTAGCAGATTCCGGATTTGTTTTTTCAATTTCAGGCTTCTCTAAATTCTATTATCTTAGAAGTCAATCAAGTTACTAATAGTATCTGACTTTAATCATCCTTAAGGTTAATTACTTATCAATTCGATCAGAAACTTTTGGTTCTCATGATGAGATTGTACTCGATTCACCAGAAATAAACCATTTTCATAAAATGTTTTTGTAAAAGTGGGTGATTTGAGAATGGGAATAATTGATACGTATGAATGGCTTGATAAAGCAAAATCGACTAAAGATATAGAAACTAAAATCTTAAAGCATCTCCATATTACGGATACTGGATTTATAGGAAAATTATATCAGCATGGACTCACAAAATTTAATCGTTCTTCAAAAATTATTTTTTATGGTTTGAAGGAAAAAAAGGTCTGGGAACAGACCGAAATGTTATTACAAAAATATAAAAAGATTTGGCATGGGCCCGATGTACCTGTATTCATATTTCCAGCTCGTGGATCGTTATTTGCGGTTTCCAAAAAATCTGGTGTTGCTTTTCAAAAGGCATTATTTTTATTTGTTCCAGCCGAGATAACAGAAAAGGAATTAGAAGTAATCTTTGTACATGAATATCATCATGTATGTAGGCTCCATTATATGAAAAACCATAATGAATCAACGCTATTAGATACAGTTATTATGGAAGGTTTGGCAGAAAAGGCAGTGGAGGAGTATTGTGGAAAGAATTTTGTAGCCCCTTGGACAATCGGAATCAATAAGAAGGATCTTGATGAATTGATTTTTAAAATTTATAAACCGAATTTCAAGATAAAAAAAACAGACACAAAACATGATGCATTTATATATGGCACCAATGGAATTCCTAAAATGGCAGGTTACGCAGTGGGATATTATCTTGTAAAAGAATACGAAAAAGAGAAAAAGTTAAATACTTTTCAAATGTTGCCTTTGCCATCGACCAAATTTTTGAAAAAATAGAAACCTTTTGTATGTTTTTTTTAATGATTGCTAATAATGAATACCACAGAAATGAGTTTAATTTTGTGGCGAAAATTTTCGAGCAAAATGAGAGAGGTACTATGACTATGCTGTATCTTCATGATGTTTGGGTAAATTGGTTTGAGGGTGAAGAGTTAGGAATTAATGTTTGTCCATTTCATGAGTGGAGAAAAATGGACCCTGTAGAATTATTAGATCAAGTGCCAGTTCTGAAGGTGAACACCATATTATATGAATATGTCGAAAACTCCCTATCAGATTTACCAGCAAACTTACTACAAGATATACACCATCAAGCTTACATACGTAAAAACCATGAACGGGTTCATTTAGAAAACTGTGCTATTTTTACTGATGGTAAAAGAATTATTGTTATGGATACGATTGGCTATTCAATTCCTATCCGTAAAAGTCGTTTGGTTCCAAGACAAGAGCAACAGGTACTTGAAATGGTTACAAATGTAAAAGAATTAAATTATAACCTACCAATTAGAGAGAGTTCTACATTCCTAGATAATATGTTTAAATCCAAAAAGCAAGAAGTAGCACTTGTTGGGCTAACGAGAAAAGAACGTCAACTGAAACAAATTCTTCTCTTAGCTCTAGATCAAATTTTTTTAGGTGAAAATGTCCTTGAGTTACGTTACTGGTTTACTGAATGGTATCCAGAAAAATATAATGAAGTAAAAAATCTAAGTTTTGAAGAGGCTTGGGAGAAGTTCTACAACACCATTGCAAATGGTTGGTCAGATAAACACGAAAAATTTTGCGAGAAAATGATTAGAGGTCAGAAATACTTAGAACAGTTGTGGGAAACAGAAATGGGAGAACGCCCATATATGAAGTAAAAGATCAATAAAATTCATGTGACATGACTATATATGAATTGTAGATTAATTATTAAAATTATAAAAATAGAGCAATTTGTTCTTTATAGGAAACAAATTGCTCTTTTTTTATTTTCTTTTACGACCTAGCCCAATTGCGTTCTCGATTTTCTTTAATGTTTTATTTGCTGCGATATTTGCCTTTCTCGCACCTTCATCTAGGATATCATCCAATTCTGAAGAATTAAGGAGTTCGTAATAACGATTTTGAATAGGAACCAATTCATTCAAAACGACACGAGCGACATCTGCTTTAAAATCACCGTAGCCTTTATCTTTAAATGCATTTTCAATTTCTGTAAAACTTAACCCACTAAAAATCGAATGAATTTCCATTAGATTTGAAATGCCTGGCTTGTTTTCTTTGTCATATTTCACAACACCATCTGTGTCCGTTACTGCACTTTTTATTTTCTTCTCAATAACGCTTGGGTCATCTAACAGAGTAATTGTAGATTTCTTATTTGGATCAGATTTGCTCATTTTTTTCGTCGGCTCTTGTAAAGCCATAATTTTTGAACCAGCTTTAGGCATGCGAACTTCTGGAATGGTTAATAGTTCACCGTATCGTTTGTTAAACCGTTCTGCTAAATCCCTTGTAAGCTCCAAATGCTGCTTTTGATCATCACCAACTGGAACTACATCTGTTTTATACAAAAGGATATCAGCAGCCATTAATGGTGGATAAGTTAAAAGACCAGAAGAAACTCCCTCGCGCTGTGTTTTTGATTTATCTTTAAATTGCGTCATTCGTTCAAGCTCTCCTATATAAGAGATACATTGCATAATCCATCCCGCCTGTGCATGAGCTGGAACCTCTGATTGAATAAAAATTGTGGCTTTATTTGGGTCAATACCAACTGCTAAATAGAATGCCGCTAAAGAACGGATGGCTTTTCGAAGTTCTTGTTTATCTTGTGGAACAGTAATAGCATGTTGATCAACAATACAAAAATAGCATTGATACTCATTTTGTAATTCAATAAATTGTTTAATAGCCCCGATGTAATTTCCTAAAGTAATGACACCTGTTGGCTGTATGCCAGAAAAAATTGTTTTCATTATATTCTCCATTTAAAGTAGTAATTAAAAAAATGTTAAAGAAATAAATAGTGTGATAACTAATCCTGCTAACCCAGACCAGATTAATGGCCAAGTATAAAGTGAATTTGTACCTGGGTTTTTAATAATCTCGTCATCAGAATAAGAAGGATTTGAAAAACTAGCTTTTATAAGTTTGCGATAAGCTGATGTGAAGTTTCTAAAAAATCCACTGTCTAAAACATACATAAAACATCCTATCATTAGATAGGCTAATGCAATAAAAAAATAACAATTAATAAATTGTAATAAATACTCCTCAATATGTTCAACTGCATAAAAAACAGAAATAATTACTGCGAAAAAAGTTAATCCACTGCTACGTTTAACATCTTTCATAAATCCTCCGATTTAACCCCTTTTTAATCGTATGTTTTATGAACTATACCATAGAATTATATAGAATATAAGGCTGTTTTTTCAAATTTTAGTAGAGGTTTGTGACGCATATAGATAAAAAACTCTGTATTTTTGAAAATTCAAGTCTAAATGTTTGTTTTTTCTACTATACATAGGTAAAATATCCTAAATTGTTTTAATTTTATGCAATGTTTTTTCTAAGAAAATATTTAAAAGTGATAATGTGTTTTTAAATATTTTATATTTTCAGAAAATTTATTTTTTTGAGACTAATCAAAAAAATATTGCATAACTGTATAAAACAATCTATGATTATAACAAATCTTCTGAAAATTCAATTTTAGAAGATGGAAAAGACAATGGGAGGTCAATTAAATGAAAACAAAAAAACTTTCGATCCTTCTGGTTCTTGTTCTTGCAATAAGCTCAATCCTAATGGCTTGTGGCGAAAAAGCTGAACCTAAAAAGACACCAGAAAAGAAATCAAATCTTGCAGCAAAGCAAGAACTTAACTTATTAGACTCTTCTGAAATCCCTTCATTGGATTCTAGTATCGCAACTGACCAAGTTTCTTTCTTGGTTATGACAAACGTAATGGAAGGTTTATACCGTCTTGGAGAAAATGACAAGGTTATGCCAGGTCTAGCGAAAAGCGAAAAGGTTTCTTCAGATGGAAAAACGTATACATTCAAACTTCGTGATGCAAAATGGAGCAACGGTGAAAAAATCGTAGCTGCTGACTTCGTTTATGCATGGCAAAGAGCGGTTGATCCAAAAACTGCTTCTGAGTATGCTTACATGCTATTCCCTGTATTAAATGGTGAAGCTTGTAGCAAGGGTGAAAAGCCTGTAACTGACTTAGGAATTAAAGCAGTAGACGAATCAACTTTAGAAGTTAAGTTAGCTAACGCTGCTCCTTACTTCAAATCATTGTTATCATTCCCTACTTTCTTCCCGCAACAACAAAAATTTGTTGAAGCTGAAGCAGATAAGTACGGTACTGAATTTGATAAAGTTCTATACAATGGACCATTCAAATTAACTTCATGGGAACATGAGGTAGGTTGGACTTATGAAGCAAACGATCAGTATTGGGATAAAGAAGCCGTAAAATTAACAAAAATCAATGTAAAAGTTGTTAAAGATAATAACACAGCGGAATCATTATATTCTACTGGTGCAGTAGATCGTACAGGTCTAATTGCTGAACAAGTACCTAAATACAAAGATCGCGAAGACTTTGGAAGATTAAAAGATACTGCTGTTTACTTCTTACGTATGAACCAAAAGAATCCTGTTTTAGCAAACAAAGATGCTCGTAAAGCGATTGCTATGGCATTTGATAAAACACAACTTTGTGATGTTCTATTAAACAATGGATCATTACCAGCAAACTATCTTGTACCATCTGAATTCTTATTTGATAAGAATAATAAAGACTTCCGTGAAGCAAATGGCGACATGAACGCTTATAACGTGAAGAAAGCACAAGAACACTGGACTGCTGCTAAAGCTGCTCTAGGTAAAGATGCAATCACATTAAAATTATTGAACTATGATAGTGAAAGCGCTAAGAAAATCGGTGAGTTCTTAAAAGAACAACTTCAAAAGAACCTACCTGGTTTAACAATTGAAGTTAACGGTATGCCTTTCGCTGTAAAACTAGATACAGAATCAAAAATGGATTATGATCTTTCTTACGCTGGATGGGGCCCAGACTATGCTGACCCAATGACATTCTTAGATATGTTTGTTACTGATGGCGGACATAACCAAATGGGTTATTCAAGCAAAGCTTATGATGATATCATTAAAGCAGCAAGCACAACTTTAATCTCTGATCTTGACAAGCGTTGGACTGAACTTCAAAAAGCTGAAAAAATCCTAATTGAAGAGGATCAAGCAATTGCTCCTTTATATCAAAGAGGTAGTGCTTTCGTTCTAAATCCAAAAGTTAAGAACATCTTTGACCACAAATTTGGTGGAGACTTCAGTTACAAATGGACTTACCTAGAGAAATAAGATTATCTTATTGATCTAATCATAGAGAAGAGTGTATGTATAGGCATATGCTCTTCTTTTGATTAAAAATTGAATAAGTTTCATATCAATTTTAATCAATAAAAACAAAGTGTATTAAAATTTTCGAAATTTCTAATAAATGAAACAAATAAAAATTTAACTTGAAAACAATGAAAGACATGATATAAAATTAATGCTTGAAATAAAAAAAGGGGGCTCACTATGTTACGATACACAATCCAACGAGTGATATACATGATTCTAACTTTGATAGTGATTGCTACAGCTACCTTTTTCTTGATGAAACTTTTACCAGGTTCGCCGTTTAGAAATCAAGAAAAGCTTACGCCAGAACAAATTCAAATGTTAAACAAAACATACAATTTAGACAAACCAGTTGTAGAGCAATACTTTGCATATATGGGTAAAGTTGCGAAAGGTGATTTTGGGGTTTCTTTCCAATTCAAAAATCGATCTGTCACGAAGTTGATTAGTACACGTATAGGTCCTTCTGCTCAATTAGGGCTTCAAGCAATCATTTTGGGAACGATTATTGGAATAACTCTAGGAATTGCTGCTGCTTTAAGGCATAATTCCTGGATTGATTATGGGGCTACGATGATAGCGGTAGCCGGGGTTTCGATACCATCCTTTGTTTTTGCAGGATTGTTACAATACTTTTTAAGTGTTAAATGGCAACTGTTTCCAGTTATAGCGACAAATTCGGAGAATCAATTGACTTTTATTGGCCTTGCCTTACCGACAATTGCACTTTCTGTATTTGTTACTTCAACAACCGCTCGATATATGAGAACAGAAATGTTAGAAGTTATGGGATCTGACTATATCGTTCTAGCAAAAGCAAAAGGAATTAGCTATTTTAATATTGTATTTAAGCATGGAATTCGTAATGCTTTGATTCCGGTTATTACTGTTATTGGACCTATGGCAGTAAACATTATGACTGGTTCATTAGTTATTGAGAGAATTTTCGGAATACCTGGACTAGGAGATCAGTTTGTAAATTCAATTTACACAAATGATTACCCAACAATTATGGGAACGACTATTTTCTATAGTTTCTTGTTAATATCAATTATTTTAATTGTAGACTTACTTTATGGGGTAATAGATCCTCGTATTCGAGTTGCAGGAGGGAATAAGTAATGGAAAACAGAAAAATTTCTCCTGAAATGTTCCGAGTAGTAGGAGCTACGGCATCAGATGCCGAAAAAATTTCACGTCCTAGCTTGACTTTTTGGCATGATGCTTGGATTCGATTGAAAAAGAATAAAGGTGCTATTGTAGGACTAATCATTACTATAATTCTTATATTACTTGCTATTTTTGCCCCTATGCTTTCACCGTACAAGTATAGTGACCAAGATTTAAGACATGCAAACCTACCACCAAAAGTGCCAGGATTGGAAAAAATCAGCTGGTTACCTTTTACTGGTTATAGTGCAGAAAAAGTAGATACTCGAGGAATTAAAACTCCTGCAAGAGATATGTACGTTACTGAAAACATGCGTACTGGAGAAAAAACAGAATACAAAAAATATCATTACTTTGGAACAGATGACCTAGGTCGCGATCTTTGGACTCGCGTTTGGACAGGTGCTCGAGTTTCATTATCAATCGCTGTAATTGCTGCTATTATTGACTTCTTGATTGGAGTAACTTACGGTGGAATATCCGGATTCTTTGGCGGAAAAATAGATATAATCTTGCAACGTATTGTTGAAGTCATCTATGGAATACCATATTTAATCGTTGTAATCTTATTCCGTATTGCATTTGAGAAAGCCGGTATTGTTACATTAGCATTAGCGATGACAGTAACTGGTTGGATTGGGATGTCACGACTTGTTCGTGGTCAAATATTAAAATTAAAAAATCAAGAGTTCGTTATGGCTGCTCAAACTTTAGGCGCTTCGAACATGAGTATTATTTTTAAGCATTTGATTCCTAATACATTGGGACCAATTATTATTTCTATTATGTTTACAATACCTGCAGCAATATTTGCCGAGGCGTTCCTAAGTTTCATTGGGTTGGGGATTTCACCACCACTTGCATCTTTGGGATCGCTAGTAAATGATGGAATTAAGTCCCTAACATTCACACCTTATAAGTTGGTATTCCCTGCTACCGTAATTAGTGTTATGATTTTGAGTTTCAACTTGATAGCTGACGGATTGCGTGACGCACTTGATCCTAAAATGCGTAAATAACCCTGAAGGAGAATGATGATGGATAAATTATTAGAAGTAAAAGATCTGCATGTCTCTTTCAAAACTTATGGGGGAGAAGTAAAAGCAGTTCGAGGAGTAAATTTTAACTTATACAAAGGGGAAACTCTTGCAATAGTTGGCGAGTCTGGTTCTGGTAAATCAGTAACAGTAAAAGCAATTATGAGATTAATACCAAACCCGCCGGGAAAAATCGTTAATGGTGAAATCCTTTTCGATGGAAAAGACTTATCAAAAATTTCTGAATTAGAAATGCAACATGTTCGTGGAAAAGACATTTCAATGATTTTCCAAGATCCGATGACTTCTTTGAATCCAACGATAAAAGTTGGAAAACAAATCATGGAAGGACTTATTAAACATCAAAAATTAAGCAAGAAAGATGCTTATGAGCGTGCATTAGAGTTAATGCGTTTGGTTGGTATTGCTCAACCAGAAGTTCGCTTACAACAGTATCCTCACCAATTTTCAGGCGGTATGAGACAACGTGTAGTTGTTGCAATAGCGTTGGCTTGCAACCCGAAAATTTTAATTGCTGATGAACCAACAACAGCTTTAGACGTAACAATTCAAGCTCAAATTCTTGAAATGATGAAGGATCTTCAAGACAAAATTGATACTTCCATTATTTTTATAACGCATGACCTTGGTGTCGTTGCAAACGTTGCTGATCGTGTAGCGGTTATGTATGGTGGACAAATTGTTGAGATTGGAACTGTGGACGAGATATTCTATGATCCACGTCACCCTTATACATGGGGATTGTTAGCATCTATGCCGAGCTTAGATACTGATGAACAAACTGAGTTGATTGCTATCCCTGGAACACCACCAGATCTAATTCATCCTCCAAAAGGATGCCCTTTTGCTGCTCGTAATCAATTTGCATTGGCAATTGATTATGAGGAAGAACCACCATTCTTTCAAATATCAGAAACACACTTTGCGAAGACATGGATGTTACACCCAGATGCTCCTAAAATTGAGGCACCTGAATCTGTTAAGGCTCGTGTTCGTGTAATGCCTGGAAACTTTGAAAAACCAATTCAAGTGGAGGGGTTGTAATAATATGACGAATAACGAAAAATTATTAGAAATTAAAAATTTAAAGCAGTACTTTAATAAAGGAAAATCCAATGAAGTACGAGCTGTCGATGATATATCCTTTGATATTTACAAAGGTGAAACACTTGGACTAGTTGGTGAGTCTGGATGTGGTAAATCAACAACTGGACGAACTATTATCCGATTGTACAATGCGACTGGTGGCCAAGTCCTTTACAAGGGTGAAGATGTACACGGTAAAAAATCGCGTTCAGATATTAAAGATATGACTCGTCATATGCAAATGATTTTCCAAGATCCATATGCATCTTTAAATCCGAGAATGACAGTTGGGGACATTATTGCTGAAGGCATTGATATTCATGGCTTGTCTAAAGGAAAAGAGCGTCAGGAAAGAGTATTCGATCTTTTAGAGACGGTTGGTCTAAATCGTGAACACGCAAGCAGATATCCGCATGAATTCTCTGGTGGTCAGCGTCAACGTATTGGTATCGCTCGAGCTCTAGCTGTTGAACCAGATTTCATTATTGCAGATGAACCAATTTCTGCTTTGGATGTTTCCATCCAAGCGCAAGTTGTAAACCTTCTTCAAAAATTACAAAAAGAAAAAGGTTTAACATATTTATTCATTGCTCATGACTTATCAATGGTAAAATACATTTCTGACAGAATTGGTGTTATGTATTTTGGTAAATTAGTTGAACTTGCTTCAAGTGACGACTTATACAAAAATCCATTACATCCATATACAAAATCACTTTTATCAGCAATACCACTTCCTGATCCAGAAAGTGAAAGAACAAGACGTCGTGTAGCTTATAACCCTTCGGTTCATAATTATCAAGACGGTGAAGAACTTAAAATGAGAGAGGTTGCACCCAACCATTTTGTTTACTGTTCTGAAAAAGAATTTAAGGAATACCAAGCTAGCTATGTAAAATAATAAACGAAAAAGACTTCGATTTTATCGAAGTCTTTTTCTATCTAAAAATGATATTAAAATCAATTATTAATGTGAATACCAATGTTTTTTTGGACGCTTTTTTACCCCGCCTACTAATTTAAAACCTGCAGAAGATTTGTTTGATTGATCAATAAATTCAGAGCTGTTGTGACCTCCAAAGATGTGATTGCCAATTCCGTTAGTAAGAACTCCCATAATTGCAGTTATCCCAATAATTAATCCAGAAACGAGTATAAAATCAAATATGTATTCAAACATAAATTACCTCCAATAAAACCTATCAATAGTAAAGAAACTTAAATACATTATATAAGAAACACTATGCATAAACAAATATATAAAGAATAAATTAAAATTGTTAGTTTATAAAAGATAAGTATTTCGACATGAAAATACAAAAAGTGTCGAAAAGAGACGAACGATTCTTGTCGATTTTCTTATCGAAAAGTGACAAAATAGCGAAAGGAAGAAAACTTTTAATCTTATTTATTTTGAATCAATAATAGATTGCAACATTTAAATATTTATATAATATTTAAACGTTATGAGGTGAATGGATGGTTATTTTATATACAACACCAAGCTGTACATCATGCAGAAAGGCGAAAGCATGGTTAGAAGAAAATAATATACCGTATGTTGAAAAAAACATATTTAATGAACTGATGAGTATACAAGAAATAAAGGATATTTTAAAAATGACTGAGGAGGGTACAGAGGAAATTATATCTACTCGTTCAAAAACATATGAGGATTTGGACTTAGACTTAGATTCTATACCACTTAAAGAACTTTACGATGTCATTCAGAAAAATCCTGGTTTGTTAAGAAGACCGATCATTATTGATGATAAACGTTTACAAGTTGGCTATAATGAAGATGAAATCAGAAGATTCCTACCACGAAAAGTACGGAATTATTATCTAAGGGAAGTACAAAGATTTGCACAATAAATTATAATAAAATATCAAGCTGCCCTCTTCTAATTGGATGTAGGGCATTTTTTTGTCATTGGGATTATTTTTATAATATATTACTTAAAAGCCCTTGATTTTCTTTCTTATAAGAAGTAAATTAAAATATCACATGAGGAAAAATCAAAAGGAGTGAGCTAATTTATGGATATCGAAAGAATTGATGAGCATACAGTGAAATTTTTCATTACGATTCAAGACATTGAAAATAGAGGCTTTTCCTTTGAAGAGTTATGGAGTGATCGCCAACTTGGGGAAAAGTTCATGTGGGAACTTCTCGAAGAAGTGCAAGAGCAAGAAGATATTCAATTCGAATCAGGTATAAAGGTACAAGTGAACATAGCAATGAATGGTCTAGAATTTATTGTATCGAATAGTTTCGACCATTTTGGACCAATTTCAATTCTGCAAAATGCTGGCGAAGAACGAAAAAATCCAGTTAAACCAATAACTGTTAAATCACTCCTTGAAAATTTAATAAAGCAATCTGCTGATAATAATTCAGAAGAAGCAAGCAAGGATGAAAGTGTTGTACTAGGTGCTTATTTTTTTGAAAACTTTGAAGATGTAATTGGACTATTTAAAAATTCAACAATGAATTTTGAATTCTCTAGATTGTTTTATTATAAAAATAGATATTACCTAAGTATTGATTTTGAAAAAGAAAAATTCGAACATGCGAAAAAAGTTGCAATTGAATTAATTCTTGAAGAATACACTCAGAAATCCGTATTCTCAATACATGTTCTTAATGAATATGGAAAGATTATTATTTCTGACCATGTTTATAAAATGATCAATAAACATTTCTAACAAAATTTCGATTTCTCAAAAAAATAAGAAAAGCTGCCGGTTTCTGTTCAGAACCGGTATTTTTTTACAGATAGTTTACTTTAATTACAAAGAAATAGATTATAATATAGCTTATAAGATAATAAGTATTTTGTTTTAGAGGTTTTGCATGAAGAATACATTTAATGTCATTTTGTTTATTGGTATCATTATCATTACGCAATTTCTGCTTACAGATTTCGTAAATTATAGCCCTGTGAAATATTTGAGTATTTTCTTGTCAGTAACAGTAGTTTTGATTGGAACGGTAATATTTTTGGAAAATCGAAACCCATCACAAACTGTTGCATGGCTTGTCATTTTAGCCACTTTCCCATACTTGGGGTTTATTTTTTATTTACTTTTTGGGCGGTTTTACCGAAAAGAAAGAAAAATTAGAAAAAAGTATACATCTATGCCAGGAAGTTTTACACAGTTAGAAAGCGCATATAGTGCAACTCTCGCCTTTAGCAAAGAGTTTAGTAAAGAAAAACTTAAATTAATGAATTTCGCAAAAAATATAGGTAATTTCCCCATATCCTTTGCTACCGATTCTGAAGTACTCACAAATGGTGATCAAACGTTTAGTGCTATTCTAGACGCTTTGAACAATGCAAAACATCATATTCATCTTGAATACTATATTGTTCGAAATGATGGTTTAGGAAATCAGATTAAAGATACGTTAATTAAGAAGGCAAAAGAGGGCGTCGAGGTCCGATTTTTAATTGATGATGTTGGTTCTGTATCACTCTCGAAAAATTACGTAGCCACGTTGCAAAATGCAGGAGTTCAAGTAAGGTATTTCAATGAGGTTCATATTCCTCTATTTAATAATAAGTTGAACTTCCGAAATCATCGGAAAATTGTTGTTGTAGATGGACATATTGGTTTTGTTGGGGGACTAAATATTGGGGATGAGTATTTAGGAAAAAGTGAAGACTACGGTTTTTGGAGAGATACCCATCTTAAAGTTGTTGGAGAATCGGCTGGAGCTCTTCAATTAATATTCGTTCAAGACTGGTACTACATGACGAAGGAAGAGTTGAATATACAAATGTATCTACAAATCCCTTCAGAAAGTCATGTGGAAAACGGTGGTGTACAAATCATCTCTGGTGGACCAGACAATAGGCAAACAGTAATAAAAGATCTATATTTTTCTATGATAACCTCTGCATCAAAAACTGTATGGATTGCTTCGCCATATTTTATACCAGATGCAGACATTGCGTCAGCTATTAAAATTGCAGCGAGAAGTGGTGTAGACGTTAGACTTTTAGTACCACACAAAGCAGATCATCGCATTGTATTTTACGCTTCTCATTCCTATTTTGAGGAGTTTTTGGAAGCAGGTGTCAAAATATTTGAATATACAAAAGGGTTTATGCATAGTAAATTGGTCATTATCGATGGCGAAGTAGCATCTATTGGGACCGCTAATATGGACATGAGGAGTTTCCATTTAAATTTTGAAGTAAATGCATGCCTTTATAAAACAAATAGTGTTAAAGAGCTTGAGAAAGAGTATTTGAATGATATTTCCGACTCAAATCAACTAATTCTTGAAAAATTTGAAAGCAGGTCATATATCATTCGAATTGTTGAATCTTTAGCGCGACTTGTCTCCCCGCTTTTATAAAAAAAAGTTAGATTCTCCTGGAACCCAGGAGAATCTTTTATTATAGGCCTTACTTTTTCGATGGTTTTCTGTATTTTTTGACTTACAGGTATGAATTTAAAACTTCTTGAATCGACTTATAAAGGGTTTCCTCCTCTTTTGTATAATATCTTAGAAAAGGGGTGAAAAGATGATTATCGCTTTAAATGATAAAGAATGTTTTGAATGGTCAACGAATGAAGAAATCGATCATAGAAAACAAAAATATACTTGTCCCGCTTGTAGAAATTCAGTTTTATTCCGTAGAGGTCCACACTTAATGCCCCATTTTGCACATCAAAAAAATCAAGCGTGTTATTATTCCTCTGAGGCGGAATCCATGAAACATCTTACGGGTAAAGTTCAATTGTATAAGAGAATAAAAGAACTAGTTACAGTTGTGTGCCTCGAAAAGTTCTTTTCAGAAATTCTGCAAAAATCGGATATATATTTTGAATACAATCGAAAAAAGTATGCGGTTGAATTTCAATGTTCTCAGATTTCACTTGAGGTTCTCAAAAAAAGAACGATGGGGTATTTATCAATAGGAATTACCCCCATTTGGGTGTTTCATACAGATTTAGTCAAACAAAAGGGATTCTACGAAGTAAAAGTTTCGAAGTTGGTGCAGTCTGGTTTAGGTTTAAATCACCAAGTCTTCTTATATGACGGATCAAAGAAAAATCTATTAATCCTGTCACAGTTAGCTCCATTTTCAAAATGCACATACTTTACAAATAAAGTAAATATCCCATTAAACAAAATCACCATCAACCACTTTATTCGACAACAATTATTGCCTAGGAAATATTTATCGAAATTTAGAGAAAAAAGACATTACCACCTCAATGAATCCATCCGTTTTGAAGGTCTTAGAGTACCTTTTTATCAAAATTTGTATGTAAGTGGTTTTTCCACTTTTACTTTACCTTCTTTTGTTGGAGTTCCGCTGAAGAACGGAATAGGTATTAGAACCCCCGTAATTGAATGGCAGGGTCTTTTATTTTTAGAATTAATTAAAACTAATAAGATTTCTCAAAACGAAATCTATCTCCTTTTTAAAAAAATGCTACTTCAAAATCTAATTGATACTGTGCCTATATGTGAAGATTTGAAAGTTGCTGATAAAGCCTTGCGAGATTATATTGATTTATTAATTGAGATTGGTTTTTTAAGTGGAAAGGGCTATTTATATCAAATAAATTCAGAGGCTGTTCAGTCAATAACTGAAGATCAAGTTTATAATTGTTTATCTCGATTAGATGGCCTCATAAAATGACAAATAACCAGATATAATAAGTGTCGATAAGTTTAATTTGCCATTTCTATGGAAAATGGTAGTATTATTTTATAAATTAGGAGGAATGGAAATGGCAGAGAATAAATCAAAACAATTACCAGCTCGTCAAGAGTTGCCAGTAGAAGATACTTGGCGTCTAGAGGATATTTTTGCATCTGATGAAGATTGGGAAAAAGAATTACAGGATGTAAAGGTCTTGATACCTGATGGAATTAAGTATAAAGGAAGACTTCATGAAAGTGCTGATGTTTTATATGAGGCTCTTCAATTTCAAGATAAATTAGGAGAGCGTCTAGGACGATTATATACATATTCACATATGCGATATGACCAAGATACTGGAAACACAAAATATCAAGGAATGGATGGCCGTATTCGTAGTATTTATACAGATTTTTCAAGTACATACTCCTATGTAGTTCCAGAAATCTTAACTATTCCTGAAGACACACTGGAAGAATTCCTTTCTGTAAAAAAAGAAATGCTTGTCTACAAACAAGCATTTAAGGAAATTAACCTTCAAAGGCCTCATATTTTACCAGCTGAACAAGAAGCGTTATTAGCACAAGCAGGAGAGGTTATGGGTGCATCCTCTAACACCTTTGGTATGTTAAATAATGCTGATATTCGTTTCCCTAATGTAAAAGATGAGAACGGGGAGGAAGTTGAGCTAACACATGGACGGTATATAACTTTTTTAGAAAGTTCAGACCGTAGTGTCCGAGAAGCAGCATTTAAAGCAATGTATGAAACGTATGGAAAATTTAAAAATACATTTGCAAGTACGTTGAATGGTCAAGTGAAAAAGAATGTCTTCAACTCAAAGGTACGTAAATATAAATCTGCTCGAGAAGCAACATTGAGCAACAACAGCATCCCTGAGTCTGTTTACGATAATTTAGTTGAAACAGTAAATAAGAACCTACATTTATTAAATCGATATGTAAAACTTCGAAAAGAAGTTCTAGGTCTTGATGAGTTACACATGTATGACCTCTATACGCCTATCGTTAAGGAAGTCAAGATGGAAGTTCCTTATGCTACGGCACAAGAATATGTTTTAAAAGGGTTATCTCCATTAGGTGAAGATTACAACCGTGTTCTGCATGAAGGATTTGAAAGTCGTTGGGTAGACGTACACGAAAACCGAGGGAAACGAAGTGGAGCCTACTCATCCGGTGCATATGGAACAAATCCGTATATTCTGATGAATTGGCAAGACAATGTAAATAATTTATTTACTTTAGCTCATGAGTTTGGTCATTCAGTGCATAGTTACTACACACGAAAAAATCAACCATATCAAACAGGAGATTATTCTATTTTTGTTGCAGAAGTTGCATCAACTTGTAACGAAGCCTTATTAAACGATTATTTGTTAAAAACCATTACAGATGAAAAGCAAAGATTGTATTTACTGAATCATCATTTGGAATCTTTTCGTGGTACATTGTTCAGACAAACCATGTTTGCAGAATTTGAACATATGATTCATCAAAAAGTTGAAGAGGGCGAATCACTTACTGCTGAGTGGTTAACTGAACAATATTATAATTTGAATAAAAAATACTTCGGTGAAGAAATTGTAATAGATGAAGAAATCGGTCTAGAATGGGCTAGGATTCCTCACTTTTATTACAATTACTATGTGTACCAATATGCAACAGGAATTAGCGCAGCGGTAGCTTTATCGAAACAAATACTTGAGGAAGGTCAGCCGGCGGTTGAACGGTACATTAGTCAATTCTTAAAGGCAGGATCCAGCGACTTCCCTATTGAAGTATTAAAGCGAGCAGGTGTAGACATGAACACGCCTGAACCAATAGAACAGGCATTAAAAGTGTTTGAGGCTACTCTAAATGAGATGGAAGCCTTATTAAGAAAATAAATTTAACGAATATATTTCATTGATTAAAATAGAAAAGATGCTATGGTTTGTTACCATGGCATCTTTTTCATTAAAAACCTCTAAACTTTTTTCTTTTATTTAAATTTAAAAAAGAAAAAAGTACAGATATGAATAATATAATAGAACTTATCCAGAGGGGGATAACTTGAAGGAGTCCTAAAATTTGAAGAAGAAACGCGATGAGAAAAAGAAATGGGTAAACCAACCTAGAATAATTTCTCAAAAAAATCACCTCGAATTGTTTTATTACAATGTATCAATTTACAATTAGATTTAGTACAAGGTAAATGAATGTTGAAATATAGATTGTAGTAAATTTGGAGATAATGCATTATTTAAAATGATTGCAAGAACTTAGTAAATAAATTTAGGGTCGTTGTAGTTGTTATTTTTTTAATCAAATAGTTTTTTTAAAAAAAATGTGCTATGGTAGTATTTGCTTGCCGTGGAGGGGAATGAAATGAAAAACGAAAAAAAGAAAGTAGTAGGTAATAGAAAAAAACTTAAAATTGCACTCGCAATTATTGGTGTACTAGTACTAGGTGTTGCAGGCTATGCACTTAGTGTTTATTTAAAATTAAAATCGACTACAAATGAAATGTATATAAAGGATTTTGAAGCACCAAAGTCAGAGTATAGAGAAGAAAAAATTGATTTAAAAAAAGAAAAACCGTTTTCTGTTTTACTGTTAGGTGTTGATCAACGTGGGAATGATCGAGGACGATCCGACACGATGATTGTTTTGACTGTAAACCCAAATTTAAATTCAATTAAAATGCTTAGTATTCCTCGTGATACTAGAGTTCCCATTACAGGTCATAATTTGGATAAAATCAATCATTCATACGCTTTTGGGAAGGAAGAACTTGCAATTGAGACAGTGCAAAACTTTCTTCGTATTCCGATAGATAAGTTTGTAAAAGTGAATATGGAAGGATTTAAGGATGTAGTAGAAGCACTAGGAGGAGTAGAGGTCAATAGCGAACTGGCATTTACATATGAAGGTCGTACGTTTGTAAAGGGGGTCAATGAGCTAAATGGCACTGATGCATTAAAGTTTGTAAGAATGCGTTATGATGATCCGAATGGTGATTTTGGTCGACAACAAAGACAAAGACAATTAATCGAAGCTGTAATTAACAAGGCAAAAAGCCCAACGATTCTTCTATCGGCAATCAATACAATGGATGCGCTCGGTAAAAATGTTAAAACGAATATTAGTTATGATGAAATGAAATTAATGCAAAAGAATTACGGGCAAGTAATGACTCAATTTGAGCAGCTTTCTTTGAAAAGGAGCCAAGGTACGAAGATAAATAATATTTATTATTCTATACCAAATGAGACTGAAATTAGTGAAATAGAGCAAATTTTAAAACAACATCTAGAGTTAGAAACTCCGATGTAGTTCGATAATCTGTTGTTCAAGTTATTTTGGACTATAAGCAAATCTTAGAAAGTTGGTATTCTAGTTTTATTGAGTAAACAATTTAAAAAGGTAACTGAATGTAATCAGTTACCTTTTATTATTGAAGTTTAGTTAAATATTGATTTTTTAAGAAAACATGTCCTTTTCTGTTAAGCGCCAAGTGAAATTGAAGTTCTTAGTTGCCAGAAATCCCCATATTTCGCGGAAATTCGTTCGACTTTTTTTGCCTGAAGATACTCGTTCATTTTCTCGTTAACTTCTTCTAACGTTATTTTGTAAACAGTTGCAATTTCCTGAGAGGCAACCACGCCATATTTTAGTAGAAATTCCTCGATGCTAGGAAGTTTTGCTTTCTGTGGTATGAACCCAAGCTTTTCAATTAAGATTTGTTCGTATACTTCAAAGGAGAATGCACCAAAAATACGAAGTCCTTCATCCTCAGGCTTATCGCCATAAAAAACAAATGTGGGTGTATTGTCGACTGACATTTCATTTGAAAGGCGAACATCATTCTGAAACGCTATCGACGCACCAGTACTATTTAAATCAGAATTAAACTCTTCTAGATCCATATATAGTTCTTTTGCAATCTTAATCAGATTTTCTGGTTGATTCACATCTATTTTGTAAATAAATATTGCTTCTTGGACTTTTCTTAGAAACAACTCCCCAATTTTTTTTCCTTGCATTTCAGCTGCTTTAATACCAATTGAAGCTTTGTATGATGATGTGATTGGGTTTTCCAACCAGAGTGAGTCATCGCATGACATTCCAGACCGATTTGAAACCATACGCCAATTTTGAGCTAACGCTTGGTATTGGTTTGGGGATATATTAAAGGATTTTAAATTCCCCCAAAGGATATATTTCATGGAAAAATAATCTCCATACTCAAGTTCTAACTTCTTCAAAGTAGGGGCCATACTCCAACATTCTGGATTGATCGGATCTACGAAGAAAAAGAGCTCGATTGGTTTTGATTTAATTTTCTTTGGATTAGCCACAGAACTTAAAGCTCCTTTTGTTTTTTCCTTTATGTTGGTCAAAATACGACACTTTCAATCCGAAATCCGAACTTTTTCGTTCCTAAAATTCAGACAGGTTTTGACATATAGAGAGGCATTATTTTTGATTTGGTATTATTCTATCAACATGCATTCACTAAATACAAATTAATTGCTTAATTTCAACAGATTTCGACAGCTTTTATAACAGCACATGAAAAAGCATTAAAATAGATTGTAGCTAAATAGTTGTTTCTAAAAAAGGTTTTAATAATTTTGTTGTTTCATTACATCATAAAAACGCCTTATTTTATTTGGGGTTTTTCTAATAGGTATATTTTCTGATTCTAATAGATGTTGAAAGGATTTTTGACCAGAATTATAATGTTGCACTTCATATTCAATTTCATAATCAATTACATCAAAATAAAAGCTTTTATCAAATACAAGCAAGCCATCCTCGTATTTAATTTCTGTTCGTTCTGTTTTCATTTTTCCAAAACAAGTGATTTCTTGGTTTTCATTTAGAATTAAGGAGAGTTTATTTGCAATTGGCCCGACAGGAATTTTGCCGTTTCGAATTAATGATTCTGCAATTTCTTTATCAAGATATTGATTTGTTTCGAGAAGTCCAATACCATCATCAGTTGGTTGTTTTAGTGTAAATTCAAATTTTCCAAGTTTCTCACGAATGCGAAGCGCATACCCGTTTTGTTTTAGTAAGAAATCTAAAGTGTCAAAATAATAATTGGTCTGTGACCAAAACGCTTCATTGTCTAGATTGAATTTTTTGATCAGGTGTTTAAATTCATTTTCTGTAATTAGATTTTTAAATTCTATTTCTACGTTTTCTGACATAAAATCATCCTCTGTGTTTTTCTTTTTACATTATCTATTGGGGTACTTGTAATTGCAAACAACATTTATGGTAAAATAACACAAAATGAATGAAAAAGGGGAATACGAATGCACAATTGGGAATCATTTTTACTGCCATATAAACAAGCTGTCGAAGAATTAAAATTGAAGCTTAGAGGCATTCGTGCTTCCTATGAACTTGATAAGTTACACTCTCCTATTGAATTCGTTACTGGGCGGGTTAAGCCTATTAAAAGCATCCAAACTAAATTAATTGACCTTTTAGCAACGGAAGATGAAATCGAATCTGTTGTTAAGGATATCGCGGGTTTACGCATCATGTGCCAGTTTGTTGAGGATATTGATACAATCGTCAAACACTTAAGGGTAAGATCAGATTTACAGGTTATCGAAGAGAGAGATTATGTATCAAATAAAAAGGAAAGTGGCTATCGTTCCTATCATTTGGTTGTGAAATATCCGGTTCAAACTCATAAGGGAAAAAAACATATTTATGCAGAGATTCAAATACGAACGCTTGCAATGAACTTTTGGGCTTCGATTGAGCACTCATTAAACTACAAATTTGAAGGTTCAATTCCAGCACCCATTCAATGGCGTTTAGAAAACTTGGCTGAGCAGGTATCCAAATTAGATGAGGAAATGACAAGAATTCGGCAAGATATTCATGAAGCACAAAAATCAGTTTTTAAAGGGTTATAAAAATGTTAGTGCTTTAATATTTAAAAAGCTTATAAAAGAGATAGTACTTGTGAAAACTGATTCCTATTTTTAAAAAAATAAAATATTTTCAAAATTTAGGTATAAGAGTTTAGAAAGTTGGAAATACTATGAAATTTACGGTAATTTCAAGGGCGGATGACCATTCTAAAGAAACAGCTCAAGAAGTTCGTTTTAAAATGGAAAAAATGGGTCTACTGTATGAAGAAGAAATACCAGACTTTGTGATTACAGTTGGCGGTGATGGCACTTTGCTTTACGCTTTTCATCGCTTTAAATCAAAATTAGATAAGGTAGCTTTTGTCGGAATTCATACGGGACATCTAGGTTTCTATGCTGACTGGACTGTTGATGAGATCGACAAATTGGTAAATGCGATTATTAATGATCACTTACAGGTTGTGGAATATCCACTTTTGGATGTTTCGGTTTCGTATTTGGATGCTTCACGCGAAATGAAGTACGTAGCTTTAAATGAGGCAACGATTAAGTCTTCGGTTGGTAACACAATGGTTGTAGATGTAGAAGTGCAAAATACCCTTTTCGAAACATTCCGAGGAGATGGTCTTTGTTTTTCTACCCCTTCGGGTAGTACAGCCTACAATAAGTCACTGGGTGGCGCAATTTTGCATCCGACAATTTCGGCTATGCAGATGGCTGAAATGGCATCTATAAACAATCGTGTTTATCGAACAATAGGCTCGTCACTTGTTATTCCGAAACATCAACCATGTGTACTGAAGCCAATTAACAAGAATGAATTTAATATGACTGTAGATCATTTACATGTTTTTCATTCGGGTGTGCGCTCGGTTGAGTTCCGTGTCAGTGAAAAAACAATTCGTTTTGCTCGTTTTAGACCTCATCCTTTTTGGAAACGTGTAAAAGAATCGTTTATTACAGACTAGGTACTACCTGGGTTCGCATATAGATTTGATTTAAATAATTCAAAGGGTAGTATGATTATGTCAGTATTTGAGTTGAATTGGGTAGCAGATAAAGAGGATGAAGGAAAAGTCCTTCGTGAATTTTTAAAAGAGAAAAGAATTTCAAAATCCTCTTTAACAGATATAAAGTTTCATGGCGGTAAAATTTTTGTTAATAAGCAGGAGGTTACCGTTAGATATAGTCTTTCCCAATTTGATAGCGTATCAGTTGTTTTTCCCTCAGAGGAAATAAGTAAGTCAATGCTGGCAGAAAACATTCCGTTGAACATTGTTTTTGAAGATGAATCCGTTTTAATAGTAAATAAACCACCGGGCATGAATACAATTCCGTCACGGGAACATCCCACAGGTAGTTTAGCAAATGCACTTTTGAATCATTATCAAAATATGGGATTGCAGTCAACAGTTCATGTCGTTACAAGACTTGATCGTGACACATCTGGTCTGGTTTTGATAGCAAAACACAGATACGTACATCATCTACTGTCTGAAGATCAAAAAATGGGTCTTGTGAATCGAAAATATCAAGCTCTGATTCATGGAATTTTGCAAGGGAATGGGTTTATTGAAGCTCCTATTGGTAGAAACTCAGATAGTATAATTGAACGGGAGGTTCGAGAAGATGGGCAATATGCCTATACAGAATATTCGACGATCTCTGTTTTTAAATGTTTCTCACATGTCGAGCTAAAATTGAAAACTGGACGCACTCATCAAATTCGTGTTCACATGTCCCATATAGGGCATCCACTTTTAGGGGATTCTTTATATGGTGGAACAGAAGAACGTATCAAACGACAAGCGTTACATTGCTGCTTTGTTTCCTTCACGCATCCAATTAGCAATCAAGTGATTGAATTTTGCTTAGATTTGCCAAGTGATATGAAAAAAGTAGTAGAGGGAAATTTGAACTAAATTCTTTGTTAAGAAGGTATTTTCCATTGGTTAATAAAGGTGATTAAAAGAACTGCATTTCACAAATTTTGATAAAAATCAAAATTTAGCGAAATGCAGTTCTTTTTTTAAATCCACCATTTTAAATAGCTACATTAAAAATCAAATTTATCAAGAAAAATAGATCTATTAAATATAGTACATGAAAATGTCATTCTTCTTACTTTTTTCTGCAGCTATGACCAAGTCATGCAATGTAATGCCTTTAAATTGCTCTTTGATTGTTATGTCAATTGGTTCAAAAACAGTTAATCTAAGAGCATTGTCTATTTCAGGATGTTTATCTGAAACTGTCTTCTCTGCTAACTCAAATAAAGATTGTTCAAATTCAAATAAAATGTCATATACAGAAATTAATTTCGGATCTCTAGATAAACGATACCCTCCTTGAGCACCTTTAATTGAATTTACAAGATTTCCTTTTTTTAATAAGTTAAAAACTTGTTCTAAATACAATTTAGATATTCCTAAATTTTCGGAAATACTAACAAGGGTGAAATGCTGACCCTTATCTGAATTTTGTGCAATATAGATCATTGAAGTTAGTGCGTAACGTCCTTTTGCTGATATTTTCATAAAACCACCCTTTTACATACTTAATTAGTATGTAATAAAAATATTCTAAACTCTAAAGTTTGTCAAATGTTACCTTGTAAAACCTAATAAAAATACTAATTTTGGATTGACAGTAATAAAAAAATTATGTAAAATAAAAACATTCAAAACATATATGAATAATATGTTTTAAAGCAAAAAGGAGCTTTCAAAATGAAAAAATGGTTATTAATTGGTTTACTAATGTTATCGATGGTTTCGTTAGCAGCATGTGGAACTGAAAAGAAGTCAAATGAAGAAAAGACGACTAAAGAAGAACCAAAAACAATTACAATTGGAACTGAAGGAACTTATCCTCCGTTTACATTCCATGATAAAGAAGGTAAATTGACTGGATTTGATGTAGAGATCGCGAAAGAAGTTTTTAAAAGATTAGACATGAAGGTAACATTTGTTGAATCAAAGTGGGATGGATTGATTGCTGGCCTTGATAGCAAACGATATGATGTTGTTGCAAACCAGGTAGGAATTACTCCAGAGAGACAAGAGAAATATAGTTTTTCTGATCCATACATTGCTTCAAAAGCAGTAATTATCGTAGGAGAAGATAACAACTCAATTAAGAGTTTAGCTGATCTTAAAGGTAAAAAGGTTGCCTCTTCTGCAACAAGTAATTACCATGATATCGCAGTAGAAAATGGTGCAGAAATGACAACAGTGGATGGCTTTAGTCAGGCGATTGACTTGATTACTTCAAAGCGTGTAGATGCAACACTTAATGACAGTATTACTTTCTTTGATCTAAAAAAGCAACGTCCTGAATTAGCTGTAAAAATTGCTTACACAGAACCAAATGCATCAGAGAGTGGATTGATTTTCCGTAAAGGAAATGATGAATTAATTGAAAAGGTAAATAAAGCATTATCTGATATGAAATCTGATGGAACATATTTATCTATTTCAAAAAAATGGTTTGACACGGATGTTTCAAAATAAAATATAAGAACCGTGCCAACCTCTTCTTAGGGGTTGGCATATGGTTTATGGAGCAAGGAAATGACAGAATTAAGATTTGAACGTATTTCAACTATTTTAAGTGATTCATTTATACCGATTTTACAAGCGGGATTGAAATTTACAATCCCTCTTACTTTAATCAGCTTTGCACTTGGACTAATTTTAGCATTTTTGGTTGCTCTAGCACGTATATCTCCTATTCGATTGCTTAATGAAATTGCGAAGTTGTATATTTGGATTTTTCGTGGTACTCCTTTACTGGTACAATTATTTATCTTATTTTATGGTCTACCTAGTCTAGGAATCTTGTTACCCCCTTTTCATGCGGCAGTAATAGGTTTTACTTTAAATGTTGGTGCATATTGCTCTGAGGTTGTTCGAGCTGCTATTTTATCAATAAAAAAAGGTCAGTGGGATGCTGCTTATTCTATTGGTATGACAAGTTCACAAGCAATGCGGAGAATTGTATTACCGCAAGCATTTCGTGTTGCAATTCCACCTCTTAGTAATTCTTTTATAAGCCTTGTTAAAGACACTTCACTTGCTGCAACCATTACATTAACTGAAATGTTTCAAAAGGGTCAGCAAATTGCAGCTGTAACTTTTGAACCGCTATGGTTATATATCGAAGTTGCATTTATTTATCTAATTTTTTGTACAGTTTTAACTTACTTCCAAGGTAAATTAGAAAGATTTTACGATAACAAACTGGCTTAAAGAGGACCATATTATGTTTACTATAAAAAATATAGAAAAAAGCTTTGGTGATTTTAAAGCATTAAATAATGTTAATGCCACTTTTGAAAAAGGAAAAACAACCGTTATTATTGGATCTTCAGGTTCGGGGAAATCAACATTGTTAAGATGTTTAAATCTTTTGGAGGTTCCTGATTTTGGAGAAATATCATATGACAATGAAACGCTAACTTTTAGTAAAGAGCATAAATTAAAGACCAATAAAAAACTTGAATTACGTCGTAGGACAGGGATGATCTTTCAATCTTTTAACCTTTTTCCTCATTTAACAGTTGAAGAAAATATAAAAGAGGGTATAATAACTGTTCAAAAAAGAAATAAAATTATGGCTCAACAAGCTGCTATTGCTCATTTGGAAATGGTAGGATTAGTTGATCAGAAGGATAAATATCCGCACCAACTTTCTGGTGGGCAACAACAAAGGGTTGCAATTGCACGAGGTATGGCACTAAAACCAGATGTTCTCCTATATGATGAACCAACATCTGCTTTAGACCCAGAATTGGTTGGGGAAGTTCTGAATGTTATCAAAGACTTAGCAAAAACAGGGATTACACAAATCATCGTGACACATGAAATGAAATTTGCTCAAGAAGTTGCAGATCATGTACTATTTATGGATAAGGGTGAAATTGTGGACCAAGGAAATCCATCAGAATTATTTAACCACTCTAATAACCCAAGACTTAAACAATTTTTAAATCGTATTAACCATTAAATAAATATTATTATGAGGTGAAAGAAATGATTTATCAAAATGTTACAGAATTGATTGGAAAAACACCTATTGTCAAGTTAAACAACATTCCAGGAGAAGATTTGGCTGAAATTTACGTAAAATTGGAATATCAAAACCCAGGTAGTAGCGTAAAGGATCGTATTGCTCTTGCAATGGTAGAGGCGGCTGAAAAAGAAGGACGTTTAAAACCAGGTGGAACGATAGTTGAACCAACCAGTGGGAATACAGGAATTGGCCTTTCTATGGTTGCAGCGGCTAAAGGATACAAAGCCATTCTAGTAATGCCAGAAACAATGAGTATCGAACGTCGTAACTTGATGAAAGCATATGGAGCTGAGTTAGTCTTAACACCTGGACCAGATGGTATGGGTGGGGCAATTGCTCGCGCTACAGAACTAGCTCAAGAAAATGGATATTTTATGCCTCAACAATTTAATAACTTAGCAAACCCTGAAATCCATCGTAATACAACAGGCCCTGAAATTGTTTCTGCATTTGGGGATATTGGTCTAGATGCTTTCGTTGCAGGTGTAGGCACAGGAGGAACAATTACTGGTGCCGGAGAGGTACTTCGTGAGAACTTTAAAGGAATTAAAATTGTAGCAGTTGAGCCTTCAGACTCACCTGTTTTATCTGGTGGTTCAAAAGGACCTCATAAAATACAAGGAATTGGTGCAGGATTTGTACCTTCCATTTTAAATACAAGAATATATGATGAGATCATTCAAATTTCAAATGATGAGGCATTCGAAATGGCGCGTCGTGTTGCAAAAGAAGAAGGGATTTTAGTAGGTATTTCTTCTGGTGCGTCTATAGAAGCGGCACTTCGTGTAGCAAAACAACTTGGAAAAGGTAAAAAAGTACTGGCAGTCGTTCCATCAAATGGTGAACGTTATCTTTCAACTCCATTGTTTGACTTTTAATCGTTCTTTTCCCTCATGAGTATTCCGTTTTTTCTTAATTAAAAATTATAAAAAAATGTAACCTTAGAAAATCTATGGTTACATTTTTTTATATACTTACTTCTCTGTTTACTTAATAATATTTAATTTATTTCATAATTTGAATAAGACCGTTTTCAGAAGTTATCATGATAGCAGGGCTTCCAGTTGCATTATCTCCGATTTTTGCAGTGGCATCTTTTGAATTAGGTTCTTCTTCGTTTTTATTATCAATGCTTTTAAAAGTCCACCCTATGTTTCCTTGTATATCACCGTATTTTGTTGATGCTTTGATATCACCAGTCTGATCATCCAGTAGATTCCAAGATACTTGGCCATTTTCAACATTTATCGTTGAATTTTCATTTAAAAGGCTATCTTTTATATCAATACTTCCGTTATCCGTTTTCAATCTTAAAGCTCCAGTAAATTTTGAAACTGTAATGGCACCCCAGTTAGAATCCGCCGAAACAGTACCATTCAAATTTGATAAAGTGATCTTACCGCCTTTTGTTGTAACATTCATTGCTATTTCTTTTGGAACGGATAAAAAGATCTTCCCGTTGAAATTTGTAAATTCACCAAAGTCATCCCAGTCATTATTTAATTCTACGAAAATGGTATCTCCTACATGTTTCAACGTTAATTTCTTTTCAAATCTTTCTTCTAAAATTTCTTTTGATTTAACATGTCCTTCTATTTTTCCTGTAAGTGTGACTTCGTCTGTGTCGTCGCCGATAATCGAAATATCATAATTATCGATATCGACTGAAATATCTTTTGCAGAATCTAAGTTTATTTTTTCGTTTAATTCCAATGTTTTAGAGTTAAAACTAAATTGTAGTTCATCCAAAAATACTTTCCCTAAACTGAAAGTCATAGATGAAAGACCGATGAATACAAGCAAAACAATTGCAAGCCAGTGAACACGAAGTTTTTCTTCTTTGTTCCTAAAATGTAAAAATAGTATTTCAGCTCCAATAAAAATACAGACTAGTGGCCAAGTATTTAATAGGATTTCAATAAATGGTATGTCAATAAAATTTTGTAAGAACCATAGTACCCCGATTGCAATTAACAAAACACCACAAGTAATAGAACCAACTTTCCAAGTACGCATTATTTTTCACCGCTTTCTGATGAATTGCTAGTAGTTATATCAGCTGAAGGAGTTATGTGGTTAGAACTGTTAGGAACTTGATTTTCCTTTTCACCACGCAGAAGTTTATATCCTAATCCAATTAAAGCTATGATGATAACAAACTGTTCAATAAAGTTATAAGGAATATAATCTCTAATACTCGATGGAAGACTCTCAATAATTAGTTGAATAAAACTAAATCCTCCAAAAATAATTAGACCCCAACCAACCCATTTTTTCTTCTCATGAAATAAACTCCATTGGAATAACTTTGTGTCTGATGCAGTACCCGTTTCTAAAATTTCACGATAGCGTTGCAAAGCATCGTAATACGCATAGAAAACGAGTAATGGCAAAAATACCATAAATGATTCAATGCTGTTTGAAGCTAAAAAGATTAATCCCCAAAAAATGAACATGAATTGCAGCCCACGATTCATTAGCCCTAACATCATTTGTCCAAGACCTGGTAAAAATCCAAATATATAAATCCATCTACTTGGTTTTCTCATATTTTAAATCCTCCATTTTGTTTAATTGTTTTTCAGTTAATTTATTTACGGTTTGTACCCCTTTTGTAAATGAAACTGTTGCTTGATTCATCTTTTTAGATGAGGAGTTAACAAAAGTTACTGTTTTTTCTTTGACTAAATCCCCTAAACCAACTTGAGAAAATAGAATCATGGCTGCTGCAGCTAGTCCAAAATGCAAATATTTCAAGTTTTTATTTGGTTTTACTTTCTGAATTTCTACAATCTTAGACGGAAAGTCTTTAATTTCTTGTAACGGAATTTCTGTTTGAATTTGATTCATAACATGATCTGTGAAATCTAAGATTGTATTGTTTGATGGGTTCTCCCATTCATTATTCATTTCCTGCAGAAAAAAAGCAGTTTCTCGACATTCATTACATGTAGCTAAATGATGCTCGATTCGTTTGTTCCAATCGTCCGAGAGTTTGCCGCTAATGTAGTTTATAAGTTCGTTATCTGATAAATGTAGCATGTTTTGGCTCCTCCTTTGATTGATGCTTCGTCTCGAGATTTTTTTGTCGTATCATTTGCTTGGCTCGATAGAGCCTGGATTCAACTGTTTTGATAGCAATATCCAGTCGAGTTGCAATTTCCGTATAACTTAGTTGATGAAAATAGTAAAGCACAACCACTTCCCGGTAATTCTCAGCTAGCTGGTCGAGGTAACGCCTCGCAAGTTCCTGTTCTTCCTTCTGTAAAAGTTCAGTCTCGGGCGTGCGATGAGTCGGAATTTCTATTGGCACATCAAATTCAAAAGAAGGCGACCTCGACTGTTTTCGTTTAAGATCAAGTGCCTTGTTCATTGTGATCCGATATATCCAGGTGGAAAAGGCAGAATCCCCTTTAAATTGCGAGAGTGAGCGAAAAATCTGTATGAACACCTCTTGAGCAACATCCTCTGCATCCTTTGGATGATTGGCAACTTTAAAAGCTACTGCATACACTTTTGATTGGTACCTTGATATCAATTCACGAAACAGTATGTTTTCTCCGTCTGCAATTTTCTGAATTAGTTGTTCATCAGAAAGTTGTTCAAATTCCATCTCATCACCTCTCTTTCTCCAACAATCTGAGCTTGCCTCAGTAATGGTTGCGCATGCTTTTCCAGTCTAAGTACGAAGGCTTAGGAACTGGAAGTCGTAACCATTTCCCAGATACACTTGCTAAGTTTGAACACACGACAAACTTTTATTCATTTAACTTAACACTATATTTGACGTGAAGTATTTAAACATCACTGCAAGATTTTAAATAAATTTATTAAATTAATTTTACCATTAATTAATTTCAACATTTTAATATCATTGAACTTTAGATGCTCAGAAACCATTACATCAAAGAACTAAAACTTTTCGGTGGATGATATAAATATAATTCAGCTGAGGGATGCGCCCTATGAAGCCCGGCAACCCATCAACTACCATTTTAGTTGATACGGTGCCAATTCGCGACAATCGAGCAATCGATGGAAGATGAGAGAAAGGCTAGTTTCCTAATTTGTTTATTTAAATTGCGAACCTTCGAACCTTTCTGCTCATTTGAGTAGGAAGGTTTTTTGTTCGAGATAAGGTTATTTCCTTTAGAGCGTAATTCTAACTAACTTTTAAAAATTTAAAATGAATTAATGCTTTCTTGGATAACCCATTTCTTGTTTGAAAATATTAAGTTTAGTGCTTTAGAAGTGGGGAAAATGGTCAAATGATCAAAATTAGCAACGTCAGTAAAATATTTAAAGGTAAAAAGAGTGAGGAATTAATTGCTGTAAACCAAGTGAATCTAGACATTAAGTCAGGTGAAATTTATGGAATCATAGGTTATAGCGGCGCTGGAAAAAGTACTCTTATCCGAATGCTAAATGGCTTGGAACAGCCAACGGGTGGTTCAGTTATTGTTGCAGATAAGAATTTATCTGAACTTAAAGGAAGAACACTTCGCAAGGCACGTCAAGAAATCAGCATGATTTTCCAACATTTTAATATTCTTTGGTCTCGAACAGTTGCTGAAAATATTTCATTACCTTTAGAAATTGCTGGTGTAAAAAAAAATGTACGCAGTGCACGCGTGGCAGAATTAATAAAGCTAGTTGGTCTTGACGGAAAAGAAAATTTCTATCCATCACAGCTAAGTGGTGGGCAGAAACAGCGAGTTGGTATCGCGAGAGCATTGGCCAATAATCCAAAAGTTTTGCTTTGCGATGAAGCAACATCGGCACTAGATCCGGAAACCACAGATGCCATTTTGGATTTGCTTGTTGATATCAACCAACGTCTGAATTTAACCATTGTTTTAATTACCCACGAAATGCACGTAGTACGTAAAATTTGTCACCGAGTTGCGGTGATGGAAGCAGGAAATATTGTTGAGGTTGGAGAGGTACTCGATATCTTTAAAAATCCAAAACAACCAGTAACAAAACGTTTTGTTTCACAAGTTTCTGAAGATGAAGAGTCAAAAGATACAACAAAACACCTGTTGGAGAAATATTCATCTGGAACATTATTACACCTAACTTTTGTTGGTGAATCGGCTGAAATGCCAATTTTATCAAAAGTCATTCGTGACTACTCTCTTGAAGTAAATATTCTTCAAGGAAAAATTGCACAAACTCGTAACGGTTCATTTGGAACGTTGTACATTCACTTAAATGGAACTGATGAAGAAAAAGGCAAGGTTATCTCCTTCCTAAAAGAGAACGAAGTAGGCGTGGAGGTGGTTGAACATGCTTAAGGCATACTTTCCAAATGTAGATTGGAATATCATGTGGGAAGCTACTCAACAAACGCTTTTCATGTCGTCAATATCAGTTGGTATAACCTTAGTTTTAGGTTTAATTTTAGGAATGCTATTGTTTTTAACAGCACAGGGGAATTTGTTGCAAAATAAACCAATTTATGCACTTGTAAGTGTGTTTGTAAACGTTTTTAGATCGATTCCTTTTATCATTTTAATCGTGTTATTGATTCCATTTACAGATTTTTTAATTGGTACAATGATTGGGGATGCAGCAGCTTTACCAGCTTTAATTATTGGAGCGGCACCATTTTATGCACGAATGGTTGAAATAGCTTTACGTGAAATTGATAAAGGTGTTATTGAAGCATCAGAGGCTATGGGAGCTTCAACACTACAAATAATTTTGAAGGTTTTAATTCCTGAGTCGCTACCCGCACTTATTTCAGGTATTACAGTTACATCGATAGCAATAGTTGGTTACACAGCGATGGCAGGCTTCGTTGGTGCAGGTGGACTTGGAAATCTAGCTTATATGGAAGGGTTCCAAAGAAGTAAAGACGATGTTACATTTGTTGCAACTGTCATTGTACTTATTCTTGTATTTGTAATCCAATTTATAGGGAATAGCATTACAAATAAAATTGATAAAAGATAAAAAATAAATTTTAAAAAAGGGGAACTTAAATATGAAAAAATTAGTAGCAATTTTATCTGTTCTTAGTTTAATTTTTGTTTTAGCTGCATGTGGAGACAAAGAAGAAGCAGCAAAATCCAATAAGTTAGTGGTTGGCGCAACAAATGTACCTCATGTTACCGAACAAATTCTTATCTGAAGAACAATTGGATGCTAACTACTTCCAACACATCCCTTACTTTAACTTACAAGTAAAAGAGAACAACTATAAGTTTGCAAATGCAGGCGGAATTCATATTGAACCTATTGGCGTTTATTCAAAAAAATATAAAACTCTTGATGAGCTTCCAAAAGGTGCAGAAATTATCATGAGTTCATCTGTTTCTGACCATGGACGTATCCTTTCAATGCTTGAAGCAAAAGGTTTAATTAAATTAAAAGATGGTGTTGAAAAAACAGCTGCAACTGTCCAAGACATCGTTGAAAATAAAAAAGAATTGAAATTTACAACAAACATTGAACCAGCTCTTTTAACAAGAGTGTTTAACAATGGCGATGGTGATGCGGTTTTAATCAACTCAAACTATGCTTTAGATGCAGGTTTAAACCCTGTTAAAGATGCGATCGCGCTTGAAGATAGTGAATCACCTTATGTGAACATCGTTGCTGTACGTGAAGGCGATGAAAATAAAAAAGCTATTAAAACATTGGTTGAAGTTCTTCGCTC
The DNA here is from genome assembly GCA_029240105.1 of Caryophanales bacterium. GTDB lineage: Bacteria > Bacillota > Bacilli > JARBTR01 > JARBTR01 > JARBTR01. The sequence continues at coordinate 177,963 of JARBTR010000004.1, read as the reverse complement.
AAAGGAAATTCAAGACTGGATCCTTAGTGAATATGGCGGTTCCGTCGTACCGGTTTCTGAATAATAAACCTTTGTTAAATCTACTCCAAACTACTTTTTGTAGTTTGGAGTTTTTTGTTTTACGGGTTTGGACTTCAATCTAAAATACGATAAATTCAACTAGATTTTTGGCTTACGAGTTAGGGGAAAATTTTCAAGTGAATAATATAAATTCAACTGGATCTATTTATACCGCTTAGAAAAGGACTGATTTTTCACAATTAATTGCACTATTGTTTATAAAGGCCAGATTTTTTTAAAAAATTGCAGTGATTGTTAAAAAAGAGGCGTCAAAAGAAACGTTAGAATAAAGCGCATTTTGAAAACGAAATGTACACGTAACCTAAATAGGAGAAATTTTGAAGGGGGAGATTTTTGAAGTGGAAGGTAACATCGCTTTAAAACTTGAAAACATCACAAAGTATATTGGTAAGAAAAAAGTCATCGACAATGTTTCTTTTGAAATTAAGCAAGGCGAAATATTTGGCTTATTAGGCCCAAATGGTGCTGGAAAAACAACCATTATGAGAATGGTAACAGGTCTGATTAAACAGACAGAAGGAAAAATCACAATTAATGGCATTGATTTATCCAAAAATCATGATGATGCATTGGCAAATATTGGCGCCATTATCGAGTCACCTGATTTATACAAGCATTTGAGCGGTAGTATCAATTTAAAAATTATGGCCAATATGTCACGTGGTGTAACAAAAGAAAAAATTAAAGAAGTCGTTGAGTTCGTTGGATTAGAGAAGCGAATTGGCGAAAAAGTTAGTAAATATTCATTAGGTATGAGACAGCGACTTGGTATAGCGGCTTCCTTAATAAGTAGTCCGAAGGTCCTTGTTTTGGACGAGCCATTGAACGGTTTAGATCCTGACGGGGTTAAGGAAATGCGTGAAACCTTTATTAAATTAGCACGTGAGCATCAAGTTTGCATAATCATCTCGAGCCACATTTTGAGTGAAATGGAATTAGTATGTGATCGCTTTGCGATTATTGACCAGGGTGTTTTAATTGAGACAAAAGATATAGGTGAAACCAATGCTGATCACGTTATGCCATATCAGGTAGATCTGTTTGAGAGAGTTGATAAAGATCAGCTACAAACGATTGTTGATTCAATTGGTTTACAAGTGGATGATTGTTCAGAATTGAATTTTACCGTCATGGCGGAAAGAAAGCAGATGGCTGAATTGATATCAGAATTAGTTAAGTCTGATATTAAAATTGTTTCTTCTGTGCCAAAGAAAAAGAGCCTTGAAGATTATTTTATTAAGAGAGTGAGTGAGATTAAGTAATGAAGATGTTTGGAAAATTAATTATTAATGAAATGTACAAATCTTTCTTACAAAAGAAAACGATTGGCTTACTTATTCTTGTTTTGTTATTGACAGGTGTACTTGCTTATTTTGTACAAAAAGATGATGTAAAAGGTGATTGGCGAAAGAAAACAGAAAAAGAAATTGTTGTATTAAAGAAAGACATAGAGTCTGCTAAAGCTTTAGAAAATACGGATAAGCAGTTTCTCAAATACCAGGAAACTCAATTAAAAATGAAGGAAAGACGCTTAGCTGAAGATATTCCAGAGAATGTAACGACACCTCTTCGATTCGTCTACATTTGCAGTAATAATATCACGATAATTTTGATGCTATTTATGGCCGCCTTTTCAGCCGATGTTATTGCCAGCGAATTTTCATGGGGAACAATTAGACAAATCTTCGTGAAACCCGTTAAGCGATGGAAAATTTATTTGGCTAAGTTTTGTTCAACCATTTTCGTTAGTTTCCTGCTTTATATGTTTTACTTAATTGTGGCTATTGTTGTTGGCTATCTTGTTTTTAAAGGGAATAGTACAACAATCTATGAGCTAAATATGGAAGATTATATCGTTCAAAAGTTTAATATGATAGATACGATTTTTTGGACAACATTGGCACAATTATTCGCCTTGGCAGTTGTTTCAACAATTACATTCTTTATTGCAACGTTAACCCGTAAAAGTGCATTGGCTATAATCATTACTTTTATTGTTTTCTTTGGCGGTGCTGCAATGACTGAGTTATTCTATAAATATACTTGGTATAAATACATTTTAATTCCAAACTTAACGCTTAACGCTTATTTGCCAGGCGGGTGGGTGCCTTATCCAGGGGCAACATTTAATTTCTCTTTAGGAGTTTGTCTTGCCTATGCAATAACATTTTTCACTGCAGGGATTTTGATTTATAACAAAAGGGATGTCTATTAACTACCAAAACGTTGTGCATATTGCGCAACGTTTTTTTTTGGGTATTTGAAACCATAGAACTTAAATCGCGTATAGTTTAGAAGTAAGCAAATTTTGATGAAGCAATGTATTCGTTTTGCTATTATAAGGATAAAACATGTCAGGAGAGATCTATGTTACCGATTGAAAATAGTTCGATGAATTCCTTTGGTGGAGATGGTATTTTTAGTTTATTTAGTTTTTTTATTGCAGCTATATTTTTTATTGTTATTGGTACTATCCTTTTCAAAATCATTAAAGGCCTCATTCAATGGAATCAGAATAATTTTTCTCCGCTTTTAACGGAAGGAGCAAGAGTTGTTTCTAAGCGAAATCAAGTTTGGGGTGGAGGCGGTCACGCCTCTGCAAATACTTCTTATTATGTAACTTTTGAGCTGGAGGATGGCAAGCGAATTGAGTTTCGCGTTGCTGGAAAACATTTTGGAATGTTAGTTGAGGGAGATTATGGGGAATTAACCTATCAAGGAACAAGATTTAAGGGGTTTTTACGAAGTGTAGATAATAAATTTTAATTAAATCTCCAATTTTACTACAGGCTTATAGAGCCTGTTTTTTTATGGAGATAGTTCTTAATTAATTTTACAAATCTAGAATGATTTTTATCAATATGTGGTATTTTTGTCATGATTTGTCGAAAAATTACTAAATAAATGGTGAATAATGTTGAAAACTGCAAGAAAAATAATGAGGTGTGAATAAAGTCACACCTTTTTCTTGATAATGGTTGTGATATGTTATAAAATTTAAGCGTGACTAAACGAGAATTTTTTCTCTTTAAATACATTTTTGGAGGTTTTTAATAAATGTCTTCAACATTAATTATAAAGGATTTACACGTTAGCATTGAGGGGAAAGAAATCCTTAAGGGTGTAAATCTTGAATTGAAAACTGGTGAGATTCATGCGATTATGGGGCCGAACGGAACAGGTAAATCTACCTTATCCTCTACGATTATGGGTCATCCCAAGTACCAGGTTACAAAAGGTGAAATCACTTTAGATGGTGAAAGTGTTCTCGATATGCCAGTAGATGAACGCGCTCGTAAAGGACTATTCTTAGCGATGCAATATCCATCAGAAATTTCAGGTGTTACAAATTCTGATTTTCTACGTTCTGCAGTAAATGCTCGACGTTCAGAAGGTGATGAAATTTCTATAATGAAGTTTATCAAGGAAATGGATAAGAAAATGAATTTCCTTGAAATGAATGAACAATATGCTACTCGCTATGTTAATGAAGGTTTCTCTGGCGGAGAAAAGAAACGTAATGAAATTTTACAATTAATGATGATAAAGCCTAAGTTTGCAATCTTAGATGAAATTGACTCTGGATTGGATATTGATGCTTTAAAGGTTGTCTCCAAAGGAGTAAATGAAATGCGTGGAGAGAACTTTGGATGTTTGATGATTACACATTACCAACGCCTATTAAACTACATTACTCCTGATCATATTCATGTCATGATGAAAGGCAAAATTGTTAAATCAGGTGGTGCTGAATTAGCAGAACGTCTTGAAGCAGAAGGATACGATTGGATCAAAGAAGAATTGGGCATCGTTGATGACATTGTTGAAGTGGAGGCATAATCAATGACGACAGAAACGGGCTCAGTTTTAGATAAAGAAATACTTGCTTCTTTCTCAAAAAGTCAATTTGAACCGGAATGGTTTGCTACATTACGACAAAAAGCATTTGAACAAGCAAGCGAATTACCATTACCAAAACCAGATAAAACGAAAATCGATAAATGGAACTTTACAATTATCAAAAAGCTAGTAGTGGAATCGGCTGAGTTTGCAGATTTAACTGATTTACCTGATGAGGTGAAAGCTTTAATTGATACTGAAAAGCCTGAACAAAATTTATATATTCAAAGAAATCATACATCTGCGTTTAGTCGAAAGACAGAATCTGCAGTAAAACAGGGTGTCATTTTTACAGATATATTTACTGCATTACGTGAGCATCCAAAATTAGTGAAACAATATTTTATGACTGCTGATGGCATCCATGTCAACTCTCATAAATTAGCAGCACTTCATGCAGCATTTTTAAACGGTGGAATATTTATTTATGTTCCTAAAAACGTTGTTGTTGAAGAACCTATTCAAGCGATTTTTATGGTTGATACCGCGGAAGCAAATATTTTCAACCATACATTAATCGTTGCGGATGAAAATGCTGAGTTAACTTACGTTGAAAACTATATTTCAACTGTAGAAGTGAATCAAACCGTTGCAAACTTAGTATCAGAAGTGTTCGTAGGTGCAGGGGCAAAAGTTGCATATGGAGCTGTTGATACTCTTGATAAAAACATGACAACATATGTTCATCGTGCAGCTACTGTTGCTCGTGACGGAAAAGTTGAATGGGCATTGGGTCTCATGAATGATGGAAACACCATTTCCGAAAACATTACACTCCTAAAGGGTGACGGTTCCTACGCAAGTTCAAAAACAGTTGTCATCGGGACTGGTGTTCAGAAGCAGAATTTTACAACAAAAATTCAACATCAAGGTAAACGTTCTGAAGGCTACATTCTAAAGCATGGAGTTATGAAAGATGAAGCAAGCTCAATCTTCAATGGTATTGGTTACATTGAGCATGGTGCTTCGAAATCGAATGCACAACAATCTTCTCGTGTACTCATGCTTAGCCCGAAGGCTCGTGGAGATGCGAACCCAATGCTTCTGATTGATGAGGATGATGTCATTGCGGGACACGCAGCATCTGTTGGCCGAGTTGATGAAAACCAGTTGTATTATTTGCAAAGTCGTGGAATTACGCAACGTGAAGCGGAACGCCTTATTATTCACGGTTTCCTCGCTCCAGTTGTACATGAACTTCCAGTTGAACAAGTAAAAAAACAACTAGTTGAAGTTATTGAAAGAAAAGTTCGTAGCTAATAATTGTAGAACGATAACTTGTTTGATTTATATAAAAAGGACATTAAAAAAGTGATAAATCCTGATATTAAAAAACAATTTCCAATATTAAATCAAGAGGTAAATGGTCATCCACTCGTTTATTTGGATAGTGCTGCAACATCGCAGAAGCCATTATCCGTTCTTGAAAAATTAAATGAATATTACCATGGATACAATTCAAATGTGCATCGAGGTGTTCATACACTAGGTAACTTGGCAACGGATGCTTATGAAGGTGCTCGTGAGAAAGTACGTAAGTTTATCAATGCGAAGTCGTCACAGGAGATTATTTTTACACGTGGTACGACAACGGCGCTTAATTTAGTGGCTTCTAGTTATGGCCGTGAACATGCAAAAGCTGGCGATGAAATTGTTATTACGTACATGGAACACCATAGCAACGTTATTCCTTGGCAACAGGTTTGCAAATCAACTGGAGCAACATTAAAGTACATTCCACTTGAAGAAAACGGAACGATCTCGCTTGATCGTGTTCGTGAAACCATCACGCCGAATACGAAAATCGTATCCATGATGCACGTTTCGAATGTTCTTGGAGTCATAAATCCGATTAAAGAAGTCGCTAAAATTGCTCATGAAAATGGTGCAATTATGGTGGTGGATGCTGCCCAGTCAGCGCCACATATCAAAGTGGATGTGCAAGATTTGGACGCGGATTTCTTGGCATTCTCAGGTCATAAAATGTGCGGGCCAACTGGAGTTGGCGCTCTATATGGAAAAAAAGCTTTATTAGAGAAAATGGAGCCAATCGAGTTTGGTGGAGAAATGATCGATTTTGTTGGTTTACAAGAATCAACTTGGAAAGAACTACCATGGAAATTTGAAGGTGGAACTCCCATTATTGCAGGTGCAATTGGGCTAGGTGCTGCTATCGATTTCTTGATTGAATTGGGAATGGACAACATTGCTGATCATGAACATAAAATTACGAAATATGCGTATGAAAAAATGTCTGCAATCCCTGGATTACTAATTTATGGACCATCTCCAGAGGAACGCGCAGGTGTTATAACATTTAACTTGGATGGCGTTCATCCACACGATTTAGCAACTGCACTTGATTCATTCGGAGTTGCTGTTCGTGCAGGACATCACTGCGCTCAACCACTTATGAAGTGGCTGGACGTATCTGCGACAGCTCGCGCAAGCTTTTATCTGTACAATACAGAGGAAGATGTCGATGCACTTTGTGATGCGCTGGTAAAAACAAAGGAGTATTTCTCAGATGTCTTCTAATCTTGATGTATTATATCGACAAGTGATTATGGATCACTATAAAAATCCAAGAAACAAAGGGGAACTCGATGGAACAAGCTTAACCATCGATATGAACAATCCTACTTGTGGCGACCGTATTCATTTAACCATAAAAGTTGAAAATGGCATTGTAGTAGATGCCAAATTTGATGGAGAAGGCTGTTCCATTTCAATGTCGAGTGCATCTATGATGACAGAGGCAATCAAAGGGAAGCCTATTGAAAACGCAATTAAGATTTCAAAAGCATTTTCGGATTTGATGCAAGGGAAAGATGTAGACGAGGATAACCTTGATTTAGGTGATATAGAAGCCCTGCAAGGTGTTTGCAAATTCCCAGCTCGTATCAAATGTGCAATGTTATCTTGGAAAGCATTAGAAAAGGGTTTGGGGCAAGAATAACGCTAATCACTTTGTAAAATTTTATAGGAAACAGCTTACTGTTTGTACATGAATTTTATAAAAAATAAAGTGCTCCAGATGTTATAAAAATCTTCTTAATGAAAATCGGGCTTCGAAAGGCAACTCCTTGAGGATTTCCCGGAAACACTTGCAGCTTCGCTCCGCGATTCATCTGCTTCTTGTTTTCGGTCCAGTTACACCGGAGCTGAAAGCCTTTCTTAGAACCTAAAAGGAGAAAAATCAAAATGGAAAAAATCGCGCCAGAAATTGCCGATTATCAATATGGATTTCATGATAAAGACGTATCTGTGTTCCGTTCAAAACGAGGACTTACACGAGAAATCGTTGAAGAAATCTCTAAAATAAAAAACGAGCCTAAATGGATGCTTGACTTCCGTTTAAAATCGCTCGATTTGTTCTATAAATTACCGATGCCTCAATGGGGCGGAGATATGAGTGGGCTGAAATTTGATGATATTACGTACTACGTAAAACCATCTGAAAAAGCAGAACGTTCATGGGACGAAGTACCAGAAGAAATTAAAAATACATTCGAAAAATTGGGTATTCCAGAGGCTGAGCAAAAGTACTTAGCTGGTGTATCTGCTCAATACGAATCTGAGGTTGTTTACCACAACATGCAAACAGACCTTGAAGATATGGGTGTTATCTTCACTGATACAGACTCAGCTTTACGTGAGCATGAAGAGATCTTCCGTGAGCATTGGGCGACGGTTGTTCCTGCAGCTGACAATAAGTTTGCAGCACTGAACTCAGCTGTTTGGTCAGGCGGATCATTCATATACGTACCAAAAGGTGTGAAATTAGATACGCCGTTACAAGCGTACTTCCGAATTAACTCAGAAAATATGGGACAATTCGAAAGAACACTGATTATCGTTGATGACGATGCATCCGTTCATTATGTTGAAGGATGTACAGCACCTGTGTATACAACACATTCACTGCACTCAGCTGTTGTTGAAATCATTGTTAAGAAAAACGCATATTGTCGATATACAACTATTCAAAATTGGCCAAACAACATCTTCAACCTTGTAACTAAGCGTACAACGGTGGATGCTGGTGGTACGATGGAATGGATTGATGGTAACATCGGTTCTGGTTTAACAATGAAATACCCAGCATGTATCTTAAAAGGTGAAGGTGCTCGTGGTTTGACGTTATCCATAGCGATTGCAGGTCGCAAGCAGCATCAAGATGCAGGCGCAAAAATGATTCATTTAGCACCAAACACTTCTTCAACTATCGTTTCGAAATCTATTTCGAAACAAGGTGGTAAAGTAACCTATCGTGGGATCGTTCACTTTGGACGTAAAGCAGATGGTGCTCGTTCGAATATTGAATGTGATACATTAATTATGGATAACGAATCAACTTCAGACACAATTCCTTACAATGAAATTATGAATGATAACATTAGTTTGGAGCATGAAGCAAAAGTTTCGAAGGTATCTGAAGAACAATTATTCTATTTAATGTCACGTGGTATTTCCGAACAAGAAGCAACTGAAATGATCGTAATGGGCTTTATCGAGCCGTTCACAAAAGAACTTCCAATGGAATATGCCGTTGAGATGAATCGTCTCATCAAATTCGAAATGGAAGGCGCGATTGGATAACAATAAAGAAACCTTTGTCAATCAAGGGTTTGAATGGTGAATTTAAAATTGTAGACGTGCCGATTAGATTTTATTTTTTAGTGTAGGAGACGAACTTTTGAAGTTCGTCTCCTTCTTTTTTTGCAATATCAAGATAGTATCCGCTGTTGTTTTTTAGCTTTTGGCCAAGGCTTTTTCTAAATGATAAAGGCTTGATTTAAAATTGGCATAGTGCAACTACTCTAGCAAATGGAAATAATGGAATAAAATTTACCGATTAGCAAAAGATATGTCAGAATGTTGGCTTCCATGGAGACTGGAGCCAATATCAAACTAAAACTACAACTTAAAGGTGGGAATATGAATGAACATGAAGAAAATGATGATTATGCTGTTGGCAATCATGTTGGTGTTTTCCTTCTCAAACGGGACATTAGCGGCAAAAAATCAGCCTGTTAAAAAGGATATTGTTGATACGGCGGTAGCAGCGGGGAATTTTAAAATATTAACTGCTGCTTTACAAAAAGCAGGGTTGGTCGATACACTAAAAGGCCCCGGGCCATACACAGTCTTTGCTCCAACAGATGCTGCGTTTGAGAAGCTTCTGAAGGATCTGGGAATTACAGCTAATGAACTTTTATCCAAGCCAGACCTGAAGAATATTCTTCTTAATCATGTACTGTCTGGAAAAGTTATGTCCTCAGACCTGAAAAACGGAATGAAAGCAAAAACCCTTGCCCAAAAGGACGTTACATTCACGTTGAATCCAGTAAAGGTTAATAATGCAAATGTAATCAAGCCGGATATTAAGGCATCAAACGGTGTCATCCATGTTATTGATGCAGTACTATTGCCTTAAGTCAGATTCTTACAAAAGAGAAATTCCTTTTATGGTGAAGCGGATTTCTTTTTTTATGGGTCCACACAAGAACAATGGGGCTATGGCTGTGCTCATAATCCCGCTGGGAACCCGCTAATAAAAGCACAGTCTTTTTAACTACCTAGCTAATTTAGAAATTCACAATTAGGGTAATGGCCAGGTTCGATTGTAAGTGTACCATTGACAACTAAAACACTGGTGTTATCCACCTTTGCACAATCAATATCTGTAATGGTAATATCCCTATCCGATATCATTTGAATAAGACATACAGACACTCCTTTAATTTTGGTTGGCGCTTAAATTATACCGAAGTTATGTATGTTTTTGTTTTGCAAAAAAAATAAGAACTGATATTTCTAACAGTCCTAAATATTGTAAAGCCTGATTATAGAAGGCAAACTTTTTAGGCTCGGCTTCTTTTATTTTGTACGCCCGATATGGGGATTGCTATAAGGTGAAAATCCTAGCTGAATTGAAAGTTTAGCCACCTACTCGACCGTCACTTAATCATATAGGAATGATGAGACTATACTGTGTAATCAATGACCAAAACCTTCGCTCTTTTAACTTTCCATTTTTTAGAATATTGAACCTTCTATCTAAGTACAATTCTTTAAAAAGCGCATAGGATGTTTTATAAAAGTTGAAGGGATTGAGTTGAAATGTACTATAATCCTTATTTCTATCCGTATCAATATCCTTATTATGTTAGTGCACAAAGGTATAATGGGGCACAACCTTATTATTGGCCTTTTCTTTATGAAAATAGTTATCGGAATTTCAACGGTGATAGAAGTATCTTGTTAAAAGATTATGGAGCAAAACCATTTGTCATCAACATCAATGATGCTACAAAGCAAAATAAAACGTTTCGAACTGCCTTATGGTCAGGAACACATCTACAAACTACTCTAATGAGTATTGATGTTGGTGGAGATATAGGGGTGGAAATGCATCCTGACGTTGATCAATTCTTAAGAATTGAACAAGGGAAAGGGATTGTTCAATTCGGAAAGAGTAAAGATAATTTAAACTATAAAAAAAATGTGTATGATGATTCTGCAATATTTATTCCAGCTGGGACATGGCATAATCTTACTAATACAGGGAACATCCCGCTAAAACTTTACTCGATATATGCTCCTCCTAATCATCCATTTGGAACTGTCCATGAAACCAAAAAAGACGCTTTAGCTTCGGAAGAAGGTACTAGTCATGAAAATGATTTTTTTGGTATGACCCCTGATGAATGGATACAACACACAGAATTTTTAGTGAAAGAAGGATTGAAGGATGTTAAGAGGGTAATAAATTCCACACACATTCTTCAAGAATTTATTTTAATGGGTGTTCTTGTAGGGAAAGGGTATACTCCTGAAAAAGCATATGAAACAGTTGAAGAATGGGAACGTACGGGAAAATCGAAACTTCTTCAACAAAGTAAAAATAAAAGATGAGCAGATATTATATTTAAGTATGTCATCTTCTAAATAACAAAAAAGTATCACATTAGTTTCAGTAATTGAAACTAATGTGATACTTTTTTAGTTTCTATCTTTCAAAAAGGACCAATTAAAGGAACATCATTCTAAACAAAAAATTTTTTAAATACTCTTCTGGTGAATAACTGTAGAATTTAAAGAAAATGCTAACGAAATGAATGATTCCTTAATATTAGGAGGAAATAATTTGTTAAGACAATTGGCAAACGCAGTACCCAATTTATTTACAATGGGAAATTTATTATGTGGTGTTCTTTCAATTACCTGTAATGTGAGTGGGTTTTTTAAAATCGCATCTATTTTAATTTTCTTTTCTGCTATTTTTGATTTCCTTGATGGAAGGATTGCTAGGCGATTAAAAGTTAACAGTGAATTAGGTGTACAATTGGATTCATTAGCCGACATTGTTAGTTTCGGTGTTGCTCCTGCACTTCTTTTTCATACAATCGCAACTCCATCAATTTTAACTTCTTTATCATTTATCCTATTCCCAATAATGGGGGCGTTACGATTAGCTAGGTTTAATGTTAAACCAACCGTTGGATATTTTATCGGATTGCCTATACCAGCGGCCGGATTGCCTCTTGCTGTTATGGGATTCTTTTCATACAGTAATGCATGGGTTACCTTACTACTTGCACTTTTGATGGTAAGCCCTATTCGATTTAAAAAACTGTAATTACAATTTTTGTGTAAAAAGGTTAAAATCCTTTTGAAAATGGGAATAGCTTTTAATTTACATCAGCCTCGTTATTTATTAATTAAAAAATTGAACAAGTGGTAAACTTACATTTTTGTAACCCTAAAACTTCTGTACTTGTCGGCACAATGATGATTTCATACGGATTGAATTTAATTTTCACTTTAAGTTGAATAGACATTTTTAAATACTTTATTAGTTCAATTAAAAAGAACGCATAAAATTTGCGTTCTTTTTTGTGGTTTAAGATTGCAGTATTGATAAATAAACAGTGTAACTACTTATATAAATCTATTTTAATTCAATTGTTTGTCCCCAAATTTTCAGTGCGACTACTTCGTTAACATCAATAAGAGTTTCAAGACTCCAATCAAGATTCCAACTACCAATGGAATCTCCATCACCACCACCCATTTTAACCCCTACTGGTACCTCAGTTCCGTCTTTCATGACAAAACTTGCTGCATTGTGAACCCTAATATCAGGGTTATTTCTATGAGCTTTTATTGATAAAGAGGATGTAGAAAGAGTAATTTCATCTATTTTAAATTGGACTCCTTCAAATGAGAACGACTGATTGATGGCAAAAGTTTTCGATGTGTCTGTTAGTTTTAAATCAAAATCGATTTTCCAAGACCCTCTTTCTCTTACGAAAGTAGAGGAGATAGGATTGGTGGCAAATGTATAGTTGTCTAAATCTGCAATAGTTGTAGCATAATTTGCTGCTAACGTCCCATCGTACCTCTTGTCAAGTTTGAGAATTATACGGCCATCTGATGGTATTTCATAGTAATCTAGAAATTGCATTTGATCTGAGTAAACAGGTGTATTTGTATGAACATTTTTGAAACACAATTTTTTTAGGGCTTTTTCATTTTTTTGGTTTCCAGGGACAATACTGACATAAAAGGCTGGATCATCAGTTGACCCTGACTTATAAAAACCAAAATTGTCTATATATGCTTCTGGATAAAGGTTAGTGAAATGAATTTTCATATTCCCAGAAGCAAATTTGTAATAAAAATCACCTTCTTCCATACCGATAATATTTCCTTTTTCGTCCTTCAAATATCGAACAAATCTATCTTTTGTAAAATAACTTGAATCAGCAGGAATGGCTTGTTTAAATAGTTCACCTAAATTTTTGAATGTAAAGCCAATCTCTGATGTAGAAACTACTACATCAGTAAAGTCTTTGAGAACTAGTTGTACCTTCTTGCCATTAAGTTCCGTTGGAAGAAATATTTCATATGTCGCCCTACTACCGATAGCTGCATCATCCGTTCGTAACATTCTGACATTATATCGTTCACCCTCACAAAGTAAGTAAGCCTCTTTAAATTTCTCCCCAACAATTATAGATTGCTTATCTTTTTCATTTGTTTGTAAAGGAGACCCATCTTTTGTAGAAACCTCAATAGTGAGGTAGGATGCATTTGTATCCCCTACATAATTCTTTATAGTAACATTTATGTTGTTATTACTTACTTTCTTATCTACAACCTTCACATTTGGTGCATTTTTTCGATAGTGTCCCTGATAAGTGGACTTAAACAGTCCTATTTTGTTTATGTAAGCGAAGGCAACTGTTCCAAAAAGCATCATTGTTACTGTTATTACAATCAATGTTCCAAACCTTAATTTATAATTAAGGTTATTATTAAAAAATTTACTCTCATCCATTTTGTTCAATATAGATTGAAGAAGACGATCATCAAGCTTCTCATCAGTATCTTTTCTGTATTGTTCACCTAGATTCTTCAAAATCATATTCCTCCTTCAGAATTTTTTTTAAGAGTTTCCGGGCTCGTGTCAATTGTGATGTAATAGTAGATGATTTTATTTTTAGTACTTGACTAATTTCCTCTATCGACATTCTTTCTCTATAAAATAGATGAATAACGATTCGATATTTTTTTGGAAGATCCATGATTGCGTAATATACTTCGCTTTTTTCTGGGAAAGAACTGGTTACTTCTTCTTTCAACGGCATTGTAATCTTAAACCAGGTTAATCCCCAAAAAGACTTACAACAGTTTATCGTTACTCTAATTAACCAAGCTTTCATATGTTCGTCATTCTCGAATTGCTTTTTTGACCGAACCAAACGAAGAAAGACCTCTTGGAAAATATCATCAGCATCGGCATTGTTTTTTGTTTGTGAGAATGCAAGTTTATAAACCATATCAGCATATTTAGCTATTATTTCTGTATGCGAATTCAGCGCGCTATCGTTCACTTTCATCCTCCTCTCACTAGTAACACCTTGTAAATTATTAAAATACTGCATTTTAAAAAAACTATTTATAAAAAGACAAAGAATATTTCGATTTAGATATTATTTATGCACCTATTTACTACATAAAACAAACCCATGTGTTTATTTTTATATTTTAATAGATAACAGCCAGAAAACACTCACCCTTGCAATGGGTAAATTTTAAATTCTATTTATCACTCAGGAATTAAAATGAAAAATTCTAAATGAAAAAAATGGTAAATTTATATATACTAAGTTTAATATAAGAAACGGTGCAATCATTGGCTGGGGGAGAAATTTTATGACAAAGAGGCTAGTAGTACTTTCAATAGTAGTTCTATCAATAATTGTTGTACTTTTTTATTTAAATAGTAGAAGTGATTCTGTTAATAAAAATAGTAGTCAAAACTCAGTTTATCATGACTCTGATGGTGTTACGTATCCAGTGAAGGTGGATTCACAATATTTTTATATATATAAAAATGGTAAATGGACTAAGGAATTTATAAAGGGTGTTAATATAGGCGCAGCTAAGCCGGGGTATTTTCCTGGGGAATTTGCAATAACAAAAAAAGAGTATAAAAGATGGTTCAAATATATATCAGATATGAATGCGAATACCATAAGGGTATACACAATTTTAAAGCCTGATTTTTATGAAGCGTTATATGAGTATAACGAAAGTGCAAAGAAGCCTTTGTATTTTTTTCAAGGAATATGGGTCAATGAAGAAGATGTTAATACCATAAAGGATGCGCATGATGAGAGAATTTTAGGAGTATTTAAAACAGATGCAGCAACGATTGTGGATATTATACATGGTAACAAAAAGTTAAGCGACAAACCCGGTCATGCAAGCGGAGTGTATAACAAAGATGTATCGAATTATTTACTTGGATGGATTGAAGGAATTGAATGGGATCCTGAATATGTAATGAACACCAATGAAAAGAATAAAGATAAAAATGTATATGATGGTAATTTCCTTTATACCCAAGATGCCTCTCCTTTTGAAGCTGCCTTATGTGAGGTTGGAGATTATACCATCAATTACGAACTGGTTAAGTATAATATGCAGCATACGGTAAGCTTTAATAACTGGCCAACAACTGACATGCTATCTCACCCAAATGAGCCAAACATTTTAGAAGACAGCGCTACTGTAAATATGGAACATATTAAGGCAAAGAAGAGCTTTAAAGCAGGGTTATTTGCTTCGTATCATATCTATTCGTACTATCCGGAATTCATGAACTATCAAAAGGAGTACGTCGAATATATAGATGAAAATGGAAAGGTAAATACCTATAGAGCCTATTTAAAAGATTTAAAAGAAAAACATACAATGCCCGTTCTAGTAGCGGAATTTGGGGTTCCATCTTCTAGAGGAAAAACTCATGAAAATCTGCATACTGGGTTTAATCAGGGATTTATAAGTGAGACGGAGCAAGGCAAAATGGACTTATCCATGCTTCGTGATATTTATAAGGAAGGATACGCGGGTGGGTTAATCTTTACATGGCAAGATGAATGGTTTAAGCGTACTTGGAATACGATGGATTTGGATATAGCTGATAGAAGGGCCTATTGGTCAAATGCACAGACTAATGAGCAGCAATTTGGAATTCTGACGTTTGATCCAGGTAAAAAGAAAAGTATTTGCTATGTGGACGGGAATAGCTCTGAATGGAAATCTGATAAGCCACTATATAGTAACGAAGATCTAAGTTTGTTTACAAAAAGTGACGAGAAATATGTTTATTTTATGATTAAAGCATCAAAGGCTGGTTTTAGCTTTGATAAAGATAAAATTGTAATTGCGATTGATTCACTGCCAAATCAGGGTAATTCTAGTATAAAAAGTTTAGGAGTGGAGCTTGATAAGGCTGCAGAATTTGTAATTGAAATTAATGGACATAGCAATTCTAGAATTCTGACAGATGCTTATTATGATGCCTTTTATTATAGTTATTCAAAAAATCTAAATATGGAGGAAAGAAATCCTGAGTTTGAAGATAAAAACAGTGGTTTGTTTAATCCAATTTATCTTTGTCTTAATAGAGAACTTTACTTACCGCAAGATAATAAAGTGGTTCCACTCTACAAATATGAAACAGGGAAACTATTATTTGGGAATGGAAACCCTGATCGCAAAGAATACAATTCCCTTTCAGATTATATTTTTAACAATGATATAATGGAGTTAAGGGTTCCTTGGCAGCTTTTAAATATAATGGATCCTTCAACAAAAATGGCTATGGATGATTTATATGTATCGGGAATCAAGCCTGTTAAAATAGCAGGTATGAACATTGGTGCTGGAATTATTAATTCTGAAGAAAAAAAGCAACAACTATCCATGATCCAATATAGTTGGCCGGAATGGGATTTACCGAGTTATCATGAAAGGCTAAAATCCTCTTACTACATTATAAAAGATGGTTTGAAAGAACTTAAATGAAAATAAATGGAGGTAATTCAAATGTTCTTTGATAGAGTGATAGAATTTGTAATCTTGAATATATTTTTATTGCTTAGTAGCATTTCGATATTAATTTCCTTTATTTATATTTCTATACTATCTAATTCTATTAAGAAAAAAAGATATGATAAAAACCATTATTTTCTGCGAAATTTTGTCATGGATTTTATCCGAAATGATGATGAACTGGAAACTATGCAACGGGTTTTGACAAGTAAATATAAAATCCATATCGCTATTGATATTATGATTCAATACTCGAGGGCCAATAGCGCAAATTTAAGTCACAAATTTGAGAAAGCTGGATTTCATCATATTCTTATTGAAAAAATGAAGAAAAGGACCACGCTTAGATTAATAAAGGGTCTTGCTCAAATGCAGTCTGTACAAGCTTATGATGTTCTTAAATCAGCAATAGCTTCCGATGATTTTGAAATAAAATACATGAGTTTTTATGCTCTATCAAAACTTGATTTAAATGAACATCAGTTAAATGAAATGGTCCATTCACTCATAAAATCTGAAATAATGAGAGATCGAATAATTGAAGTTTTATTTAATCTAGATCTACCATTTGAAAAGTATATGGACTTGCTCCAAATGCAAGAAACAGATATCGGAAAAATTGTATTTATGCGTGTAATTCAAAAAAATCAAGAACTTTTACAAGAACAACATTCTGATAGGCTATTAGATTTTCTTGATGGGAGCAAAGAAGTTAGAATTTCAGCTATTGGTACACTATCAAGTTCTAAGAATGAAAAATATATAGATATTTTTAAAATAATATTTGAAGAAGAAAAGGAATGGGAAGTACGATCAGCAATCGCAAAAGGACTTCGGAATTTTAAATGTGAAAGTTCAATGGATGCCCTTAAAAGAATGGTTTATGATGATGCCTGGTGGGTAAAATTTAATGCATTCGAGTCATTAATCTATATGGGGATTGATGGAGTTGGTATTCTGATTGATTTATCTTTAGATAGAGAAAATCAAAAGATTTCGGATCTTGCTTACTACTTTTTAAATGCAAATAAAGAAGTTTATAACACTATAAAAAATGTGTAGGTATAAAAATGGAAATAGTAACTAACTTAATTAATGGATTCAGCCTTTTTATGTTTACTTATTTTTTTATTGTAAGCGCATTTTATATTTTCTTAATTTTTATTTCTTTTAATAATTTAAGAGGATTTCTACAAGTTATTAAGAATGATATAACGGTTACAAGCGATTACACCAAGCCAATTTCGTTAATCGTTCCAGCTTACAATGAGTCAGAAACAATCATCGATAATATAGAGTCTTTATTAAACTTAAATTATCCTCAATTTGAAATAATAGTTGTAAATGATGGTTCAAAAGATTCTACCGTTGAGAAGGTTATTAGCCATTTTAATCTTAGAAAAGTAGATATCGATTTGAACTATCAAGTTCCCTGTCAAAAAATTAGAGGAGTATATTCTTCCTTTAAAATTTCAAATTTAATTTTAGTAGATAAGGAGAACGGTGGGAAGGCCGACGCATTAAATGCTGGAATTAATGTATCGAGGTATCCTCTTTTCTGTGGTATAGATGCAGATTGTGTTGTTGAGAAAGATGCATTGCTTAAAATCGTAAAGCCATTCCTTAAGCATGATGAGACAATAGCTGTTGGAGGGATTGTTCGGATTGCAAATGGCTGTACAATTGAAAACGGTAAAGTATTACGATCAGAATTGCCTAGAAAGTTAATAGAGAAATTTCAAATTATTGAGTATTTTAGAGCTTTTTTAACAAGCAGAGTTGGATGGGAAAAGTTAAATGCACTGCTAATCATATCTGGTGCGTTTGGATTATTTAAAAAGGCGGCGGTTATAAAAGTAGGAGGATATCATAAAACGATAGGCGAAGATATGGAACTCACTTTACGTTTGCATGAATATCACCGAAAAAATAAAATCCCATATAAAGTTAACTTTACGTCTGACTCAGTGTGTTGGACACAAGCTCCTGATTCAATAAAAGGTCTTAGATCTCAAAGAACTAGATGGCATATTGGTCTAATTGATTCACTACTGAGTCATAAAAAAATGCTTTTAAATCCAAAGTATGGAACAGTCGGGATGTTATCAATGCCCTATTTCTTCTTTGTAGAAATGTTGGGGCCTGTAATTGAAATTGTGGGATATGCCATTATGGTAATCGCATTAATTGGGGGCATATTATCAAAATACGTTATTTTGATTTTTTTAATGGCCTATTTATACGGAATTTTATTTTCAATTTCTGCCATTTTGTTTGAACAGTACTCTTACAAGAGATACACAGGGGTAAGAAGTGTAACGAGTCTGTTAATAAATAGTTTGTTCGAGCAATTTGTTTATAGACAGATGACAGTTTGGTGGAGATTCAAGGCGTTCTTTATTTTCAGAAAAGCAAATAACCATTGGGGCGAAATTAAAAGAAATTCATTTTCAGAAAAGAGAAACGAACATAATCTATATGAAAAAATCAAATTGAATTCACCAGATACTATTTCTAGAATTGCTGGGGATTTTTCTAAGGAAGAATTAAAGCATGTAGAGTGGCTAAATAGATTAAAGCAAGATATTCCAAATGGCACAATTGAAGAAAATGAGGAATTTTACTATATTTCGGATTATAACTTCAAAAGCATAGACTCAAATGGAGAAGATTTAAAAGTTGAAACTGAGAAAGATTTTTTTCTGTTTGCCCTGCAAATGGAAAAGAATTCTATATTGATGTACAGTGAATTTAAAAATCACTTTCAAATGGAATCCAATGAATATAAACTTTTTAATAAAATCATTAACGAAGAAAGAAGTCATATGTATTTTATTCTAAAAGTTTTACATGATCTAAAATAGACGTCTTGAGCAAAATTAATTTTATTATGAATTGTTTTTCAAATTGTTGAATCCTGCATGATGGCAACCTTTTTCCTTTTTTGGATTAGGTTGCTTTTTTTATGAATGGACTTTCGTTTCTTTTTAAAAGCCAAATAAAACGAGTTGTGATATGATTTCAGTATTAAATTTCCAGTAATATGGAAAACATCTCTAATTAAATCTTTAGGAGCAATATATGGTCATACGCGAATTAACTGAAGATGATTTTTTACCTATTCATAGTGTAGTGTATGACTGGTGGGGTGGTCGCCAAATGTCAGTCATGTTGCAACGCTTGTTTTTCCAGCATTTTAATCAAACGAGTTTTGTTATAGAAGATAACGATAAAATGATAGGATTTCTGATTGGATTTTTATCACAATCAAGAGAAAACGAGGCTTATATTCATTTTGTTGGTGTTCATCCTGATTACCGTCACGTTGGAGTTGGAAGGAGACTTTACGAACATTTCTTTCAAAAAATTTTAGAAAATCATGAGAATATGATAGTGAACTGCGTTACTTCACCGGTGAACAAAAATTCGATTTCTTTTCATACCAAAATGGGATTTGAAATACTATCTAGTCCAGATAAAATAGATGGAATCTTTGTTCATAAGAATTATAACGGGATTAAAAATGACGATGTAGTTTTTGTAAAACAAATTTCAAAGATTTAGGGGGCATGAATCTATGGAAGAAAAAGCTTTGTATGTGATAGCAGAATTTGATGAGGTTACTTGTGAAAAACTCAAGCACATTGAAAAGAAACTTAGAAAAAATGGGATATTTGGGAGACAGACTGCTGGCATTCCTTATCATATTACAATAGGTAAATACTCAATTGATCGTGAAATTGAAATCAGAAGACTTTTAGCTGATGTTTGTAAGAGAACAGAAAAGGTGGATGTGTGTTTTAATACAATCGGTATGTTTGGTTCAGAGGTCTTATTTTTGAAACCAGATAAATGCATTGGATTAAAGAAATTACATCGTTCATTGGCTAAGGGCTGTATCAAGGAACACACTGATTGGGTTCCTCATACAACATTGTTAATAGACGTAGCGGAAGTTGTTCAAAAAGCCATACCAATTGTTGAGAATACTTTTGAACCTTTTATCGGGAGAATAAATAGTATTAGTTTATATGAATTATTTCCCGCACAACTTGTCGAAAAAGTAGAGCTTAAAGAGTTAAATTTATAATATATTTGGATTCTTTGCACTATAAGAATGTCCTGCAGTTTTCAACTCTTTATAGAAATTGAGAGCTGTTTTTTATATTGATAATTGGAAAATATTTCATTTTTTACATAAAAAGTGTATGATGGTTAAAATAGACTGAAAACGACATTTTATTTTTTTGAAGATTAAGTCAAAAAAAGTTTATATAGGAGAGAAAGTATGGATATTATTTGGTGGATACTTATTATTGCCAGTTTTATAGGTTCCTTTATAGCGCTTATAAAGCCTATTATTCCTGGTTTGCCTTTATTGTGGGTAGGCTATTTTATTTATTATTTCCTTATAGATAAAAATGAATTTGGATTATGGTTTTGGTTGATTCAGATTGTATTTACTATTTTCATTATTGCTGTTGATTTATTATCAAATCGCTATTTCCTTAAGAAACAAGGGAGTTCAAAACTGTCTGAAAGAATCGGAATGTTGTCCATCATCATTGGAGCTTTTGTATTTCCTCCATTTGGTTTAGTGCTTGTTCCATTTATTACAGTTTTTTTTACTGAACTACATCAGAAGAGAACAAGTAAACAAGCAGCTAAAATTGCGTTGGCTACAGTCATAAGTTTTCTTGCAAGTACAATTGCTAAGTTTCTTGTGCAGGCTATTATGATTATTTTATTTTTGATTTGGATTTTTTAAATTTCATCTTTCGTATAAGAATTTATTTGCATAATTTTTTTTTATTTTTGTGACTTTTTTAATAGTTTCATTGTTTTCACTTAAAGGTTATTTATATGTTGAAAATGTTTAATAATCTGAATGAATAGCAGATAAAATTAAGTAACTAAGATTTAAGTTATGTTATTGGAAAAGTTATTTATGTTTATGCTAACAATTAATATTTTTAGAGGTGAGTAAGATGATTGAATTAGAATTAATTCCAAATCATGTTGCATTTATTTGTGATGGAAATGGAAGATGGGCTGAACGTAGGGGGTTGCCAAGATCCTTTGGACATAAAAAAGGTGCTGAAGTAGTAAAAAATTTGATTCGTCAGTGTAGTGATTTAGGAATCAAGCATCTTACACTTTATTTGTTTTCAACAGAGAATTGGACTCGGTCAGATGCAGAGGTACAATATTTGATTCAATCATTTTCGAAATTTTTACAGGAAAGTAGAAACATATGGACCAAACAAAATATAAGAGTCAACCATATTGGTATTTTTGACAAATTGCCAGATGAATTAGCGGAAGAAATTAATAAAACTTCTAATGAAACAGCACGTTGCAAAGGTTTGAACTTGAACCTAGCGCTGAATTATGGTGGTCGCAAAGCAGTTGTTCAAGCAACCAATGCCATCATTGCAGATATCGAAAATAAACAATTGAAGCCTGAAGAAATCAAAGAGGATCTGATTTCTCATTATATGAATGGGAAGCTCGATATCCCTAACCCTGACATCATTATTCGAACTAGTGGAGAGAAGAGACTAAGCAACTTCTTGCTTTGGGAATCTAAAGATTCTCAGATGTTTTTCCCAGATGTATTGTTTCCAGACTTTAAGGAAGAGCATCTAAGTAAGATTATTGATGATTGGCGCAATTAGGTAATGTTAAAAGTGGCATTCCGCAAATTGTTCTATAAAAAAATAAATTAAACCTCGAAAAATTTGTTTTTTCGAGGTTTAATGTTTTTCTATAAATTTTCAGTAATTTTTCTTAAGAATGGTGAACATTCACCAACACTAAATAGATGCAATTCGTGCATTGCTCTTGTGCAAGAGGTATATAGAATTTTTCGTTCGATGTCTTGAGAGTAAACTTCACTTGATGCATTGTAAATGATAACCGCATCAAACTCGACACCTTTAGCCAAGTAGGTTGGAAGAATGACAATTCCTTTTCGATACGTTTTTGATTTCGAATGGATAAGCTGACATTCAAGCTTCTTGCTTATAGCTTCATGTGCGAAACGACTTTCTTTCTCCGTTTTACAAATAACCGCAATTGTATCATATGTTTTCTTCAAATTTAAAAGTTGATCTACAATTTGAGAATGCAAGTCACCATTATCTTGGGCAATGGTTATTGTAGGTTCTGGGCCAAATCGTTCAAAAGTCTCAATGTTTGCATTTGCTTCAATAATTCCTTTTGAAAAGTCAACAATCTGTTTGGTTGATCGATAGCTCTTTGTTAGTATCATTTTTTCGAATTTATCGATATCGTATAGTTCATCGGAAAGCATCGTTGGAGCATCATGAGACTGTGCCAATATTGCCTGATTAAAATCACCTAGAATCGTCATTTTGCATGAGGGAAAAAGCTGCTTTAAAACATGAAATTGAATAGGTGAATAATCTTGTGCCTCATCAATAAAAAGGTGCTTTGTCGTTCTGTCCACTTTATTTCCAATGAGTTTATCCATAAGGTACAAATAAGGTGCCTGGTCCTCATAAGGCATACATTTTTCTTTGATACTAGCTGTGGTTAACTTGCTAATTTCTTTCCAAATATGAGTAGTTGATCCGCATATGTTTTTAATGAAAAGATTTTCCTTTGTAAAAAGCTGTATATACAGGGCTGTAACATGGACAAAGCGTAAGGCTTTTATCGCAGCTCGAATCGGCCTGAATCTTTCCTGAATGATTTTGTTTATGAGTAGACTTTGTTCTCGTTCATAATCATCAAAGGTATCCTCCGTAAAGGCTTTTTCCTTCTCCAGTTCCTTAAAGCTGTGAATATAGGTATCTGAATCTAACAATTCTATTTCTTCGAGAACCCAATCTTTTTCTCTTTCAATTTCTTCTTTATTACTTAGCTCTTTTAAAAGCCATCTTGCTGTGTCCTGAATTCTATTTTGGATGGAATTTTTATAATCTAAATGGTAAAAATACTCCTCAATGTCACTAGCTGGTATTAAAACTTCATTATTTAAAGTTATATTTTTAAAGAATAGTCCTTCTTCTGAAAGTTTCTCAACAAAAGAATCAATCATGTTCTTAAAAAGAATGTCTGCTTTTATACGTATACTTTCTTTTCGTATCTGATAAGTGGGATGATCCTTCTCAGATAGTATAAATTCCATTTGTTCAAACGGCGTTTCTAGTGTAAACAGTTTACCGAGTCGTTTATCAATATAATCCTGAAAGGTCATCTGTTTTATATTCTCTTCTCCTAATTCAGGTAAAACAGTGGAAACATAACTACTGAATATTGGATTTGGTGAGAATAAAAGCATATTTTCTGATGTTAATTTGTATTGACTGTTTTTCCACTGCCAGCAGCACCTTGAATAATGAGGGTATTACTTTTTGTATTCCGTATGATTTGATTTTGGTCTTTTTGAATGGTTGCAACAATGTTTTTCATCTGAATGGTAGCTTGTTTGCCAAGAATTTCTTTTAGCAGTTCATCAACAATTGCCAAACTTGTATCGAACATGGATTCAATGGATCCATTTTTTAGAACGAATTGTCGTTTTAAAAGCATTTCTCCAGAAACTTTTTCTTCCCCGAATTCATAGGTTGCAGGTCCAGGGACATGGTCATAGTAAATGCTTGATATCGGTGCTCGCCAGTCATAGATAAGAAAAGAATCTAAATTCTCTTCATTCTCTCTAAGAGTTGCAATACCAATGTAAATGTTTTCAACAAAATCACTATCGCCTTCTTTAAAATCGACACGTGCAAAATAGGGAGAAAGTCGTAATCTAGAAAGAATTTTATGCTGTTTTTCAATGTGTAGACGTGTCTGTTCTTTTATAGCGAGGGTATTGGATTGTTGTGATAAGCTCGCATACGTTTCAAATTGATCCCAGATGTTATCAAGATTGATTTTTAGATCATCACGAAATTCACTTCTTAATTGATTTTCATCATTTCTAATGCCACGTACACTCGCTTCGATTTCAATTAATTTCTTTTCAATTGTTTGTTTAACAAATCGTAATCTTTCCTCTTCAACTTGCTGTTCCCGATTCATAAATTTCCTCCCAACAGAACTTGATGATAAAGCAGACCTGAAAACCCTACTTAAAAGCAGTATTTCAAATTTTATCCTTATTTTGAGGAAATTATAAGACTGATAATTTTTGGGAATTTATGCTATACTAAGAGTAGAGAAAAAGAGAAGTTTTTAACGATAAAATTGATTGAATTTAGAAATTTGATTCTTAATTATACTTAGCTTTTTTAAACAACTATATTGAAAAATCCGATTGTTAGGAGATAACTTACCTGACAATCGGATTATTTTTTATAAAAATAAGTTGTTATTGCTTTGCTTGATTTAAGCTATTTTCAAGCGCGTCGATAATAAATAAAAACCGTTCAGCTTCACGGAGAACATGATCAGCAAGTAAAGGATGAATAATGCTCTTTATGCGGCTTTGTTGAATGAGTTCGCCAGCAGTTTTTTTGAAATCCCGTAATGACTTAACTGAGATGCGGTTCTGATCGAGAAATTGATCAAGTAATGGGATGGTATGTGACTGTGGTGTCATATGTTCAAGGTCTTGAGCTTGGAACAACAATAGATCAAAGTCATGACTAAATTCTTTTGCTTGATTGGTTAGTTTACGCTCAGATGGGTCAAGAAAGTGGCATATAAATTTTGCATGGTCGGCCATGATTTTTAAGAAAAAGACATTTTCATTAATTATGGCGTCAGGAAGAGGATCTAAGTTACCGCTATTAAGCTCCTCTAATCTCTTTTTAAAATAGGCTGCCTCGCGACTTGTGTGATCCATTAGTAAAGGAAAGTTGTGTGCACCTACCATTTGCCCAGTTAGAATTAGCCCAAGTATCTTTCTTTTAAAAGCCCATATGTAACCGACTTGAATAGCAGTTTCCTGATTAAATCGTTTAATTTGTTCAGGATCAGTGTTCAGAGTATACTCATGTGCCTTACGTTCAATTTCTTCAAACACAGTATAAAAATGATCGGATTCCTGAATTAATTTTGTGTCACTACAACGAAGCCCTAATTTGATAAATAAAGAATGCTCTTTCATGATTCGTGCCCAAAACCGTATCTCATCTATTGAACGAGCAACAAAAGCATCTGCCATTAAATAACCCCCTTATACACTTCAGACTAAGTTTATTCGTGAGATTTTTTTATATGAAAAAAATTTACTTTAAAATTAGGCTCTGTTAATGTTCGTTGTTAATATTTTTTTATTTTTAATCAACACCCATATAATTTGTTGGTAATTAGAGGGAATGTGCCAAAAACATATATGTTTTTTCCCGTGGTAAGAAACGTATACGTTTCTGGCTGAATGAGACATTAGGCTCACGGCCCGACCACAGGAATTTCCGTTATTTTATCAATTAACAATATGTAATTTCTACTTGATTAAAAAATCAACATTAAACATTAACTTGCCTAAAATTAAAAGTAGAAAGTTGATTGCTTAATGGAATGTAAGTTTTAAAATCAAAAAATAGCAAAATACTTTTAATAGAATTTTACAAACTGTAAAATAAATCCTTAGGGAGGTTGATATAATGTCACACAATTTAAATCTTATTAAACCACCAATGCTTAAACCAGGTGATAAAGTTGCAGCTGTTAGCCTTTCATGGGGTGGTGCTGGTGATGAAGAATTCAGATGGCGCTACGAAGTTGGCAAGATGCGGCTAAAAGAATTGTTTGGACTCGAAGTTGTGGAGATGCCTCATACATTAAGCGGCTCACAATATGTGTATGACCATCCGCAGAAACGGGCAGAAGATTTGATGTCGGCATTTCTTGATCCTTCAATTAAAGGTGTTTTTTCTTGTATTGGTGGTTATGAAAGTATTCGGATGTTACCTTACATCGACTTTGATGTAATCAAAAATAATCCAAAAGTGTTTATTGGCTTTTCGGATTCAACGACGACTCATTATATTTGCCTCAAAGCTGGTGTTTCAAGTTTTTATGGAGCATCAATACTAGCCGAGTTTGCTGAAAACATAAAAGTATTTGATTATACAGTTGAATGGGTTCAGAAAACTCTTTTTGAAAATAAACCGCTTGGCATTATTCCAGCAGTAGAAGCATGGACTGGTGAAAGAATAGAATGGCTTGAAAAGAATAAGCATATTGAAAAGAAGTTAAAACCAAATCAGGGATATGACTTTTTACAGGGAAATGGAAAAGTTCAAGGTCGATTAATTGGTGGTTGCATGGAAGTTCTTGAAATGTTGAAAGGGACCATTCTTTGGCCAGAACTAGATACATTTAAAGAAGGCATACTCTTTTTAGAGACATCTGAAGACAAACCAGATCCGACTTATGTAGGTTATTGGTTACGAAACTATGGTTCCCAGGGAATTTTACAAAATATAAAAGCCATTATTTGGGGTAAACCTAAAGAAGAAAAATATTATGATGAGTACAAAGAAGTCATTCATAATGTGATTGTCCACGAGCTAGGGTTAAAAGAGTTACCAATAGTTTATAACATGTCTTTTGGTCATAATGAGCCAATGTGCTGTCTGCCTTTTGGTGCTCTTGCAGAAATTGATTGTGATAACAAAACATTTTCTATTATTGAGTCAGGCGTAGTATAGGCTGTTAGTTTATGAAACATGAAATAAATAAAACCACCTCTGGAAATTAATTCAGGGGTGGTTTCGCTATTTATAAAATTTGTAATTCTCTTAGATTCGCTCTGTAATTTCTTTTGCATATTGAACAAGTGCTTTTGAACAAGATTCACGGATTTCATTAATAATTGCTGAAGCTGAAACAACACTGATTGTACCGATAATCTTACCTTTTTTGAATAAAGGTGCAGCTATGCAGCTTACTCCAACATTAACTTCTTCATCTTCAATAGAAAAATGATTCTCTCTAACTTTATCAATCTCTTTAAATAGTTCAGTTTTATCTATCATTGTTTTCGCAGTAAAACGATCTAATGTTAAAGATTGAATAACCTTGTTTCGGTTCATCTCATCCAAAAAAGCAAGCAGAAGTTTTCCGGATGCGGAAGCATGTAATGGACAGAAATGATTACCCTTTGTAGATAAAGTGTAATATGTATCATTGGATTCTATCACTTTAACTGTATCAACTTTATTTTTTGATACAAATTGTAATCGAGCAGAAACTTTAAACCGATCTGCAATGATTTGTAGATAAGGTTCGCAGATACTCTGAACATGTTCATAAGGAGATACAGAATGTTGAGCCTTTATAGAGAATTGTGGACCCAAACAATATTTATTTCTGCCATGGTCGTGGGAAATAAAGTCGTA
The DNA here is from genome assembly GCA_029240105.1 of Caryophanales bacterium. Lineage (GTDB taxonomy): Bacteria > Bacillota > Bacilli > JARBTR01 > JARBTR01 > JARBTR01. The sequence goes on along the minus strand of JARBTR010000004.1, from coordinate 150,247 downwards.
ATACACCAGAGTATTCATAATCCCCCGCGTTGTATTTATGTTAAGATTTAATTTCTTACTAATTTCTCCAAGGGATAAATATTGTGTATCCTCGTTAAAACAATTAAAAATTTCTAATGCACGTTGTACAGATTGAATTAATCGCACCTGATTTCCGTCTTCCATTGGGCACCCCACAAAAATATCTACATTGAGTTTAAGGTAAACAATTGTTTCTTTCAATTCATTTCGAAGGTTCAAAAATTTTAAAAACTTAAACAATTACTATTATTCTAAAAAATTATTTAAATTTTTAAAAATTTTTAAAAATCATATTCCCATTTCCTCATTACTATGTTATTGTATAAAACATTATATTGTAGTTTCTGAAACGACATTGTCGTCGTATAGAAATATATTAATATCTTTTATAAAAAAAAACAATGGGAGGAATCGTTTTATGAAGAAATTTAGTTTGATTATTTTAGTTATCGTAGCATTATTTTCTTTAACAGCTTGTGGGGATAGTTCAAAGAAAGAGAGCAAAGAAACAAAGAGTGATAAAAAGAAAGTGTACAAAGTTGGAGTAGATGCAACTTACCCACCATTTGAATGGCAAGTGAACGGAGAATATAAAGGTATTGACATCGATCTAATTAAAGCAATTGCGGATAAAGCAGGATTTGAAATCGAAATTCAATCAATGGATTTCAAAGGTATCATTCCAGCATTGCAAAGCAAACAATTGGATATCTCTATTGCAGGGATGAGTATTACTGATGAAAGAAAGAAGATTATCGATTTCTCAAATCCGTATTTTGATGCAGGACTTTCTGTTGTAGTAAGTAAGGACAATACATCAATTAAATCAGGTGCTGATTTAAATGGTAAAACAATCGCAGTTAAAAAAGGAACTTCTGGAGCAACTTATGCAGTTGAAAATTTTGCTTCAAAAGGTGCTAAAGTAATTCAATTTGATAACAGCCCGGCAATGTTTGAGGAAGTAAAAGCTGGTCGTGCAGATGCACTAATTGAAGATTATCCAGTTATTTCTTACGCAATCGTTGATCAAAAATTACCGCTTAAAGTTGTTGGAGATCGTTTAAATGCTGACCAATACGGTATTGGTGTATTGAAGGGCTCTAACGATGGTCTAGTAAAGCAGATTAATGATGCATTAGCGGAGTTAAAAGCAGACGGTACGTATCAAGAAATCGTAGATCAATATTTAAAATAATTAATTAAGTAATATGAGGCTGGGGCAAGAGACTGATAACCATTTGATTATTTACAAATAATCGCTTGTGAAGCAGTTTTGTCCCAACTTTATTTTTTGGTAACTGACACTCTAAATTCCAAAGGAATTTAGCAAGTGGAAGGAATCCAGAGAGATTTCTGACAGACAAAACACTCCGTAAGTGACAGATTCGCCGATTGCAAATCTTTCACTAACGGACTGAAATGTCTGCATGCGGATTTCTAGCTAAGAGAAGATGGGTGTCCATCTTCTCTTAGAGAAATCTCTGTACCGGAACGAAAGTGAGGGCTACAGAAACGAAGATGGGTAACTGACACTCTAAATTCCAAAGGAATTTAGCAAGTGGAAGGAATCCAGAGAGATTTCTGTACCGAAACGAAAGTGAGGGCTACAGAAACGAAGATGGGAAAGGAATGGTGTGTGTGGCAGTATTTAAAGAAATTATCGTTAACTCATACCCTATGTTTTTATTAGGGCTTGAAACAACGCTTAGAATTTTCCTGATATCTGTATCAATTGGATTTTTGATTGGTCTATTTATAGCGTTATTTAAGATTTCAACTTTTAAACCTGCAAGTTGGTTAGCCTCGGGTTATGTCAACATTATTAGAGGAACTCCCTTTATTTTGCAATTATTATTTATTTATACAGTTAATGGGTTTCTCTTTTCTTATTTGAATGAAACATGGCCAACTATTTTTGGGGATGTTGATACACGTGAGTTATCTGGTATCATCACTGTTGCACTCAACGCTGGTGGCTATTTTTCTGAAATAATTAGAGGAGGGATTCTATCCATTGATAAAGGCCAAATGGAAGCATCGCGTTCTCTAGGTTTTTCAAGAAAGCAAACGATGTGGTTGGTGATTTTGCCACAGGCAATCCGTCAGTTAACACCATCTCTTGCGAACCAAGCCATAATCAGTTTAAAAGATACTTCTTTACTTACCACAATTGGAATTGGGGAATTAATGTATCAAGGTTCACTTGTTTATGCAGCAAACTTTCAAATTTTACCGACATTAACCATATTGGGTATCATTTACTTTGCTATTATCTATTTGTTAACTCAATTATTTAGTCTCATCGAAAGGAAAGTGAGAATCCCATGAGTATGATTCAAGTGAGAAATTTAAAAAAATCATTTGGCGAACATGTTGTTTTGCAAGATGTTAGTCTCACAGTTGATGAGAAAGAAGTTGTCTGTATTATTGGACCTTCAGGGTCAGGTAAAAGCACGTTTTTAAGATGCCTTAATCGACTTGAAAAATTTCAAGAAGGTGAGGTAATCATCAACAATCACGATTACTCCAACAAAGGGGTAAACCTTAATGATGTTCGAAAAGAAGTAGGAATGGTTTTTCAACAGTTTAATCTTTTTCCACATAAAACCGTTCTTCAAAATATAACTATGGCACCAATCAAACTTTTAAAAATGGATAAGGCTTCTGCTGAAAAAAGAGCCATGGAATTACTGGAAAAGGTTGGACTAAAAGAAAAGAGAGACAGTTACCCTAGCCAATTATCTGGTGGTCAGCAGCAGCGTGTAGCCATTGCAAGGGCTTTGGCGATGAACCCGAAAGTTATGCTCTTCGATGAACCGACTTCTGCTTTAGATCCTGAGATGGTTGGAGAGGTTCTTGAAGTTATGAAACAGCTAGCTAGGGAAGGCATGACAATGGTTGTTGTCACACATGAAATGGGTTTTGCTCGCGAGGTAAGCAACCATGTTATCTTCATGGACGGTGGTTATATCGTTGAAGAAAATAGCCCAGCTGAATTATTTAGTAATCCTACCCATGAACGTACTAAAGCGTTCTTAGGAAAGGTACTATAGATTTTTTAAAATAGGGACTTACACTTTGACCCCCCAAAAATTTAAGTGTAAGTCTCTTTTTTATATATTAATAGAATTTATTTAGTTCTTAAAATAGTATAAATACTCACAATTTGCTTATTTTTTCTTTCGCAAATAAATGGAGAAAAACAACTCAATAATCGAAAGAGACAAGATGATGGCTTGTAAGAAGAATACATATCCAATCAGGATCAGCTGTACTACAATCCAAATCAGCATTGAGACTGCAGCAATAAACGCGATTTCTTTTAAATGTGGACCACCACTCTTTAATTTAAATGCTGAAATTAACTGTAAAAGTCCAATCGCACTAAATAAGAGAATCCCTGGAATAAAGTAATTTTGAAAAGGTGTATGATTCAGTAAATCTTTCGATAGCCCCATACTTCCGCCACTTGGGTCACTAATCAACATACCACCACTTATAAAAGCACCTAATGCAAGAAATCCGTATACAAATATCATAATCAAACGAATAACTTTTTCCATTATTTACCCCCTAGTAAAATTTTCTGAATATATAGTAAATTAGATTTTATAAAATATGGTTCAAGTGTCATTTTGATGCAAGTTGAGTTATTTGTATAAAATTTAAAAGATGATATAAATCCCCTTTAAATACAAAAGTTGCCAAAAGCTATTCAAGAGAAATCAATTGCATGGGTTTTAAGCATAATTAGTTTTGAAATAATATTACAGCAATGTGACTGAAATGTGACAAAGTTGTTGCAAAACATGGGCTTTTATATAAAAATATAAATATAGTAAATATTTTTACTAAAATTACTAACTAAATAGTCTGATACTATTTTTATTTTTTTATATAGAAGTAACACTTGTTCTGAAGGAATGATTTTATGACGATTGTATTTCCAATTTTATTTTTTCTGATTATGTCAATTTGCTGTTTTATGGGCTTATATACAATTACTTTCGATCGAAAAAAAGAAATGAACTTTGTTTTTTCAATCATATGTTTTTTATTGGTACTGTGGTCACTAGGTATCACTATTTCCTGTGTCGATACTTCTGAAACTACTATAGTTAATTGGCATATGTTATCAGATTTAGTGCAGTCTATATACCCTTGTGTTATATTGCATCTTTATTTATTAGTTACGAGAAATCTAGAACATTTAAAGAAATGGTGTTGTTACTCACTCGTTTATTTTCCCACTATCTTTGGTATTCTATCATTTTTATCTACGGAACATACAGTCATTGAAACTGCTATTGGATTTCAGATAGAAATGGGCGAACCTACTAATTGGAATCTCATCTATGTGCTTGTTCTTTTCACAATTAAGTTTTTTTCACTTATTATTTTATTTTCTTGGTTTAGAGGGATCAAGGATAAAAAAATAAAAAATAGTGCTTTGTTAATTTTCTTTTTAGAGTTATTGAGCTTTATCGTACCAATTGTTGTAAGTATTGTGTTTACATCAATTTCAGTCTCACTTATTAAGGATATTTGTTTATTACTAACAATTCCAACATTAATTCCAATCTTTTTTTACATTGTTAAACAATCATCTCAAAACATGATTTCTGAAAGTGAATCCATCATATTAGATACAAAGGGGAGGGAAAGTTTCAGTAATTATTTATCAGTAGTCTTGATTATTGGAAGCTTTTTATATTTCCTTACTCAATTTTTATTAAATGAAAAAAACAGTCTTCGTACTGTTCTGATTAGCAGTGGTATTTTGTTGATTTTCGCTGTATTGGTAAAGATATTCTCACAAACGGGATTCTCTTATAGAGTAAAGCGTGTGCTTTATTCTTCTATACTATTTATTTCAATTAGTTTATTCACTTCGAATGTAAGTAACTTTGAAGGAAATGAAATTTGGACTTTTTCTTTTGTATTCATTATTCTTTCACTTCTGTTTGATAATTCTTTAATACTATTTGGCGTATTTATCATTTCAACTAGTTCATTACTACTATTACTTTTTAATACAGCTGACAGCAATGAAGTGAACAGCATTTCTGCTTTTATCCTGAGAGAAAGTGTACTTGTTTCTTCCACAGCACTTGCTTATTTTGTTCATAAAATATATGTCGAAAGGCTTTTAAAAAATATCGAGCAATCCAAATTTCATGATTTAATTGCAGCAACATCTGCTGAGTTTAATGATGTGAACGGAGAAAATTTTAAAGAAAAAGTTGATCTTACCTTAGAAAAGGGAATCGCTGCTTTGGACTTAGAGATTCTAGATGTCTTTATGTTTAATTCGGATGAAACGATGACGTTAACCAATTGTGCATTCATTGAAGGAGCTGAAAGTAGTTTTTGTATTGGGGATTCTATTCCCACGGATCTTTTTCCAATCATGATTCCGAAGATAAAAGAAAAACAAGTCTTATATTTTAATGATTTACAAAACGAGATGTCAGATGACATACCTGACAAACAAGAACTATTAAAACTAAACATTAAGTCTATTGGAGCAGTGCCCTTTGAAAATGATGAAAAGGTAGCAGGTTTTGTACTTTTTTCAAATCGATTATCCAAAAGGACAATCAGTAAAAATCATTTGGCTTATTTACAAGTAATAGCCAACGTTATGTCAATTGCTGTAAAGAGAATTAATGCGGATAATGAGCTTCAAAATAAATTAATTTTCGATGAGTTTATATATGAAATCTCTGCTGAGTTTTTAGATGTTGACGAAGTTACTATTGATCAGAAAGTAAAGGATGTACTCAAAAAAAGTCTCGATTATTTAAGTATTGAGGGCATTAACATAAATATGTTCAACAGTGATGACACATTTTCAAAGTTGTATGTGGTTGGGAAAGATCCTAATTCACTAATTTTGAAAGGAGATTCAGTAGTTCAAAATAGTATTCTTCCATGGTTTATTACGCGAATGAAAAATAATGAAGTTACTTTTGTCCCAAGTGTTGAATTTGGTATGCCAGATGAAGCGTCTTTTGATAAAGAAAATATGTTAATGTACAATATTCACTCCTTTTATTCTGTTCCGATTTTAAACAGTTCTTCAGAAGTAATTGGTTTTACCTCACTACTTAATAAATCTGATTATGTAAATTGGGATAAATACCACATGAATTTCTTGAAGATTCTGATTTATACATTGACTACTTCTCTTGAGAGAGTTGAAAAAAGTAAACAAATCAAAAAGTTAGCCTACTATGATCAATTGACGGATCTTCCAAATAAAACATTATTTAAAATGAAATTGGAAGAATGCATAGAGAATGCAATAAATAATAAGTCCAAATTTTTATTAATGACTCTAGATGTAGATTCTTTAAAATCAGTAAATGATACAAAAGGCTATGACTTTGGTGATATGTTATTGCTTCAACTTACAGAGCGTATAAAAAGTAAGTTGAAAGATTCTGATATTCTCTCCCGATTTTACGGTGGCAGATTTGGTATTGTCATAACGGGTTTAGAGGAAGGAACGGATATTGACAAATTAATTAAAGACATTATTAATTTAGTAAAACTACCTTATGAGTTAGATTCTCAGGATTTCTTTATAACTGTTTCTATAGGTGCTTGCCTTTATCCGGATGATGGGCTGAATGTTGATACACTTACAAAAAGCGTTGATGTTGCATTCTATGAATCAAAAAACTTAGGCAAAAACGCGTATACAATATGTTCTTCTCATATGAAAGATAAGATGGAAGAAAGGGTAATGCTAACAAACCATTTATACCATGCACTTGATAAGAATGAACTTTTCGTACACTACCAACCTCAAATTTGTGCACGAACTGAAAGAATTGTTGGTGCAGAAGCGCTTTTAAGATGGAACCATTCTTCTATGGGAATGATTTCACCAGCAAAGTTCATACCAATTGCTGAGCAAACAGATTTGATCCATCCAATAGGTAAATGGGTTCTAGAAAAAGCGTGTCGTCAGAATAAAGTGTGGCAAGACTTGGGGCTTCCAAAGATACGAGTCGCTGTCAATTTATCCATTCATCAATTTATTGAAGAAGACATATTCGAAGTTGTTAAGAATGTTCTTGATGTAACGGGGCTCGAGGCTAGATATCTTGAACTTGAGATTACTGAAGGGTTTGCTTCAATGGATGAAGAATTGACAATTTCAACATTACAAAAGTTCAGAGATCTAGGAGTCTCAATTTCAATTGACGATTTTGGTACCGAATATTCTTCACTAAGTAGACTTAAAAATCTGCCTTTTGACCGCTTAAAAATTGATATTCAATTCGTTCGCGGTATTGAAAATAGTGAAAAGGACAGACGAATTATTTCTACGATTATGGATTTGGCGGAAAATTTGGAGCTAGATGTTGTAGCCGAAGGTGTTGAAACTTCTGTACAAGCCGACTTCTTAAAAAGTAAAAATTGCGATGAAATGCAGGGTTATCACTATTACAAACCATTGACAGCAGACGAATTTGAAGAAACATTGAAATTGACTTACTCACAGATTAACCAATAAATTAGAAGAAGCTGAGATTCAAGTGATAAAACTTGAGATTATCTCAGCCTTTTTTTTAACCGTCCTTGAGTTTTAATTTGATATTATTGACTTTCCTTATTACAATGCTTAAAAAAGAATATATTTTATTGTGGTGATATTATGGTCATTCGTAGATTAAACCAGAACGACGAAATTGTTCCAATGTCCTTACTTTTATTGGCTGATCCTTCTGAAGAAATGATTCGAGGGTATTTAAATAAAGGTGAATGTTTTGTTGCTGAGGTAGAGAATAAAATTGTAGGCGTTTGTGTTTTGTCACCAATAAGTTCTGAGAGTACTGAAATAGTAAATGTTGCTGTCTCTGAAAACTATCAAGGAAAGGGCATTGGAAAACAGTTGGTCCTTCACGCGATACAAACTGCTCGGTTTTTAGGATTTAAGACAATTGAAATTGGAACTGGTAATTCGAGTATCGGTCAATTGGCTCTTTATCAAAAATGTGGTTTTCAAATCGAGTGTATTGATAAAGACTATTTTATTAAAAATTATCCAGAGGAAATCTATGAAAATGGAATTCAATGTAGAGATATGATTCGACTGAAACAAGAATTGTGACAGTAAATTAAACATAGATTTATAGGGTAAAGTGCTTTCAACTTAATATAAGGAGTTCATTTTATGGATAAAGTTCAATTAATTTTGCCATCTGAAGAATATCTGCATAGCTATCTTGAAGCGTGTCAAGAAATGAGAGATAGTGATGTAAAAACATTTAGTATACATGACCCCGCCCAATATGATGAGTGGAAAAATTCCATTTTCCAAACCTATAAAGATCGAAGAGAAGGGATAAATCTCAAACCTGACTATGTACCAGATACAACCTTTTGGTTGGTTGAAAATAACGAGTTTATTGGTTTAGGAAGTGTTCGTCACTACTTAACTCCTGCTTTACAATCTTACGGTGGTCATATTGGTTATATGATACGTCCGTCCAAGTGGAATAGTGGATTTGGTTCTCTGCAGTTAAAGTTACTTCTTAAGGAAGCAGCAAAACTGGGTATCAAAGAAGCGTTGTTAACCTGTGCTGTAAGTAATCCCGCATCTGCAAAGGTTATGGAGAACAACGGTGGGGTTCGAATAGATACAACTGAAGTCTTTGCAGAAGGTGAACTTCGCCATATACACAAGTATTTAATCCCAACATCAAATTAAATTAATTTTAAAATGTAAGCGTTAAGAGTGTACCATTCATGAAGTGGTATGCTCTTTTCAATTTCACGAATTTTTAATTAGTTTCTGAAAGAAATTTTTATTGGTTAAAACTCTTGGAAAGATAACATAGACTTGTCTTGAGGGAAACGTCACATTTACGCGATTTTCCAAATTGCTCTAAATCGAAGTGCTAATTACAAATAAAATGAACATTTTCATTGTTAAATTTATTACCAACGGGAGTTGATTTTTGAGGATGAAAAGATCGATAAGTCCATTAAGAGGGCCATTGCCATTCGGTTATGTTTTGCTACTGACATGTGCGGTGTTCATTTTTTCAACAGTAATAGGGATATGGATAGTGAATAGTAAGATTAAGACGAGGGTGCTTCGGTATTCAGAATCGCAAACAAAGAAGATTGCAACTTTAGTAATCAATGATGCCATAAAATCTGAAGCTGCTAAAAATCCAGATATTAATGAAATAATTAAAACGGTCCCAAATGGGGATTCAACTTCCATGATTCAGTTTGATGCAAAAAAAATGAATGAGATTTTAGCAAGAACAACAGATGCAATCCAAGAAAATTTACGGAACGCAGAACAAGGAAAGCTTTCAAAGCTTGAAAAGTTATCTGATGTCGAACTTAAAAAGGGTGAAGAAGGAATCGTTTATTATGTCCCCTTAGGTCTAGCAACTGGAAATGTCTTCTTAACAAGTCTAGGACCTGAGATGCCTATTGAATTTGATGTTGTAGGGGATGTGGAGACGGACGTAGTACCTGAAATAGAATCTTATGGAATTAACAATGCTTTTGTAAAAATTGTAATAAAAGCCACAGTTCGAGTGCAAACCATCGCGCCATTTTCCTCAAAGGAAACAACTGTTACAACACATGTCCCACTTGTAATGGGCATGGTGCAAGGGCAAGTTCCATCGTATGTACCATGGATGCAGGGTACAGATACTAGTAAGAAAAAATAAATTGTATTTGATAAAGGGCATGTATGAAAGCATGTCTTTTTTTGTAACAATGCAAGGGATGTCATGAACCATTAACATCACACATATCCATTATCTAATAAGACGAGTTATATTTTAAGAATAGTGGTGTTTATAGTGGTTGAAAAAACACATGTGGCAACTTCAATAGGTATGAGTGCAGCATTTGCCTCTATCATTGCTTATCCATTTAGTATTTGTTTTGTAGCTGGAGTAACTTTGGGAAGCATTTTGCCTGATATTGATCATCCTAAATCATTTATTAGTCGCCATTCATTTGGTCTTGGAAAAGTGATTCATAAAAGATTTGGTCACAGAGGTGCCACGCATTCACTTATTACGTGGTTCGTTTTGTTCATATTCTTCATGCTATTTATACCTAACTCCTTTACATTAGGCGTTAGTCTTGGTTATCTCTTGCATATTATTGAAGATTTCTTTTCTGTGTCAGGTGTCCCTTTATATCTACCATTTGATCGTAAACGGCGGAAATGCCCCGTTTACAGAACTACAGGAAGGGAAGAAAGACTGATTTATATTTGTGCTCTTTTATTTATCACGTTTATCCTTATGATAGATAAAAATTTGTTAAGAACTTTTATTCAATCAGCTTATAATTTGATTAGTTAGATGAGGGATAGTTTAAACAATAAAATTTATCAAAGATTTGACTATTTTACCGAACAAAAAAGCTCATCCATTGGATGAGCTTTTCTTTTATAAATCTCGTTAATAGGATTAACGAGAATAGAATTCTACGATTAGAGATTCTTCGATTTCTTGAGCCATTTCAGAACGCTCTGGTAAACGGTTGAATGTACCAGTCATTTTGTTAGCATCCCAAGTTAAGAATTCAGGAACGAATAGGTTCGCTTCAAGAGCTTCCTTCACGATTGCAAGGTTAGCTGATTTTTCACGAAGTGTGATTGTTTGACCAGCAGATACTTGGTATGAAGGGATATCAACGCGACGTCCGTCAACCATAACGTGACCGTGGTTAACGATTTGACGAGCTTGACGACGAGTACGAGCAAGACCTAAACGGTAAACTACGTTGTCTAAACGTGACTCAAGAAGAGCCATGAAGTTTTCACCGTGTTTACCAGACATTTTGCCTGATTTCACGAACGTGTTTTTAAATTGCTTTTCAGAAACACCGAACATGTGACGAAGCTTTTGCTTCTCGTTTAATTGTAATCCATACTCAGACATTTTTTTGCGTTGAGTTGGACCGTGTTGTCCTGGAACGAATGGACGCTTTGCTAATTCTTTGCCTGTACCGCTAAGTGATAAACCTACGCGACGAGACAATTTCCATGATGGGCCTGTGTAACGTGACATTTTAGTATGTCCTCCTAGTTTTTATTGTGAAAAATAAAAACGATTGTGAATTCGATGAGTAGCCATTTCATTTCTTGCATTTTGGCCTGCGCAGCGCGGGTTACTCTTGCACCGTAGTGTGTTGAACACACTAGGAATGAACTAGTTTACAGCATTCTCACAAAAGCTGCGATATTTTGCACAAAGAATATCTTATAATTTCTACGTGCTTAAGTCAAGTTTTTATTATGTTAACTACATTTTTACAACATTTCCTCTAAAGTTCTAACAAAAAGTTTTAAGCCTGCTTCATCAATCTCATCAAAACGTGCTTTAATTGGAGCATCAATATCTAAAACACCAAATAGCTCTCCGTTTTTTAAAATTGGTAATACTATCTCAGATTGAGATGCAGCATCACAGGCAATATGACCAGGGAACTCATGGACATCTTGAACACGAACAACTTCAAGAAGCTTCGCACTTGTACCACATACGCCGCGTCCAATAGGGATTCGAATACAAGCTGGCAATCCCTGAAATGGTCCTAAAACTAATTCTTTTCCATCAAATAAATAAAAACCAACCCAATTGATATCATCTAAAAAAACATTCAAAAGAGCTGCTGCATTGCTTAAGTTAGCAATTATATTTGGTTCTCCATCAATAAGGTGATGAAGTTGTTTTGCAACGGTTTGGTAATTTTCTTCTTTTGTGCCGAAATATGTCGTTTTTTCAAACATTCCCAATCCCCCTCTTTACAAAAATCTTTCAAAAATATTCCCCATACGATTTGGTCTCGTGTTAGAATAATACTATTGTACATAAATATTAACTCGAAAAAAAGTTATGCGAAAATTGTTTTATTTTGGAGGAAAAAATATGCCGTATGCAATTGGAGCAGTTGTTTTAATTGCCTTAATTGGTTTTATTTATATAACAGCGATTCGAAAAAGACATTATAAAGACATTGATAAATTAGAGAGTAAAAAAATTGATTTAATGAATATGCCTGTTTTAGTGGAAATTCACAACTTAAAAAATCTAAATAATTCTGGCGATACTGAACAAAAAATTACAACATGGCGTGAAAAATGGGAAATGTTTCGAAAAGAAGAATTTCCTTCAATCGAAAACTTGTTGTTTGAAGCAGAAGAGGCTACAGAAAAGTATCGTTTCAAGAAATCAGTAGAAGTTTGTAAAATTATTGCTGAAAAATTAGATCAATTTGAAAAAAACATAGTCGAGATGATAGATGAAATTCGAGACCTTGGTGAAACAGCAATTAAGAATGATCTACTATTAAATGACTTAAAAGAACAATTCAAGGAACTAAAGCGTCAACTAATTATTCATAATCATGTTTATGGTAAAAGTTTAGCTCACCTTGAAAAAGAAATTGCTGGTGTAGCAGATGATTTTCTGGATGTTGAACATGAAGCAGCAAATGGAAATTATTATAATGCAAAAGAAAAACTAGAAAAGATTCAAGTAAAATATAATCGCTTGGTTGAAAAATCTCAATTGATTCCAGAATTAACTAACGATTGTCGTAAGAAATTACCGAAATTTATTGAAATGACAAAGCAAGCATTTTTAGATATGAAAAAGATGGGGCTACCATTAGAACATCTTACTTATTCAGAAGAATTTGACAAGATGGAAAAAGAATTAAAGAAAAATCTTGAACTGCTTGATGAAGCGAAAGCTTTTGAAGTTTTAGAGTCAACCGTTGAAATGAACAATCGTTTGACTGAAATGTGTGATACATTGTCATTAGAGGATGAATCGCAAAAATTTATTCAAAATAAACAAGAAGAAGTTGAAGATTTCGTACGTGAAGTAGCAAGTCAAGTAAAGTATCTTCGTGATGAAACTGAAAAAGTTTCGTTAAACTACCAAATATCTGCAGAAGATATAGAAGTTTGTGAAACACTACAAAATAGAATGAAAGCTCAGCGTGAAAAGTGGAATTTTGTTTTAGAACAAATAAAGAAGAAACAGGATCCATATTCTGAGCTAAAAACACAAGTTGAAGAAATAGAAATTGAATTACAAAATATCTCAGATGGATTTAAGGTTTTTATATCTAAATTGAATAGCCTCCGTAAGGATGAAATGAAAGCCCAACAAAAAATCAGTGAGATGAAATCAACTTTCTTTGAAATCTACACAAAAATAAAAACGTCTAATTTACCAGGTATCCCAGCTATTTTTGATGTATTACGAAATGAAGCAAGAGATGCCGTGATTATCGTAGAAGAGAAAATGAAAGAAAGTAAATTAGATATACCAAATATTAATTTTGCTCTTGAAGAGGCTACTAAAAAAACAGAAGCGCTATGGAATTATACAAATAAATTGATTGAAGATATGGAATTGGCTGAAAGGTTAATTCAATATGGAAATCGATATCGAAAACAATACCCTCAATTAGCTGAAGCACTACATGAAGCTGAACAAAAATTTCGCAACTTCCAATACAGTGAGGCTAGAGAAATTGCGTCTTCTGCAATAGAGAAGGTAAAGCCGCATTTTGAACTACAGATGTTGGAATCGGAAGATGAAATGCTAGTTCACTCAAAATAAATGAGTATTTAAAAATCAGCCCATAAGGGCTGTTTTTTTGATAAAATACTTTCGCATAAAAATGTCTTTGTATTGTTATGGAATACCGTAATGTTTCTTCCTGATATTTGGATGAAATGATGTATGAAATTTAGAGGTGAATAAAGTGATCTATTTAGATAATAGTGCAACGACAAAACCTGATCGATCTGTATTAGAATCTTATACCAAAATAAGTACCGATTTCTGGGCGAATCCCTCTTCAATGCACCAATTTGGTGGAGAGGCTGGCCAACTTGTTGAACGTGCCCGTTCTCAAGCCGCAAGTATTCTAGGTGTAAATACTTCTGAAATCATTTTTACATCAGGTGGTACTGAAAGTAACAACATAGCTATAAAAGGAATTGCGATACAGTATGCAAATCGAGGGAATCATATCATTACAAGTAAAATCGAACATCCTTCTGTGCGTGAACCCTTTGAGCAATTAGCAGAAAACGGATTTCGAGTAACGTACTTACCAGTAGATCTTGATGGAAGAATTTCGGTAGATGATTTAAAAAATGCAATGACGGAGGAAACAATTTTAGTATCTGTTATGCATGTGAATAACGAAATTGGCACTATACAGCCCATCGAAGAGATCGGTGCAATAATCAATAAATATCCAAAATGCTTTTTTCATGTGGATGGTATCCAAGGATTTGGAAAAGTTCCTCTTGATTTGGTGAAGTCAAAAGTTGATTTGTATTCTCTATCCGCACACAAATTTTATGGATTAAAAGGGACTGGATTATTGTACGTCCGTGATGCGATACAAGTGGCATCCTTACTGGCCGGTGGAAATCAAGAACGGAGAATTCGAAGTGGCACAGTGAATGTTGCTGGAGCGGTTTCTGTAGCAAAAGCAATGCGTGTCTCTATGGAAAAGTATAATAAATATCTAAGTAAAATGAAGGAAATGCACTCTTTCTTATATAGAGAGCTTTCAGAAATAAATGGAATAGTAATGAATTCTCCACTTGCAGGTTGTGCGCCTCATATCGTGAATTTTTCAATACCTGAGTTGAATAACGAAGTTTTTGCTCGTACTTTGGAAGAGAAGCAGATTTACGTTTCAACAACGAGTGCATGTTCATCAAAAACTAGAGCGCTTTCTAAAGTCGTTTCTGAGCTCGGGAAAGGCGATAAAGTAGCAGGTAGTTCTGTACGATTAAGCCTTAGTTTTGAAACAACCCAAGAAGAAATAGAAACAGCATTAGAAGTCATACGAGAGAGTATAGAAAAATTAAGTGAATTAAAGAAATAGGTGCTCGACAGACCGTTCAACCACGACAAAACTGGACCGAAAACTCGCAAGCAGTAGGCTTGACGAAGTCAAACCTGCAAGAGGTTTCGGGAAGTTTAAAGTGGTTGGTCTGGAGAGCCCGATAATAGGTGCTGAGCCGACTGCTATGACCCGAAGATACTTGTCTGAAAAACCGTAGCGGTAGGCTACGAGCAGAGCGAGTAACCCGCAAGGTGTTTTCAGAAAGTAGTTCGAGGGTCAAGGAGGCGAAGCCCGATAATAGGTGCTATTTGCCCCAAATTTTATAATAAGTAGCCGCAGAATATGTTGGCCCCAAAAAGAGGTATATATGATTGAATACAACCACATTATCGTTAGATATGGTGAAATAACACTAAAACAAAGAAACAGAAATACATTTATTGAACAGCTTCGAAGAAACGTAAAAGGTGCTTTAGCTGATTTTCCAAATGTAAAAATTGAAGCACGTCATGAACGTATGATGCTCACGTTAAATGGTGAAAACCATACAAAAGTTATCGAACGGATTCGTAAAGTATTTGGAATTCATTCAGTGACTCCAGCTTTTAAAGCAAAAAAAGATCTGCAATCAATAAAAGATATTTCTCTTGAATACATCAATCAATTAGAAACGAAACCCCAAAAATTTAAAGTTGAAACGAAACGTGCTGATAAAAGTTTCCCAATTGGTTCGGAAGAAACTTCACGTGAAATTGGTGCACATATTTTGATAAATGCACAGCCAATAACTGTTGATGTCCATAATCCTGATTTAGTTTTAAAAGTAGAAATAAAACCGGAAGCGGTATTTATTTCTGGAGAAACCTTTAAGGCTGTTGGTGGATTGCCAGTTGGTACAAGTGGCCGTGCTATGTTAATGCTTTCAGGTGGCATTGATAGTCCTGTTGCTGGATATTTGATGATGAAACGCGGAGTAGAAATTGAATCGGTTCATTTCGAGAGTCCTCCATTTACATCAGATAAAGCAAAACAAAAAGTTATTGATTTGGCTGAAAAACTGAGTCATATAAATGGCAAAATGGTGCTTCATGTGGTACCTTTTACTGAAATTCAAAAAACAATTCATGAAAAAATCCCAGCGAACTACACGATTACAGTTATGCGTCGGGTCATGATAAAAATAGTTGAACGTTTACGTATCAAACGAGAAGCTATGGCCATAGTTACTGGAGAGAATCTTGGACAAGTAGCAAGTCAAACAATTGAAAGTATGTTTACGATCAATGAAGTAACGAATACGCCTATATTACGTCCTTTAATCTCCCATGATAAATCTGAAATTATGGATCTTGCACGTGAAATCGATACGTATGAAATTTCAATTCGTCCATTTGAGGATTGTTGTACAATTTTTAAACCTGCAAATCCTAAAACAAAACCAATTCGTGAAAAAGTAAACCACTTCGAAAGCTTTGTTGATTTCAACCCATTAATCGATGAGGCTATTGAAAATATAGAAAAGGTTATTTTCACGGATCGTAAAAAGAAAGAAAAAACCGTGATTGACGAGTTGTTCTAACACTACAAGAATAAAAATTTAATGAGTAATGATTGTTATAAACTTATAAATAGATTTAAAACTTGTATAGGAAAAAGGAAAGCGGATTTCCTTAAACTTCCTACGAATGTATTGCATATAGACCTTCAAAGTGACGCAATCTAAAGTCATAAGGAGGTGAGAAACACATGGCAAACTCAAGTAACAGCAACACATTATTAGTTCCTGGAGTACAAAAAGCTCTTGATCAAATGAAGTACGAAATCGCTACTGAATTTGGTGTAACATTAGGAGCAGACACTACTTCTCGTCAAAATGGATCAGTTGGTGGTGAAATCACTAAACGTTTAGTCCAAATTGCAGAAAGCAGCTTTTCTCGTTAATTTCAGTTATTCAGTTCATGAATAAACTAACTAAGCAGTTTAAAATTTAATATTTATGGCTACAAGAGATTGGTCTTAATTGACCAGTCTCTTTCTTTAGTTTAGTCTAATTTTTAAGTAAATTAGAAAGGAATTTTTTCTAAGCTTTAAATTTTTGTTCTGATAGTGAAATAAAAAAATATTTTATTTTATCATCTATATTTTGTGCTAAGATTATACAAGATTTTTAAATTTTCAGTTTATTTATTAAAAGTGGGGGTGTTCTTTTTGAAATCAGAGGAGAAAAATGGGATTGTATATGTAACAGTTGCATATTTGATTTGGGGAATTTTACCGATTTATTGGCATTCAATAAAGAATATTCCTTCAGAACAAATTCTAGCGCATAGAGTTGTTTGGGCATTTGTATTTATGTTTCTGCTATTGCGTTTTACAGGGAATATGGGCTTGTTTTTTAAGCAAACAAAAGAACTATGGGCAAAACCTAAGCAATTTTTTTTATTAGTTACAGCAGCGTTTTTGGTTTCAGGGAATTGGGGAATCTACATATGGGCTGTGAATCATGGGCATTTAGTAGAGACAAGTTTAGGATATTATATTAATCCATTGGTATCTGTTTTGTTAGGAGTTGTAATCCTTAAGGAAAAATTATCAAAGCCACAAATTATATCCTTTTTATTGGCACTAATTGGTGTGTTAATCATGACAATTAACTTTGGAAAACTCCCTTATGTTGCATTTGCTTTAGCTTTTAGTTTTGCTTTTTATGGATTAGTAAAAAAAATGATTGTTATAGATACTGCTGTTTCATTGGCATTAGAAACTTTTGTAGTTACACCATTTGTTCTTATATACTTACTGTTTTTCAGCACAAATGTAGGTTTTGGAAAGAATATTTTTGATACAACTATGCTGCTTTTATCCGGGGCTGTTACAGCTATACCATTATTTTATTTTGGAAAAGGAGCAATTCGAATTCCACTTTCAACTGTTGGGTTTTTACAGTACATAGCACCAACTGGCATGCTCCTGCTAGGAGTTCTTGCATATCATGAGAAGTTTGAACTTATTCAATTCTTTGCATTCTCATTTATATGGGCATCGTTGGCCGTTTTTACAGCTTCAAAGACAAAGTGGTATGAACGTAAGTTTATAAGCAAAGCAAACCTTAATTCTTAATCATACTTTTTTATCAAAATGGGAAATGTAGTAACAGAAATTAAAAGTGGGTGATAAAATGCTGAAATATCATTTCGAACAAAATAGAATTTTTGCATCCAATGATAATGGTAACGTTATAGCTGAGATTACTTTTCCTGAAGTTCGCAAAGGTGTGGTGAATCTCAATCATACATTTGTAGATTCTTCATTAAGAGGTCAGGGAATTGCTTCTCAACTCGTTGAAATTGCATACCATGAAATCAAAAAGCAGGGGAATAAAGCAATTGCAACTTGTTCTTATGTCATTGATTGGTTTGCAAGACATAAAGAATACCAAGATGTACTAATAAAATAAATTGTAATTAAAATTGCAGTTGTTCAGTATCATGAACAACTGCAATTTTGTTTATTTAGCTATTTATTTTTTTCCCACTTAGTTAAGAAGGGGTAAGGGTTAAAAGCCCATTCGGAGCGTCCGTTTTCTTTATATAAGCCATAATGAAGATGGGGCGGGAACTTCCCTGAAGTTCCCTTCGGGCCGTAGCCCGAAGAGCCGACGCCGCCTATTACCTGCCCAGGTTCGACGAGTTGGCCTACAGCCAAATCTTTTGCAAATGAACTTAGGTGTGCATAGTAATGATACGTATTATTGATATCTCGGATGCCAACTCGCCAGCCACCGAATTTATTCCATCCCTTAAGTTCGACAGTGCCGTAACAAGTTGAGCGCACTGGGACACCGTAGTTAGCAAAAATATCGGTGCCTTCATGTGTGCGTCGGCCGCCCCATCCGCGGGACATTCCCCAAGTATCCTTGTAAGAATAGTTAGCATGTCTAGGAATAGGGAAAACCTTTTTTTGCAAATCAATCGTTCCGTATTTATTGAATAGTTCAGCGTTATTCATTATGATGCTGACAGCAGCATCCCGGTGATAGTAATTCCAAAGCGCGATTTTGAAATGTTCTTTATCAAATCCAAAGTCATCTAATAAATCAACCATCGTAAGAAGTAAATCCTTGTCTGAATCTCTCGATGCTTTTCCATCACCATCACCGTCTTTTCCGATTCCTCCAAAGTATTGAATCGTACGTAAATCTTCATCATGCAAATTCGGATTTCCGATACCACACCATACTATATCGGAAAAGTTAATGGAAATCCCAGCATCCTTTACTGGAGGCAAATCTTTCCTTGAAAATCGCAAATTACGTTCATACTGATCAATACCCGCAACATATGCCCACGGTATTCCGGTTTGTGCCTCTATTTCATGAAAATTATTTTCCCGATTTTTCACCGCACCATTCTCGGCGCCATAGACAAAAGGCTGTGGACAAATCAAAAATATAAATAGAAAGAAGAATGCTAAATAATAGATGGGTGTTTTCCATGCATAGTTTTTAACCAGCAAGTAGTATAAGGGTTTTATCATTTTAAAAAGTAAATTTCGATTTGAATTCATTTTACAACACCTAATTCTTAGATTTTTCAGATATGAAGTACAGTAAATAAGGAATTTTGTCGTATCTGAATAATTGTTTAAGATTTTTCAGAAAGATACTTACTATAGTTTGTGAAAAAAGTCTGATTTCAAAAATGGAAATGTAAGGTGAATTTTGTTTTCTTTCTTGTGATATAATGGCTCTATATAAGAAATTAAAAAATGGACACCCATAAACAAGGAATAATGGTGAACTTATGATTGAATTGGATGGAATTAAATTTGAACTTGTAGAAGAAAGAAAAGATGCTTATCGCGAGGAAGCCATTCAAGAGCGTTGGAATGATGTGTTAAATCGTTATGATTACATAGTTGGCGATTGGGGATATGATAAACTTCGTCTAAAAGGTTTTTTTGATGATAAGGATTCACGTTCTACCTATGAGAATAAAGCGAGTACAATTCGCGAATATATTTTGGAATACTGTAATTTTGGCTGTCCATACTTTATTCTAAAACGTGTGGGTAAATAAGTACTGTAATTTAGAATAACTTGAAGTAGACTCGAAATTCAGACAACCTTTCTTAATTGCACATTTGGATCCTTAATAAATGAAATCAAATAATTAAACGAAATAATAAAGCAGAGTAAAATGGTATATTGCTTCCAAAAAGTTAAATTTGTAACTAAAGGGATCAATATTCCATTTTCTCTGCTTTTTAATATTATTTAATTAGTTCCTTTAAAAAAATTCTTAATTCCACTGCCTCATTAGTATCGATCTGAAAAGATGTTTCTAGAAAACTTTCTTCAAATAAATCATCTTCACCTATTATTACAAACTTATTGCTCAGCATATTTAACACGATAACCTTTCCATAAAAACGATTACTATACAGAAGGCAAAGATCATAGCGACCGTATTCACCTACAAAACTAATGAATCGTGTTTTTGTTTCGGAGATATCGTCATAAAGTAGTTCGAATTCTTTCATATTCCACCTCATTATTCATGCAAAAAAGCTTATAAAGATGTCGCATAACAGGATTGCTATAATGTTCAGAATTGTTTTACATTCGAACCATATAAACTGTTTTCAATGTGTAAATTTCAGTATTATAAGTCGAAATTACAATGTATCTCAATTCAAAATCAGTGTTAAAAATCAATTTTTAGGAATCAATTGTATTCATTTTGTAGAAGTCAGGTTTGTAATCCATTCTGTGTTCCGCTTTGATTCTGCGAACTGTTTTTGTTTTACAACGCATAACAATGGAATCCGTTTCTACTAGATCATCTCCTAAGAATAGAACTCCATTTAGCATATCACCGCTAGTAACCCCAGTTGCAGCAAAAATGGCGTCATCGCCGCGTACAAGATCGTTTAAATGCAATAGTTGACGTGGGTTTTCAAGTCCCATTGCGATGCATCTTTCTTCTTCCTCAGGATTCATTGGAACCAATCGAGCTTGCATATCTCCACCTAAGCATTTAATAGCTGCTGCAGAAATAACACCTTCTGGTGCTCCACCAATACCGGTAAAAATATCAATGCCAGTCTTTGGTAGACAAGCTGCAATACTAGAGCCTACATCACCATCTGTAAAAAAGTGTACACGAGCACCCTTTTCACGAACACGTCGAACGATGTCATCATGACGTGGTCGTTCCTGAATACTTACAATTACATCGGCGATACGCTTTTTATTTGCTTCAGCAACGATATCGATAATTTTTTCTATTGGATCATCTAGTGAAACTTTACCAGCTGCTTTTGGGCCTACTACCAACTTTTCCATGTACATATCAGGCGCATGTAATAATGTGCCTTCATCCCCGATTGCAAGTACAGCAATGGCATTGTTATGTCCTTTTGCTACAATGTTTGTACCTTCAAGTGGATCAACAGCAATGTCAACCTTTGGACCTTGACCGGTGCCTAATTCTTCACCAATATATAACATAGGAGCTTCGTCTAATTCACCTTCTCCAATTACAACTGTTCCAGACATAGAAATTGAATCAAACATTTTTCTCATTGCGGTTGTAGCCGCATCATCTGCCTCGTTTTTTAATCCGCGACCAATCCATTGAGAGGCTGCAATAGCAGCAGCTTCAGTAACACGTACAACCTCTAAGGCTAATTCTCGTTCCATCTATTTTCCCCCAAAATATTCTTAAAAGTTTAGACAGTAGTTACCGATGAATTTGGTGCCTAAGTCCATTTGTATTTGTAAAAACACACTTTTTCTATCATACCATTACAACAATTTTCTTTGAAGAATATTTGTATAAATAAAAGGGAGATGTGTATGGATTCCTGTGGTAATTAACTCCATTTTTATTTCAAAAAATTTTATTTGTTATTCTGTTATACTAAAATTTAAATAGTGTAACTTTGTACATATATTTATGGTTACATTAAAGTTCAATTGAAGTACTTGAAAATAGATACTGATGATTTCCAATTTATAATGAAACAAAAATTTTAGGGGTAAGAATATTTTTAGAGAAATTTCACTAAAAACCCACTCTCAAAATGTCTGTTGCGTGTATAATTAAAATCGTTGTTTTTTAAATTTTTATAAAAAAGAATGAATATTTGTATGGGGGAAATAAATGATTTTTTTAGATAACAAGGGTATTACTGATCCGAAAATAAACCTCGCAATTGAAGAATATGCGTTAAAAAATCTTCCAGCAGATAAAACATTTCTGTTATTTTACATAAATAGACCATCAATTATCATTGGTAAAAATCAAAATACGATTGAAGAAATTAATCAAGATTATGTGAATGAACATCAAATTGATGTTGTTCGTAGACTTTCTGGTGGCGGCGCTGTTTATCATGATTTGGGAAATCTAAATTTTAGTTTCATCACAAAAGATGATGGTAATAGTTTTCATAACTTCCGTATGTTCACGCAACCAGTAGTTGATGCATTGCAATCAATGGGAGTCGAAGCTGAATTGTCAGGCCGAAATGATATCGAAGTAAACGGCCGTAAAATTTCTGGAAATGCACAATTCTCCACAAGAGGAAGAATGTTTAATCACGGAACATTAATGTTCAATTCGGAAATTGAACAATTAGTGGCTGCCCTTAAAGTGAAACAAGAGAAAATTGAATCTAAGGGGATTAAATCAATTCGTAGCCGTGTTGCGAATATTTCTGAATTTTTATCTGAAGAAATGACAATTGAAGAGTTTAAGACTAAACTTCTTCAATTTATATTTGGAGCTGAAGAGATTCCAATTTATCAGTGGACGGAAGATGATTGGGAAGCGATTGATAAAATTTCAAAGGAACGTTATCAAAATTGGGACTGGAACTACGGTAAATCACCAGCCTTTAATATACAAAAACAACATCGTTTTCCAATTGGGAGTATTGATGCAAGGCTTACTGTTGAAAACGGAAGAATAGAAAGTTGTAAAATCTTTGGAGATTTCTTTGGTATTGGCGACGCAGCTGAGGTAGAGGATGCTTTAGTTGGAATTCGCTATACATTCGAGGATATTGTAGAAGCACTTAAGGATATTGATGCTAAACATTATTTTGGAAATATTTCAAATGGTGAGTTAGCGGATATGCTTAGTTAATTTATACTTACTGAAAGCGAATGGAAAAGTCATTCGCTTTTTCTTTTAAAATTCATACTATAGATGGTTTTATATGATCTATAATAAAAAATTGCTCGAATGTTTCGAGCAATTTTTTTATGCTGTTAAACTTCGCTTCATGGCTTGCATCTGACCAAGATGTAGTGTTTCATGGAAACAGATCATATGGATAAGTTCTCCAGCGGTTTCAAAAGTCAAAAATGGGGCTTTTAGTGGTGTATCATCCACATAAATTGGTTGAGCTAAAATTTGCTCTTGCTGCAAAATTAAATGCTTCTTTAATTCGTCAATGGAGGGGATAACTCCAGTCCATTGATCTAAGCTTGACCCTCTTCCGAATAATTCATAATAATGAATGGGATAGATATTTTTATTTTGATCGAAAGTATTTATAAAACTCTCTGCAGATATTAAAACATGGCCGACAATCCAAAGTATAGAATTGTTATGTCCAATCGGTTTAACGTTTAAAATTTCCTCAGGGCAGCTTTCAATAAATGTGATTACCCTACTTCTTATTAAATCGAATTGCTTCTTTAATCCAATTGTCTCCATAAAGGCTCCTTTAATTTGGTATTTAAATCCAATTCTTACTTTTACCCAATTTACAGGTTCTGTCAAGCAATGGAAGTTTATAGTTTTATCATCACATCTCGCATGTTAATAAGATAATATTCCCTAGTTTCTCATTGCTAAAACAAAATTGGTTTTAAGAAAATAAGTAAAAACGATTAAGAATTTCTCTTTTTACATGAAGTTAGTTCTATTATGACAAGCTACTGTTTACACTAAAATAGATGAAGTTTCTCAGATAGAAAGAACGGTGATTTTTTGCGAAAAAAGTGGACTTGGATTTTTGGGCTTGCATTTATTCTTTATACCATACTAATGTATGGGTACATTTTTTACTGGGGAAATACTGAAATTCCAAAGGCATTAAGTGGGTCCGTGGCAGATCCATCAACATTCATGTCGGACAAGCAATTGGCCAATAGTGCTAAGTATTCTGAGATTAAAAATTTCTTATTCTTTGTTATTACTCCTTTGGAGTGGCTGTTTTATTTTTTAATTTTGGCTTTTGGAGTTTCAACATCCCTTTCAACGTGGAGTAGCAATAAAAGAAAAGGATTTCAAACTTTTAGCTATGTGATGGGACTTTCTTTTTTAACCTTACTGGTTTTTTTACCATTTAAATTTTATAGTTACCGATTGTCAGTTCAGTATGGTATATCAAGTCAATCAATTTTTTCATGGTTAAAAGATTTGACAATTAGTTTTGGAATTGATCTTTTATTTATGACCGCGAGCACAATTGTTCTAATGTGGCTAATACGCCGTTATGGTCGACTTTGGTGGTTATATGCATGGCTAATTACAGTCCCCTTTACGGTTTTTATGATGTTTATTCAACCCGTCGTAATAGACCCGCTGTATAATGATTTCTATCCTCTTAAGGACAAGGTATTAGAACAAAAAATATTAGATATTGCACATAAAGCGAATATACCAGCTAATCATGTATTTGAAGTAAATATGTCAACCAAAACAAGTGCCCTGAATGCTTATGTAACTGGGATTGGAAGTAATTCGCGTATTGTCTTATGGGATACAACTTTACAAAAGCTTACAGATGAAGAAATCCTTTTTGTTATGGCACATGAAATAGGTCATTATGTAAAAAAAGATGTGTACCAGAGTATGGGTATTTATTTAGCGATTAGTTTCCTTGGTCTTTGGGTCACCGATTTTATTGTAAGCGGATATGTTGGCAGAAAAAATGTTCTTGGAGTTCGATCATTACGGGACATTTCAATCTTGCCACTCATTCTGGTTGTCATTTCAATTTTATCTTTTTTGTTTAGTCCAATCGACAATACATTTTCGCGAATGCAAGAGACGCGAGCTGATCAATATGCATTAAAAATGACGAATGATCCAAAATCAGGTCTTTCTTCCTTTCAAAAACTTTCGTCATTTGGGCTTACACAGGTAAACCCGCCCATACTGGTAAAATTTTTCCGATATACGCACCCAACAATGTTAGAGCGACTCCAAACAATGGAAGGTTATATTGAAGAGCATGATGATAAATAAAGTAGTGCAAAAGCAAAATTAAGAAATGATGACATTTATAAAATGATTAGATAATTGAATTATATTGTTAAATTTGTTTCGATTTTTATTAAAACACAAAAAAAACGCATTTTTAATCGGTTGAAAATGCGTTTTTGATTTATTTAGTTTTAGGCTCCTATTTGATATAAAAATTTATAAGTTAACTTTCATAAAGAATTTCTAATTTTTTCAGTTTAGACGTCGACCTGATAAATTTTTCTTTGTCAAATGAAACCAATGATTCTTCAATGTCTATTTTGAGTTGATTTATATTCATTTTCAACTTTGCTTCAGTTGAGATCATCTCGAGCAACATATCATCAATTGTAACTGAGTTCTGAATGGATTGATCATTGGCTTCATTTCTCGCTTGGTAATTCTGTCTGTCTTTTTCCATAGAATCCCTCCATTACTTTCTAGCATTATATGAAGAAAGTAATCCATATCATGCTAAGAAAAATTTACTTAAAAAGAATTCTTTGTTAACTATTTGTCTAGAATCTAAATTAAAGGGAGTTTTTTAAATGAATGCATCAACCGAAACAAATAAACTAGATAATTATGAAATTAATTCTGAAACATTAGCACTTGTACCTGTTCGATATGGAGTCCGTATATATACACAAGTTCACGAGATTAACGGAACATTTATTGTACCAAGAAGACCAATAGATATTATAAAGCATAGTTGTGCATATTTTGGTTCAACCTATCATGGAAGAGTGCTTGGTGCACAAAAGCTTTTAAATGCGTCACATAAAATTCCAATCGTTGTGGACTCTGCAACATCTTTGTATTTCTTTCCAACATCTTCTGCTTCAAGGGAAGATTGTCACTGGATATCTCTTGAACTTATTTTAAGGCACTATCCCACAGAATTGCATTTTACAAAGATTGTATTTCGAAATAATAGAACCATAGATTTTCCTTGTTCGTATACAATCATCAAAAATCAATTGCTACGGACAGCCTATTTAAAATCAAAGCTCGTGCAAAATATCGAAGAGGTAATAAATCGCAGTGCTTTTAGAAATCGATCTTTTTTGGTTGCAGATGGAGATACACCGTATCAAATTCCTCAGTCTGAGGTGAGACCAATATAGGGATTTGTAAATATTTATGAAAAATAATGACTAAAATATATAAGATATAATAATAGTTATAATGATATAATACAAAATAGTATTTAAAAAAATGACTTTTTTGGAGTAGTAATGGATTTTCTTAAAGAATGGTTTACCTATCAACATTTATTAAAAATGTTACATGAATACGAATCGCTTGGGGTTATTTTTGGGTTGTTATTCCCATTCTTGGAATCTTTTCTTCCGATATTTCCGTTTGTTGTGATTATTACTGTGAACGTGGCTGCCTATGGTTTTTGGCCGGGGTTTTTAGTTTCATGGCTTGGTGGAACAATAGGATCCCTTCTTTTGTTTTATCTGACAAGAAGGTTTGGAAAAAATACAATAACAAAATTTTTATACCGTCCTGGGAAAAAACATCCAATCATGAATTGGATTGGCAAAGCAGGCTTTGGCCCTATTTTTATTATTCTTTGTTTTCCCTTTACACCTTCATTCTTTGTTACTTTATTTGCAGCTGTTTCGCTTTTGCGTGCTTCTGTTTACGTACCAGCAGTCATATTTGGAAAATTTGTAATGGTACTATCCGTAGCAACAATAGGCAAGGATGTTGTTGCATTCCGTCAACACCCTGAGAAAACAATTATTTTAGTTTTACTGATGATTGTGCTGTGGGGAGCAGGAAAGATTGTTGAGAAACGAATATCAGCAAAACAACCAAAAAAGGTTTAAAAGATAAAAATGGATAATTTTAGCGTAGAGTTACTATAACTTTACGCTTTTTTGTTATGATTAAGTTGGCGAATCAATTTCATGCGTTTTTAAAAAATTTCAAGTTATTGAAAAACTAGCGAAGACTTTTGCATGAAAGCGATAAAGCTGAGACCTTAGGGTCAGCGACTCTTTGTAAAATCGATACGTAATCGATTTTACAAATTCAACAGAAAGCAAGCGTGTTTTTCATAATTTGTGGAGCAAACACTCTCTGTAGCTCCAGAACCATTCACACGACACTTATGAATTATGAAATTGATTGGGAAAAAAATAGTTGTTATATTTTTGATGAGGTATTTGTCATGATTATTCTAAATGCACAAGAAGTGGGTATGAATTTTGTTGGTACTGAAATTTTTTCGAATGTAACATTTGAAATTCAAGATAATGATCGAATTGGTTTGGTTGGTCGAAATGGATGCGGGAAATCAACAATTGCAAAACTAATTGTGGGTCAAGAGAAACCGACTACAGGAACAATTAGTTTGAAAAGAGGAACAACGGTTGGCTACTTATCCCAAATACCGATATATGATAAAGAAATGCTGGGACGCGATGTCCTCTATTCAGCTTTTGAAAATGTTCAACAAATTGCAAGCCGAATGAAACAATTAGAGTTAAAGATGGGAATTTGCGAACCGGACGAACTTGAGAGACTATTGACTCAATATGGAAAGCTTCAAGATGAGTATGCGCTACTTGAAGGCTACGAAGTAGACAGTAAAGTGATGAAAGTAGCAAATGGACTCAAAATTACACATCTCTTGGAATCGTCTTTTCAAACTCTAAGCGGAGGCGAGCAAACCAAAATTTGTTTAGGCTATATCCTTTTGAAAAAACCACAATTATTGTTACTAGACGAACCAACTAACCATTTGGATATAAGTGCGGTTGAGTGGCTAGAGAATTATCTTCATGAATATGAGGGTGCAGTTCTTATCATATCTCACGACCGTTATTTCCTAGATCAAACAGTGAAAAAGGTTTTTGACTTAGAAGATGGAGAACTACATGTTTATCATGGTAATTACTCATCATTTATTGTCCAAAAGGAAAAGAAGTTACTTGATCAGTTTAATGCATATCAGGAACAACAGAGCAAAATCAAGAAAATGAAAGAAGCCATAAAACGTTTAAAAGAGTGGGCAAATCAGGCCAATCCACCAAATGAGGGACTGCACCGTCGAGCAAAAAACATGGAAAGAATGCTCGAACGAATGGAAAAAATTAAGAAACCAACCATCGAAGCAAAGAAAATGGGATTGGAATTAGAAGCTGGAGAGCGGAGCGGTAAAGATGTAGTACTACTTGAGATGGTTTCCAAAGGGTTTGGTGATAAATGTATACTGAAAGATATTCATCTTCATGTCCTCTTTCAGGATCATGTTGCAATAGTAGGGGATAACGGAACCGGAAAATCGACCATACTTAAAATGATTTTAGATATGGAAAAAGCTGATCAAGGAACTGTTAAGGTAGGTAGCAATGTTAAAATTGGATATCTTTCTCAGCATCTCTTTGTAGATAACAACAATATAACTGTTCTAGACGCCTTCCGTGATCAAATTTCTGTAACGGAAGGACAAGCACGACATATTTTAGCAAAGTTCTTGTTCTTTGGACCTTCTGTATTTCAAAAGGTTGACCGTTTAAGTGGTGGCGAGAGAATGAGGTTGCGATTGGCACAACTCATGTATCAGGACATTAATTTATTAATACTTGATGAACCAACAAACCATTTAGATATTGACTCTAGAGAAGTGTTGGAAGAAGCGCTTGAAGAATTCAAAGGAACGATTATAGCCGTATCACATGATCGATATTTATTAAACAAGCTTTTTGATAAGACAAACTGGATTGTAGAAGGGAAGCTTCGTTACTTCCCAGGAAACTATTCTTGGGCAAGGGAGAAGTTGCTTGAAGAATCACTTAGAGGAGATGGTTTGGAAGTAAAAAAAACACCTTTAAAACAGATTCATAACCATACAACAAAACAAAAATCTGCACAAGAAATGATTGCTGAGTTAGAAAATAATTTGCTACGTACAGAGGTTCAAATAGATGAAATTCATTTGCAGATGATGGGTGAAACTGCTTTGGAAAAGTTGCAGTCTTTGCAAACTGAACTGGATTCATTAGAGCAGAAAAGAAATGAGTATTACGAAGAATTAGAAAAAATAGTATAAACAGAACTCTTGATTTCCGACGGAGAATACTTTCTCCTAGTGGAGTTTTTCCCCTAACTATCTGAGATTTATCTCAGTAATAGTTAGGCGTCCATCTGAAATTTAGATCCGTAAATGTCTGAGTGCGAAGCAGTCAGGAACAGTTACGTATACAAGAGTTGTCTGAGATTTATATCAGCAATGTCTGTATGCGGTTGTTGCACAGCGACAGAGCAACAACTTACTGAGATCGTAATCTATCCACGAACATCCAAATCTTTGATTTGGAACATGGAGTAGAAAACATATATGTTTTCCGAAAACGGTCTAAGAGCCTGGGAAGGCGATTAGCAACCGTTGACCGCGAGACTTAGCGACTGTTTACTCCCACTTTTAGAAGAGGGAGTATTACAGTCGTTTAGTCGTCAGATAAAAAACGCGATTTCAGTTTTTAAGGCTGAAATCGCGTTTTTAAAAGGGAGGAATACTTTTAAATAACTTTGTATTGATGTAAAAACCACAAAATTGCTACAAAGATTGCAATCAATTTACAAGCATCGGAGAAGCGGTCCATGTTCTCAACATGGTTACGCCAATTTTCAAGTCGTTGCCCCCAAGTCATTGCTTTCTTATCAAGCAAATGCATGTCTTCAGATTTTACTTCGAGAATAGAGATGATATCATCGATAAAACTTTTGATGGAGAATAGGAAAATGATGATGCACCAGAGCAACAGATTCGGTAAAATCGTAAATAGTTTTTGCCAGAAACCAAGTTGATCAACGCGTTCTCCGACGTGTACACCCCAAAGCTTATCCTCATCATCAAAAACCATATTCTTTTTATCAAAGTTTAATGGAGTTGTTTCACCATAAAAGTACAATTCTTTCCCGCTTACGAGTTTAATCTTTTGTAAGTAATAATTCCCGTTATCAATGCTAGAGTTGTAAACAATCTCAGCAGTGCCACGCAAACTAATGTCAATTTGATTTGGTGTAACAACAGTAACAGAGTATTTACCCCCTGGCTTTTCATCTACTGTTAGTCGCCAAGCAATGATGGCAATAAAGCTCGCGATTATAAAGAGTATAATGCCACGACGTTGCCACTTGCTAATATCTACTTTATTCATATTTTTTCCCACTTTGTTAAGTTACTCATTGATCATTTTTTACCAATCAGCTAAGTAAATAATTCACTATTCAATTATTTTAGACAAAAAACAACAGTTGTACAAGGCTATGAATAAGTTTTTTAGAGACATTGTCAAAAGTTGAAGAATTTTGCTACAAACCACCTTTTGATGTTTTCAATGAATGATGAAGTTTATAAGTTGAATTTTTGACGATAATGAAGGGAAGGAGTAGTGGAGAATGGATTGGATATATATCATTATTTTTGTAGTTGTTATAGTGAGTCTGCTTCTTATTTTTTCAAAAATAAAATTTCAGATACAGTATTCACGAGAGGCTGATACAAATCATTTTAAAATTAATATTAAAGCCCTTTATGGATTGGTACACTTTCAAAAAAAGAGTGAATTGAAATTAAAACCAGAAGGTATGGCAATAGGAATAAAAAATCAGAATGCAGAACAATTAAATGCTGAAACAGCTTCTAAATCAATAAAATCAAACTTTACCCTTATAGAATTTTATAACAAAATGAAGGATTTTATTCGAGTAATAGAGAGAACAGAAAACTTAATCGGTATTTTATTTGGATTTACGAGGAAAATAAAAATAAATAAGTTTCTTTTGAAATTAAAAATTGGTGATGGAGATGCAGCTGAAGCTGCTCAAAAAGTTGGTGTTGCATGGTCTATTGTTGGAGCGGAACTTGCTTTTATCCAGACAGTTTTTAATGTAGTCGACTACCCAGAAATTGATATCATTCCTATTTTTCATCAAAAAACTTTTTCGATGGATTTTAATTGTATAAGTGAGTTTAGAGTTGGGCAACTTATGTGGGCTGGCCTTAAATTTATTTTTCGTTGGAAAGGAAAGAGAAAATTTCTATTTGTTCCAACTATAAATGAAGAGGCTGTAAACTAAGGGCTCTTAATAGAGCTGAAATGAAGGAGAAATTCTATGTCAGAGCATCCAATTCAAGGTCTTATGGATTCCGCAATGGAAAATTTAAAGGGTATGATTGATGTGAACACTATTTTAGGTGATCCCGTACATACTCCAGATGGTAGTGTCATTCTAACTGTTTCCAAGGTCGGGTTCGGATTTGCTGCAGGTGGTAGTGAATTTATCGGCCGAGCAGACAGAAAAGATAATGGAACACATCAAGGCAGTGCAACTAAGCATCCATTTGGTGGTGGTAGTGGTGCTGGGGTTTCCATTACACCAATCGCTTTCCTTATTGTCAATTCAAATGGCATTCAAATGCTTCATTTAGATGAAAAAACCCACTTAATTGAGAAAGTTTTCGACGCAGCACCTGCTGCATTCGACAAGATTAAAAAAATGACTGGAAATAACAATGCCTCAGAATCACCAGTTTCATTTGAACCAGATCCAAGTTTAGGACTTGGTGGAGAGAATATTTAGACCTATAGTTATGAGATGATAGCCGAGAAATCGGCTATTTTTTTACTTTGATTTTTACTATTTAGTAAAATTACTTCCAAGTATAGGTTAAGATATTTTTTGCATGTTTCGCGAACCGGTACCCAACGTATTGTTTCGCATTTTTTTGTTAACAAATGATATATGCATAAGTTATATTTTTCTGACTATTCATTTTAACTCCTTTTTGATACTCTATTATGGTGTATTTTTAAGAATCTCTATTTAAACAGATGAGGTGTATCTTTTGGAAAGAAAAGAGTTTGAACAAGTATTTGACGTTTTAACTGAATTAAGTCAAATCATTTCTGAAGATTTGATGTTAAATGAAATTGATTCACTTATTGAAGCGGCTAACTTTTGGTTTTCAAATGATGTATTTGACACCATGCTTTCCGAAAGTGCTGTTTATCGAATGGAGAAAATCATTAAAGATACTCCTTTGAGCCAGTTTGACGCAGATATGAAATTCGAAGGATTTAAATTTGCTTTATTAAAAGTCATGAAGAAGCATGTTACACCGAATCATCAAATGACTCCTGATGTAGTGACCGTTCTTGTGAATTATCTAGCTGAGAAGCTTTTAAAAGGAAAAGCGGATTTAAATGTCCTAGATCCTACAGTTGGAACGGGTCATTTACTGCTTGAATTTTTAAGAAAATTTGCAGATCGTACAGCCTTTGCGTTGGGAACTGACATTGATGAAATGATGTTAGATATTGCAGAAATAAATGCTGTTTACGGTGAAATTCAAATTGAATTTGACAATGTGGATGCTGCTGAGGAAGTTGGTTCACAAAAATTTGATGTGGTCTTATCAGATTTACCCGATGCAACAAAGAAGACTGAAGGAAAAC
Organism: Caryophanales bacterium; assembly: GCA_029240105.1. GTDB lineage: Bacteria > Bacillota > Bacilli > JARBTR01 > JARBTR01 > JARBTR01. The sequence continues at coordinate 117,594 of JARBTR010000004.1, read as the reverse complement.
CTAAACTTATATCGATTGTTGATAATGCAATCGCACAAACATCAGTTGGTGGATACTTATTTTTAGTAGTTCCTGAAAGTTTGGTAAATGGTGTATATGCAGGAGATATGGTGCGCATTTTAAAAGAAAGCGCATATTTACTTGCCCTTATCAAATTACCAAAAAGCATGTTTGTAAATGAAGATTTATCAAAAAATATTGTTGTATTGCAGAAAAAAGGTGCAAATGTTGTAGCGCCGAAGGAATCATTACTTGCGCAATTGCCAAGTGTTTCAAATAAAGAAGCGATTGCAGATATGATGCTGAAAATCGATTCCTTTTTTGAAGGAAAATAAAATAATTATAAACTTTTTTGAGAGGAAATTAAAAATATGTCAAAAATTATTGCAATCAATGCAGGTAGTTCATCGCTGAAGTTTCAATTGTTTGAGATGCCTGCTGAAACAGTTATTACAAAGGGTCTTGTTGAGAGAGTCGGCCTACCAGATTCAATTTTTATGATTGAAGCGGCAGGGGAAAAACATAAAACAGTTACAGATATTCCAAATCATGAAGTAGCAGTAGATATGTTACTTAAAAAATTGTTGGATCACGGTATTGTAGGATCGCTAGATGAAATCGAAGGTGTGGGACATCGAGTTGTTCATGGCGGGGAAGCATTCCCAGATTCAGCGGTAGTAAATGCTGACGTCATTACTAAAATAGAAGAACTTGCTGAATTTGCACCTCTACATAATCCAGCAAACTTAATAGGCATTCGTGCTTTTGAGAAGGCTCTTCCTGGAATTCCAGCAGTTGTAGTGTTTGATACGTCTTTCCATGCTACAATGCCTGAAAAAGCGTATTTATACAGTATTCCTTATGAGTTCTACAAAAATTTTGGTGTGAGAAAGTATGGTTTCCACGGTACATCTCATAATTATGTATCAGCTAGAGCTGCTGAACTTGTAGGAAAGGACTTAAAAGACCTAAAAATCATCACTTGTCACATCGGTAACGGTGGAAGTTTAACTGCAGTTGATGGTGGAAAGTCTGTTGATACATCAATGGGATTCACGCCGCTTGAAGGATTGACAATGGGTACACGTTCAGGAAACCTTGACCCAGCGATCGTTCCATTCTTGATGAAGAAATTAGATAAAACTGCTGAAGAAGTAGTTGATATCTTTAATAAACAAAGTGGTTTATTAGGACTTTCTGGTGTTTCCAGTGATTGCCGAGATATTGAAAATGCAGTTGCAAGTGGAAATGAAAGAGCAATTGTTACAAATGATATTTTTGTTGACCGTATTAAAAAACATATCGGTATGTACGCTGCTGTAATGGGTGGTGTCGATGTGATCGTATTCACTGCAGGTGTTGGTGAAAATAGTGGTTTGGTTCGTGAAGAAGTCATGACTGGATTCGAATTTATGGGTGTTCAATTTGACAAAGATGCTAATAGAGGCTGCCGTGAGGAAAGAATTATTAGTACGGCTGATTCAAAAGTAAAAGTAATAGTAATCCCTACAAATGAAGAGGTTATGATTGCTAGAGATGTACAACGATTCATTTAATTAGCAATTATTGTTGAAGGATCAATCTCGAGTGTCTTTTTGTTTTTGCGATGAAAACTTTAGGGATGTTTATTTAAATTTAAAAGCTGCAATCTATTAATAGATTGCAGCTTATTTTTTACCATTCGTTTATGTTTAATTGTGATCATGGATACTACTATAGTGTAATAATTAGAATGGTTTAGAAAAGGCAAGCATCTTCAGCTGCCTCGATACTATTTCTTGCGAACTCAAATGGATCCCCAACATTTTCCCAATGCATATACATTAGACGTGGATCATCGAAAAGCCAATGATTATGAACGGCTGTTACAATGATTCCCCTTTCACGTAATGCAGACATAAAGGGGTTTATTTCTTTTTGTAGTACAACAGATTCTCCTAAATTAAGAGTTTGTCCATTTTGATTATTTTCGAATGAAAGGGCAAATGGCAAAGCTAAAGGTGAACGTGTACGACGGCCTAAAATTGTGGCTCTGATATCTCTAAGGCGTTGAACAACACAGACTGGAGATGATGTAACCACTTCACCGTCAATAATATTTGCAAGTTTTTCACAAATTGACATACTAATCCTCCTTTCTAGCAGTTCTTATATAAACTATGAAAGAGTTGGAAGGCTTGTCTAGACGAACGAATAGTGAATTAGAAATTTTAAGAATTAAGGAAAATTGGAGAGATATAGAATCAGAATCAAATAAAAAATCTGCAATCAAAGTTGCAGATTTTTATTTGAATATCTATTAATCAACTGCTTTGGTTAATTCTGTAGTGTGGTGTGCTTGAAATCGGTACCAAATAAGAAGGTCATTTATTATAGATGCCAACTCAGCTATTTCTGAATTGATAGTAGCTGAAGTATGTAAGTCTTCTTCTTTATTCATTTTTTTCTGTCTTGTATTTATTTCTACTTCAAGTTCTTGTATGCGATCAGGTATTGCGCCACGAACCTTTTCCCAATGAAATAGAATTGCATGTTGTGTGTCTAGATCGTAATCTTCAATCGATTTTTCAAGCATGGGTAATTCAATACCAAGTCGTTTATTTAATGAAAAGTATTTTTGCATGTATTGGATCTCCTTTGTTTATATCTTTACAAATAAATGCAATCATTTATTTCTAAATTATAATCAATTCTTTCGTAAATTGGGTAAAAATTTCTACAGAATCGGCAGTCACAAGTACGTCGTCTTCAATTCGGACCCCTGCAATACCTGGTATGTAAATTCCTGGTTCAATTGTAAAGACCATTCCTTCCTGAAGGACGAGCTGATTAACAGAAGTCACTGAAGGAGATTCGTGTACAGACATTCCAAGTCCATGACCTAGCCGATGCGGGAAAAATTCACCATAACCAGCCTGTGCAATGATATTTCGGGCGGTTAAATCAATATCAGCACAGGTTTTACCAGGTTTGACTGCGTTGCATGCTGCAGTTTGAGCTTTTAAAACAGTTTCATAAATCGCTCGTTGCTGCTCGCTTGGTTCTCCAAAAGCAACTGTTCTGGTAATATCTGAACAATAACCATCAATCACAACACCTAAATCAAACATAACTAAATCGCCATGTTGAACTTTTGTATTCCCAGGGACCCCATGTGGAGAAGCTCCATTTGCTCCAGTTAAAACCATAGTATCGAAAGACATTTTAGAAATGCCTTCCTTTTTTAACTGATATTCAATTGCTGCCAGAATTTGCATCTCAGTTTTACCTGCAGCTATTTCTTTTACTCCAATTTCTATAGCGAAATCTGCACCACGTGCAGCTTCTCTCAATTTTTTTGTTTCTTCATTAGATTTAATCATTCTCATTGACCAAATTTTTTCCTCTGCTGAGATGTACATTGGTTTTGAGAAAATTTTATCTAAATTAGCGATTCTGTTATAAACCAAATGATCTTTTTCAATAGCTAACGTATCAATTCGAATATAACGGTTTTTAATCGTTTCGCGTATTTTTTCCCATGGATTTTCTGTATCAGATATACCTATAACATCGTATTTCCATCCTGAGTGCATTGCATCTTCAGCATCCAACTGAGGAACAATGAGAAATGGATCTTGATCAGGAAATATAAATACTGCTAATAAACGTTCATGTGGTTTGCAAGGAAAGCCAGTTAAATATAAAACATTTTCTGTTGAGGTTATAAAAGCTGCATCAATATTATTTTCCTGTAACCATTTAGATATTTTTTCAATTTTACTCATACTCATCCCTCAATCGTTGGAATCATTTTACAGAAGATTATAACCTAAAAGTTTGATACGTAAAGCATTTTTCTGTATTAATACAGATTTTTTTGAAAATTGAACAGAAGAGAGATAGAATAATAGTAGAATGACAAAAAGGGACTTACTATATGACAAAACATGAACAAATTTTACAATACATATCGAGTTTGCCGATAGGGGAAAAAATATCTGTTCGGTCTGTTGCAAAAGAACTACATGTAAGCGAAGGAACAGCGTACAACGCCATTAAGGATGCTGAAAATAAGGGCATTGCAATGACAATTGAACGTGTCGGAACAATACGTATCGAGAGAAAAAGAAAAGAAAATATAGAACATCTAACATTTGCTGAAGTTGTAAAAATTGTAAACGGTCAGGTTGTTGCTGGTAAATCTGGTTTGCATATGCGATTAAACAATTTTGTTATTGGTGCAATGGAAATCGAAGCAATGGTTGGTTATATCCATAAAAGTGATTTATTAATAGTTGGAAATAGAAGCGATGCTCATGATATTGCTCTTAAGATGGGAGCAGCAGTACTTATTACTGGTGGTTTCCATGCAGATCCCAAAACAAAGAAATTGGCAGATGAATTAAATTTACCAATTATTGTTTCAAAGGGTGATACATATTCTGTTGCAAAAATGATAAACCGTGCGATATATGATCTTTTAATAAAGAAGGATATTTTACTCGTTGAAGATGTAGCCGAAAAAATAACTAGAGAGAATTATTTAGTTAAAACAGATGAAATTTCAAAATGGCATGAACGAAACATTGAAACAAAACATACACGTTTTCCAGTTGTAGATGAGCAAATGAAATTAGTCGGTATTGCTACCTCAAGTGACATCTTAGGACAATCATTTGATGTCAAAATTGAAAATGTTATGACAAAAAAAGCAAAATCAATACAAGGTGATATTAGTGTTGCTGCTGCAGCTCATCTCATGCTACAGGAAAATGTTGAAATTTTACCTGTAGTTGATGAACGAAATCGTCTAGTGAGTGTATTAAGAAAAAAAGCAGTAAATAGTGCTATTCATTTCAATCATAGACAAATGCAGGAAACGGGTACAATAGAAGATATTATTGCACAAGCTATCTCATTAAAAACAGATTCCGCAGATTTGCAACCAGTTTACCAAATGATGTTTTTACCACAGTTTGCAAATTATAATGGAAGTATCTCTTATGGTGTAATAACCTCGGTTTTGACAGAAGTAGCAAATCGTGAATTTAGAAAATTAAACTTTACAGATTTAATGCTTGATAATATGACTATATACTTTTTAAAAACCATGATGATGAATGCACAAATGGAGATTGTTCCTGCGATTTTTGAAATTGAAAGAAATAGCGGCAAAATGGACATTGAGATAAAAAGCGCGGGAGAATTGGTCGGAAAAGCGATGTTATCCTGTCGAATACTTGAAAAGAAGAATTATTAAGGAGATAAAACCTTGAAAACAGAAACCTTAAAAAAAGATATTATTGAAATGATTAAGAGCTATGAAAAAATCATTATCCATCGACATGTTCGACCTGATTTAGATGCATATGGATCTCAATGTGGGTTAGGGGAAATATTAAAGGCTTCCTTTCCGGAGAAGAAAATTTATATGGTGGGAACACCAGCATTGGCTTTAAATTATTTGCATGAACTTGATGAAATTGAGGATGAAGAATGGAATGGGGCACTAGCAATAGTGACGGACACTGCAAATCAGGAAAGGATCGATGATAATCGTTATGTAAAAGCAGAAAAATTAATTAAAATTGATCATCATCCGAATCATGACGCTTATGGAGATATTTGTTGGGTAAATGTTGAAGCAAGTGCAACCAGCGAAATGATTTTTGAACTTTTTGAAGCTGGCAAAAACATGGGATTCATTTGTTCACCAGAGGCTGCTCGACTTTTATATGGAGGAATTGCTGGTGATACAGGCCATTTCTTATATCCGTCCACATCATGTGACACTTTCCGGATTGTTAGTGAGCTTGTCAAATATGATTTTGATCGAAATCAATTACATACTGAAATGTACGAAGAACCTATGAATATGATCAAGCTTCAAGGATATATTTTAGAAAATTTTGAGACGCTTGAGAATAATGTTGGTAATATTTTTATTACTAATGAAATTAAAGAAAAATTTAATGTATCCTCGTCAGACGCGTCACGTTTAGTTTCAATTCTTGGAAACGTAAAAGGAATTAAAGCTTGGGCGTTCTTCACTGAAGATAAGCCTATCCGTGTGAATTTACGTTCAAAAGGAACGATTATTAACACAATCGCAGAAAAATACAACGGAGGTGGGCATCCATTGGCATCAGGTGCAAATGTGTCCTCCTGGGATGAAGCGAAGTTACTTCTTAAGGATTTAGTTGATGCGTGTAAATAACATGTTGATCTGATACAAGTATTAGGTCAAATGGTTTTTTTAAAAAGATAAGAAAGTATAAATTTTTTTGGGCCTCAACTATTTGTGCCAGACGCTTTAGAAGGATGAACAATATGGATGTTTTGGCAATGAAACCCGCAGGACTCCCGTGTGAAAGTGGGTGCCTGAGACCTTAAGGTGAAGGGAGTCGAACCCATAGGCCTTTTCTTGTTTCTTTATTTGCAATTCTGCGTTAGAAGTTCCTAGCGTATGTTCGATACGCCTCGTCACTTCTGCCTTGCCTTGCTTCGAAAGTAACAAGAATAGGTCTTCGAGTTTAATTTAAGTGATTTCATTGCTATCTAGGCCGAGGAGGAAGTCATATCGATCATATTGCGCCCGACGAGAACAACGAGAGCAGTGAAATCACAACGATTAAACCCTAAGGGTTCGACTCCCAACACCTTAGGCTCAGGCGTTCACCCACAGGAAAGCTCTGCGGGAATTCATCCAAAACATCCGCGCAAATGTTTTAAAAGGACCAGCTTGCTGGCTATTTTTAAAATTAGTAATTTTGTCACCGACATATGAAAAAAGCTAAAAATTAAACTGAAGTATGCTGTTTTTTTATAAAATTAGAATTCAAAATTATTTGGGGAGGTGGATTAGTTGTCGTTTGTACATTTACAAGTTAGAAGTGCATATAGTTTGCTTGATAGCACGATATCTATTGATGCGCTTGTTTCGAATGCAGTTAAAAAAGGGTATAAAGCAGTAGCCTTGACTGATCACAATGTTCTTTATGGTGCTGTCCACTTTTATCAGACATGCAAAAAGCAAAATATTAAACCGATTATTGGGTTAACTGCAGATATTTTAAGCGATAATGAACAATCAAGTTATCCATTGGTACTTTTGGCGATGAACCGTCAAGGTTATCAAAATTTAATAAAAATATCTTCTGCACTTCAAACCAAGGCTAAGGATGGATTGCCGTTTCGTTGGCTCAAAGGTTATTCTAGTGGCTTGTTCGCTTTATCACCAGGCCAGGATGGGGAAATAGAAACAGCTTTGCGTGGAAATCGATTTTCCGATGCAGTCTCTTTGGTTCAAAGGTATCAATCTGTTTTTACGGAAAATCGTTTTTATCTTTCTCTACACAAAAATGAAGCAGCAAAGGTTTTCGAATCCCAACTAAAACAACTTGGTGCACCTCTTGTAGCTGGGTGCTGTGTGCAATTTTTAGAACAGGAAGATCGAACTTATTTAGAAGCTTTAAAATGTCTTGGTAGTGATTTAACAATGGATCATGCTGATTTTGTTGAATTTAATGGAATGCACTTTTTAACTGATGAGGAGTTAAGATGTCATTTTTCTAATGAAGCTGAGGCCGTTAGAAATAGTGTTCATATTGCTGAACGCTGTCAAGTTGAACTGGAATTTGGGCAAACACTATTGCCTAAATTTCCAGTACCTGAAGGGAAAACAGCTACTGAATTTTTAAGAGAAAATTGCCAAAAAGGTTTTCAATATAGGTATATCAATCCCACACCTGACCATTTTAAGCGATTGGAGTATGAACTATCGATCATCTCGAAAATGAATTACGCTGATTATTTTTTGATTGTCTGGGACTTTATGGCTTATGCTCGCAAACAAGGGATTTTAACTGGTCCAGGTCGAGGCTCCGCTGCAGGTTCTATTGTTTCCTATGTGCTTGGTATAACAAATATAGATCCAATTGCATATGGGCTTCTCTTTGAACGCTTTTTAAATCCAGAACGAATTTCTATGCCGGATATCGATATAGATTTTCCTGATCATCGCCGTGAAGAAATGATTCAGTATGTAGCCAATAAATACGGTCAATTACACGTTGCACAAATTATCACCTTTGGAACTTTTGGACCAAAGGCAGCAGTTCGTGATTCAGGACGTGTTTTTGGATTGGCAACTACGGAATTAGATCAGCTATCAAAAATGATTCCATCTGCTCTTGGTACAACCTTAAAAGATGCATTCACAGCATCTAAACAACTCCAAGATTTATATAAGAACAACCCTACTTATAAAAAAGTTATAAAAACTGCCTTTAAGTGGGAGGGGTTACCACGTCATACTTCTGTTCATGCAGCAGGAGTTGTCATGTCAAGAACACCCATCACAGAGCTTGTACCGATACAAGAGGGTCACGAAAATGTTCTGCTAACACAGTTCCCTATGGATCAACTGGAGCAAATCGGCTTGCTTAAGATGGACTTTTTGGGGCTTAGGAACTTAACAATTCTCGATAATGTCTTACAAAACATTAGTCGTATAACAAAGCAAAAATTAGTATTGAATCGAATTCCATTAGACGACATTAAAACATTTGAATTAATTAGTCGCGGGGATACAGTGGGCGTCTTTCAATTAGAATCAGATGGAATGCGAAACGTGATACGAAAGTTAAAACCAACTTGTATTGAGGATATCATTGCAGTGAATGCACTATTTCGACCAGGTCCAATGGATAACATACCATCCTTTATAAAGCGAAAACATGGAGAGGAACAAGTTGATTATCCTCACCCAGACTTGGAACCAATTCTGAATAATACGTATGGAATTATTGTTTACCAAGAACAAATTATGCGTATTGCATCAATGATGGCAGGCTTCACTCTTGGTGAAGCGGATTTACTTCGTAAAGCCGTAAGTAAAAAGAAAAAAGATGTTTTAGATCAAGAAAGGACTCATTTTGTAAAGGGTTCTCTAAATAAGGGTTACTCGAAAAAAGATGCAGATAAGGTCTATGATTTAATTGTTAAATTTGCTAACTATGGTTTTAATCGAAGTCATTCAGTAGCCTATGCAACGATTGCTTATCAGATGGCTTATTTAAAAGCAAATTATCCTAGATTTTTCATAGCTGAATTAATAACAAATCTTGCTGGAAATGAAGATAAAATATCTAGCTTTATACAAGAACTACGAGCTCAAGAAATAGAAATTCTAAGTCCTTCTATAAATAAAAGTAAAGAAGGATTCCGTGTGGAAGGTGAACATGCTCTTCGTTTTGGATTATCTTCTATTAAATTTATCAGTGGAGCTGTTGTTAGGGAAATAATAAAAGAGAGAAAAAATGGACATTTCAAAGATTTTTTTGATTTTGTAGCTCGGTTTCCTCAAAAAATAATGAATCAAAAAGTGCTTGAGGCACTTATATTCTCTGGCTGCTTTGATGAGTTTGGAATTGATCGGTCAGTCATTTTAGCTAGTATTGATATTGCATATGAAACTGCAAGTCTAAATGAACTAGGTGGAATGATTCAGGTAAATGCTACTTACGCTGAAGCAGAACAATTAAGTATGGAAGAAATTCTCCAAAAAGAGAAACAATATTTGGGTATATATCTAAGTGCACATCCTGTTTCATCTTATCAAAATGAATGGAAAACTCTTGGAGTTACACCAATTTCCAGTTTACTTGTTGGTAAAAAAGTTCTTTGTGGAGCATATGTACATCGGATGAAAACAACTCGCACAAAAAATGGAGACAAGATGGCGTTTCTATCCATTGGAGATGAAACAGGCGAAATAGAAGCGGTTGCCTTCCCGAGAGCCTTCCAACCTATTGAAAATCGAATTGATAAAGGAGGAGTATTTGTATTCGAAGGCAAAGTAGAAGAAAAAAATTCTCGCTTACAGTTTATTGCGAATAGGATACTTACTGTCGAAGAATCTATGGAATTGCATTCAATAAAATGATAAATTGAAACAATAGTTTTTAATTTTTAAACAAATGAATAGAACCTATGTCGCACGACACTTCTGAATTATGAATTTGGTTCAAATAGACACTATAAAAACATTTTAACTTGGAGGGTAACAATAAATGAATCTAAGGGAAGAGGCATTGAGGTTGCACTCTGAATACAAAGGAAAATTAGAAACTGTATCAAAAGTGCCTGTTGAAAATGCCAAGGATTTAAGTTTGGCTTATTCACCAGGTGTAGCGGAACCTTGCATAGAGATTCATAAAGATAAGAGTAAGGTTTATGACTACACTATAAAAGGTAATACCATAGCAGTTGTAACGGATGGAACTGCTGTTCTTGGGCTAGGGAATATTGGTCCAGAAGCTGGTTTACCAGTTATGGAAGGAAAAGCAGTTTTATTTAAGAAGTTCGCAAATGTTGATGCTTTTCCGATTTGTCTTAATACAACCGATCCAGAAAAAATTATTGAAACAGTGCAATTACTTGCACCTACATTTGGAGGAATAAATTTAGAAGATATATCTGCTCCAAATTGTTTTGAAATTGAAGAAAAATTAAAAAGTTCAATGAATATTCCTGTTTTCCATGATGATCAACATGGGACTGCAATCGTTACTTTGGCGGGATTATTAAATGCACTAAAATTGGCAAAGAAAAACGTAGAAGACATTAAGGTTGTAGTTAGTGGAGCTGGTGCAGCGGGTATTGCAATCATTCGTTTATTAATAAGTTTCGGTGCCAAAAATATTATTATGGTTGATACAAAGGGAGCTGTTTATGAGGGTCGCCCTGAAGGGATGAACCCAATAAAAGAAAAAATAGCAAAAACCACGAATCATAACTTAGAAAAAGGTTCCTTATCTGATGTTTTAATGGGAGCCGATGTATTTATTGGGGTTTCTGTTGCGGGAGCCCTGAAAGTAGAAGATATTCAAAAGATGTCTAAGAATCCAATTATTTTTGCAATGGCTAATCCTATTCCTGAAATTATGCCTGATTTAGCTATTCAAGCAGGAGCGCTTGTAGTGGGAACGGGCCGTTCTGATTTTGCAAATCAGGTTAACAATGTTTTAGCCTTTCCTGGGATTTTCCGCGGAGCATTAGATGTTCGTGCATCAGAAATAAACGAAGAAATGAAAATTGCAGCAGTACATGCAATTGCTAATTTAATAACAGCAGAAGAACTTCGTTCTGATTATGTAATTCCTGCACCGTTTGATCCTCGTGTCGCATCTGAGGTTGCATATTCTGTTGCAATAGCCGCAATTGATACAGGTGTCGCTCAAATAATTATTGACGAAAAAGATTTGAGAAAAAAGCAAAATAAGACTTTTGAAAAAATTTAAAAAGATAAATTTATAGAAATTTTTGGTCAGACAAACACGTATTAACTGCAATATAGGGACGTTTAATTATTATGATTTTAAAAAAATGTCCCGGTTTTTATGTGCAATATATTGATATTTAGGCATTTTTTAAAATGAAAATTTCATAAGAAGTATTTATCAGACATATTTTATTTCTAAATGTGTCTTTTTTTTGTCGTGATTTAATTGCTTTTTTTATGGGAAAAGTACTAAAATGAATGTGTAATTAGAGATATTAATGATATATAAAACGGTAGAAATGGAGTGAAAATAATGAAACGTATCGCTGTTTTAACTAGTGGTGGTGACGCTCCTGGAATGAATGCTGCCATCCGAGCAGTCGTAAGAAAAGCCATGTTTCATGGACTTGAAGTTTATGGAATCCAATATGGTTATGCTGGGCTATTGAAAAAGGACATTAAGAAAATGGAATTGGGTTCAGTTGGGGATATTATTCAAAGAGGTGGAACAAGTCTTTATACTGCTCGTTGTAAAGAATTTTTCCAACATGAAGTGCGAGTAGAAGCGGTTAAAATTTTAAAAGAATTAGGTATAGATGGTCTTGTTGTAATTGGCGGTGATGGTTCTTATCGGGGAGCATTAGAGTTAACGAAATTAGGGGTTCCTTGTATCGGAATTCCAGGAACTATAGATAATGATATTCTTGGAACAGAATTCACAATTGGTTTTGATACAGCTTTGAATACAGCTATTGAAGCAATTGATAAAATTCGTGATACAGCTATGTCACATGAGAGAACGTATGTAATTGAAGTAATGGGTCGTAACTGTGGAGATCTTGCTATTTGGGCGGGTGTTACTGCAGGTGCTGAAACCGTTATAATACCAGAGCGAAAATCAGATATTAACGAAACAGTAGCGAAAATTGTACGTGGGCATGAGCGTGGGAAAAAACATAGCATTATTATTGTTGCTGAAGGTGCTGGAAATGCCTTTGAAGTGGGTAAACAAATTGAGGAAAGAACGGGTTACGAAACACGTGTAACAGTTTTAGGTCATGTTCAGCGTGGTGGAACCCCAAGTGCTATGGACAGAATGTTAGCAACTAGGTTTGGCAACAATCTAGTTTATTATGGATTCGAAGAAGCGCTCCGTCTTGAGCCACATGTTGATTTAGGGTTAGCAAAACTTTGTGATGAGTTATCAATATAAAATAAAAAACGAGCTTCGTTGGGTAGCTATACCTGTATAATACCATCCTGAAATAGAGGTTATATATGAGAAAAACAAAAATTGTTTGTACAATTGGCCCTTCAAGTGAACAACTTGATACTTTAAAGAAAATGATTCAAGCTGGAATGAATGTTGCTCGTTTGAATTTTTCGCATGGAAACCATGAAGAGCATGGAGCAAGAATTAAATTAATTCGTCAAGCAAGTCAAGAAATGGGTAAGCCCGTTGCCATTCTTTTAGATACGAAAGGACCTGAGATTCGTACGCATAATATGGAAAATGGTGGTTTTGAACTCAAAAGGGGAAATACTATTTCCATTATGATGCATGAGGTTTTGGGTAACGAGGAGCGGTTCTCGATTACGTATCCAGAACTAATTGATGATGTAAAAATTGGTTCAAAAATACTTATTGATGATGGTCTAATTGAGCTAAAGATTACGGATATCAACAAAGAAGTTGGTGAAATTAAAACAACCATTATTAACTCTGGAATGTTAAAAAACAAAAAGGGTGTTAATGTTCCCAATGTATCCGTTAATTTGCCTGGAATTACAGAAAAAGATAAAGAAGATATTCTTTTTGGTATTAAAGAGGAAGTTGACTTTATTGCTGCATCCTTTGCTCGTAAAGCTTCAGATGTACTTGAAATTCGTGAATTGCTAGACCAAAATGGTGGTGACTTCATACAGATAATTCCAAAAATCGAAAATCAAGAAGGTGTCGATAATATAGACAAAATCCTTCAAGTAGCAGATGGTTTAATGGTTGCTAGAGGCGATTTAGGAGTTGAAATTCCACCAGAAGATGTACCGTTAGTACAAAAATTACTCATTAAAAAGTGTAATCAGCTTGCAAAACCTGTTATTACAGCGACACAAATGTTAGATTCAATGCAGCGAAATCCGCGTCCAACAAGAGCAGAAGCAAGTGATGTTGCTAATGCAATTTTTGATGGAACAGATGCCATTATGCTCTCAGGCGAATCAGCAGCTGGGCTATATCCTGTTGAATCTGTTCAAACGATGCAGAATATTGCTGAGAAAGCTGAAACAGCCTTAAATTATAAAGCAATTTTAAATGCTCGTACAAAGGATCATGAACATAATGTAACGGATGCTATTGGTCAATCTGTTGCTTATACAGCTCTTAACTTAGGAGTCAAAGCAATCATAGCTCCTACTGAGAGTGGTACTACAGCTCGAATGATTTCCCGATATAGACCTGAAACGAATCTAATTGCAATTACTTCTAGTGATCAAATTTGCCGCCGTCTTTCTCTTGTATGGGGAGTTACTCCATTTATTGCAGAGAGATCAAATAGTACCGATGAAATGCTTGATAGAGCTGTTCAAATCTGTTTAGATAAGGGTATTGTTCAACCTGGCGACTTAACTGTAATAACAGCAGGAGTTCCTGTGAATGAACCAGGTACAACGAACCTGATGAAGATTCATTATGTTGGTCAAGAAGTTGTGAAAGGTCAGGGAATTGGACGCAAAACAGCTACAGGTATAGTTGTAGTTGCTAGCTCTGCTAAAGAAGCAATTGAAAAGGTAGAAGAAGGAAATATTTTGGTTGCCTATTCAACAGATGCTGAAATGATGCCTGCTATAAAAAAATGTGCAGGAATTATTACTGAAGAGGGTGGATTAACCGGTCATACAGCAATCGTTGGGATTAACTTAGAAATACCTGTTGTAGTTGGAGTTTCTAATGCATTGGAATTGTTTGATGATGGTGATGAAATTATGTTATCCGCAATTAATGGTAAAATCTTTAAGAACTCAGGACGAGTAATTTAATATTCATCGGTTATTAAAATTTATGCAGCTCTAGCAATAGAGCTGTTTTTTAATTTATAACATGTTTGAAAATAGGAGTAGAATGATAAAAATAGAAAAGTGTATGTAATGGAAAACGAATTGCTTTATAATTAAAGAAATAAAATTTTAAAACTAACCTATAGTATAGATTCAATCTAAAGGTTTCTCAAATTGGAGTGTCACTGATGAAAATATGGAAAATGCTCGTGCTTTTTTTACCGGTCATAGAATTACTGTTTTTACTTTTTTTGGGTAAAAGTATAGGGGTTATGAATACTGTTTTAGTTCTATTACTAGCTGGATTTCTCGGTATAGTTCTAGCTAAAAGGGAAGGTATCAATACACTTAAGAGTGCTTCAGAACAAATGCGTAATGGACTAATGCCCGGGCCGGAAATCTTAGATGGGATTTGTATAATGATAGGCGCATTATTACTCTTGATTCCTGGGATATTTTCTGATTTTCTAGCCTTTATTTTTTTAATCCCTATTACACGAAAAATTATGAAGCCCGTTGTTATTTATTGGTTAAATAAATTGATAGCAAAAGGTAGATTTGTAGTTATAAATCGATAAAAATTTTTAATAGAAACATACTAAGATTAGCGGTGTAGAACTATCGTCATAGTTCTACACCGCTAATCTTAGTATGTTTTTTGTTTGTGTCAAAAAAGAGTCAGTGTATCAAACGTTCTGTTAAATAAAAGTGAAATCAACATATTAGACTTTTTTAATTGTTAAAATGAGTGATGGATATTTATACATTTTTAGATTTGAGGTGTGAAGAATGAATCAAAATATGATTGTCATTGGAGCAGGTTTTGCCGGACTTTGTGCTTCAATACAAGCAGCTGAAAAAGGGTATCAGGTAGCACTTGTTTCACCGATGCCTTCCGAGAGAGCTCAATCTGTTATGGCAGCGGGAGGTATGAATGCAGTTCTCAATACAAAAGGTGAAAATGATACATTTGAAGACCATATTGCAGATACAGTTCGTTCCGCACTAGGTATTGCAAGTGAGAAAGCAATATCAAAAATGGTTCATTCTGCTCCTGGAATAGTTGATAGACTTATTAAGGAGGGTGTGCTTTTCACCCGAATGGCAGATGGAAATCTTGACCTTCGCAGATTTGGAGGACAAAAGAAAGCACGAACTGCATTTTCATCAAGTGGAACTGGCAAACAAATTATTACTGGTTTGAACCAGGTTGTCCGTAAATACGAAGTGCAAGGAAAAATAGTTCGTTATTCCAATCATACCTATATGCGAATAGTAGAAGATGCAAATGGTGTAGTTGTTGGATGTGTGATTAGAGATAATTTAGAAGGTAAATTTTTAGTTCTCAATGGTGAATCTGTCATTATCGCAACAGGTGGATTTAATGGAATTATGGGAAATACAACAGGATCGGTAAATAACACTGGTGCAGTTACAGCTAACCTTTTCTTCAATGGAGTGGAGATGGCCAACCTTGAGTTTGTGCAGTATCACCCAACTACGGTTTATGTAAGTGGAAAGAGATTGTTAGTTTCTGAAGCGGCTCGTAGTGAAGGAGGACGTCTTTTTTCTATTAGAAATGGAGAACGTTGGTATTTCATGGAGGAATGGTTTCCTGGTGTGGGTGCTTTAGTTTCTCGTGACCAATGTTCAAAATCCATTTATCGCGCGCTAAAGATGTTACCAGAAGGTGAGAAACATGTTTATTTAGATATGACCTTTTTTGATGAAAAAGTATTCAAAACGAAATTAGCTGAAACAAGATCTGATTGTTTGAAATATTTAAAACTTGACCCAATGAAGGATGTTATACCTGTTTATCCAGGAATTCATTATTTTATGGGTGGTATAAAAGTTGATTCTGAACACAGAACCTCAAAAAAGGGTCTCTATGCAGCTGGGGAATGTGCTTGCCAATATCATGGCGCCAATCGTCTTGGAGGAAATTCGGTTTTAGGGGCTCTATACGGTGGATTAGAAGCTGCAGAAACTGCAATGCAAGATAACCATACGATTTATTCGAGAGACGAACTTAAAGTTTTTAATAAAAAAGCGTTAAGTCGATTGGATCGAAACCTAAAAATGGTAGTTGGAAAGCCGAAGCAGTATTCTATTCCGGCTACTCAAATGGCTTTACAAAAAATCATGAATGAGTGCTTAGGTATTGAACGGAATGCCACAACTCTACTTGAGGGCATCAGACGTATGGATGAACTTTATGATGAAAGAATTAAGGATAATTATGATCAAACAAGTAGTTATTTTAAAAATCTGCAGGTGAAAGAACGCTGGGTTCTTAGTAAAGCAATACTTCTTTGTGCGTTAGGGCGAAAAGAAAGTCGTGGTTCGCATATGCGTGAGGATTATCCTGAGCAAAATGATGAAGCTTTTGCAAAAATGACACTTGCTAAATTAAAAGATAACAATATATCCATTCAGTTTGTTGATGTTGAGTAGGAAGGAAAAATTTTATGAAGATATTATTGAAACTTAGACGACAAGAAAATCCTACTGCAAAGCCTTATTTTCAAACATTTGCTTACGAAGGAAATAATAATATTTCTGTTGCAAACCTGTTAAATATCTTGAATTCACGTGAAAACTTAACTGATGTATCAGGAAAAAAAGCGGCAAAAATTTCTTGGGAATGCAGTTGTATAGAGAAGAAAT
Source organism: Caryophanales bacterium (assembly GCA_029240105.1). Taxonomy (GTDB): domain Bacteria; phylum Bacillota; class Bacilli; order JARBTR01; family JARBTR01; genus JARBTR01. Next base: position 100,601 of record JARBTR010000004.1, on the reverse strand, counting down.
GTGGTGCATGTGCTATGGTAATCAATCATAAGCCGAGATTAGCCTGCGACTCCTTCTTAGAAGATTTAATAAGTGAAAGTAACGAAATTATTGTAGAACCTCTTCGAAAATTTCCCAAAGTGAGAGATTTGAGGGTTGACCGCAGATCCATTTTTACAGGTATGAACGAAATGAAAATGTGGATTGAAGGCGATGCGGTTTTAAATGATGATGACTATTCTAGTCATTATTTATCATCGCGTTGTATCATGTGCGGCTGTTGTTTGGAAGCTTGTCCAAATTTTAATACAGAGAATGGGTTCATGGGTGCAGTGGGGATTGTTACTGCAAGTAAAATTATCAACCAAAATAAAGAAGGTTCACATCGTAAGGAAGTTGAGAAAAATGCAATTGAGCATTTCTTTAGCTCATGTGATCAAACAATGGCATGTTACAATGTTTGTCCAATGGAAATTCCTATTGATGATATGCTTGTAAGAGTTTCAAAAGGTTTTGTAACATCCTAAAAATAAAAGACTGACTCGATTTGGATAGTCACGCAGTAATACAGACATTAATTTTCCTAGTTTGTATGAATGTGTACCACAATATAGAGATCAGTCTTTTATTTTGCTGTTATGGAAAGTGATAGGGCTTTCTGAATAACATCTTTGTTGAAAAAAGAGTCTTATATTTAATTGTAACTTGTATAATTTAGTCGCCTTTAATGTAAGCCTGTATTTCTTTCAAGATCCCAGCTTCCTTTAAGGTTGTAAACACTACAAGTATGATTGCTCCAAATAAAACCCCTAGTACACCCATTAACTTTAATCCCACAAACATAACAATCAAAGTTGCTAGTGGGTCTATGCCCATGTTCGATGCAATGATTTTAGGTTCCAGCAATTGTCTTTGAACAAGAATTACACCAAATAATCCGAGTAGACCTATTCCAAGAAGTGTTTTACCTGTAATAAATGAGAATAGAATCCAAGGAATAAAACATATTGCCGTACCGATATAGGGTAGGAAATCGCATGTACCTACAATAAGTCCCATAGTAACAGGATTTTTCACACCAATAATGAAACAACCTATTATTGAAACTATTGTTGTTAATGATACAATGATTAATTGTGCGCGTATAAATCCTGTTGCGGCTTTTTTCATATCGATAAAAACAATACGTATGGGTTCAAAATAATTTCCAGGAACAATACTTTTCCATGTATTGAAAAGTTTATCCCATTGATTCGAGATGAAAAATGTAGCAAGCATCGTAAATAAAATACCTAAGGCTGCATCTGGAATCCACAGAAATAGACCAGGCAAATTTTTTAAAATGGTTTGTAAATTAGATATAACACTTCGACTAATATCAGAGCTGTTAAAGGAGAAATAAGTCGACAATGCTTTGTCTGGAGTAGGATTTATATTTTTGAATGATTTATTCAAGTTTTCGATAGCTGGATAAAGTGTACCATCAACAAATTCTTTTAAATTGTGTGCAAACGTTTGAAAGTGGCCTGGAAGAACATCTAGTAAATGATTAGCGCCAAGTATCGTGAAGAAAATGACCAGAGATATCACGCCAAAAATAAATCCAAAGAAAATAATCATTGCTACAATGACAGAAAGCATATTTGGAAATCTAAATTTTCTTGAAAAAAACTTCACCATAGGGTTCAAAAAAAATGCGAAAAGGTAACCCAAGACAAACGGATATGTATAATCTAATGAAAAATAAAAAGCTAAAAAGGCTAAAATGGTAATAATGGAAATAAAACTAAATCGTTTTAAACGTTGTACTTGAATAGGATTCATTGAATCACTTCTTTATCTATAGTTTCTAAACATTATAATGCAAAAAATGTAGTTTGTATCATTATTTTGGCGAATTTTACGTCCATTCATGTGATTTAATAATAAGTGAATTGTTATTTCTGAAAAAAAAGTTTTTGTGGGGTTTTTGTATGTGGAATAGTCCGTATTTATTTTTAGGATTACTGCTGTTAATAGGGATTTTTGGGAAGAATCCATCTCTCTGGATCGCAAGTGGGATTCTAATTTTTCTAAAAGGGGTTCGTGTGGATCAAAAGATTTTGGATACTATTCAGTCGAAAGGCATTAATTGGGGAATTACCATAATTACAATTGCAGCTCTGATGCCAATTGCAACAGGTCAAATCAATTTTAAGCACCTGGGTATTTCAATGAAATCACCTTATGCCTGGATAGGGATGTTGTCGGGTATTGCAGTCGCGTTACTCGGGAAGAGTGGTGTTAAATTCTTGGCCGTGAATCCAGATATGACAGTGGCGCTTGTTCTTGGAACAATAATTGCTGTAGCGCTGTTTAAAGGGTTAGCGGTAGGCCCGCTTATCGGTGCTGGAATTGCCTATTTGACCATGCAAATTGTGGATTATTTCAAATAGCATCAATTTAAATAATAATTATTAGACAGCGAATTCTAAGGGATGATAATTTTTTTGGCCTCAACTATTGTTACCAGAAGCTTTAGAAGGATGAACAATATGGATTTTTTGGCAATGAAACCCGCAGGACTCCCGTGGGAAAGTGGGTGCCTGAGACCTTAAGGTAATGGGAGTCGAACCCATAGGCCTTTTCCTGTTTCTATCTTTGCAATTCTGTGTTAGAGGTTCCTAGCGTATGTTCGATACGCTTCGTCACTTCTGCCTTGACTTGCTTCGAAAGAAACAAGAAAAGGTCTTTGAGTTTAATCAAAGTGATTTCATTGCTATCTTGGCCGAGGTGGAAGTAATATCGAGTATATTGCGCCCGACGAGAACAACGAGAGCAGTGAAATCACAACGTTTAAACCCTATGGGTTCGACTCCCATCACCTTAGGCTCAGGTGCTCACCCACAGGAAAGCTCTGCGGGAATTCATCCAAGAAATCTGCTCAAATGTTTTAAAAAGACCAGTTTACTGGTTTTTTTTAAGTATATACATGTCCTTGGATTGTCATTATGACAGCCTCATGAAAACCTGATGTAATTTTAATGAATTATTTTGAAAACAATTAGTTTGTATTCTTTGTAAAGGTATAATAATAGTCCTAAAAATAAAATAAAATATTAAATTAGTTGTAAGAATAGGGGTGAAAAATGATACGTAAAAAAATTTCTATTATAGGAGCGGGATATACAGGAGCTACAACAGCATTTTTACTTGCTCAAAAGGAATTATGTGATGTTGTTCTGTTGGATATTCCTGACCTTGAAAATCCTACATTGGGAAAGGCATTGGATATTTTAGAATCGATGCCTGTTCTTCAATCAGATTCTAAAGTATGTGGAACAAGTGATTTCTCGGATACTGCCAATTCACATGTCGTTATTATTACAGCGGGAATTGCACGAAAGCCTGGAATGAGTCGAGATGACTTGATACAAACAAACCAAAAAATTGTTGAGGAAGTTACAAAGCAAGTTGTACACTATTCGCCGAAGTGTATCATTGTCGTATTGACAAATCCAGTTGACGCAATGACTTTTGCTGTTTATAAAAATTCAGGTTTCCCAAAAAATCGTGTTTTTGGTCAGTCAGGTATTCTTGACTCTGCCCGTTTTCGTACTTTCATTGCACAAGAAATAAATATGTCGGTGAAGGATATTACTGGATTTGTTCTTGGTGGTCATGGTGATGATATGGTTCCATTAGTTCGTTATTCATTTGCTGGTGGGATCCCCATTGAAAAACTAATACCAAAGAATCGCATTGATGCCATTGTTGAGCGTACTCGAAAAGGTGGTGGCGAAATTGTTAATCTTTTAGGGAATGGAAGCGCATATTATGCTCCGTCAGCAGCGTTACTGGAAATCGTTGAGGCGATACTAAAAGATCAACGTCGTGTGTTCCCTGCATCTGCTTATTTAGAAGGCGAATATGGTTTTGATGATCTTTATTTAGGTGTCCCTACTGTAATTGGGGTAAATGGAATTGAGCGAATTATTGAACTAGACCTATTGCCTGAGGAAAAAGTTGCACTTGAAAAATCAGCGAAAAGCGTTAAAGAAGTTATCTGTGTTTTGACATGATTTTAAAATTTTATAAAACACTTCTATTTTATTAGCTGAAGTTGTACATAATTCGTTGCTATTGAAGAACACTCTATAATTGAAGACCCAGTTTTTATTAAAATATCCCAATTAATGGACTCTACTTTGTCCATCAATTGGGAAACATTTTAGTTGAGAACTGGTTTTTTTCTTTTGCTGAGTTAATTTTTAGTTTATAAAAAATAGTTACAAACTAAATAGAAAAGTCCTTGTGTTGCGTGTTTCGGGATCAAAATAAATCAGTAGATTTTGTTCCTTTTGAATGATTTCATAATTTACTTGATAGGTATCTATATCTATTGAAAGTCTTTCTAGCAAAGTATGTTTAAATAAATCTTTTTCATTGAGTCTTAGAGCTCTATATTCTTCTCCTACAAGTTGTGGATTTTCAAGAATTGTGTAGTAGATCGTATTTTTTTCTTCCTTTGATAATTCATGGCCCCACCAAGCACTACGTGGTTTATAGGTTTGGCGTGATAGATAATCAAATTTTAAAATATTTAATAAGTTGGGAAGTTTTTTTGGATGTGTCGCTTCCATAAATTCAACTAGTCTCCTGAACAAATCCTCTAATTGATGTCCGATTCGTGACCAACCACGTTCATCCCAATAGGTTCCGAATGATTGAAAAAAGTCAAAAGGAGTTTCGAATACATTTCTTACTAGATATTCGATACTTAAATCCATTCTGTGATCATTCCAATATTTTTCCAATACATCTTCTACCTGTTTGATATGGATGACATCTTCAAATGGCAATACATCATTTGAGACCATTTCGTATGGTGGTTCATCCATAGCTTTATAGCCATACTTCTCTGCGTCTCTAGTCAATCCAGTGCCATTTAGCATTTTTAAAAATCCCAATTGCAATTCTTCTGGACGAAGTTCAAATACATCGTTAAATGTTTTACGGAAAGAATCGTAATCCTCTTCAGGTAAACCCGCAATTAGGTCAAGATGTTGGTCAATTTTACCGCCTTCTTTTATTAATGTAACAATTCGTTTCAATTTATCGAAGTTCTGCTTTCGGTTGACTAAAGCATTTGTATTGTCATTAGTTGATTGAACACCAATTTCAAAGCGGAATAAACCAGCTGGTGCATTCTCATTTAGATACTCGATAACTTCAGGTCGCATAATATCTGCTGTTATTTCGAATTGAATACTCATGCCAGGGGTATGATTAGCAATTAGAAATTCAAAGATATCCATAGCGTAGCTTCGACTGATATTAAAGGTACGGTCCATGAACTTAATTGTTTTCGCACCGTTTTCAATTAAAAATTTTAAGTCCGCTTTCGCTTGCTCCCGGTTAAAATATCGAACACCAATTTCCGTTGATGATAGACAGAATTGACAATTAAAAGGACAACCTCTTGAGGTTTCATAATAGGTAATCCGTTTACTTAAATTAGGTAAGTCTTCATCGAATCGATAAGCTGATTTTAAAGACTGCAAATCTATTTTTTCTCGTGGTGTGTTAATAACGAATTCATTACCCTTACGCCATGCAAGGCCGTATACATCATCCCAGGCTGAACCTGCCTGAATTTTATAAAGAAGTTCTTTAAAAGTTGCTTCGCCTTCACCAATAACAATGCAATCGATTGCTGGAATTTTCTTTAGGTGTTCTGCTGCGTTAAAAGTCACCTCAGGGCCACCAAGAACTATAATTGTATTCGGAAGTATTTTTTTTAATAAAGTAGCTATTTTTCGAGTTTCTTCTATGTTCCATATGTAACAGGAAAAACCGATAATATCAGGTTTACATTTTGCTAGTTCTGTTACGACATGGAGTACTGGATCTTTTATTGTGAATTCAACAATCTCAACTTGAAACTCTGGTGCAGCATAAGATTTCAAAAATCGAAGTGCTAAATTTGTATGGATGTATTTTGCATTAAGAGTTGTGCCAATAATTTTCATTCTATTTCCTCACAATTTTTTCTCTTTACTAATTTAACATAAAAGCCACCTTCTAATCATTTTTAATCATTTGTTAATTATAAAAATCATAACTGTAGTTTTTTAGCATAGCTTCTGTATAATAAGAAACCCCAAACTGTACTAGTAAAAAAACTCCTGAAATTCTAAGAAAGCACATATAAAAGATGTAAACTGTACTATATAATCATCAGTTTCTGTTTGATTTTTGTCACAGTCAGAAATGTGATGGTTTTGTAAGATTAGAATGTTTATAAATTAAGAGTACTTCGAAAAGTGAAGGGCTCGTTGAAAAGGGTGAATGAAATGGCAAAATTACCTATAAAAAATTCGAATGGCCTGTTTGAAATTCGTCTCGAATCAATCGGTGGTTTGGGAGCAAACTTAGCGGGCAAAATGTTAGCAGAGTCAGGTGTTATGGGACATGGCTTTAATGGGGCGAATTTCTCGTCCTATGGTTCTGAAAAGAAAGGTTCACCAGTAAAAAGCTTCATTCGATGGAGTGATGATGATGTAGTCATTCGTGATCATTCACCTATCGAGCAACCTAATGTTATAGGTGTATTCCATGAAGCTCTTTATAAAACATTGGATGTAACTAGTGGTTTGCTTCCTGGTGGAATCATCCTAGTAAATTCAACACGTGATTTTGAAGATATAAAAAAAGATTTAAATATAACGCATGGAACATTGGCAATAGTTGATGCCTTAGGAATTTCAGTAGAAGAAAAAACAAAATTAAACACTGCGATGTTAGGTGCTTTGTACCGTGTAATTGACTTCTTAAACCCAGATTCAATGAGAGAAGTCATTCGAAAAACGTTTGAAAAGAAATATCCTCATTTTGTAGAACCTAACCTGCGAACTTTTGATCGAGGGTATAACGAAGTGAAAATGATCACATATGAAGATCCTACTGGGGATGGGTTAAAAGAATTTAAACGAGTAGTGCCAGGTCTTGGTTATAAAACACAAATAATGGGTGGGGTTATTACTGCTCAAGCGAATAGTTTGAAGAAGGATCTTTCAAGCTCACGTCAAGGGTTTTTACCGGAATATAAAGCTGATAAGTGTATCCATTGTGCTGCGTGTGATTCTGCTTGTCCTGACTTTTGCTTTGTATGGGTTGAAGAGCTTGATAAAAAGGGTCGACCACAAATGATGTTAAAAGGAATCGATTACCAATACTGTAAAGGTTGCCTAAAATGCGTAACGGCTTGTCCGACTGATGCACTTCAAGAAATGCGTGAAATATTCGGTTATGCAGATAAACACACAGTAAAACATAACTTTCCATATGTAAATGGAGGTGCGAAATAATGACAAATAATTCTAAAGTAGCTGAGCAGGTACTTACTCCTGAAACAGGAAACAAAGTAGCTGAACAGATTTTAACGTTTGAATCAGGAAATGAAATGGCAGCCATGGCTGCTGCACAAATAAATTATCATATCATGGGCTATTTCCCAATATCTCCATCAACAGAAGTAGCGCAATATCTTGATATGATGAAAGCGCGCGGCGAGCATGATATTAAATTAATTGCAGCTGATGGTGAACATGGTTCGTCTGGTATTTGTTACGGTGCTGCTGTAACAGGTGCTCGTGTCATAAATGCAACTTCTGCAAATGGTTTTCTATATATGCTTGAACAAATGCCGGTTCAATCGGGAACGCGCTTTCCAATGGTATTGAACCTGGTAACACGTTCTGTATCTGGTCCACTTGATATTCGTGGCGATCACTCTGATCTCTACTATGCATTAAATACTGGTTGGGTTATCCTTACTGCAAGAACACCTCAAGAGGTTTATGATAAAAACATCATGGCACTAAGAATTGCTGAAGACTCAGAAGTCCGTTTGCCAGTTATTGTGGCGTATGATGGTTACTTTACATCACACCAAAAACGTAAAGTAAATTACTTCAAAGATCGTAAAGTTGTGCAAGACTTCGTTGGGGAAGCGCCAACTAACTTTCCGCAAATTCGTGATTTATCAAAACCAATTTCAATTGGTGCACATATGGATGGAAATGATTTCTTTAATAACAAATTCCAACAATCGGAAGCAATGTATGCTGCTGATGCAGTGTATAAAAAAGTTGCAGCAGAATATGCAGAAATCTCCGGCCGTCACTATGATGCATTGGAACTCTACCATATGGACGATGCAGAAGTAGCATTCTTTGCGCTTAACTCAGCTGCTGAAACAGCAAAAATCGCAGTGGATGAACTACGTGCAAAAGGTGTAAAAGCGGGTATTATTAGTCCAAACTATATTCGTCCATTCCCACGTGCAGAAGTTTTGGAAGCGCTAAAAGGAGTTAAGGTTCTAATTGTTGGTGAGAGAGCAGATTCTTATGGTTCACATGGTGCTCCGCTAGGTAATGAAATTAAAGCATTGTTACAAGATGCTCGCAACACTGAAACAATCGTAGTAAATCGTGTATTTGGTTTCGGTGGTAAAGACTTCTTCCCAGATGATGCGCATGCATTTTTTGAATTAGCTCTTGAAACAATGGAAAAGGGTTTTGCAGAAAAACCATTTGACTACTATGGTGTAAATCCTGGTTTGGCAACTGAAAATTTAATAAATACTCCAGTGATTGAAGCTCAACACGGTGATGTTTATAAATCTGGATTAATTCATGTAACTCAAAACGAAGAAACAGGCTTACTAAATGTAAAAGTGCCTCCAATTCGTCAGTTGATGAATAAACCAAAAAGAATTGCATCGGGTCACGGTGCTTGTCCAGGTTGTGGGATCTTCCCGGCGCTTGAATTGTTCTTCAAAGGAATAGAAGGGGATATCGTTGTTCTGTTCCACACAGGCTGTGGTTATGTTGTTTCGTCAGCTTATCCTTATAGTTCTCACAAGCAAAACTTTATCCATAACCTATTCCAAAATGGTCCAGCTACATTATCAGGAACTTTAGAAGCATTTATGGAGTTAAAACGCCGTGGTGAAGTAAATGTATCTGATGATGCAACATTTATTATGGTAACGGGTGATGGCGGTATGGACATTGGTATGGGTTCAGCTATTGGTACTGCTTTACGTGGTCACAAGCTTATTATGCTTGAATACGATAATGAAGGTTATATGAATACAGGATCACAAATGTCGTATTCTACACCACTTGGTCATTTGACATCAACGACTTCTATTGGTAAAACGCAACAAGGGAAAACGTTCCATCACAAGGATACTGCTCAGATTATGGCAGCATGTAATATTCCTTATGTATTTACTGCTTCAGAAGCTTTCCCTCAAGATGTCTTGAAAAAAGCTGCAAAAGCACAATGGTATGCACAAAACGTTGGAACTGTTTACGGAAAAATGTTAATCACTTGTCCATTAAACTGGAAATCAGAAGAAAAATACGGTCAAACTTTATTGGAAGCGGCTGTAAACTGCAACTTCTTCCCGCTTTATGAAATCGAGCAAGGTATCACCACGATAACTTACGATCCAGAAGCGAAAAACAAAAAGGTTGATGCGGCTGAATGGTTGCGTTTCATGGGTAAATCGAAACACTTACTCAAACCTGAAAACGAAAACATGTTAAATGAATTCGAACGAGAAATTGAACGTCGTTGGATTAAGTTAAAGGAAAAACATTCTAACAAATTACTCTAAAAAACAGCCCTTAGGGGCTGTTTTTTAGCAAGTAAATGATTGCCAGCATTTAGTGGAGTTAGGAGAATATTGGCGAACAGCCGATATAAACCTAACATCCACTTATATGAAGGGGAATCCATTACTTTAAGCAAAAACGAACTTGATATAGTATTAAAAAAGTACAAACCAGTAAATTTGGTTTGTACTTTTTACTTTTCCGTGAAAAAGATTAAAAATGCATTTCCTAACATGAATTGTAAAAAAATTGCTATTATTACAGTTAATTAATGAAATATTCATTTTTTTAGATATAGGGTATGAGATGCAATTTAGAAGCATGATTTGCATTTAATATGATAAAGGAATTAATTTATACCCTAAATCTCTTGTTGTTGTTTGTTGACTTTTTATAAAAATGGATAATGTTAAATTTGATAAATAAAGTAGTAAACTTGGGGGAAATAAGATGAAAAAATTTTTTACTTTTTTAACTATTACGATAATCGTAATCCTTACATTTTGGAATGCAAAGAAGGATACAACAATCATCAACCAAGTTTATAGTGGAAAAAATGAAAATTGGACTGCCCAGTTTGAAGTAACTGGAACTGAAACATTTAAAGATAAAGATGGGACATTAAGTTATGAAAATGATATTAAGAAAGTGTTGAAAGTGAATTATAAAGGAGATTTATCCCAATTAAATTCATCTAGACACATTGATATTTCGTATAAAAGCAGTGCTGGGGGGGGATCAAACTCCGGAGATATAGATGGACGTTTGACTTCAACATCATTTACATTGAAATCATCTGGCCAGAATTGTGCATTTGAAAATAAAGATGAAATAATAGAAGTTTCTATAAATCTTGATGGAAAGATTCAGAGAATAGAATTAAGTAATACAAAAAAATAGATATACTTGTGTCGAAAAGCGTAGAAAAAACACAGGAAAATGGGAGTTTTCAACCTGTTTAAATTGACTTTGATTTTCAAAAATCGGATAATTAATAGGTATTTTTATACATTTTACTTAATAAAACAAACTCTAAAGTTAACGCTTAATGCTTTTATGAAATCAGGACCAAAAAATGGAGATATTTAACTTTTAAGAGCTTAAAAAAGGAGATTTTAATCATGGTACAAAAAGAATTTCATATAGTCGCAGAAACAGGCATTCATGCAAGACCAGCAACGTTATTAGTGCAGGCTGCAAGTAAGTTTCAATCAGAAATTAAATTAGCTTATAAAGGTAAAGAGGTCAACTTAAAATCGATAATGGCTGTATTGACTTTAGGAGCTGGAAAAGGCGCAGATGTGACTATTACAGTTAATGGTGCAGATGAAGAAGCGGCTATGGAAGGCATTGTTACTACAATGACTAAAGAAGGTTTAATTTAATGTACAGTTTCATTAAGGGGATTGCGGCATCAAATGGTATTGCTATCGCAAAAGCATATCGTTTGATTGAACCTATTTTAGAAGTTACAGAGGATTGTATTGAAGATGTTGAAATGGAGATTACTTTATTTGTAAACTCGATGAAGACAACTCAAACTGAGCTGGAATTTTTACGAGAAAAAGTAAGAAAAGAACAAGGTGATGAAAAGGCGCTTATCTTTGATGCGCATATCACAATCTTGAACGATCCAGAGTTGACGGATGCAGTAAAAAACAGTATCCGCGATGAGAAATCTAATGCTGCCTATGCGTTAAAGCAAGTTTCAAATATGTATGTGGGTATGTTTGAAACTATGGACGATCCTTACCTTCGCGAAAGAGCGGCTGATATCAAGGATATTACGAAGCGTTTAACATCTCATATTTTGGGTGTTCGTTTGGCTGATCCCAGTTTAATTGATGAGGAAGTAATTGTTGTTGCGGAGGATTTAACACCTTCAGATACAGCGCAATTGAATCGAAAATTTGTAAAGGGCTTCACGACAAATATAGGTGGTCGAACATCTCATTCTGCAATTATGGCTCGTACTCTTGAAATTCCCGCTGTCGTTGGAACAGGGGTAGCCACTGAGAAAATCAAACATGGAGATTTAATAATTCTTGATGGATTTAGTGGAAAGGTTCACTTGCAACCATCGGAAGAAATGATTGTTGAGTTCCAAGAAAGAATTGAAGAGTACCAAATGAAAAAAGCCGAATGGGCGAAGTTAGTGAATGAAGCAACAATCACGGCTGATGGTCAACGAGTAGAATTCGCTTCGAATATTGGTTCTCCCTCTGACCTTGAATTTGCTATTGCAAATGGAGCAGAAGGAATTGGTTTGTATCGAACAGAATTCTTATTTATGGAAGCAGAAAAATTGCCGACTGAAGATGAGCAATTTGAGGCTTATAAAAAAGTTCTTGAAGGAATGAAAGGTAAACCAGTTGTTATTCGAACATTGGATATAGGGGGCGATAAAAAGCTTCCTTGGTTAGAAATGGAGACGGAAATGAATCCGTTTCTTGGAGTTCGGGCTATCCGCCTTTGTCTGTTAAAGGAAGATTTGTTCCGCCCACAACTCCGCGCATTACTTCGTGCGAGTGCTTATGGAAACTTGAAAATCTTATTTCCTATGATTGCAACACTGGATGAGTTCAGATCATGTAAGGCCATTTACTTGGAAGAAAAAGAAAACTTAATTGCTTCAGGTGTAACCGTAGCTGAAAATATAGAAATCGGTATTATGGTTGAAATACCTTCAACTGCAATATTAGCCGATCAATTTGCAAAGGAAGTTGATTTCTTCAGTATCGGAACAAACGATTTAATTCAATACACAATGGCTGCTGACCGTATGAATGAATCCGTTTCTTACCTTTACCAGCCATTTAACCCAGCAATATTACGCTTAGTTAAAATGGTAATAGACGCGTCTCATGCTGAAGGTAAATGGACAGGTATGTGTGGTGAAATGGCTGGCGAAGAATTAGCTCAACCAATTCTTCTAGGCTTGGGTTTAGATGAATTCTCAATGAGTGCCCCTTCAATTTTGAAATCACGTTCAAATATAAAGAAAATGAATAAGGTTGAAATGGAAGTGCTGGCTGCGAAAGCATTAAACTGTCGTACAGCAGAAGAAGTTTTAGCTTTGGTGAAAGAATAAAATCGAGAAGACTCTCCTGTTTTTAAATGGGGGAGTTTTAGTATGCTTTAATGTGAAAATAGATTTTGGTACAAAAAGGTGTTTTGTAAAACAATTTGATTAACTTAAACATTATCTAAAGAAGTTTACGTTTTAATTTAACTGTAATAATTAGGGAGATGGTATTTGTGCATCCAATTGAGGTAATAGAGTTTACGATTGTAGGGGTTGTGTTTGTAATTATTCTTTGTATTTCACTCTTATTAAAAGGTAAAAGACGTAAATTCGGTATGGTACTAGCACTCTTTACATTAGTTGCGTACGGTATACTTTTTATGGTACGTCCTTTTTGGATAGATTCTCAAATTGACAAGAAAATTGAATTCATTAAACCCTACTTAGAAGAACGGTATCCTAATGAAAAATGGACTATTTCTACAGTTGATCATCGTGATCCTAAAAATAAACATAGAAGCCCATACTCTATTGGTGTTATTTTTAAAAGCGAACCAGATGTCACCTATGAATATCATGTAAAAAGTAAGGATGATATCTATCAATTTAGCGTTTCAACAACCAATAAGTTTAAGGAAAAATGGGATTTTAAGCATTTGCATTTGGGAAAACCCTGAACCTATTTATTTTAAAAATTATAGGTTGCACAGTGAGTGTTATTTGATTAGCATGAAATAGAAACATCAATTACCATTTTCGGGAGATCAACAAGATGAACAAAAAAATTATGCAATCGCCATTAGGTCCTATGGAATTTATTTCAGACGGAGAGAAATTAATTGAAGTTTTGTTTCTCAATGAAAAGAAAGATCCGAACAGAAATAAGGATATACCGGAACAGGACGATACTGTTTTACTAGAAGCTACACGACAAATGAAGGAGTATTTTGCTGGTAATCGAAAAGAGTTTCAACTACCTTTATCTGATGACAGGGGAACGAATTTTCAAAAGGCTGTATGGAACGTATTGAATACGATCCCTTACGGAGAGGTTCTAACATATAAGCAAATTGCAGAATATGCCGGAAGTCCGAAGGGATGCCGTGCCGCAGGTGGAGCCTGCCGTGCAAATAACTTTACCATTATTGTACCGTGCCATCGCGTACTTGGGACTAATGGTTCCTATACAGGATACTCTGGTGAGAAGATACATTTAAAAGAATGGCTGTTAAAATTTGAAAGTGAACATAAATAGATCTTTAATATATTGAGTATCACCACCTCAAAAAAATAAAGAGATTTAGATTTGTATATACATAAACTGAAAAATAATTAGATTTAACAATAAAAACACGACTAAGAAATAGTGATTCTTTGTCGTGTTTTTACTTTTATAATAAGACGCTTTTTAAAACTGATTTATCTCAGAAGCAAAAAATCAAATTTTTGCAATAACTTTATGTAGGTTTGAAGCTTATTTTTTCGTGACTTTGTTACTTAAAAATGATCATATTTTCTATAAAATGAAATCCAGGTCATTTCATGAACCGTTCGTTCATTTCAAAATATTAAACAGAAAAGAGGATTTCTATGTTTTTCTTTAACAAAAAACCATCTATGTCAACAACTGAGCTTCAGCAGATATTATCAGAGAAACCAACTATTTTAGATGTAAGAGAACCCTTCGAATTCGTTGGGGGCCATATTCCTGGTGCAAAAAATGTACCTTTAGGAACTGTTTTAAATTATACCGGAAAAAAAGAAGAAAAAATGTATATTATCTGTCTATCGGGGATGAGGAGTAAAAGAGCGAGTGACATCCTTATATCAAAAGGATATAACGCTATCAATGTTAAAGGTGGCATGATGAATTGGAGAGGTCCACTCAAAGGGGGAAATAAATAATGAAGGTAGTTATTATTGGAGGTGTTGCTGGTGGTATGTCTGCAGCAACACGTTTGAGAAGATTAGATGAACATGCAGAAATAATTGTTCTCGAAAAAGGTCCATATGTCTCGTTTGCCAATTGTGGCTTGCCATACCATGTTTCCGAGGAGATTGAAAAAAGACAAAGTCTACTTGTTCAAACGCCTGAACAATTAAGAGCGCGGTTTCAACTGGACGTAAGACCAAACAGCGAAGCAATCAAAATAGACACGGAGGAAAAACTAGTAATTGTTCGCAGTGGTGACGAAATATATACACTTGATTATGATAAGTTGATTCTCTCACCTGGTGCAAAGCCGTTCATTCCTCCAATAAATGGTCTTAGTGAAGCAAAAAATGTTTTTACATTGCGAAATATAAATGATATGGATAAAATTTTAGCCTTTATTGATGAAAGTAAACCCGAAACAGCTATGGTTATTGGTGCTGGCTTCATAGGATTGGAAATGGCGGAGAGTCTAGCACATCGAGGTCTCCAGGTGTCAATTGTTGAGCGGTCCAAACATGTTCTATCACCTTTTGATGAAGAAATGGCTGCCTTTGTGGCAGAAGAACTAAAAGCAAACGGCGTGAACGTATTAACAAGTTCATCAGTCGTTGAATTCAAGGATGATGGGCGAACCGCTATTTTAGGAGATGGTAGTGCTCTTGAAGCAGATTTAGTCATTCTTTCTGTTGGGGTTCAACCGGAAAATGCTCTAGCAATTGAAGCAGGCGTAGAAATAGGTGCTAGAGGTGGTATTTTAGTAGATGAAAATTACGAGACTACTATCAAGGATATTTTTGCGGTGGGTGATGCAATCTTAGTTAAGCATATCATTACAAAGGAAGAAGTTCTCATTTCGCTTGCGTCGCCTGCTAATCGCCAGGGTCGTCAAGTAGCGGATGTTATTTCAGGTCTTTCACGTAAAAATTTAGGAAGTCTTGGCACATCCATAGTGCGAGTTTTTGGGAAGGCGGCTGCTTCAACTGGACTGAATGAGCGACAGTTGAAGATGGCAAATCTCGACTATAAATGTGTACATGTTCAAGGTAAAAATCATGCGGGCTACTTCCCTAATTCAAAGCCAATTGTATTGAAATTACTATTTAATTCAAAAACAGGCGATATTTACGGAGCTCAAGCTTTTGGTGAAGACGGAATTGATAAGCGTATTGATATTTTGTCGACGGTCATAAAGGCTGGATTGAAAGTAGAAGATTTGCCTGAACTTGAGTTCACTTATGCACCACCTTTCGGTTCTGCAAAGGATATTGTTAATATGGCTGGTTATGCTGCATTAAATATTATAGAAGGATTGACTGATACCATTCAATGGTATGAATTAATAGAGAAACAAGCAGAGGGAGCTTTTCTACTTGATGTTAGAACGGCAAATGAATTCAACCGCGGCGCCATGAAAGGTGCAACAAACATTCCTTTAGATGATTTACGCATCCGTTTGAATGAACTGCCAGAGAACAAAGACATAATTGTGAGTTGTCAAAGTGGACAGCGAAGCTATATTGCTGAAAGAATTTTAAAACAAGCTGGCTATATAGTGAGCAATCTTGATGGATCCTTTGCGTTATATTCAACTGTTAGGCCGACGGAGGTTATTAAAAATGTATCAATCTATTGCAATGCCTGAATTTGATATCCTTTTTAGAAAAGAAAAAGTCAACGTGATTGATGTTCGAGAGTCTTTCGAACATGCGTATGGGCATATTGAAGATGCCATATTAATGCCTCTTGCTACCATTCCTTTACAAATAGAACAACTTGATATGTCGCAAAAATATTATGTAATTTGCCAATCAGGCATGCGTTCAGCCCAAGCTTCCGCCTATCTATCGAAAGCAGGTTATGATGTTGTAAACATTATGGGTGGTATGTCAGCTTGGCGAGGAGAGACGGTGTACTTTGATTTAAAAATTTAATAAAGTAAAATGTCACATAGCACTCAAATGGTTATCCTAGATACCATTTGAGTGCTTTTATTTCTAATGTTCATAAAATAGTACTCGAATGAAATTGATTTAAGTATCTTGGTTCACCCATTTGCTAAAAATTTTTTGAGAAATGAAGGAAAAAAGTTGAAATTATATATAAGAATTGCATATAATGTATTTAGTTAAATAACTAAATATCTAATAGAAAGAAGGCGCTTTTTATGGATGAAAAAATGATTATGCTCCTCATTCCAATATTAATTATTGAGTTTGCACTTAAGTTTTACTGTTGCTTCAAGCTTTACAAAAAAGACTTCGTTAAGACATTGAACAAACCCGTATGGTTTATTTTAATTATTGCAATTAACTTACTAGGTTCAGTCGCTTATTTGATATTTGAGGATCGCCATGAGTAGTATTTTATCAGTTGAAAACCTAACAAAAATGTATAAATCAGTGTGTGTATTGAACAATGTTTCTTTTGAAATAAAAGCTGGCAGTGTAGTAGGTCTTCTTGGCCCAAATGGAGCTGGTAAAACGACAACGATGAAGATCATCATGGATTTGATTCCAAAGACCACTGGTCGTATTCACTACGATAACAAAACGAGAATTATTTATCTGCAGGATGTGCCTGAATTTTACGACTTCTATCAAGTGAAGGAGTACCTGAAATTTATCCTTGAATTAAATCAATTTAAGGGTGATATAAAATCAAAAATTGAAGAGACAGTGAAATTGGTTGGACTTGAAGCAGAATTGAATAAGCGAATCAAGAGTTTATCAAGGGGCTTACGACAACGATTAGGAATTGCTTCTTCTATCATCATGAAACCAGATGTTCTAATCCTTGACGAACCAGTCTCAGCACTGGACCCAATAGGTAGAAAAGAGGTTTTTGATTTAATAGGTCAACTAAAAGGTAAAATGAGTATTATTTTTTCTTCACACATTTTGAGTGATATCGAACGAATTTGTGATCATGTCATTCTTCTTGATAAAGGGTCCATTCTGCTGAACAAGTCGATAAGTGATATTCAATTGGATGATCGTGTTTTAGTGATTGAGTTCAATGATGTTGAAACACTTCGGATTTTTAGTGATGAGTGGAAAGAAACATTAGAAATTAAGGAAAAAACCATCTCTATCACGACAAAGAATTTGACCCAGTCACAAAATAAAGTTTTTGAAATCTTGCATAAAAAAGGGTTAATGGTAGAATCCGTACATCTTAAAAAGATAAATCTTGAGGATATATTTTTAAAAGAGGTAGGTGTGAAAAATGAGTAATTTTTTCATCTTACTTAGAAAAGATTTAACAGCCTTAATTCGGTCAAAGAAGCTCCTCATTATGATAGTCATGTTGGCATTATTTGCGATGGAAAGTCCATTAATAGCTGCAGTCACTCCGAAATTGTTGAAATCGATGGGTGAAGAATATGCTGCGATTACGAATTTAATCCCAAAACCAACTAACATAGATGCATTTGCGCAACTGAGTAAAAACATTACGCAAATCGTGTTGTTAGTGACAATTGCAATGTTTTCACCGATTCTCGTAAGAGAGAAAGTAAAAGGTACGTATTCAACATTAAAAATGAATGGTGTTAAATTAAAAGAATTTTTGTTATCTCATATTTGCTCACAAGTAATTGTTTTTACATTAAGTTACCTAGTTTCAATGATTATCTTTGTTTTTTATACGATCGTTTTATTTGATAAAATGCCAAAACACAGCTTTTTTTCACTAATGTGTTTGTATCTTTTCATGCTTGTATTCATCGTATTAATCAATGTGATTTCTCATTTTAGTAAAAGTACAACAATGAGCATGGTTGGCTCATTTGTTTTCTATTTTGGTTTTGCGTTTTTAACCATGTTTGAAAAAGTGAATCAGTATCTGCCAATGAAACTAACGGACTATGCTACAGGAGTTTTAAACGGTAATATGGGATCAAAACAATGGGTGACCATATATTCGAACGTCATTTTTGTTCTGATACTACTTTGTATTGGGTTGTTTTTAAAGAAGGATCGAATCAATAATCGTTCAGATTAGCATTAAGTTTAATAATAGTTTTTTTGAGAATCAGTTACGAAAGGTTGAATGTAATGAATGAAACATTTAAAGCTTTGTCAGATCCTTCCCGTCGGAAGATCTTAGAGCTTTTAAAAGAAAAGGATATGACTGCTGGTGAAATTCATGAACATTTTGATATGACCAAACCGAGTATTTCGCAGCATTTAAAAATTTTAAAAGGTGCAGGTTTGGTTCATGACATTAAACAAGGACAGTTTATATATTATTCGATAAACACAACTGTCTTACAAGATTTAATAGGATGGGCATATAATATTTCAAAGAATTAATATATTGTTTAGCATCTAAAAGAGGAGAATTTTTAAAATGAGAAAACATCTTTTTCCTATAGTAGCAGTAGTGGTATCCTTGATTTTATGGGCGATTTTTTATAAAGAACTTCCTGCTGAATTGCCAACACATTGGGGGCCAAGTGGTGAGATAGATGATTATACATCTAAATTAGGGACGTTCTTTATGCTTCATGGACTACTTATTGGTATGTATGTACTAATGGTTTTTTTACCTAATCTCGATCCTAAAAAAGCAAATTATAAATTTTTTGATAAAGGTTACTCTGTTATTATTAATGGCATGCTACTTATTTTCTTGGCAATTGATCTTGGAACCATATATATTGGATTAGGTCACAAGCTTGAAATGGCAAAACTTATTTGTGTATTAGTAGGGGCCTTGTTTATTGTGATTGGAAATTACATGCAACAAGTAAAAACGAACTATTTTGTTGGGATAAAGACACCTTGGACTTTGTCAAATGAGACGGTATGGAAAAAAACGCATCGAATTGGTGCGAGATGTTTTATGATCTCTGGGTTTTTAATCCTACTGTCAATTTTTCTCCCAATGATATGGGTTCCGTGGATTGTTATTGGTTCTGCAGTTATTTGCTCTGCCATTCCGATTATATACTCGTATATCATCTATAAAAAAATCGTAAAATAGCGAAATTGTATCTTATAAAAAAATAGGCAAGTCATCACTATAAGGACTTGCCTACGTCTTTAAATCCTTGTATAAAAAGTCCAGTCTCTTCGTTCCATTCCGCAACAAAAACTTCTTTTTCGTTTTGATAATTGTAATGCTTCAATTCATTGAGTAACCAAAATTTATCTTTTTGGGCAGCTTGGAGACTCTGTTCAATGATTTCACCATCTAAAATAACATGATAAGAAAGGCTATGTGATTTTGGAGCTAGATTTATATCTTTAGTAGTAACTGTATTATAAGGCATTTTTTTAATGACACTTAAATCGCCATTCGGTTCTAGAAAAGCATATTCTACTTCATAAAAGGAGAAAGCGTCCTTCAAACGGAGCCCCATTGATAGTTGGTCTAGATCCATTTGATTTTTTTTGAGTACATCAAAGACGATTTTTCCTTTATTGATAATAAGTTGTGGAGTTCCTTCAAAAATTGAACGTGTTTTTCGAAATTTTTGTGTGATTAAAGCAGTAAAAAAAATTAGTGCCCCCCAAATGGCAATTGCAAAAAGAACATGGAAAACTTTTGCATCCTTTGCATACATGGCAGCACCAACAAGATCTCCTAAAACCAAGACGGCAATAAAGTCAAATGTAGAGGATTGAGATATAGTCGTTTTTCCTAAAATTTTAGTAAGAATTAAAAGAGCAAAATAACCTATGAATAATTCAAGAAAAACATCTTTATAATGAGCCATTATTTTATCTCCTTAGTTTAGATCAAAATGAGAATCTAGTCTGTCTGGAATGTAGTTTGTCCATTTTTAAAAAAAGTTTCATACCGAACTTGATTTTTTAGGAACCAATGGATAAAATATCGTTTATAATGATAAAAAGTATCGATAAGGACAAGAATGTTCCTGGAATTGTTTTTAGAGAGAGAAGCAACGGTGAAAGCTTCTCAACAAACAGAACATTTACCACCTTTGAACTTCAGTTAGGGATTTTGCATATGCAGATGAAATAACTGACGGCTACGACCGTTATCCTGTTTTGAGCGTCATGCAGCCGTGCATGAAACGTGGGTGGAACCGCGGATTAATTTACTAATTCGTCCCTCTTTTAACTAAGAGGGACTTTTTTGCGTTCTGCTCTAAGTTTGAAAAACTTAGTAAGCAGAAGGCACGCACAGTTCGTCTGAGCGTAGCTCAGGAACGAACCACTGCGAATTTTTAAAATTTAATCGATCCCTCGAACTAAAAAACTCGAAAGGAAGAAAATCATGATTAAAATTCAATTTCCTGATGGCGCAGTCAAAGAATTCCAACGCGGCATCACAACTGATGAAATTGCTGGATCGATTAGTCCAGGGCTTCGCAAGAAAGCAATTGCCGGTAAAGTAAACGGCGTATTGTATGATTTATCAAGACCAATTGGGGAAGATGCGAGTTTCGAAATCGTTACTCCCGAACACGATGATGCGTTAGAAATTTTACGACATAGTTCTGCGCACTTATTAGCACATGCAGTAAAGCGTTTATATCCCGATGCAAAATTTGGTGTAGGTCCATCAATCGAAAATGGTTTCTACTATGACATGGATTTAGAGCATGTTATTTCATCAGAAGATTTGCCGTTAATTGAAAAAGAAATGAAACGCGTAATAGACGCTAATATTCCGATTGTACGTATCGAAGTAACTCGTAATGAAGCGCTAAAACGTTTCCAAGATGCTGGAGACCAATATAAGGTTGAGTTAATTGGGGCTATTCCTGAAAATGAACAAGTAACTTTGTATGAGCAAGGAGATTTTGTTGACCTTTGCCGTGGTGTACACGTTCCTTCAACTGGAAAGTTAAAAGAATTCAAATTATTGAATGTTGCGGGTGCTTATTGGCGTGGGGATAGCAAAAACAAAATGCTACAACGTATTTATGGAACTGCCTTCTTCACAAAAGAAGACCTAGCGCAGCACTTGCATATTTTAGAAGAAGCTGAGAAGCGTGACCACCGTAAATTGGGAAAAGAATTAGATCTATTTTTCATGAGTGATTATGGTCCGGGATTCCCGTTCTTCTTGCCGAAAGGTATGGTCATTCGGAATGAACTGGAAGCCTTATGGCGTCGCGAGCATAAAAAAGCAGGTTATGTAGAAGTTAAAACACCAATCATGTTAAACAAAGAACTTTGGGAAGTTTCAGGTCACTGGTTCAATTACCGAGAAAACATGTATACATCTGAAATAGATGAGTACGAATATGCGATAAAACCAATGAACTGCCCAGGCTCTATTCTAGTTTACAAAAATGACTTACACTCGTATCGTGACTTCCCAATTCGTATGGGAGAGTTAGGATTGGTTCACCGACATGAATTTAGTGGTGCGTTACATGGACTTTTCCGTGTTCGTAACTTCACACAAGACGATGCTCATTTATTCATCACTGAAGACCAAATTGAAGAAGAAGTGAATGGCGTTTTAAATCTAATTGATAATTTTTATAAAGATATCTTTGGATTTGAGTACCATATTGAACTTTCAACTAAGCCTGAAAAAGCGGTTGGTTCAGATGAGGTTTGGGAAATTTCTGAAAAGGCATTAGCTGCAGTTTTAGACAACAGAGGAATTCCTTATAAATTGAATCCTGGTGATGGTGCATTCTACGGTCCAAAATTAGACTTTAAAATTCGAGATGCAATCGGTCGTACATGGCAGCTCGGAACAATTCAATTGGACTTCAATTTACCTGAACGTTTTGATATGACTTATGTCGGGAAAGATGGTAACAAACATCGCCCAGTTATGATTCACCGTGTTGTTTACGGGTCCCTTGAACGTTTCATAGGAATTTTGATTGAACATTATGCTGGTGCATTCCCAACTTGGTTAGCTCCAGTTCAAGTTCAAATGATTCCAGTTTCAAACGAAGCGCATTTGGCATATGCTGAGCAAGTGAAAGACGAACTTGAAAAAGCAGGAATCCGTGTTGAAATGGATAAGCGTGATGAAAAACTCGGCTACAAGATTCGCGAAGCCCAAGTGAAGAAAACGCCATATATGCTCGTTCTCGGGGATCAAGAAGTCGCTTCTTGCGGTGTCAATGTTCGTAAATATGGTGAACAAAAATCAGAGGCAATGACACTCTCAGCATTTGTTGAATTAGTTAAAAGTGAATTGATTTAAGAAGTTTAAAAAATGAGCATTATAAATGATGTAATCGGGTTGACTTTAGTAATGGTATCGTGTTAAGATACTCTTTGTGAATTAAATAATCCTTGCAAGTAGGAGCGCCCGCTTCTCACCTAAATGACGCAGAATGCAGTTAATTGGTTCTAGGGAGTTCGATTTTAAAAAATCAACTATCGGCGGGTGTATATGTACATCCGTCGTTTTTTTATGGAATGCAGGGAATCACTAAAAATTCGGAGGTGGCTTACCATTAGCAAACAAGATACTTCTTTGTTGAATGAAGGAATTCGCGCTCGTGAGTTAAGGGTAATTGGTGTTGAGCAAGAGCAATTAGGAATAATGACTCGTGATCAAGCGCTTGAAATTGCTGTTAAGGCGAATCTGGACTTGGTTTTGGTTGCACCAAACGCTAAGCCTCCAGTAGCCAAAATTATGGACTACGGGAAATTCAAGTTTGAGCAACAAAAGAAAGATAAGGAATCAAAGAAGAATCAAAAGATCATTACGGTCAAAGAGGTTCGTTTGAGTCCAACGATTGATGACAACGATTTTAATACGAAGCTGAAAAATGCGATTAAGTTCCTTGAAAAAGGCGATAAAGTAAAAGCAAGTATTCGTTTTAAAGGGCGTGCCATCACACATAAGGAAATTGGTCAACGCGTATTGGATCGTTTCATTGCAGAAGCTAAAGAGGTTTCTATAGTAGAACAATATCCACGTATGGATGGCCGTAGCATGTTCCTTATGTTAGCACCAAAAGCTGAAAAATAAAGTCGAAGCATAATTATAACAACGGAGGTTACTCTCATGCCTAAAATGAAAACGCATAGAGGCGCTGCAAAGCGTGTAAAAAGAACAGGATCTGGTGGTTTAAAGCGTGATACTGCTTACGGAAGCCACTTGGCTCATAACAAATCTACTAAACAAAAACGTCACCTAAACAAATCTACAATGGTTCACCCAAGTGACTTCAAACGCGTTAAACAAATGTTAACATACCTATAAAATGAAGAGGAGCTGAATACTATGCCACGTGTTAAAGGCGGTATTGTCTCACGTAGACGTCGTAAAAAGATTTTAAAATTAGCAAAAGGTTATTTTGGTTCAAAACATAGATTATTTAAAGTTGCAAATCAACAAGTAATGAAATCATTAATGTATGCATTCCGCGATCGTCGCCAAAAGAAACGCGATTTCCGCAAACTTTGGATCGCTCGTATCAATGCAGCAGCTCGTATCAACGGTCTTTCTTACAGCCGTTTAATGTTCGGATTGAAACTTGCTGGTATCGAAGTAAACCGCAAAATGCTTGCTGAATTAGCTATTTCTGATGCAGAAGCATTTGCAGCAATTGCTGACCAAGCTAAAAAGCAAATAGAGAAGTAATTTAATAAAAAACTTTAGAGCGCTTTCTTAATAGAAAGTGTTCTTTTTTTGTCCAAAATTTCTAAAAAGACAGGACGAAGTTTTTTCTAAACAACCTTCTAGAAAAAATCAGACTTCCTTATCCTGCTGTATCAACCTATCAGATTTTAAAAGTTTAAAATTATTGTTAGGATGTGTAACTACTGGTATTCTTTAGGAGGGAGAGGTGATTTTATGTCCAAAGAACAATTTGAGTCTGAGAAACGTCATGTCGAGGGGAATAAAAGTATATCCAACTTTATATTTGTTTGCCCACAATGTGGAAAAGAATTAATGCCATCTTCTATTTGCAAGGATTGCTTTCCAAATGGAAGTTACATAGAAACAACTGCTGAACAAGAATCTTTTATAGATTCTGAAATGTATAAAATAGATTCAGACATTGAAACACAATCAGTACAAGCACTTGATAAAGAAGAAAAAAACACTGCGGAAGATTCAGAATCGGATCATTTCACATGGCAAGATTTCCTTTACCTAGTGAACGTATTAAGATTATTTTACAAAAAGTACACAAAGAAAGTTTGGCTTGTAAGTAGCGTAGTCGTGCTAGCTATTACAGCGTTTGCTACCTACCAGCATTTTACTCCAAAAGGTAAACTTATACTTTTTGCCGAGAAAAAGAACCTTGTTTATTCATATACAAAAAAACCTTCAGAGAAATATGTCATAGAAAAGAACTGGAACTCCGAATTAAAGGGAGGTTTTTCTATGTACAACTATTATTCATTTGCAAGAGCCTCTCAAGATGAAAAGTATATTTTTTATCGGAAACAAAAGGTAGTAAGTACTGTAGCTGATAATGTAACTAGAGAAACAGATGAAGAATTCGGTACTTACTACCGATACGATGTCGAAGGTAAAAAAAAGATAAAGATTGATGATCAGGTACGTAATTCATTTACTGCGAGTTCAACAAACATTTCTCCCAGTGGATCAAAAGCAATGTATTTAAAAGGAACGGATAATAAACTTGTAATCTGGAATAATGGGAAGAAAATCACAATTGATGAAATGGTAAGTTTTTATTTTGTTAATAAGCAAGCAACCCACGTTTTTTATGGAAAACAAGGTGGAAATTACGAGAATCAAGGTAAAATTTACGAGTGGTCTGAAAAAACAGGTAAGAAAACGGTATCAGAAAATGCTGTGCTACAGGGTTTTCAGATGGATCAAAATGGTGAAATATCTATCTATTTCAAAAAGGATCAGTCAATCTACTTCAAGAATGGAGATAATGCAACCAAGCTAGTTTCAACTAAAGCTGACAGTATTTTGTCCTGCAGTGGTGAGAAAATATATTATACAGTTTCCTCAGCTCTTCCATTTATCCTCTTAGTGGAGGAGAATACACTCAAAAGCTTCAACGAGACATGATTCGTCAATCATTTGAT
This sequence comes from Caryophanales bacterium, assembly GCA_029240105.1. GTDB lineage: Bacteria > Bacillota > Bacilli > JARBTR01 > JARBTR01 > JARBTR01. Next base: position 75,020 of record JARBTR010000004.1, on the reverse strand, counting down.
CATAATATTCCGTCAATTGTCTCGGATTTATATTACTTTGATGGTGAAAAAAGTACTCTACTAGATAAGAATATTGGCGTGAGTAGTTTCTACCAGGCATCAATGAAGAATCCGCTGTTGATCTATCGAAAAATGGATGAAAAGATAATTCAAAACTTAAAAAATGCTGGAACGGAAAAACAAAAAATTGATATTAGCAAAGTGTATGACTTATACCAGCTGGATGCTTACATTTCGCAACTAATGAATCAAAATTCAAAAACGATTCTCGCTCAAGGGATCAAAAAGGGCCTCATCGAGCAAAGCAGTGGCACTCAATTTATGGTAAGTCCCAACGGTAAATGGATTGGTTTTATTGATGATTCATCTCATGCCAATCGAGACCTAATCAGTTCGTATTCGGGTTCCTATTACGCTGAAACTGGAAAATTGAAAAAGTTTAAGATTGAAGATTTAAAGGAGTTTAAACCATCGTTAGTTGATGATAACGTAAATTCAAATTTTTTCTTTAAAGGGAATGAACTCTTTTATACAAAGGGGACATTTGAAGGTATTCAAACTGTAGATTTATATGTTAATGGAAAGAAACTATTGAAAAATGTCGATGAAAGTACATATGCCACTTTTGAAATGTATAGATATTTTGGGTTTGCCAAACAATCTGATGTGACGAAATTTTACGGGATGTCAGATAAATCTAATTATTTATACGAGATTAATGGAAACTCTAAACGTGAATTAGCTAAGAATGTGGAAACATTTGTACCTTTAAAAGATAAAAGCATTGTATATATAAAGGACTTTAAAATGTCAGACGGTTACGGCAAATTGATGATTGATGATGGAAAAAACAAGCCAATCCTTATATCTAATCGAGCATCTATGATAGTTCAAAATAATGATTTTTTAATGTATTAAGAAATTTAGAAGTTAAATTGATTAAAATTTGGTGATGTTGAATGATTTTTCTTTCAGCATCATTTTTATATGGGAATAGTGAGTAAACCTTTTATAAGACCGGATGAACTAAAATTTATCTAGATAAAAATTCACTAAATAGATAAAATAAACGATATAAAAATTAGTGAGGTAAATTATGAACTTAGCAAAATTATTTGAGATGCAACTCGAATTAGATACAAGAATTGAGAAATTACATAATTTAGAATCAAGTGATTTGTTCTCTAAGAAAACATTAGCGTTACTTGTTGAACTTGGAGAACTTGCCAATGAAACAAGATGCTTTAAGTTTTGGAGCCTAAAAGCTCCCTCGGAAAAGTCTGTCATTTTAGATGAGTTTGCAGATGGATTGCACTTTATATTGTCATTGGGACTACTTCTGGGGGCTGAAAATCAAATTGATTTGAAGGCTAAATATATTCAAGAAGATGAACCAACATCTCAGTTTTTAAAGGTATATGAACTTATTTCAGATTTGAACAAAGTTCGCACTGTAGAGAACATTAATAAAGCATTTATGGCTTATCTAGCTCTTGGAGATTTACTAGGATTTACAAAAGAAGACATTGAAAATGCTTATTTTGCAAAGAATGAAGTGAATCATAAAAGGCAGGATTCAGGGTATTAAATATTATACTTTGAGAAGTAGAGGGGAAAATTGTAAACTAATTAAAGGGTTTGCAATTTTTTCTTTTTATTTAAAAATGTAAGTCTATCAAAGTAAAAACAAATATTAAATCTAATTAAAAAATCAAATAAATATTTCGAAGAGGATTCCTATGGAATTAATTACTGGCAAGGTAGTTATTATATCTATATTTTTAGTGATAATAACGATGATAGAAACTCTAGCTTACTCAACAAGAATTTCAGGAGCAAGAGTGAAGTTAATTGCTACTGCAGGATCTTTGTTTAGCACACTGGTGATTATTTCAAGGTTTTCTACTATGATTCAACAACCGCTAACAGCAAAACTTATAGCTGAGGCACCTACTTTAAATAAGTTAGACTTTATCGAGGGTCAATACAGAGTCTTAATTGGAGCTACATCTATTGGAGTACTAATCGGAATCTTTCTTTTTCCCTCTTTTATCAATATTTTCTCTCGTGCACTTATGCAATTGTCCAATCAAGAAGGATCAATGATTGCTTTAATAAAAAGTCAAATGAATAAAAAAAGCATGAAAAAAATATTTACGTATTTTAGATTGCCTAGATTAACTTATTTAAAAGGGGTAACTAAAAATACCATTCCTCGTCGTTTATTTGTAATTAATGTAATCATTTCAGCTGTACTTTCAATTGGCGTGCTATCCTCTTTGTATGCATCCATGCTGGTTCCAGAAGACTACGCTCCGACTGCTTTGATGTCCTCTGGAATCATAAATGGTATAGCTACCATACTATTGACATTATTTGTTGATCCAAAGGCATCTGTACTAACGGATAGAGTAATGAAAAATGAAAGTGAAGAGATTTATTTAAAAAGCTATTCGATCACAATGATTGCTTCAAAATTAGTAGGCACAGTAGTAGCACAACTCTTGTTTATTCCAGCAGCTTATTATGTAGCGTGGTTTGCTAAATTTATTTGATAATGTTTTTATTTTTTTCTAAATATTTTCTTAAAACATATTGCAACATTTCTAAATTAAAGGTACAATAATAAAAATTTGTCCTGCGGGATGAGTTTTTCGAATAAGCGCTTACGAGATAAGCACTTCATCTCAATTGAAAAGAGGAAAACAGGATGTTAATGTCAAACTGTGATTTGATCAACAGACTAATTACAACTGAAAAGCAAACAGCTATTTTTCCTGTGCAGATGAATTCTATTCAGCGACTCGTAATTTTGCCTAACTAAAGGCAAGGTTTAGATGTCGCTTTTTGTATGGAATTCGGAAAATCTACTGACAATTGTTATGGAAATCAAATCGGGCTTCACGCGCCAGACACTACAAAATTTCGATTTATCTCTAGAAGGTTTGTCTTCGACAAGCCTACTTCTTCGAGATAAACCTCCAATTTTTTTGTGTCTAACCGGCTCGTTCAGCACCTAAACAGAAAAGGGGAATTTTTTATGCAGAGAAGAGTAGTTCAAGTTGAAGAGCGTTTACCATGGTTACAAATGGTACCACTAAGTTTACAGCATTTATTTGCAATGTTCAGTGCATCGGTATTAGTACCAGCACTATTTCACATTAATCCTGCCGTGGTATTGTTAATGAACGGTATTGGAACATTATTATTCATCTTCCTTACAAAAGGAAAAGCACCTGCATTTTTAGGTTCAAGTTTCGCATTTTTAGCGCCGGTTTTCGTCATTATTGGAGATAAAACATTTAGTAATGGTGGATTAACAGAAGCATTGTATAGCAAAGCACTAGGTGGTTTTGTTATAGCAGGAGTACTTTTTTGTTTGGTAGCTGGAATCATCAAAGTTTTTGGTACAGCTTGGATTGATATCGTTCTTCCACCAGCTGCAATGGGACCAATTGTTGCTTTGATCGGTCTCGAACTTGCAGGCGTATCCGTAACAAGCATTGTGGGTGATAAAGTACCTGCTGAAAATTACTATGTATTTATTATAACTTTAGCAGTTGCAATTTTAGGTTCAGTGTTATTCAGAAAGTTCTTCTCAGCAATCTCAATTCTAATTGCGATTGTAGTTGGTTATCTTGCAGCATGGGCGTTTGGAATTGTTGATTTCGGAACGATTGAAAGCGCTAAATTTGTAGCAATGCCGGATTTTACGTTCCCAACATTTGATTGGGCTGCAATTGTAACAATTTTACCGGCGGCATTAGTTGTTATCAATGAACACATCGGACACCAATTAGTAACGAGTAACGTCATTGGTCGTGATTTGATTAAAGAACCTGGTTTACACCGTTCATTATTTGCTGATGGAATTTCAACTATATTGTCTGGTTTTACTGGATCAGTTCCAACAACAACGTATGGTGAAAACATTGGCGTAATGGCGATTACAAGAGTTTATAGTGTTTGGGTAATTGGTGGTGCAGCAGTAATTTCAGTCGCAGTAGCATTTATCGGTAAGATTTCTGGCGCTATTCAAACGATTCCTGGTCCAGTAATGGGCGGTATTAGCTTCTTGCTTTACGGTATGATTGCAACTTCAGGTATCCGCTTGATGGTTGAATCAAAAATTGACTATGCAAAGTCACGTAACTTAGCATTAACAGCTGTTGTATTCATTACAGGTTTAAGTGGAATTGGCTTCAAACTAAATGGTTATGACATGAAGGGTATGACATTAGCTGCTATCGTAGGTATGGTATTAAGCTTAGTATTCTTCGTTCTAGATAGTTTAAAATTAACAAATGATTCTGAGGAAAATGCTGCTTAATTAGTAGCATATGCCTAAGTCAACTAATATCGATCCTTATATAATTCAATGGATGGTGATTTTTCACCATCCATTTTTTACTATATAATGTATTTTTAAAAGCGAGTAGTAGCATTGTATAAAGTGGTAAGTTGAAAGGAGAAAACAACATGATTGATAAATTTGGGCGAGTTATGGTTTATGTAGAGAACCCGAGAGCAGTTGCTAATTTCTGGATTGAAAAAGTAGGCTTTAGAGAAATTGAAGTTGGTAATAGTGAAACTGGAATTATTTCAGTGGAAATTGCACCTTACGAACGTTCAGATACAAATATCGTTTTGTTTGATAAAGAATTTGTTGCGAAACATTCTCCAATGGTTAATTTAGGATCGCCTTCTATACTTTTCTCGACTTTTGATATAAATAATTTTCATCGTGAGCTTGTAGAGAATGGTGTTCAATGCGGAGAGATAATGCAATTCGGAGGAATGACGACCTTCAATTTTCCTGACATTGAAGGCAATTACTTCGCAGTAAGAGAAATCAAAGGAGATTAACTTTTATGAGAAGTAAGATATCATAATAAATATTATGAAAGAGCTTTCCATATGGAGGGTTCTTTTCATTTTAATTGGGTTTTTCTTTAAAATTAGTGTAAACCAAGAAATTAAAAGTCCTGTTATGACTTTTGAAAGTATCTGTTTCCATATTTCTGGAAAATAGGTATATTCACTTTTCAATTGTTTTTATATAATTGTTTTTAAAATAATGATAGATTTGTAAAAAATTAGTTCATCATTTGAAATCTATAAATAAGGGAGTGGTCTAACTGTTTAAAAACAAGCAAATGTTAAAAGGTATTAGAGATGGGCTACCCCTTGCGATTGGGTATATTCCAATAGCTGTTGCTTTTGGATTACTCGCTAATTCTACTCAGTTAACGTTTTTTCAAACCTTTTTAATGAGTGGAATTGTTTTTGCTGGCGCATCGCAGTTTATGGCATTGAACTTACTGATGGTCTCAAGTCATTATGAGATTGTTTTAGCTACTTTTGTATTGAACTTACGTCATTTTATGATGGCTACAACGATTCGAAAAACATCAGAGCCGTTTAATCCGCTATCAAAAATTTTGACTGGGTCACTGCTCACGGATGAGAGTTTTTCGGTGGCTGCGACTGGTCCCAAACCATTGACTGCTCCATATATGATTGGGCTAAATGTTACTGGGTATTTAAGTTGGGTTCTCTTCAGTGTGGTTGGTTTTGTATTTGGAGGTTTTTTACCAGAATCATTACAAGAAAGTACAGGTATTGCTTTGTACGCAATGTTTGTTGGTCTCCTCATTCCAGCTGTTAAAGGTAGTAGAAAAGTACTCATGCTAGCAATTATAAGCGCAGTTTTAAATACGGTTTTTACAGAATTTTCATTGTTATCATCTGGTTGGTCAATCATTGCTGGAACGCTTTTTTCAGCTATATTCATAGAATTTATTTATCGTAAGATTCAATCACCGGCTGGAGGTGTGTGAGAATGAGTGATTCTGTATTGTTACTTATTGTTGGTATGAGTGTCGTTACGTTATTGCCTCGACTTCTGCCGTTTTTCATTTTGAGCGACAAACCCTTACCGCCATTTTGGCAAAATGTACTCGGGAATATCCCTTATGCCATATTAGGAGCACTTGTCTTTCCTGGATCTTTAAAAATACATGAAGATATGTGGTACGGATTAATTGGAATTTTAGTTGCTATCGTAGCCTCTTGGTTTGTAAAAAACGTCATCTGGGTAGTGGTTAGTTCAGTAGCTGTGCTTACGATTATTTCTGTTGTATGGTAAAGAAGTTTCAATTATAAGGCTTAATAGTTTTTAATGACCAGCTCTCAAAAGATATAGGGAGTAGAAATATAGTAAAAAGGTTTTATAGAGATTCATTGCTCCCAAATGCCGTAATAAAGAGATTTGGGGACTTGGTCTATGATTATATAGTCATTTTAAAAGGAGTGTTATTCTTATTTTATTTCTATAATTCCAAAGTTACGTCAAAAATTAGTATGGATATAAAAGGTTGGTTGTACAATTCAAGCCAGAGCGTAAAATTGCACGTTTGATGATAATGATGGTAATTCCAACTTTTTGTTGTCAAACAAAGTTTGGTAGGTTTGTCAAGAAAACTGTGTAAGTTCATAAATGCTATTTTAGCTAGGATGACAATTTTAATGTTAACCTAGTTCTTTTAAATTTACATTCGAATACGTTCTTGGAAGTGTTGATTCATATCTAACTGGTTGCGGACCACAGCCCAATTGTTGACATGACTACCTTTCCATTTTTATAGGGTTCCGTTATTCGAAGGTTAAGTAGATTTGATAATCATAGAGTTGGTTCTTGACCAAACATCTATAACCGCTCGAATTCAACCTGCGCAGCCTTTAAACTAGACGTATCGTAAACTTTTTTAATTGTGAATTGAATGCTTTTTAATGTTTACTCCGTACTTGCTTCACAGAATTGCGAATAAGATGAACGATGCATCTTTGTACTATGACTTTTGAAGATGGATTTTGCACCTTCTTCAAGCCCTGAAACACAATCTATTGAGAAAAGAAAAAATCTTCTACACCTCGTTCTTAAAGCTCATCAAAAATTTACATCCAGAAATTCTTACTTTCACTTTGACCAAGCCACAATCAAAGTATATTTTTCACACGGTCTGAATCGTACCCAAGTACTGAATTAACTGCGTAGCTCTTTGTTTTATAATCCTTTCGAATAGTTACATACAAAGAGTCTACGAAAAAAATAGATATAATTTTCTGAGCGGTCTAATTTGCTATACTTCCAATTCATCAAGTGCGCTATCTGTTATCTCTGAGATCGTTTAATGTGAAATTTCAAAACAATAAATATCTTTTATTGTATCTGTGATTTTTCGTTGACTCAGGTCTTTGGCGTACATTGATAAACCTTGTTTTCAATATCTGAGACAACCTTGTTCCGTTTAAGTATTAATTGTGGTTCAAAGCTTGCTTCACGATCCCTTGGTATGTGGATATAAGCTCACCATCAGATGTTCTAACAGTTTTCTCTGTATAACTATTAGCCGTTTCTTTTTCTTTAGGATCATGTGTTTGATAACCACGATGAGACCTCATTTCACCTTAGAATATTGCTTCAAAAAGGGGCCAATTATATTTTTTAAAGCATTTTGCATTTCTTCAACTTATTCGGGCTTATTTTTTCCTAAATAGATTCTGCTAGTTTTACTTTTTCTGGATCACGTTTGCTTCTCGCAATTGTATTACATCTCGCTTTGTGTCTTCCTTTGTGGAAATATATCTTTTTGTAGACAAAAAAGTGTGCAACTTCATTTCTGAAACTTACACACTTTGTCTTATAAAACTAGTTTGGTAGCTTGTACAACTTAAATGTACAATTACATTTAATAGTCAAAAAGTTAGTACAAGGCATCACAAATGGTTTTATTTCATCTGCTTTATTTACCTCAAACTTATAGAGTATAAGCTTTACTTTAATTTCGTTTAAATTATATCTGTTTTGGTGTTTAAATGTAGTCAATTAATGGTTTCATATTCATTAACAGATTAATAAACCAGCTTTGTTATACAATTGACAGATAATGGGGAACAGGAATTTTTTATCTGGTACTCAATATGAGTTCCTCTTTAATTTTTGTAGTTGAAATACCTTCAGTTCTAGGAAGATAAAGAACATCACATAATTCCTCAAGTTCATCGAATTTTTCGGCCCAGTCACTCCCCATAACAAAAATGTCAATATTGTGCATTAAAATATCACTTCTTTTTTGTTCCCAACTGTTTTCTGGAATCACTTTATCTACATACCTAATTGCCTCGAGTATTATTTTTCTTTCTTCAAAGCTATGATATGCGCCTTTCCCTTTAAGTTGATTAAACTCATCTGTTGAGACTGCAACTATAAGATAGTCACCCAGTTCTTTCGCTCTTTTTAATAAATTGATATGTCCATGATGCAATAAATCAAAGGTCCCATAAGTTAAGACTTTTTTCATTAGTTTATGCCCCCAATATACTCGTTTATCTTTAAATCTATCATTATATTTATTTTACATCTTTTGAAAATAATTTGAATAGTAAAATTTACAATATTTAGAAGTGAGTTGCAGGGGAAAAGTTGTCAAAATATGATACAATAAAAATTAAATCTTAAATTGAAAGGGTGAACGTGATGGATAGGCTAACCACATCAATTTTAGGCATCCAATTCAATAATTTTTCAAGGAAAGAAATTATGGGAATTCTAAGAAGTAGAATTCATGAAAAGAAAAAAACATTTATAGTTACCGCTAACCCGGAAATCTGTTTACATGCCTCGCTAAACCCAGATTATAAGGAGGCCATTTCAACAGCAGATTACATTATGCCGGACGGAATAGGCGTAGTACTTGTATCAAAATTTTTAAAAGTTCCTTTAAAGGAAAGAGTTCCAGGGTTTGACTTAATGTTAGATCTACTTGAGTTGGCTGATAAAAAACAATTAAAAATTTATTTGCTTGGTGCAAAGAAGAAATCAATAGAAAAAGCGATTGATTTTATTCGTAATGAATATCCGAGTTTAATAGTTTCTGGTTATCATCATGGTTATATAAATGATGAAGATCAAAAAACGATTTTAAAAGATGCCTGTGAAAAACAACCAGATTTAATTTTTGTTGCAAAAGGTTACCCTAAACAAGAGATGTGGATAAGCAATAATCTTAAATACTTTCAATATGGTATATTTATTGGAGTTGGTGGAAGCGTTGATGTGCTTGCGGGCGAAGTGAAAAGGGCTCCTGATGTATGGCAGAACTTAAATCTAGAGTGGTTTTACCGCTTAATAAAGCAGCCAACAAGATGGAGACGAACTTTGAAAATTTTCACCTTTATTGGAAAGGTTTTTTTTGAAAAACGAAAAGATAAAAAGCGTTTAAAAAATCTTGTGGTTATGGGTGAAGAAGAACAAATTAATAAGCAAGTAAAAGCCGGTTAAATTCTGGAATCTTGAATCTCTTGATCGCCCTCTGAAAAATTCCTGAAAGATGTCTATTGTAATTAGCTAAATGTGAACTAGCACATCCAAAGGTGAAGAATCCGAATACACTTAAAAGTTGTTCTTTTCTGAATTATCTGAATGTTTTGTATAATTTCCTCGGTTGAATGTGTGAACTTGTCTATTAAAATTTGAGGAAATTTTACAATAAATTTAATATCTTAGTTGTAGTAAATATAGATGTTCTCATCGACCTTTTAGATGTATGCAAAATGACCGAAGTGAATACTGTTATACTTTTTCTCTTGCAGTTTAAACAATTTCATCTTTAAATTTTATAGATTTTACATTTAGTTAACGATCTTGTTTCTATAGAGTACTCTAAATTACTTTTTCATTCACTCTTTTTCAGGTTTTCACCTATCGTGTAATACTAACATGCTGCTAGATTCATTGTAATATCTACTACAGCAGAGATTCAATTTTATTTACTTTTCTTGCATCCTTTTTTCTATTAAAGTCATTATCTTTAAATAATTTAACATTTTTCGAAGGTGACATTACCAAAGGATGTACATTAGGGTGATATCATCACAATTTGACAATTCTATCCAATTATGGGATTGAAAGACTAAAGTAAAATGTTAAAATTATACGACGGAATGATACCTTTTCTATTGCGATAGGAAAGGTCTAACTATTTTTTGCAACAGGACACATAGCACTGGATGCATTGAATAGTACTGTAAAACTGGACTATGTACTGAGGTTGTTGAATGGTCAAAAAGTATGTATCGTAAGCTATTACTAGTATGTGAAGCGATAAGCAGTTTTTGTAATTTGCGTAAATACGAATTGTGAAAAAAATATAGATGAGGTGCAGAGAATGGTAAAAAATATTTTGGTTTTTCCTTGCGGATCTGAAATTGGTCTTGAAATAAATAATGCATTGAAATTCGTAAAGAATATTAATTTATTTGGAGGTTCAAGTGTTTCGGATCATGGTAAATATGTTTATAAAAACTATATCGAAGGTTTCCCACATGTGGATTCAGTTGATTTTATTTCAAATATAAATGAAGTTATTGAAAAATATAAAATCGATTATATATTTCCAGCCCACGATAGTGTTGTGTTAACACTTGGACAAAATCAACATCTAATAAATGCTGAGATTTTAACCTCGACGTCTAAAACATGTGAAATTTGTCGCTCAAAGAAAAAAACGTATGAGTATTTTGTAGGGAACGATTTTATCCCGCAAATGTATTATGAAATAGAAGATGTAAAAGAGTTTCCTGTATTTTTAAAACCAGATGTTGGTCAAGGTTCAAACGGTATTGCACTCGTGAAAAATATGGAAGAACTCTTATATCAACATAAAAATGTAGTTGATTTACTTACACTAGAGTATTTACCAGGAAAAGAGTATTCTGTTGATTGCTTTACAGATCGCAATGGTGAATTGAAGTTTGTTGGAATGCGTGAGCGAAGAAGGGTGAAAAGCGGGATTAGTGTAAATTCTATGAATTTAGCATTGCCAGATTCTGTTAAGAAAATCGCAAAAATTATTAATAGTAAGCTAGAATTTAGGGGAATGTGGTTTTTTCAGGTCAAAGAGGATGTAAATGGATTGTATAAATTGTTAGAGATAGCACCTAGAGTCTCTGGAACGATGAATTTGTATAGAAATAAAGGGATAAATTTCCCTCAATTATGTGTTTTCGATCGTATGGGACATGACGTTGAAGTAATAGAGAATAATTTTGATATTGAAGTGGATCGAGCATTAACCAATAGATTTAATGTAGAAGTAGAATATAAGAGGGTATATATAGATTTTGATGATACGGTAACTTTAAAAGGTAATATAAATCCGTATGTAATGATGTTCATATATCAATGCATCTCAAAAAATATTGAATTGATACTTATTACTAAACACATGTTTGAGATCAGAAAAACTTTAAATAAATACGGTATTGATGAGAAAATTTTCGAAGAGATAATGCATATAAAACGAGAAGATAAAAAATATAAGTATATTAAAAATAAGGAAAATGCAATTTTTATAGATGATTCATTTGTTGAAAGAAAAGAAATGATTGATAATTTAGGGATTCCAGTTTTTGATATTGATGCAATAGAAAGTTTAATAGATTGGAGATATTAAATTGAATAAACAATTTATTTTCGATGAACCTATTTTTGTTACAAAGGCCAAACTACCAGAATTTGAACAATACTCTGAAAGAATAAAGTCAATTTGGAAGAATAATTGGCTGACTAATAATGGTCCGTTGTTAAATGAGTTGAAAGGTAAATTAACTAATTATTTAAATGTTAGTGAAATCGAACTCTTTTCAAATGGTCACCAAGCGCTGGAAATTGCAATTAAAGCTTTGGATTTGAAGGGGGAAATAATCACTACTCCATTCACTTTTGTTTCAACGGTTCATGCAATAAAGAATTGTGGAATTGAACCCGTTTTTTGTGATATTGATCCTGTTACGTTAAATATTAATCCTGACGAAATAGTAAAGTTAATTACGCCAAAAACCTCAGCCATTTTACCTGTTCATGTTTTTGGTGTTCCATGTGATCATAACCAAATTAGCGAAATTGCCAAAAAACATAATCTTAAATTAATTTATGATGCTGCACATGCTTTTGGTGTTGAGGTAGATGGAAAAGGTATAGGAACTTTTGGGGATGTTTCTATGTTCAGTTTGCATGCAACAAAGGTATATAACACTATTGAAGGCGGTGCGTTAACATTTAATGATAGGCAGTTTGGGGGCAAGGTATTTAAGCAAAAAAACTTTGGACTGTCTTCTGCAACGAGTGTTGATTTTGTTGGAACTAATGCAAAGTTAAATGAATTTCAAGCAGCGATGGGGCTTTGTAATTTAGAGAGCATTAATGAAGATATTGCAAATAGAGAGGCAATTTATCATGCTTATTGTTCGAAATTGAAGGATGTAAATATTAATTTTATTGAATTTGATAAAAATGTTAAAGCGAATTATTCCTATTTTCCAATACTCTTGCCTAATAAAGAAATTCGGGATTTAATTTTTGAAAATTTGCAAAAATATAATATTTTCACTAGAAAATATTTTTACCCTGTTTGTAATGATTTTGAATGTTACAAAGAAACACCTTATTTAACTCCGATTGCTCGAGATATCGGGAATCGAGTTTTGTGTTTACCAATGTATTCTGAGCTCTCGATTGATGCTGTTAATCAAATATCTAATGCTCTAATTTATGAACTTAGCCAAACGAATGTATTGGTGTAATCGGAGGTAGTGTATTTTGTTAAAAAGTATAAAAAGTAAAGTGCGAGAAAATATTTTAAAACATGAGCTTAAAGATATTGAGCTCTCTGGAAAAAATATTAAGTTAATATTTGGAGGTCTTCAGCCATCATTTATACAACGATATGTTTCATTTAAAGATAGAAAGTCTGGGCGGTGGATCCACAAAAAGATAATAAAAAATTGTGCCTTAATTCCTATATCAGAATTAGAAAATACTTCACGAGATGGTCAATATGAAGTTTCGGTAGTTGCTTTTATTTTAAAGAAGAGAATATCAGAAAGAACTAGATTCCCTAAGTGGTCACATAATAAAAATATCGAAAATGAAAATTGTACAATGAGCATTACACAAACCATTAAAGGAAATATTTTAGTTAGTACTACCTTTTCTGATTATAAGTATTCTATTACTAATATTTCACATAATGAGAAGAATGTTTTTTGCATATCAGGTAAGTTTAGTGTTTATAGTGGAGTAAATATTAGCAGATGTGAAATAGTATTACGCCGGAGAGACACAGGCATTTGTTCTGGATTTAAGGGGATTTTAAAGAGAAAGGACAATGATTTATTTTTTGATGTTGAGATTGATACAATGAAACTTCAGAAAAACTTATGTTTAAATGCAAGATGGGATGCTTTTATACAGTTTAGAAATACACAAGATATTACAGTGTTCCGTGCATTGATTTTACTGAAGGACATGTACTTTGGAAGTCAAGAAGATAGATATTTGTTGAATTTAGAAGTGTCCCATGGAAATATCTGTAGTCTATACGCAACAGAAAACAAATCTAGTATAGCCTTTTGGTATATCGATAAGAAAAAATTTGAAGAAGTTTATCAATTTGCTAAGGGAAAAACGCAGTATTTCAGAAAAGTTGAAGTAGATCCATTGAATGAAAAAATGGTTGTTTTTGAAAGTTTTTTAGGAAAGCAATACACAGGTAGTCCAAAGTACATTTATGAAGAAATGTTGAGAGATTCAAGATTTGCTGATTTTAAATTTATTTGGTCAATATGTAATGAAAAGAAGGATGAAATTCCGGGTAATCCTATAACAGTTGAACGTGGGAGTTTGGAATATTATAAATATTTAGCTGTAGCAAAATATAGAGTGAATAATGTTGTTTTTCCAATACATCATAAAAGAGAAGGCACTATCTATTTACAAACTTGGCATGGGACGCCTCTAAAAAAACTTCTTTTTGATATTGAATTTGAAGGGCCAGAAACATTAGGGAGAGAGAATTTTTATTTAGAATCGCTAAATTGGGATTATTTAATTGCTCAAAATGAGTTCTCTAATGAAACTTTTAAGCGTGCTTTTAGATATGACAGAGAAGTGTTAGTTGAAGGATACCCAGTTAATGATATTTTCTACAGTTTTGATATTAAAGAAAGAGAAGAACAAATTAAGAAAAAATTAGGGATACCTTTGGATAAAAAAATTATCTTATATGCACCAACTTGGCGTGACAATGAAATGTCTGGTTCATGGAGTCATTCATTTTCATTAAAGTTTGATATTGAAGAGTTTTATTCACAATTTGGTGATGAATATGTTCTTGTTTTACGTATGCATCACTTGATATCAAGTGAACTTAATATTGATAAACGATATAAGGATTTTATTTTAGATTGCTCTAAATACAGTGATATTCAAGAACTATATATTATTTCCGACATTTTGATTACAGATTATTCTTCAGTTTTCTTTGATTTCGCCAATAGTAAGAAACCTATTTTATTTTTCGCATATGACTTTGAAGTTTATAAAAATGAGATTCGAGGATTTTATTTGGATATGGAAAATGAACTCCCAGGGCCAATCATTAGAACAGAAAGTGAATTGTATAGTGCAATTAAAAATATAATTGCCATTTCTCATGATTATGTAGATAAGTATGCGGAGTTTTATGAAAGATTCTGTAGTTATGATGATGGTAATTCGGCTAAACGTATTATTGATAAGGTCTTTTAAAATAGAGAGGGTAGTTTAATGAGATTTAAATACAAATTAAGCGTTGTTGTTATTGTGTATAATACGGAGCGCTTTCTAGAAGAGTGCTTGGATTCACTGGTAAATCAAACATTAAGTGACATTGAGATTATTGTAGTGAATGATGAGAGCACTGATAATAGTTTAGACATAATAAAACAATATAGAAAATTGTATTCGAATATTCGCATCATCAATCAAAAAAATTCCGGAGGTGCAGTCGCAGGAAATCGTGGTTTAATGGCTGCAAAAGGAGAATATGTAACGATAATTGATTCGGATGATGTTGTAGTTAAAAATGCCTATGAAAAAATGTATAAAAAAGCCAAAGATGAAGAGGCTGACATAGTTATTGGTAGGCCAATGCAATATATTGACGGTGAGAAAAAGGAAATTAGCTATGCTAAAGAAAGATTGGTTTGGGCTAAAGATAGAATAGTAACCGATATAGGTAGTTTTCCAGAAATTTTTTATGATGGATTTTACTGGAATAAAATATATAGAAGAGACTTTTTAATACCTAATGAATGCTTAATGCCTGATGGAATGTTGTATGCGGATAGACCAATGGTACATAAAGCGTTTTTGTTAGCTAATAAAATTGTGATTATAAATGACGTTGTTTATTTATGGAGAAGATATCAAAATCTTGGTGGACAAGATTCTGTTACACAGTTGAAGTTTGAAGTGAAAAATCTTTTGGATAGATTTGAATCTTTAGAGTATCAGTTTGGCTATTTTAATAATCTAGCCTCCCCAAGTCTAACTGAAACATTTATGAAACATAACATTGAACGTAGTTTATTAATTTCACAAGGCATACTTGAAGATGAGGAATTTAAAGAAGTATATATAGAGGGAATGAAAAAGATTCTTCAAAAAATACCTAATGTTTATGATAATGACTTAGGGATAACTAAGAACCTAATGGTTTATATGATCTTAAATGATTTGACAGAAGAATTTTTAAACTATGTGGCGATGAGTCCTAATGGCCCTATTATTGTAGAAAATGATAAACTATATTGGGAACTTCCATATTTCAGAGATGAAAAAGTTAAAATACCTGATCATTTATTTGAAATAAAAGAGTTTATTGACAGATCAATTACTATTACGAAGCTTTCAATAAATAAAACGGAATTTAATATACAATTAAAAATCCCTAAAAAATATAATGCCCAATCGGTTAGTTTGGGGATTGCTACAATGAAGTCCATTTATTGTAAAAAAGTTAATCATATGGATGATGTGTTTGACTTTTTTGAAACACAAGTTTTACTTTCGACTCTTCCAAATATAAGTGTCAGTGATTTATACATTAATGTTTTAGTTGATTATAGACAAATAAAATTTAAAGTATATAAAAAAATGATAAATAATGAAGTTTTGATGGATGAAAAACAAGATTTGACAACTAGGCAATTGACAGTATTAAAAAACGGAACAGTTCAACTTGTTAAATCTGGACATTTAATTGATTATAATTTGAATTCAGATTCGATTAGATTACGTTTATCTCCTTCAAGCATAGGGATAAAATACGTTTATTGTAAGGCAGGTAATAGGAATATTTATTTTTATTATCGTGGAGATGATATTTACGAGTTACCATATGAAAAATTTATTGAACTTGGGAATGTATACAAGTTATATGTATTAGAAAAAAACAATAAGAGTTTGAGTTTAAGAAATTTAGGGACTACTACTTTTGAAAATACAAAGGTTAATACTAAGTTTGGAAGAGTTAGTTTCTATGAAACCAAAAACGGTAATTTATCGATAGTTTCTACGACTTTTTTTAGCAGATGTTGGAATTTTATTAAAAGCAATTTGAATAAATAATTATCGTATTTCTAATTTTTAAGCTGAAGTTAACTCTCTGGTGTGAGTATGTTTGATTTTAATTAGGAATGGTAAATAATGCGGTAACCATTGGCGCTAAAAAGTTCAGAAGGTTTTTGTAGCATAATAATTATACGTGAAATGACAAAAACCAAAAAAATATGCATAATGTGGAATCGTGGGATAGAGAGTGATCAATTTCTAAAAATCAATATGCAATGTATTGTGAAAAAATCCATACATTTATTATTGGGAGTGATGGTTTGTTTAAGATAGCCGTTTTGGGTAGTTGTGTTTCCAGGGATAGTTTCAATTCTCAATTTATATCAGATTATAAGAACTATTTTTCTTTAGTGTTTCATCAAAATCAAATGTCTATGATCTCACTTTCAGCTAAACCCATTGAGTTTGATGAAAAGCTGATTGATAATTTAAGCCCTTTTGATACCAACCATTTCCTTACAGAGTTAGATAAGAGTTTCTTCTCAGAAATGAAAAAACATCAACCAGATTATTTAATCGTAGATTTTTACGGCGACTTATTTTATGGTGTTCAAGAAATTGGTGACAGTTATATCACCAACAAGAAGTGGTTATTTAAACAAACAAGCCTATATGAAAAGTTAGACACACGAGTGGAATTTAAAATCTTCGGCGAGGACACAGAACACTACTTTCCTTTATGGAGAGATGGGGTGAAGTTTTTGTTTTCCTTTCTTGAAAAAGAACTTCCAAATTGTAAGGTCATTATCAACAAAGCAAGATTTGTGGATGACTATCTCGATAAAGAATCTGGTGAAATGAAATTGCTAAGTAATAGCGGCAAGTTAATGTATATAAATGTTGAGGTTTACAACAAGTGGTGGGACGCCCTAGATAAACACATCATCAACAATTACGATGTAATGGTATTAGACTTTGATATGAGTAAATACTATGCAATCGAGGATCATCCTTGGGGTATCTTATATGTCCATTACAACCTGGAATTTTATCAAGATTTCACAAGACAATTATTAGGAATCATGCTAAAAGATACTAAAGAAAAATTAGAAAAACTTCAAAGTAATTCAATTAATAATATTGGATGTCTATAACGAGTCTAAGGAATGAATATATATTTGAATAATAATTTGAGTTTTTATTTAAAAACAAGAACGATGATTAGAAACTTTTCTAAGAAACATGCATTCTTTGGAAAAATATATAAATTTTTGTATTATTGGAAGTGGAAATTGACTTATTTGCTTCGCTATTATAGGTACGATGTTGATGAACAAACCGTTATATTCGAATCTTTTTTCGCAAAATCCTTTTCTGATAGTCCAAAAGCAATCTATTTGAAAATGAAAGAAGATATGCGCTTTAAAGACTACAAATTTATTTGGGTTTTTGCAAATC
The DNA here is from genome assembly GCA_029240105.1 of Caryophanales bacterium. Taxonomy (GTDB): domain Bacteria; phylum Bacillota; class Bacilli; order JARBTR01; family JARBTR01; genus JARBTR01. Next base: position 57,106 of record JARBTR010000004.1, on the reverse strand, counting down.
CTGATAAATATAAAGATGATCCATTATTAAAAGATGTGGCTTTAGTAAAAAGGAATACTCCCGCTTATTATGAGGCCCTTTCAAAATCCAGGGTCTGGGTAAATAATTCGCGAAAGCATGCGTTTCTTACTAAGAAACCTAATCAAATTTATTTGCAAACGTGGCATGGTACACCTTTTAAGAAAATCGGATTCGATATAGAAGCGCAAGGGAATTCTAATCATTCTTTTCATGAACTCCGAACTTTGTACAAGCGCGATTCGAATTCGTTTGATTACATTCTTTCGCCTTCGGAGTATTGTACGGAAAAACTGATTTCTTCTTTTGATATTGAAGATAAGTCGAAGGTTCTCGAACTTGGGTATCCACGAAATGATTTTTTAAAGAACCATACTGAGAAGGATGTTAACACGGTTAAAGTGCGACTTGGTATTCCCGCAGGGAGGAAAGTTGTGTTCTATGCACCGACTTGGAGAGAGAATCAGCATTCTTATGGCATAGGGTTTACATTTAATAGTGCGATAGATTTTGAGAAGTTATGTAGTGAACTCGGTGATGATGTTGTCTTACTTGTGCGTTATCATTATTTTGTTTCTCACGGTATGGCCGAGTTGAAAAACCCTGCGGTAATTGATGTTTCTAGCTATCCGGATATTAATGATTTGTATATAGCTTCAGATTTGTTGATTACAGATTATTCTAGTGTCTTCTTTGATTATGCCCTTCTTAACAGACCTATAGTTTTCTACATGTATGATTTGGATGAGTACGCGAATGATTTACGCGGATTTTATTTTTCGCCAGATTTATTGCCAGGTGAGATTGTTATGGATGCTGAGAGCTTAGCTGGTGTTATTACTGAGAATTTGATTTCAGATGACTTCTTAGAAAAGAGACAGGATTGGGTGCGGAAATTTTCTTATCTTGATGATGGGAAGGCAGCGGAAAGAGTTGTTGAGCGTATTTTTGGTGATATTTCTTAAGAATGATTTTAGTTTTTTAAAGAATCAGGTAGAGGTTCTGAACTTATGTTACGTAATTTTATGATTTTTGTTTATAAATTATATTTTCAAATGTTGTTTTATTTGTTTAGTTTGCTTCCGATAAACCAGAAGATTTGTTTTATTGCTTCATTTGGTGATAATGTTCAATTCCTTTTAGAGGAATTGAGTACAAGGGATTTGGACACCGAAGTTATTGTTTTGAAATCTAGGCAATGTAATATATCATTCTATAAGTATGGCTTTGCTAAGTGCTACCCTTTTGAAACCTTCAATTTGTTTGGTGAGGCGAGAAATATTTATCATATAGCTACGTCAAAAACGATTTTGCTTGATAATTATTTTGGTTTTTTATCGTTTGTGAGGTTCCGTAGAGGTGTAGAGTGTATCCAACTTTGGCACGCTGCGGGAGCGATTAAAAAGTTTGGATTGTTAGATCCTTCTAATGCTTCGAGGAGTGCAACTGATTTGGAACGCTTCAAAAGAGTTTACCGTAATTTTCATAAAGTTGTGGTTGGGTCCGAGGCTAATGCGCTAGTCTATTTTAAGACTTTTGGACTTAGTGATTCTAATGTTTTGAGAACGGGTGTTCCACGTTCTGATATATTTTACGATGAAGTGAAACGCGGAAAAGTTGAGGTTGATGTGAAAAGTGTGCTTGGTTTAGATGAAACTAAGAAGGTAATCCTGTATGCACCGACTTTTCGTTTTAGGAAATTTTCTATGAATAGGTGTGCTTTAGATATTCAGTTACTTAAGGAAAATTTTTCTAGTACACATGTTGTGCTTTTGAAGGCGCATCGAAATTTTATCTTTGCAGATAATAACGTGTTTGAAAACGATTCTTTTTGTCGTTTGGTGAATGATGAGTTTCATGTTAATGAGTTGCTTCTTGTGACAGATTTATTGATTACCGACTATACTTCAATTCCTTTTGAGTATTCTATCTTGGAGAGGCCGATGATTTTCTTTGCTTATGATTTGGAAGATTATTGTGAGAATAGTGGTGTTTTGTTCGACTATAAGCAAATTGTTCCTGGGCCAGTTGCGTATACGACAAGTGATGTAGTGAATATTATTCTTGAAGAAAGCTTCGATTTCCAGAGATTACGTGATTTTCGTGATGAGTGGAATAAGTATATGGATGGTAATTCTAGTAGGAATACTGTTGATTATATTTTAAATAGATAATAATTACGGAGTTATGTTAGTATTATACTTTGTTTTCACTGTTGCCTGCTTTAATAAATCAAACATGTATACTAAAAGGCGACTTACCCTGTACAGGATCAAGTCGCCTTTTTATCTTGGTGTTTGAATTTTATCAAATACAAACACTCTATGTGAATCTTACTTCATCTCTGATTTAATAATGTTTCTCTTAGAAATTTAAGGTGTGCTACAAAAAACATTTAATGTATAAATCAGGTACAAATTAGTTGGAATAATACGAAATGGGATAAACCCATCAATACACAAAAAAAATCTATAACGCCCACAATTTGTAGGACCCATTAATCTAATCTTTATTTGCATGGTAATATGAGGTAAAATAGTTAGAGTTTTAATTAGAACGTATTTCTTTATAAAGGATTTTTATATGAAATCAACCTTCCTTGTTTTGGTCGAGCAAATCAAAGCTCGAAATTTAATAATTAGACTTGCAGCTTATGACATTAAATCATTATATGGCCAGCATTATCTCGGCATATTTTGGCAAATTCTGAGTCCAATGATTCAAATTAGTGCATATTGGCTTGTGTTTGGAGTTGGTTTTCGAAATGGGGCACCAGTAAACGGTATTCCATTTTTATCTTGGATGCTATGTGGAATGATCCCTTGGTTCTTTATAAGCCCAACTATTTTAGAAGGTTCAAACAGTGTATATAAAAGAATTGGATTAGTTGCTAAAATGAATTTTCCAATAAGTACATTACCATCAGTGGCTATTGTAACTAATTTGATTCCTTTTTTTGTGATGTACTTTTTTTTAATCATCAAGCTAATTACGGATGAAATCTATCCGAATTTTTACTGGATTTATATGATTTATTATTTATTTTGTATGGTAACTTTTATGTTTTCACTAAGCTTGTTTAATTCTACAATTAGTGTCATTTTTCGTGATTATCAACAACTTTTACAAGCGGTTACACGGTTACTATTTTTTATTTCTCCAATCTTTTGGAGTCCATCATCTTTTAGTAATTCTGTGTTAGCAGTACTTCAATTTAACCCAATTTATTATATTATAGAAGGTTTCCGCCACACCCTGTTACCCAACCAACCCCAATTTACTAGCTCAATTTTAGGCATTTATTTTTGGGCAGTTACCATACTTCTATTAGTAAGTGGTTCTATTTTACATATGAAATATCGAGATCGCTTTGTCGATTTCTTATAGATTGGATGGTTACTTATGAAGAAAAAGGTCATATTTCAAGATGTATCAAAAAAATATGTTCTTACAAATGGGAAACTTGACAACCTTAAGAGCTTATTTCGAAATAATAAGAGTAAAGAATTTTTTGCAGTACAAGATATAAATTTTGAAGTATATCCAGGTGAAACGGTTGGTATAATTGGTGTAAATGGATCAGGAAAATCAACTATTTCAAATATGATTGCCAAGATTATCCCGCCTACATCCGGAAAAGCTTGGATGAATGGTCAGCCGTCATTAATTGCAATTTCAGCTGGATTAAATAATGCATTATCAGGTAAAGATAACATCTATTTAAAGTGTCTTATGATGGGGTTATCGAACAAAGAAATAAATAAAATCTATCATTCAATTATTGATTTTGCAGAAATAGGTGATTTCATAACCCAACCAGTAAAAAGTTATTCAAGCGGTATGAAAGCAAGATTGGGGTTTGCCATTTCTGTACATATTGAGCCTGATATTTTAATCATAGATGAGGCATTATCAGTAGGCGATCAAACGTTTTATCAGAAGTGTGTTGATCGAATCACCGAATTTAAAGAAAGTGGTAAAACAATTTTCTTTGTTTCACATTCCTTGTCACAAGTGAAGTTGATTTGTGACCGTGTCATGTGGGTACATTCAGGAAGACTATTGAAATTTGACGAAACAGATGAAGTGATAAAAGAATATACAAATTTTATTGCTTCTTATCAAAAAATGACTCAAGAAGAAAAAGACGTATACAACAAAAATTTAAGATACGATCGGGGATTACTCGATCATGATACGAAGCCTATTGGCAGAGTGCGCACTCGTCGATTGTCCGAAACAAGAAAAGATTTCAAGATAAAAGACTCCATACTAATTTTTTCTTTAGTCATTATTGTTTTAATTAGTGCTTTGTTTGCCTATTTCAATAATGATTTCCTCAATGGAAAAGAAAATAAAAACATGCCCAAAAAATCTGAAATGAACATTAAAAATCAATTCAAAGAGGATGAGGAAGATGTTTTTATTTTAGAGAAGAAGGAAAAGGAATCAAAAAAAAATATTGAACCTGTTCTGCCTGAAGAACCAACAATTGAGTTTGAAACTAATCCTGCCCAGGTTGAAGTTGGTACACAATATGATTTAAAAACAGGTGTCACTTTTAAGGACAACAAGGATGCAGAAGATTTTTTAAAAAACTCATTAAAGATTACTTCTGAACCATTTTTTAATAAAAATAAAGTAGGATCCTATAAAGTTCTCTATCGTATTACCGATAGTGATGGAAATCAGATTACTAAAGAAAGAATTGTTCAAGTTATTAAAAAGCAAAACGGGGGAACTTCTCCTGTGAATAGTACACCTAACAGCTCAAGCGGAAGTACAACTGGGGGCGGAGGCACAACCGGAGGTGGAGACACAACGGGAGGTGGAGGCACAACCGGAGGTGGAGACACAACGGGAGGCGGAGACACAACGGTAGGCGGAGATACAACCGGAGGTGGAGACACAACTGGGGGCGGAGACACAACGGGAGGTGGAGACACAACGGGAGGCGGAGACACAACCGGAGGTGGAGACACAACTGTTGAGGAGTAGCACAGGATTGTTTATAAGAAGTATCAAAGATAATTTGCTATATGCTTCACTTAATTTTCTAAATACGAAATTATTTTCATTTTTAATAATACTTGATTTTGTAATAGTTTATAAATGAATGCCGTTGGAAAATATCCAATGGCTTTTCCTTAATAGAAAAAATTAATATTTTTTACAGGAAATGGTGAGGAAATTTTGAAAAAAATAATGTTGGTATTTGGAACTAGACCAGACGCGATTAAGATGGCTCCCCTTGTAAAGGAATTAAAGAAAAGAAATACATTTCAAATTCTTGTTTGCGTAACTGGTCAGCATCAGGAAATGCTGTATCAGGTTTTAGATAGATATGGAATATCACCTGATTATGATCTATCTGTCATGAAAGAAAATCAGTCTTTATTTGATATTACAACTGGTATTTTGGACCGTCTTAAGATTGTCGTAGAAGAAGAAAAACCAGATTTGGTTCTTGTACAAGGGGATACTTCAACTGCGTTTGCAACTGCATTAACTTGTTTCTATATGAAAACGCCAATTGGTCATATCGAAGCTGGGTTACGAACCAACAATGTTTTATTGCCATTTCCAGAAGAGTTCAATCGTCAAGCAGTAGGATTAGTTTCAAAGTACCATTTTGCCCCAACAGAGCTAGCGAAAGAAAACTTATTAAATGAGGGTAAAGAAGAAACTTCTATCTGTGTTACAGGTAATACATCGATTGACACTTTGAAAGCAAATTTGCTATCTGACTACAATCACCCAATAATAGATTGGGCAGATGGGAATCGTTTGGTTTTATTAACTGCACACCGTAGAGAAAATATGGGTGCTCCTTTTAAAAACATGTTTTATGCCATTAAACGAGTTTTAGATGAGTTTGATGACATAAAAATTGTTTTTCCAATTCACCCGAATCCAATCGTCAGGGAGACTGCTTTTTCAATTTTTAAAAAGAGTAGTAGACTGAAAATTATAGAGCCCCTTGAAGTACATGATTTTCACAATATCATGTCGAAAAGCTATCTAATCCTAACGGACAGTGGAGGAATACAAGAAGAAGCAGCATTCTTAGGTAAACCAACTATTGTTTTAAGAAGTGCAACAGAGCGATCAGAAGGAATAGACGCTGGTGTTTTAAAATTGTCTGGGATTGAAGAAGAAGAAATCTATAATGCAATCAAAACTCTTTTAGGATCAAATGTAGAATATGAAAAAATGTTAAAACCATCCATAATTTTTGGGGATGGTCTGGCTAGTAAAAAAATTGCTGATTTTCTTGAAATCAATTATTCTGATTAATAGAAATTATTTAAAAATTGTCGTTTTAATACTATTGAATCAATGAAAATTTGAATTCTGATTTTTCATCTTAACTGTCACCTGAAAATTAAATTTAGTTTTCATAATAAAATAAGACTTTCTACCAGTATAAACAATAATCTAATCGATGATAATCGTAGATTTTAAAAATTTTTTTACTTATAGTAATAAAGGATAATGTTTTTTAATCAATAACATTATCCTTTATTTTCTTCTGTAAAAATTGTACTTATATACATAGAATTGTTAATTGGTAAATTAAACTATCCTAATACTAACATTAAATAACGCTTTTTTAAGTTTCTAAGTATGTTTTAAAAACTTTGTCTTTTCTGTTTTAGGTAGACTAAACAAATCATTAAAGCGGATATACCAAACCCAACGACCACAAGTAGATTGTTTAATACCGGTTTAAGATCTACATAATGGAATTGATTGAGTTTCACGAGGCTGTCAACCGCTTTTACATACCAATAAGTTGGTGTGAAACTACCTAAGGTAAGTACATTTTTACCTAAAAACATTTGATCAACAAAAACGCCACCGATGAAACTACTACCCAACGATACTACGTTAGCAGCTGCAGTCATTGCATTTCTACTTTTAATAAAGCTTGCGATAAGAAAACTAATACTTAGCGCTGTAAGGGTGAATAGGAAGGAACTAATTAAAAGAATAGCCCCTGTTTTGGTTGTCATAACACTTTTGTACATAAAGAAACTTGGAATAATGGTTACGATCCAGCTAATAATGGCGAAGCTTACGCAGCCTAATATCAATTGTAAATTAATATTTCTTAGTTTCATTGGTGAGGCATAATTTCTCTTTTTTAAATCTGTGTTATTAAACACAATCAGAACAGAACAAATGCCTAGAATGAGTATAGAAAACTGTGAATATGTGAGGAATTTAAAATAGTACCCTGCAAAAAAATTATCATTTTTCCCTTTTGAATCATTCTGAAAAACGACAGGTGTCATTTTGGATAAGTCAGATTGAACGTGTTGAACGATTTCTTTCTGTGTCAGATTTTGCGCATGACCTGAATAAATTTTTGTCGTATTTAAGAATTTATTCACAAGCATATCCATAAAGACAGTACTAGAAGCGTCTGGTACAGTCGTTTTGGCTAACTCAACATTTTCCCCATTCATAATGGAATCTGTAAATCCGTTTGGAATTTCTAGAATGTATTCTACTTTTCTAAAAAACAATGCGTCTTGCTGCTTTTCCTTTTCTTTTGGAAGTGATACCAAGATAGCTTGTTTGTTTAAATAAGATTCAAGTCCTTTTACAATTTCAGAATTCTGATCGCTATTAATAATGCCATATTTGATTTTAGTACTTGTCAATGTTGTGATTTCACTGTTGTTTGAACTAGCTGAGGATAGAATCGCAAAAAATAAGAAGACCCCCATGTAAATCATCATCGATGTTCTATTTTTGTATAAAATCTTCAAGATTAATTTATAAACTTGCATACTTTTGCCCCTTAATCACAAAGTAAGTAGCCAAACTGAACAGTATGTTAAAACCCCAAAGAATAAGGATATTGGTAAAAAATCTGTCGTGAGTACTATAAAAATAAAGAGAATAAAAACTATCCGTAATCAGATTAGCTGGATTCAAGTAACTTAAGATTGGAACTTTATCTTGAATGACATACTTGAGATCAGCTATCATAAGTCCTGATAAGAAGGACATTAGCATACTAATACTGACCAAAATCCCAGATTTAAAATTTTCTCCACCCTTTTTTATAAGAGAAGAAACCATTGCCCCCATCGTAACTCCAGTGACGGTGCTTGTGATACAGGTGAGAAGAATGTAGCCAAGTTGATTACCAAAATCTATTTTCAGAATGAAAATCAAATAAGCAAGCAATGCAAGAACTTCAAAAAACTGGATAGCTACAGCCGCGGTCATGGAGGCTCCAAATACCTTTAATTTGTGAACAGGTGCCATGTTTAATCGAGCGGCCTGTGGAGAGAAGTTTGCTTGAATAGAAGTAATTTCCCTTAAGCCCCAAAAGCTACCATATAAACAAGTCATAGCAATTAGACAATAGAAATAGTTAAGAACCCAGTTAGGAGCCGCATTTCCAGGAGGAACGTCCTTTAGATAATTTTTTCTATTTCCTAGATCTTTCATAACGGATTCCAAAACGCTAGGATTTTCCTTGAGTATAGAAGCAATGGTGTATTGCATTTGTTTATAGTCGTTTAGAAAACTTTGAATAATATTTTGATATAGTCCATCCTCTTTAATGACAAGTTGAATCCCGTCTTGTATGAAAATATACCCCTGAATTTTTTCTTCCTTCAACAACTGTTTTGCATTCTGTTCACTCGTATAGGTAACTTGGAATAGTGCATCTTTTTCTTCACCTGAAACAGATGTTAGAACCTGCTGGAAAGTAAGATCACTTTGATACCCTTGGTTTTTAACCATTCCAATTTTAATTTTAGAAAAAGCATCTATATCGTTTAAATTTTGAAATGCTAAATTAAATAAAGTGCCTAAAATGATCGGAAATAGGATTGTAAAGAATAATGCTTGTTTGTCCCGAAAAAGGCATTTGATACGATTTTTAAATACATGGAAAAACATGAAGTCTTCCTCCTTTCTGAGTTCGATTATTAATCTCTCAATTTCTTACCTGTGATTTCTAAGAAAACATCATTCAGTGTTGGCGGCTCAGAATAAACCTTACCAAAAGAGATGTTGTTGTTTTTTAAATGATCCATTAAAAACAACAGATTATTTTTTCCCTTACTTGATTTCACGACAAGCAAATGATCGTTTAATTCAGCTGAACTTATATTTGGAAGCTTTCTAATTTCTTTTAGTACTTCAACATTCGGCTGTAACAACTCAACCGTAATCTTTTCGCCCGTATTAATCATGCCAACTAATTCTTCTTTAGTACCAGTCGCAATCGCTTTTCCATTGTCGATTATCATAATATTTGTACAAATCTGTTCTACTTCTTCCATGTAATGAGAAGTATAAACAATTGTTGCGCCTTGCTTATTCAGTTTTTGTATACCCTCAAGAATATTGTTTCTACTTTGTGGGTCCACTGCAACTGTTGGTTCGTCTAAAATGATTAGCTTTGGTTTATGTGCAATTCCACAAGCAATGTTTAATCTGCGAAGCAAACCACCACTTAATTTTTTGGGATAAAATTTACGAAAATCATGTAATCCAACAAATGCAATGGCTTCCTCAACTAAAATTTGACGCTCTTTTTTGTCAGAAATATAAAGCCCACAAAAGTAATCAATATTTTCATAAACAGTCAGTTCATCAAAAACGGCTACATTTTGTAAAATAATGCCGATGTTACGTTTAATATCATAGGCCTCAGGCTTCATTTCCTTTCCAAAAATCGTGATTGTCCCTTTATCAAATTTGAGAAGAGATAAGATGCAGTTTATAGCAGTCGATTTTCCAGAACCATTTGGCCCAAGTAGTCCAAAAATTTCTCCTTCTTTAATTTCCATGTTTAAATGATCAAGAGCAATAAGATCGCCATAACGCTTTACTAAATTTTCTACCTTAATAACCATGTTTGTTTCTCCCTTTCCTTTTTTGTAAAATATTTGATAATCTAAATATAGGATTTTGTTGACCTTGATATAAGTGAATGTAAGCCAAAGTTACATGACAAATGTCATGAATTTCCTCTAACTAGACGTAAATTGTTACATGGTGGTGTGAATAAATTGAATAAACTTATCGATAAAATAATTGTTTTTTTTATATGCTCCACTTTTTATATACTAAATGTTCAGACTAGAAATATGATCATCCCACTTTTAATTGCAGTTACAATAAGTGCTGCGTTAAGCTATTTTGATCATAAAAAAGCTAATTTTATAGTTTATTTAGTATTTATAATGACTTGTTTTTACCATTACAGTTTTATATTCTTCCTTCCTTTGCTATGTTACGATTTCTTACCATTAAGAAGGGACGTGACTTGGATTCTTGTTTTTCTTCCTTTTGCAGTACATGTACATCACCTTTCATACGTCACTACTACTCTCATAATCTTTTTTGTTTTGTTGACAATGTTACTTAAATACAGAACAAACACAATCGAACTTTTAAAAGTTCAGTATGTACATTTAAGGGATGATTCAAGGGAGGATTTTTTACAAATAGAAATGAAAAATAAGGAATTGTTGGAAAAGCAGGATTATGAGTTAAATCTTGCTACTCTTTCAGAAAGAAACAGAATTGCGAGAGATATCCATGATAATGTCGGGCATCTATTATCTAGATCTCTTCTTCAGGTGGGAGCATTATACGCAACGATTAAAGAAGAAAATCTAAAAGAGGATTTAAAAAATATAAAAGAGACGTTATCTAGTGCGATGGACTCCATAAGGAATAGTGTGCATGATCTTCATGAACAATCTTTGGAGGTTGATACGGAGATTCAAAAAATTATTAATCAGTTTCCTTTCTGTAAAATACAACTTGAATATGAAGTCCAAACCGTACTTGATAAGAAAATTAAATATTGTTTTATAGCCGTAGCGAAAGAAGCTATGTCTAATATTATGAGACATTCAAACGCTACTTTGGCCAATATCATCATCCGAGAGCACCCTGCCTTTTTTCAAATGATTGTCCAGGATAATGGCACTCGAAAATCGGGTAAGGATGAGCAAGGAATTGGATTGAAAAATATACAGGAAAGAGTTATGGCATTAAACGGTCGTATCCATATAAGTGATGAAAACGGATTTAGGATTTTTATTACGATACAAAAAAAGGGGTAAAAAAAGATGCAAATAGTACTCGTTGACGATGATAAGTTGGTTTGTTCATCTTTGAAAACAATATTAGAAATAGATCAGGAGATAACGGTACTTGGAGTAGGCCATAACGGAAAAGAAGCAATAAGTCTTTATCGTAAACTAAACCCAGATATTCTTCTGATGGATATACGTATGGATGTAATGTCCGGATTAGAAGCTGCGGAAATCATAATTAAAGAGAAACCAAATGCGAAAATTCTATTTCTAACTACTTTCGCTGATGACGAATACATAATTAAAGCATTAAAAATAGGTGCAAAAGGGTACATTTTAAAACAGGACTTTGAATCCATTGCACCATCTCTAAAAGCCGTTTATAGTGGACAGAACGTATTTGGACAGGACATTGTTTCTAAAATACCAACATTATTAAATGTGGGGCAAAAGAATCTGTCTGTATTTGATATTCATGATAAAGAGATCGAAATTATTCATTTAGTAGCAGAAGGTCTAAATAACAAGGAAATTGCTGCCAAACTGTTTCTCAGTGAGGGTACAGTTCGTAATTATCTCAGTGTGATTCTAGAGAAGCTACATTTACGGGATCGAACACAGCTAGCGATATTTTATTATCGGAATAATTAAGATTTTTTAAAAAATTATGGTGAATAATGGAATTTTTGTTTATATGGATAACTTTAAAAAGGGTGAGTTTATGAACAAGTTTGATAGGATTGCTTTATATTTATTTGGAATATTATTAGTTTTAGGAATCTTTTTTATTGGATTTGAAATCAAGCAGGTTAACGATGAATTGTACGAAATTGAAGTTAGAATGGACTATTTGAATTCTACTCTGCAATAGAAATAATGAATAATTTTAGAATTCTTAAGGACTGAATCCTGTAATTTACAGGGCTCAGTTCTTTTATTATGGCTAAAATCTATTAAAATCTTAAATCATTAATCTATGAATTTTATAACCTACATAATTTATTCATAAGAAATAGATATTCTAGGAATGTAATTTAATTGATATGGGTATTTAAGTACCTCTACGCAAAAAAGTACTAGAAACAAAACAGAATTAATTTGATATCTGATTTTGAAATTAAAGGAGAATAATAGATGAAAAAAATAGGTATTTCCCTACTCTTAGTATCTTTAATGATTCTACTATCAGCATGCTCTGAATTACAAAAATCATTAAGTCACATAAAGGTTGAGAATGATGTTTCGAGTAGTAGTGATGAACTAAAAATTGAAAAAAGGAAAATAGCAAAAAAAGTTAAGCAAAACAAAGAAAATCCATTCAATATTTTGTCGTATGAACCGGATTCAAACTACAAAATTAATATTGTGAATTACATGACTAAAACCAAAGCTGGATCGAGTGACATGTTGTTTAAATATGTAACAGGTTTGCCTGGGGGAATGATTATTGTAAATAAAGATACTGATTTAACTTTAGATGTTCAAAATTATTCTCATGATAACACGAGCATTTACTGGCACGGTTTAACTATACCAAATTCACTACAAAATACTGTTTTATTGCCTGGTGAAAAGAAAGTGTTTAACTTCAAACAATTTAATGCGGGTACATTTTGGTTTCATTCACAACAAAAACCCGTATTAGAACAATTAAATAAAGGACTCTATGCACCTTTTATTATTAAAGAAGACTACGATAGCAAATATGCTGGTGATTACGTTCTCATGCTTGACGATTGGGCTTTATCAAAAGAAGGCAAGGTAGATAATAAATACAGTACGAATGATATGGAAATAATCGGCAATAAAGAAACTGTAAATGGAAAAGCGGGATATGATATTTATCCTATTAGTCTTAAAAAAGGGGAAATTATTAAACTCCGATTTATCAATGTTTCTACTGCTCAAACACATACGGTAAAACTAGAGGGACATCAGTTTAGAGTGACTCATTTAGATGGGATTAAAGTGTTAGAACCATATATGGTTTCAGAAATTAAACTTAGTCCTGGTGAGAGAGTAGATGTCGAAATAAAGGGAACTCAAGAATTTGGAACTTTTTATATAACTAATGAAAGAAATTTAGGGATAAAAATTCCTGTTGTCTATAGTGGTATTGGAAAGAACATGGAGTCTCCATTCATTTCTGATGGTCCAAAAGCATTTGTTGGAATGGAAACAAAAAACATTGATTTTGAATATGTACTAAATTCAAAAATGAAAAAAAACTATGAGTATGATCCGAAAAAAGCTAAGAATATCAAATATTTTAACTGGACTATTAATGGAAAAAGCTATCCTGAAGTGAATGCTACTAAATTAAAAGTTGGTCAAGTATATAAAATGAGATTCATAAATAAAGATACGCAAAATGTCCATGAAATGTCTCATTCTATGCACATACAAGGCACTCACTTCCAAATTATCTCGATTAATGGAGTTGCACAAAAAACACAAATATTTAAAGACACTGTAGAAATAAAACCAAATGAATATGTTGATATTGCTGTCAAATTTGAAAACTCTGGTAACTGGATGTTGCATTCTCACATTATAGACTATGAAGATAGAGGTATGATTACAATATTTGAGGTTGAATAAAAAGAATGAAGAAAGCATTTATAACCTTTAAGTTAAATTTTGTAATCCGTTTCTAGGGGAGATAATATGATCAAAAAATTAATTTACAATTATTTAGTTTACGTAATCTATTTTTTAGGTGTAGGAATGGTTTCTAGTGGTATTGTTCTTTTGCCTTTTAACACGGTTAGATATGCAATCATATTAACTGTAGGACTAATTCTGTTTACACTAAGTTCAATATTCAATGAAATTATCATTAATAAAAACTTACTAACTTTAAAAGAAAGTGTTTATTTAATTGTCACTTCGCTTGCTTTAGCCATTGGTATAGGAATGATAAGTGGAGGTATTGCTCATTTTAAAGAGAGTCCAAACTATGCTTCTTATTTGATTCCATTGGGAGTTATCGTCTCTTGTTTTAGCTATTCAATAAAAGAAAAATATAAAATGAATATAAAACAAAAGGGTCTATTATTACTTTCTTTATTAGTTTTTGCAACAGTATTACACACTTCCATTGTTGTTACTGCAAATAAATTTATGCAGAACACACCAGCTGGTGGAGACGTTTTTGGTCATTCCCCTTCGAATTCAAAATCAAATACGAATTCTAATTCTTCTATGGGAGATCACTAAAGGATTATGGATTGTGTAATTGAATGCTAGTTTAAATATTTTAAGAAGCTCAAAAATCTAAAAACAAGGAATATATAAATGAATCAATTTCATAATGTTTCTAAAAAATATTCCAAATGATAGAAAAACTAGCGAGACTCCTGCATGAAAGCGAGAAAGCTGAGACCTTAGGCTCAGCGCTCGCATGTGGAAAGCGAGCGTGTTTTTCATAATTTGGGAAGCAGGCACTTTTCGATGGCTCTAGAACCATTGTGGCACAACACTCTTGAATAATGAAATTGATTCAAATAAATAAAAGGGGTAACACACTGTGAAAAAATATGTATTAATCTTGGTTTCTATATCATTACTTTTGATCTTGTCAGCATGTAGTAGTTCCAAAACGGGTAGTAAACAATCAGATGATGCATTAGAAGCCTTTATCAAAATAGTAAAATCAGATCCAAGTAAAAAAGGATTTCATGCACCATTGAAACATTGGGGTTTCAAACTAGACGATGATAAATTTGAATGGACAAAGGACACTTCTGCAAACAAAATTGACTTTGCCATGGTCATGTCAGCTAAACCATTCCTTGACGCTGGATTAGACCCGAAAAAATTAAATGATAGTAACTATGTTTTTAAACCTAAGGGTATAGAAAGTGGCATGAAAACACCTGATTTGCTTATTCATCCATTCAATTTAAACGATAAAAAACAAACTGCTCAAGGATCTAAAGATTCTTTTCGAAGACTTCTAAAAGAAGATATTAATTTAGTTAAATATCACAAAGGCATGAAACATTACCGTCTGCTTTTAAATGATGGGTTTGAGGTTCAATGGACTGAAAAGTTAGGTTTAACAAATGCGGATATGGTTTTTATTATCGAAGCAAATCCTCTAATAGATGCTGGTTTAGATACCTCAAAATTAGATGGTACTGGGTGGATATTTAAAAAAGCTGAAAAAGACGAAATGGGTAATCATCCCAATAGACTTGTCAAAATATATGATTTGAAAAAATCTTCAAATTAGAAAGGGGAGTAACGAATGACAATAAAAACATTAAAAATAGAAGGCATGACTTGTACTGCGTGTGCCAAATCTATAGAACGTGTCACAAGTAAACTTAATGGAGTGAGTGAAGCCACTGTAAATTACGCTACAGAAAAATTAACGGTTTCGTTTAACGATGAGGTTTCGGTTCAAGAAATTCAAAAGGCAATTGAAAAAGCAGGTTATAAGGCAATTTCACAAACGGTAAGCAAAACCTTTAAAATCGAAGGAATGACTTGTGCCTCTTGTTCTGGAGCTGTAGAACGAGCAACACGTAAGTTGCCAGGTGTAGAAGTTTCGAATGTAAACCTAGCAACAGAAAAGTTAAATATTACATTTGATCCAGAAATCGTTACTGTGATGGAAATAAAACAAGCAGTGACAAAAGCTGGATATAAAGCTCTAGACAACAATGAGTCCATTAATAATGAACATAATGACCAAAAGGATCATGAAATAAAATCTTTAAGGAAAAAGTCTATATGGTCTTCAATTTTTGCTCTACCTTTGTTATTAATCGCAATGGTACCAATGACCTTAGAGTCGTCTGGAGTAGAAATTCCAACTTTCTTAATGACAATGGCCTATCCAAAACAGTATGCAATCATTCAATTGATACTTTGTATTCCTGTAATCGTTATTTGTTTTAAATACTACAGTATTGGATATCGAAACCTTTTTAAATTGAGTCCAAATATGGATTCGTTAATAGCGATAGGAACCTCAGCTGCATTTTTCTATAGTTTCTTTGCTGTTTATCAAATTTTTATTGGTGAAGTTGACTTTGAACTGTATTTTGAAGCAGTTGCTGTCATATTGGCTTTGATTACAATAGGCAAATATATGGAAGTTGTTTCAAAAGGTAAAACAAGTGAAGCAATCAAGAAATTAATTGGAATGGTTCCAAAACAAGCGAACATTATACGCGATGGAATAGAATTGCAAATTCCTGTGGATGAAGTAGAAGTAGGGGATGTTATTGTTGTTAAGCCTGGAGAAAAACTTCCTGTTGATGGAGTTGTTGTAGAAGGTACGACTGCAATTGATGAATCTATGCTAACTGGTGAAAGTATTCCGGTTGAAAAAAATATCGGTAGTGAAGTTATTGGTGCAAGTATCAACAAGAACGGAATGATACACTATCGTGCTACAAAAGTCGGTAAGGATACAGCGCTATCCCAAATTATTAAACTAGTTGAGGATGCTCAAGGCTCAAAAGCGCCAATTGCAAGACTTGCTGATATTATTTCAGGTTATTTTGTTCCAATAGTTATTGGAATTGCCTTAATTTCAACACTAATATGGCTTTTCGTTTTCGGTGAAACACCAGCTTTTTCTATAACAATTTTTATTTCGATATTGGTTATTGCATGTCCATGTGCATTAGGACTCGCAACGCCTACTGCTATAATGGTAGGAACTGGAAAGGGTGCCCAACATGGCGTTCTAATTAAGAGCGGTGCTGCATTAGAAACTGCACATAAGATAAAAACCGTTGTTTTGGATAAAACAGGTACTATTACCGAAGGGAAACCAAAGGTAACTGATATATTAACGACAAATATATATTCCCAATTAGAGTTATTGCAGCTTGCGGCATCCTGTGAAAAAGGATCTGAGCATCCGCTAGGCGAAGCAATTGTAAAAGCAGGGGAAGAAGCAAAACTATCCTTCTCAAAAGTAGATCATTTCGTAGCAATCCCTGGCCATGGAATTGAAGTTTCGATTGAAAATAAGACGGTTCTTCTTGGTAACAAAAAGCTAATGAACAATAAGAGGATCTCTCTTTCTGGATTTGAAGGATTATCTGATGCTCTAGCCTCAGAAGGTAAAACACCAATGTACATTGCAATAGATGGACAATTAGGTGGTGTTATTGCAGTGGCAGATACTGTTAAACCATCTAGTAGTGCAGCTATCAAAAAGCTACAATCAATGGGAATATCTGTTGCAATGATTACAGGAGATAATGCTCAAACTGCAAATGCAATTGCAAAGCAGGTAGGAATTGAAACTGTATTAGCAGAAGTTTTACCTCAGGACAAAGCAGAAAATGTAAAAAGACTTCAAAAAGATGGCAAAGTGGTTGTCGCCATGGTCGGTGATGGGATTAATGATGCGCCGGCACTTGCACAAGCAGATGTTGGAATCGCAATTGGCTCTGGTACAGATGTTGCAATGGAATCAGCGGATATTGT
This sequence comes from Caryophanales bacterium, assembly GCA_029240105.1. Lineage (GTDB taxonomy): Bacteria > Bacillota > Bacilli > JARBTR01 > JARBTR01 > JARBTR01. Next base: position 39,548 of record JARBTR010000004.1, on the reverse strand, counting down.
TCTAATGCGATCAGATTTAATGGATGTACCTACTGCTATTCAATTAAGTAAAAAAACGATTAGAAATATTAAGCAAAATTTATTCTGGGCATTTGCCTATAATGTAGCGGGTATTCCAATAGCGATGGGTGTTCTTTACTTATTAGGAGGACCTCTTTTGAATCCTATCATTGCAGCCCTTGCTATGAGCTTTAGTTCAATCTCTGTATTAGCAAATGCATTAAGATTAAAACGTTTCAAACCTTTAAATACGGTTGATAAAAACAAAAGTAAATCAACTACTGTGTCAATTGAGCCAATACAAATTCAAAAACCCGTGCTCAATCTATCTGCTCTATCTGTTTCACCATCAATTTCTAAACAGTCACTTGAAACAGTTGTAACGCCAGTAGTTATTAAAGAGACTAAAGTTGAACAAAAGGAAGATCAAGTTATTTCCGAAAAAAATGTATCTTCTTTAGAACCAACAAAACTACCAAGCAGTGAAATTGAAAAGGGTATTGATAATCAGGATATAATTCCTTTAATTAACGAAGACACATCTCCAGTTTTTATCGTTCCAAATGACGATGGTTCTTGTACCGTATTAGATGAAAAAGATAATCTACTAGGAAGATTAGTTCCTCAAGGTAATATCACGTATATTGTATTAAGTAAATATGGGAAGACTCTTGGATTTTCAGAGGGATTGTATAATTCTTGGACAGAGTTGTTAGACAACCTGAAACCAATACAGAAGAGTGAGAATAATACAATCAGTAATGCAAAGTTAAATGCATTAGAAAATGTTGTTGAAAATGAAGAATTTATGAAAACAATCTTCATGGTTCCAAACATTGACGGTTCATATACAGTTTTAAATGAAACGGATCATTTCATAGGACGTTTAATTCCACATTCTACAGCAAAATATGAAGTGATAAGTAAGTATGGGAAATCTCTCGGATATGTAAATAGTTTATATAATACATGGTCTGAAATATTTAATAACATTAGACCTTTGCAAATTGAAGGAACCAACAATCAAATTCAAGAAAGTTTGAAAGAAATAGAAACTGACCCATTTACTGAATCTAAGAGTTTATCAAGCGATGAAAAATCTTGTGAACTTAAATCTGTAGAGAATATAGAATTGCTAGAGAAAAGGGATGTTACAGAAGAGTTAAATGAGAAAGTGGATTCCAGTACTTTAAATATTGATTCTAAAAAGGGAAATAATACGTACGTAACTTTTGTCCCAAATAATGATGGTTCTTGTAATATTTTGAATAAAGAAAATGGTTTATTAGGACAATTGGTTCGACAATTTAATGGCTCCTTTTTAGTGCTTAGTTCAGATGGAAGATCTTTAGGTTATATAAATAACTTGTTTAGTACATGGGAATCTATACAAGAAAACGTAACTGAAAAGTCTTAAGAGTAAGTTTATATTTGTTTAAAATATAGAAGAATTTGTAAAACAGTAATGTTGAGGAATATCTATACTTTGAGCTTATACAAATGATTCAAATACATTTGTATAGGCTCTTTTTTAATTTTAGGTTCTTGGAGTGTATTCAACTAAAATAGTGGTGGGAACCCGATCCTGGTTACCCACCACTAATTTCTATGAGCCTAACTTATTTACCTGAATTTTTTGCAAGTGTCTCAAGGATTTGCGTTTTGACATCATGGTCACTATGTTTCCACACTAGTTCAAATAGAACGCCTAAACCTGGCAACATTTTTTCTTCTCCACTTTTCATCGCGTCTTCTATGACGTCCTGAAATTGAGATTGACTATTTCCACGAATGTTATCATATATAGCTTGTCTAATATTTAAATCCATAATAATGAACTCCTTCGTTTACTTATTTGTACTCGTTTTATTTTTTTCCTTTCTTCCTTTTTTATTCATTGAAACTTCGTTATAATTTTTATGTAAAATTAAAAAAGGACAGTGAGATTAAAACATGCAATTTATTGAATCGATACAGAATCAACGTGTAAAGCATTGGAAAAAACTTTTAACAAAAAAAGAACGTGAAAAATCACAACAATTTATGGTTGAGGGTTTTCATCTGGTTGAAGAAGCTATGATGGCAGGAGTTGTGGAGGATATTATACTTGGTGATGGTGTTGAGCCTCCGTCTTTCCGAAATACGACACGAATCAACTTTTACAAAGTGACGAAGGAAGTTATTAAAGAAATTTCTGAAACAGAAACGACTCAAGGAATTTTCGCTGTATGCAAAATGCAGGAACAGTCAATTGACCCAAAAACCTTCCAATCCTTGCTGCTTATTGATGGTATTCAGGACCCTGGGAATTTAGGAACAATCGTTAGAACTGCTGATGCTGCTGGAATTCGCGCAATTGTTTTAGGAGATGGAACAACCGATTTATACAATCCAAAAACGATTCGTGCAACACAAGGAAGCTTATTTCATTTACCAATTGTTAAGGCTAATATAATTGGACTCATACCTGAATTGAAAAAAGCAGGTATTACTATACTTGGAACAGCTTTACAAAATGCCAAGAAATTTACTGATGTTGAAAAGCCTACAAAAGTAGCTTTAATCGTTGGAAATGAAGGAAAAGGGGTCTCAAAGGAACTACTTACAATGACGGACCAAAACGTTTTCATACCGATTTATGGAAAAGCAGAATCTTTGAATGTAGGTATTGCTGCTGGTATTTTAATGTATCATTTTCGTAAATAATATTTTCTAGTTAATCATAAAGTCAGAATATAAATCCTTTGAAAAAATACCTCGACATTTTATGAAAACAAACTAACCGAAACTTCATGATCGATGAATGTCTGCAGAAGGGGATGCATTTTTTGCAAAACTTTAAATTCTAGTGATACAAAGTGATTTTAAACAATGGGGGGAAGGAAATGATTCTTGTTTTTGACTTAGGAAATGTGTTGATGAAATTTGAAATGCATGATTTTCTGTCTAATGTTTTAGAGGATAAATCCATCGTTGATGAGGTGTATGAAACGATATTTAAGAGTGAAGAGTGGTTATTACTTGATCAAGGAATGATTCTGATTGAAGATGCATTTGCAATTTTTAAAGAAAGAAAACCCCATCTTGCAAATGAAATCCAATTTACTTTTGATAATTGGATGGAGCAGTTAGTGCCTGTTGAGAAAAATACTACTTACTTGAAAGTGTTGAAAGAAATGGGCTACGAGTTGTATTTCTTATCAAATTATCATGAGGTTTCAAGTGCATATTGCTTTGATAAATTTGATTTTTTTAAATTATTTGACGGTGGCGTTTGGTCACATGCTGTTAAAATCAACAAACCAGACCGAAGAATTTATGAAGTTCTTTTAGAACGGTACAATTTAACTGCTGAAAATTGTTTATTTATTGATGATGTGGAAGAAAACTGCGAAGTAGCTCGAACAGTGGGTATGAATGCTGTTTGTTACAATCGGCATATGGATCTACAAGAAACGCTTAAGCCATGGCTTTATGACAGTAAATGAGTTAAATTGCACTTTTTAGAACAAAAAATAGATAAGTGTATATACTTTAAACAATAAGTTTGAATTTTTGAATTGGTTAGACTATAATATTTCCCATGCAATAATTTGTAGAAAAATAGTTAAAATCGTTGATAGAGAAGAGTAATTTGATCTTCATTCATCTAGGGAGTAGGCGCCACAGACTGAAAGTGCCTTATGAATGGGCAAATGAATTCACCTCTTGAGTGCCGCCGGGACCATAAATTGCTATGCATTTTGTGTAAAGGTGAGCCGGCCGAAAGGTCGTTATGAAAACAAGGTCTGATAGGGGGAAACCTCTCGGATAAATTTGGGTGGTACCACGGTAATTACGTCCCTTTGCTTTAGAGCAAAGGGACTTTTTCGTTTTGGTCTAAGTTCCAAAAGAACTTAGCAACCAAAAGGAACGCAAAGTTTGTCTGAGCTTCAGCTCAGGAACAAACTCCTGCGAAATTTGGGTCAAAATCAACGAATTTTAAGAAGAAAGGGTTATCAAAATGAAAGAAAAATTGGAGACTTTGAAAACGGAAGCAGTTGCACAGATTACAGCTACTGAAACGTTAAAAGAATTGAACGATGTGCGTGTGGCGTACCTTGGCAAGAAAGGCCCAATCACAGAAATTATGCAAGGGATGAAAAATCTACCTGCAGAGGAACGTCCGCAATTTGGTGCTATTGTAAACGTTGTAAAAAATGAAATCGCACAGTTGATTGAGGAAAGACAAGTTGTTTTAGAAGAAAAAGAAGTCAATGAAAAGTTGTCAAAAGAGCAAATTGATATTACATTACCGGGGGCACCGATCAAAATTGGTAGTCGTCATCTTTTGACAAAAACAGTTGAAGATATTGAAGATTTATTCATCAGCCTAGGCTACTCTGTAGCTGAAGGTCCGGAAGTGGAAAGCGATCATCATAACTTTGAAATGTTAAATCTTCCAAAAGGACATCCAGCTCGTGATATGCAGGATTCGTTCTATATCAATGAAGACACGCTGCTTCGTACACATACATCTCCTGTTCAAGTGCGTACTTTGTTGAAACATGGAGGACAAGGGCCGGTAAAAATCATTTGCCCGGGTAAGGTTTTCCGTCGTGATGATGATGATGCAACACATTCGCATCAGTTCATGCAAGTTGAAGGATTAGTTGTTGATGAAAACGTTTCTATGGCCGATTTGAAAGGAACATTAGAGTTATTTGTAAAGAAAACGTTTGGTGAAAGCCGTGAAATTCGACTTCGCCCTAGTTTCTTCCCGTTCACAGAGCCATCCGTTGAAGTGGATCTATCATGTATTTTCTGCAGTGGAAAAGGTTGCGGAACCTGTAAGCAAACAGGTTGGATTGAAATATTAGGAGCAGGAATGGTACATCCAAATGTACTAGAAATGGCTGGATTTGATTCTAAGAAATACACTGGTTTCGCGTTTGGTATGGGTGTTGAGCGTATTGCCATGCTGAAATACGGGGTTACAGACATCCGTGGTTTCTACACAAATGATGTGAGATTCTTAAATCAATTCAAACGTAACTAAAATTAGATTCGCAATTACAATTTAACCTTTACGAAAAAGATGGTTTAAACGAAAGGAAGATAATAATGTTTGTATCATATAAATGGCTGCAAGAGTTCGTTGATTTGACAGGTGAAACGCCTCAAACGCTTGCGGATAAAATTACAAGAAGTGGCATCGAAGTTGAATCCGTCAATTTGGCTGGGTTAGAAATTCAAAATGTGGTGGTTGGGCATGTTCTTACATGCGAACAACATCCGGATGCAGATAAATTACATGTTTGTACAGTAGATGTTGGTGGAGAGTCGCCCCTACAAATTGTTTGTGGTGCACCAAATGTGGGTGTTGGCCAATTAGTACCAGTTGCCAAGGTTGGTGCAGTGCTACCAGGAAATTTTAAAATTAAACAAGGTATGCTCCGTGGTGTTGAATCAAACGGAATGATTTGTTCACTTCAAGAATTGGGTGTGGAATCAAAGGTAACCCCTAAGGAATTTGCAACTGGGATCTATCAATTCCCTGCAGGAACTTCTATTGGAACAAATGCCGTTGAGGCATTGTATTTAGATGACGCGATTATCGAGTTAAGTTTAACTCCAAACCGTTCGGATGCAATGAGTATGTTAGGTGTAGCATACGAAGTTGCTGCAATTCTTGGTCGTGAAGTGAACGTTCGTACAATTGAATATCCAACTTCTGATAAGAAGGCTTCTGATTTTATTTCAGTAAAAGTTGAAGCAGAAGATAATCCTTTATACGTAGCAAAAGTCATTCATAATGTAAAAGTAGGACCTTCTCCACTATGGATGCAGGCTTGCTTAATCGCATGTGGTGTTCGCCCTCACAGTAATATCGTGGATATTACGAACTTTGTTATGATGGAATATGGTCAACCGTTGCATGCGTTTGATGCAGACAAACTTGGCTCAAAAGAAATCGTTGTTCGTTATGCGAGTGAAGGTGAAAAATTCACAACGCTAGATGAAGAAGAAAGAACACTTAAAGCTGATCAAATGGTGATTACAAATGGTAAGGTACCTGTTGCAATTGCTGGAGTCATGGGTGGACTTGATTCATCTGTAACGGAAGAAACGCAAACGATTATTTTAGAAGCGGCTTATTTTAATGGAGGTTCTGTTCGTAAAACTTCTCGCACTTTAGGCCTGCGTTCTGAATCTTCTGCTCGTTTTGAGAAAAATGTCGATCCAAACCGTGTAAAAGCTGCAGCAGAAAGAGCTGCACAACTTATTAGCCAGTTTGCTGGTGGTGAAGTTGCACAAGGTTCAGTAGAGGTTGATAACCTTGAAATTAAAGAAGCAGTTGTGACAATTGCAAAAGCAAAAATTAATAAAGTTTTAGGAACAGACTTGCCGTGTGAAACCATTAAGGACATCCTAAATCGTCTTCAATTCCCTTACGAATGTGGAAGTGGTGCGATGACGATTACGGTTCCAACTCGTCGCGGCGATATCACAATCGAAGAAGATATCATTGAGGAAATTGCACGTATTTATGGATACGATAACTTGCCTAAGACTCTTCCAACTGCAATTCCAAATGAATTAGGGTTAACGCCTTATCAATCAAAAAGACGTCAAGTGCGTCAAATTTTAGAAGGTGCAGGACTTTCACAAGCAATAACGTATTCATTAACTTCTGATGAAAAATCAAAGCAATTTACATTGAAAACAACAGGAAGTATTCGTTTAGCAATGCCTATGTCAGAAGAAAGAAGTACCATGCGTTTAAGTTTAGTACCAAGCTTACTGGATGTTGTAAAATATAATGTTGCTCGTCAAAATGACAACGTGGCCGTATATGAGTTAGGTTCTGTTTTCTTGAAAAATGAAGATGCACAACTACCAACAGAAGTTGAACATTTAGCAGGTGCAATTACTGGCCAATGGAACACAAATCTATGGCAAGGCGAGAAAAAAGCTGTTGATTTCTATGTTTTAAAGGGAATACTAGAAGGCTTATTTAGCAAACTAGGCGTAGATAAAATGATTTCATGGAAACCTGCTCAAATTGATGGCTTACATCCAGGCCGTACAGCTGAAATCGTGTTGAACATGAAAGAAAGAATCGGGTATGTTGGTCAAGTTCATCCTGCATTTGCGAAAAAAGAGGACTTAAAAGAAACGTTTGTATTCGAATTGGATATTGAAAAAGTAATGAATATTCCAGTTCGACAAGTGAAATTTGCGGATATTCCTAAGTTCCCATCAATGACAAGAGATATCGCTTTGGTATTAGATCGTGCCGTACCAGCTGAAGATATTAAGAAATCGATTGAAAAAGCAGGTGGAAGATTGTTGAAAGAGGTTAACGTATTTGACTTGTACGAAGGTGCACATATGGAACCGGGTAAGAAATCCATTGCATTCTCTTTGCGTTATTTCGATCCAGCTGCAACTTTAACAGATGAAGCGGTTACAGAAGCACATAGTAAAGTTCTTGATGCTGTGAAAACGAAATTCGGGGCAGAATTAAGAGGTTAATCTTAGTCGATAACAATAATATATTTTACTTAAATGTCGGACTGCTCTACTATAAGGGCAGTTCGATTTTTTTATTAAGGAGTGAAAGCTATATGGGGAACAAGAAAATTAAAGTAATCATAACTGGTACAACTGGCATGGTTGGTGAAGGTGTGTTACACGAATGTTTAAGGCATCCAATGGTTGAGAAAGTATTGATAGTCAATCGTAAACCACTAAATCTTTCACATCCAAAATTGAATGAAATCATTCACTCTAATTTTTATGATTTATCAGAAATTGAAGGTCAATTAATAGGTTATGATGCTTGTTTCTATTGTTTAGGTGTGTCATCTGTAGGCATGAAAGAAGATGAATTTTCAAAAATCTCTTACGATTTAACTATTCATGTAGCTGAAACATTGGTAAGACAGAATCCGGATTTAGTTTTTACATATGTATCAGGTGTGGGAACAGATAGCACAGAAAAGGGGCGTACAATGTGGGCGCGGGTTAAAGGTCGTACAGAAAACAGGTTGCTCAGTATGCCATTTAAAGCAGCCTATATGTTTAGACCCGGTTACTTGCATCCAACAATTGGATTACATAATTCACATAAGTACTATAGATATATTGGTTGGATATATAAAATCGTAAAACCTGCTTTCCCAACAAAAATTAATTCTCTTGCGGAACTCGGACAAGCCATGATTCATTCTGTTTTATTTGGCTATGAGAAGAAAATTTTAAATCCAAAGGAAATTTATTTGTTGTCTTTAAAGGAATAGATGAATGGCAAGTCGATCGCTCTATGTGATTATATTTATTAATAACAAAAGTCAAATAAAAGAGGGTTTATTATGGACCATTTAAAAGTTTACAAAATTTCTTTAAATCCAATATTACTATTTTTCTTTACAGGATTATTTTTTTTCCTTTTGTCTTTAATGGTACTAATAGAATCTTTTACAAATTTCGCGAAAACAATGTCCTCACTTGGAGGAGTAATTTTTTCAATTGTTTTATTTTATTACACTTATAATCTCTTAAAAATGAGAAAAGAGGGGAAAGGATACTTTTGGGACAGCGAAGGAATTGTAATTGACTTTGAGGGGAATAAGGTCTATTGGTTTGAGATTGAAAGTATTAAATATTTTAACTATAAAAGCGGAAGGTCTACGGTGATCTATCCACATTATTCTTATCATGAAAAAATAAGAATACGTCGTAAAAAAAGACTGGGAACGCCTGCTCATACAATTGACTGGTTTACAATTGAAAACTCAAAAGAATTTCACGATAATTTAATGAAAGCATGGGAAGACCAAGTTTTTAGATCGGTTTAGAAACTAATTACTAGCTCCAGCCTTTAATGCTCTTTGAAAAAATCAGTCTGGTTGTATAAACCAGACTGATTACAGAATGATTTTTTATTTCATCTTCTTCGCTTTCTCCGTATTTGCAAAATGTACCTTTGCAAAATGTTCAAGCGATAAAATTCCATGTTTCTTAATAACCTCAGCCGCAAACTGATCAACATGGGAGCCTGCCCCTTTCGGAACAGTTTCGCCTAATTCTTCACTTAATAGATTCATATGCTTCAAGAACGCAGAACGAGCAATAATAGAAGCGGCTGCTACTGCAATTGATATTGATTCTGCTTTAGTAGCAAAATAAATTGGCACATCACGACGCCCACTTGTTCCCGTATGTCTAAAATAAATCCCCGGCTCACAGAACTGATCGACAAGAATGCCCTTTGGTTTTGTATCACCTAGCTTTTTCAACAAGTTCTGTATAGCCTTTTCATGAAGCATTGCCTTCATTTTTCCCTGTGTCCAACCTTGACGTTGCACCTCATTGTATTTTTCATTATTTAGAATAAGAAGGCTAAAAGGAACGACATCCACCAAGAACCTTGCTAATTCTGTAATCTGTTTATCATTTAATTCTTTTGAATCTCGTACACCAAGTGAACGAAGTTTTTCAATTAAACTAGGATCAACAAATGCCGCAGCCACTGTAATTGGACCGAAATAATCTCCAGTACCAGCTTCATCAGAGCCTATGAATGATAATGCATTCACATTGGATGGGGGAGCGTATGTATGATTCGATACAGAGGATTTTTTAACTTCTTTACCAGCTGATTCTCCACCATTCCAAATGCCAGCTTCGTTTTCGCAGTCTCCCCCTTGGAACATTACTTTTCCTGATTTATAAGCGGTAATGGTAACGCCACTTGATTTAGCACTGAAAATAGCGCCATTTGGTGTGACTGCTGCTATTGACTTTATATAGTGTTTTTTCATTTTTTCAATCGTTTCTTTTGTGCAAACTTTTACGATATGGGCCATAATTGTACTCCCCCAATAAACCTATTTTTTTCATTTATTCTCGTTCAATAACGAACCTATACCCTGTATTCCAATTCAACTCTATATTTGGTAGAATAATGTAGTGAAAAATTTATTTTAAACTATTTTCTAGTATATAAATGAGTACTAATCCAATCAGGCACAAGTTGAATTTTATGACAGGAGCGAGTCCTTTGAAATCCGAAAAAATTAAAATAACAGTTGATATCTATGGTCAACAATACACGATTGTCGGCTCTGAATCAACTTCTCACATTCGATATGTAGCAAATCAAATTGATGAAAAAATGAGAGAAATTCAACAGGCAAACCGTATGCTTGACACAACAAACGTTGCGGTTTTAACTGCTGTGAATATTATGCATGAAAATGTTCTGTTGCAAGAACAACTCGAAGTTCTTGAGAGAAAATTGGCTCTTTTAGAGGGTTAAGGTTAACGGGGGAATTTATGTTATCTACTATTCTATTATTAGGCATACTAATAAGTATTGTTGTTGGAGTTAGAAGAGGGTTCATACTCCAAGCAATACATATGGTTGGTTTTTTTATTGCATTTATCACAGCAAGCATTTACTATAGCAAACTCAGTACCAAGCTGATTATGTGGGTACCATTCCCTTCGGGAGGTTCATCTACTGGGCTAAAGTTGTTGTTTGATGAAAAAGGACTTGAAAGTGCATATTACAACGCCATTTCATTCTTTCTGATTTTTATTCTCGTAAAAATCGCACTGCAAATCGTTGCATCACTATTTGACTTCCTAGCATCTTTTCCGTTACTGAAGCAATTCAACCATTTACTCGGAGGGTTACTAGGTTTTATAGAGTTTTATGTTATGGCGATAGTAGTCATCACAATATTAGCAATGGTTCCTGTTGCAACTATTCAACACATCGTTCAAGGATCATTCGTGGCAAAACTGATGATTTTGCATACACCTTTACTATCGTCTATTATAGAATCTATGTGGTTTTAAAATAACATAATTGGACTCTCCTCAAAGTTACTACCTTCAAGTGGTTGGCGATTGAAGGAGAGTTTTTTATAAAATCCATACCATTAGGTATTTTGTTTTTGGAGAAGCTCATGAAACAGAAAGTATTACAAACATTAGAATACACAAAAATAATTGCACAGCTTGAAGGATTTGCTTCATCAAGTTTAGCTATCGACAGATGTCGTCATTTAATACCGATGTCAAGTTTCGATGAGGTTCAATTCGCGCAAAAGGAAACAGACGAAGCAGTAACTGTTTATCGTTTAAAAGGGCATGTCCCATTAGGTGGCATTTTTGATATCCGTGCCCATGTGAAACGGGCGACTATCGGCGGAATTCTAAGTCCTATTGAAATTATGGAAATAGGCAGTGTTTTGCGTGTTTCGCGGACACTGATTAAATTTTTCGACGGAATGATGGATGCAAATGTAGAATTGCCAATCTTGTTTGGTTATCGAAATTCGCTAGATTACATCACTGATTTGGAAAAAATGATTTCAATGGCTGTGGATGAAAGTGGTGAAGTGCTTGATTCAGCAAGTGAAAACTTACGACAACTTCGTCATCGAATTCGTTCAGAAGAAACCCGAATCCGCGAAAAATTGGAGAGCATCGTTCGATCAAATAATGCACAAAAAATGCTCTCAGACGCAATTGTAACTATTCGAAATGATCGTTTTGTTATACCAGTAAAAGCAGAATACAGAAGTCATTATGGCGGAATTGTCCATGACCAATCAGCTTCAGGACAAACATTATTCATAGAGCCACAATCCATTCTGCAAATGAATAATAACTTGCAAGATTTGAAAGTTAAAGAGCAGGTGGAAATTGAAAAGATTCTCTATCAATTGACTGAGAAAGTTGCTGAAAATGCAGATACGCTTTTAGCTGACAATGACACGCTCGGTGCAATTGATTTTGCATGCACTAAGGCAAAATATAGCCGATCAATCAAAGGTTCTATGCCTGTTATAAATGATAAAGGCATCATCAAGTTGAAAAAGGTTCGTCATCCACTTATTCCAAGAGAATCTGTTGTTGCTAATGATATTTCTATCGGAGATGGTTATTCAACAGTCGTCATTACTGGTCCAAATACCGGTGGTAAAACGGTAATCCTTAAAACGATTGGTATTTGTACGCTTATGGCAATGGCAGGTCTTCAAATTCCTGCTTTAGATGGCTCACATGTTTCAGTATTCCAAAATGTATTTGCGGATATTGGGGATGAGCAGTCCATTGAGCAAAACTTGAGTACATTCTCGTCGCACATGACGAATATTGTGGAAATTTTACAAGAATTGGATCATCAATCATTAGTATTGTTTGATGAATTAGGAGCAGGAACGGACCCTGGCGAAGGGGCTGCACTGGCTATTTCTATTCTCGACGAGGCGAAAACTCGCGGCGCACTGGTAATGGCAACAACGCATTATCCGGAGCTAAAGGCATACGGTTACAATCGTGAAAATGTCTTGAATGCAAGTATGGAATTTGATGTAGAGACGTTAAGTCCTACTTTCAAATTGCTGCTCGGAATCCCTGGTAAAAGTAATGCATTTGAGATCTCAAAAAAGTTGGGATTGAATGAGCGCGTGATTAACAATGCACGCAAAATGATTGGTGCAGATACACATGCTGTTGAAAATATGATTTTTGCGTTAGAAAAGGCTCGTGACCAAGCAGAAAAAGACCGTGCTGAAGCGGCTGAATTTTTACAATCAGCGGAAATCATTAAATCTGATTTGCAAAAAGAACAAATTGCTTATCTTGATAAGAAAGAAGACCTGATAGAAAAAGCAGAGTTAGAAGCAACCAAAATCGTTAATAAAGCAAAGCAAGAGGCAGATGGCATTATTCGAGAACTCCGAAACATGCGCTTAAATCGAAAAGTGGATGTTAAGGAATCCGAATTAGTAGATGTGAAAAAGCAACTTGAGTCTGCAAAACCAAAGCGTGAAAGTAAGACTCAGTTGCCAAAGAAAAAGAAAGTACAGTACTTTGTCGGAGACGAGGTTCGTGTATTATCCTTCAACCAACGCGGTTCCATTCTTGATAAGGCTGGAGAAGGCGAATGGATGGTGCAGTTAGGTATCATGAAAATGAAGGTATCTGAGTCGGATTTAGAAAAGGCAGAGGAAACGAAAAAGCCAATAACCATCCGAAATACAACAGTACGTACTGTGAATAGAACTACTTCTTTCCGTATCGATTTACACGGTGAACGATACGAAGAAGCGATGATTAAGTTAGAAAAATTTATTGATGATGCATTACTAGAAAATTATCCAAGCGTGGAAATTATTCACGGCCACGGCACAGGTGCACTGCGTCAGGGAGTTCAGGAATTCCTAAAACGCCACAGATCAATCAAAAGCTTCCGATTCGGAGCCTACAACGAAGGCGGGATGGGGATAACGATTGCGGAGTTTAAATAGCAAGGTGCTGAGGTCGGCGTTCAGCTCCGCTGCAACTGGACCGAATAACCGACGTAGTAGGCTTTGAGCAACGCGAAAAACCTTCGAGGTTATCCGGGAAGTTGTCAAGGAGTTGCCGACCGAAGCCCGTTTATCATTCCCCGACAAACCTTTAAGAAAATATACTTAATACAAAACAAATCGGGCTTCGCGTGACTGGTCCTCGAAATACTTTCCAAACCCCTTCAAAGCCAAAAATCGTGGCTTTTCCAGGTCTTTGGACAAGTATCTTCGGACCAAAACGTCACGCTCAGCACCTAAACAAAGGATGTGAGAAAGATGAACGATGTCATTCGAAATAAATTGGCGATTTTGCCAGATAACCCAGGATGTTACCTCATGAAGGATCGTCAGGGTACAATCATTTACGTTGGAAAGGCGAAGATTCTTAAGAATCGTGTTCGTTCGTATTTCTCAGGTGCACATGACGAGAAAACCATGCGGCTTGTAGCTGAAATTGCAGATTTCGAGTACATCGTAGTTGGCTCGAACATTGAATCACTGATCCTTGAAATGAATCTGATTCAGAAATACTACCCTAAGTACAACATACGTCTTAAGGATGATAAATCCTATCCATATATTAAAATATCAAATGAACGCCACCCGGTTTTAACTACAACAAGGGAAGTTAAACGTGATAAAGCTAAGTATTTTGGGCCATACCCGAATGCTGGGGCAGCAAATGAAACAGTAAAGCTACTTGATAGACTCTATCAGTTTCGTAAATGCCCAACCGTTCCAAAAAAGTTATGCCTTTATTACCATATTGAACAATGTCTAGGTCCATGCGAAAAAGAAGTTCCTGAAGAAGCATACAAAGAAATGTCTGAAAGTGTCATTCGATTTTTAAACGGAGACGTGAAGGAAATAAAGGATCAAATAAAACAGAAAATGATGGATGCATCAGAACGTCTAGACTTTGAACAGGCGAAGGAATATCGCGATCAAATTCAAGCGATTGACAGCATCATGGAAAAACAAAATATCTCACTCAACGATACAACTGATCGAGATATTTTTGGATATGCTGTTGAAAAGGGTTGGATGTGCACGCAAGTTTTCCATATTCGTCGTGGTCGTATGATTGAACGCCAGGCATCCATATTTCCGATTTATGATGAACCTGCAGAAGAATTCCTTGTATTCCTTGGGCTTTTCTATGCGCAACCACAAAACTTTAAGCCTATAGTGAAGCTAGCAATCAAAAATGCAGAAATAGCAATAACAGAAAAATTCTCACTAATTGAACGAGATGCAAGTCGTACGGTAAAAGCTGTCGAAAACATCGGAAAGTTACTAAATATTTATACACCGCATCGAATTGAAACGTTTGATAACTCAAATATCCAAGGTGCAGATCCAGTATCAGCCATGGTCGTATTCATTGATGGCAAACCAGAGAAAAAGGAATACCGCAAATTTAAAATTAAGACCGTAGTAGGTCCAAATGATTATGATTCAATGAGAGAGGTTGTCCGACGTAGGTATACAAGACTTTTAACGGAATCTCTACCACTTCCTGATTTAATTATCGTTGATGGAGGAAAAGGGCATATTGAAGCCGTTCGTGAAGTAATCGAAGATGAATTGGGACAAGCCATTCCAATTGCAGGTCTTGCAAAAGATGACAAGCACAGAACAGCAGAACTCTTATTTGGAAAACCACTTCAGGTTATCCCAATGGATAGAAACTCACAAGAATTCTACCTTCTGCAACGGATACAAGATGAGGTGCATCGATTTGCCATTACATTCCATCGCCAAACACGTGGAAAGAACTCATTCTCATCTATCTTGGATAGCATTGAAGGTATTGGGCCGAAGCGAAAAAAAGCACTACTGAAGCACTTTGGTTCTGTTAAGAAAATGCGTGAGGCAACTGAAGATGAATTCATAAAACTAGGCATGCCTAAAAATGTGGTTCCTGAAATTATGAAAGAATTGCAAGCAGAAGAAAATAAGGATCGTTAAATTTATAGAATTCAAAACAAAAGGAGTGCATTTTACCGCCCTCGAAAGTTAGAGTTTAACTTTTAGGGTGACCTACATGCTCTCCTTTTTATTTTAAGTGAAATATTCCTTTAAATTTGACACTATAATTATTCTAGACGAAAATACTAATAATGAGGGGGTTACCAATGAAAAAAATGGCTTTTTTTATTTTAATAGTTTTATTTTTATCAGGGTGTACTAGTTCTAACAGTATTACGAATAAAACCATTATCAAAAGTAACCCGAGAAATTCTAGTCCTACAAAACCAGTTAATACAGATGCAAAAAATACTGAATCTCAAAATTTTATACAGAGTCTAGAAGATGTAGGTTATACAGTTATTAAGGAGGAAACTGGAGATTGGACTTTCCTTTCGGTTTATCCTACTTACTACACAGTTGACAGCCAAAGATTGGCTATTTATGAATATCAAAATGAAGAAGAAGCTATAAAAGAAGCACAGGGTATATCTAAAAATGGTTTTGGAATGATCTCCTGGGTAGATAAACCACATTTCTACCGAAAGGGAGAAATCATAGTAAGTTATATTGGGTCAGATACAAAATTAATAATTGATCTACCAAAGATTCTTGGAAAATCAATTACAATCAATTATTAGTACTAGAAATTTTGTGGGATAAGGTTTCTTATCTTTAACATTATGTTTAATCTAGACATTTTCCAATTTTTTAATCAAAGTTTCGAAAGTTATTATTTTAAAAAGTATTCTGAAATAGAAGTATTATCCACTATATATTATGAAGTTTTGTATTATAATTGGTTTATATTAGAACATAAATTTAATTTTTTTTAACATTGCCATTTCATAAAAGGAGTAAAGCTGTTTATCAGATTTACTCCTTTTACTGCCCTTTTAGCACATCAGTTAATGCCTGTAGGTACAGTTATTTTGAAAGTGTAAAATGAAATATGGTAAGGGAATAACCGAGAGGAGGGATATTATGCTTAAAAAACGAGATTTACATGAAAGTCATGTTTTATATGAACTTATGAAACATCCAGAAGTTTTCCCGTTTGTTCGTCATAAAGCTAGCTCATTTGAAGAATTCTTAGTATTAACAAAACAAACAATTGAAGCTGAAGAGCGTGGCGAAATAATATCCCGAACGATACTTGATCAATGGGGAAATCCTATCGGTACAATTAATTTATTTGATATTGAAAATAATACTGGGTTTTTGGGCACTTGGCTTGGAAAACCGTATCATGGAAAAGGTTTTAATGGCCCTGCTAAATCTTATTTTTTGAAAGAACTTTTTTGCGAATTAGGTATCGAGACAGTTTATATGCGGATCCGAAAAGAAAACATTCGATCTATAAAATCTACTGAAAAATTACCTTATGTAGTAAAAGCTAACGAGACAAGAAGATCAATTTATGAGCGACTAAATGCAAACGGTGATATTTTCGAATTATATGAAATTCCAAAAGACTTATTTATGTCTTACCTCTTGCCAAAGCAACCATCATTTAAATGCACACAACTTTTAGATGCATAAAAAAGGTCCAAAAGAAGTCAACTTCACTGACTTCCTTTGGGCCTGCTTTTTATTCTTTTTAATTTATTCTGTAATGTCTTGATCATCCCATTTAACGGTAATCAATACACAGCTTTTTTTCCTTTTAATTTCCTCAAAAGCTTCAGTCACGCACTTATTTTGAAGCTCAAATTGACGAGCTAAAAATCCTGTTTCCAAACGATACTCCGTTTCATCGCTATGCTGTAAACGTGCTTCTACAAAGGGGCCATCTAAACGAAAGATTAGTTCGTCTGATTTTTGCTTTTCGAGAGTCAAATTTCCCCAACCCGCTTTTTGGAAGAAGTCATAAACTGCATCTAATGTATGTAGTGGATATTCTCGTGCTAATTGCTTGCCCATCCAGTACAACAATTGCTGGGCTTCTTTACCCAAAACATTTTTTAACACATGACCACGAATCAATTCATACCCGAAATAAGGAATTTGCATCTCAGAGTTTGTCATTTCGTTTCGAATACCCCTTAAGTTTATTGTAAAAAATCCAATTTGTTTATCTTATTATAAACGAATGCCCAATATTAAAGTGTAATTTTAAAAAATTTTAGTAATGACTATTTTTATCATAAATACAACTGCTATTGATTTTTAAATTTTAGAAATCTTGAAAAAAAAACCTGTATAAATTCTAATTCACTTTGAATTTATACAGGAAATACTTAATTCATTGTTTTTTCTAGTAGGTTTGCTGAAACAATATATCTTTCTGGAGCATCACCTATAAAATTAAATGGATAGCAGGTTGTAAGTGTTAAGATTTCCTTTGGTGTAGGTATGATGATAGTTCGGTCATCTTTATCAACGATTTTAGTTTGAAAGATCTTATATGTAAAAACACCATCGGAGGTTTCAACTATTAGTTGATCACCTATTTTCAATTTCCCAAGATTTCGAAAAACGGTATCTCTATGACCAGATAAAACAACATTATTGTTTTCTCCAGGAAGTGCACTATCACTAAAATGTCCCACCCCATTTGAGAGTACATCCTCGCTTGTCCCTTCTAAAATAGCCATTTTCTTCTTCAATTTTGGAATAGTTAATTTACCTACTACTTCGTTTTTATTTGCTATTATTGGACTTAAATCCTGATTTAAACTTAATGAATCAACAGCGTCCTTAACTTTGTTACTTTCATCCGTATTATTGTTTCCTTTTATTTCTTTAGTCTCTTTCTTATTTTCTTCAATGGTTTCAATCTTTGAAAAAAACAATGGACGAACACCTCTATAAGTACTAATAACACCAATTGTAATAAGCAATAGAGCAAGGATTCTTATAATCAAATTATTATTAAACATATTAAGCCATTCTTTTCTTTAATAATAACATGGTCCCAATTCCAATTAGAAATAATCCAAATAGTAAACTTTCGAGATAATTTCCAGAAGTATTTGGTAATTTTCCACCTGTTATTACTGGTGGAGTAGGTTTCGGTTCACTTGTTCCATTACCAGAGTCTGTATTTCCGTTAGTTGGTAAAGAAGGAATAGAACTTAAAAATTGTTTTATACTTTCTTTAAGCTCAGGTAAATATTCAGAAATAAATTCATCTGTAATTTGAAGATCAGCTAAGAGTGTACCATCGAGTTTAGAAATATTTATAGAAAATGAGAAATCAGGTAAAAAAATATCTGCTAATGAGAAATTTTCTAAAGAGTTGGTATCTAAAACGAAATTATCTAATAAACTGCTTTTTAAAGAGTAATCACCAATAATGGTATCTTGGAAAATGAGATCTTCTAATTGTATATCTTGTGTTTTTCCATCTATTTCAAGTGTAAAGGAGATTTTTAAATCAAAAATAGCTAGTACATCAGAAATTATAGATGAAATTTCTGTTTTTTGTGCATCCGTTAAATCCTTCGGATCTTCTATTTGATCGAGATTTAAATCTTCAAATCTTGAAAAAAATTCTTCGAACTTAGCAGTAAGTTCTTCTTCTCTTTCTTCGAGTTTTAGAGATTCAAAATGATTATTTAAAGCGGTAAATTCTTCATCTGTAAGACCTAACTTGTTAAGCATTTCTTTCATTTCTTTTTCTATTATGTAGCTAAAATAGGCCATATCAAGATCTTCAATAGTTTCATAGTTTGTAATAGCATCGTCATACTCAACAAAAAGTGCTTCTACATCTTCTTGAATAAGTCCATTTTCATCTAACCACTCTTGAAGTGTTTCTTCGGTAAGTGGTGTTATTTTTGAAAATTCATATTCAAAATAAACTCTTTGCATATCTTCTATATATCTATAATTTGATATTGAGTCATTATTTTCAGCGAAAAGAGCTGAAACTTCTTCTGAAGTTAAATCAAATGATATTAGCCATTCTTGTAAACTTTCAGGAGTAATAGGAGTATAGTATGATAACGCATTTTCAAGTGCTGTTTTGTAAATGTAAGTTTCAATTATGGTAGAGTCTTCCTCTACTTCATAATTATTTTGTAGAAATTGAGTTAATTCTGCTTCATCTGTAAATTCATTATCTGAGATGATGGTTTGCAATGTTTCAGAAGTCAACTTCTCTCCAAGAACAGCATTTAATTCTGTTACTGTATTAAAGTTTAATAAATCCTCATGGTAGTACATGTAAAGAATATCTTCTAACTTCTCTTTTGAAATATTTTCTGAAGTTAAAAATTGATTTAAATCAGAAGAATTAAGTTCTGCAAAACTTTTTTGTGGTGATAAAAAAAAGATGAAACCTAAACAAAATACAAGAACAGTTCTTAAAACTATCTTCATTTCTCCACTCCTCTTTTTTAAGATACATTAACAGTATATTACAAAAAATAATCGATGCCAATTATTTCCTGTAATCCCAAAATCAATTATTTATATCCAGAATTAAAGTCTTTTTTCTATTATTTTTTAATAAATTTTTATAAAAAAAAATGTACAAAGTTCATTCATGAACTTTGTACCAACTTATTAGTTATTATCTTGTAACCAAATGGCGTACACAATCAAATCAACGCAACCATTTTTTTCAATCATTACCCAATTTGATGCCAAACACCTTTTAAGTTTTTCTTTTTGATCGGAATTTAACTTCAAACCCAGTTTTTTTCCCTCTTCAGCTAAAAAGTCAATTTCCTCTCTTAACCCAAAGGCATTTTCAATCCAGTAACGTAGACCACCCATTGTATTAAAGGTTATTTGATACCCAATTTGAATGGCTCCTTTAATATCCTCTTTATACTCTTTTGCATAGGATAAAAAAGTATCAAATGTGTAAACATCATCATTAAACTTTTCAAATTGCTTATTGTCGTCATTTTCAATCCACTTTACTAATTGTTCATCGGAACAACCTTGTGCACGCAGTCTTTCAATTAATATGGCAGACTTTTGTGATATCCGAATGTTTCCCATATTTTCCCCCTATGCGATTTGAAGCAGTACTTTCGTCCATTTTATCATTATCGGGCTTTTTTTATGAACAGGTTTTTTAATTTATTCATATGTTATACAGAGAAAATAGTTAACCCTCGCATGCGGGATCGGAGGGACAAAGGTTGAAGGACAATGAATATACGCGTAAGCATCTGCTCACCAAACGCGAGCGGGAAGTATTCGAACTGCTCATTCAAGATAAAACAACAAAAGAAATCGCTAAGGAACTGTTCATCAGTGAAAAAACGGTCAGAAATCACATTTCGAACAGTATGCAAAAAATTGGTGTAAAAGGCCGTTCGCAAGCAGTTGTTGAGTTATTACGAATGGGAGAACTTGAGCTTTAGAGTACTTGTTATGGATTTTTATAAAATTTCACCCGAGCCTGAAAGGGCTCTTTTTTGTTTTTTAAAATAAAAATGAAAATGGAAGAAATTTTTATTAAAAATAAGAAATAATAGTAAAAAATGTGATTTGGATTACAATCTATATTCTGTGTTCTCGTTATAATAATAATTGAGAAATGTTATCAATTGTTAATATGATGGTAAGGAGGACATGATGAACCAGATTTCTATAAACACAAGTGTCTACACGCTTAGTCAAAAGTATCCGGAGATTGTAGGGATCATGAAGGAATGTGGTTTTGAGAATATCACACAGCCTGGAATGTTATATACTGCAGGACGTTTGATGACGATAGAAAAGGGTGCAAAGATGAAAGGTATTTCATTAGAGCTGATACAAGAAAATTTTAAAAAACATGGATTTGAGATTATTTAAATGGAGGTAAGTAAATGAGTGAGTTGATTAATAATCGGGAGCAACCAAAACCAGAGAAGGTAGCTGCTTTAAAAAATATTATTAAGTTGCTACATGAAGGTAAAAGCGTTGAAGAAGTAAAAGTTCTGTTTAATGAACAAATTGGTAGTGTTTCTGTAGAGGAAATATCACAAATGGAACAGGCTTTAATGAATGAAGAAGGGATACCTGTTTCAGAAATACAAAGACTTTGCTCTGTACATGCTGCTGTAGTAGGTACAAGCATCGAAACGATACACCAAGCAACTCAACCTGAATTCCAGGCTGGCCATCCAATACACACATTTAAAATTGAGAACCAAGAAATTGATAAACTTGTAAACATTAAGCTAGCCATTCATACAGATCGCCTTGAAAAGGAAAAAAGCGAAGAGAATATCTTTAAAGTAGTGTCTGATTTGAACCTACTATATGATGTCGATAAACACTATAGTCGAAAAGAAAACTTATTATTCCCGTATTTAGAAAAGTATGGAATTTACGGCCCTACAAAAGTGATGTGGGGAGTAGATGATAAAATCCGTGATAACATCAAGGAAGCAAAAAGACAACTGATTCAACCAAGTATAAGTTGGGAAACAATTATTGACATTCTGCGTTTTATTATTAAAGAAACAACAGAAATGATCTTTAAAGAAGAAAATATATTGTTTCCAATGGCGCTTAGTCATTTAACAGAAGATGAATGGGTAAAAATTGCAGAAGAAAGCGAAGAAGTTGGATATTGTTTGATTGAGCCAAAAGGGAATTGGGTTCCAAAACGAGACCATATTGAAACAAACTCAGTTGAAAAAGGCTTTATAAAATTTGATACAGGGATTGTCACTGTAAAACAATTGCAGCTCACGTTAAGACATTTACCAATTGATCTAACTTTCATCGATGATAAAGATATTGTACGGTTTTTTTCACACGGAACAGATCCGATTTTCGTTCGAACGAAAGCTATCATTGGACGGACCGTTCTAAACTGTCACCCCCCAAAAAGTGCTCATATTATCGAAAAACTTTTAGAAGATTTTAAATCTGGTGCTAAGGACAATGAAGATTTCTGGATACCGATGGGTGAAAAATTTGTTTACATTCGCTATTTTGCTGTGCGTGATGAAGAAGGAAAATATGTTGGCACTGTAGAATTCACGCAAAATATTGCACCAATTCAACAAATTACCGGTCAAAAAAGGATTATGACTTAAATTTTGTATAAGATTTTTCTTGTTAATGTTTACTGTTTTAAATTCTCGGAGCCCAATGAAACCCGCAGGACTCCCGTGGGAAAGTGGGTGCCTGAGACCTTAGGCTCAGGTGCTCACCCACAGGAAAGCTCTGCGGGAATTCATCCAAAACATCTGCGCAAATGTTTTAAAAGGATCAGGTTGCTGTTTTTTCTAAATGGCATGAATTCGTACCAGGTAATGTGTGAAATTCAGCAAATGGCAACAGTCAGATCTAACAGCATAGAAAAGTTATTAAATGTTTTCTGGGGTTTTCATTTATAATAGAATTTGGAAAATAGAATAGAAAGCATGGATTACGAATGAAAATATTCAAAGCGACTGCGATTAAGAAAACCGTTGGCGAAAAAACGTTATTTAATCATTTAGATTTTTCTATCTGTGAGGGCGAGAGAATTGGCCTCATTGGGATCAATGGGACAGGTAAGACTTCCTTACTGGATATTATTGCTGGGAAAGATGTGGCAGATTCTGGCCTAATTGATAAACCAAATGATTATCAAATTGCTTATTTAGAGCAGCAGTTTGATATGAATGAAAATGAAAATGTTATCGAGTATTTGTTTCGAAACGATTCCCCTGTTTTTAAATTGGTACGTGATTACGAGGGAATGCTTGAAAGGCTTAAAGAAGATCCAGAGAATCAAAAGTTTCAAAATCAACTCTTTACAATGCAAGAACAAATGGATGCACTAAATGGATGGGAATTACACGCCATGGCAGTAACCATTTTAAATAAACTAGGGATATCTGCAATTCATAGTGAGTTAAAATCACTTTCAGGTGGTCAAAAGAAACGGGTTGCTTTAGCAAAAGTTCTGGTAGAACAACCAGACTTACTCATTTTAGATGAGCCTACCAACCATTTAGATCAAATAACGATAGAATGGTTGCAAAATTATTTGCAAACGTATTCTAAAGCATTATTATTTGTGACACATGACCGTTATTTCTTAGATGCATGTACAACGAAAATATGGGAACTAGCGAACAAGGAATTAAAAGAATACAAAGGCAATTATCAGCAGTACATAGAAAGTCGCGCCATCCAAGATGAGGTAGACGAAAAGGCAGCACATAAGCTGAAAAGCTTATTTAAATCAGAATTAGCATGGATGCGCAAGGGTGCAAAAGCGAGAACAACAAAACAAAAGGCAAGAATCCAGCGGTTCGATACGATCCAAAATGATTACAATTCAAAAGAGTCGGCCGGTTCATTAGAAATTGAAACAACATCGGCAAGACTCGGAAAAAAAGTTATAGAAGCAAAATCTATTTCAAAAAGCTTTGGAACAAAACAATGTGTAAAAGATTTTTCAGTCATTTTACAAAAAGGTGATCGAATCGGCATTATTGGTGAAAATGGGGTCGGAAAAACCACTTTGCTCAAAATTTTGACTGGAGAATTAAAACCAGATAGTGGAGAACTAGAATTTGGCGTAACAGTAAAGCTTGGTTATTACACACAGGAACTTGAATCAATGCCAGAAGACAAACGAATGTTGCAATATCTTCAAGAGACGGCAGAGATGGTCGTCTTGAAAGATGATTATAAAGTATCTGCAGCGCAAATTCTTGAAAGATTCCTTTTCCCTCCACATTCACATGGGACGATTATTGGTAAACTTTCTGGTGGAGAACGTAGACGACTTTACTTGTTAAAAATCCTGATGCAGAGTCCAAATGTTTTAATCTTAGATGAACCAACAAATGACTTGGATATACAAACACTAACAGTTTTAGAGGATTATTTAGAGAGTTTTCCGGGAGTAGTCCTTACAGTTTCGCATGATCGTTATTTCCTTGATAAAACGGTCGATAAATTATGGGCATTTGATAAGAATGGAAAAATTTCCATTTATCTAGGTACTGCTAGTGATTTTTATGAGTGGCAAAAAGAACAGATGACTGATGAAAAAGCAACAGTAGTTGCAAGTCAACCTGTAAAACAGCCACAGCAAAAAAAGCGCCTTTCTTATGCAGAAAATAAAGAATGGGAAAACATTGATGGTGATATTGCTCGTACAGAAGAAGAATTAGCAGATATCCAAGCAAGATTACAAAAAGTAGGAAGCGATTTCACTTTGGCAAATGAACTTCTTCAACAAGAAACAAAACTCAATGAAAAGCTTGAATATTTAATCGAACGTTGGAGTTATTTGAGTGAGATTGTAGAGGGTAAGTGAATGTAGTGTTACTTTCGCATAATTTCTCTAACAGTAAAACCGTTTTATCTTGTTTTTGTTAAATAAGTTTTTCTTATTTTCAAGCAATCAAAGGAGTCACATTCTTATGAATATTTTAATATTAGGTGCAACTGGGCGTGTTGGTAGTCAAATTATGACGTATGCCCTTTATGACGGTCATCATATTACTGTATTAGTTCGCAATCCAGAGAAAATTACAATTTATAATGAAAATTTAACCATTATTCAAGGGAATGTTTTAAATAAAGAGGATATAGTACGTGCAATGTATGGGATGGATGTAGTTATTAGTGCACTAAGTACTGATGGCACGACCACTTTAACGGAAAGTATGCCGAATATTATCGGAGCAATGGAAAACGAAGGTATTAAACGAATCATAACTATTGGTACCGCGGGTATTCTGCAAAGTAGAACCACACCGAATTATCTTCGTTATCAATCAAGTGAATCAAGGCACAAATCAACCCGTGCAACGGAAGAACATCATAAAGTATACGAAATGCTTAAACAATCAACTCTTGATTGGACGATTGTCTGTCCAACGTATTTGCCAGATGAGGAAAAGCTAGGCAGATATAGATTAGACAGAGAATATCTGCCTGAGGGTGGATCTAAAATATCCGTTCAGGATACAGCAGAATTTACATTAAAACAGGCGAAATCAAGTGATTATATAAAATCGCGTGTAGGGATCGCCTATTAATCATTTTCTTCTAATAACTTGGTTTTATATTCAGTATAAACATTTTATGAAAGTTGACTTTTATTACATAATGCGAGAAAAATCGCATGTGTATATCAATCATTATTTCCGTACAATTAGGATGTAATTTTTTGAGATAATTTTTATGAAATTCTTACAAATGGATGTATAATAAAAAAAATGAGTGTCAAATTCATATGAAATTTGGCACTCATTTTATTTTGCATTTTTATTTTTTAGATAGATTCAAAACACCCATCAAACATATTTTTTTTTGTATTTAATACTTGTTATCGAGGTTACCCTAACAATTCACATGTTAGGGTTTCAATATAACCTTTATACAATTGTCCAATTTTTGATCAAAAATTTCATAAGCATGTTTTCCTTTGTCGAGAGGAAGTGTATGCGTGATGATATCAGTTGCATCAATTTTACCTTCACTAATTAATTGAATAATACGGTCAGTATAGGTGTGAGCAGGACATTGCCCCATTTTTAGAGTAATATTTCTTGCGAAGAAGTCTCCGAGTGGGAACATGTTATATCTTGCACCGTAAACACCAACTAAGCCTACCACGCCACCTTTTCGAACAGCTTGAGTCGCAATTTCAATGGCAGATTTTGAACCACCTTGTAATTTTAACAAAGTTTCTAGTTTTTCGATGGTTGTCATCTTGCCATCCATACCTACACAATCAATGACGACATCTGCGCCTCCGTATGTCAAATCTTTGAGGTACTCCCCAGTATTTTCATGATCTTTCAGGTTTACTGTTTCAACACCGTATCCCTTTGCATGTTTCAAACGGTAGTCAACCCAGTCAACAGCAATGATTCGTTTTGCTCCAATGTACATTGCCCACTTTATAGATAGTAGGCCAACTGGTCCGCATCCAAGAATGACGACGGTATCTCCAAGTTTTACTCCACTCATTTCAACTCCCCAAAGGGAAGTAGGTAAAATATCTGTTGCAAATAAAACTTGTTCATCGGTTAAATGCTCTGGAACAATCTTTGGCCCAAAATTTGCATAGGGTACCCGTAAATATTCTGCTTGTCCACCGTCATAGCCCCCAAACGTTTTACTATATCCAAATATTCCACCGATTTCTCCATTTGCATTGGATTCATCACATTGACTAGATAATCCATGGTTACAAAACCAACAATGCCCACATGAAACAGGGAAAGGTACTATAACACGATCACCTTTTTTTAGTTTCTTAACATCTTTACCAACTTCTTCAATAATACCCATGGTTTCGTGCCCAAGTATAGAACCTTTTTCTAAATTCGGAATCATTCCATGTATTAGATGTAAATCTGATCCGCAAATTGCAGTGGATGTAACTTTCACAATAATATCATCAGATTTAATAATTTCTGGATCACCGACATTTTTAACTTCAACATGTTTCATGCCTTCATAAACGACCGCTTTCATGATTTGCCTCCCAATTCAACATTTTTAATAGTATTTTCTTGTTAGGAAAAATTATAGAAGTAGAATTATAAAAGAGTGAGTTAGTAATTGGATAAAGAGGTAATAAAGTGAAACGTTTAGATTTTGATTATTTTAAGCAGGATGTTTTAGATGTAGCCCCTGATTTGATTGGTAAAATGTTAGTAAGAAAAATGGAAAACGGTAAGATATTGCGACATCGAATCATGGAAACTGAGGCATATCGAGGTGAAATCGATACAGCATGTCATGCAAGGGCAGGAAAAACAAAGCGGACGAAACCGTTGTATAAACAAGGAGGAATCACTTATATCTATCTTTGTTATGGAATACATCATTTATTAAATGTAGTCACAGGTGCAGCTGAAGAACCACAAGCTGTATTAATTAGAGCTGTGGAAGGATTTAATGGGCCTGGAAAGCTAACGAAAGCATTGAAGATTGATATCACTTTGAATGAAGTGGATTTATTTCATTCTGATGTACTTTGGATTGAAGATGATGGGTATAAACCCCATTATATTGCAACAAAGAGAATAGGCATCGATTATGCAACCGAGTTTTATCGAAATATTGAATGGCGATTTGTGCAGAAAGATATGTAGACAAAACTAGCATGGAACATAAATAACTTCAAAAGAAATAGGCTTATCTGGACGCTTTTATGGGATGTCAGTACAAGCCTTAATTGAGATTAATTATAGATGTGTTTGGTTAATTTTAAATAGATTAACTCATTCAAGGAATACTAGTTAAAAACTTGAAAGGAAAAAGAATATGGAAGCAATTAAAAAGGATGTATTTCCTTCTCAACATCAGAATATGCAGCCAGGAAAAGAGTCTGAAATGAATCCATTGCCTCAATTTATATCTCCTTCTTATAAGGCTAGTGGAAAATTGGAAGGGAAGGTCGCCATTATTACAGGTGGTGATAGTGGAATTGGGAGAGCTATTGCAACTTTGTATGCTATGGAAGGTGCAGATATTGTTATTGTCTATTTAAATGAAAACGAAGATGCTAAAGTAACTGAGCAAGAGGTTTTGAAGCTAGGGAAACGATGTCTAAAAATCCCACTAGATTTAAAACAGGAAGAAAATTCTCAAAAAGTAGTCGATATGACACTGAAAGAGTTCGGCAAAATCGATATTCTGATAAACAATGCCGCTGTGCAATATCCACAAAATAGCATAGTAGACATAACGAAAGACCAAATGATGCATACATTTGAAAGCAATTTTTTCTCGTATTTTTATCTAACAAAAGCGACCTTGCCACATCTAAAAAAAGGGAGTTCAATTATTAACACAACATCAATAACTGCCTTTGAAGGACATCCTACTTTAATTGATTACTCAGCCACAAAAGGAGCAATTCTTACATTTACTCGATCAATGGCTCTCTCACTGGTGAAACAAGAAATTAGAGTTAACGCTGTTGCACCGGGCCCAATATGGACACCACTGATTGTTTCCAGTTTTTCAGCTGAGGACGTCAAAACGTTTGGATCTACAGCCCCAATGGGACGTGCCGGACAACCTTGTGAGGTAGCGCCTATGTATGTTTTACTGGCAAGTGAAGATTCGACATATATAACGGGTCAGGTTTTCCATATAAATGGTGGTAAGGTGGTAAACTAAATATTTTTTAAATGTAAAATACAGAAAAACAGCATTGATGATATAAAATCAATGCTGTTTTTATATTTTTTTTTATGATTACATGGATGTCTCAACAGCAAAGTGGACTAAGGGAGTGATTCGTATTGACTTTTAATCTTTTTTTTTGGATGATATAGGTTGATGAAAATGTGATAAATTAGATTTTTATATTATAGAATTATAAAATGATGAGGTGCTCCTTTGAAAAGAAATAATCAATTGAATGAACTATTAGTAGCTGGAGTTGAAAAAGATTTACGGTTCATTGATGGGATTATTCGTGAAAAGGGCCGTGAAATTTTAAAAGATTTTGGAATTACACCACCGCAATTCATTGCACTACAATGGTTAAACGAAGAAGGGGACATGACAATTGGTGATTTGTCTACAAAGATGTTTCTTGCATTTAGTACCACAACTGATCTAATTGATCGTATGGAAAAGAACTGTTTGGTTTCAAGGGTTCGCGATCCTCAAGATCGCCGCGTTGTTCAAGTTCATCTTTTAGAAGAGGGTAGACGAATTATTAATGAAGTGATATCTCGTCGTCAAAATTACCTATCTAATTTAATCAGTACCTTTGAGGTAAATGAAGTAACGGAGTTACAAAGACTTTTGTCAAAGTTACATAAAGAAATGAAAACAGAAAGTAGTGGGAATTGAACCCAAAAGGTTTGATCATCTAGAATATACTCGAGACCTTTTCTTGTTTCTTTTGAAGCAAGACAAGACAGATGTGTCGATGCGTATTGAAAATACACTAGGAACATCTAATATTGGATTTCAAAAAAAGAATCATGATAAGGCCTAGGGTTTCGACTCCCGTTGGCTTAGAGAAAGCGTAGAGATAATGTCAAATAATAATCCAATTGGTGTATTTGACTCTGGAGTTGGCGGTTTAACTGTTGCGAAAGAGATTATGCGCCAGTTACCAAATGAAAAAATCATTTACTTAGGTGATAATGCTCGATGCCCTTATGGTCCTAGACCAATGGAAGAAATCAAACAGTACACATGGGAAATGGTTCGATTTTTACTTCAAAAAAATATAAAAATGCTTATTATTGCTTGCAATACTGCAACTGCAGCAGCACTGGATGAATTAAAGGATCAGCTAGATATACCGGTTATAGGTGTTATATATCCTGGGGCACGTGCTGCGATTGAAGAGTCGCGAAATCTCCATATTGGAGTTATTGGAACTGTTGGTGCAATTGCAAGTGGTGCTTATGAGAATGCTTTAACAAATATCCATTCAGGTGTTAAGGTTACAAGTCTTGCTTGTCCAAAATTTGTTCCAATAGTTGAAAGTGGCGAGTGGGGAAGTCCTATTGCTGAACGAGTTGTAAAAGAAGGTCTTGCACCATTAAAGGGAACAGGTATCGATACTTTGGTACTAGGTTGTACACATTATCCCTTTTTAGAAAAAGTCATTTCTAAAGAATTAGGATTAGGAGTGAGTATTATATCATCAGGAGAGGAAACTGCTCGTGATGCAAGTACAATATTGCAATTTAACGAAATGCAATCGCCAAATAAATCAGCTCCAAGCCATGAATTTTACACAACTGGGTCGCGTCGAATGTTTAATCGAATTGCTGTAGAACTATTCGGTACTGAAATTGATAATATTGAAAGAATACAAACTTCTGAGGATTAAATAATCTTCGGAAGTTTTTACGTTTTGGTCTAAATTCGATAGAATTTAGCAACCAAAAGGTACGTACAGTTTGTCTGAGCTTCAGCTCAGGAACAAACCCCTACGAAGTTTTGGTCTAAGTTCGATAGAATTTAGCAAGTAAAACGTACGTAAAGTTTGTCTGAGCTACAGCTCAGGAACAAACCCCTACGAAGTTTTGGTATAAGTTAAAAGGATCGAAGCAATTTCTGTATGAATCAAAAAGAAATTTACTAGTATTTATTACTAAATTCAATATTAATAAATATCTATTACATAAGCTTGTTCTATAAAAAGTACAACCCTCATAAGTTGAAGTACAAGTATTATTATGTTGAAAAAAGATAGGTAACTTCAACAAATGGGAGGCTTTTTTATGAAGTGGAAAAAAAAGGTACTAGCTTTACTTTCTGTTTTAACAATTTCTTCGCTACTAAGTGGTTGCAGCTTTGGTTTAAATCCGTTTAGTGATAAAGAAAAAATGGATCCACCTAACGTTAACTATGTAAAAAAAGCGGATGAACTAGATGACGATGAATCAGAGTCTAAGGATTTGGCAAAAAAAATACCAACTGAATTATATTTAGTTGATAAAAATGGTTACGTAGTACCAACTGCACTAGCACTACCAAACACACAAAGTGTGGCCAAACAGGCGCTTGAATACCTAGTTCAAGATGGTCCTGTTACAGATTTACTTCCAAATGGATTTCAAGCAATTCTACCTCCAGAAACTGTAATAAAAAGCATTGATGTGCAAAATGGTGTAGCAACTGTTGATTTCTCAAAAGAATTCAAAAATTACCAGGCAGCAAATGAGAATAGAATTTTACAATCAGTTGTTTGGACTTTAACTCAATTCGACTCAATCGGTAGTGTTGCACTACGTATTGAAGGAAAGTCTTTAGCTGAAATGCCTGTTTCTAAAACTCCAATTGCGAGCAAGTTAACTCGTCAAATTGGTATTAATAATGAGTCAACACAATTAGCTGATATCATGAACACACATCCAATTACAGTGTATTTCGTAGCTACAAACAAAAAAGCAAACTACTATGTTCCAGTAACTAGACGTGTTTCAAATTCAGGGACTAATGATGTTGTGACAGTCGTTAAAGAGCTTGTGAAAGGTGCTGCAATTGGATCGAACCTTGCTTCAGATTTTGCTACCGATTTAGCCTTAATTGATACACCAAATATCGACAATGGCGTGGTTTCATTGAATTTCAATCAAAATCTTTATACAAGCGCTAGCGATAAGGAAAAGAAAACAGTTTCTTCAAAACTTCTTGATGCTCTTGTTTTGTCTCTAACTGAAAACAAATCCATTCAAAAGGTTTCTGTAACAGTAAATGGCAGCAAAGAACTTTCTAATGAAGATGGAAAACCATTAACTGCACCAGTTTCCCGCCCTAACAAGGTGAATGCTGTAGCCTTCTAAGAAAGGTTTAAGGACAACAAGTATTATTTATAATACTTTTTAAATAGAAGCTTTACTTGGAGTGAGAATTTTTTCTCACTTCTTTTTATTTTCTTTTAAATGGGTAAACTGTGGTATGCTAACAAAAGAATTTTTTAACGATCATTGGGTTGTAAAACCAATGAAATGGAGGCTTAATATGAGACATGATGAAAGATTAAAAAATGAATTACGAAAAGTAGAATTTATAAAGGATTTTACGATACATGCAGAAGGGTCAATTCTTGTGGCCGTTGGAAATACAAAAGTAATTTGTAACGCGACTGTAGAAGAAAAAGTTCCGCCGTTTTTACGTGGACAAGGTAAAGGTTGGGTAACTGCAGAATATGCAATGCTCCCAAGAGCAACAGGTAGCCGCACGCAACGTGAATCTGCAAAAGGGAAACTGACTGGCCGAACAATGGAAATTCAACGCTTAATTGGTCGTTCCTTACGTGCAATCGTTGACTTGGAAGCTCTTGGAGAGCGTTCTATTACGATTGACTGTGATGTCATTCAAGCAGATGGCGGTACGAGAACTGCGTCAATTACAGGTGCCTTTGTTGCTTTAGCTATTGCAATTAATAAATTACATGAGTCAGGTGTATTAGAAAAGTTCCCTATTAAAAACTTTATCGCAGCAACTTCAGTGGGAATTTTATCAGAAGAAGGAGCTGTCCTAGATCTTAATTACGAAGAGGATTCAGCTTGCGAGGTCGATATGAATGTGATCATGACTGGAAGCGGCGAATTTGTAGAATTACAAGGAACAGGTGAGGAAGCAACTTTCACGATGGCCCAACTTCAGGAATTATTAGGTTTAGCAAATGAGGGGATTTCTCAATTAATCGAACTTCAAAAGCAAACATTAGGACCTATTTCTGATAAAATTCAAGTAGTGTAAGGTGTGAATTTTTTAAACTACTAAAATAAATCTTGTTAATTAATCAGGTGAATATACATATGAAAAAAATTCTAGTAGCAACGAGTAACGTAGGTAAAGCACGAGAGTTTAAGGAATTGCTTGAACCACTTGGGTTGAATGTGTTAACTAATCTTGATTTACCGGAGCCAGTCGATGTTGAGGAAACGGGTTCAACTTTTGAAGAAAATGCATTTATTAAAGCACGTGCTATTTCAGAACTAACGGGAATACCAGTTATCGCGGATGATTCAGGGTTGATTGTCGATGCATTGGATGGAAGACCTGGCATTTATTCAGCAAGGTATGCAGGTGAACCTACAGATGACGTTCGAAATTATATCAAAGTGCTTGAAGAACTTGGAGATTTGCCTTTTGATAAAAGGACTGCACGTTTCTTCTGTTGTATTGTATTTGTAGGTCCAGGATTACCTGAACTTGTAACAGATGAATTTCAAAAATCATTAGCACAATGCACACCTGACGAAAAAAATTCAATTTCACATCGTGCTCGTGCATTGAAAAAAATGATTGAAAAATTAGAAAAACTTTCTGAGGAAAGTGGTGCTGCTCTGTGGCAATCTTAATAGTAAGTGATAGCCATCGGAAGAAAGAAGAGTTGAATCTCATTGTTCTGCGGCACCAACATGAAGTAACCGCTTTTATACATTGTGGAGACTCTGAGTTAAGGAAAGATGATCCAATTTTGTCACCTTTTCAAGTGGTAGGTGGCAACTGTGACTTTTTTTCAAAAATGCCTAAAGACCTAATTGTTGAAGCAGACAACATGGATATTTTTGTAACTCATGGACATCGTTATAATGTGAAATACAATCGTGAACTCCTTCAAAATGAGGCACGACTTATGAATTGTGAAGTGGTTTGTTACGGTCATTCACATCAACGAAAAGCAGAAATTATTAAGGGGATTCTGCTTATCAATCCCGGTAGCATCACACAGCCGCGTGGCCCGATGGAAAAGACGTATGCAATAGTAAACAAAGCAGATGAGAAATATTTGATAGATTTTTACGACTTGAATGGGGTAGTTATTGAGCATGTTGAATTTGATTTAAATAAGCATTAATTTGCACGGATGATTTCCAACAAGTTATTTTATTTTTATTGAATCATTGACACTTGGTACTGGATTTTATATAATATTTTTTGTTGCAAAACTGTTCGAGTAGCTCAGCCGGATAGAGCATTCGCCTTCTAAGCGAACGGTCGGGGGTTCGAATCCCTTCTCGAACGTATAATAAAGCCCATAACCTTCAGGTTATGGGCTTTATTAATATTCCAGGGTTAGAACTCGTAAGACCGTTTGGACTGGGGTTCACGAAACGCGCAAGCGTTACGCCTTCTCGAACATATATCCGAAAACTTCGGTGGGTATTTTTTATACGTTCGAAATGGTTTTTACTTCATACGACCGTCGGTTTGAAAAACATATATGTTTTTTACGAAACGCGCAAGCATTTCGCCTTCTCGAACGTTACCATCAGGTTAACTTGTTCTCTTTTGAGGTGTAAAATGATCATTAAATATCACACATTAAAAAGCAGGTTAAATCGATTGTATATTAACCTTCTATTATTAAAACTAATCCGTTTAAACGATTGCCTTTAAAAACCTATTTCTAATAGAAGTTTCATTTCATTTAATAATTTTTTATGCTTTCCAATAGTCATACGGGGTATTTGCATAGAATTAACATCTTCGTTAGTGAAGATAAAAGTACCGTCATTTAAAGCAATAAAAGTATATGGCGATCTGCCAGGTTTAAATTTATCACCTTCCATAAAACCAAAAGAATATGAGTCCTGAGACTTCATTGCTTCAGACACCTTTTGAGCATCCGTTACTTTCACTTTAAGTCCTTCAACCATCGTCAAGATTTTTTCTATATTTTGTTTATCTCTTATCATTTTTTGCATTTCTTCAGATGAGGTATTATCTTCAACTTTTTGAATAATAAGTAAGCCAGAAAAACGCTTATCTTTTATTTTTACGACTTCTTCACCTTTTCCAGAACAGGCACTTATTAAAGTTAAAATGAGAAATATAATGAATCCTCTAAATAAATATTTAATGCTAATCACCTTTTCTTTTTATGTGATAATTATAAATAAATTAATCATGGTTTCTAATAATGATTCCATATCATAGAAAAACAGATAATGTCTTTTGTGTCAAAAACTTTGTTAAGGACAGTCTAAAATTCTTTTATTTGTTAAGTTATGGGAATGTTGAAAAAATTCAAAAAAATATTTGACAAAGCATTTTATAAAAGATATTATTTTTAACAATATTTAAAAACCTAGTGATTAGAAGAGTAGCTTTTGAAACATTTCCAGCGAGCTGATGTTGATGTGAGATCAGTAATTGAATCCTAAGCGAAACGCATCTATGAAGGGTTGATCCGAATTTTATACTAAATAGCTATTAAGCAATAATTGGTATTAGTAGGTTCAAAGGTTGGTGGCCTTAACACATTGAGGTGGATATACAATTGACGTCTTTGTATATCAACAAGAGTGGTACCGCTATTTACAATAATAGTCTCTTCAATTTTGAAGAGGCTTTTTTTTATTGGAAAAAACCAGAATTTTATGACTAATTCGGAACATTTTAACAATTCGAATGTAACGACAGAAAAAGTTCTAATAAAAAATAAAAGGATACAGGTGATTTGCATGACGAAAGAAAAGATTGTATTGGCTTATTCTGGCGGATTGGATACAACTGCGATTATTCCATGGTTAAAAGATAACTATAATGACGCTGAAATTATTGCTGTTTGCGTAGATGTTGGTCAAAACGACATTGCTGAAAATTTAGAGGAGAAAGCCACTCAGTCAGGTGTTTCAAACTTATATGTACCTGATGTAAAAAAAGAGTTTGTCCAAGAATACATTTATGATGTTTTACGTGCCAATGTAACGTATGAGGGGAAATATTTACTTGGAACTTCAATGGCTCGTCCATTAATAGCTAGAACATTGGTTGAAATTGCGTTAAAGGAAGGTGCATCCGCAATATGTCACGGAGCCACTGGTAAAGGAAACGATCAGGTGCGCTTTGAATTAACAATCAAGGCTTTAGCACCACACTTGAAAGTAATTGCTCCTTGGAGAATGGATAGTTGGTCTTTTGGATCTAGAGAAGATTTAATTGCATATCTAGAATCAAAAAATATACCATTACCGACCATTAAAGAGAAGAGTTATAGCTGTGATAATAATTTATGGCATATCAGTCATGAGGGCCTAGAGCTTGAGAATCCTTCTTTAGAGCCTAATTATAAAAATATGTTAAAAATGTGCGTGGTCCCTGAAGAGGCGCCAGACGAAGCTACTTATGTAGAATTGAGTTTTGAAAAAGGGCTACCTACTGCAATTAATGGTGAACAAATGTCCCCATTACAAATCATGAATAAGTTAAATGAAGTTGGAGCAGCAAACGCGATCGGAATCATTGATATTGTGGAGAATCGTGTTGTTGGAATGAAATCAAGAGGTGTATATGAAACACCTGGTGGAACCATTTTAATGTATGCTCATAAAGAACTTGAATACCTTTGCTTAGACAAGCAATCATTAAGTTACAAAGATGTTGTTGGCGTAAAATACGCTGAATTAATCTATAGCGGGGAATGGTATACTCCGTTACGCGAGGCTTTATCAACTTTTATGAAATCGTTAAATGAAACAATTACAGGAACTGTAAAATTAAAGTTGTATAAAGGAAACATTATTTCAGCTGGGTCGAGTTCGCCTTATTCACTCTACAATGAGGATTTTGCTAGTTTTACAACGGGCGATCTTTATAATCATAACGATGCAGCTGGTTTTATAAAATTATTTGGATTACCAATTGAAGTAAGAGCGATGATGAAAGGAAGGAATTTGTAGGATGAAACTTTGGGGTGGACGATTTACTCAATCAACAAGTGCAGCAACAGATAGTTTTCATTCGTCAATTTCTTTTGATCAAAGACTTTTTCGGCAAGATATCCAAGGAAGTATGGCACATGTTGAAATGTTGGCTGAACAAGGGATCATTTTACATGATGAATCGAAGTTAATTTGTAAAACATTATTAGAAATACAAAGTGATATTGAAGAAGGAAAGATTGTGTTTGATGAGAAAGCTGAGGATATTCACATGAATATCGAAAGCATTTTGATTCAGCGAATTGGTGATGTTGGTAAAAAATTGCATACAGGTAGAAGCCGTAATGATCAAGTGGCACTTGATATGAAAATGTATGTAAAACAAGAAATACTTGAAATAGAACAATTGGTTTTATCTGTACAAGAAACGTTGCTTTCAATAGCAGAAAACAATGTAAAAACCTACATGCCAGGCTTCACGCACTTGCAAAAGGCTCAGCCGGTAACATTTGCTCACCATGTCATGGCCTATTTTGAAATGTTAAAAAGAGATTCAGGTAGACTACGTGATTGTTACAGTAGAACTGATACTATGCCTCTCGGAGCAGGAGCATTAGCTGGAACAACCTATCCAATCAATCGTGAATTGGTAAGAGAAAAACTTGGTTTTTCTGAACTTACTAGAAATAGTATGGATGCTGTGTCAGATCGCGATTATTGCATTGAACTAGTAAGTGCTTGTTCCATACTAATGATGCATTTAAGCAGATTTTGTGAAGAGATTATTATTTGGACGACAAATGAGTTTGGATACATTGAACTTGATGACCGTTTTTCTACTGGAAGCAGTATCATGCCACAAAAGAAAAATCCTGATATGGCGGAATTGATACGTGGAAAGACCGGACGTGTTTATGGGGGCTTAATGGGATTGCTAACGACAATGAAGTCCTTGCCACTCTCTTACAATAAAGACATGCAAGAAGACAAGGAAGCAGTTTTTGATGTTATCGACACAGTAAAGGCCTGTCTCTCTATCTTTGATGGTATGATTTCAACTATGAAAATCAATAAAGAGAATTGTTTGAAATCCCTACAAACTGGTTTTGTAAATGCAACAGATGCTGCCGATTGGCTCACGAAGAAAGGAATTCCTTTCCGTGACTCACATGAGATCATTGGTAAAATGGTTCTTTATTGTTCTCAGCATAAAAAAGCCATTGAGGAGTTGACTCTTGAAGAGTTTAAACAACTTTCACCGATTTTTGATGAGAGTATTTATGAAGCAATTACGATAGAATGTTGCGTTGAAAATAGAAACGTTATAGGTGGCCCAGCAGGAAGTTATATGACTAACTATATAGCAGAATGTCGTCAGGCTTTAAGTAACAACTAATTTCTCTAATTCCCCTATTATAGGATTATCCCCATTGTCTAACAAAGAATCACCTTTTATTTTGTGCCTAATTAAAAAGTACAAGATAATAGGTGGTTTTTTGTATGTAAATGGATGTAACTCTTTAAGTTCAAATCCCAATTTAGTCTCCAATTTTTAAATCTTAATATCATATTCCATTCTTTTTGCAGTCGTTTTGGCAACCTCAAAAAGCAATATCCCAACGTTATATCTTTGCAAAGTATGAATCTCCTTCTACAAGTTGATATCTTTATTTACTATTTTAATTTATTACTTCTGAACATAGTAATTAGAATTAATAAATCCGGTCTGTTTGTTGATATCAACTCCATAAGAAATACTTTCTAAATAGTTCAACATACTTTGTCTCTTTTCCTCGGACACCTTCATTGGTGTAAAATTTTCAATGATGTAAGGTGAAAAACAGAATATGATTTGATCATCAGGTAAGATATTTAATTGTAAAAGTCCAGTTTGAGCCGTTAGCCCGGTCTTTCCTCCAAAAACAAAATTACCAATTGAGTATGCGATGGGCTTTCCTTTATAAACTTCAAACCCTTGAAGAACGTGAGGATGGGAACCGATAACACCACTAGCGCCTGCGTCAATCATTTGTCTTGCCCACGTACGATTTTTATCAAGAGGTCGTTCTGTTCTTTCAACACCCCAATGAATATAAACAAATACATGATCTGCTGTTTCTTTTTCCTTCTGAACAGTTTTTACAATTAGATTAATATCATATCCGTTTGCTAGTCCCGTTTTGTTTTCTCCTACAAACCAATTAAAATCAGGCAATACGTTTGAAAATGAGAGAAATTTAATTTTCTTCCCTTTAATAATTTCAGTATGAGCTTGATAAGCCTCAGATGAATTTCTTCCTGCACCAATGTAGGGAATACTCGCTTTTTTTAAATTTTCAAAAGTATCGATTAATCCTTCCAATCCGTAGTCCATAGAATGGTTATTTGATAGCCCAACAAGATCAAACCCTGCATTTGTAATCCCTTGTAAGCTCTCAAAAGTAGATTTGTAGTTGTATTCCTTTGGGTAAGGTGTAGTTCTTTCAGTAACGGATGTTTCCAAATTCAAAAAGGAAAAATCTGCTTTCATTACCTCATCTTTAACCTGGTGAAAAGGGTAATCCACTCCATATTTATTAATATTACGCCGAGCACCTACATCTAAACATGTATCGCCAGCGAAAATAAGTTTAATAGTAGAACCATCCCTTCTAGTATTTATAGGTGGGTTCTCTAGAGGTTTTGAATTTGGTATTACAGA
Source organism: Caryophanales bacterium (assembly GCA_029240105.1). Taxonomy (GTDB): domain Bacteria; phylum Bacillota; class Bacilli; order JARBTR01; family JARBTR01; genus JARBTR01. Next base: position 495 of record JARBTR010000004.1, on the reverse strand, counting down.
TGAAACTGGTTTTATACGAGATTTTTTTATGATTTCTGTACTCCCTTTTGTTATAAAAAGAAACCAAATTAGAAAGATTAGTAGAAAGAGAAAAATAGAAAAAGTTAATGTTAAAGTGAAATATTTCTTTTGTTTTTCCATGGTATATACTCCTAAATTACATTTATGGCAAAGAATCAAAATAATTTATGCCCAAAATGACTGAAGTAGAACCATTTTTTATGAAAAAATCATGATTTCTATAAAAAAATATTCTTTAAAAATTTGTTTTAACCCAACCCTTTGAAATAGACCCACTACTAACATTCCTTTTTTAAAAGGAAAGGATTTTTTAAAAAGATAGGAAAGTATAAATTTTTTTGGGCCTCAACTATTGGTACCAGAGGCTTTAGAAGTATGAACAATATGGATGTTTTGGCAATGAAACCCGCAGGACTCCCGTGGGAAAGTGGGTGCCTGAGACCTTAGGCTCAGGTGCTCACCCACAGGAAAGCT